>NZ_FNIR01000011.1 GCF_900103975.1 Klenkia soli
TCAGTGGCCTGGTTCGCCGCCCGCGGGGTCACCGTCCAACGGGTGCTGTCCGACAACGGGTCTGCCTACCGGTCCTTCGCCTGGCGCGACGCCTGCGCCGGCCTCGGGATCGTGCACAAGCGCACCCGCCCCTACCGGCCACAGACCAACGGCAAGATCGAACGGTTCCACCGCACCATGGCAGAGGGCTGGGCCTACGCCCGCTTCTACGACTCCGAACAACAACGCCGCGACGCCCTGCCAGGATGGCTGCACTTCTACAACCACCACCGGCCCCACAGCGCCACCGGAGCCCTACCGCCGATCACCCGGCTGGACAACCTGCCTGGACATCACAGCTAGGTGAGAGTCGGCGCGGTGAGCTCGACGGCGGGCGCCAGCGACCCCACCGCACCGTCCGCGGTGGTCACGGTGACCACCGCGGCGGCCAGGAGGGCCAGCGGCACGGCCCAGCGCGGGGCGAACCGCAGCCCGAGCAGCCAGACGACGACCACCGGACCGACCGCTGCAGCCCGGTGACCGTCTGCAGGCAGATCTGCAGCAGGGCCCCGGCCAGCACCGCCTGCGCCACCGACGCCGAGATCCGGGCCACCAGCGCCCCGAGCTGCGGCACCAGGCCGGTCACCACCACCAGCACCCCGGTGACCAGGAAGGCCCCCACCGCCGCCGGCCAGCCCCGATCACACTCCCGGTGGTGACCAGCAGTGCTGCCCGGGGGTGGACCAGGCCGCGGCGATCGGCATCCGGGTGGACACCGACAGCACGACGCACGCCACGCCCGGGGTCACGCTGGCCGCGAGCAGCCCGCTGGACGCCTGGGCGGGGGTGGCCCCGACGGCGGCCAGCCCGGCCAGCAGGACGACGAACGAGCTGGTGAACCCGACCAGCGCGGAGACGACGCCCGCGGTGACCGGCGCCGTCAGCCCCTGCCTCACCCCACGGAACGTACGGCGGCGACCGCCCGCCGGCCCAGTGCCGCGCGGAGGTCGCGCCGTCCTCGTCGGCCAGCGCCGCCGTCCGCAGCCGGGCGAGCCGGGCGGCGTCGCCGTTCGCCGGCCGTGCGCCTTCGTCCACAGCGACGAGCCCGGACCCGTGGGCCCTCAGCCGCGCCGGGCGGCCATCGCCGTCTCGAGGAGCAGGCGCGCCACGGCCTCCGGGTCGTCGTACACCGGCATGTGCGCTGTGCCGGGCAGCACGACCAGCCGTGAGCCGCGGGCCAGCTCGTGGGTGGCGTGGCCGAACTCCTCGAGCGGCACGGCTCCGTCGTGCTCGCCCCACGCGACCACGGTCGGCACCGACCCGACGTCGAAGGGCTGCAGCCGGTGCCCGTCGAGCAGCCACGGCACCAGGTGCCGGCCGACATCGGCGAACGCCCCGTCGGCGAACAGCGACTCGAAGTCCGCCCGGGTCATCCGGTCCCCGTGGACGACGCCCCCGGTCAGCATCGTCCGGCGGACCCGGGCCGAACGGGCGCCGAGGAACACCATGGCCCTGGTCAGCCCGGGGACCCGGCCCAGCCGCGCGGCGGCCATGGCCCGCCCGTGGAAGGCGAGGAAGGACTCCGTCGACCCCCCGGACGGCCCGCAGAGGTTGACCGCCGAGCGGGCGCGGCCACGTCGCACGAGCTCCAGGGCGATGATGCCGCCCAACGAGTTGCCGGCGACGTGCACCGTGCCCAGTCCGGCCTCGTCGAGGTATGCCTCCAGGCAGTCGACGAACAGGTCGACGCCGACCGGGCCGGGCAGTGGCGGCCCACCGCGGTGCCCGGGGAGGGTGGGGACGAAGACCTCGTGGTGGGGCGTCAGCAGGTCCAGCACCGGGCGCCAGACGCGCCAGCTCGTCTCGGCCCCGTGCACCAGGACCAGTGGCTCGCCCGCACCGGCCCGGTAGGACGCCGCGGCCGCCACGACGCCGTCGCTCATGCCGTCTGCGCCAGGACGAGGCGGCTGTGCGTGATGACGTCGCGGACCCACTGCTCGGCGACCTCCGCCGTGGCGATGGAGTGCGTCATGTCGTAGCTGAGCAGCGTGCACTCGACACCACCCGCGGCCAGCGTCTCGGCGTGCAGGACGCCGTCGTCGTGCAGGGAGTCCCGGGTGCCCACGACGACGACCGTGGGCGGGAGCCCGGCGACGTCGGTGGCCAGCGCCGGGGACACCTCGGGGTCCTCGACCGCGGTGCCCGGTGCCAGGTAGAGCTCACGCAGCACGTCGGTGGCCAGCGCCTCGGGGTCTGCCTTGATGGAGTCGGACACGAAGCGCAGGTCCAGCACCGGGACCTGGAGCACGGCCAGGCACAGGGCCCGCTCGGAGCCGCGCAGCCGGTGGGCGAGGGCGGCGGCCAGGTTGCCGCCGGAGGAGATGCCGTAGACGGCCAGCCGGTGCGGGTCGATGCCCAGGTCCTCGGCGTGGCGCACCATCCAGTCGACCGCGGACTCCGCGTCGTCCAGGCCGGCCGGGAAGCGGTGCTCGGGGGCGAGCCGGTAGTCGAAGTTGACCACCACGACGTCCAGCTCCGCGGCCAGCCGGCGGCACAGCACGTCACCGATGGAGAACGCGGTCGCCCCGCCGCCCATCCACCAGGCGCCGCCGTGCAGCAGCAGCAGGCCCGGCCGGGCGCCCTCGCCGGCGGGCCGGTAGACCTTGGCGCCCTGCGCCCCCTCGCCGTCGGCGACCGGCACGACCGCCGCGCTGACACCCACGCCGGCCGCGGCCGGGTCCTCGCTGGGCGCCACCGGGGGCACGAGGGTCGAGAAGCCGATGGCCATCGCGTCGTGGTGCGCGCGGTGCGCGGCGACCTCGGCCGCCCACTGCCGCTCCGACTGACCCGGGGCAGGCGAGGCCGGCGGCCACTGCACCGTGGCGTCCATCGCCTGCATCGCGAGGGCGAGACGGGCGGCGAGTGCGGGATCTGGCGCCGTTGCGGCATGCCGGTCGTCGACGGTGGTCACGGCGGGTTCTCCTCCTGGTACGGGTCGGGTGGTGGACGGTGCGGTCACAGGGCCGCCCCCGCTCGCAGGGCGCGGCGCTGCTCGCGCCGGCGGGCCTGCACGGCGGGGTCGGGCACGGGAGCGCTGGCCATGAGCGTGCGGGTGTACGGGTCGGCGCTGTCGGTGCAGACCTGCGCGGCCGGGCCGACCTCGCGCAGCGTGCCGTGCCGCAGGACGGCGACGTCGTCGGCCATGTGCCGGACCACCTCGAGGTCGTGGCTGACGAACAGGTAGGCCAGTCCGAGGTCGGCCTGCAGCTGCTGCAGCAGGTTGAGCACCTGGGCCTGCACCGAGAGGTCCAGCGCGCTGACCGCCTCGTCGCACACGATCAGCCGGGGCTGCACGGCCAGCGCCCGGGCGATCGCGATGCGCTGCCGCTGACCGCCGGAGAACTGCGCCGGGTACCGGTCGGCGGCCTGGGCCGGGAGCCCGACCTGGCCCAGCAGCTCGGTCACCCGCGCGCAGGTGTCGGCTCTGGACAGGCCCAGGTTCAGCCGCAGCGGCTCCTCGAGGGTCTGCCGCACGGTGCGCACCGGGTTGAGGCTGTTGAAGGGGTCCTGGAAGACCACCTGGACCTCCCGGGTCAGCGCCCGCCGGTCGCGGCCGCCGAGGTGGGTGATGTCGCGGCCGTCGAACCGGATGGTCCCGGCACTGACCGGCACCAGCCCGAGGACCGCGGCCCCGATGGTGGACTTGCCGGCGCCGGACTCGCCCACCAGGCCCAACGTACGACCGGCGGCCAGCGAGAGGGAGACCCCCTCGACCGCGAGGTGGCCCGACCGGCCTGATCCGTAGCGGACGTCCAGACCCTCGATCTGCAGCAACGGCGCACCCGCCGGTGCCGCGACCCGGCCGGCGCGGATCGGCGTGGCTGGGGCTGCCTGCGCCGAGGCCAGCTCCGGGATCCGCAGGCAGCGGGCGCTGCGGGTGGGGCCCAGCTCCACCAGCGGGACGGGGCCCGCCGCGCAGTCAGCGGTGGCGAAGGCGCACCGGTCCTGGAACCGGCAGCCCACCGGCCAGTCGGCCGGTGCGGGCACCGACCCGCCGATGGCCGGCAGGGTCGAGCCGGCAGGGACCCCCGCAGGGTTGGACCGCAGCAGGGCCGCCGAGTAGGGCATCCGGGGGGAGGTCAGCAGGTCGGCGACCGGCGCGGTCTCCACGACCTCGCCGGCGTACATGACCACCGCCCGGTCGCAGATGTCGGCCAGCACGCCGAAGTCGTGGGTCACCAGCACCACGGCGAGGTCCTGGGTGCGGCGCAGCTCGTCGAGCAGGTCGAGGATCTCGGCCTGCACGGTGACGTCCAGTGCCGTCGTGGGCTCGTCGGCGACGAGCAGCCGCGGGTTCCCGGCCAACGCGGCGGCGATGCCGATGCGCTGGGCCATGCCGCCGGACAGCTCGTGCGGGTGCTTGCGGGCCACGGCGGCAGGGTCGGGGAGCCTGACGGACGCGAGCAGCTCCAGCACCCGCCGGCGGGCAGCCCGGCGGGACACCCCGGTGTGCCGCCGGACGACCTCGCCGAGCTGCTGGCCCACCGAGAAGGCGGGGTCCAGGCTCGCGATCGGCTCCTGGGAGATGAACGCCATGCCGTGGCCGCGCAGCGCCCGGCGCCGGCGGGACGGCATCCCGACCAGCTCCTCGCCGGCGAAGGTGATGGACCCCGCCTCGACCGACAGCCCCTCCCGCAGCAGACCGAGCACGGCCATGCTGGTGACGGACTTGCCGCAGCCGGACTCGCCGACCAGACCGACGACCTCACCGGCCCGGACGTCGAAGGAGACCTCCTGGACGACCCGCACCGGGCCCAGCGGTCCCGGGGTGGCGACGGACAGCCCGCGCACGCTCAGCAGCGCCGTGGGGTCCGCAGGCAGCGGGCCGGACGACGGGGCAGCGACCGGCACCGTCCCCGGGCGCGGGGTCCGGCCGCCGGAGCGGCGCGCCGCCGTCAGGTCGCGGGCTGCGTCGCCGACCAGGCCCAGGGCCAGCACGGTCGTGATGATCGCGGCGCCGGTGGGCACCAGCAGCCAGGGCTGCGTGTTGATGGCCTGGGACGCGGTGGCGACCAGGTTGCCCCAGGACGGCGCCGGCGGCGGGGTGCCGAACCCGAGGAAGCCCAGGGCGGTCTCCACCAGGATCGCGCCACCGGCGAACAGCGACGTCTGCACGGTGATCGGCCCGGCCAGGCGGGGCAGCACGTGCCGGCGCAGGATCTGGGGCTCGGTGAGCCCGGACGTGCGGGCGGCCCGCACGTAGAGCTCCTGCTTGACGGCCATCGTGCTGCTGCGCAGCACCCGGATCAGACCGCCGCTGGCCAGCACGCCGAGGGTGGTCATCGCGATCACCACGCTGTTGCCGAACACGGCCAGCATGACCAGCAGCAGGATGATGCCCGGGATCGCGAACAGCAGCTCGGAGACGAGCACGACGACCCGGTCCACCCAGCCGCCGAAGTACCCGGCCAGCACCCCGGCGGGGACGGCGACGGCCAGGAAGACCGCGACCGCGAGCAGGACGCCGGCCAGCGTGGGCCGACCGCCGACGAGCAGCCGGGCGAGCACGTCGCGGCCCAGCCCGTCGGTGCCGAGCCAGTGCTGGGCGGTCGGACCCGACAGCACGCTCGTCAGGTCCTGGTCCAGCGGGCCGTACGACAGCAGCGCCGGGCCCACGGTGACGCCGACCAGGACGACGGCCAACCAGCCCAGTGCCACCGCCGCGACCGGGTGGCTGCGCAGTCCGCGGAGGGAGCTGCGACCCCGGCCGCCGGCCGGCGGTGCCGGGTCGGCGATCACCGGGCCGGCGGGGAGCAGCCCGCCGGGGGTCCCGCCCGGGACGTCGTCGAGCGGCGCCGGGGCGGTCGTGCTGGTGCGGTGCGGGCTCATGCGCTGACCTTCGGGTTGATCCAGGCGTTGACGAGGTCGACGAGCAGGTTGACGGCGACCACGACGACGGCGAACAGGACGGTGACGCCCTGGATCACCGGCAGGTCGTGGCGCAGGGTGCTGGTCACGGCGAGCCCGCCCAGCCCGGGCAGGCTGAACACCGACTCGACCAGGACGGTGCCGCCGAGCAGACCGATGAGGAGGACGCCGAGGACGGTCACCACCGGCACGCCGGCGTTGCGCAGCGCGTGCTTGATCTGCACCGTCCACTCGGTGGCCCCGTGCGACCGGAGCACCAGCACGTAGTCCTTGCCGAGCTCGTCGCGCATGGCGTCCCGGGTCTGCTTGGCCACGATGGCGGTGCCGGCCAGCGCCAGGGTGGCCACCGGCAGCAGGATCGACAGGAACCAGGCGGCCGGGTCGACGGCCGGGGACGTGTAGCCCACCACCGGGACCAGCCGGAGGCCGACCGCGAAGACCGCGGAGAGCACCAGGCCCAGCCAGAACGGCGGGATGGCCGACCCGACGAGGGACGCCACGTCGACCACCCGGGCCAGCACGCCGGTGCTGCGCGCGCTGACCACCCCGAGGGCGACCCCGAGCAGGCCCGCGGCGAGCACCCCGCCGACGATGAGCGTCAGGGTCACCCCCAGCCGCTGGCCGATCAACGACGTGACCGCCTCGCCGGAGAACAGCGAGGCACCCAGGTCACCGTGCAGCGCGTCGGCCAGCCACGAGCCGTACCGGGTGAGCAGCGGTTCGTCCAGGCCCATCTGCAGGCGCAGGGCCTCGTACTGCTCCTGGGTGGCCGACTGGCCCAGGATCGTCCGGGCCGGGTCACCCGGGGTCAGCGACACCAGCACGAAGGTGAGGGCCGAGACCAGGAGGACCAGCAGGGTCGACCTCACCAGCCAGCGGGCGAGGAGCTTCGGGACCACGGTCGTCACCGCCTCAGCACTCGGTGCTGAACAGGTCGACGGGGTCCAGCAGCCGGTTCTTCTCGCTGACCACGAGGCCACCGGTGGTGGTGGAGCCGTAGTAGTAGACGGGGGTGAAGGTCACCGGGGCGAACCAGGCGAGCTCCTGGACCCGGGCGACGATCTGCTGGTTGAGCGCCGTCCGCTCCTCCGGCGCGGCGGCGGCGGCCTGGGTGTAGAGGTCCGCGAGCTCGGCGTCCTCGGTCCGGAAGGGGTTGAACGGACCGGTCGGGGCCACGGCCAGGGTGGCGCTGATGTGCACCGGCGGGGAGCCCAGCCCGACGGCGGCCGCCGGGTAGGACGCGGAGAACAGGTCGGTGATGTAGGAGTTGACCTCCTCCTGGACCAGGTTGACCGTGATGCCGACCTGCTCCAGCTGGCCGGCCACGGCCTGGCCCGCCGTCCCGATGCTGGCGAAGTCGGTGGACAGCACGTCCAGGGTGAAGCCGTCGGGGTAGCCGGCCTCGGCGAGCAGCCGGCGGGCCTCGTCGGGGTCGTAGGCGTAGCGGTCGGCGGTGTCCTCGTTGAAGTCATCGCTGCCCGGCAGCGCGATCTCCGACGTCGCGACGCCGTCGCCGGCGTAGAGCGCCGTGGTCACCGCCTCGCGGTCGATCGCGTAGTTGATGGCCTGGCGCACCCGCTGGTCGGCCAGCGGCGCCGAGATCGACCCGGCCCGGTCGAACAGGCCCAGGCCCTGCCAGACGGTGGGCTGCGCGGCGACCTGCAGGCCGGCGCCGCGGGCGGCCGAGGCCGTGGTGAAGTCACCGATGCCGGCGTCGACCTCGCCGGTCTGCATCGCGCTGAGCAGGCTGTTGGGGTTGGCGATCACCCGGATGGTCAGCTCGTCGTAGTGGACCGCCGAGGGGTCCCAGTAGTCGGGGTTGGCCGTGTAGACGTAGGTGTCACCGGCCACGGTGCGGGCGGGGTCGAGCACGTACTGACCGGCGCCGGCGGTGGTCGTGCCCAGCTCGGAGGGGTCCTGCAGCGCCACCGGGCTGATGACCATGCCGATGACCCAGTCCTGGGAGAGCAGCTCCTCGAGGATCGGGTTGGGCGCGGCCATCTGGATGGTGAGCTGCATCGGGCCGTCGACGGTGAAGGTCCACCCGGCCAGCAGGGCCGACGACGACCCGCCGGCCTGCTGCAGGTAGGTGAAGTGGTCCACCACGCCCTGGGCGGTCAGCTCGCCGCCGTCGGCGAAGGTGACCCCGTCGCGCAGCGTGAGCTGGAACGTGGTGTTGCCCTCGCCGACGTAGCCCCACTCGGTGGCCAGGGCGGGCACGTACTCGCCGTCCTGGTCGCGGCGGATCAGCGGCTCGTAGGCGGGCTGGATGTAGGTCGACGCGCTCTGGTCGATGGTGCCGGGGTCGAGGGTGGAGGGCCCGGCCCCGTTGGCGAAGACCAGGGAGTCGGCGACGCCGCACGGCTCGGCGGACGCATTCGGGGTGCCCTGCGGCTGACCGCCGTCCGCACCGCCCCCGCACCCGGCGAGGAGGACCGCCACGGCGGTCGTGGCCACGGCGGTGGCGGTCGTGCGGCCACGGGTCCTGAGCAGGTGTGCACGGCGCTTGGTCATCGCGGGGTCCTCCGGTCGGTGGGTGTCGACCGGGACCGTACGGTGACGCCGGGCACATGTAAAGCGATTCTGTAAAAGCACTTCTAAGTGTGCCGGAGGAGGCATGATGAGTCGCATGGGCCGAGCGAGCGTGACGATCTACGACGTGGCCGATGCGGCCGGCGTCAGCATCTCGACGGTCTCCAACGCCCTGAACCGGCCCGACCGGGTGCGCGAGGACACCCGGCGCCGCGTGCTGCAGGCCGCCCAGTCGCTGGGCTTCACGCCCAAGTCGGAAGCGGTGAACCAGGCCCGCAAGGGGGTCGGCCGGATCGGCGTGATCGCCCCCTTCGTCGCCTACTCCTCCTACATGCGCCGCTTGGCCGGCCTGCTGGAGGTGCTGAACAAGGCCAACCTCGAGGTCTGCACCTACGACGAGGAGTCCGCGGCCTCCCGCACCTCCCTCCTGCTGTCCCGGCTCCCCCTGGGCAGCCGGCTCGACGGGCTGGTGGTCATGGGCATCCCGCTGGACGACGAGGCCGCCGAGCGCCTGCTGGCCGCCTCCCTCCCGACCGTGCTCGTCGACTCCGAGGACGCCCGGTTCAGCTGCGTCGTCAGCGACAACGCACTCAGCGGCCGGCTGGTGGCCCGGCACCTGCTCGACGCCGGGCACACCCGCATCGGGTACCTGACCGAGGAGCACGAGGTGGCGGCACACCCCCAACAGGGGGTGCAGAGGTCCCAGGCGTTCGCCGCCGAGCTGGCTGCGGCCGGCCACCCGCTGGAGCTGCAGCGCGTCGTGTCGACCGCGCACTCCGTCGACGCCGCCCGGGTCGCCGCCGGCGGGTTGCTCGCCGACGGGTCGCTGACCGCGGTGGCCGCACACGACGACACGCTGGCCGTGGGGGTGCTGCACGCCGCCGCCGAGCGCGGGCTGCGCGTACCCACCGACCTGGCCGTGACCGGGTGCGACGACGGGGACGTCGCCGCCGCGGTCGGCCTGACCACCATCCGGCAGCCCTTCGAGGAGTCCGGTCGGCTGGCCGCGACCACCTTGCTCGAGCTCATGGGGGCCGAGCACCCCACCCGCCGGACCACGGTCCTCAGGCAGGATCTGGTCGTCCGGGGGTCGACCGGCGCCGCCCTCCCCGCGACCGTCTGATCCGCGGCGTCGCGGGCGGACGCCCTCGCTCGGTGGTTGCATCCGGCGGGTGACCACCGACGACGACCTGCTCGCTGCGGCCCGTGCGGTGGCCGCCGAGGACGAGGACCGGGCCGGCGTCGCGATGCTGGTCGCGCTGCTCGACCACACCGGGACGGCGACCACCGGCACACCCGACCCGGAGGACCGGGCGCTGGCCGGCCAGGTGCAGCGCGCATGGGAGGTGCTGCGCGACGCCGACCCCGACACGACCGTCCAGGACGCCCTCGCCGCGCTGGCCCACCTCCGGCTCCGCCCGACCCCCGACGTCCCGGTCAGCCCGGGTGCCGGGTCGTTGGCGGCGTGGCGGCCCGGCGACACCGACCGGCCCGACGCGGCCGCGCGCGACGCGGAGGCCAGCCGGGTGGTCGACGCCGTGCTGCACGGACGGCACCTGCGGGTCGTCAACTGGCACAACACCCCGGCCTCCCACGCCGCGGAGCTGCGCCGGGAGCTGGAGTGGTACGCCGAGCGCTTCTCCCCGGTCACCGAGGCCGCCCTGCACAGCGCGCTGGACACCGGCCGCTGGGCCGACCCGCGCCCGGGCGTCGTCCCCGCGTTCTTCGACGGGTTCGCCAGCGCCGCGCAGGTCGCGGCCCCGCTGTGCGAGGAGCTGGGCCTGGTCGGCTGGTTCTACCCGCCGACCGAGTTCCTGGACTGCCCGCCGGCGCAGCAGCGGGCCTTCGCGGCCGAGCACGACCTCGGGGTGCTCGACGAGGACCTGCCCGGCGACGCACCGCTGGCCATGACCTGGGACGCCCTGGCCGACCTGGCCACCCGGCACGTCGTCTGCGGGCACTCCGCCACCCACGCCAGCTCGGCGTCGGTGCGCACCCCGGCCGACGTCGAGCGCCAGGTGCACCGTCCGCTGGCCCGGCTGACCGAGGTGGTCGGGCGACGTCCGGCCGGGTGGGCCTGGCTGGGTGGCACGCCGTTCGACCCGACCGCACCCGGGGACGCCGCGGTCGCCGCGGCCGGCATCCGGCTGTGGACGTCGAACGCCGCGGTCGAGCGACTGGCCTGAGGAAACCCGCCGCACAAGATCGACTGGTGCGGCGCACAGCCAACCCCCAAGGTCAGCCCGTGATCAGGTCACCGCTCTCCCGACGAGGGTTCCTCGGCGCCTCGGCGGTCGGCGCGCTGGCGCTGGCCGGCTGCGGCACGGGTTTTGCCCTGCAGCGCGGCGACGGCACCGCCAGCCGCGAGGGCCGGCTCAGCTTCACGCTGTGGGCCGGCGAGGCCGAGCTGGCCGCGTTCCGCACCGTGGCCGAGCGCTGGACGGCGACCAGCGGGGTCCCGGTGGTGTTCAACGTGGTCCCGTTCTCCGAGGCGCTGACCGGGGTCGACGCCAACCTGGCCAGCGACCGCGGGCCCGACCTGTTCCGGGTCACCTACCAGGACATCGGCATCTACGCCGCCGGCGGCGCCCTGCTCGACCTCACCGACCTGCTGCCGGCGGGGTTCCTCGACGGGTTCGGCGACGCCTTCGTCTCGGCCGTCCGGAACGCGGACCGGGTGTACGGCGTGCCGCACCACACCGACACCTCGCTGGTGCTCTACGACACCGAGGCCCTCGCCGGTGCCCGCATCCCCACCAGCCTCGACGACGCCTGGAGCTGGGACGAGTTCCGGAGCATCGCCGCCGGACTGCCGACCGGCGACGCCCAGTTCGCCTTCGGGGTGAACTGGCAGCTGGCCGGGGCCTACCGCTGGCTGAACTGGGTCGACCAGCTCGGCGGCCGGCTGCTCACCGACGACCTCACCCAGCCCGCGGTCGACAGCCGCGCGGGCCGCGACGCGCTGGCCTTCACCCAGGGCTTCTTCACCGACGGGTTGGTCCCGCCCACGACGTCGACCAAGGGCTCCTACGTCGACGAGCTGTTCACCACCGGCACCATCGCGATGGTCTTCGCCGGGGACTTCCTGCTCCCGACCATCGACCCGGCGTTCGTGTCGGCCGGCCGGGAGTACGGCGCGACGTTCCTGCCGGCCGACGAGCGGGCCTCGGCCGACCTGGGCGGCAACGCCGTCGTGGCCACCGCGCAGTCGGTGAACCCCGAGGCGGCGGCGGACTTCCTGGCGTTCCTGTCCGACGACGAGCAGCAGGCGCTGTTCTGCGAGCAGGCCACCGTGCTGCCCACCCGCACCGCCCTGCTCGGCGAGCGGCTGGACTACGCCGTCCGCCCCGACCTCATGGAGCTGTTCGTGGAGCAGGCCACCACCATCACCCCCGAGCTGTCGGCCCAGGTGACCGTGCCGCAGTTCAACGCGGTCAACGCCTCGATGGTCGACCGGCTCGAGCAGGCCTTCCTGGCCGGCGACGACCCCGGCGAGGTGCTGGCCGCCCTGGCGGAGGACATCGCGGGGCGGCTCTCGTGACCACGGCGGCGCCCGCGGCCGTCACCGCCCCCGTGCCCGGGGACCCGCCGCCCCGCAGGCGCAGGGTCTCCCGGGACACGGTCGCCGCGTGGAGCCTGCTCTCCCCGAACCTGGTCGTCTTCGCCGTCTTCCTGTTCGTGCCGCTGCTGGCCACGGTGTGGCTGTCGCTGTACTCGTCGTCGGGCTTCGGGCCGCGGGAGTTCGTCGGCGCCGACAACTACGCCGAGCTGTTCGGCGACTCCACCTTCTGGCGGGCCACCGCCAACACCGGCCTCTACGCGCTGCTCACCGTCCCCGTGTCGCTGGTCATCGGGTTGGGCATCGCGCTGGCGATGAACCGGCCGCTGCGCGGGCGCGGGGTGCTGCGGGCGATCTACTACGTCCCCTACGTCATCAGCGGTGTCGTCGTCGCGGTCGCCGGCCGGTGGATCTTCAACGAGAACGTCGGCGTGGTGAACCGGCTGCTGCGCTCGTCCGGTCTGGACGGCGTCCCCTGGCAGTCCGACGCGGCCGGCGCGATGGGCTCGCTGGTGCTCATCAGCATCTGGACCAAGGTCGGCTTCGTCATGGTGGTCTACCTGGCCGGCCTGCAGTCCATCCCCAAGGAGTACCTGGAGGCCGCGCAGACCGACGGCGCGGGGAGGTGGGCGCAGCTCTGGTACATCACCGTCCCGCTGCTCAAGCCGACGACGATCTTCCTCGTCGTGCTCGGGGTGATCGAGAGCTTCCAGGTCTTCGACATCGTCTACGTGCTCACCGGTGGCGGGCCGGGCAACGCCACCGAGATGCTGGTGACCTACGCCTACGCCGAGGGCTTCGACGCCCGCCGGCAGGGCTACGCGGCGACCATCGGGGTGGTCACCTACCTGTTCATCGCCGTGCTCACCGCGCTCTGGTACCGCCGGCAGCGCGCCCAGGAGGCCGACCTGTGACCGCCGCACGACGGACCGGCCGGTCCCTGCAGAGCGGGGCCGGCTGGGCCTCGTGGCGGGCGGTGGCCCTGGTGGCCGGCGCCCTGGTCATGGTCTTCCCGCTGTACTGGATGGTCATCACCGCGTTCAGCGACCAGGGCGCGCTGACCAGCGGGCCGCTGCGCTTCTTCCCCGAGAACCCCACGCTCGACGGGTTCCGGCGCGCCTTCGACCTGCTCCCCTTCGGCCAGTTCTTCCTCAACTCGACCGCGATCGCGCTGGTGGCCATGGCGCTGTCGGTGACGCTGAACCTGCTGGCCGGGTACGTGCTGGCCAAGTACCGGTTCCGCGGCCAGCAGGTCGTGTTCGTGATGATCGTGTCGACGCTGATGATCCCGGTGCAGGTCGTGATGGTGCCGCAGTTCCAGCTGGTCGCCGGGCTGGGCTGGATCAACTCCTACTGGGCGGTGATCATCCCGCGGGCGGCCGAGGCGTTCGGCATCTTCCTGTGCCGGCAGTTCATGCTCGGCATCCCCGACGAGGTGCTCGAGGCCGCCCGGCTCGACGGTGCGGGCCACCTGCGGATCTTCTGGTCGATCGTCCTGCCCATGAGCCGGCCGCTGATCGCCGTCCTGGTGATCCTCACGTTCATGTACCGGTGGAACGAGTTCGCCTGGCCGCTGATCGTGCTCAACGACCAGCAGCTGTTCACCGTGCCGATCGGGCTGGCGTTCCTGCAGGGCGAGTACGGCACCGACTACCCGGCGCTGATGGGCATGGCCCTGCTGTCGACCCTGCCGGTGCTGGTCGTGTTCGCGATCTTCCAGCGCCAGTTCGTGGAGGGCGTCGCCCGCAGCGGCCTGCGCTGAGGCTCAGCCCAACCGCTGCGGGGCGTGCCGGCTGGGCTCGCGGTACAGCGGGTAGAGCGCACCGACCGTGCGCGCCACCGCGGCGACGTCCAGCCAGGCCGGGCCGCCGACCCGCTCGGTGGCCTCGGTCGTGAGCCGGACCGGCCGCCGGTCCGGGGAGGTCGGGACGCCGAGCCCGACCAGCGGCGACCCGCGGTCGAGCAGCCGGCGCAGCACCCGCTCGCCGATGCGGCCGTACGAGAGCGTCTCGACCTCCAGGCCCGGGACCAGCACCTTGGCCACGTGCACGTCGCCGACCTGCACCGGCGCGACCAGCAGGTCGAACCCGGCGAGCCGCTCCCGGTGCAGGGCCAGGGTGCCGGCCGGCCCGACGACGTCCGACGTCGGCAGGTCGGTGCAGGCCACCTCGGTGGTACGTCGCCAGAGCGGGGCCAGCAGGTCGTCCAGCTGAGGCGTCGTCAGCCCTCCCCACGCCGTCATCGCGGCGAGGGCACGGTCCTCCTGCGGGCCGAGGGGGACGGCGAGCTCGGCGGCCAGGTAGCCCGGGTGCAGCTCGCGCACGCGGTCCAGCGGCCCGAACGCGAAGGCCCGCCGGGCGCGGGAGGAGGCCAGCTCCAGCACCGCCTTGCGCACCGCCTCGGCCCGGTCGGGGGCGGCGGCCTCGCCGATCGCGCTGAGCACGACGGGCGGGTCGGCCGCGGCGTCGCGGGCCACCGCGTGGACGACGACGGCGAACTCGGTGCTGTCCAGCTTGACCAGCACCTCCAGGCCCCGGGCCCGCAGGTCGGCGAGCAGGCGGACCGTCCCGGGGTCGTCGATGCCGGTGATGACCCGCCCGGTGTCCAGCGCCCGGAAGTCGACCGTGTCGCCGTCGCGCTGCAGCAGCTCGCCGATGCCGTGCGCCACCGCCCGCTCGGCCGTGTCGCCGGCGCCCATGCCGTTGGTGATGGGGGTGACCAACCAGCCCCCCGGTGGCGGGGGTGCGGCGATGCCACCGGCGTGCGGGGCGACGAACTCGGCGGGGACCAGCACCTCCTCACCGGTGGCCCACCGGGTGGTCGGCAACCAGCGCAGCGGGCGGTCGGGGTCGACGTCCGCACCCGCCGGCAGCACCAGCGTGAGCGGATCGGCCACCCGGTCGGCGCCCCGCTCGCGCAGGAGCTCGCGGTGGGAGGCCGTGCGTGGTTCCACGTGGAGCAACGCGTCGTCGAGCAGCACCTGCTCGGCCAGCTCGCCCCACGCGCCGATCGCCGCGGCGGCCTCGGTGGCGCCGTAGCCGACCCCGTGGCCCGAGCGGGCGCCGTCGGCCGAGCGCCACACGGTCGCGGTGACCGGCACCCCGGTGCGGTCGTACCCGCGGAGGTCCAGCTCGGTGGTCCACCCGTCGGGCAGGGCGGCTCGGTAGGCGGCAGCGGGGTCGCTCACCCGGCCACTGTGCACCGCGCGCCGCGGGCCTGCAGTGCGCCGGTCAGCCGGGACCGCGGCCGCGGTCGTGCTCGAAGATCAGGCTGGTGTTGGTGGCCGCCACCATCGGCTGGGTGGAGATGCGGTCGGTGACGAAGTCGCGCAGGTGCGCGGTGTCGCGCGCCCGGACGTGCACGACGAAGTCCTCGGCCCCCGCGAGGTAGAAGAACTGCGTCACCTCGGGCAGGGCGCGCAGGCCGTCGGCGAAGGCGGTCAGCTGGTGGCGAGCGCCGGTGCGGATCCGCACCGACACCAGCGCCTGCAGCGGCCGGCCGAGCAGCTCGGGGTCGACGTCGACGGTGAACCGGGTGATCACGCCGTCGGCGACCAGGGCCCGCACCCGGGCCAGGCAGGTGGACGGCGAGACGCCCACCGCGGCGGCGAGCTGGTTGTTCGGGCGGCGCCCGTCGGCCAGCAGCAGCTCGACCAGCCGGCGGTCGACGTCGTCCAACGTGCGGCCACTCACCGCGGCGACCGGCCAGGACCGCAGATCCTGCGGCTGGGCGGTGGTTCCTTGCGCACTTGTTCGACTCCTCTGGCCCCGGACCGCAGGTGATGGGTGGATGGTGGCACAGCTCACCGACCCCAGGAGACCCCCGTGCTGATCGGCATCCCCCGCGAGATCAAGGACAACGAGCAGCGGGTCTCCCTGCAGCCCGACGGCGCCGCCGAGCTGGTGCACCACGGCCACCAGGTGGTCGTCGAGACCGGCGCCGGGGCCGGCTCCCGGTTCCCCGACGAGGAGTACGTCGCGGCCGGCGCCCGCATCGTCGCCGACGCCGACGCCGTGTTCGCCGAGGCCGACCTCGTCGTGAAGGTGAAGGAGCCGGTGCCCGCCGAGTACCACCGCTTCCGCGAGGGCCAGCAGCTGTTCACCTACCTGCACGCCGCCGCCGACCGGTCGCTGACCGACTTCCTCGTCGAGCGGCGGATCGACTCCATCGCCTACGAGACGGTGCAGACCCCCGACGGCCGGCTGCCGCTGCTCACGCCGATGAGCGAGGTCGCCGGCCGCATGGCCGTGCAGGCCGCCGCCCACCACCTGGAGAGCCCCGCCGGCGGCGCCGGCATCCTCATGGGCGGCGTGCCCGGCACCCCGGCGGCGAAGGTGACCATCATCGGTGGTGGCGTCTCCGGCACCGAGGCCGCCAAGATCGCCGTCGGCATGCGGGCCATCGTCCGGGTCTTCGACACCAACCCCTCGCGGCTGGCCTACCTCTCCGACGTCTTCGACGGCCGCCTGGACCTCGTCCAGCCCAACCGCTCGCGGTTGGCCGCCTACGTCGCCGACTCCGACGTCGTCATCGGCGCGGTCCTGGTGCCCGGCACCAAGGCCCCCAAGCTCGTGAGCCGCGAGATGATCGCCTCCATGCGGCCGGGCAGCGTCGCCGTGGACATCGCCATCGACCAGGGCGGCTGCTTCGAGACCAGCCGGCCGACCACGCACTCGCACCCGACCTACGTCGAGGAGGGTGTCGTGCACTACTGCGTCGCCAACATCCCCGGGGCGGTGGCCCGCACCTCGACCCTGGCGCTGACCTCGGCCACCCTGCCCTACCTGGTGACCGTGGCCGACCACGGCGTGCGCGGGGCCGCCCGCACCTCGCCGGTGCTGGCCAAGGGGCTGACCAGCCTGGGCGGGCAGCTCACCAGCGAGCCGGTCGCCGCCGCCCACGGCCTGCCCTGGACGCCGGGGGCGGAGCTGCTGGGCCGGTCCTGATCGGTTGCCCACGACAGACCTTGACCTCGGAGAGTGGTTCTCCCACTCCTCCGGGTGATCTCTTAGCCGTGAGGTATATCCACTCCATTGACGGGCACCAGGGCCCTGCCACACCGTGGATGCACACCCGTCCTCCCCCGGACGGCCAGCGACCCGGGTCGGCCGATGCCCCCGAGGAAGAGGAGTACCTGGTGGACAGCTTCGTGACCTGCGCGGTCGTGGAGACGACCGAGACGCACGCCTTCGAGCTCGGCCTCGCGCTGGAGCTGGACGTGCCGACCGGGGTCGTGGTCCGGGAGGACCCGCACGTCGCCGGGGTGTTCTACCTGGAGTCGGGCACCGAGGCCGAGGACGCCCAGCGGGCACTCGCCCTGGTCCTGCAGACCACCGCCGTGCTCGCGGCCCGGCTCGGCGTCCCGACCGAGGTCACCGAGGTCTCCGTCCTGAGCCTGGAGGGCGCGACCTGCTGGCTGGCCGGCGACGCCGTCCCGACCTCGGTCCTGCCCCCGCACTGACCCCGCACCCGGCCCGGGCGGCGATCCGCCCGGGCCGGTCGGTCACCTGCGGGAACCGGGCGTGGTCGGGTCCGGGGTGGACGTCGACGCGACCGCGGCGTGGCCGTCGTCCGCGCTCCACAGCACCCGGTGCAGCAGCGCACCGACCACGGCCCCGACCAGCGGGACCAGCACGAACAGCCACACCTGCGACAGCGCGGTGCCACCGGACAGCAGTGCCGGGCCGAGGCTCCGGGCGGGGTTGACCGACGTGCCGTCGACCGGGACCGCGACCAGGTGGGCCACCACCAGCGCCAGACCGATCGGGACCCCGGCCACCGCGGCGTTCGAGGTCCGCGCGGTGGCCGCGAGCACGACCATCACCAGGAGCGCGGTGAGCACGAGCTCGACCGTGATCGCGCCCCCGATGCCGTAGCCGCCCGACGACGCCTCGCCCCAGCCGTTCGTGCCCAGCCCGTCGGCGGCCAGGTCGAAGGACGGGTCCGAGCTGCGGAAGGCCAGCACGACACCGGCGCCGGCGATGCCGCCGAGCACCTGCGCGACGACGTAGACACCGGCGGCGGCCGGGGCGATCCGCCGGGCGACCAGGGCACCCAGGGCACCCAGCGTCACGGCCGGGTTCACGTGGCACCCCGAGACCGGGCCGATCGTGTAGGCGAGCACCAGCAGGGACAGGCCGAACGCCAGGGCGATCCCGACGGTGCCGGTCTGGGGGGCGGCGACGGCGGTGCCCACACCGCCGATGACCAGCAGTGCCGTGCCCAGGAGCTCGGCGAGGGCCCGGATCTGCAGCGGTGGCTGCGCCGGGGCGTCTGCGCTCATGCCGCGCGCCGGGTGCCGGTTGCGGCGTCGGTGGCGGTCGCGGCGCCCGTGCGGGCCACCCGACCGGTCAGGTCACCGGCCTTGCGCAGACCGCGGGACAGACCGCTGGGACCGCGCTTGGCCTCCAGCCGCTGACCGGCGCCGCGGAGCAGCCGGGAGACGAGCGGGACGGCGACGGTCAGCAGCACCCAGGTGCGCAGTCGACGGGACAGCAGGGCCCACACGGGGTTCCTCCAGGGGACGGGGCCGCCCCGGGCGCAGGGCACGGTGACGGGTACGGGCAGGACGGCCCCGCGCCGTCGGTCGGCGGGGTGCCATCGGATCGCCCGTCACGGTTCCTACACCGTAAGGCTCGCCGACCCGTGGTCACTACGCCGTAAGGCGGCCCCGCAAACCTCGGCCGATCGAGAACCCGACGTCAGGCCTCGGGCGGGGTGCGGCCCAGGGAGACCAGGAACCGGCGCAGCAGGTCGGCCAGCTGGGCCTGCTCGGCGGCGGTGAGCCCGGTCAGCATGCCGTGCTCGGTCTCGAGGTGGTCGGGCAGCGCGGCGTCCAGGGCCGCCCGCCCGGCGTCGGTCAGCGTGACCACGACGGCGCGGCCGTCGGACTCGCTGCGGCCCCGGGTGATCAGGCCGCGCTCCTCGAGCCGGTCCAGCCGCTGGGTGATCGCCCCGCTGGTGACCAGCGCCGTGCGCATGAGCGCGGTCGGGGTGAGCTGGTAGGGCGCACCGGCCCGGCGGAGCGCGGCGAGGACGTCGAAGGACGGGGCGTCCAGGTCGTGCCGGGCGAAGGTGGCCCGCTGGGCCAGGAACACCTCGCGCTGCAGCTGCGATATGCGCCCGATGACCCCCATCGGGGCGCAGTCCAGGTCGGGTCGCTCGCGCGCCCACTGGGCCAGGATCGTGTCCATCGCGTCACCGGTCACGGGGCAGCTCCTCGAGGTGCTGGGCGTAGCTGCGCGGCGGGCGCCCCAGCAGGCCGGTGAGCACCCGGGGACTGCCGGTGAACCCGTGCGCCCGGTAGTGCTCGAACATCGTGCGCAGGCACCGCCCGGCGTAGCTGTCCTGCTCGGGGGCGCGGGTGTCGACGGCGGTCACGGGCCGCCCCAGGTGCTCGGCCATCGCGGCCGCGAGGTCGGGAGCGGTCAGCGGCTGCGGCCCGACCGCCTCGAAGGTGCCGCCGTCCAGGCCGTCCTCGGTCAGCAGCACCGCGGCGGCCGCGGCGACGTCGCGCAGGTCGACCAGGGACTGGGCCTGCTTCAGCCCCCAGGCGCTGCGCAGCTCGCCGGTCTCGGCGGCGGCGGCGAGGGCGCCGTCCAGGTTGTCGGCGTAGGCACACGGCTGCAGCACCCGCCACGGCACCCCGGCGGCGTCCAGGGCCTCCTCGGTGCGGTCCTTCGCCGCGTGGTGCGGCATCGCGCGCAGCTGCGGGCGGAGCACCGAGTGGTAGACCACCCGGCCCACGCCGGCCTCGCGGGCGGCCCGGAACGCGGTCGGGGCACCGGCGGCCTCGGTCGGCTCGAAGTTGGGCCAGATCAGGTACAGCGCGTCGGCACCGGCCAGCGGCAGGCCGGCCGGGTCACCGACCAGGTCGCCGACCACGACCTCGGCCCCGAGCTCGTCGAGCTCCGGCCTCGGTCGGGCGCTGCCGACGACGGCGCGCACCTCCAGGCCGCGCGAGCGCAGCTCGCGGACCACCGCCGTCCCCGTGCTGCCCCCGGCAGCCGTCACCACGATCACACCACTACCTCAGCGGTGAGCTACCCCGGAGTCAAGCCGCCCCGCGAACTGCCGGCCCGTCAGCTGCGGACGGCGGTGGTCAACCGGACCGTGAACCCCTCGGGCCCTCGCCAGGTGTCGACGTGGTCGCACAGCTTGCGGGCCAACCACAGGCCCATGCCGCCGCGGGAGAGGTCCGCCCCGTGCGCCGGTGCGAACCCGGACAGGCAGCCGTCGAAGCGGGTGCCGGAGTCGGAGATGGTGACGACGACGCGTTCCCCGTCGGCCCACACCCTCGCCGAGATGAGGTCCCCGCCGTGGCGGAACGCGTTCGCGGCGATCTCGCTGGCCGCCAGGTGGACGTCCTCGTCGAGATCGGGGCTGCCCAACCGGCCGGCCAGCGCCGCCTGCAGGGCGTGCCGCAGCTCCGGCAGCGACCGGGCGCCGTCCACCGCGAGCACCGGGGTGGTCTGCTGGACCGGCTCCGCGGGGACCGGCAGCGCGGCCATGAGCTCGGCCGGGGGCCGGTGGGCGTCGTTGACCCGCACCGCACCGTCGACGAGCACCTCCGGGTGCGCGAGCAGGGCTGTGGCCAGCACCTCGGGCGGGGTGACCCGCCGGTCGTACACGCACAACGAGGCCATCGCGGCGTCGGCCCACAGGTGCTGGTGGGCGATCTCGCCGCGCAGCCGCTCGTCCCACGCCCGGGGCTGCCGCTCGCGGACCTGACCGAGCAGCCGGAGCCGGCGGCCCTCGGCCGTGGCCTGGGCCAGCAGCTCGGTGTGCGCGGCCACCGTCTCGGGCTCCCGCGGGGTGGCGGCCGGGTAGTCCACGACCAGCACGCCCGGCAGCTGGTCGCGCACGTGGGCGGCCGGGGCGGGGGCGAGCAGGGCGACCACCAGGTCACCGGCGGCCAGGCCCTCGCGCAGGTAGGGGAGGCAGACGGCGATCAGCTCGTCGTCGGTCCGGACGACGGCGATCCGGTGCGTGCGCACGGCGGTGTCGGGCACTCCACGTCCTCCCGCCGTCCGGGGCCAGCCGGACTGACCGTTCCGGGACATCATGGAGGATCCGGCCGCGCACAACGCATCAGGGCCGTGCGCGCGCACAGGTCGACCGCCCGACCCGTCGCTGAGCAGCGGTTTCGCTGCTGCGGGCGGTCCGGTCGGCGTGTCGGGATCAGGCGCGACCGGCCAGTGCGTCCAGGGCGGGGCGCCGCAGCCCGCTCGCGGCCTCGACCTCGGCGACGTCCAACGCCCCGCAGTCCAGCCCGCGCAGCACCACCGTGGCCAACGCCCGCGCCGTGGCCGGCTCGTCCAGCACCCCGCCGTCCACCCGGGAGACGTAGGCGGCCAACCGTGCTCCGGCGGCCGGCAGCGCGGCCCGGAAGAAGGCGTAGGTGGCGGTGTAGCGGGTGACCAGCTGGGCCGGGTGCAGGTCCCAGCCCTGGTAGAAGCCGCGCTCCAGGGCCCGGCGGACCAGCCCGGCGTGCAGCTGCCAGCCGTGGTGCACCTGGTCGCGCGGACCCACCGGCAGCACGTTGGTCGAGCCGTCGACCGCCCGCGCCCCGGTGCCGGCGACCGCGACCTGCATCGTCGCCTTGGCGTGGTCGGCGGCAGGGTGGTCGCTGGCCTGGTGCGCAGCGGCGATGCCCAGGGACGCCGAGTAGTCGTAGGTGCCGTAGTGCAGCCCGGTGACCCGGCCCTGCCCGGCGTGCAGCATCGCCGCCAGGGTGGCCGTGCCGTCGGCCCCGAGCACCGCCTGGGGTGTCTCGACCTGCAGCTCGAGGTCCAGGCCCAGGCCGTGCGCCTGCTCCAGTGCGTCGAGCACCGGCAGGAAGGCGGCGACCTGCTCGACCGCGGTCACCTTCGGCAGCGTGACGACCGCCCGGCCGCGGGCGGCCAGCCCGCCGAGGAACAGGTCGAGGGACCGGACGCCGCGGCGCCGCGTCGGGCCCTCCAGCGACTTGGCCCGGGTGCCCCAGAACGGCGGCAGGGTCTGCTCGGCGGCCAGCACCTGCGCCGCCGTCCGCACGTCGTCGTCCTCGCGGTCGAGCGGGCCGCGGTAGCCGTCCTCGGAGTCGACCCGCAGGTCCTCGACCGGCTCGCGGGTCAGCTTCTCGCGGACCCGCGGCAGCACCTGCTCGACCAGCGCCGGGTCGAGCCCCAGGTCGGGCAGGCCGTGCTCGTCGAGGGCGGCCAGCGCCTGCTCGCCCCACGACGCGACCAGCCCGGGGACGACGGCGTCGGCGGGCACGTAGCAGGTGTGCACCGGCTGCCGGGTCGACCGCTCCCCCGGGTAGGCCGCCAGGCGCGCGTCGTCCACCGGCCCGAGCCTGCGGTCCAGCTCGGCGAGGACTGCCTCGGGGATCACCGCGCAGCTCCGTCGTGCAGGTCGGCCCCCGCGCAGGGGCCCGCGGCGAGCGTGCAAGTCGTGGGGGGCACGGGGGTCCTTCCTCAGTCGACGAGGGAGTAGGCGGGGAGGGTGAGGAAGTCGGGGAACTCGTCGGCCAGCGCCACCTGCTCGAACAGCCGGCGGGCGTCGTCGACCCGGTCGAGCTCGCCGATCCCGGCGACCTCGTCGGCGATGATCCGGTGCACGAGCTCCGCGGTGACCGTCTCGCCGGTGTCGTCGAGCACGACGCCGGTGCGCAGCCACTGCCAGACCTGGGAGCGGCTGATCTCGGCGGTGGCGGCGTCCTCCATCAGGCCGTGGATGCCGACCGCGCCGTTGCCGGCCAACCAGGCGGCCAGGTAGCGGATGCCGACCTCGACGTTGGCCCGCAGCCCCGCCTCGGTGCGGTCGCCGGGGACACCGGCGACGTCGAGCAGCTGCTCCCGGGTCACGTGGACGTCGTCCCGCTGCTTGGTCAGCTGGTTGTCGGCGTCGCCGAGCACGCCCTCGAACACCTCGCGGCAGATGCCGACCAGGTCGGGATGGGCGACCCAGGAGCCGTCGAAGCCGTCGCCGACCTCGCGGGTCTTGTCCTCGCGCACCTTGGCCAGCGCCTTCTCGTTGGCCTCGGCGTCGCGCCGGCTGGGGATCGCCGCCGCCATGCCGCCGATGGCCATCGCGCCGCGGCGGTGGCAGGTGGCCACCAGCTGCTCGGTGTAGGCCCGCATCATCGGGGCGGTCATGGTGACGGCGGAGCGGTCGGGGAGCACGAACTCGGCCCCGGCGTCGCGGAAGACCTTGACCACGCTGAACAGGTAGTCCCAGCGGCCGGCGTTCAGCCCGGTGGCGTGCTCGCGCAGCTCGTAGAGCATCTCCTCCATCTCGAACGCGGCCGGGATGGTCTCGATCAGCATCGTGCAGCGGATCGAGCCGCGCGGGAGCCCGAGCTCGCGCTCGCAGTGCACGAAGACGTCGGCCCACAGCCGCGCCTCGAGGTGGGACTCCATCTTCGGCAGGTAGAAGTAGGGTCCGCTGCCCCGGCTCAGCTGCTCGGCCGCGTTGTGGAACAGGTAGAGGCCGGCGTCGACGAAGGCGCCCACCACCGGGTCGCCGTCCACGAGCACGTGCCGCTCGTCCAGGTGCCAGCCGCGGGGGCGCGGGACGATCGTGGGCAGCACGGCGTCGGGCCGGACGGCGTACTGCTTGCCCTCGGGGCTGGTGAACTCGAGGCTGCCGCGGACGGCGTCCTTGAGCACCAGCTGCCCGGTGACCACGTTGCGCCAGTGCGGGGTGTTGGCGTCCTCGAGGTCGGCCAGCCAGACGTCGGCACCGCAGTTCAGCGCGTTGATCGCCATCTTGGGCTCGGTGGGCCCGGTGATCTCGACCCGCCGCCGGGTCAGCCCGGGCGGGGGCGGCGGGACGGACCAGTCACCCTCGCGGACGTCGGCCGTCTCGGGCCGGAAGTCCAGCGGCTCGCCGTCGGCGATTGCCTGCCGGCGCAGCGCTCGGGTGGCGATCAGCTCGTCGCGGCTCGCGCCGAACAGGTGCTGCAGCCCGGCCACGAACTGCAGGGCCTCGGGCGTCAGCACCTCCGCCGACCGCTCGACCTCGGGTCCGACCACCTGCACATCTACACCGACGTCGACCATGCGCACTCCTCCGGACGGGGCTGGTCCTGGCATCCTCGCAGCCGTGGACCTCCAGAGCTTCAACAGCACGGCCCCCGAGGACGTGACGCCCGCCGTGCACGCCTGCAACGCGGCCGAGTCCTTCGCCCCGGCCGTGGTCTCGGGCCGGCCCTACGAATCGGTGGACTCCCTGGTCGCGTGGGCGGGAGAGGTCTCCCGGGCGCTGCCCTGGCCCGAGGTCGAGCAGGCGCTGGCCGCGCACCCGCGGATCGGCGACCGGGTGTCCGGGGACTCGGCGGAGGCGTCGTCGTCCCGTCGGGAGCAGGCGGCGATGTCCACCGCGGCCGACGACGTCCGCGTCGCCCTGGCCCAGGGCAACCGGGACTACGAGGACCGCTTCGACCACGTCTTCCTGATCCGGGCCGCCGGGCGCACGCCTGCGGAGATGCTCGCCGAGCTGCAGCGCCGGCTGACCCACTCCCCGGAGCAGGAACGGCCCGAGGTGCTGGAGCAGCTGGCCCAGATCACCGAGCTCCGGGTGCGGGGGCTCATCGCATGAGCGTCTCCACGCACGTGCTGGACGCCGTCCTGGGGCGGCCGGCCGCCGGGATGGTGGTCCAGCTCCTCGCCGGCGACGAGCTGCTCGCCGAGGGCGTGACGGACGCCGACGGCCGGTTCCGGCTGGCCGACCGGGACACCGCCACCGGCACGCACCGGGTGGTGTTCGGCACCGGGGCCTGGTTCGCCGAGCAGGGCCGCGAGACCTTCTACCCGTCGGTGACCCTGGAGTTCAGCGTGGTCGACGGCGCCGCGCACCACCACGTGCCGCTGCTGCTGTCGCCGTTCGCGTTCAGCACCTACCGCGGAAGCTGAGAGGACCACCCGTGGACGAACCCCGCCCGCCGTTCCCGCCCTTCGACGCGCAGACCGCGGCCACCAAGGTGCAGGCCGCCGAGGACGCCTGGAACAGCCGCGACCCGCAGCGGGTCAGCCTGGCCTACACCGAGGACACCGTGTGGCGGAACCGCGACCGGTTCCTCACCGGCCGGGCCGAGGTGGTCGCGTTCCTCGCCGACAAGTGGGCCCGTGAGCTCGACTACGCCCTGCGCAAGAGCCTCTGGTCGTTCACCGACGACCGGATCGCGGTGCGGTTCCAGTACGAGTGGCACGACGCCGACGGCCAGTGGTGGCGCAGCTACGGCAACGAGCTGTGGGAGTTCGACGAGCAGGGCCTCATGCGGCGCCGCGAGGCGAGCATCGACGATGCGGCGATCGCCGAGGCCGACCGGCGGATCACCGGCCCGCGGCCCGAGGCCGAGCGGGGCCGGGACATCCCGCTGCACTGACGTTCCACGTGCAACACCGCTGACACACCGATCGGAGAGGGTGCGCCCATGGCGATCGTGCTCGGACCCAACCAGTACGGGAAGGCCGAGGTGCGGGTGGTCGCGGTCGACCGCTCCACCCCGCAGCACTCCCTCGTGGACCTCAACGTCAGCTCGGCGCTGCGCGGTGACTTCTCCGCCGCGCACCTGACCGGCGACAACGCGCACGTGCTGACCACCGACGCGCAGAAGAACACCGTGTTCGCCTTCGCCCGCGACGGCATCAGCAGCCCCGAGGCGTTCGGGCTGCGGCTGGCCACCCACTTCGCCGGCTCGTACGACTGGATCAGCGGCGCCCGGGTCGAGCTGGAGTCCTACGGCTGGGACCGGATCGCCGTCGGCGGCGCCCCGCACGACCACGCGTTCCGCCGGGCCGGGGGCGAGGTGCGCACCGCCGTCGTCACCGCCGACGGCGACGACCTCCACGTGGTCGCCGGGCTGACCGACCTCGTCGTCCTCAAGTCCACCGGGTCCGAGTTCTGGGGCTTCCCGCGCGACGCCTACACGACCCTGGCCGAGACCCGGGAGCGGATCCTCGCGACCGCGGTGACCGCCCGCTGGCGCTACGTCGGCAGCGACCTGGACTGGCACGCCACCTACGACACCGTGCGGACGACGATGCTCGAGGCCTTCGCGTCGACGCACTCGCTCGCGCTGCAGCAGACCCTCTTCGCGATGGGCACCGCCGTCCTGGAGACCGTGCCCGAGGTGGCCGAGGTCCGGCTGTCCATGCCGAACAAGCACCACTTCCTGCAGGACCTCACCGCGTTCGGCCTGGACAACCCGGACGTCGTCTACCACGCCGACGACCGCCCCTACGGCCTCATCGAGGGCACCGTGCTGCGCGACGACGTCGCCCCCGCCGAGGTCGCCTGGCAGGGGACGCCAGGCTTCGTCTGAGTCCCCGGCGGTACGAGCCCTCAGCCGACGTAGCGCGACTCGACGAGCGGCAGTCGAGCCTGCCGCTCGTCGGCGGTCACCAGCACGAGGCCGTGGGCCAACGCCGTGGCCGCGATCCAGAGGTCGTTGCTCGCCATGCGTGACACCGATTGCCGCAGCTCTGCGTACGCGCTGGCCACCTGCCGGTCGACAGGGAGCACGAGCGGTCCTCTGGCGAGCGCGACGAGACGGCGGAGACGCTGCGATCGGGTTCGACCGTCGGGGGCCAGCAGCACGCCGGCCTCGAGCTCGCCCGAGGTCACCGCACTCATCGCCCACCCCTCGTCCAGGGTCCCCGGGGGGAGCGGACGCGGCTCGGCGTCGGCGAGCAGGCTGGTGTCCAGCAGCGCCCTCATCGCCAGGGGTCGACAGCGGCCTCGTCGTCCTCGGCCCGCATCGCGGCCAGGTCGCGGGCCCAGGCATCGTCGACCGGCGGCAACGCGGCGAAATCGGCCGCAGTACCCCACCGGTCATCGCCCCGGGGCGACAACTCCGCGACAGGCCGGCCGTCGACGGTGATGGTGAACCGCTCACCGGCCTCGGCACGCCGCAGGACGTCGCTGACGTTGTTGCGCAGTTCGCGCTGCGGGATGGTCGTCACGAACCCAGGGTAGGCGTGGCGTAGACAATGCGCTACGGCTTGCGACCCCCTGCTGGGCGACTTCCGCCTCCCTCGAAGGCCGTCCTCGCACAGGAGGTCTGGTGGAGGGGGACCGGCTTCTGTGCACCCCCTGATCAACGCCGCGACGGCCGGACCGGCGTGCTGGACTACGTTCCGACACGCACCCGGCACCTGGTGCGACGACGAGGGGGCCCGATGAGCAGACCGTTGCGGCGCGCCCGGGCCGTCGACGTCGCCGCGCGGGCCGGGGTCTCGGTGGCCACGGTCTCCTTCGTGGTCAACGGCAAGGCCGAGGGCCGGGTCTCCCCCGCCACCCGCCTGCGGGTGCTCGACGCCATCGCGGCCCTGGGCTACGTCACCGACGCGTCGGCGCGGGCCCTGGCCACCGGACGCCGCCGGCAGGTCGCCCTCCTCGCCCACGACATGACCAACCCGTTCACCGCCCAGGTCGCCGCGGGTGCCGCCGCCGGGATCGCCGAGGCGACCGAGGGCACCGGCCACCTGCTGCTCCTGCTCGCGGCGGGGCTGGCCGAGCCCGACGTCGAGCCGGTCGGCGCGGCCACCGTGGACGGCGTCCTCATCAACTACCCGGGCACCCTCCCGGCGGGCCGGCCGGATCTCCCGGTGGTCCACCTCGACGACCCCGCCGCCGGTGGGCACCAGGTCTCGCTGGACGTCGCGGTCGGGGCGCGCGAGCTGGCCGGCCACCTCGCGGACCTCGGCCACCGGCACGTGCTCTACCTCGACGGCAACCGACCCTGGTCCACCTTCGTCGAGCGCCGCGCCGCCTTCGCCGCCGAGTTCGCCGCCCGCGTCCCCGGCGCGGTGGTCGCCGACGACCGCTGCGACATCGACCTGGGCTCGGCGCTGGACCTCGCGACCCGGCGGTCGGCGGACTGGCGGCGGTCCGGGGCCACCGTGGTGGTGGCCGCGACCGACGTCCAGGCGCTCGGGGTGCTGGCCGGCCTGCACGCGGCCGGCGTGGCGGTGCCCGCCCAGCTGTCCGTGGCCGGGTTCGACGACATCCCGTTCGCCGCGGTCTCCGCGCCACCGCTGACCACCGTGGCGCTGCCCGCACGCGAGCTGGGTCACCGCGGTGCGGTGCTGCTGGCCGGCGTGATCGAGGACCCCGACGCACCCGTGGGCGCCCCGACCGTGCTGCCCGCCCGGCTCGTGGTCCGGGGTAGCACCGGCCCACCTGCTACGGTGACGTTAAGCGCTTAACCCACCCCGGAGGTCCGTGTGCTGGTCTGCATCGGCGACGTCGTCGAGGACGTCGTCGTCTGGACCGAGGCCCCGCTGCGCGCCGGCACCGACAACCCCGGCCGGGTCGTGCGCACCCGCGGGGGCAGCGCGGCCAACGTCGCGGTGTTCGCCGCGGCCACCGGGTCGGCCAGCCGGTTCGTCGGCCGGGTCGGCGACGACGCCCTGGGCGCCGTCCTCACCGCCGACCTCGAGCGGGCCGGCGTCGAGGTCCGGGTGCAGCGGGCCGGGCGCACCGGCAGCATCGTCGTCCTGGTCGACCCGGCCGGTGAGCGCACGATGGTCCCCGACCGCGGCGCCGCTGCCGACCTCGCCGACCCGCCGCCGTCCTGGGTGGCCGGTGCCGCCGTCGTGCACGCCCCCGCCTACGCCCTGGCCACGCCCGGCCCGGCCACCGCGGTGCGCACCCTGTTCGCCGCCGCCCGCGACACCGGGGCGCTGACCAGCATCGACGTCTCCTCCGTCGACCTGGTCACCCGGCTGGGCGCCGAGGTGCTGCGTGCCGCGATCGCCCGGCTGGCCCCCGACGTGCTCATCGCCAACGCCGAGGAGGCCGCCGCGCTGGGCCCGGTGCCCGGCGCCCGGACGACGGTGGTCAAGGCCGGTTCCGCCCCCACCACGGTCACCGGCCCCGACGGCGCCGTCGTCCGCGTCCCGGTGGCCCCGGTCGACGCCGTCCGCGACACCACCGGGGCCGGCGACGCCTTCGCCGCCGGCTTCCTCACCGCCTTCGCCACCGGCCGCGACCCGGTCGCGGCCTGCCTGGCCGGTCACGCCCTCGCCGCCCGCGTCCTGCAGCAGCCGGGCGCGAACCTCTCCGCCGACCCCACCCTCGAACCCACGGGAGCACCCGCATGACCTCCACCGCCGAACGCATCGGGCTCGTCGTCGCCGACGAGGTCGCCACCGCCCTGGCCGAGGGGCGCCCGGTCGTGGCCATGGAGTCCACGATCTTCTCCAACCTCGGCCTGCCCGCCCCCGGCAACCGCGAGGCCTTCGACCGGTGCGAGGCCGCCGTCCGCGCCGGCGGTGCCGTGCCGGCCGTGACCGCCGTCCTCGACGGACGCCCGCGGGTCGGGCTGACCGCCGCCGACGTCGACCGGGTGCTCACCGGCAGCGCCAAGGTCGCCGAGCGCGACGTCCCGGTGGCGATCGCGCAGCGCTGGGCCGAGGGCATGACCACGGTCTCGGCCTCGGTCGCGCTGGCGCACGCCGCGGGCATCGAGGTCTTCGCCACCGGCGGCATCGGCGGCGTGCACCGCGGCGTCGAGACCAGCGGCGACGTCTCCGCCGACCTCGACGCGCTGGCCAGCCACCCCGTGGTCACCGTGTGCGCCGGCGCCAAGGCGTTCCTCGACCTCCCCCGCACGCTGGAGCACCTCGAGGCCATCGGCGTCCCGGTCCTCGGCTGGCGGCACGACTGGTTCCCGGCCTTCTACTCCCGCTCGGTCGGCCTGCCCGTGCCGCACCGGGTCGAGGACGCCGCCACCGTGGCCGGCGTGCTGCGCAACCGGCTGCGCGAGGACACCGGCGTGCTGCTCGGCGTCCCGATCCCGGAGTCCGCCGAGATCCCGGCCGAGGAGATCGAGGCCAAGATGCTGCGGGCGCTGGCCGCCGCCGCCGAGGCCGGGGTCACCGGCCCGAAGGTCACCCCGTTCATCCTGGCCCGCATCGAGGCCGAGACCGACGGCGAGTCGATCCCCGCCAACCTGGCGCTGGCCGAGAACAACGCCGCCGTCGCCGCGGAGGTCGCCACCGCGCTGTCCGCCGCCCGGTGACAGCATGTCCGGTGTGACGGCACCGGTGCGCGAGACGCTGACCTACGAGATGTTCGGGACCGCGGGGCGGGAGCTCGCCCAGCAGGTGGCCGACGACGGCTACGAGCCCGACCTGATCCTGGCCATCGCCCGCGGTGGCCTGTTCCTGGGCGGCGCGCTGGGCTACGCGCTGGACGTGAAGAACCTCTTCGTGATGAACGTGGAGTTCTACACCGGCGTCGACGAGCGGCTCGAGCTGCCGGTGATGCTGCCGCCGAACCTGGACCGGGTCGACCTGACCGGCGCGAACGTGCTCATCGCCGACGACGTCGCCGACACCGGGAAGACCCTCGAGCTGGTGCGCGACTTCTGCGCCGGCTACGTCGCCGAGGTCCGGTCGGCGGTGGTCTACGAGAAGCCGCGCTCGGTCGTGAAGTGCGACTACGTCTGGAAGCGCACCGACGACTGGATCGACTTCCCCTGGTCGGTGCAGCCCCCGGTCGTGAACCGGCGCGGGGGTCTCGCGCACTAGAGCTTCGTGGACGCCGTCACGGTGAACTTCGGGTCGCGGGACACCTGCCGGGTGGGGCCGACGACCCGCCGCAGGGCGTCGCGGTGCGGCAGGTGCGAGTTGTAGACGGTGAGCAGCTGGCCACCCGGTCGCAGCACCCGCGCCGCGGCCTCGAACAGGCGGTCGGCGATGCCGGCGTGCACCGTCGTCCCCTGGTGGAAGGGCGGGTTGCAGGCGACCAGGTCGACGCTGCCCGGCTCGACGCCGGCCAGGGCGTCGTCCCGCACGACGGTCACCCGGTCGGCCACCCCGTTGCGCTCCGCGGTCGCCCGTGCCGAGAGCACCGCGGCGGCCGAGGCGTCCGACGCCAGCACGGCGTAGCCCGCCCGGGCCAGGGCCACGGCCAGCACGCCGGTGCCGCAGCCCAGGTCCACCGCCGCGCCGCTGCCCTGCGCGGGGAGGGCCCGCAGCAGCGCCCGGGTGCCGATGTCGACCTTGGTGCCGGCGAACGCGGCGCCGTGCGCGGCGACGGTGATGCCGAGGTCGGGGTGCTCGACGACCCGCGGGAAGGACGACGCCCCCGGGCGCGGGCCGGTGGCGACCAGCACCCGGGACTTCTGCCGGGCCAAGGTGGCGTGCACGTGCTCGAAGGAGTCGCCGAGGACGCCGTTCATCGCGTGCGTCATGTGCTTGACCCGCCCGCCGACGTAGAGCGTGACGGAGCGGTCCGCACCCGCGGCCACGGTCTCGGCGATCTCCCGCAGCGCGTCCAGCGACTTGGGCGCCTGCACCAGCACCACGCGGGCGCCGGCGGCGTCCAGCTCCGGCAGCACCGTGAACCCGGCGGTGCCGGTGCGCTCGGCGTTGGCGGCCAGGGCCAGCTCGGCGAGCCGCAGGTCGGTGTACGCCCGCACCCCGCTCGCGCCGTGCAGTGCGACTGCGCCGAGGGTGAGCGCGCCGTGCGTGTCGTCCACGGTGAGGACGCCGTCCGGGTGGGCCGCGATGCCGGCCGCCGCCTCGTCGAGCAGCAGCCGGTCGGTGGCGTCGACCGCGACCAGGTCGGGCGCCTCGACGTCGGGGAACCTGCTCAGCTGGTCGAGGAAGGGATCAGGCACCGGACCACTGTCCCCCACGGCCGTCGGGCATGATCTGGTCCCCCGCGGCGGGCGCTGCGGGGAGGAGGGACGACGTGGACGCAGGAGTCAGTGCCCGGCCCAGTGTGCCGCTGTTCGTGCTGGCCGCCGCCGGTGTGGCCTTCGCCCTCGCGCTGGGCACCGGGGCGGTGGACTGCGGCGGCCTGACGATGTCACCGGGCGACAGCTGCTTGGTCAACGGCACCGAGCAGAGCTACGGCGACCGGGTGTCGATCATGCACAACCAGCTGGTGGGGGGCCTCGTCGTCGGCGTCCTGGCCTTCGTCGGCGCCTTCGTCGTCGGCGTCCTGCGCCGCCGGCGCGCCGACCCGAAGCGGCGCATGCAGTTCGAGGCCGCGGCGGCGGAGCGCCGGGCGACCTTCACCGACCCGATGACGCTGGAGGCCTACGACGCCCGGATCGCCAAGGAGCGCCGCAAGCAGTTCTTCCTGCCCCCGGACGCCGTCCCCCCGGTCTGAGGGGACGGCCTCCGGGCCCTCAGACCCCGGTGAGGCCGACCGGGCAGCTCACGCCGGTGCCGTTGACCGGGCAGTAGCCGTTCGGGACCTTGTACAGGTACTGCTGGTGGTAGTCCTCGGCGTAGAAGAACTCGCCCAGCGGCAGGATCTCGGTGGTGATCTCGCCGTAGCCCGCCGCGGTCAGCCGGGCCTGGTACTGGTCGCGGGAGGCCTCGGCGGCGGCCTGCTGCTCGGGGCCGGTCACGTAGATCGCCGAGCGGTACTGGGTGCCGACGTCGTTGCCCTGGCGCATGCCCTGGGTGGGGTCGTGCTCCTCCCAGAACTCCTTGAGCAGCACCTCGTAGGACACGACGGCCGGGTCGAAGACGACCAGCACCACCTCGGTGTGCCCGGTGCGCGCCGAGCAGACCTCCTCGTACGTCGGGTTCGGGGTGAAGCCACCGGCGTAGCCCGCCGCGGTCGAGTACACGCCCGGGTGCTGCCAGAACACCTTCTCGACGCCCCAGAAGCAGCCGGCGCCGAACACCGCGGTCTGCAGGCCGTCGGGGAACGGCGGCTGGATGCGGTTGCCGTTGACCGCGTGGAGCTCGGGGATGTGCGGGAGCACCTGGGAGCGGCCCGGCAGGGCCTCCTCCGCGGTGACCGACTGGGTCTTGGCGCGGGAGAAGAACGACATGCCCCGAATGTAGGACGACGCCGCAACCGCGGCGGTCGGGAACATCCGGCCGCCCGGGGGCACTGCACCGGGCATGCCGATCACCACCCGCGAGGTCCAGCTGGCCGCCCGCCCGCACGGCGTGCCCACCCCCGACGACTTCCGCACCGTCGAGCTGCAGCGCCCCGACCCGGCCCCGGGCGAGGTGGTGGTGCAGAACCTGGCGATGTCGGTCGACCCGTACATGCGCGGGCGGATGAACGCCGGCCCCTCGTACGCCCCGGCCTGGGAGATCGGCGAGACGATGCAGGGCGGCGCCGTCGGCCGGGTCACCGCCTCCCGGTCCGACCGGGTCCCCGAGGGCGCCCTGGTGCTGTCCAACGCCGCCTGGCGGGACGTCGCGGTGCTGGCCGACTCCGCCGTCTCGGTGCTGCCGGAGGCCGACGACGTCCCGGTCACCTGGCACCTCGGCGTGCTGGGCATGCCCGGGCTGACCGCCTGGGCCGGGTTGATGCGGCTGGCCGACTTCCGGGCCGGGGACGACGTCTTCGTCTCCGGCGCCGCCGGGGCGGTCGGCAGCCTGGTCGGCCAGTTCGCCCGGTTGTCGGGCGCCGGGTCGGTCGTGGGCAGCGCCGGGACACCGGAGAAGGTGCGCTGGCTGACCGACGAGCTGGGCTTCACCGCGGCCTTCGACTACCACGACGGCCCGGTCGCCGACCTGCTCGCCGCGGCCGTACCCGGCGGCATCGACGTCTTCTTCGACAACGTCGGCGGCGACCACCTGGAGGCCGCCCTGGGTGCGTTCCGCGAGCAGGGCCGGGCCGCGCTGTGCGGCGCCATCTCCGGCTACAACGCCGTCGAGCCGCCGCCGGGGCCGCGGAACATGTTCCTGGTCGTGGGCAAGCGGCTGAGCCTGCGCGGGTTCATCGTGGGCGACCACGCCGACCTGCGCCCGCAGTTCCGCGAGAGGGTCACCGGCTGGCTGCGCTCGGGCGAGCTCACCGCCCGCGAGACCGTGCGCGAGGGTCTGGACGCCGCCGTCCCCGCCTTCCTCGACCTCCTCGGCGGCGCGAACACCGGGAAGATGGTCGTCACGCTGTGACGGTCGGGGCCCCCTGCGGCACCGGGTCGGCGACCCGTGGGGCGGGGCGGCCGAACAGGTAGCCCTGGGCGTAGGCGCAGCCCAGGTCGGTCAGCACGTCGCGCTGCGCGTCGGTCTCGACGCCCTCGGCGACGACGTCGAGGGCCAGGCTGCGGGACAGCTCGACGATCGAGGCGACCAGTGTGGTGGCCGATCCGCCGCGGGCGAGGTCGGTGACGAAGCTGCGGTCGATCTTCACGATGTCGGCGGGCAGCCGCCGCAGGTAGGCCAGGCTCGAGTAGCCCGTGCCGAAGTCGTCGATGGCGATCTTGACCCCGAGGTCGCGGATGGCCTGCAACCGGTCGCAGGCGGCGTCCAGGTCGTCGGCCAGCAGGCTCTCGGTCACCTCGAGCACCAGCCGGTCCGCGGGCAGCCCGCTGTCGGCCAGGGCCGCGCGCACCTCGCCGACGAACCCCTCGTCGGCCAGCTGGACGGCGGAGACGTTGACCGCCACCTTGCTGGGACCGGGCTCGCCGCCCAGCCCGGCCACGGCGTCACGGGTCGCCCGGCGCAGCACCCAGGTGCCCAGCGCCACCACGGCCCCGGTCTGCTCGGCGATGGGGATGAACTGCATCGGCGGGACCGCCCCCCGCGTGGGGTGCGTCCACCGCAGCAGGGCCTCGTGCCCGTGCACCACGCCGTCGGGCAGGGTCACGACCGGCTGGTAGTGCACGGCCAGCTGGTCGCCGGCGGCCATCGCCGCGGTCAGGTCCTCGGCCAGGGCCGCCCGGTCGGCGACGGCGTCGGCCATCCCCGCGACGAACTCGACCACGCGGTTGCGACCGGTGGTCTTGGCCCGGTGCATGGCCACGTCGGCGTTGCGCAGCAGCTCCTCGGCGTCCCGGCGGGCCGCCGTCCCCGTGGTCGCCACCCCGATGCTCGCGGTCACCGTGACCGGTCGACCGGTGAGCGGCACGGGCACCTGCATCGCGGCCTGCAGCCGGCGGGCGACCTCGGCGGTCTGCGCGGGCCCACCGGGCACCAGCACGGCGAACTCGTCCCCGCCGAGCCGGATGACCAGGTCACCGGTGCGGACACCGGCGCGCAGCCGGTCCGCCACCTCGACCAGCAGCTGGTCGCCGGCCAGGTGGCCGCGCCCGTCGTTGACCGCCTGGAACCCGTCGAGGTCCAGCAGGAGCACGCCCAGCGGCTCGCCCTGGCGCAGCAGCCGCGCCGCGGCCTCGGCCAGCCGGCGGCGGTTGCCCAGCCCGGTCAGCGGGTCGGTGCGCGCCTCGTCCTCGGCCAGCTGCCAGGAGCGGTGGTGCACGAGGCAGACCAGCAGGGTGGCCACCACGGGGAGGAGGTCGTAGGGGTCGGTCGCGCCCGGCCGGTAGACCACCACCGCGAAGTCGACGACGGCGACCACCACGGCGGTGGGCACGATCACCCGGTCCCGGTAGAGGGCGCACACCGCGATGGCCAGCAGCATCCAGCTGAACGCCTCGCCCTGGCCGGTGACCGGCACCAGGGCCGCGGCCCCGCCGGTGAGGCTCAGCGTGGCCAGCACGGTGCGCAGCCGGGCGGGCCAACCGGCCCGGAGGGCGAGGACGGCAGGCAGCCCGACCAGCAGCAGCACCAGGACGGTGCGAGCCGGCCCGTGGCCCAGCACCGCGGTCAGCGCCCCGACCGCGAGCGCCTGCACCAGGGCAGCGCGGACGACCCACCGGTGCCGCAGCTGCCACTCGGCGGTGGCCAGCGACGTCCCGGTGAGCCGGCCGCCCAGCCACGAGGTCATGACTCCTCCTCGGCAGCGCGACGCGGATCACACAGCCCACCGAGGACACGATCACCCTTCGGGGTGCAGCCGAACCGGTTCCGGCCGACGATCGAACGGTGCCCGTGACCGACCCCCAGCTCGAACGCCACCCCGTCGACGGCGAGACCCGCGGGGTCGCCCTGTTCTGCCACGGCGGCACCGCCGCGAGCGAGGCCCCGCCGAAGGACCGGGCGCTGTCGCTGGTGCGCATGCGGGCCTTCGAACGCTTCGTCCGCGACGACCTCGGCGGCCGTGGCGTCGCGACGGCGCTGGTGCGCTACCGGGTGGCCGGGTGGAACGGCGAGGCCGCCGACGCCTACCAGGACGTGCAGTGGTCGATCGAGCAGCTGCGCGCCGACCTGGGCAAGGACGTGCCGGTCGTGCTGGTCGGGCACTCGATGGGCGGCCGGGCCGCCCTCAAGGCCGGGGGCGACCCGCAGGTCACCGCCGTCTGCGCGCTGGCCCCGTGGACGCCGCCGGGCGAGCCGGTGATGCAGCTGCGCGGCCAGACCGTGGCGATCCTGCACGGCTCGGGTGACCGCTGGGTGCCGGCCAAGCTCTCGGCGGACTTCGCCGTGCGCGCCCGCCGGGCCGGGGCCCGGGTGGCCCGCTTCACCACCCCGGGCGGGCACAGCATGCTGCGCCGGGCCGGCCGGTGGCACGAGTTCGCCCGGGACATCGTGCTGGCCGGCACCGGTCTCGAACCGATGCGGGCCGACGTGGCGAACGCTCTCCAGCTGCCGAGCCCGGAAGGACTCGCCGTCCGGCTGTAGGCGCTGTCCGTCGAGGGGAAACAATGTCCGCCGTGCGCAACCGACCGACCGCCGCCGTCGTGGGATCCGGGGTCTCCGGCCTCACCGCCGCGCACCTCCTGCAGCGCACCCACGACGTGACGCTGTTCGAGACCGACGGCCGCCTCGGCGGCCACGCGCACACCCACGACGTCGAGACCCCCGACGACCGGGTCATCCCCATCGACACCGGGTTCATCGTGCACAACGAGCGCACCTACCCGAACCTGCTCAAGCTCTTCGCCGAGCTCGGGGTGGCCACGCAGCCCACCGAGATGAGCATGTCCATCGTCTGCGAGGGCTGCGGGCTGGAGTACGCCGGTGCCCGCGGGCTGCCCGGCGTCTTCGCGCAGAAGAAGCAGCTGGCCAACCCGGCCTACCTGCGCATGCTGGTCGAGGTGAAGAAGTTCCACCGGCAGGCCCTGCGGCTGGTCGAGCTGGCCGGCGGCGACAGCCGCGGCGGGGGCACCACCGAGCTCGACGGCCTGACCCTGGGGGCGTTCCTGGCCATCGGCGGCTACTCGGACTACTTCGTCCGGCACTTCATGGTCCCGGTGGTCTCGTGCGTGTGGTCCTCGGGCACCGGGACGTCGCTGCAGTACCCCGCCGTCTACCTGTTCCGGTTCCTGGCCAACCACGGGATGCTCTCGGTCAGCGGCTCCCCGCAGTGGCGCACCGTCACCGGTGGCTCCCGTGCCTACGTCGAGAAGGCCGCCAAGGGCCTGACCAACGTGCAGACCGCGACCGGCATCCGGTCGCTGACCCGGCACGTGGACGGCGTCGAGCTGACCGACGTCGACGGCGAGCGGCACGCGGCCGACGTCGTCGTCGTGGCCACCCACCCCGACCAGGCCCTGCAGCTGCTCGGCGACCCGACCGACGACGAGCGCGCCGTCCTCGGGGCCTTCTCCTACTCGCGCAACGAGACCCTGCTGCACACCGACAGCTCGATCATGCCGGCGGCGCAGGCGGCGAGGGCCTCCTGGAACTACCGCATGCCCGGCTGCGCCACCGACACCTCCGCCGTCCAGGTCACCTACTGGATGAACAAGCTGCACGCGATCGACGAGCCGGTCGACTACCTGGTGTCGCTGAACGCCACCGACCGGATCGACGAGGCGACCGTGCTGCGCCGCATGGTCTACGACCACCCGGAGTACACCCCCACCTCGGTCGCCGCCCAGCGCCGGCTGCCGGCGCTGAACACCGGTCGGACGGCGTTCGCCGGCGCCTACCACGGGTGGGGCTTCCACGAGGACGGCTGCGCCTCGGGCGTCCGGGCGGCGGAGTCGCTGGGCAGCGGATGGTGACCACGGCGGTGCAGGACTGGACGGCGACCACCCTGCCCGCGCTGTACGACGTCCGGGTCGGGCACCGCCGCTCGCACCCGCTGGAGAACGCCTTCGAGTACGGCGGCTACCTCTGGGCGGTCGACCTGGACGACCTGCCGCAGCTCCCCCGCGGCCTGCGCTGGGCGGCCCGGTTCGACGCCGCCGACCACCTCGGCGACCCGGCGTCGACGATCAAGGACAACGTCGTGCGGTTCGCCGCGCTGAACGGTGTGGACGACGTCGCCCGGGTCGTGATGATGGCCAACGCCCGCAGCGGCCCGCACGTGTTCAACCCGCTGTCCACGCACTGGTGCTACCGGGCCGACGGGTCGCTGGCCTGCATCGTCGCCGAGGTGCACAACACCTACGGCGAGCGGCACGCCTACCTCCTGCACCCCGACGACGCCGGGCGCGCGGAGGCCGAGAAGGACTTCTACGTCTCGCCGTTCAACACCGTCGACGGCCGGTACCTCATGCGGTTCTCCGGCCCCGGCGAGCAGCTGCACGTCACGATGGCGCTGCAGGTGGGCGGCCGGACGCCGTTCGTGGCCACCCTCCGCGGACGGGCCCGCGCGGCGAGCGCAGGTGCCGTCGTCCGTACCCTTCTGCGCTGGCCGTTCATGAGCCTGTGGGTGGCCACCCTCATCCGGTGGCAGGGCATCCGGCTCTGGGCGCGGAAGTTGCCGGTCGTGCCCCGACCGACACATGATCCGCTGCCGGGGGTCGCTGCGAACACCTCCCGGAACGCAACGGACCGGACGAAGGACGGGTCATGACCACGGTGCACCACAACGCCAGCCGGACCGAGGACGCACGGTTCCCCGTGCCCCGCCCGGACGAGGCGCACTGGCCGGGCCTGGCCACCCCGCCCCGCTCGCCCGTCCGCGCGGCGGTCGCCGAGCGGCTCTTCCGGCACGCGGTGTCGACCCTGCCCGTGCGGGCGGTCTTCCCCGACGGCACGGTGCTGGGTGCCGGCGACCGGCACGCCCCGGTGATGCGCCTGGTCCGCCCGGCCAACTTCTTCCACCGCCTGGGCGCCGACGCCAAGATCGGCTTCGGCGAGGCCTACATGACCGGCGACTGGACGACGGGCCCGGGCACCGACCTGGCCGACCTGCTCAGCCCGTTCGCCGCCCGCATGTCCTCGCTGATCCACCCGGCGCTGCAGCGCATGCGGCACCTGGTCGAGCGCACCCAGCCGATGGGCGAGGAGAACACCAAGGAGAACAGCCGGCACAACATCAGCCGGCACTACGACCTCTCCAACCAGCTCTTCGAGGCCTTCCTCGACGAGACCATGAGCTACTCCTCGGCCTGGTTCGAGCCCGGTGACTCCCTGGTCGACGCGCAGCTGCGCAAGGTCGACGGCGTGCTGGACCTCGCCCGCGTGGGCGAGGGCATGAGCGTGCTGGAGATCGGCTCCGGCTGGGGCGCGCTGGCCATCCGCGCCGCCCAGCGCGGCGCCCGGGTGACCACGCTGACGCTGTCGTCGGAGCAGCAGGCGCTGGCCCGGGTGCGGGCCGCCGACGCCGGGGTCGCCGACCTGGTCGACGTCCAGCTGTGCGACTACCGCGACGCCCGCGGCCGGTACGACGCCGTCGTCTCGGTCGAGATGATCGAGGCGGTCGGCGAGAAGTTCTGGGCCACCTACTTCTCCGCGCTGGACTCCCTGCTGGCGCCCGGCGGGCGGGTCGGCCTGCAGTCGATCACCATGCCGCACGACCGCATGATGGCCACCCGGCGCAGCTACACCTGGATCCACAAGTACGTCTTCCCGGGCGGGATCATCCCCTCGATCCGCTCCATCGAGGACAACCTGACCGCCCACACCACGCTGTCGGTCGTCGAGCGGCGCGACCTCGGCCCGCACTACGCCGTCACCCTGCAGATGTGGCGCGAGCGCTTCATCGCGGAGTGGCCCTCGCTGGAGGGCGCCTTCGACGGCACCTTCCGCCGCATGTGGGAGTTCTACCTGGCCTACTGCGAGGCCGGCTTCCGCTCGGGCTACCTCGGCGTCAGCCAGCTCGGCCTCGCCCGGGACCCCTTCCCCCGCTGACCCGGGTCAGGCGGCGGCTGCTGCTGCTGCGACCTTGGGGCCGTGGACCTGGAGGGAGTAGTAGGTCTGCACGTCCTGGGGCTGCATGCTGATGTCGCACGCGGCGCTCATCGAGCGCTCGATGCCGCGGCTGAGGTGCCGCACCGTGTCGTTGTGCGCGCAGATGTCGAAGGCGACGACGCCGCGGGCGGCCACCATGCGGTCGACGATCGGCTGCAGCGTGGCCCGGAAGACCCGTCCCCGCTGGGCCCGCGGGTCGGTGAGGGTGAAGCCCAGGTAGAAGATCGCGTCCCGCGCGGCGTGCTCGGGGTGCCGGGCGGCGAAGTAGGCCGGCTCGATCCACGGCACCGCGGTGAGGTCGCCGGTGAACGTGGTCAGCCCGACCGCCGTCCCGTCGTCGTCGAAGGCCACGTACTTGTCGATGCGCTCGTCGGCCATCTCCTCGGCGAACTCGGCCGGGGTGAGCACGTGCCGCGCCGCGGCGAGCGTGCGGAGCGGTTCGAAGGCGTCGGCGTAGAGCACGTAGAAGCCGTCGACGAGGTGCTCGGGGACCGTCTGCAGCCGCTCGACCCTCATCGGGTGAACCCCCAGCCCGCGGTCTCGTAGGCCGCCACGACCATCGCGCAGACCGGTTCCTCGGTGCAGGTGACCCCGGTGCGCACCTGCTGCACCGGCCCGAACTCCTCGGGCCGCCCGGCGACGAGGTCGGCCAGGCTGAGGTCGATCAGCTTGGTGACGATCTCCTCGGAGTCGCCCTCGTGCTCGACGAACAGCCCGCCGGCGCCGTCGACGCGCTGCACCCAGCCGACCCCGGCCCACGCCTGCTCGCCCGGCACCGACGCCCGCTGCTCGGCGTACACGCAGTAGAGCCGGTCGCCCCAGGCCCCGTCGGGGATCGGCGTCGCCCCGGTGGTGTCGACGACGGTGTGCGGCGGGACCACCGACGACAACCGGACCAGGTTGAAGTTGGCCACCCCGGCGTCGCGCAGGGCGGCGTCGAACGCCGACAGCTCCGTGCTGCCGGTACCGGTGCCGGTGACCACCGGGATGGTCGGGGACTGCCGCTGGTTCATGACGCTCCGTACTGGCTCGTGGCGCCGGTGGGCCCCGAACGGGGCGGTGGCGACCTCTGCAGCTACCGATCGTGATGAGACCTGCGGTTCTCGCCCAGGCCTGCGCCCGATGGTGTGAACGACGTCCGCCGTCCGTGGCGGACCCCCCACCCCGGGAGGAGGAGCGGGACCGGCGACGCGCCCACCATCGGGCGCGACCGCCGTCACCCGGCTCACCCGCGCGAGAGGACCACCTTGCCGACCACGGTGCCGGCGTCGACCAGCCGGTGGGCCTCGCGCAGGTTCTCCTCGGTGATGCCGTCGAACCGCACGGTCGCCGTCGTCCGCAGCTGCCCCGCGTCGACCAGCCGGGCGACCTCGGCGAGCAGCTCGTGCTGCGAGGAGTCCTCGGGCAGGTGCAGCGGCCGGGCGAACATGAACTCCCAGTGCCACGTCTGCGCCTTGGACTTCAGCGGCATCAGGTCCAGCCCCACCGGGTCGTCGATGGCCACGACCGCCCCGTGCACCGGCAGCAGCTCGGCGTAGGCCTCGACGTTGCCCGCGGAGAAGGCGGAGAAGACGTGGTCGACGCCGTCGGGGGCCACCGCGCGGACGGCGGCGACCAGGTCGTGGTGGTCGACCACGTGGTGCGCGCCCATCCGGGTCGCCCACGCCACCGACTCGGGACGGGCGCCGGTGGCCACCACGGTCAGCTGCGTCCGGGCCCGGGCCAGCTGGGCGATCATCGAACCGACCCCGCCGGCGCCGCCGACGACGAGGATCGTGCCGGTGCTCCCGGCACCCAGGCCGAGGCGGTCGAACAGGGTCTCCCAGGCGGTGATCGTGGTCAGCGGCAGCGCCGCGGCGTCGGCGTGCGACAGCGAGGCCGGCTTCGGGCCGACCACCCGCTCGTCGACGACGTGCAGCTGCGCGTTCGTGCCGGGTCGGGCGATGGAGCCGGCGTAGAAGACGTCGTCGCCGACGGCGAACCGTGTCACGGCCCCGCCCACCGCGGTCACCGTGCCCGAGGCGTCGAAGCCCAGCACCTTCGGCGCCTGGTCGGGGTCGAAGGAGGACCGCACCTTGCCGTCGACCGGGTTCACCGACACCGCCCGGACGTCGACCAGCAGGTCGTGCGGGCCCAGCGGCGGGAGGTCCAGCTGCACCGTGGCGAACGAGTCGGGGGCGTCGGCGTCCCCCGGTCGCAGGGAGGCGATGGCGGTCGTGGAGGTCATGCGGGATGCCAACCCGGGTCGGGGTCGACGGCTTCCCCGGGTCTAGCGTCGCGCCGTGCGGGGACGGGTGTCGGTCGGGCTGGTCGTGTGGGTCTTCACCGCCGTCATGCTGGGCGGGACGGTTCCGGCCCCGCTCTACCCGTTCTACGTCCGGTCCCTCGGCCTCTCCGAGCTGCAGGTGACGCTGGTCTTCGCCGCGTACGCGGTCGGCACGCTGACCGCGCTGCTGCTCGGCGGCGGGCTCTCCGACCGGGTGGGCCGGCGTCCGGTGCTCGCCCTGGCGGTCGGCATCGCCGTCGCCTCGACGGCGGTCTTCCTGCTCGCCCCCACCCTCCCGGGGCTCCTCGTCGCCCGGGTGCTGTCCGGGTTGTCGGTCGGGCTCACCACGGGGACGGCGACCGCGGCGATCGCCGAGCTGCACGACGACCGCCGGACGGCGACGACCCTGGCCACCGTGGCCAACATGGGCGGCCTCGGCCTGGGACCGGTGGTGTCCGGCGTCGTCGCCCAGCACCTGCCCGGGCCGACCGTCGCGCCCTACCTCGCCTTCCTGGTGCTCCTGCTGCCGGTGCTGGCGCTCGGGCTGGTCCCCGAGACCCGCCCGCGCACCCGCACCCTGGCCGGCGCCGTCCGGCCGCAACGGCTCGCCGTCCCCCGGGCGACCCGGGCCCGGTTCGTCGCCGCGGCCGTCGGCGGGTTCGCCGCGTTCGCCGTCCTGGGGCTGTTCACCTCGCTGACGTCCTCGTTCCTGGGGCAGGAGCTCGGCGACCCGGGGCCGCAGCTGGTCGGGCTGTCGGTGGCGGTCATGTTCGCCGCGGCGGTGGCCTGCCAGCTGCTGGCGCAGCGGTGGGACCCCGACCGGGCCGCCCTGGTCGGCGCGCTCCTGCTGCCGGTGGGCACCGCGTCGGTCGTCGGCGCGCTGGCGGCCGGGTCGCTGCCGGTGTTCCTGCTCGCCGCGGTGGTCGGCGGCTCGGGCGTCGGGTTCTCCTTCCAGTCCGCCGTGGCGCGGGTCGGCGGGCTGGCCTCCGCCGACGAGCGGGCGGCGGTGACGTCGAGCTTCTTCGTGGTCGCCTACCTCGGCATCACCGTGCCGGTCGTCGGCGTCGGCGAGATCGCCACCGCGACCTCGCTGACGGCCGCCGCGGCCGCCCTCGCCGTCCTGGTGCTGGTGCTCTCGGCGGCTGCCGCCGTGCTGACCCGGCGGCACCCCACCCCGGCGCAGCGCCCGGCGCCCAGCTCGGCCTAGGTGCGCCAGGCCCCGGGGCTGGTGCCGTAGCGGCGGCGGAACGCGGTGCCGAAGCCGTGCACCGATCCGTACCCCACCCGGCCGGCGACCGCGGCGACCGGCAGGCCGCGCTCGAGCAGCGGGAGGGCGGTCTGCAGCCGGGCGCAGCTGCGCCACTCGGTGAACGTCAGGCCGGTGCCGGTGACGAACGCGCGGCGCAGCGTGCTCTCGCCGACCCGCAGCCGCGCCGCCCAGTCGGCCAGCGGGGTGTCGTCACCGGGGTCGGCGAGCAGCCGGGCGGCGACGGCGGCGGCCCGCGCATCGGCCGGCAGCACCAGGCCGTCGTCGGCGACCACGGCACCGGCCACCTCGTGCAGCACGAGCGCCAGGGTGGGTCCGCCCACCGGACCCTCCCCGCCGCCCTGGCCCAACGACAGCAGCAGCTCCCGGAGCAGCCCGGACACCGCCAGCACGGTGGGTCGGGTCCACGGCAGCCCGCAGGCCCGGGGCCAGACGTAGAGGCAGTGCAGCGCGGCGGGCGGACGGAGGGCCACGTCGTGGGGCGTCCCGCCCGGCACGAACAGGGCCCGCGACGGCGGCAGCACCCAGGACCGACCGCCCGCCTCGGCCCGCGCCGACCCGACCGCCGTCCAGACCAGCTGGTGCTGGTCGTGCCGGTGCATCCCCCACGCCCCCGGTTCGGCGGGGTCGAACGCGCAGGTCCAGGCGTCCCGCTCCGCCGAGTCGTGGTGGTCGACGGTGCGGACGGCGTCGAGGGCGGTCACCGGGCCTCCTGAGCGCTGGGCGTCGTCGTCGGGACGCTGACGGACTGGGCAGCGTGGATAGGGCAGCCTAACCTCAGCGAGCCATCCCGTCGTCGTCCCCTGGAGTCCCCGTGCGCCCGTCCCCGTCCCGCCTCGCCGTCGTCGCCCTCGCCGGGCTGCTGCTCGCCGGCTGCGGCTCGCCGGCCGACGACCCCGCCGCCGACGGGCCGGCCGACGGCGGCGGAGTCTTCCCCGTGACGGTGGAGCACGCCTTCGGCAGCACGACGGTGGAGTCCGAGCCCACCCGGGTGGTCAGCGTCGGGTACACCGAGCAGGACACCCTGCTGGCCCTCGGCGTCGTGCCCGTCGGGGTGACCGAGTGGTACGGCGAGCAGCCCTACGCCACCTGGCCGTGGGCCCAGGACGAGCTCGGGGACGCCGAGCCGACGGTGCTGACCACCGACGACGGCCTCCAGTTCGAGGCCATCGCGGCGCTGGACCCCGACCTCATCGTGGCCACCAACGCCGGGCTCGACCAGGAGGACTACGACACCCTCTCGGGGATCGCGCCGGTCGTCGCGCACTCGGCCGAGGCCTACTTCGAGCCGTGGGACGTGCAGACCCTCGCCATCGGCACCGCCCTCGGCAAGGCCGACGAGGCGCAGGAGCTGGTCGACGGCATCGAGGCGCAGTTCGCCGAGGCCGCGGCCGAGCACCCCGAGTTCGCCGGCACCCCGGCGGTGTTCCTGCAGAACGCGGTCTACGAGGGCGACCTGATCGCCTACCAGGAAGGGTTGTCGACGGCGTTCCTCACCGACCTCGGGTTCACGGTCCCGGCCGTGCTCGACCAGTTCGCCACCGAGGGGCAGGCCTACATCCCGCTCGAGCAGGCGCCGGTGCTGGACGAGGCCGAGGTGCTCATCTGGGGCACCGAGGCGCCGGCCGACCGGGCCGCCCTGGAGTCGCTCGGGGTGTACCGGTCGCTGTCCGCGGTGCAGGGCGGGCACCTCGTCTTCACCGACGGCACGCTGGCGGGGGCCATCTACTTCACCAGCCCGCTGTCGCTGCCGTACGTGCTCGACCAGCTGGTGCCCGCCCTGGCCACCGCCGTCGCCGGGGATCCCTCCACCGTCCCGGCCTGACGGAACGTGACCGTCCGGTCACCTTCTCCACCCATCGAGGGACCCTGCCCGGCCCACACGGAACGTCGCCGTCCGGTTGACTGTTCGTAGTCACCCGATGACCATGCGTGGAGGTGAGCAGGATGTCCGCATCCCGTCCTCCTGCCCGCCTGTGCCGCATCGCCGGCCGTGCGCTCACCGTCGCCGGCCTCGGGGTCGGGGTGTGGTTGGCCGGTCAGGCCGCTGCGTCCGCCTCGGCCGAGGAGCCCGCCGCCGGTTCGCTGCTGTCGGGCGTCACGGCCCCGGTCGCCGACCTGGTGGGCGAGGTCGCGGCGCCGGTCTCGCAGGTGGTCGCCCCGGTCTCACAGGTGGCAGCCCCGGTCGTCGCGCCGGTGGCGCACACCGCGGCGCCCGTGGTGCAGGCCGTCGCGGCACCGGTCGCACCGGTCATCGCACCGGTGGCGCAGGCCGTGGCGCCCGTGGTCCGCGCGGCGACCCCTGTGGTCGCCCCGGTGGTGGCCCCGGTGGTCTCGGCCGTGCAGCCCGTGGTGGCCGCCGTGACCCCGCTGACCAGCGCTCTCGCCCCCGTGACCAGCGCCCTGAGCCCGATCACGCACGCACTGACCCCCGTCACCGACGCCCTCGCCCCGGTCGCCGAGGCGTTGGCGCCGGTCGTCGGCACCCCGGGTCCGGTCGCCGGCCCCCTGCTCGCATCGCCCTCCGCCGGTCCCGTCGCCCCCGGCGAACCCACGGCCACCTCGTCCGATGTGGCGGCCGGTGGCAGCTCGGCCGCCACGGGCACCGCCCGCGGGTCCGGCGTCACCGCCGGCCCGGACCCGGTCACCGCCGTCCCGACCGTGCCCACCGACGGCCCGGCCTCCCCCGCCGCCCCGGCCCCGGCCTTCCCCGGCGCGGGCGGGTCGACCGGCAGCGCCTCCGGTGGCCTTGACGCCGACCAGACCGCGGCCGACCTCGCCGCTGCCGTCCTGGCCGCCGACGCCTCCGGGCTCGCCGCGGCCGCGCACACCGCCCGCGACGCCGCGGGCAACACCGCCTTCGACCCCTCCTTCTCGCCCGACTGACGGACGCCCGCTCAGCCTCTGCGCGCTGAGCACGGCCCGACCCGGCCCGCCCGCTGTGCGGGACCGGTCCCCCTCAGTCCGGCACCACTCCCGAGAAGGACCTCGTCATGAACATCTGGATCACGCGCGGCCTGCAGACGGCGCTGCTCACCGGTGGCCTCCTGGCCGTCGGCAGCGGCATCGCCTCCGCCGACGACAGCATCGACCTGACCGTCCCGGTCACCGTCTCCGACAACGCGATCGCGCTGCTCGGCACCGCGACCACCGCACCGACGGCCCCGGCCGCACCCGCGGCCGACCTGTCCGTGGACCTGGGCGCGATCAGCGTCTCGGTGCCGGTCACCGTCAGCGGCAACGCCGTCGGCGTCCTGGGCGACACCGCCACCACCGGCAGCGCCACCCCGACGCCGGCACCCACGTCCGCGGACGGCGGCGGCACCGACGTCGACCTGCCGATCACCGTCACGGGCAACACGGTCGGCGTGCTCGGCGACGCCACCGCCCAGGGCACCGCCCCGGCCGGCACGACCGGTGACGACGGCGGCGGCATCGACGTCACCGCACCGGTCCTGGTCGGCGGCAACGCCGTCGGGGTCCTGGGCGACGCCACCGCCGGCACCACCACCCCGGCCGACACCGGCACGGGCACCGGCACCGGCACCGGCGCCGGCAGCAGCGGCGGCGGCGTCGACGTCACCGCACCGATCACCGCCTGCGGCAACGCCGTCGGGGTCCTCGGCGACGCCGCCGGCACCTGCACCCTCCCCGCCGGCACCCCCGGTGGTGGCGGTGGCATCGACGTCGACGTCCCCGTGACCGCCTGCGGCAACGGCATCGCCCTGCTGGGCGACGCCTCGGCCACCTGCGGCACCCCCGGTACGCCGACCACCCCGGTCCCGCCGATCACCGGTGACCCCCAGGGTCCCCGGACCGACGGCCCGCTGGGGATCACCCCGGTCGCCCTCCAGGGCACGCCGACGGCCACCGGCACCCCGGTGACCGGCACGACCGACGCCGGCTCGCTGGCCTACACCGGCAGCGACCTCGGCACCCCGCTGCTGGCCGGTCTGCTCGCCCTGCTGCTCGGGGCCGCGCTCAGCACGGTGCGGCGCCGCACCAGCTGACCGGCACCGCCCCGGCCCGGCCGTCCTCGCGACGGCCGGGCCGTCGGCATGCCCGGATGTTCCACGTGGATCAGGTGCCGAGCTCGACCGTCATCTGCACCTCGTACCGCTCGCCGTGGTAGGTCGAGATGTCGTGCTCGACCGGCCGTCCCCGGCTCCACGAGATGCGGTCGAAGACCAGCACCGACCGGCCCGCGGCCAGGCCCAGGTGCACCCCGGTCGCCCGGTCCACCTCGGCGGCGCGGACGGTCTGCTCCGCGCGGTCGATCGGGCAGCCGTACTCCTCGGCCAGCAACGTGTACAGCGACCCGCTGAGGTCGCGCTCGCCCAGGCCGGGCAGCAGGTCGGCGACGTACCAGCCGTCGTCCACCGACATCGGCTGGCCGTCGGCCAGCCGCACCCGGCGGACGTGCCAGGCCGGGGCCCCGGCCGGCAGCTCCAGCGCCCGCCGGGTCGCGGCCGGCGGCACGGCGCGCTCGACGTCGAGCACCACCGTGGACGGCGTGAGCCCCAGCCGGCGCATGTCCTCGTGGAAGGAGGCCAGGTGGAGCTTCGACCGCGCCTTGCGCTCGGCCACGAACGTGCCCTTGCCGCGCACCCGCACCAGCACGCCCTCGCTGACCAGCTGGCCGATGGCCTCGCGCACGGTGATCCGGCTGACCCCGTGCTCCACGCACAGCTGCCGCTCGCCCGGCAGCGGGGTGCCCGCCGGCAACCGGGCGGCCAGCTCGGTCAGCCGTCCGCGCAGCTGCTCGTGCTTGGGCACCAGGCCGTCGACGATCAGCGGCTCGGTCACGGCGCTCATCGTGTCACCAGCCCTGCGTCGCCAGCTTGTGCGCCAGCACGTACCGGTAGTACTCGGCCCGGGCCAGCCGGGACGCCGCCGCGTCGTCGACGACCACCGTGACGTGCGGGTGCAGCTGCAGCACCGAGCCGGGGCACGACGCGCTCACCGGGCCCTCGACGGCGTCGGCCACCGCGGCGGCCTTGGCCTCGCCGGTGGCCACCAGCACCAGGTGCCGCGCCTCCCGGATCGTGGCCAGGCCCTGGGTGATGACGTGCCGCGGCACGGCCTCGACGTCGTCGCCGAAGAAGCGGGCGTTGTCGAGGCGGGTGCGCTCGGTGAGCGTCTTGACCCGGGTGCGGCTGGCCAGCGACGAGCCCGGCTCGTTGAACCCGACGTGCCCGTTGCCGCCGATGCCCAGCACCTGCACGGCGACCGGCCCGGCCGCCTGCAGCTGCGCCTCGTAGTCGACGGCGGCCTGCACCGGGTCGGCCGCGGAGCCGTCGGGACCGTGCACCTCCAGGCCGAGCTCGTCGGTGCACTCGCGCCGGATCACCTCGCGGTAGGACTCCGGGTGCCCCGCCGGCAGGCCCACGTACTCGTCGAGCAGGAACGCCCGGACGCCGTCGGCCGTCCACTCCCCCGCACGGTGCCGGGCCTGCATCTCGCGGTAGGCCAGCAGCGGCGAGGACCCGGTGGCCAACCCCAGCGCCACCGGACCGCCCCCCGCCTGGGCCGCGGTCACCGAGGCGATCACCGCGTCGGCGACGACGCGCCCGCAGTCCTCGGGGGTGGGCAGCAGCACGAGCTCCAACGGTCAGTCCTCCATCAGGGGGTGACCCGCGGCGAGGACCGCCACGGGCACGAGGTCGGCATCGGTGACGAGCACGTCGGCCCGGGCGCCGGGGGTCAGCCGGCCGACGTCGGTGCGGCCCAGCAGGTCGGCCGGGGTCTGCGTGGCGGCGAGGACGGCGTCGGCCAGCGGGACTCCGGCGGCCACCGTGCAGCGGACGACGTCCAGCAGCCGGGCGGTGCCGCCGGCGATGGCCCCGCCGTCGGACAACCGGGCCACACCGGCGGCGACGGTGACCGGCAGCCCGCCCAGCTGGTAGCCGCCGTCGGGCATCCCGGCCGCGGCCATCGCATCGCTGACCAGCGCGACCTGAGCCGGCCCGACCAGGTCGAAGACCATGGCCACGGTCTCGGGGGCGAGGTGCACGCCGTCGGCCACCAGCTCGAGCACCAGCTCGCCGCGACCGGCGGCGGCGAGGCAGGCACCCACCGGGCCGGGCGCCCGGGACAGCAGCGGCGGCATGCCGTTGAACAGGTGGGTGGCCGACACCCGACCGGTCGCCGCCGCGGACCGGACGGCCGCGGTCGTCACCGCCGCGGTCGCGTCGGTGTGCCCGAAGCTCGGCAGCGCACCGTGCTCCCGGAGGACGGCGACCAGCTCGTCGGCGTGCGCGGTCTCCGGCGCCAGGGTCGTGGAGACCACCACGCCGGCGGCCAGCAGCTCGCGCAGCAGCGCCGGGTCGCCGGGCAGCAGCGCGGCCGGGTCCTGCGCGCCGCACCGGGCGGTGGACAGGAACGGCCCCTCGAGGTGCACCCCGGCCAGCTCGCCGGACCGCACCAGCGGGGCCAGCAGCGCGATCCGCTCGTGCAGCGTCGCCGGCGGGGCCGAGACCAGGCTCGCGACCAGGGTCGTCGTCCCGTGCCGGCGGTGGTGGTCCGCCGCGGCACGCACCCCGGCGACGTCGCCGTCCGGGAAGCCGTGCCCGCCGCCGCCGTGGCAGTGCAGGTCGACCAGGCCGGGCAGCAGCAGCCGGTCCGGCGCCGCCGGGGGCAGGGCGCCGGGGAACCCGGCGGCCGGTCCGGCGTACCCGACCCGGCCGTCGACGACGGTGACCACACCGTCGTCGACGACCGAGCCGCCGGTGACCAGCCGGCCGCGGAGAACGGTCAGGACGTCGTCCCGTCGGTCGCGTCCGTCGCGCCGGCGGTGACCGTCGCGGGGGTGGCGGCGGGGGCGGCGGCGTCCGTGCTGGCGACGACGGCCTCCGCGTCCTGGGTGGCCTCCTCCTCGCGGCCCGGGGTCTTCAGGTTCCACTTGCGGATCACGAAGCGGAACAGCACGTAGTAGACCGCCGCGTAGGCCAGCCCGATCGGGATGATCAGCAGCGGCTTGGTGGCCTGGGTGAAGTTCAGCGCGTAGTCGAAGAACCCGGCGGAGAAGGTGAACCCGTCGTGGATGCCCAGCGCGTTCGTGAGCGCCAGCGAGGTGCCGGTGAGCACCGCGTGGATCAGGTAGAGCGGCCACGCGACGAACAGGAAGGAGAACTCCAGCGGCTCGGTGATGCCGGTGAGGAACGCGGTCAGCGCGGTGGACAGCATGATGCCGCCGACGATCTTGCGCTGCTCGGGCTTGGCCTCGTGCCAGATGGCGATGGCGGCGGCGGGCAGGGCGAACATCATGATCGGGAAGAAGCCGGTCATGAAGGTCCCGGCCGACGGGTCACCGGCGAAGAACCGGTTGATGTCGCCGGTGGCGCCGTTGTAGTCCCCGATCACGAACCAGACGACCGAGTTGAGGATGTGGTGCAGGCCCAGCGGGATGAGCAGCCGGTTGACGGTGCCGAAGATCCCGCCGCCGACCACGGCGTTGGCGTCGACGGCCTCGCCCAGGTTGGTCAGGCCGGTGTTGAACGCGCTGTAGACCAGCGACATGAGGACGCCGACCACGATCATCGTCAGCGAGGTGATGATCGGGACGAACCGCCGACCACCGAAGAAGGCCAGGTAGGTGGGCAGCTTGATCCGGTAGAACCGCTGCCACAGCACCGCGGCGATCAGCCCGGTGACGACACCGCCCAGGACGCTGAAGTTGATCAGCTCCTGGGTCTCGCCGTCGGCCGCGGCACCCAGCACGATCGGGCTCATGGCCTTGAACACGCCCTGCAGCACCAGGTAGCCGACGACGGCGGCCAGCGCGGTCGAGCCGTCGGCCTTCTTCGCCCAGCCGATCGCGATGCCGACGGCGAACAGCAGCGGCAGGTTGTCGAACAGCGCACCGCCGGCCCCGGCCAGCACCGAGGCGGTGCCCTCCAGCCAGCCGAACGAGCCGAGCATGTCGGGCTGGCCCAGCCGCAGCAGCAGGCCGGCGGCCGGCAGCGCGGCGATCGGCAGCATGAGGCTGCGGCCCAGGCGCTGCATGCCGCCGAGCCCTCGCACTCCGCTCGGTGGGGCGTTGAGGAAGCTCATCTCGATCTCCGGGTTCTCTTCGCGGGTGCCGGCCGGTACGGTCCGGTCATGACCAGTTGACGGGGAGAATGGCGAACCTGTTCGCTCCCTGTCAACCACCCGTCCAGATCCCCGGAGGAATTTCGTGAGCAAGGCCGAGCAGATCGTCGCCGGACTGGGCGGGGCCCAGAACATCGAAGAGGTCGAGGGGTGCATCACCCGGCTGCGCACCGAGGTGCGTGACCCCTCCCTGGTCGACCAGGTGGCGCTCAAGGCCGCCGGTGCGCACGGCGTGCTGGTCGCCGGTTCGGTGGTCCAGGTCGTCGTCGGGCCCGAGGCCGACAGCCTCGCCGACGACGTCAACGACCTGCTGTGAGCCTGCTGGTCGGCGCCCCGTTCGCCGGCACGCTGCTGGCGATCGAGGACGTCCCCGACCCGGTGTTCGCCGCGTCGATGGTCGGCGCGGGGGTGGGGGTCGAGCCGGGTCCGGACGCCGGGCTGGTCGATGTCGTCGCGCCGGTGACCGGGCGGCTGCTCAAGGTGCACCCGCACGCGTTCATCGTGCTCACGCCCGAGGGGCGCGGCGTGCTGGTGCACGTCGGCATCGACACCGTGAAGCTCGACGGCGCCCCGTTCACGCTGCACGTCACCGAGGGCGACGAGGTGGCCGCCGGCGACCGCGTGGTGACCGTGGACGTGACCGCGGTGCGCGCGGCGGGGATGTCCCCGGTCAGCCCGGTGGTGGTCATGGACGCCGCCGCCGACACCATGCCCGAGGTCGCCGCAGGCACGCAGGTCGAGCCGGGCGCCGAGCTCTTCACCTGGCCCCGCTGAGGCCCAGCTCTCCGGACGGCGAGTGTGCAGTTGTCGGGGTCGGCGGGCCCCGACGCGGCCCGACAACTGCACACTCGACCCCGTGGCCGTAGGTGGTCAGCCCAGCAGGCGGGCGAGGCGGGTCAGGAGTGCGGTCGGGTCGCGACGGTCGGCGGCGGTCGCGAAGGTGACCCGCCACCCCGCGTCGGCGAGGGCGTCCAGCCGCCGTCGGTCGCGGGCGAGCTGACCGGGTTCACCGTGCCAGGCGCCGTCGTACTCCAGGGCGACCCTGCGCTCCGGCCAGGCGAAGTCGACCCGGGCGACGAACCGCCCGCCGGCCTGCCGCACCACGAACTGGGCCACCGGCGCGGGTAGCCCGGAGCGCAGCACGAGGAGTCGCAACCAGGTCTCCGGCGGCGACTCGGCCAGCCCGTCGGCCAGGTCCAGGGCCTCGCGGGCCCGGGCGCAGCCCCGACCCGTGCGCCCGGCAGCGGCCGCGCGCAGGGCGTCCAACCGCAGCGACCCCGACGACGTCCACCGGTCGGCGAAGGTCACGCCCTCGTCCAGCGACAGCCGGCCGAGCACCTCGAGGGCCGCGGCGTCGGCGCTGAGGAACCGCAGGCCGAGACCGGACACGACGTCGTCCGGGTGCAGGACCGCACGGCGGACCCGACACCCGGCCGCCCGGACCGGGTGCGTGCCCGGTGGCCGGGTCAGCTCCAGCAGGTCCTGGTCCCGGTCCGGGACGGGCAGCCGCCAGATCTGCAGCGCGGACGAGCCGGTCACCACGGCGTCGGGCCAGCGCACCAGGGCGGCCCGGGACCGCAGGAGCGGGTCCTCGGGGACGTCCGCGGCGACGTGCACCCCGCGCAGGAGCACACGGACACGGGGGCCGCGGAGCACGTCCGTGGTCAGCCAGCCGGCTCGCACGGCGTCGGCACCGCGGAAGGGTTCGTCGAGCACCCGGGCAGCCTCACCCACCGAATGGCCCGCACCGGGGTTGCCCACAGGTCCCGGCCCCCGGAGAGGACCGCGGACCCGCCGCGGCAGGCGCCCCTGGTCAGCTGAAGAGGGCTGAGTAGCCGTTCAGCGCCGGCTGGCCGCCGAGGTGGGCGTAGAGCACCGTCGCGTCCCTCGCGATCTCGCCCGTGCGCACCAGCTCGATGGTCGCGGCCATCGACTTCCCCTCGTACACGGGGTCGGTGACCATGCCCTCGGTGCGGGCGGCGGTCTCCATCGCGCGCAGGGTGGTGTCGTCCGGGATGCCGTAGATGCCGGCGTGGAAGCGCTCGTCGAGCTCGACGTCGTCCAGCGTCAACGAGCGCTGGAGCCCGATCGCGGCGGCGGTGCGCTGGGCGATGCGCAGCACCTGGTCGCGGGTCTCGGCGGGCTTGGCCGAGGCGTCGACGCCCAGCACCCGGCGCGGGCGGCCGCCGTCCTCCTCGAGCTTGGCGAACCCGGCCACCATGCCGGCCTGCGTCGACCCGGTCACCGAGCAGACGACGACGGTGTCGAAGAAGACGCCGAGCGCGGCCTCCTGCTCGGCCACCTCGTAGGCCCAGCCGGCGAAGCCGTGGCCGCCGAGCGGGTGGTCCGACGCCCCGGCCGGGATGGCGTAGGGCTTGCCGCCGCGGGCCTCGATCTCGGCCAGCGCGGTCTCCCACGACTCCTTGAACCCGATGCCGAACCCGGCCTTCACCAGCCGGACGTCGGCGCCGGCCAGCCGGCTGATGAGGATGTTGCCGACCTTGTCGTAGACCGCGTCGGGCCAGTCGACCCAGCTCTCCTGCACGAGCACGCACGCAAGGCCCAGGTGCGCGGCGACCGCGGCGACCTGCCGCGTGTGGTTGCTCTGCACCCCGCCGATCGAGACCAGGGTGTCGCAGCCCTGGGCGAGGGCGTCGGCGACCAGGTACTCGAGCTTGCGGGTCTTGTTCCCGCCGTAGGCGATGCCGGAGTTGCAGTCCTCGCGCTTGGCCCAGACCGCGGCGCCGCCCAGGTGCTCGGTCAGCCGGTCGAGGCGGTGCACGGGCGAGGGCCCGAACAGCAGCTTCGTGCGGGGGAAGTCGGCCAGCGTGGTCGGTGCAGTGGTCGATGCAGTGGTCACTCGGTCTCCTCGGTCAGCTCGGACAGCAGCGCCGTCCAGATGGCGGTCGTGGTGGCGACGGCGACGGCCACGTCGCCGTCCTGGCAGGCGGTGATCAACTGGTCGTGCAGCTCGACCGAGGCGGCTCCGTGCGCCGCCGCGAAGCGTTGCCGCTCCAGCCGCCGCACGAGCGGGGTGAAGCGGTCGATCGTGGCCCGCACGGCACCGTTGCCGGCCCGGACGACGAGCACGTCGTGCAGCGCGTCGTCGCTGGTCAGCGCGTCGTCCACGGCTCCAGTGCGGACGGCGCGCGCGAACGCCGCGTTGGCGTCGCGCATGGCCGCGACGTCGTCGGCGGTGACGTGCGGGACGGCGGTCCGCACGGCCAGTTCGTGCATGGCCGCGACCACCGCGGCGGCGTCCCGCACGATCCCGGGGACGACGGCGGTGACCCGGGTGTGGCTCTGGGGGACCGACTCCACGAGGCCTTCGTCCGCGAGCCGGGCGAGCGCCGCCCGCACCGGTGCGACCGACAGGTCGAGCCGGGTCGCCAGCTCGGCGTCCTTGACCACCCCACCGGGCGGCAGCTCACCGGTGACGATCGCCTCGCGCAGCCGCGCGAGCGCGACGTCGCGGAGCAGGAGACGGGGCGCGGGCACAACTGACATCTCAGATGTCAGAAGCGGTCCTGTCAAGACCGGACAGTGTTCGCAACCACCCCCGATACCGGTTCACCTCGACCGCGTGTCGAACGGAACTGGACGTTACCCATGGGTAATGTCCAGTTCTGGGTAGCGCGCTCTCCGAGCTCGCACCTACCGTCGAGTGCGATGGCGATCACACGGGGGTGTGCGAGCGACCAGCAGGCCGAGCGCCGCTGGTCGTGGACCCGCCGTGCGCTGGCCACCCTCGGCATGGGGGTGGGTGCCTACGCAGCCATCGCCCTCGGCGCCGGTGCGGCCTCGGCCGACGAACCCCCGCCCGACGGCGGCGCGGTGGCCCAGGTCGTGGCCGGCGTCGGCGACACCGCCGCCGAGCTCGTCGCCCCGGTGACCGATGCCGCGGGGGCTCCGGCGCTCGACCCCGTCGCACAGCCCGTCGTCGCGGCCGTCGACCCGGTCGTGGCACCGGTCCTCGAGGCCGTCGAGCCGGTGACCCAGCCGGTGGTCGCCGCGGCGGAACCCGTCGTCGACCCGGTCGTGCACGACGTCGCCCAGCCGGTCGCGCAGGCCGTGGCAGCACCCGTCGTCGCCGACGTCGCGGCACCCGTGGCGGATGCGGTCCTCACGCCGGTCGTGTCGGCCGCGGCACCCGTGGTCGCCTCCGTCGTCGACGACGTCATCGCCCCCGTGACCACCCCGGTGGTCGACGCGGTCGTGGCTCCGGTGGTCGCCGAGGTGGTGGCCCCGGTGACCACCCCGGTCGTCCGCGACGTCGTCGCCCCCGTCGTGGCCGGCGTCGTCGCACCGGTCACCACCCCAGTGGTCGACGAGGTCGTCGCACCGGTCGTCGACGCGCTCGTCCCGACCGTCGCACCCCCGGCCCAGGCGGCGCCGGTCCCGACGTCCCCGACCGGGACGACCCCGGCTGCGGACCCCGCGGCTGCCGCCCGGACCGCCGTCGTCGGGTCCGCCCCGGCCGCGCCGGCGAACGGGACCTCGGCGGACGTCGCCACCGCGGCCGCATCCGGCACCACGACCCCGGCCGCGCCCACCACCCCGGCCGGCTCCCCGCTGCCGGCCGTCCCTGCGGCACCGGCCGGTCAGGGCGGGTCGACCCCGGGCTCCGGCGGCGCCGGCCCGAACACCCTCGCCGACGCCACCTCCGCGGCGGGCCTCCAGCTCCCGGCCACGGCCGGTTCCCCGGCGACCTCGCCGGTGGCCCTGCTCGTCGACGGCACCGTCGCCGAGCCCTCGTTCTCCCCCGACTGACCTCCCCGCGGCCAGGCACCGGCGTCCGTCCAGGACCCGCCCCGGTCGTGACCCGTCCGCACCACCGCGTCCGGTCACCGACGACCGCCCGCGACCACACGGACACCGCGCAGCAGCGCGGACGGAAGGACAGATCGTGAACCGACACATCCGCAACGGACTCACCGTTGCGACCATGACCGGCGGGATGTTCCTGCTGGGCCAGGCAGTGGCCAGCGCCGACGAGGGCAGCCATGCCCTCTCCCCGGTGACCGACGCAGTCTCCTCGGTGGTCGGTGGTGACGCCGCGGCCAACTCGGGCAACGACGTCGACTCCGGTACGGCCACGGCCAACTCGGGCAACACGGCCGACGGCCAGGGCGGCGACGCCTCCGCCCAGGGCGGGAACGCCACCAACAACGGGGACGCCACCGCCGGCAACGGCGGCAACGCCGCCAACAACGGCTCCACCGGGGGCAACGAGGCGACCGCCGACGCCGCCCCGCAGGAGCAGCAGACGACCTACGCGACCTCGTCCCACGAGGGCGGCCAGCAGGGCGGCGACTCCGCCGCCCACGCCGACGGCTCCTCCGGGGACGTCGACCAGGGCGCCGAGGCCGGCGACGGCGGATCGGTGGTCGGGTCGAACAACCCGACCGGCGGCTCCCCGCAGGGCGGCGACGCCTCCGGCACCGGCGGCAGCAACGACTCCGCCACGGGGGCGAACTCCGGCAACGCGACCGGCTCCTCGTCCCAGGCCGAGGGCGGAGCGGCCGACTCGACCGCGAGCTCCGACAGCCAGGGCCAGGACGGCGGTCAGCAGTCCGCCGACAGCTCGGCCGAGGGCGGCGACGGGACGGCGAACTCGGGCAACACCGTCGACTCCGGTGACGCCACGGCCAACTCCAGCAACACCGCCGACGGCCGAGGTGGCGATGCCTCCGCCCAGGGCGGCAGCGCCACCAACGACGGGAACGCCACCGCCGGCGACGGCGGCAGCGCCACCAACAACGGCAGCACCGGCGGCAACGAGTCCCACGCCTACGCCTTCTCGCTGTTCGGTGATTCGAACGCCACCTCCGACGCCTCCTCAGGCGACGTCAACCAGGGCGCGCAGGGCGGCGACGGGGGCTCGGTCGAGCACTCGAACAACCCGCAGGGCGGCTCCCCGCAGGGTGGTGACGCCTCCGGCACCGGTGGTGGCAACCACTCCTCCACCGGCGCGAACTCGGGCAACCTGACCGGGTCCGACTCGCAGGCCTCCGGCGGTGACGCCGACGGTTCGGCCGAGTCGGCCGACAGCTACGGCCGGCACGCCTCGGACGAGGGCAGCTCCTCGGCCGGGACCACCTCCCAGGGCGGTGACGGAACGGCGAACTCCGGCAACGACGTCGACTCCGGGGACGCCACAGCCAACTCCGGCAACACCGCCGACGGCCGGGGTGGCAACGCCTCGGCCACCGGCGGCAACGCCACCAACAACGGCGACGCGGACGCCGGGGACGCCGGGAGTGCCACCAACAACGGCAGCACCGGCGGCAACCGGTCCTACTCGCTGTCCCTCGCGGTGTTCGGGGACTCGACCGCGAACTCCGACGCCTCGTCCGGGGACGTCAACCAGGGCGCTCGCGGTGGGGACGGCGGATCCGTCTCCGGATCCAACAACCCGACCGCCGGCTCGCCGCGCGGTGGGGACGCCTCGGGCACCGGGGGGCACAACTCCTCGACCACCGGCGCCAACTCCGGCAACGCGACGGGCTCCTCGTCCGATGCGCACGGCGGCGACAGCACCGGCACCTCGAGCTCGACCAGCTCGCACCCCCGTGGGTGGGACAGCTGGGAAGCCCTGGGCGGCGGCGGATCCGACGACTGGTTCACCGGCGGCTCGTCCACCGGTGACGCCACCAGCACCGTGACCGGTGGGGATGCCACGTCGAACTCCGGCAACGACGTCGACTCCGGTGACGCCACGGCCAACTCCGGCAACACCGCCGACGGCCAGGGCGGCGACGCCTCCGCCCAGGGCGGCAACGCCACCAACGACGGGAACGCCACCGCCGGCAACGGCGGCAGCGCCACCAACAACGGCACCAACGGTGGCAACACCGCTGAGTCCGAGGCCCGCACCGAGTCCGACGAGGGCAACGGCGACCGGTCCGGCTGGGGTCACGACACCTGGGGTCACGACACCTGGGGCCACGACACCTGGGGTCACGACACCTGGGGCCACGACCAGGGCTCCGGGGACCAGCACAGCACCTCGGACGCCTCGTCCGGGGATGTGAACCAGGGCGCCGCCGGCGGCGACGCCGGCGCCGTCGAGCACAGCAACAACCCGATGGGCGGTTCGCCCCAGGGCGGGGACGCCTCCGGCACCGGTGGCAGCAACCACTCCGCCACCGGCGCGAACTCGGGCAACCTGACCGGCTCGAGCTCCGAGGCCACCGGCGGCGACGCCGACGGCTCGGCGTCGAGCTGGCTCGGCGAGCTGGTCGGGTCGCACCACTGATCCGGTAGCGCGCGCCACGGTCGGGGCCCGTCACGGGGCGGACCCCGGCCGTCGGCGTGCCCGGTTACCGTGCCGGTGTGGCTGCCGAACCGACCCGTGAGCGCACCTACACGTGGGGCGACCCCTCGATCTCCGCCGCGGAGGTGATGACCAGCGCGGGCATCGACGTGCTGCGCGGCATCGCCGAGGGCCGTCTGCCGGCCGCCCCCATCGCGATGACGCTGGGCATGGGGCTGGAGTCGGTCGAGCCGGGCAAGGTCGTGTTCACCCTCGAGCCGGCCGAGTTCCACTACAACCCCATCGGCTCGGTGCACGGCGGGGTCTACGCCACGATCCTGGACTCCGCGACCGGTTGCGCCGTCCACTCGATGCTCCCGGCCGGGGTCGGCTACACCAGCCTCGACCTCACGGTGAAGTTCCTCCGCGCGATGACCACCCGCACCGGCCTGGCCCGCTGCACCGGCACGGTCACCCACCTGGGCGGTCGCACGGCGCTGGCCGAGGCCCGGCTGACCGACGCCGACGACCGGCTGCTGGCCACCGCCACGAGCTCGATCCTCGTCATGCGGCCCGAGCCCCGGGTGGTGCAGTGACCGACGTCCGCCCGGCCCGCCGTCCCGACGTCCCCCGCATCTCGGCCACCCTGGCCCGCGCCTGGGCCGACTACCGGTGGTCGTCCTGGGCGCTGCCCGAGGACGGCCGGGCGCAGCGGCTGCACCGGTGGTGCGAGCTGGCCGTGCTGCAGGGCCTCGACCAGGGCACCGACTCGGTCTGGACGACGGAGGACGGCGGCTGCGTGGCGGTCTGGGCCCCGCCGTCCCCACCTCCGGTCCCCGCCGACCTGCAGGCCGTGCTCGACCGCGACCTGCCCCGCATGCTGGGCAGCCGGCAGCCGGTGGTGCTGGCCAGCGAGCGGCTGGCCGAGCAGGGGCTGCCCGACGAGCCGCACTGGCGGCTGGTCGCGCTCGGCACCCTGGCCGAGCAGCGGCACGCGGGCCTGGCCGCCGCGGTCTGCCGGCCGGTGCTGGACCGGTGCGACGCCGAGGGGGTGCCGGCGGCGCTGACCGCCTACACCCGGCTGGCCGTCGAGTGGGGCCAGCGGCAGGGCTTCGCGGTCACCCACGCCACCCGGACGGCGGTCGACCACGAGCTGCCCGCGTGGTGCATGGTCCGCCGTCCGGCTGGGTGACCCTCAGGCCCGCGGGCCGCCGGCGACGTAGATGACCTGGCCGGAGACGAAGCCGGCGCCCTCGCTGGTCAGGAACGACACGGTGTGCGCGATGTCCTCGGGCTGGCCGACCCGGGCCACCGGGATCTGCGACGCGGCGGCCTTCTTGAAGTCCTCGAACGGCATGCCCACGCGCTCGGCCGTGGCCGCGGTCATCTCGGTCTCGATGAACCCGGGGGCGATCGCGTTCGCGGTGACGTTGTAGCGGCCCAGCTCGATCGCCAGGGTCTTGGTGAAGCCCTGCATGCCGGCCTTGGCCGCGGAGTAGTTGACCTGGCCGCGGTTGCCCAGCGCCGAGACGCTGGACAGGTTCACGATCCGGCCCCACTCGGCGGTGACCATGTGCTTCTGGGCGGCCTTGCTCATGAGGAAGGCCCCGCGCAGGTGCACGCCCATGACGGCGTCCCAGTCGGCGACGCTCATCTTGAACAGCAGGTTGTCCCGGGTGATGCCGGCGTTGTTGACCAGCACGGTCGGCCCGCCGAGCGCCTCGGCGACCCGGTCGACGGCCGCGGTCACGCTGGCCTCGTCGGACACGTCGGCGCCGACGGCGATCGCGTCGCCCCCGGCGGCCTTGATCGCGTCGACGGTGGCCCCGCAGGCGCCCTCGTCCAGGTCGAGCACCGCCACCGACATGCCGTCGGCGGCGAGCCGGGAGGCGATCGCCGCCCCGATCCCCCGGGCCGCGCCCGTCACGATCGCCGTCCGCTGTGCCTGCGCCATCGCTGTGCTCCTTCGTTACCGATGAGTAGAACGTCTGCGGTGATCTCTACCAGCCGGGCCGCAGGACGGCGCGGCGCGGGCGTGCGTACGATCTGCCGCACAACCGAACACACCGACAGGGGAGCGCCTCGGCGCTGAGAGTGCGGGCAACCGCAGACCCTCGAACCTGAACCGGGTCATGCCGGCGTAGGGAGTCTGGAGCAGCACCATGTCCGTGCAGGACCGTTCCGCCACGACCACCCGGTGGCGCACCGTCGACATCGTCACCACCGCCGTCCTCGGCGTGGCCTTCGGCGTCGTCTTCATCGTCTGGAACCTGGTCAACTCCGCCGTGGCGCTGGTGCCCCCGGTCGGCGGCATCATGAACGGGGTCTACCTGCTGCCCGCGGTGGTCGCCGGCCTCCTGGTGCGCAAGCCCGGGGCAGCCACCTTCGCCTCGACGCTGGCCGCGGCGGTGAGCCTGCTGGCCTCGCCGTACGGCGGCATCATCGTGGTCTACGGCGTGGTGCAGGGCCTGGGCGGCGAGCTGGGCTTCGCCCTGACCCGCTACCGCAGCTTCGGCTGGGTCACCGCGGTGCTGGCCGCGGTCACCGCGGGGCTCGCCACCACGGTGCTGGACATGACGATCTACTACCCCGCGGTCGCCTTCTGGTCGGTGAAGGTGCCCTACGGGGTGCTCACCGTGCTGAGCAGCGTGCTGGTCGCCGGGGTGCTCGGCCTGCTCCTGGTGCGTGCGCTGGCCCGCACCGGTGCGCTCAGCGCCTTCGCGTCGGGGCGCAGCCGCGTCTGAGCACGTCGGCCCGGCCCGGGTCACCGCGCGCGGGCTCGCCGTCCGGCACGCCTCGCGGCTGGCCTGGGCGCTGACCGCCGTCGACCTGGTGGTCGAGCCCGGCGAGCGGGTGCTGGTGACCGGTGCGTCGGGGGCCGGCAAGTCCACGCTGTTCGCCGTCCTCGCGGGCCTGCTGGACCCCGAGGCCGCCGAGGTCACCGGCGAGCTCGCGGTCGACGGTGCCGACCCGCGGGCCGCCCGCGACCGCCTGGGCCTGCTCATGCAGGACCCCGACGCCCAGCTGGTGATGACCCGCGCCGGCGACGACGTCGCCTTCGGCCTGGAGAACGCCGGCCTGCCGCCCGCGGAGATCTGGCCCCGGGTCGACGCCGCGCTGGCCGCGGTCGGCTGGCGGTACGGCCGCGACCGGGCCACCCAGGCGCTGTCGGGCGGGGAGAAGCAGCGGCTGGTGCTGGCCGGGGCGCTGGCCAGGCGGCCGGGGTTGCTGCTGCTGGACGAGCCGACCGCCCAGCTCGACCCGGCCGGCGGGGACGTCGTCCGGGAGGCGGTCACCCGGGCCGTCGCCGGTCGGCGCACCACGCTGCTGGTCGTCGACCACGACGCGGCGCCGTGGCTGCCGCTGGTCGACCGGGTGGTGGAGGTGCGCGACGGCGGGCTGGTCGAGCACCCGTCCGGCTGGCGCCCCACCCCCCGCACCGCCGGCCTGGCCCTCCCGGGCGGCTCCTCGCTGATCAGGTCACCTGATCACCGGGGTTCCGACCTCACCAACGGTGGTGCGGGTGGCGCACCGCTGATCAGGTCACCTGATCACCGTGGGGCGGCGGTCGTCGCCGACGGGGCCGGGTTCACCTACCGGGGGACGACGACGCCGGCGCTCGCCCCGGTGGACGTCGCCCTGCCGGCGGGCCGGGTGACCGCGGTGACCGGGTCCAACGGCACCGGGAAGTCCACGCTCGCCCTGCTGCTGGCCGGGCTGCGCGCCCCGGGCACCGGCACCGTGCTGGCGTCGGCCGAGCTCGCCGCGCGCGGGGAGCGCCGGCCGCACCGGTGGCGGGCCGGGGAGCTGGTCACCCGGATCGGCAGCGTGTTCCAGCAGCCCGAGCACCAGTTCCTCACCGGCCGGCTGCGCGACGAGCTGGAGCTGGGCCCGCTGCGCAGCGGCAGCGGGTCGGCGGCGGCGCGGGCCGGGGCGGAGGAGCTGCTCGAGCGGCTGGGGCTGACCCCGTTCGCCGACGCCAACCCGTTCACGCTCTCGGGCGGCCAGCAGCGCCGGCTGTCGGTGGCCACGGCCCTGGCCACCGCGCCGCGGGTGCTCGTGCTGGACGAACCCACCTTCGGCCAGGACGCCGGCACCTGGCGCGAGCTGGTCACCCTGCTGGCCGAGCAGCGGGCCGCCGGGTGCGCGGTCTGCACGGTCACCCACGACCGCGACCTGGTCGCGGTGCTGGCAGATGCGGAGATCGCGCTGTGACGGCGTCCCTGGCGCTGGGGCCGACCCCCGACGTCCCGCTGTCGCGGATCAACCCGTGCGCCCAGATCCTGGCCGCGGTGGTGGTCAGCGTCGTGCTGCTGGCCACCCTGGACGTCGTCACCCCGGCCGTGGTCGTGGCCGCCGAGCTGTGCCTGCTGCCGGCGGCGGGGCTGACCGCGCCGCGCACGCTGCTGCTGCGCACCTGGCCGCTGCTGGTCGGCGGCGGCACGCTGGCCGTGGTCAACCTGGTGCTGGGCGACGCCGGGGCGCTGGGCGCGCTGGGCATCGCGCTGCGGGTGGTCGGGCTGGCCCTGCCCGGGGTGCTGCTGGTGGCCTCGACCGACCCGGTGCGGCTGGCCGACGCGCTCACCGTGCACTGGCGCTTCCCGCCGCGGGTGGCCGTCGGGTCGCTGGCCGCGCTGCGGCTGGTGCCGCTGCTGGTGACCGAGTTCGAGACCGTCCGGCTGGCCCGGCGCACCCGCGGGGTGGAGGCCGGGCGCAACCCGGTCGCCCGGGCCCGGTTGCTGGGCGGGGTGGCGTTCACCCTGCTGGTGGGCGCGGTGCGCCGGGCCGGCCGGCTGGCCACGGCGATGGATGCCCGCGGCTTCGACTCCGGGGTGCGCCGGACGAACGCCCGGGGCTCGGTGCTGCGGCGGCGGGACCACCTGTTCGTGGCCGGGTCGGTCGTCGTCGCCGCGGTGGCGGTGACCGCCAGCGTGCTGGCCGGCACCTGGGCCCCGCTCTTCGTCGGGGGCTGACCCGGGCGCCGCCGGGATCAGCCCTTCTTCTGGGCGGTCTCCACGCTGATCAGCCCCAGCAGCAGCGACCAGCCCAGGGCGATGCCCAGCAGCAGGTCGGGCACCTCGCCCAGCAGCAGCCCGATGACCAGCGGCACCGTGCCCAGGACGCCGAGGTCCAGACCCCGGACGAGGGTCACGCCCACGCCGGTGGGCACGGCGCCCATCGGGGAGGAGAGCACGGGTCCGGACCAGTCCAGCTCGGGCCGGTAGCCCCCGCGGACGGCGGCCCCCGCCCACGCCGGCGCGGTGGCGGCCCCCAGCGCGGCCCACTCCCAGCCCAGCCCGACGACCCCGGCGGAGACGGCGCAGACCACGGCCAGCCCGACCACGGGCACGATCGCCCGGGCCCGGACGACGTCCTTCGCACCCATCGGCAGCGCCCGGTCGGCCGCGGGCGCGCCGTGCGCCCGCCGGGCCGGTTCACCGAGGGCGACGGCGGCCACCGACCAGCCGATCACCACCGCGACCGCCACCAGCGCCGGGACGCCGCCCAGCCCGTCGGTGCGGGCGGCCAGCACCGGCAGCGCGGTGCCGATGGCCAGCTGACCCCACCGCCACGGCGACCGCGAGAACACCGCGAGGTCGCCGGCCACCACCGCCTGCCAGGGTTCCCGCACCCAGCTCCAGCTCCGGGTCCGGCGCGGCGGGTGCACGGGGGTGCCGAGGGCGCGGCCCAGCTCGCGGGTGTCCAGCGACAGCGCCGAGGCCGAGGCCACGAAGACCGCCGTCCCCCGTTCGCGCAGGGCACCGGCCCGCAGCCGGCCGCTGACCCGGTCGGCGGCCAGCAGCGCGGCCACCGCCAGGAGCACGGGCACGCCGCCGAGCAGCGGCAGCGAGATGTCCGGGGCCGTGGGCACCCAGGTCCAGCTGCCCACGGTGCCCACCACCGCGGGGACGACGACGGCGACGGTGGCCACCGCCCCGGCCGCCGGTGCCACCCAGCCGGTGAGCTCGCGCGCCTGCAGCACGACCAGCACGCCGACGGCGGCCAGCGACACCAGGGCCGCAGCCAGCACGGTGACGACCACCTCGGGGAGGGTCGGAGCGGCGGGGGCGGCCAGCACCACCGGCAGCGCGACGACGACGGCGGCCACCAGCCCCACGCCGCAGACCCGGCGCAGCTCGCCGCGCAGCAGGCCGCGGCGGTCGGCCGGCAGCGGCAGCCACCAGGCGGCGGTGGCGGGGGTGGCCGACAGCGGGCCCAGCCGGGACAGCAGCGCGACCACGCCGGCGGTGACCAGCAGGGCGGCGACCAGGGCGGTCAGCTCGCCGGGGAGGTCGGTGGCGGCCGCCTCGGGCCGGGCCGCGATCCGCTCTCGCAGGGCCGAGAACGCCCCGCCGAACACCGCGACGACGACGCCGGCGGTGGTCAGCGCGGAGAGGACGTCGCCGCCCAGGGTCAGCCAGCTGGTGTCGGCCCGGGTCGCCGTGGCCTGCCGGGTGAACCGCCGGACCCCCGCACCGGAGAGCTCGGCGGCCGGGTCGGCGTTCACCCCTCGTGCAGCGCCGCGACCGCGGCCTTCGGCGAGACCAGGGTGCAGGCGTGGTCGTCGACGACCAGCACCCGGCGGGCCACGGTCGAGAGGAACTCGGCGTCGTGGCTGGCGAACACCACGGTGAGGCCCTCGGCGACGTCGGCGGCGATGCGGGCGGCCAGCCGGCGGCGCATCTGGGCGTCCAGGCGCCGCTCGGGCTCGTCGAGCACCAGGAGCTTCGCCGGGCGGACGAACGCGGCGGCCAGCGCCAGCCGGCGGCGCTGGCCCGAGGACAGCGCCGAGGGCAGCGCGTGCGCGCGGTCGGCCAGCCCGAACTCCTCGACCTCGGCCTCGACCACGGCGTCGGGGGCGGTGACCCCGTGCCCGCGGGCGGTCAGCAGCAGGTGCTCGGCACCGGTGAGCGAGGGGAAGAACGCGTCGTCGTCCAGCACGGTGGCGACGTCGCGCCGGAACCCGGCGTCGCGCTCGTCGACCTCGCGACCGTCGAACTGCACGCTGCCGGCGATGGCCGGCAGCAGGCCGACCAGGGTCTGCAGCACCGTGGACTTGCCCGCGCCGTTCGGCCCGATCACCCCCAGCGCCGTCCCCGCCTGCACGCCGAGGGTGACCGGTGCGCAGACCGGTTCCCCGCCGTAGCCGACGGAGAGGTCCTGCACCTCGAGCAACGCGTTCTTGGCCATCGTCGCGCAGCGTAGGGCGCCGCCCTGTGCGGCTCAGCGCTCGGTGCGGCCCTCCTCGGCCGCCGCCACGAACGGCTCGGCCGGCGAGGGGACGTCGGGGGCGGGCACCGGGCGGCCGGGCAGCACCAGGTTCAGCACGATCGCCACCAGCGCCGAGACCACGATGCCGGAGCTGAACAGCGCGCCCCACTCCCCCGCGATGCCGGCGATCGCGTCGGGGGCGGCGGCGATGCCCCGGCCCAGAGCGACCGACATCGCCACGATCAGCAGCGACCGGGTGTCCAGGCCGTTCTTCGAGAGCAGCTCGATGCCGATGGCGCAGACCATGCCGAACAGCACCAGCACGCCACCGCCGAGCACCGCGGGCGGGACGGCCGCCAGCACCGCGGCCAGCTGCGGCAGCAGCGCGAGCCCGACCAGCACGCAGGCGCCGATGGTCACCACGTGCCGGCTCATCTGCTTGGTGAGCGCGACCAGGCCGATGTTCTGGCTGAACATCGTGGTGGGCAACGCGCCGAACACACCGCCCAGCACGGCGGACCCGCCCTCGGCGAGGATGCCGCCGCGCAGCTCGCGGCGGGTGGCCGGCCGCCCGGCGCCGCCCTCGGTGACGGCGTGCACCGTGCCCACCGAGTCGACCATGTTCACCACGCCGACGATCGCCATCGAGAGGATCGCCACCAGCTCGAAGGAGACCCCGAACGCGAACGGCGACGGGAAGGCGACGACCGGCCGGTCGCCCACGCCGGAGAGGTCCAGCAGCCCGGCCGGGATGGCCACCAGGTAGCCGACGACGACGGCGATGAGCACCGACGCCGCCTTCGCGATCCCGCGGGCGAACTGGTTGAGCACCACGGTCAGCACGAGCACCAGCCCGGCGACCCCGAAGTTCGTCCAGGAACCGAAGCCCTCGCGGCCCACCCCACCGGCGGCCAGGTTGATGCCGCTGGGCAGCAGCCCCAGCCCGATGACCAGGATGATCGTGCCGGTCACCACCGGCGGGAACAGGAACGCGATCCGGTGGATGCCCAGGCCGATCGCCACCTGCACCAGCGCGGTGACCAGCACCCCGCCCAGCACGGCGTCCAACCCGCGCTCGGCGGCCAGCGGGACGGCGACCGCGATGAACGCGAACCCCGAGCCCATCATCAGCGGCAGCCGGCTGCCCACCGGGCCGATGCCGATGGTCTGCAGCAGGGTGGCCAGCCCGGCGCAGAGCAGCGCGGCCTGCACCAGCAGCACCGCCTCGCCCGTGGTCGCCCCGATGACCCCGGCCAGCAGGATCGCCGGCGTCAGGTTCGAGGTGAACATGGCCAGCACGTGCTGCAGCCCCAGCGGCACGGCCACGCCCCACGGCGGCATCGCGTCGGGGTCGCCCGGGTCCCGCCGCGCCTTCGTCGTCGTCGTCCTGCTCGCCATGCCGGCCCCCTGGCTCCCCACGGCGCCCGCTGCGCCGACCGGTGCCGAGACTGGCGGGTCCGGGTCACAGCCAGGTCACAGGGACGTGTCGCGGCGCCCCCAGTCGACGTCGGCCAGCAGGGCGGCCAGCCGCTCGCCGCGGGCGGGGTGCACCTGGGCCACCCAGGCCACCCGGCCGGTCAGGTGCCGGCGCAGGGCGTGCACGTCGCCGTCGAACGCGGCGAGGTCGGCCGCCGAGGGACCGCGGCGGACCGCGTTCGTCAGCCGGGCCCGCAGCGCGTCGAGCTCGGCGCGGGGCAGCGACGTCCGCTCGTTGACCACGACGCCGGTGACGGTCTGCCGGGCGCCGCGCCCGCGCACCCGGGTCTTGGCCGGCTGCACCGCGAAGCCCTCGTCCACGACGATGCCGGCCACCCGGTCCCGCAGCGCCGCGGTGCCCCGGCCGCCGGAGAAGCTGAGGTCGTCGGCGTACCGGGTGTAGGCGGCGCCGGCTGCGGCGGCCAGCCCGTCCAGCCGCCGGTCCAGGCGGTGCGCGGCCAGGTTGGCCAGCTGCGGGGACGTCGGCGCGCCCTGCGGCAGGTGCGGCCGGGCCAGCGCGGCGCGGGCGTGGTCGCGGGCGGCGTCGGTGCCGCCGCCGGGCATGGTGGCCAGGTCGTCGCGGGTGGCCCGGGTGGTGCACAGCCCGGTCAGCAGCGTCGCCACCGGCTCGGGGTAGCCCGCCGTGCGCAGGGTGGCCCAGACCCGGCCCGCGGTGACCGTGGCGAAGAACGCGGCCAGGTCCATCGTGAGGACGACGTCCGCGCCGACGTGCTGCCGCGCCCCGGTCAGCGCCGAGCGGCCCGGCACGAAGCCGTGCGCCGCCGGGTGGGCCGGGATCGGCGCGAGGACGGCGTCCAGCAGCACCCGCTGCACCGCGCGCAGCCGCGGGGTGGGCACCTCCAGCAGCCGCGGCACCCGGCCGGGGCGGGCCAGCCACCGGCGCCGGTACAGCTGCAGGTGCCCGGCCGGCTCGTGCCGCTGCCGGCCCTGGGGGTCGGCGTACCAGGCCAGGTGGTCCAGGTCGGTGCCCAGCAGCTCGGCGACGTCGGCCAGGTCGTGCAGCGGGTGCACCGGCCAGGGGGTGCGGCCCATCGCCGTGGCGGCCGGCAGCCAGGCCCGCACCCGGGGCTCCGCGGGCCGCGGCGGCAGGTCCTCCTCGTCGTCGTACGCCGGCGGGACGGCGGCCAGCTGCGTGCGGACGGCCAGCAGGAAGCGGGCGAACTCCCGCGGGGCGTCCCGCGGGGGCTCCCGCCAGGCCTCGACCGCGGCGGCCGCGACCCCGGCCAACCAGTCCGGCGCGGGGTCCAGCGCGCGGCGCCCGTGCGCGACCAGCGCGTCGACGGTCCAGTGCGGGGCGCCCAGGAAGGCGGCGGAGAGGGCGCGGGCGGTGTGGGTGCCGGGTGGGGTCCGCTGGTTCACGGCGTCGGATTCACGTGGAACACCGGGGTGCGGTGGCGCGGGCCGACCTGTCCCGTCGTCCCGACGCGGAGCTGCGCGGAGCGCTGCCGAGCGCCGGAGGCGTGGTGGTGGAGGCTGCGTGCTGTCCCCGGGGCATCCCCGGAGCTGCCGGACCGACGCGCGGCACGGCATCCTCGGTCCCGCGCCACCGCATGCGGTCCACCCTCCCAGATGCCGGCGCCCGGCTCTACCGTCGTCCGCATGGCCCGATCCGTCGTCCTGCTCCGCGGCATCAACGTCGGCACGGCGAAGCAGATCGGCATGGGCCCGCTGCGCGACGTGCTCACCGCCCGCGGGTACACCGACGTCGTCACCCACCTGCGCAGCGGCAACGTCGTGCTGGGCAGCGACCGGGCCGAGGCCGAGCTGGTCGCCGACGTGCACGCCTGCATCGCGGCGGAGTTCGGGCACGACGTGGCGGTCGTCGTCCGGTCCGCCGCGGAGCTGGCCGCCGTCGTCGAGGGCGGGCCACGGGCGCTGCCCGCGGGCGCCGAGCTCGACCCGAAGCGCTACCTGGTCACCTTCCTGCCCGAGGCCCCGGCCCCGGCCCGGGTGGCCGCGGTCCCGGCAGCCGGGCCGGACGACGGCGCCTGGGCGCTGCACGGGCGCGAGCTGCACCTGTGGCTCCCCGCCGGCGTCCTCGACACCCCGGTCGGCGGCTGGCGGTGGGACCGGCTGCTCGGCGTGCCGGGCACGGGCCGCAACTGGACGACGGTCACCCGGGTGGCCGAGCTCTCCGCTGCCGACCCGGGATGAGGACCGGTAGGGTGCCGGAGGTGCCGTGACCAGCTGTCCGTGGTCGACTGTCCGGGTCCGGGCCGTCCCCGGCGCCCCGCGACGACGACGAGAGGTACCGCGTGGACCGCGACACGGCCAGCCCGGTGTGGCCGTCCGTGGCACCCCCGGACGCCGCGCCCGGCCGGATGTGGCCCCTCGAACGGGTCTCCGAGCTCCCCCGGGTCCGCGCCCAGCTGCGCCGCCACCTGGCCGCCGAGCTCGGTGACGCACTCTCCGCCGAGGACGCCGAGCTGGTCGACCGGGTCGTGCTCGCCTTCGACGAGATGGCCTCGAACGCCCTGCGGCACGGCGGCGGCGGGGTCACCGCCCGGGTCGCCCCGCACGGGCGCTCGTGGCTGGTCGAGGTCTGCGACGAGGCCGCCGTGCGGCCGCCCACGCCGGCGATCGGCCGCGACCCCAGCCTCGGCGGGCTCGGGCTCTACCTGATCGCCGAGATGTCCACCGCGCACGGGTGGCACACCCACGGCGGCAGCAAGAGCGTCTGGGCCCTCCTCCCCCGCTGAACCGGGCCGCTCAGTCCAGCCGCAGGGCGACCAGCGCGACGTCGTCCTCGGAGCCGGCCGGCCGCAGCCGGCCGACCACCTCGTCGCAGAACGCCTCCAGCGCCGCGCGCCCCGGCGCCACCGGGCCCAGCTCGGCCAGCAGGGCCGCGAGCCTGGGCAGCCCGTCGTCCAGCGGCATCTCGCGGCTCTCGACCAACCCGTCGGTGTAGAGCAGCACCGTCGAGCCCGGGGCGACCAGCAGCTCGTGCTCGGTGCGCGGCGACCGGTCGTCGACCCCCAGCATCAGGTCGGCCCGGGCGGTGGCGAGCTCCTGCACCGTGCCGTCGGCGCGCAGCACCATGATCGGCGGGTGCCCGGCGTTGGACCAGCGCACCCGGGTGCCCCCGGGGCCGCCCCCGGGCTCCAGCCGGGCGATGGCCGCGGTGCCCATGGTGTCGACCTGCAGGCCGGTCATCGCGCGGTCGAGGTCGGCCAGGACGGCGGCCGGACCCCACCCGGCCCGGTGCGCGATGCCGCGCAGCAGCCCGCGCAGCTGGCCCATCGCCGCCGCGGCCTCGGTGTCGTGCCCGACGACGTCGCCGATCACCACCATCGTGCCGCCGTCGGGCTGGCGGAACGCGTCGTACCAGTCGCCGCCCACCTGGGCCGCCTCGGCCGCGGGCAGGTAGCGGACGGCGACCAGGGCCCCGGGGGTGGCCGGCGGCGCGGTGAGCAGGCTCAGCTGCAGCTCCTCGGCGATCCGCCGCTGCTGCTCGTACAGCCGGACGCTGTCGAGGGCGAGGGCGGCCCGGTCGGCCACCTCGCGGCCGGCGGCCAGGTCGTCGGCGTCCATCGGCGGTCGGCCGGGGCCGCGGTGCACCCACAGCACCCCCACCTCGCGGTCACGCGCGACGAGCGGGAAGGCCACCGCGCCCTCGGGCGCCTCGCCCGGGGTGGTGGTCGCGGTGTCGCCGAGCACCGGCACGACGGCCCGGGCCAGCTGGGCCAGCGCCGACCCGGGGGTGAGGTCGCCGGCCAGCATGGCCCCGAAGCCGGCCGTGACCTCGGCGATCATCGCCAGCCGGGCGGCGCTGCGGACCAGCTGCTCCTGCGCGCGGCGGCGCTGGGTCACGTCGAGGAAGTACACGCTCAGGCCGTCGGGCCCCGGCCAGGCGCGCACCTCGAACCAGGCGTCGAGCGGCGGCGGGTAGTAGGCGTCGAACACCACCGGCTGACCGGTCTCGACGGCGGACCGGTAGTGCATCTCGAAGTCGCTGCCCAGCGCGTGCGGGAACAGCTCCCACATCACCCCGCCGAGCAGCTCGTCGCGGCCGCGGCCCAGCACCCGCTCGGCCTCGGCGTTGACGTAGCTGAACCGCCAGTCGGCGTCGAGGGAGAAGAAGGCCGCCGACATCGACTCCAGCACCCGCGACACCCGTGCCTCGGCGTCGCGCTGCCCGGTGGTGTCGTAGGCGACCCCGAGGATGCGGGCGGTGCGGCCGGTCTCGTCGGCGATCGCCCGGCCGCGGCCGACCACCCACCGCGTGGTGCCGTCGGGCCGCTGCACCCGGTACTCGACGTCGAGAGCACCGACCGTGTCGATGGTCTGCTGGATCGCGTCGCCCACCCGCCCGACGTCGTCGGGGTGCAGGCGGTCGGTGAAGTCGGCCAGCGTCTCGCCGAAGGAGCCCCGCTCGTAGCCGAACATCTCGACCAGCCGGTCGTCCCAGACCAGCCGCCCCGAGGCGAGGTCGAGGTCGAAGCTGCCGATGCCGGCGGCCTCGGCGGCCAGCTCCTGGACCAGGGCCGTCATCGGCAGATCACGACCCTCCATGCCCCGATCATGCCTGTGCCCACCGACAGCCGCCGCAGGCCGGGCAGGATGTCGGCGTGACCGGTGTCGACGAGGTGCTGGCCCGCGCCCGCGAGGGCGTCGTCCGGTTGGACCCCGCGGGCACGGCGGCGGCGCAGGTCCGCGGGGCCCTCGTCGTCGACACCCGGACCGAGACCCAGCGCGCCGAGCAGGGCGAGGTCCCCGGCGCCCTGGTCATCGACCGGACCGTGCTCGAGTGGCGGCTGGACCCCACCGGCAGCCACCGCATCCCCGAGGCAACCGGCTGGGACCTCGAGGTCGTCGTGGTCTGCCACGAGGGCTACAGCTCCAGCCTGGCCGCGGCGAGCCTGCGCGCGGTCGGCCTGCACCGGGCCACCGACCTGGCCGGTGGCTTCGCCGCGTGGCGGGACGCCGGGTTCCCGGTCGGGCGCGGCCCGGCCGACGTCCGGCGCTGACGTCCCCGCTGAGGTCCCCCGGCTAGCGTCCGCGCATGGCCACCATCCACCTCGCCACGCTCACCCCCGGCAAGCTCGAGCTGCTGCAGGCCTGGGTCCCCGCGCAGCCCTGGGCGGCCGGGCTGGACACCTCGGCCCTGGAGCAGGTGGGCGCCTACCGGTTCGACGACCCGGCCGGCGAGGTCGGCACCGAGACCTTCCTGCTGCGCGCCGGCGACACGGTGCTGCACGTGCCGGTCACCTACCGCGCGGAGCCCCTGGACGGCGCCGGGCTCGTGGGCGTCACCGAGCACTCCGTGCTGGGCACCCGGTACGTGCACGACGGCCCCACCGACCCGGTCTACGCCGCCGCCCTGGCCGCGGCGTTGCTCATGGGCAGCCCGCAGGCCGAGCTGGAGTACCAGACCCCCGGCGGCCCCGAGGTGCGCGAGCCCACCGCCCGCGTGCACACCGACGGCGCGCTCGGCACCGTCGTCCCGGCGGTCGGTCCGGTCACCACGACCACCGAGGGGACGACCACGCTGCTGCGCGCCGACGGCCAGGAGCTCGTGCTGCTCCGCGTGCTGGGCGGCGCGGAGGAGGGCGCCGTCGCCGGCCCGGTGCTGCGCGGCACCTGGTCCGGCCAGGACGAGCCCGTCCTCCTCGCCCTCGCCCGCTGACTGAGCCCGGCCCCGGACCCCGCCCCGCCCGATGTGACAAGACGTCGTGTCCCCGGCCGCGGACCCCGCGACGAGTCACATCGAGCGGGACCCCAACCGGTCAGCGGATCCAGTAGCGCCGCTTCGCCGGTCCGCCGTCGGGGTTCTCGACGACGGTGTCCAGCACGCCGCCCCACCGCTCGATCGTCCGGGCCGACGCCGCGTTGCCCTCGTCGCAGTCGACGAGGACGGCGATGACGCCCTCGGACCGGGCCACGACGAGGCCCTGCCGCAGCATCTCCGCCGCGTACCCGCGCCCACGACGATCGGGCAGCACCCCGTAGCCGATGTGGCCGCCCACCCGGAGCAGTCGCTCGTCCAGCTCGTGCCGGACCGACGTCCGCCCGACCAGGTCCGTCCCGACCCAGGCCAGCAGGAACGTGGCGGCCACCTGACCGGGCGGCAGCTCGGTCCCCCGCCGCAGGTCGTGCAGCCGGTCCAGGTAGGTCGACCACGACTCCTCGGGCCGGGACGACGGCTCATCGACCGACGGCGTAGCCCTGCATGCCGCGGGGGTTGGCCGCCGCGTGCAGCAGGCCCGTGGTGGGGTCCGCGCTGACCGCCGACAGCCGGCCCAGCGACCACGGGTCGGCCACGACGACGGTGTGCCCGCGGCGGCGCAGGTCGGCGATGACGTCGTCCCCCACCCGGGACTCCACGACCACCTCGCCGACGTTCGTCTCGCGCGGGTAGAACGACGACGGGAAGGCCGTGGTGTGCCAGGCCGGGGCGTCGATCGCGGCCTGCAGGTCCAGCCCGCGGACGGTGTGCGCCAGCCAGAAGCACAGCTGCCACTGCTCCTGCTGGTCGCCGCCCGGGGTGCCGAAGGCCAGCCAGCGCCCGGTCTGCCGGTCCTGGGCCAGGGTCGGCGTCAGGGTGGTGCGGGGCCGCTTACGCGGGGCCAGGGAGTTGGGCAGACCGCGGTCCAGCCAGAACATCTGGGCCCGGGTGCCGAGCGGGAAGCCCAGCTCGGGGATGACCGGCGAGCTCTGCAGCCAGCCGCCCGAGGGGGTGGCCGAGACGATGTTGCCCCAGCGGTCGACGACGTCGACGTGGCAGGTGTCGCCGCGGGTGGTGCCGTCGCGCTCGGTGATCTGCTCGCCGGTGCGCTGGACGGTGGGCTCACCGCTCTGCCCGACTGTCGGCTCGCCGACCCCGGCGCCGGTGCTGAAGCTCCCGGACGGGTCCGTCACGTGCCGGGGGAGCCGGGGCGGGCGCCCGTCCGGTGACCCGGGCCGCAAGGTCAGGCTTGCGGTGTCACCGACGAGCGCCCGCCTCGCGGCGGTGTACTGCGGGTCGAGCAACTGCGTGATCGGGACGTCGGGCATGTCCCCGTACCAGGCCTCGCGGTCGCCCATGGCCAGCTTGACCGCCTCGACGGTGGCGTGGACGACCTCGGCCGATGGCGCCTGCTGCCCTGCTCCCTCGCCCGGTGCCAACCCCGGGACCCCGTCCAGCATCGCCAGCGTCTGCAGCATCGCCGGTCCCTGGGACCACGGCCCGGCCTTCGAGACGTCCCACCCTCGCCAGTCGGTCGTGACCGGGGGCTCGTACGTCGGCTGCCAGCTGGCCAGGTCGTGCCCGGTGAGGAAACCCGCGTGGTCACGACCGGAGTCGTCACGCACGGGGCGCCGGGAGAACACGTCGATCGCATCGGCGACGAATCCGGAGTACCAGGCCGCGAGCGCCGCATCGATGCCTGCCTCACGGGAGGGTCCGCGCGCTGCGTCGAGCAGCCGGCGGTACGTGGAGGCGAGAGCTGGGTTGCGGAACAGGCGGCCTGCTGCCGGAGGAGCTCCGTCGGCGGCGAGCCAGGTGGCGGCCGAGGTCGGCCAGTGGGTGGAGAAGTGCTCGGAGACCGAGGCGACGGTCGCTGCCACCCGTGGGGAGAGCGGGTGGCCGGACTCGGCGTACTCGACCGCGAAGCGGAGGACGGCGTCCAGCGGCAGGCTGCCGTGGTCGCGGAGGAGGGTCAGCCAGGCACCGACAGCACCGGGGACGGTGGCCGCGAGCAGGCCCGTACCGGGGACCAGCTCGAGACCGAGTGCCTCGAATCCTTCGATGGTGGCTGCGGCCGGGGAGACCCCCTGGCCCGACAGGACGGCGGCCCGGCCCGCGAGCCCACCGGACCCGCCGCGGGCGAAGACGACCGGGACCTCGCCACCGGGCCCGTTGAGGTGCGGCTCGACGACGTGGAGCACGAAACCAGCGGCGACGGCGGCGTCGAACGCGTTCCCGCCGGCCTCGAGGGTCGCCATCCCGGCCGAGCTGGCGAGCCAGTGCGTCGAGGCGACCATGCCGAAGGTGCCGGTGAGCTCGGGGCGGGTCGTGAACACCTGGCCAACCTACGGACCCCGCTGCTGGGGCGCAGCGTGCCCGAGGGACCGGCCGACCAGGCCACGCCCCGCACCACCGCACGACGCCGCGTCCGGACCACAGGACGGGACGCCGGGACCGGCGCGGGGGAGGCAGCGCGACGGGGCAGCAGCACGGACGGCGTCGTCCGGGCGGCACCGGCGGGACGGACCGGGGCCGGCTTGGGCAGCTCCACCATCGGGGCCGGGTCGTCGTCGTCCGGGGCGCGGTGCCGGCCGAGGGGGACGAGCGGCGCGACGGGGACGGGCCGGCCCCAGGCGAGGTTCTCGCCGTCCGGTCCGGCGCCCCAGGAACCCAGGGTGCGGTAGCCGCTGCGGATGGCGTGGCGGATCCAGGCCACCAGCCGGACGAGCGTCAGCACGGGGGCCGGCGCCCGGCGGGGGCGCGGTGCGTGCCGGGGGACGAGTCTGGCCACCGGGAACGCCTGGTGGGTGGCCACGGCGAGCCGGGCCAGCTCGACCCGCTGCGCCGACGTGAGCCGGGACAGCGGGATCACCGGGGCGCGGACGTCGTCGTCGGCGGCCCGCAGCCTGGCGGCGCTGCTGGGTCGGATGACCGGGTACTGCAGCGTGTCGGGCACGGGGCTCTCCTCTCCTTCTGGTCGTGAGCCGCAGCCGGGGAAGCAGCTGCGGTCAGGGAGAAGAGTGGCTCGTGGGACGTGCGGGATCGGCGTTGCGCGACACGACCTGGAGGGCGCGTGACCGAACCGTTGTCAACGGCGCGTCGCGGGTCGGCGACCGGCCTCCCCGGCGAACCACAAGTCGACCCGTAACGGCATTTCCGCAGGTCGAGATACGGAACGACGTCGGTGACCTCGCGGCGCGACGTGTGGGGCTGGCGTGTCGCGCGGGACGGACGGGGTCGCTGGGGGTGTCAGGGACGCCGGACGACGCCGGGGTCGGCGCCCACCGCGCGCAGTGCCTGCACCAGCAACGTGCCCAGCGGGCCCTCGGCCACCGTGTAGTAGACGAAGGTGCCCTCGCGGCGGCCCTGGACCAGCCCGGCCAGCCGCAGCTTGGACAGGTGCTGGCTCACCGCCGTGGGCGAGGTGCCGGCCAGCTCGGCGAGGCAGGCCACGTTGCTCTCGCCCTGGGCCAGCGCCCACAGCACCGAGAACCGGGTGGGGTCCGAGAGCATGCGCAGCAGGTCGGTGGCCGACCGGACCTGGGCAGGGTCGGGCATCGCGAAGTCGTCGATGCCCTGGTGCACACGACGGATGCTAGTGCGGCAGGCTCACGGCGTGGCCGAACGCATCCCGCTCGTGATCGACACCGACCCGGGCATCGACGACGCCCTCGCGATCCTGCTGGCGCTGGCCAGCCCCGAGGTGGACCTGCGGCTGATCACCGCGGTGCACGGCAACGTCGAGCTGGCGCAGACCACCGAGAACGCGCTGCGGGTGCTGCACCTGGCCGGCCGGTCCGACGTCCCGGTCGCCGCCGGCGCCGCCGGCCCGCTGGTGCACCCGCTCCCCGAGCGGGCCGGGCACGTGCACGGCGCAGCCGGCCTGGGCGGGGTGGAGCTGCCGGCCTCCCCCGCCGGGCTCGACCCGAGGCCCGCCGTGGTCGCCCTGGCCGAGCTGCTCATGGAGCAGGACCCCGGCACGGTGACCGTCGCGCCGATCGGGCCGCTGACCAACATCGCCCTGCTGCTGCACGTGTTCCCCGAGGCCGCGGCCCGGATCGGGCGCGTGGTGTGGATGGGCGGCTCGGCCACCCGCGGCGGCAACGTCACCGCGGCGGCGGAGTTCAACGCCTGGGCCGACCCCGAGGCGGCCGCGGCGGTGCTCGGGTCCGGGCTGCCGGTGACCATGGTCGGGCTGGACGTCACGCTGCCCACCGTGCTCACCGAGGCCGGCATCGCCCGGTTCCGCGAGGGCGGCGGCGAGGTGGGCCGCACGGCGGCCGAGGTGCTCCGGCAGTACGTCGACGCCGCGCGTGACCGCTACGGCATCGACGGCGTGGTCGTGCACGACGCGCTGGCCCTGACCGAGGCGATCGTCCCGGGCACGCTGGGGGTGGTGCGCCGCGAGGTCGTGGTCGGCACCACGCTGGGCGCGGCCCGCGGCCAGACCCTCGTCGACCGGCGGGCGGTGGCCGCCGGCGGCGTCGACGTCGCCGAGACCGTCGACAGCGCGGCGGCGGTGGAGTTCCTGGTCAGCCGGCTGGAGTCCTACGGCTCCTGATCGCGGCGCCGCTCGTCCAGGAAGGACCGCACCACCCCGGCCATCGCGTCGGCGTGCGTGAACAGGAACAGGTGACCGCCGCCCCGGACGACGTGCAGCCGGCCGTGCGGCAGCCGCGCGGCCATCAGCCGGGCGTTGGCCAGCGGGATGATCGGGTCGTCGTCCCCGGCCAGCACCAGCACCGGCATCTCCAGCCGGTGCAGCCAGGGCAGGCTGGACCACCGGCGCAGCGCGGCGATCTGGCACAGGTAGCCGTAGGGCGTGGGCGGGTTCGCCGAGCGCTGCGCGGCGTGCTCGCCGAGCAGGTCGGGGTGGTGCTCGATGCCGCCGCCGTAGAGGGTCGGCGCGACCCGGGTCAGGTAGCCCGGCGAGTAGTACCGCATCGGCGAGGCCAGGATGCTGATCGCCGCCGGTCGGCCGGGCAGCGACACCCAGCCCGGGGTGGTGCCGGCCAGCACGACCCGCCGGACGACGTCCGGGTGCCGCCGGGCCAGCTCCTGCACCAGCGCCCCGCCCCACGACAGCCCGAGGACGTCGACCCGGTCGTGCCCGACCGCGTGCACCAGCTCGGCCACCATCCCGGCCAGCCTGCGCAGCGTGGGCGGGTAGGCCGGGGTGGAGCTCTCGCCCACCCCCGGGGCGTCGAAGGTGATGGTCTCCCGGTCGCGCACGTGGTCGCGGAAGGTGTCGAACAGGTCGCCGGTGGCCCCGATGCCGTTGACCAGCAGCAGCGGCCGGCCGAGACCGGCGCCCTCGACGCGGACCCGCAGGCGGAAGCCCGCGACGTCCAGGAGCCGGCCGTCGATGGTGCGGGCCACGCTCAGACCGTCGCCCGGACGTAGCTGCCCGGGGCGTCCTCGACCGGCGGGTGGGCCGTGCTGCCGAGGGTCTTGCGGGCCCTCCGCTTCGCCCCGGCGCGGGGCTCGAGCCAGCCCACCCAGTGGTCCCACCACGAGCCCTCGTGCAGCTGCGCCCGCTCGAACCACTCGTCGGCGGTGGGCTTGCCGGCGCTGTCGTCGGTGCCCGCGGCCGGGTCGTCGCCGTCCGTCGTCCGGTAGGAGCCCTTCGGGTTGCCCGAGGGGTTGATCAGCGCCTGGATGTGGCCCTGGCTGCTGAGCACGAACTCGACCTCGCCGCCCATCAGGTCCACCACCGGGTAGCAGGCCCGCCACGGGCAGATGTGGTCGGTGACCGCACCGACCACGTAGCTGTCCTGGGTGACCCGGCCGAGGTCGACCGCCGTGCCCAGGACCCGGAACTCGCCGGGCCGGGTGAGGGAGTTGTCCGTGGCCATCGACATGAAGTCCGCGTGCAGGGCGGCGGGCAGGTCGACGGCGTCGGCGTTCCAGGCCAGGACGTCGAAGGCCGGCGGGTTCTTGCCCATCAGGTAGTTGTTGACCCAGTAGTTCCAGACCAGGTCGTTGGGCCGCAGCCAGGCGAACACCCGGGCCAGCTCGCGCCCCGAGAGCACACCCTCCTTGCGACTGCGCCGGCGGGCCGCGGCCACGACCGGCTTGGAGATGAAGGTGCCCACCTGCGAGGGCACCTCGAAGTCGATCAGGGTGACCAGGAACGTCACGCTGTGGAACCGGCGGTCGTCGGCGGTGGCCAGGTGGCCGAGCAGGCCTGCGGCGGTGATGCCCCCGGCGCACACGCCGAGCAGGTTCATGTCGTCGGCGCCGGTGATCTCCCGGACGACGTCCGACGCCTCGAGCGCCGTGCGGGCGTAGGAGTCGTAGTCCCAGCTCGCCGCGGTGTCGGTGGCGGTGTCGCTGCCGGGGTTGGCCCAGCTGAGCATGAAGACCTGGTGGCCGTGGGAGACCAGGTGCTCGACCATGCTGCGGCCCGGCGCGAGGTCGAGCACGTAGTACTTGTTGATCTGCGGGGGCATCACCAGCATCGGCCGCTCGTGCACCGTGCCGGTGGTCGGCGTGTACTGGATCAGCTCGGCGATCTCGTTCTTCCAGACCACCGCGCCCGGGGTGGCCGCGATGGTCTCGCCGAGCACGAAGGGCCGGGAGTCGACCATCGAGGGCATGGCGCCGTTCTTCTTCACGTCGTGCAGGGCGTGCCGGGCGCCGTCGACCAGGCTGCGGCCCCGGGTCTCGCGGGCCCGCCGCAGCGCGGCCGGGTTGCCCAGCAGCGTGTTGGTCGGCGCGACGGTCTCGGTGACCAGCTTGAGCACGAACTGGGCGCGCAGCTTGCTCTTCTCGTCCAGGTCGAGGTCCTCGACGACGCCGTGCACCGCCCGGTTCCAGGCCAGGTAGGACTGGCCCAGCCGCCTGTAGACCGGGTTCTCCTGCCAGGCGGGGTCCTTCCAGCGGGCGTCCTTGCGGTCGGGCTCGATGCTCGAGGTGCCGACGGCGATGCGGGCCAGCTGGGCGGTGAGGTCCACGCCCCGCCTGGTCAGCGCGGTGGGCTGGCGCAGCACACCCCCGGCCAGGCGGCGGGCGGCAGCCAGGCCCTGCGTAGGGCTCAGCGCCACCGGGAGGACGCCGGTGAGGGCCTCGATCGCGGCCTCGACGAGCTCGAGGTCGGACTGCTGCTCGCCCGGCTCGGCGACCGTGGTCCCCTCGGGCTCGGTGCGGTTCTCGGTCTGGGTCATGCGGAGTCTCCCGACCTCGTGTGTGCTGCCGCTCACATCCTGCCCCGCGGTCACCCTCCCCGCTCGACCGGCGGGCAAAGCACCAGCACGACCACCACCGCGACCACGATCGCCGCGGTCAGCGTCACGGGCACCGGGATGACCGGGTCGGCCAGCACCAGCAGCGCGCCGAGCGGGACCACGGTGTTCACCACCCGGTCGCCGACCGCCCGCAGCGCGATCCACCAGATGGCCAGCACGAACACCGCGACCGGCACGGTGACGGTGAACGAGGCGGCGACGTCGGACAGCTCGCCGTGGCCGAGCCGGGTGTCGACCTCCACCTCGATGCCGGCGGAGAACGCCCCCGCGGCCGCGAACACGACGTAGTGCACGTAGCCGTAGGTCAGCGACTGCCGGAGCGACCTGATCGCCTCGTGGTGCGGCGGCCAGAAGTAGATCCACCAGAGCCCGGCGGTGACCACCAGCGTCAGCACCGCGATCGAGATCAGCGGGCGCAGCGCCGCGTCGTCGTGCAGTGCCTCGATGATCGCGTTCGCGCTGGCCAGCAGGCTCTCGCCGAGCAGGATCAGGGTGAACAGGCCGTACCGCTCGGTGATGTGGTGCGGGTGCCAGGGCGTCGTCCCGTGCCGTTCGGCGACCAGGGGGACGGCGACCTCGGCGGCGATCAGCACGACCAGCCCTACCGTGGCCACCGGGCCGGACAGGGCCAGCAGGCCCAGCCACAGCACCTGCAGGACGCCGATGCCGCCGGCGTAGGTGAGGCAGGTGCGGCGGTGCGCGGGGTCGGCCCGCGCCGCCCGCAGCCACTGGGCGATCATCGCGACCCGCATGACCACGTAGCCGAGCACCACGACCGTGATCCGCTCGCCGGCGAAGACCGCGTCGATCCCGGCGGCCAGCACCAGGACGCCGGCCATCTGCAGGATGGTCAGCACGCGGTAGAGCCAGTCGTCGGTGGCGAACGAGGTGGCGAACCAGGTGAAGTTCATCCACGCCCACCAGATCGCGAAGAACACCACCGCGTAGTGGCCCAGCCCGGCGGCGACGTGGCCCTCGGCCAGCTGCCCGGCCAGCGCGACGGCGGCGATGCTGACCGCGACCACGAACACCAGGTCGAAGAACAGCTCCAGCGTGCTGGCCGTGCGCCCGGGCTCGTGCGGGTCCCGCGGTCGCATCGGGTGCAGACGGGCGGCGGTCACGATCCGGGGACCCTAGCCGTCAGGACGGCCCAGCCGCACGGGTCGTGCTGGTCACCCGTCGCCGCCCCGGAGGGAGCGGACCATCGTCTGCAGGGCCCGGAACGCGACGGACCGGTCGGCGTCGGTCAGGCCGGCCAGCATCCGGACCTCGACGGACCGGACGGCCGCCGTCGCCTGCTCCAGGCTGCGGCGCCCCCGCGGCGTCAGGCTGGCCGGGAGGGCCTTGCCCACCGGCGCCTCCGCGGGCCGGGTGACGTAGCCGTCGCGCTCGAGGTTCTGCAGCAGCACGTTCATCGACTGGCGGGTCACGAACGCACCGCGAGCCAGGTCGGAGTTGGAGGACCCGGGACGCTGGGCGAGCAGCTCGAGGCAGGAGTAGTGCGTGACGGTCATCCCCAGCGGGCGCAGCACCTCCTCCATGGCGGCGCGCAGCGCGCTGGACGCCTCCTTGAGCAGGTAGCCCATCGACGACCCGAGGTCGATGCCCGCTTGACTCATGTCAGGAGTCTGACATACGGTTCGTGTCAGGAAGCTGACACACGACGAAGGAGCACCCCATGCCCGCCACCGGACCCGACTTCATCTCCCTCCAGGCCCGCGACCTCGACGCCTCGCAGGCGTTCTACGAGCAGTACCTGGGTCTCGTGCGCTCGGCGGCGGGTCCCCCGCACGCCGTCGTCTTCGAGACCCGGCCGATCGCCTTCGCCCTGCGCAGCGTCGTCCCCGGCACCGACCTCGACGCCGTCGCCCAGCCCGGCATCGGCACGGCGCTGTGGTTCCACGCCGACGACGTGCAGGCCATCCACGACGCCCTCGTCGCCGACGGACGCACCGTCGTGGCCGAGCCGATCGACGGCCCGTTCGGCCGGACGTTCACCTTCGCCGACCCCGACGGCTACCACGTCACCCTCCATGACCGCGCCTGAACCGTTCTTCCACGGCACGGTCGCACAGCTGCTGCCCGGCGACCTCCTCGTCGCCGGGCGCCGCTCGAACTACCGGCCCGAGGTCGTGATGAACCACGTCTACTTCACCGCCCTGCCCGACGGCGCCGGGCTCGCGGCGGAGATCGCGGCCGAGCTCACCCCCGGGGATGCCGTACCGCGCGTCTACGAGGTCGAGCCCACCGGCCCGTTCGAGGACGACCCCAACGTCACCGACAAGAAGTTCCCCGGGAACCCCACGCGCTCCTACCGCAGCTCGGCGCCGTTGCGGGTGGTCCGCGAGGTCGAGGACTGGACCCGGCTCACCCCGGAGGCGCTGGAGCTCTGGCGCACCCGGCTGGGCGCGATGCGGGCCGACCCGAGCGCCGAGATCGTGAACTGACGACGGCGGGCCACCCAGGATCCCGTACACCTCCGACATCCTCGCGCAGCGCTGTGGACGCAGCTCTGAGCTGCAGTTTCGTCTCGACGCGGGTGCGACCGTGCGGTATTGTTCGTACAGGTGTTCGAGTGCGGGACGGGGGTGGTGCAGGTGGACGACGGTGCGGTCGGCACGCGGTTCGGGCTGTCCCTGGGTGTCGCCCAGGTCGAGGTCTACGCCTCGGCTGCGGCCCGGGCGGCGATGCTGGAGGCCGAGCGGGTGGCCCAGGTCGCCGCCGGAGCACCAGCCGACCTCACGGTGCGCCCCGCCCGGCTGGCCGAGCTGCTGATCACCCCGCAGACCACCCGGGCCCGGGTGCACGCGGTGCTGGCCGACGTCGCCGACGCCCAAGCCCAGCTGCACGCCCTGCAGGCCGCCGCCATCTCCCGGCTCGCCGACCTGCAGCCGGCGCAGCAGCAGCTGCCCGGCGCTCGTCCCGACGACGACCCGGCCGACCAGGAGCGGCCCGATGACTGGGTGGCCGACGAGGTCGCGGTCGTCTTGGGCATCAGCGTGGGATCCGCCTCGGCGTTGGTGGCCAAGCAGCGGGCGCTGGTGGAGCAGCTGCCGGCGGTGTGGGTGGCGTTGGCCGATGGTCGCATCGACGTACGCCGCGCGCAGGTGCTCGTGGAGGCCCTGGCCGACCGCAAGCGGTCCTTCGGCGGCAGCCTGCCCGACGACGTCGTGGACACCATCGCCGCCCAGGGCCTGGGCTGGATCGCCGAAGGCATCGGCCCCACCCCGCTCACCGACCGGATCGCCGGTGCGGTGATCGCGGCCGACCCGGCCGAGGCCGACCGTCGGGCCGAGCGCCGCAAGCGACGGCAGAACGTCACCAGCGTCGGTCAGGGCGACGGCCTGGCCTCGCTGCGCACCGACCTCGCCGACGCCGGTGACGTCGCCGCCGAACTCGAGGTCATCGACGCCCTGGCTGCCTCGATGCGCAAGAACGGCGACAAGCGGCCACTGGGCCAGCTCCGGGTCGCTGCCCACCACCACTTGGTCACCCGCCCCTGGGAGCCCCTGCCCGCCGACGTCGCCGCCGCCCGCTGGCAGCTGCACATGCGCGCCGACCTCGACCACCAGGGACCCCCGCTCAACCCGCCCGATGAGCCGAGCTCACCACCCGCCGACGTGGCGCAGGAAGAAGACGTGGCGCAGGAAGAACCAGCCGCCGACCAGAAGGTGGGCGAGGACCCACCAGCCGAGGGCCCACCTGCCGAGGACTCGTCGTCGCCTGCGACCGATGGCGCCCCGGGCGAAGCTCACCCGAACCCAGTCGACCGCCCAGCGTTCGCCGACCCGGCTGGTCCCGACACTGCAGCCGGGGATGCGGACCCCACGGGCACTCGCCTGCCCGGCGACACCGGGCTGCTCGACGGCGCAGGTCGCTCAGGTGGGTCGGGGATCGGCTCGATCGGCGGGTTGGCGGTGTCCCCGGTCGCGGTCGCCGAGCTCCTGGCCCGCTACGACGCCCTCCTGGCCAGCAACCCCACCGGAGCCGTCGCCGGCGGTGAGGTGTGGTTCGAGATCGTCGACGCCACCGGCCGCCTCCGGGCCACCACCTCACCCGCCCGGGCCCGCGCCGCTCTCCGCCGCGGCACCAGCCTGGGACCACCACCGGCGATCGATCAGTACGAGCCGAGCGCCGCGCAGATCAGGTTCGTCACGACCCGCGACCGGCACTGCCGGTTCCCTGGCTGCCACCGGCCCGCCGAGTACGTCGACCTCGACCACGTCGTCCCCCGCGACCACCACACGCCGGCCGACGGCGGACCGACGTGCATCACGAACCTCGTGTGCCTGTGCCGCCGGCACCACCGGCTCAAGACCCACGCCCCCGGCTGGGTGTTCGCCGTGGACCCCGACGGCACCCTGCACGTCACCCCACCCGGCGGACGCACCCGCACCACCCGGCCCCACCGCATCGCCGAGGTCGACATCGCCCGCGACACCCTCACCGACCTCCTCGGTGCCACCCCGAAGCGGTTCCGCTCGCCCACACCCGAGCAGCGCGCCGCACGCCGAGCCGCGGCCGCCGAACGAGCACAGCTCGCGGCCGACATCGAGGCCGAGCTGCTGGCGGCCGTCTCCCGTCTCGCGGCCGAGCGCGGCGACACCGGGAGCAGTGACACCAGGAGCAGTGACACCGGGAAAAGCGACGCCGAGGACGGCGAGACCAGTGGGAGCGAGACCAGCAGCATCGACGACCCCCCGCCGTTCTAGACCTCACCGGACCCCGGAGCACGTCATGTCCGGCCCGGGATGCCGCCCCGGTTCCTCAGCCCTGCCACCGGCTCCGCGACCACGCGCGCGTCGGACAGCGCCTGGTCGCCGCGCCGGTCGAACGCCAGGTCCGGCGCCCGGGGCGCACGGGGACACGGATCACGGCGCTCCTCCAGTCCGGGCCTCCTCGGACCGGTCGGCCGGGCCCGTCGGCGGGAGGACGGCAGCCCACCCTGGGATGGCGGGCCGCCACGCCGGGGCGGGCACCCGGGACCGGTCAGCTGAGCGCGTCGACCCGCTGCTGGGCGGCGTCGCGGTCGGCCTCGGCGCGTTGCAGGTCCTCCTCCGCCGCGGCGCGGTCGGCCTCGGCCTGCTCCGCCTCGCGATCGGCGGTGGTGGCCTCGGCGCCGGCCTGCTCCGCCCGCTCCCGGGCCTGCGCCAGCGCGGTCTCCAGCTCCTGCACCCGGCCCTCGGCGTCGTCGCGGGCCCGGCGGGCGGCGCCGGCAGCCTGGGCTGCCTCCCGGGCCGCCGCCGTGGCCTGCTCCGACTCGCCGGCGGCGTCGTCCACGGCACTGCGCGCGGCGCGCAGGTCCGCACGCGCCGCGCGCAGCTGCTCCTCGGTCTCCCTGCGCGCGGCCCGCTCGGCCTTCGCAGCGCGTGCGGCGTCCAGGTCGACCGGCGGCGGGGGCGGCTCGGCCGGGGCGGACGGACGGCGGGGCGGGCGACCGGTCGGCCGCACGGGCTGCGTCGACCCCGACGGCGTCCCCAGGCCGTTGTAGGTCAGCGCACCGGTCAGCCGCCCGGCCAGCACCTGCTCGGCCGCGGACGGGTCGGCGACTGCGGCCTTCAGCGTCTCCTCCACCTGGACCACCACCTGCTCGCTGACCGGGTTCCCGGCGCGACGGGCCTGCTTGGCCGCCTCGCGGGCGACGGCGCGGACCACCTGCCGGCGCTGCTTGTCCAGGGCGCGGAGCTGGTCGGGGTCCAGGTCGTCCTGGGCGCGGCGGAGCAGGTCACCCAGCTCCACGAGCTCCTGCACCTGGTCACCGGACTCCCGCACCAGCAGGTTCACCGTCCAGGCGGCCAGCGTCGGCTTGCCCAGCTCGCCGATCCGGCGGGCCAGCCCCTTGTCGGTGGCCTTGGCCTGCGCGACCGCGTCGGTGCGCGCCGCGATGAACTCCGCCGGCAGCACGGCGTAGAGCTCGTCGGCGACGGTGTCGAAGTCGGGGCCGGAGTCCACGCCGGCAGCCTAGGGAGTCACCTCAGGTGACCAGGCCCTCCGCGCGCATCCAGTCCAGCGCGACGTCCACCGGCTCCTCGCCGTCGACGTCCACCCGGCGGTTGAGCTCGATCATCACGTCGTCGGTGATCAGCGGGGTGATCTCGGCGAACACGTCGGCCAGCTCGGGGTGCGCCTCCAGCGTGGGCGTGTAGATCACCGGGGCCACGTTGTAGGCGGGGAAGAACTGCCGGTCGTCCTCGAGCACGGTCAGGTCCAGGGACTCGATCCGGCCGTCGGTGGTGAAGACCTCGCCGAAGTTGCAGGCGCCCTGGTCGGTGGCGGTGTAGACCGCGCCGGTGTCGAGGGTGGAGACGTTGTCGCGCGGCACGCCGTCCGGGCTGCCCAGCGGCAGGTCGTAGGCCTCCAGCATCGGCACGAACCCGTCGTTGCGGCTGGCGAACTCGGCCTCGACGCAGAAGGTGCGCTCCTCCACCGGCAGGTTCGCGATGTCCGACAGCGTCGAGACGCCCAGGTCGGCGGCGGCCTCGCTGCGGATCGCGAAGGCGTAGGTGTTGTTCATCTCCGCCGGCGGCAGCCAGGTCAGGTCGTTGGCCAGGTCGGCCTCGCGCACCGCCTCGTACTGCTCGGTGCGGCCGGGGATGCCCTCGGGCTCGCCGAGGTAGGTCAGCCAGGCGGTGCCGGTGTACTCCCAGTTCATGTCGATCTCGCCCGACGTCGCCCCGGTGCGCACCGGGACCGAGCCGGGGATGTTGGTGCGGTCCAGCACGTCGAACCCGGCCGTCTCGAGCGCGATGACGGCGATCTTGCCGAGGATCAGCTGCTCGGTGAAGTTCTTGCTGCCGACCACCAGCTCGACGCCCGCGGCGTCGGCGACCGGCTCGATCAGCCCCGGCGACGCCTCGGGCGTGTACTGGTTGGCGGCCTGCAGCCCGCAGCCCGCCAGCAGCAGGGGCGCGGTGAGCAGGGCGGCGGCGGTGCGGCGCATCGTCACAGTCCCTTCGGGCGGGCGATCGTCTCGACGACCCGGCCCACCCAGTCGACGGCCAGCGCGAGCAGGGCGACCAGCAGCGCCCCGCTGTAGAGCAGCGTGTCCAGGTTCAGGTTGATGCCGGTGGTGATCAGCAGGCCCAGACCGCCGCCGTCGATGAACGTGGCCAGCGTGGCGGTGCCGACCAGCAGGACCAGGGCGGTGCGGACGCCGGAGAGCATGACCGGCACCGCCAGGGGCAGCTCGACCCGCAGCAGCACGGCCAGCGCGCTCATGCCCATGCCGCGGCCGGCCTCGACCAGCCGGGCGTCGACGCCCTGCAGGCCGACCATCGTGTTCCGCAGCACGGGCAGCACCGAGTACAGGACGAGCGCCACGACGGCCGACCGGAACCCGAAGCCCAGCCAGGTGGCCAGCAGCACGAACAGGCCGATGGCCGGGGCGGCCTGGCCGGTGTTGGCGATGCCGAGCACCAGCGGCGTGGCCCGGCGGAACGGGCCGCGGGTGAGCAGCACGCCCAGCGGGATGCCGATGACCAGCACGACGACGGCGGCGACGGCGACCAGCTCGAGGTGGTCGACGACGCTGCTGCCCAGCGCGGACCAGGCCAGCGGTCGCGCCTCGGCGTCGGTGAGCGTGGCCGTCGAGCGCCAGACGACGAACGCGACCAGGGCCACCGCGATCAGCGCGGGCTGCACCAGCAGGCCGCGCCAGGCCACCCCGTCGCGCCGTCCGCCGGGTTCGACGTCCACCTGCGGGTCGACGACCGCGGTCATCCGCGGGTCTCCCCGCGGGTCGCCTGGATGGCGGCCATGACCTGCTCCACGACGAGGACGCCGGCCACGGAGTCGCGCCGTCCGGTGACGACGACGCCGCCCTGGCTGGCCGCGAGCATCGTGTCCAGCGCGTCGTTGAGGGTGGAGCGCAGCCCCACGACCGGCAGCCGGTCGTCGCGGGTGGCCGGCACGGTCGTCGTCCGGGTGAGCTCGGCGACCGAGGGCCAGCTGATCGGCCGGCCCCGGCCGTCGGTGACCACGACGTACTGCTCGCCCGCTGCGGTCGCCCGGGCGACGACGGCGGCGCTGTCCTCGCCGGCCTGCGCGGTGACCGGCGTGTGCAGCTCGGTGTCGGCGACCCGGGTCAGGGTCAGCTGCTTGAGCGTGGCCCCGGCGCCCACGAAGTCGGCGACGTACTCCTCTGCCGGCTCGGCCAGGATCGCCTCGGGGGTGTCGTACTGCACGACGCGGGCGCCGACGTCGAACACGACGATCTTGTCGCCGAGCTTCACGGCCTCGTCGAAGTCGTGGGTGACGAAGACGATCGTCTTGCCCAGCTCCTCCTGGATGCGCAGCAGCTCGTCCTGCAGGCGCTGGCGGGTGATCGGGTCGACCGCGCCGAACGGCTCGTCCATGAGCAGCACCGGCGGATCGGCGGCCAGCGCGCGGGCCACCCCGACCCGCTGCTGCTGCCCGCCGGAGAGCTCCTTCGGGTACCGGGCGCGGTAGACCTCGGGGTCCAGGCCGACCAGGTCGAGCAGCTCGTCGGTGCGCTCGGCGATGCGCTCCTTGTCCCACCCGAGCATGCCCGGGACCAGGCCGATGTTGGTGCCCACGGTCATGTGCGGGAAGAGCCCGCCGGCCTGGATCACGTAGCCGATCCGACGGCGCAACCTGTCCGGGTCCTGGCCGGTGACGTCCTCGTCGCCGAGGAAGATCTTGCCGCCGCTGGGCTCGATGAGCCGGTTGAGCATCTTCAGCAGCGTGGTCTTCCCGCAGCCCGAGGGGCCGACGAACATGACCGTCTCGCCGGCGGCGATCTCGAGGTCCACCGAGTCGACGGCGGGCTTCTGCTGGCCCGGGTAGCGCTTGGTCACGCCCTCGAGCCGGATGGCGACACCGCTGACGGTGCGCTGGTCGGGTGCGGTCGTGGTCTCAGACACGGATGCCCTTCGAGGTGGTCAGGCGGCCGACCAGCACGAGCACCACGTCCAGGACGAGGGCCAGCAGGACGATCGCGATGGTGCCGACGAGCGTGGCGTTCAGGGCGTTGGCGCCGCCCAGCCGGGAGAGCCCGGAGAAGATGAGGCTGCCCAGGCCGGGGCCCAGGACGTAGGCGGCGACGGCGGCGATGCCCATGACCATCTGGGTGGAGACCCGGACGCCGGCCAGGATCACCGGCCAGGCCAGCGGCAGCTCCACCCGCCACAGGGTGGCCAGCCGGCTCATGCCGATGCCGCGGGCGCTCTCGACCAGCGACTGGTCGACCCCGGCCAGGCCGACGACGGCGTTGCGCAGCACCGGCAGCGCCGCGTAGAAGACGACGGCGACGACCGCCGGGGTGATGCCGAACCCGAAGGGCGCCAGCAGCAGCCCCAGCAGCGCGAACGACGGGATGGTCAGCCCGATGGCCGAGACGCTGTTGGCCAGGCTGGTGATCCGCGGGCTGCGGTAGGCCAGCACGGCCAGCCCGACGGCCAGGACGGTGGCCAGCACCACGCACTGCACCACGAGGCTGACGTGCTGGTAGGCCTGGAACGCGATCAGGTCGCGCCGGTCGAGCAGGTACTGCCACATGCGTCCGGAACCCCCCGGGCAGACGACCGGGGATGCCCGGGATTGTTACGACTGCGTGTCACGCAACCACACCCGTCCCACGGCCCGCACGTCGAGGACGATCACGATCCGGTCACGCGAGGGGTTTGCGACCACCTCCGACTGCCCACTCAGAACGGCATGGAGACGGTGCACGGTCGCGCCGAGGGCGACGGGTTCACGCTGGTCACGGACGAGGACGACGACGGCGAGCTGGTGGCCCGCGTGTCCGGCACGCTCGACGCCTCGCACGGTCCGCAGCTGCACCAGGCCCTGCTCGGCGCCCTGCGGCAGGCACCGACGCGGTTGGTCGTGGACCTGTCCGGGGTGGAGTACTTCGGCTCGGCCGGGGTCACCGCGCTGGTCTGGTTGAGCCAGCACCCCGAGGCGGCCGGCAAGCACGTGCGGGTGGTGGCCACCAGCCGCATCGTCACCGGTCCGCTGGAGCTCACCGGCCTGCTGCAGCGGCTGGACGTCACCGGCATGCCGGCGGAGTCCCGCCCGCCGACCGATCCCACCGGGCCGGCGGTACCGCCGTCCGCTTGACTCGGGGCATGAGCAACCGCGACAAGGCCGAGACCCTGCTCCGCCTGCACACCGACCCCGAGCTGCTGACCGTGGTGAACGTCTGGGACGTGATCACCGCGACCGTCGTCGCCGACCTGCCCGCCACCAAGGCCCTGGCCACCGCCAGCCACTCCATCGCCGCCTCCTACGGCTACGCCGACGGCGAGAACATCCCGGTCGACACCATGATCGAGGCCGTCGGCCGGATCGCCGCCGCGGTGTCCGTGCCGGTGTCCGCCGACCTCGAGGGCGGTTACGGCGACGCCGGCGAGACGGTGCGCAAGGCGATCGGGGTGGGCGTCGTCGGCGCCAACCTCGAGGACCAGATGAAGCCGCTGGACCAGGCCGTGGCCGCCGTCCGGGCCGCCGTCGCCGCCGGCGAGGCCGAGGGCGTGCCGTTCGTGCTCAACGCCCGCACCGACGCCTTCGTCAAGGCCGGCGACCGCCCGAGGGCGGACGTCGTCGCCGACGCGGTCGAGCGCGGGAAGGCCTTCCTCGAGGCCGGCGCGGCCTGCGTGTTCGTGCCGGGCCTGCTCGACGAGCCGACCGTGGTGCAGCTGGTCGAGGGCATCGGCGAGCGCCGGGTGTCGGTGATCAACGTGCCCGGGTCGCTGCCGCAGGACCGGCTGGCCCAGCTCGGCGTCGCCCGCGTCTCCTTCGGCCCGTGGACCCAGCGCCTGGCGCTGACCGCCTTCGCCGACTTCGCCCTGTCGGCGTCCCGCGGCGGCAACCTCCCGGAGGGCATCCGCCCCCTCAACTGAACCCTGATGGAGTCAACCGGCGGCGCGGGCCAGGGCGGCGCAGAACCTCGCGTGGTCGGTCTGCGTCTCGGCCAGCGGGATCAGGACCTCCGACCGCGCCACCTCCGCCACCGCCTGCTCCAGGCGACGGCGGGCCCGACGGGCGCGGCGGCGGGCGCGCAGGGCGACCAGGGGTCGGGCGAGCACCGCCAGCAGCAGGCCCGCCAGCAGGCCGCCGACCAGCAGCAGGGTGGGCACCGGGAGGCCCTCGACGCGAGGCAGCGGCACCAGGTCGTCCAGCTGAAGCCAGCCCAGCACGACCAGGCCGAGCAGCCACAGCACCCCCACCAGCGCGGCCGCGGTCACCACCCACTGCAGGCCGCCGACCCCCCGCTGCCACAGCGGGGTGCGCTCGGAGCCGAGGTCGACCCCGCTCACGGCGAGGTCCAGCCGGTCGGCCAACCGGTCGGTGCGCACCTCGGTGGTGCGGCGCAGGTCGTCGGTCCAGGCCAGCGGCAGCCCCTCCCCCGCGGCGTCCCGGGCCCGGCGGACGGCGGTCGCCACCCCGGCGGCCTGCACCGACCCCACCTCGGGCAGCGAGCTGCGCCCGCCGGTGCCCAGGTGCAGGCGGCGCAGCGGGTCCGGCCGGAGCCGGCCCAGCCACCGGACCACCGGCCACCCGGTCGCCGCGGTGCCCGCCTTCACCGTCGAGCGCTCGACGGCGGCGGCGATCGCCGGCACCCCGGCCGCCTCGCCCAGCGCCCGGGTCAGCGCGGCGTCGTCGGTCGCGGGCCGGGTGGCGGGGCCGCAGTGCACCTGGAGCGCCCGCGCAGCACCCCGGACGTCCGCGGTCAGCCGCTCGGTGGCCGCCCGCCGCTCGGCGACCCGCCGGGCCAGCAGCCCGAGCAGCTCGGGCAGGCCGTCGCCGGTGCGCCCGCTGGCGGTGAGCAGGGTGGCCTCGGCCAGGCCCTCGCCGTCCAGCAGGCCGCGCAGGTCGGCCCGGCAGGCGGCGAGGTCGGCGGGCGGCAGCCGGTCGGCCTGGTTGAGCACCACGAGCAGGGTTCCGGCGTGCCCGGCCAGCGGCCGCAGGTAGCGGTCGTGGACGGCGGCGTCGGCGTACTTCTCGGGGTCCAGCACCCAGACCAGGACGTCGACCAGCTCCACCAGCCGGTCCACCTCGAGCCGGTGCTCCAGCCGCACGCTGTCGTGGTCGGGGAGGTCCAGCAGCACCAGGCCGTCCAGCGCGGGGTCGGCGTCGTGCCGGTGCCGGCGGGGGATCTCCAGCCAGTCCAGCAGGGGGTCCTGGGCCGGGCCCCACACGGTCGCGTGCGCCACCCCGGTGGTGGGACGGCGCACCCCCGGGGTGCTCACCTCGGCGCCGGACAGCGCGTTGAACAGCGTGGACTTGCCGCTGCCCGTGGCCCCGGCCAGCGCCACCACGGTGGCCTCGCCCAGCGCCTGGCGGGCCCCGGCCTTCGCCAGCAGCGCCCGGGCGCGACCCACCTCGGGCACCTCCAGCCGGCCCTCGGCGACCTCGACCGCCTCGCGCAGCCCGGCCAACCGGGCGGCCAGGTCAACCACGGGCCCGGCCCACCGCGGCGACGGCGTCCTGCAGCGCCGCGACGTCCTCCGGCGCGGCGGTGCCGGCCAGCAGCGCGGTGAACCGCGCCCGCTCGGCGGCCAGCAGCGCCGTCGCCCGCTCGTCGAGGTCGCGGCGGGCCCGCTCGGCCAGCTGCCGGACGGCGGAGTCGCCGAACACCGCCTCGAGCACCCGCTGGCCCACCACCGTCGTCCCGCCGGCGACCGCGACCTCGGCGCCGGAGAGCCCGGCGGTCTGCGCGAACACCGCGACCATGACCACCGCGCCGGCGCCGTTGACGCCCCAGGACAGCAGCCGGGCGCGGGAGCGCTTGCCGGCCCCCTCGCCGCGGACCAGCTCGAGCACCGCGCCCTGCCAGTCGCGCACGGTGCGGCCGGCGGCCTCGGCGAACCCCGGCCCCACGGTGGCCAGCTCGCGCTCGCGGCCGGCCACCAGCGCGGCACCGCCGGGCAGGCCGCGCCAGGCGGTGACGGTGTCCTCGGCGGCGGTCTCGGCGGCCGAGCGCAGCAGCTGCTCGACCCCGGACTCCAGCGCCCCGGTGAGGTCCTCGGCCGGCGTCGCCCGACCGGTCACCGCGGCGGTCACCCGGTCGCGCAGCCGCCCGATGCCGGCCTGCAGGGAGCGCATCCACTCACCCGTGCCCACGAACTCCTGCCAGCGGGCCAGCACCTCACCGCGCAGCAGGGTGCCGCTGCGCACGCCGTCGTCCACCGCCTCGACCGCCCGGCCGTAGGCGGCGCCGGCGGCCGCCTCGAGGGCCGCGGCGGCCGTGACCTGCTCCTGCGCGGCCACGCCGATCCCGGCCACCCGGTCGTCGAGGCTGGCCAGCGCGCCGGCCAGGGTCTGCCGCACCACCTCGGCGCGGGCACCGGCATCGGCGGCCAGGTCGTGCAGCCAGGCGCGCAGCGGGGCCACCTGCTCCTCGGGCAGCAGCCCGCCCTGCAGCGGCGCCTCGCGCACCACCCACAGCCGGGCCGCGGCCAGCCCGGCGCGGGCGAGCATGCCGGCCAGGTCGGCGGCCACCTCGTCGACCGCCTCGGCCGGCACCCGGTCCAGGACGACGGCCAGCGCCGTGCCCCGGTCGGCCGCGGTGCGCAGCAGGTCCCACGGCACCGCGTCGGCGTAGCGGGACGCCGTCGTCACGAACACCCACAGGTCGGCCGCGGCCAGCAGCTGCCCGGCGAGGTCGCGGTTGCTCTCGACCACGCTGTCGACGTCGGGGGCGTCGACCAGGGCCAGGCCCGGGGGCAGCGCCGGGCTGACCGTCACCTGCACCGGCAGCACCCGGCCGTCGGCGAACGTGCCCCGGTCGGCCGGCGCGCAGACCAGCACCGGGGTGCGGGTGGTCGGCCGCAGCACCCCCGCCGTGGTCACCTCGACCCCGAGCAGGCTGTTGACCAGCGTGGACTTGCCCGCCCCGGTCGAGCCGCCGACCACGGCCAGCAGCGGGGCGTCGAGGTCCAGCAGCCGGGGCAGCAGGTAGTCCTGCACCTGGTCCACCACCGACCCCGCCGACCGCACCGCGGCGTCGCGCCCGGGGGTGGCCAGCAGCCACGTCAGGGCCGCGACCCGGTCCCGCAGCAGGGTCAGCTCGTCGGGCAGGGTCACCGGGGCAGTCTCCCCCTGCGCATCGGGACGACGTCGTCCAGGATGGTGGACGAACGTCTCCCGCCCGTCGCCGAGGAATGGAAGTGCTCCGTGCATCCCGACACCTCGTGGCCGAGTGCACCGCTCCCCGAGATCCCGGGCGACGTGTGGCGGTGGCAGCTGCCGAGCGTGCACGACGCCTCGCGCGTGCGCATGGACCTCCGGGCCCGGCTGGCCCACCCGTCGCTGACGTCGTCCTCGACCGAGGACGCCCGCGAGGGTCTGCTGCTGGCCTTCGAGGAGCTGGCCTCCAACGCGCTGCGGCACGGGGGCGGGGCGGTCGAGGCCGTCATCGTCGCCACCGCCGACGGCTGGCTGCTGAGCCTGTCCGACGAGGCCGTCGAGCGGCCGCCCGTCCCCGCCGTCGACCGCGACCCGGCCCTGGGCGGCATGGGGCTGCCGATGGTCGCCCAGCTGTCGGTCGACCACGGCTACGACGTCGTGGCCGACCGCAAGCGGGTCTGGGCCCGGTTGACCTCCGGCGTCCCGGTGCCCGGGGCCGTCCCCGGTCCGCGGAGGGGCCTGGCCTGAGGCGCCTGAGCGCCGGCCGTGACCTGACCGTGACATCCCGGGGGGCCTGCGGCTAGCGTTGCCGACGATGCGACGCCGGCTCCCGACCCTCCTGCTCGGGGCACTGGTGACGCTCGCGCTGGGCGCCGGCCCCACGACCGCCCCGGCCGCCGCGGCGCCCGTCGACCCCTCCGCCGTCACCGCCGCGCAGGCCGAGGTGGACCGGGTGGCCGCCCTCGTCGCCGCCGCGGAGGACGAGCTGGCCCGGTCGACGGTGCTGGCCGAGGCCGCCGCCGACGCCGACCGGATCGCCCAGGACGAGCTGGCCGCCGCGCAGACCGCCGCGGCGGAGACCGCGGCGGCCCTCGCCGAGGCCCAGGCGGCCACCGCCGTCGCCGAGGACGACGTCGCCACCCTGGGCCGCGAGGCCTTCATGGGCTCGCAGAGCTTCGGCACCGCGGCGGTGCTGCTGGACGCCGAGAGCCCCGAGGACGTCCTGGAGCGCGCGGCGACCCTGGCCCAGCTCGGCGAGGACCGCGCCGGCCGGCTCGACGCCGTCGAGCTGGTCCGCGACCAGGAGCAGGCCGCCGACGCCGCCGCGCAGGAGGCCGTGGACCAGGTGGGTGCCGCGGCCACGGCCGCCGCGGAGTCCGACGCCGCCGCCCAGCAGCAGGTGGCCGCGGCCCAGCAGTCCTACGACGCGGTGAGCGCCGAGAAGGCCGGGCTGGACGCGACGCTGCTGGCCGCGCAGACCGCGCTGCTCGAGGCCCAGGGCGTCGAGGACGCCGCCGAGGCAGCGGCGGCCGCCGCGCAGGAGTCGGTCGCCGCGGCCAGCGTCACGTCGGTGGGTACCGGCTCGCTGGTGAGCGGCCGGGTGACCAGCTGCTACGGGTCCCGCTGGGGCACCGTGCACCAGGGCATCGACATCGCCGCCCCGATCGGCACCCCGATCTACGCCCCCGAGGGCGGCGTGGTGCTCGACGCCGGTCCGGCCAACGGGTTCGGCCAGGCTGTCTACCTGCAGCACGCCGACGGCGTCGTCACCCTCTACGGCCACGTGGACACCTTCACGGTGCAGGCCGGCCAGGTGGTCGCCGCCGGCCAGCAGATCGCGACCGTCGGCAACCGCGGCCAGTCCACCGGCCCGCACGTGCACGTGGAGACCCACTACAGCGGGCTGTACGCCGACCGCCGCAACCCCGTCCCCTGGCTCACCGCCCACGGCATCTCGGTGGGCTCCTGCGGCTGAGCGTCAGCCGCGGGCGGTCCAGGCCGACCAGAGCCGGGCGTAGCGACCGCCGGCGGCGACCAGCTCGGCGTGCGTGCCCTCCTCGACCACCCGGCCCGCGGCCAGCACCACCACGCGGTCGGCCCGCGCCGCCTGGGTGAGCCGGTGCGCCACCACCAGGGTGGTGCGGCCCCGGACGGCGGCGTCGGCGGCGTCCTCGAGGTCCCGGGCGCCCGCGCTGCCGGCCTCGGCGGTGGCCTCGTCCAGGACGGCGACCGGCGGGTCGGCCAGCACCAACCGGGCCAGTGCCAGCTGCTGCGCCTGCGGGGCGGTGAGCTCGCGCCCGCCGTCGCCCACCACGACGTCCAGGTCGGTGACCCAGCCCGCGCCCACCGTCGCCAGGGCCGCCGCGAGCTCGGCGTCGGTGGCCTGCGGCCGGGCGAGGCGGAGGTCGTCGGACAGCGGGCCGGCGAACACGTGCACCTCCTGGCTGACCAGGCCCACCCGCTCCCGCAGGTCGGCCACCGGCTCGCCGTCCAGCAGCACCTGGCCGGCGGCGGGGTCCAGCGCCCCGGCGAGCACCCCGGCCAGCGTGGTCTTGCCCGCACCGGAGGCCCCCACCAGCGCGACCCGTTCGCCCGGGGCCAGCCGCAGGTCGACGTCGACCAGCACCGGCGGTCCGCCGTAGGAGTGCCCGATGCCGCGCAGCTCGACCGCCGGCCGGACCCCGCTGCGGTCGGCGGCGCGGTCGGCGGCGTGGTCGGCGGCCGCGGTGCCGGGCAGGTCGGCGACCCCCACCATGCGCACCAGCGACGCCCCCGCCGACTGGACGTCGTCGAAGGTGAACAGCAGCAGCCCCAGCGGCCCGAAGAGCCGGTGGAACAGCAGCGCCGCCGTGGTCACCGCGCCCACGGTGACGTCGCCGGACCGGACGAGGAGGAAGCCGACCCCGAGGACGGCGGCCAGACCGACGTACTCGGCCCGGTTCATCCGCCAGCCGAAGTCGGTGAACAGCCGGAACACCCCGAGCGTGATGCCCAGCGCGTGCGCCGACCGGTCGTCGACCACGGCGCGGTGCCGGGCCTCGTCGGCGTAGGCGTGCACGGTGTCCGCGCCCTGCACGGAGCTGACCAGGGCCTGCGACCGCTCGCCCATCGCGACGCGCTCGGCGGCGTACCGCGGTGCCGACCTCGGCAGGTACCAGCGCAGCGCCAGCACGTACAGCGGCAGCGCGACCATCCCCGCCAGCGCCAGCCGCCAGTCCAGGGTGCCCAGCCCGACGAGGGTGAGCAGCACGGTGAGGCCGGCGCCGGCCACCTGCGGCAACGCGCTGGTCACCGCCTCGGCCACCTTCGCGACGTCGTCGCCCACCCGCGAGAGCAGGTCGCCGCCGCGCACCCGGTCCAGGGTCGCCGAGGGCAGGTGCAGGGCCCGGTCCACCACGCGCTCGCGGAGCCGGGCCAGCACGGTCTCGCCGAGGCGGGCGATGAGCACCGCCGACAGGCCGGTGAGGACGGCGGACAGCAGCGCGGCCCCCAGCAGCGCCCCGACGAAGGGCCAGACGGTCCCCTCGCGGCGGTCCACGGCGTCGACCAGCCGGCCCAGCACCACCGGGGCGAGGAGCCCCGAGGCGGCCGCGCAGACCGCGGCGAGCCCGGCCGCCGCGGTGGCCAGCGGACGGGCCCGGAGCTCGTCGGCCACCACCCGCCCGGCGCGCCGCCCGGTGGCGATCGGCAGCAGCTGGTCGGTCCCCCCGTCGGTCACCGCAGCACCGCCGCGGCGTAGCCCGTGTGGTCGGCGAGCTCGCCGTGCGTGCCCTCGGCCTCGACCACGCCGTCGCGCAGCACGACCACCCGGTCGCAGCGGCCCAGCAGTGCCGGGCTGCTGGTCACGAGCACCGTCGTCCGACCGCGGCGCAGCCCGGTCAGCCCACCGGCGATCTCCTCCTCGGTGACCGCGTCCACCGCGGTGGTGGGGTCGTGCAGCACGAGCACGGCCGGACGGCGGAGCAGTGCCCGGGCCAGACCCACCCGCTGGCGCTGGCCACCGGACAGCGAGCGGCCACGGTCGGCCACCGGCAGCGCCAGGTCGGTCAGGTCGGCGGCGCCCGCGGCGGTCAGCGCCTCGACCAGGTCGTCGTCGCCCGCCGCGTCGGCCGGGTCGACGGCCGAGCGCAGGGTGCCCTCGAAGAGCACGACCGCGTGCGGCTCGACCAGCACCCGGCCACGCACCGCGGCGGGGTCGAGCTCGGCGACGTCCTCGCCGTCGAGCAGCAGCTCACCGGGCGCGGCCGGCCGGCGGCCGGCAAGCAGCCCGACGAGGGCCTCGGCGTCGGCGGGGTCGGGTGCGACCACGCCGACCAGGGCGCCCGGTTCCACGTGGAACCCCGCCGCGGGCAGCGCGAGGCCGCCCGGGCCCGGCTGCGGCGCGCGGCCGGCGGGGTGGAGGGGCTCGGCGGTGAGCACGCCGACCACCCGGGCCGCGGACGCGCGGGCCTCGGCCACCTTCTGGCCGGCGAAGCCCAGCAGGCCGACCGGCTCGGCGAGGAACTGCGCCAGCCCGACCACGGTGACCAGCTGGCCGACGCTGAGCTGCCCGTCCAGCGCCAGACCGCCGGCGACCCCGGCCACCGCGACCAGGAAGAGACCGCTGCCCAGCACCGTCGCCCCCTGGTAGGTGCCGATCGCCCGGGCGGACCGCAGGGTCGAGGCCAGCGCCGTCGCGCTGGTGCGCCGGTAGCGGGCGGTGGCGGCGTCCTCGGCGCCGATGCCGCGCAGCACCCGGGCGCCGCGCACGAGATCGGTGGCCAGCCCCGAGGTGCGCGCGACGTCTGCCTGCTGCGTGGCGGTGCGCCGGGTCAACCACGGCGACAGCAGCTGCAGCAGACCCACCAGCAGCGGGGTGCCGACCAGCACGCCGATGCCCAGCGGCACGCTGATCGTGAGCAGGCTGACCGCCGACACGGTCAGCGCAGCGGTGCCGGCGACCACCAGCGAGGCCGCCTCGATCACCCGGCCGGCCTTCTCGGCGTCGTTGGTGGCGATGCTCAGCAGCTCGCCGGTCGGCGGGGCGCCCTGCAGGCCGTGCGGGTCGAGCACCCGGGCCGCGAGCTCGACCCGCAGCTGGTGGGTCTCGGTGAACCAGCCGGTCACCACGTGCCGGGCGCCGTACCGGTAGGCCTGCGACAGGACGACGAACAGCACCGCGGTGGACCCCAGCGCGGCCAGCAGCGCCGGCAGCGAGCCGGTGGCCACCGCCCGGTCGACGGTCACGCCGATGGCGACCGGGACCAGCGCCTCGCAGGTCTGGTGCACCGACAGCAGCACCGTCGCCCAGCCGAGCCGTCGGGGGTGCCGCCGCAGCGACCGCCGCAGCAGCGCGCCGGCCGTGCGGGGGTGGGTCTGCATGGTGAGGGCACCCTAACCCAGCGGGTCGGGGTGCCCCGGATCAGCCGTGGTGACCGAGGCGCTGCACCCGGGCGACGACCCGCTGCGTGCGGCTGGGGGTCTGCTCGGGGTCCAGCAGCTCGGTGTCGGCCAGCACCGTGTCGATCAACCCCTGCTCGGGGATCTCGAACAACTGCAACGACCGGCCGGCCGGCCTGACCAGGCTCTCGACGGCCGCGACCAGGGAGCCGTCGTGGGCGGCCACCGCGGCGGCGACGTCGTCCGGGCCGACGTCCAGGTGCTCGGCGAGCAGCCGGTCCCGCATGCCCAGCACGGCCGCCGCGATCTCGTCGCGCCGCGGGTCGTCGGCGGCCGCCTCGATCGTCAGGTCGCACTCGGTGTCCAGCCCCATCGACCGGTTGTTCAGGTTGGACGACCCGATCCGCAGCAGCCGGTCGTCGACCACGCAGACCTTGGCGTGCACGTAGATCGGGGTGCGGCTGGCGGTGACCGGGACGTAGAGCCGGAACCGGCCGTGCACGTCGGCCTCGCGGACCTTCGCCAACAGCTTGGCGCGGGCGGTGCCCATCGCCTTCTCCTCGAGCCAGCCGTCGGCGGTCTCGGGGTTGACCACCACGAACTCGGGCCCGTCGGCCTCGCCGAGCCGGGCGATGATCGCCTCGGCGACCCGGCGGTTGGCGAAGTACTGGCTCTCGACGTAGACCGCGGTGGTCGCGCTGGCGATCATCGCCAGCCACAGGTCCTCGATCTCGTGCACCAGCTCCCACTCGCGGTGCTCCGGCCGGGTGCGGGAGATCGCGACGTCGACGTCGTGCAGCAGCACCGGGACCTGCTCGGGCCACTCCTGGGTCACGTCGTCGACCGCGTCCAGCTGCTCACCGGTGCCCGCGGCCCAGCGACGCCGGGCGAGCTCGCCCAGGGCCTTGGCGGCCGGGCCGGACACCAGGCTGGTGACGTCGTGCCAGGGCTGGGTGGAGCGGCGCGACCGGGGCCGGTGGCGGTACCGGTTGCGGTCGGCGTGGTCGGAGTCGTCCCAGCGGTCGGCGGTGACGTCGATGCCGCCGGCGAAGGCCAGGCTGTCGTCGACGACCACGATCTTCTGGTGGTGCGCCCCGCCGAGGGGGTGGTGCGCGTCGACCTTCATCTGGAACCGGTCGGACGTGCGACGGTTCAGCAGCACGATCGGCACCAGGCCGCGGCCGAGCGCCTCGAGCATGCCGAGGTCCCACTGCAGCACGCCGACGAACAGGTCGGGGTTGGCCTCGACCGCGGCCTCGAGCACCCGGCCGACCCGGTCGTCGCGGCCCCGGCCCGGGGTGCGCGGGTCCAGCCGGATCCGGGGGTCGAAGTCCCACCCGATGAACAGCACCTGCCGCTTCGCCCGCAGGACGACCTGCTTGAGGGTGGCGAAGTAGTCGGCGGCGTCGACGAACACCGCGTGCTGGTCGGCCCGCTCGATGCGCCACACGGTCTCGCCCGGCTCGAGCACGCTGCCCCGCCAGGGCGCCGGGTCGACCGGCTCGCGCGGGCTCGGGACGGCGGCGGCGAAGCCGTCGGTGTCCGGATCGGTGGTGCTGACGCCGGTCTCCTCGCCGCTCACGCCGTCTTCCGGCCGTAGGCGGCGGCCGCGTCGCGCAGGCTCTTGGTCGGGCGCAGCCAGGCGCCCTCGACCGGCAGGGAGTCCAGCCGGACCCGGTCCAGCGGGGCGGCGAAGGCGCCCGGGACGTCCTCGATGTCGATGAAGTGCAGCAGCTCGCTGCTGCTGGCGTACCCGGCGACCTCGCTGAAGGCGACCACCACGACGTCGGTGCCGGCGCGGGCGAGGTCCTCGAGGGGCTCGGCGAAGTTGCGGCCGTCACCGGAGAACACCACCAGCCGGCGGAGCCGGTGGCTGTGGGTGCGCACCTCGATGTGGTCGAGCATCGACTGGTCGATGTCGTCGTCCGGGCGGCTCTTGGGCCGGGCGAAGACCGAGTAGCCGAAGCTGCGCAGCGCCTCGACCCAGCCGCGCAGGCTGGTGACGTGCTGCGGTGGCACGTTGGCGAAGACGCACGCCTCGACGTCGTCGGCGCCGCCGTCCCCGGGCTCGCCGGCGCCGCCGACGAACCACGAGGCGATGGCGTCGAACCGGGGACGCGAGGCCGCCGTGGGGCGGGCCCCGATGACCGTCGCGAGGGTCATGTCGATGTTCGGGGCGTCCCAGACGAGGAGGTCCAGGGCCGGGCGGTCGCGGTCGACCCGCCGCTCGACCTCGGCGGCGGGCTCCGACCCCCGGCCGGGGCCGAGGTCGGGGTTCTCGATCTCGGTCGCGGTCACCGGGTCAGTGTGCCGGGTCGCGGGCGGGGGTGCCGACGAGCCGGGTGCCGCGGCCACCCGGGAGGGTGGGCCGCCGGGGGACGTGGCGCGTCGGGAGCGGCGCCGGCCGGGGAACTCCACCGGTCCATGGTGGCAGCCGACCCCGGACGCCCGGCAGGCTGATTGCTTCTCCTACAGTTCCGATACACGCTGTCCGCAGCCGTCACCGAGGAGGGGCCACGACCAGCACCTCCTGGCGCGAGCGCAAGCGCGAGAAGACGCAGCAGCAGATCGTCGTCGCCGCCCGCCGCCTGTTCCTCACCCAAGGATTCGAGCAGACGACGGTGCAGCAGATCGCCGAGGCGGCCGAGGTCGCCGTCCAGACCCTGTTCAACCACGCGGCCAGCAAGGAGGCGCTGTTCTTCCTGGGGCGGGTGCCCTTCGCCGACGCGCTGACCCGCCCGGCCGAGTCGGGGGAGGAGACGTGGGAGGACACCCTGGTCGCCCACCTCACCCACCTGTCGATCGGCTACCTGCGCTCCCTGGACGACCCGGACAACCTCGCCATGGCGGCGCAGATCGAGTCCACCCCCGTGCTGCTCCGCTACGAGCGGAGCCTGCACACCCAGGTCGAGGGCGAGCTGGCCGTGGTGATCGCCGCGCACCTGCCCGGCACCGACGCCCGGCTGGCCGCGGCCCTGCTGCTGGCCACCACCCGCGCGCACGCGCACGCGCACCGCAAGCACCTGATCGCCGGGGTGCCGCCGCAGATGCCCCTGGAGCTGATGTCCGAGGTCCTGCCGGCGCGGTTGGCGCAGCTGTTCGCCGTCGCGCGCGACGTCCGGGTCGCCCCGGACCCCGCGCCCACCGCGTGACCGTCGCCGAGGCCTTCGCGGCGGAGCTGGCCCGCGGCACCGAGCCCGAGCTCCTGCCCGAGCGGTTGGCCCGCGCGTGCGTGGCCGCGCTGCCGGTCGACGGCGCCGGGCTGAGCCACTCGTTCGCACCCGGCCGCCGGCTCCCGCTGGGCGCCGGGGACACCGACGCCTCGGTCGCGGAGCGGCTGCAGTTCGCCCTGGGCGACGGCCCCTGCCTGGAGGCCCAGCGCCGGCGTCGGCCGCTGAGCGCCTCGGCGGCCGAGCTGGGCGACCGCTGGCCGGTGTACGCGGCCCAGCTGCAGGACCGCACGCCCTACCGCAGCGTGCTGGCACTGCCGGTCGGCGGGCCGCTGGCCGCCGTGACCATGCTGGTGCTCTTCGCCACCACCCCCGAGGTGCCCGACGTGCCGGCGGGCGACCTCACCGCCACCGCCGAGCTGGTCGGCGAGGTCTTGGCCGAGGCGATGTCCGGGGGCCGGTACCTCGTGCTGGGCCTGCCGGAGTGGTTCCACCAGCCGGCGGTGCTGGCCCGGCAGCGGATCTGGCTGGCCATCGGGCAGCTCAGCACCCTGACCGGCACGACGAACACCGCGGCCCTCGCGGTCCTGCGCGCGCGGGCCTTCCGGCTGGACCTGGACCTCGAGACGGCGGCCGACCGCTACCTGGCGGGCGCGCTGAGCCAGGACTGAGACAGGCTGGGCGGGTGCGGACCACCAGCAGCCGTGAGGTGTACCGGAACCCCTGGACCCGGGTCCGGGAGGACACCGTCGAGCTCGCCGACGGCAGCGCGGGGATCTACGGCGTGGTCGAGAAGCCGGACTTCGCGCTGGTGATCCCGGCCCAGGACGACGGGTTCTGGCTGGTCGAGCAGCACCGGCACCCGGTCGGCCGACGGTGCTGGGAGTTCCCGCAGGGCACCTGGTCGCACGGGCAGGACGGCAGCCCCGAGGAGCTGGCCCGCGCCGAGCTCGCCGAGGAGACCGGGCTCCGGGCCGCCGACCTGCGGCACCTCGGGCACCTCGACGTCTCCCCCGGCCTGTCCACCCAGGAGTTCGACGTCTGGCTGGCCACCGGGCTGACCCCGGGCCCGACCGCCCGCGAGGTCACCGAGGCCGACATGGTGCACGCCTTCGTGCCCGAGACCGAGCTGGTGGCCAGGATCCGGGCCGGCGGGATCACCGACGCCCCGTCGCTGGCCGCGTTCTCGCTGCTGCTGCTGGACCGCGCCGGGAGCTAGGGACGTCGCCCCGGCCAGCGGCGGGGCTGGCGCCGGTGGAAGGGCTCGGGTCGCAGCGGGCGCCAGTCGGTGCGGGCGAGCGCGTACTCGACCTCCCCGAGCTCGGCTCCGGTGATCGGGGCGGTGCGGTCCTCGGTGTAGGTGCGGCGCCAGGTCATGCCCAGCTTCTCCATCACCCGCCGGCTGCCGGTGTTCACCGCCAGGGTGGTGGCCACGACCTCGTCGGTGCCGGTGCCGGTGAACACGGCGTCCACCAGGGCACGGGCACCCTCGGTGGCCAGCCCGCGGCCCCAGGAGGCCCGCCGCAGCCGGTAGCCCAGCTCGACCGACACCAGCGGGTCGGTGACCATCGGCCGCAGCTCGAACCAGCCGACGAACGCGTCGGTGGCCCGGTCCTCGGCCGCCCAGTAGCCCAGCGGGACCGGACCGTGGTCGGCCAGCAGCCGGGGCAGGTCCAGGCCGCGCACCCGGGCGGGCGGCACGGGGCGCCCGGTGCCCAGGTGGCGCATCACCTCGGGATCGCCGTGCAGCGCGACCACGGCGTCGCCGTCCGCGGGGCGGACCGGTCGCAGCCGCAGGCGCGGCGTGAACAGCGGGGGGACGACGACGCCGGTGCCCGGCCCGGGGACCGGCAGGAGGGCACGCGGGGGCACCAGCCGCCGCCTGCCGTCGATCGCCATCCGCACCACGCTAGACCCGACGGGCCCCGTCGCCCGCGACGTCGCCGTGGGCGGCGTGCCGGACCGTCCCGTTCAGCGTCGCGGACGCCACCAGCGGCGGCGGGCCACCGGCGCGGGCTCGGGCGCCGAGGGCGGCTCGGGCGCCGGCCGGGAGGCCCGCCACTGCGCCACCCGCTCCTCCTCGTCGTGCATGCGGACCACCAGCGGCGGACCGTCCAGCGGGGTGCGCCAGGCGGCGGCCACCCGGTCGTTGAACTCGCGGACGGCGGCCCGCACCCGCTCCTCGCTGGTCAGCGCGACCAGTCGCCCGGGCAGATCGTCCCGCTCCCGGCCCAGGGCCAGCGAGGGCGGCAGGAACGACGCGTCGGGCTCCTGGCGGCGGGCCCAGGCCAGCGCCCAGGCGTAGGAGTCCTCGGGACCGTCGCGGCGCGGCAGCGGTTTGCCCGACCCGGGGAGGTCGGCGAAGGCGCCCCGCTCGGCCGCGGTGCGGATCTGGTGCTCCACCCAGGTCTCGACGGACATGCCGTCGGGCTTGCGCTCGGTCACCCACCTGAGTTTCCCACCCTCAGGCGGGGGCGACCACCGCGCGGTCGACGATCTCGGTGACCGCGGTGCCGGCGGGGAGCGTGCCGAGGACCGAGCCCCAGTCGCCCCCCAGGCGGGTGGCGCAGAACGCGTCGGCGACCGACCCGGGGGCGTGCTGGAGCAGCAGCGAGCCCTGCAGGCACAGCGCCAGCAGGCCGGCGACCCGGCGGGCGCGCAGCGGCAGGTCGGCCGGGTCGGCCAGCTCGGCCCGCAGCCGGGCGGCGGCGGCGTCGTAGCGGTCGTCCACCCCGGCGGCCTGCTCGACCTCGGCGAGGACCGCCGCCACCGAGGCCGAGTCGCGGTCCAGCGCGCGCAGGACGTCGAGGGCGATGACGTTGCCGCTGCCCTCCCAGATCGAGTTCAGCGGCGACTGCCGGTACAGCCGCGGCAGCACCGACTCCTCCACGTAGCCGTTGCCGCCGAGCACCTCGAGGGCCTCGGCGACCACGGCCGGGGTGCGCTTGCAGACGTGGAACTTCGCCGCGGCGCCGGCCAGCCGCAGGAAGTCGCTCTCGCCGGCGTCCTGCGCCGCGGCCAGCCGCACGGCCAGCGCGGTGGCCGCCTCGCTCTCGACGGCGACGTCGGCCAGCACGTTCTGCATGAGCGGCTGGTCCAGCAACCGGGCGCCGAACGCGGAGCGGTGGGCGGCGTGGTGCAGGGCCTGGGTCAGCGCGGCCCGCACGGTGGCGGCCGAGCCGAGCACGCAGTCCAGCCGGGTGGTGGTGACCATCTCGAGGATCGCGCGCACCCCGCGCCCGGGCTCGCCCACCAGCCAGCCGACGGTGCGGTCGAACTCGACCTCGGAGGAGGCGTTGGACCGGTCACCCAGCTTGTCCTTGAGCCGCTGCAGCCGGAACACGTTGCGCTCGCCGTCGGGCAGCATGCGCGGCACCAGGAAGCAGGAGACGCCCTCCTCGGTCTGGGCGAGCACCAGGAACAGGTCGCTCATCGGCGCCGAGGTGAACCACTTGTGCCCGGTGAGGTGGTAGGTGCCGTCGATCCGGGCGACCGCGCGGGTGGTGCCGGCCCGCACGTCGGAGCCGCCCTGCTTCTCGGTCATGCCCATGCCGGCGACCAGCCCGGCCTTGGTGCGCGGGTCGGCCAGCCCGAACTCGTAGGAGGTCGAGGTCAGCCCCGGCTCGAACACCACCGCCAGCTCCGGCGCCCGGCGCAGCGCGGGGACGACGGCGTAGGTCATGGTCACCGGGCAGCCGTGCCCGGCCTCGACCTGCGTCCAGCCCAGGTAGCCCACGGCGCGGCGCACGTGGGCGTGGGCGTCCCCCGCCTCGGCGAGCGCCCACGGGGTGCCCGCCAGGCCGTGCCCGACGGCGGCGCCCATCAGCGCGTGCCAGGCCGGGTGGAACTCGACCTCGTCGATGCGGTGCCCGGTGCGGTCGTGCGTGCGCAGCCGCGGCGGGTTCTCGTTCGCCAGCCGGCCCCACTCGGCGGCCTGCTCGCCGCCGGCCAGCGCGCCGAGGTCCTCCAGGGAGTCCAGGGTCAGCGGGTCGGCGTGCCGCAGGCACGCCTCGACCAGCGCGGTGTCCCCGGCGATCGGGTCGTGCCCCACCAGCGGGGGGACCTGGTTGGTCACCGTGTGGGTCGCGTTCACCCCGCGACCCTACGGCGGCTCAGCGGCGGACCAGCCGCTGCAGTGCCGCGGCCGCCAGCGGGACGTAGCCGGCGACCAGCGGGAACGGCCCCGAGACCAGGAGCCCGGTCGTCGTCCCGGTCTCGGGCCCCTCGCGCACCCAGTGCATGAGCTGCAGGGTGCCGACGCCGATGTCCACCGACCACAGCCACTCGCGGGCGGCGTCGTCGACGGCGTCCACCACGAACGGGACCGAGACGCCCAGCGGGCCCAGCACCCGGCCGGTGATGCCGGGGTCGATCCGCTCGGCGTCGGTCTCGACGCCGCGGATCTGCGGAGACCAGTCCGACCACCGCGCCGGGTGCAGGTAGCGGTCCCACGCCTCGTCGGGGTGGACCGGGCCCGTGGCGTGCAGGCGGAACGAACTCATGCGGTACTCCATGCCCGGGCAGTTCCACGTGGAACCACGATCAGGCCGGCGGGCCGCCCAGCAGCAGGTGGCGCAGCAGGTGCATGCCCACGGTGACCGTGCGCTTGCGGAACGCCGCCCGGTCCCCGGGGACGACGAGCGACCGGGTCACCGCGCCGTCCGGGCCGACCGCGCACAGGTGCACGGTGCCCACCGGCTTGTCGGGGCTGCCACCTCCGGGGCCGGCGATGCCGGTGACCCCGATGCCGACGTCGGCGCCGAACCGGCTGCGGGCGCCGTCGGCCAGCTGCCGGGCCACCTCGGGGCTGACCGCCCCGACCGTGGCCAGCGTCTGCGCGGAGACGCCCAGCAGCTCCTCCTTGGCGGTGTTCGAGTACGACACCACACCGCCGGGGACCCAGGCCGACGCACCCGGCCGGTCGATCAGCCGGGCCACCAGCTGCCCGCCGGTGCACGACTCGGCCGTGGCCACGGTGAGACCCCGCGACTCCAGCGCCTGCGCGACGAGGGTGTCGACGTCGGGGCCCTCGCTGACCAGCGTGCCGCCGAAGTCGGTGCGCACCGCCTCGACCAGCCGCCGGTAGGCCGCCGTGGCGTCGGGGGCGTAGCGGGTGACGATCTCGAGCTCGCCGTCGCGCAGGCAGGTGGTGATCTCCAGGCCGGTCAGCTGGTCGTCGACCCGGCGCAGGGTCGCGGCCAGCTCGTTCTCCGGGGTGCCCCACAGCCGCAGGGTGTCCTGCCGCAGCTCCACCGCGCGCTCGAGCACCGCCCGCACCGGTGCGGCCGCCAGCGCGGCCGGCCACATCGCCTGCAGCTCGGTCGGCGGCCCGGGCAGGACGACGACCGGCGGGCCGTCGCCCTCGGCCGGGGGGACGACGAGACCGGGCGCGGTGCCCACCGGCTCCAGCACCACGGCACCGCGCGGCACACGGGCCTGCTTGCGGGTGGCCGCCTCGGTCGACGCCGGGTCGCTCTGCCACCCACGACGGGCCATCAACCGCGCGACGATCGCCCCGATGCGCCCGGCGAGCTCCTCGTCCACGGCCGACGGCCGACCCTGCACGTCGCCGACCACCTCGGCGGTCAGGTCGTCGGCGGTGGGGCCGAGCCCGCCGGAGGTGATCACCAGGTCGTTGCCGGCCGCCAGGAAGCCCAGGGCCGAGCGGAGGTCCTCGGGCCGGTCGCCGACCACGACCACCTGCCCGACGTCCAGCCCCACCCGGCGCAGCTGCTCGGCCAGCCAGGGACCGTTGCGGTCGGTGACCCGCCCGGTCAGGACCTCGGTGCCGGTGACGACGATGCCCGCGCGTGCTCCCACCGCAGCGACAGTAGGCGCCGATACGGTGACCCGCGTGAGCCAGCCGCCCTACCCGCCCCAGCCCAGCCCTGAGCAGCACCCCCGCACGGAGCACCCCCGCACGGAGCAGCAGCCCCGCGTCGAGTCCGCGTACGACCCGGCGTACCCACCGCACGCGACCGAGCCGGCCTACGACCCGGCGTACCCGCCGCAGCCGACCGGGCCGATGGACGGCGCGTTCCCCGCGCCGCCCCCGCTGCCGGGCCCCGAGGTGTCCACCAGCGCGCGGGTGGGGGCCCGGCCGCGGGCCCGCAGCACCGCCGACCGCGCGACCCTCACCTCGACCGTCCTGGGCGTGCTCGGGTTGCTGCTGCTGGTCCTCGGCCTGTCGCTGGGCGACTTCGGCGTCTCGCTGTGGTCGGCCACGACGTCCTGGGCGGTGTTCGCGACGGTCGCCGCGCTGGTGGCGCTGGTGCCCTACGTGCCCGGTCGGGGCGGGCTGAGCAGGCAGCAGGCCTGGCAGGTCGGCGCGGTCGGGGCCGGCGGGGTGGTCGTGTTCTGGCTGCTGGTCCTGGTCCTCACCGGCGCCGCGGCGTCCGACCGCGGGTTCGTGCTCACGCTGGCCACCGCGCTGGTGGCCGGGGGGACCTGGCTCAACCGCCGGGAGTCCTGACCCCGACGGCGGCGGGTCAGGGCCGCCCGCCGCCGGGACCGTTGCCGTTGCCGTTGCCCGGCCCGTTCCCGTTCCCCGGCCCGTTCCCGTTGCCGTTCCCGTTGCCGTTCCCCGGGCCGGTGCCCGCGCCGGGGCCCGCGGGCACCGGCGCGGTGGTCTCCGGCGTGGTCTCGGGCGCGGGCGCGACGACCACCTCCGTGGGCGGGTCGGTGGTGGGGGCGGCGGTCGGCGCGGCCGAGCCGTAGCCGACCGTCACCGCGCTGCCCGCGGCCAGCGGCGTGCCGGCGGGGTCGACCGCCACCACCAGGCCGGCGGTGGAGCCGTCGCCGGCCACCTCCTCCGCGGTCACGAGCAGGCCCAGCGCGGTGAGCTCCGCGACCACCTCGTCGACCGGTCGGCCGGTGTACGCCGCGGCGTCCAGCGTGATCGGCTCGGGGGTCGCCGACGTCGGTGCCGGCGTCGTGGTGGCCGGGCTGCTCGACGTCGGGGCCGCCGACGACGACGCCGGGCCGGCCGCGGCGGGTGCCGTGCTGCCGCCCAGCCCGAGCAGCAGCGCCGTGCCGCCCCCGACGAGCAGCAGCGCGGCCAGCACCCCCGCCACCAGCAGCCTGCGCCGCCGCGGGGTGGGGGCGAGCCGGGTCGCCGTCCCGGTGCCGGGGTCGAGCTCGGGGGTGAGCAGGGCGGTGACGCCCGGTGGGGGGACCAGGTCGAGCAGCGCGGTGGGGGCGTCGGGGCCCAGGGCGGCCCGCGCCCGGCCCGCCGCGGTGACGACGGCGTCGCCGTCGGCCAGCCGGCCCGCGGGGTCCTTCACCAGCATCGCGGCGACCAGCGTGCGGACCGGCTCGGGGACGCCGGCCGGCAGCGGCTCGGGCTCGTCGTTGATCTGGCTCAGCGCGACCGCGACGGAGCTCCCGCCGTCGAAGGCCCGGCGCCCGGCCAGCAGCTCGTAGGCGACCATGCCCAGGGCGTAGACGTCGCTGGCCGGGGTGGCCTTGCGGCCCTGGGCCTGCTCGGGCGAGAGGTAGTGGGCCGTGCCGATGACCTGCCCGGTGGCGGTCAGCGACACGCTCTCCGCCGACCAGGCGATGCCGAAGTCGGTGACCGCCACCGAGCCGTCGGGGCGCAGCAGCAGGTTGCCCGGCTTGACGTCGCGGTGCACGATCCCGGCCTCGTGGGCGGCACCCAACCCGGCCGCGGCCTGGGCCACCACCTCGAGCACCTGCTCGGGGGGCAGCGCGCCCTGCCGGCGGCGGACGGCGGCCAGCGAGTCACCGGGCACCAGCTCCATGACCAGGTAGGCCAGCTGCTCGCCGTCGGCGGCCGCGGTCTCGCCGTAGTCGTAGACGGCGGTGACGTTGCGGTGGCCCAGCAGCGCCGTGTGCCGCGCCTCGGCCCGGAACCGGGCCAGGAAGTCGCGGTCGCCGGCGTACTCGCTGCGCAGCACCTTCACCGCCACCGGCCGCCCGAGCCGCCGGTCGTGCGCCCGCCAGACCTGGCCCATGCCCCCGGTGGCGATCAGCGAGCGCAGCTCGTACCGGTCGCCGAGGGTGCGGGTGACGGGGTCCACCCGACCATGGTGCCTGCTGCCGGACCGATCAGCCGAACAGGCCCGAGCCCCACCAGTCGTCCTCGTCGGTCACCCCGGGCGGGCAGGCGAACACCGCCGACGAGGTGTGCTGCACGTACTCGTTGAGCTTGTCGGTGCGCAGGTTGCGCTGGACCTGCACGAACCCGGTCGCCGGGTCGGACTGGTAGCAGAGGAAGAACAGCCCGGCGTCCAACCGGCCCAGCCCGTCGGAGCCGTCGACGAAGCTGTAGCCGCGGCGCAGGATCGCCGTCCCCGAGTTCGTGGGGTGGGCCAGGAACACGTGCGAGGTCGGCGGGACGGCGGGCTCGCCGTCGACCTGCGCGGTGAAGTCGACCGGGTCGAACTCGGCCGTCCGGCCCAGCGGTGCGCCCGAGCCCTTGGTGCGCCCGATCGTCTGCTGCTGGTCGCGCAGGTTCTGCCGGTCCCACACCTCGACCAGCATGCGGATCCGGCGGCTGACCAGGTAGGAGCCGCCGTCCATCCACGAGCCGGTGCCCGACACCCAGACGAAGCGGTCCAGGGTGGCCGGCTGCTGCGCCTTGAGGTTGTCGGTGCCGTCCTTGAACCCGAACAGGTTGCGCGGGGTGGTCTGGTCCGACGACGTGGACGACGTGCGGCCGAAGCCCAGCTGGGACCAGCGGACGCCGACCAGGCCCTGCCCGATCCGGGCCAGGTTGCGGACGGCGTGCACCGCCACCTGGGGGTCGTCGGCGCAGGCCTGGATGCAGAGGTCCCCGCCGCTGATCTCGGGCCGCAGCTCGTCGCCGGCGAAGGCGGGCAGCTCGACCAGCTCGGCCGGCTGCCGGTCGGCGATGCCGAACCGGTCCGTGCCGTCGGCGGTGCGGAACAGGGTGGGCCCGAAGCCGATGGTCAGCGTCAGCCCGGCCGGCGGCAGCCCCATCGCCTCGCCGGTGTCGTCCGGCGGGGCGTACTCGTTGCCCGCCACCGCGCCGACCGGACCGGCGTCCTGGCCCCGGGTCATCCGCCGGGCGGCGTCGGTCCAGGCCTGCAGCAGCCGGACCAGCTGGTCGCGGTCGTCGGTGATGACGTCGAAGGCGACGAAGTGCAGCCGGTCCTGCGCCGGGGTCACGACCCCGGCCTGGTGGTCGCCGTGGAACTCGACCGCGTCGGCCGTCGTCGTCCCCTCGTCGGTCGTCGCCGCCCGGCCCACGGCCAGGCCGCCGGCACCGAGGGCGACCACCCCGGCGGCACCGACCCCGGCCGCCCCGAAGAAGTCGCGTCGGGAGAGCTTCATGACCCCACTGTCCCCGGTCAGCCGGCGATGGCGGCCGGCACCTGGCTGACCTGGGCGGCGAGCGCGTTGAGGGAGTCGGACAGGCCCTGCACCTGCTCGGGGGTGAGCGCGGTGTAGAGCACGAACCCGTCGCCGGCGGCGAACTGGGCGAGCTCGGCCTGGGTCGCGGCGAACGCGGAGTCCAGCGCGGTGGCCAGGTCGGGGTCGGCCGCGGCGATCGCCGGGCGCAGCGAGGTGACGGCGGCCTGCGAGCCGTCCAGGTTGGCCTGGAAGTCCCACAGGTCGGTGTGGGAGTACCGCTCCTCCTCGCCGGTGACCTTGCTGGCCGCGATCTCGTCGAGCAGCTCCAGCGCCCCGTTGGCCAGCGCGAGGGGCTGCAGGTCGAGGGTCTGCACCTGGGTGGCCAGGTCGTCGACGTCGGTCATGAGCTGGTCGGCGACCGGCCCGGACTGGGACAGGTCGCCGGTGGACCAGAGGTCGCGCTCGAGCACGTGGAACCCGGTCCAGGTGTCGCCCTCCTCCACGTCGTTCTCGCGGGCGTCGATCTTCGGGTCGAGGTCGCCGAAGCTCTCGGCGACCGGCTCGATCCGCTCGTAGTAGGTGCGCGCGACCGGGTAGAGGGCCTGGGCCTGCGCGACGTCGCCGGCCTTGACCGCGTCGACGAAGGCCTGGGTCTGCTCCTGCAGCGCGGTGACCTGGCTGCCCACGTAGCGGGTGTAGTCGGTGACGGCGGCCTGCAGCTGCTCGTCGTCCGAGAGCTGCTGCGACTCGCCGGTCACGGTGAGCGCGTTGCGGATGCCGTCGCCGACCATGCCGGGCTTGCACGCCGTCTGGTAGTCACCGGCCGGCAGCTCGACCACCAGGGAGCGGGCCACGCCGGGGGCGATGTTCTCGACCTCGCCCATGATCCGGTCGCCCTCGGCGTAGACGTAGAACTCCGTCACCGAGCTGCCGCTGTTGGTCACGGTGAACTGGTGCGTGCCGGCGTCGAGGTCGCCGGTGGAGACGTCGCAGGTGGTGTCGGTGGCGGCGACGGTGATGTCGTCGGAGGCCTCGGTGTCGCCGCTGCCGGCCGAGGTGCCGCCCCCGCAGGCGGCCAGCAGGGCGAGGGCAGCGGCTCCGGCCGCGACCAGGGTGGTCCTACGCGCGCGCATCGACGGTCTCCGTGCTGTTCGAGGGGGTGGTGGACCGGGCCGAGCGGCCCGGGAGGAGGAACAGCGCCAGCACCGGCACGAGGTAGGTCAGGTAGGCCACCACCTCGAGCACCGACGGCTGCGCCGAGATGTGGAGGACGCCGTCGAGGACTGCCCCGTACCAGCTGCCCGGGTCCAGCCAGGACGAGGCGTCGTAGGCGTAGGTGGTCAGGCCGGGCAGGACGCCGGCCTCCTGGAAGTCGTGGATGCCGTACTTGAAGATGCCCGCGGCGACGAAGACCAGCAGGAAACCGGACACGGTGAAGAACCGCGAGAGGTCGATGCGGACGGCACCGGCGTAGAGCAGGGCCCCGAGGACGACGGCGGTGGCCAGCCCGGCGGCCAGCCCGACCAGCGGCGTGGCGCTCACCGCGCCCTGGGCCGAGGCGAAGAACAGCAGCGTGGTCTCCAGGCCCTCGCGCACCACCGAGGCGAACGCGATGCCGACCACGGCGCCCAGGCCCAGGCCGACCGCGTCGTCCAGCCGACCGCGCAGCTCGCCGGAGAGCTTCCGCGCGGTGCGGCGCATCCAGAAGATCATCCAGGTGACGAGGGCGACGGCGATCACCGAGGTGATGGCGTCGAAGAGCTCCTGGCCGGGCCCGCCGAGGACGGTGGAGGAGACGTAGGACAGCACCGCGCCGAACCCGACCGAGATCACCACGGCGGCGGCCACGCCGGCCCAGACCGGGAGGAGGTGCTGCCGGCGGCCGGTCTTGACCAGGTAGGCCACCAGCACGCTGACCACGAGGACCATCTCCAGGCCCTCGCGCAGGCCGATGAGGTAGCTGGGGAAGAACAGCGCTCCCACGGGGCACCTCCAGGCAGGCGAATGCCCCCGGCGACGGCTGAGGGCAGCCTCACCTTACGGCGAGGCTGCCCTCAACTCCTAACCCGTCCAGGCAGTTCCCAGCTGGACTACTTCACGTCGAAGCGGTCGGCCTCCATGACCTTGGTCCAGGCGCGCACGAAGTCGGCGGTGAACTTCTCCGCCGAGTCGCCCTGCGCGTAGACCTCGGCGACGGCCCGCAGCTCGGAGTTCGACCCGAAGAGCAGGTCGACCCGGCTGCCGGTCCACACCTGGGCACCGGTGGTGTCGTGCGCGGTGTAGCTGCCGTCCCCGGCCGGCTTCCAGGTGTTCTCCATGTCCAGGAGGTTCACGAAGAAGTCGTTGGTCAGGGTGCCCGGGCGGCTGGTGAGCACGCCCTGGGCGTTGCCGCCGTTGTTGGCACCCAGCACGCGCAGGCCGCCGACCAGCACGGTCAGCTCGGGCGCGGTCAGGCCGAGCAGGTTCGCCCGGTCGACCAGCTGGTACTCGGCCGGCAGCCGCTCGCCCTTGCCGGCGACGTTGCGGAAGCCGTCGGAGACCGGCTCCATCGCCGAGAAGGAGTCGACGTCGGTCTGCTCCTGGGTGGCGTCGGTGCGGCCCGGGGTGAACGGCACCGTCAGCGTGGTGCCGGCGTCGGCCGCGGCCTTCTCGACCCCGGCGTTGCCGGCGATGACCACCAGGTCGGCGAAGGAGACCTTCTTGCCGTCGGCGGCCGAGGCGTCGAAGTCGGCCTTGACGCCCTCGAGGACGCCGATCACCCGGGCCAGCTCGTCGGGCTGGTTGATCTCCCAGCCGGCCTGCGGCTGCAGCCGGATGCGCCCGCCGTTGACCCCACCGCGCTTGTCGCTGCCGCGGAAGGAGAACGCGGCCGCCCAGGCGGTGTTCGTCAACTGGCCGACGGTGAGGCCTGCGGCCAGCACCTTCTCCTTGAGCGCGGCCACGTCGGCGTCGTCGACCAGCGGGTGGTCGACGGCCGGGACGCGGTCCTGCCAGAGCAGCTCCTCCTGCGGCACGAGCGGGCCGAGGTAGCGCTGGATCGGGCCCATGTCGCGGTGGGTCAGCTTGAACCAGGCGCGGGCGAAGGCGTCGGCGTACTGGTCGGGGTCGGCCAGGAAGCGCCGGGTGATCTCCTCGTAGACCGGGTCCACGCGCAGCGCGATGTCGCTGGTCAGCATGGTCGGGTAGCGGGTGAGCTCACCGGTCTCGGGGTCGGGGATGGTGTTGGCGCCCCCGCCGTCCACCGGCCGCCACTGGTGGGCACCGGCCGGGCTCTTCTCGAGCTCCCACTCGTAGGCGTAGAGGTTCTCCAGGTAGCCCATGCCCCAGCGGGTGGGGGTCGAGGTCCAGGTGACCTCCAGGCCGGAGGTGATGGCGTCACGGCCCTTGCCGGAGCCGAAGGAGTTCGCCCAGCCGAAGCCCTGCGCCTCGAGCGGCGCGGCCTCGGGCTCGGGACCGACGTGCGGCTCGGGGTCGGCGGCACCGTGGGTCTTGCCGAAGGTGTGGCCACCGGCGATGAGGGCGACGGTCTCCTCGTCGTTCATGGCCATGTTGCCGAAGGTCTCGCGGATGTCCCGCGCGGAGCCCATCGGGTCGGGGTTGCCGGCCGGGCCCTCGGGGTTGACGTAGATCAGGCCCATCTGGACGGCGGCGAGGCCCTCGACCAGCTTGCCGTCGGCGTCGTAGCGCTCGCGGCCCAGCCAGGTCTGCTCGGGGCCCCAGTAGACGTCCTCGTCGGGCTCCCACACGTCGGGGCGGCCGAAGGCGAACCCGAAGGTCGAGAAGCCCATGGTCTCGAGCGCCCGGTTGCCGGTGAAGATGATCAGGTCGGCCCAGGAGATCTTCTGGCCGTACTTCTGCTTCACCGGCCACAGCAGGCGGCGGGCCTTGTCCAGGCTGGCGTTGTCCGGCCAGCTGTTGAGCGGGGCGAAGCGCTGCATGCCCGCACCCGCGCCACCGCGGCCGTCGCTGACCCGGTAGGTGCCGGCGCTGTGCCACGCCATGCGGATGAAGAGGCCGCCGTAGTGGCCGAAGTCCGCCGGCCACCAGTCCTTGGAGTCGGTCATGATCGCGTCGACGTCACGGGTGAGCTCGTCGAGGTCGATCGTGGCGACCGCGGCCGCGTAGTCGAAGTCCGCGTCGAGCGGGTTGGCCACCGCGGTGTGCTTGCGGAGGATCTTCAGGTTGAGCGCGTTGGGCCACCAGTCCTGGTTGCCGCCGCCCTCGGTGGGGTGCTTGAAGCGGTCGCCCATCGGGCAGCCGCCGGAGACCTCGTCGTTCATGTTGCGCTCGACGGTCTCGGTGTCGACGGGCACGTTCTCTTCGCTCACAGGACTTCCTTCCGATCACTGGACGGTGCGGAGCACTGGGGGCAGAGCCCCCAGAAGACGACCTCGGCCTCGTCCACGGTGAACCCGTGGCTGGCCGAGGGGGTGAGGCAGGGGGCCGCGCCGACGACGCAGTCGACGTCGACGATCCGCGCGCAGGAGCGGCAGACCAGGTGGTGGTGGTTGTCGCCGACCCGGGCCTCGTAGCGGGCCACCGAGCCCTGCGGCTCGATGCGGCGCACCAGCCCGGCGGTGGTCAGGGCCCGGAGGACGTCGTAGACGGCCTGGTGGGAGACCTCGGGGAGCTGGACGCGGACCCGACCGAGGACCTCGTCGGTGGTGGCGTGCGCGTGCTCCCGCAGGACGGCGAGGACGGCCAGCCGCGGCCGGGTCACCCGGAGCGCAGCGCCCCGCAGGGACATCTCCAGCTCCTGGTCCGTCGGCACCGCCCCACCCTCTCCTGCATTCTTGAACGAGTCAAGTAAACAGCGGATGACCACTGGACGGGAGCGCAGACTTGCCCCGGCGTCCGGTGTCCGCTTTCCTGACCGGACGGTCAGTAACCCAGCGAGGAGTGACGATGACGTCCGAGGTCTACCTGGTCGACGGGGTCCGCACACCCCAGGGCAAGTACGGCGGCGCGCTGGCCGGCGTCCGCCCCGACGACCTGGCCGCACTCGTCGTCGGTGAGGTGCTGCGCCGCTCCGGCGCCCCCGCCGACGCCGTCGAGGAGGTCGTGCTGGGTGCGGCGAACCAGTCCGGGGAGGACAACCGGGACGTCGCCCGCATGGCCGTGCTGCTCGCCGGCCTCCCGGACACCGTGCCCGGCTACACCACCAACCGGCTCTGCGCCTCGGGGCTGACCGCCACCGCCTCGGCCGCTGCGTCGATCCGGGCCGGCGAGCTCGACCTGGCCATCGCCGGCGGCGTGGAGTCCATGACGCGCGCCCCCTGGGTGATGGCCAAGCCCGGCACCCCGTGGGCCCGCCCCGGCGAGGTCGTGGACACCTCGCTGGGCTGGCGGTTCACCAACCCCACCTTCACCGCGCACGACCGGTCGGTGGAGCACCCCGAGGACCCCCGCACCCGCAAGGTCACCCTCACCATGGGCGAGACCGCCGAGGAGATCGCCGCCCTCGACGGACTCACCCGCGACGAGTGCGACGCGTTCGCCGTGCGCAGCCACGCCCGGGCCGTCGCCGCGGCCGAGGCCGGCCGGTTCGACGCCGAGATCGTGCCGGTCGACGTCGTCGGCCGGAAGGAGACCACCACCATCACCCACGACGAGGGCCCGCGCCCGGGCTCCTCGATGGAGTCCCTGGGCACGCTCAAGCCCGTCTTCCGCAAGGGCGGCATCGTCACCGCCGGCAACAGCTCCCCGCTCTCCGACGGCGCCGCCGCCCTCGTGCTGGCCTCCGCCGAGGCCGTGCAGCGGCACGGGCTCACCCCGCGCGCCCGCGTGGTGGTGTCGGCCTCGGCCGGGGTCGCCCCCAACGTCATGGGCCTGGGCCCGGTGCCGGCCACGGAGAAGGCACTGGCCAAGGCCGGCTGGACCGTCGCCGACCTGGACGCCGTCGAGCTCAACGAGGCCTTCGCCGCCCAGTCCCTCGGGGTGCTGCGCCGGCTGGGCATCGACGAGGAGATCGTGAACTCCGACGGCGGGGCCATCGCCCTGGGTCACCCGCTGGGCTGCTCGGGCGCCCGGCTGCTGGTCACGCTCATGGGCCGGCTGGAGCGCGAGGGCGGCCGCCGCGGCCTGGCCACCCTCTGCGTCGGCGTCGGCCAGGGCGTCTCGATGCTGGTCGAGCGCGTCTGATGGGAGTGCCCATGGACAAGGTCGTCGGCGTCGTCGGGGGCGGGCGGATGGGCGGCGGCATCGCCCAGGGCCTGCTCGGCACGGGCGCGCAGGTGCACGTCGTGGAGGCCGGGGACGAGGCGGCGCAGGCCGCCCACGACCGGATCGTCGCCGGGCTCGAGGAGTCCGCCCGGCGCGGGAAGCTCGAGGGGTCGGTCGCCGACTCCGCGGCCCGGCTGACGATGGTCGACACCCCCGGCGAGCTGCCGGCCGGCTGCGAGCTGGTGGTCGAGGCGGTGCCCGAGATCCCGGCGCTCAAGGTCGAGGTGCTCCGGGCGGTCGAGGGCGTGCTCGGCCCCGACGCCGTGCTGGCCACCAACACCAGCTCGCTGTCGGTGACGGAGCTGGCCGCCGCCCTCGACCGCCCGGCCCGGTTCGTCGGCATGCACTTCTTCAACCCCGTGCCGGCGTCGAAGCTGGTCGAGGTCGTGGTGGCCGCCGAGACCGCCGACGACGTCGTCGAGACCGCCCGCGCCTGGGTGGACCGGCTGGGCAAGACCGGCATCGTCGTCCGCGACTCCCCCGGGTTCGCGTCGTCCCGGCTGGGCGTGCTGCTGGGCCTGGAGGCGATCCGCATGCTCGAGGAGGGCGTGGCCGACGCCGAGGCGATCGACACCGCCATGGAGCTGGGCTACCGGCACCCGATGGGCCCGCTGCGCTCGACCGACCTGGTGGGTCTCGACGTCCGGCTGGCCGTGGCCGACTACCTGACCTCGACCCTGGGCGACCGGTTCACCCCGCCGCAGCTGCTGCGTGACAAGGTGGCCGCCGGCGACCTCGGCCGCAAGACCGGCCGCGGCTTCCACGACTACGGCTGAGGAGACGACGATGTCCGTGCAGCGCACCGACGACGGAGCAGTGGCGACGCTGACCCTGCCCGCCCCCGGGCTCACCCACGAGATCCGGGTGTCGCTGATCGACCACCTGCGGGCCGTGGCCGAGGACACCTCGGTGCGCGCGGTGGTGCTCACCGGCACCGGCCGGGCGTTCTGCGTCGGGCAGGACCTGGGCCAGCACGTCGAGGAGATCCGGGCCGGCAAGCCGGCGCTGGACGTCGTGGACACCGAGTACAACCCGATGGTGCTGGCGCTGGCGGCGCTGCGGGTGCCGGTGGTCGTGGCGATGAACGGCGCGTGCGCCGGGGCCGGCCTGGGTCTGGCCCTGGGCGGCGACCTCCGGGTGGCTGCGGCGGGCGCGAAGCTCACCACCGCGTTCGTCGGCATCGGGCTGGGCAGCGACTCCGCGCTGGCCTCCCGGCTGGTGCACTGCGTCGGCGGCTCGCGGGCCGCCGAGCTGCTGCTCCTGCCGACACCCTTCACCGCGGAGCAGGCCGCCGAGTGGGGCATCGTGCACCGCGTGGTGCCGGCCGAGGAGGTGCTGCCCACCGCGCAGGCCCTGGCCGCGCAGCTGGCCACCGGGCCCACCGCCGCCTACCGGGCGGTCAAGGAGGTCCTGGCCACCGCGGCCACCGACTCCCTCGAGACCACCCTGGCGCTCGAGGCGAGGCTGCAGGCCGACCTGGGCCACACCCACGACCACAGCGAGGCCGTCGAAGCCTTCCTGTCCAAGCGCACACCGGACTTCCACGGCAACTAGCCGTCTCCCCCACCTCACCCCCACCCACCTGTCGGGCGCCATGTGACGCTGAGGACCCACTCCGACCTCGTTCTGGGTCCTCAGCGTCATGTGACGGCCGACCGGGGAGTGTGCAGCGCGGAGCGCTGTGCAGCGCCGAGCTAGCAGATTCGCTGCAGCTCCGGCGGTCGTCGTCCACAGCGGGGGCTGTTGTCCACCGATCCCCCTGCTGAGCCCTGCTCGTCCTGCGGTGCCGCCACGGTGGTCGCATGGTGGTCGACCCCGCGGCGTTGCTCGGTCCCGACGGCGTGCGCCGGAGCGCCGAGGTGGTTGCCGCGTCGGGTCGCAGCAGTGTGGTCCGGTGGGTGCGCGACGGCCGGTTGCTGCGGCCGCTGCCCGGTGTGCTGGTCGACCCGGCCAGGGCCGGGCACTGGCGCACCCGGGCCGCGAGCGCAGCCCTGTGGACCGGTGGGCGGTTGACGGCGCGCACCGCGCTGCACCTGTCCGACCTGGTCGCCGATGCGGGCGCGAGGGTCCACGTGGCCGTGTCGCCGTCCCGGCACATCGCGGTGGAACGCCCACCGTGGTTGTCCGTCCACGTGTGCCGAGACCTGGCGGGCGTCGTCCGCGCAGGACTCCCGGTCACCCACGACCTCGCGGCGCTGCTCGACGCCTGGGGCTGGGCGCACGGCGCGAGAGGCACCCGACGCGATGTCGAGGTGGTCCGCGGTGCGGTGATCGGTGCTGTCCGGCGCGGTCGGGTCGACGCTGACGACCTGCTGGCCGCCCTCGTCACCCGCACCCGCCTCCCCGGGCGGGCGAGCCTGGTCGAGCTCGTCCAGCTGGTGGGCGGCGGATCGCACAGCGAGTTCGAGATCTGGGGCCTGCAGCACCTGCTGGACATCCCCGGCCTGCCACCGGTCGAGCGCCAGTACGCACTGGAGACGGCCATCGGCACCATCCACCTGGACGGAGCGCTGCCGGCTGCGCGGCTGGGCATCGAGCTCGACGGCGCTGCCTACCACCGCAGCCCGGACAACTGGGCGCGTGACCGCCGCCGGGACGCCGCCGCGCTGGCCCTGGACTGGGCGACCCTGCGCATCGACCACCGCCGCGGGACGGACGACCCGCGGGGGGCGCAGGCGGAGATCGCCGCGGCGTTCCACGTCCGCGCGGCGCGGATCGCCCTGGAGGGCGGCGTCGGATGACGCTCAGGACCCGTTCCGACGCGGTTCTGGGTCCTCACCGTCACATGACGGCTGGAACTGGGTGCGCGCGGAGCGCGCTGGGCGCGCTGGGTGCGCGCAGTGCTAGTAGAGGAGGTCGGCGCAGGCTTCGCAGCTGTCCTCGTCGGCGCCGTCCCAGACGGTGTCGAGGTCGACGCGGGCGAGGGCACCGCAGACGGCCACCTCGCAGGCGCCGTCCACCTCGGACGGGCTGCGGTGCAGCTCCACGGCGTGCCAGATGCCGGTGCTGCGGCCCTGGGCGGCAGCGAGGGTCAGGACGAGTTCGCTCATGCCCCAACGTTCGGCGAGCGCGGACGGCCGGCGCAGGGACGTCCAGCACGAATCACCCGTCCGGGTTGGTCACTTCTGCACCATCAAGCACAGGAACCCCCAGGTCGGGACGGCGTGTCACCCACCTGTCCGGCAGCCGCACGCGAGCTGCCGGTCGGCTGGGTCCCGCCGTGCGACCGGGCGCAGGGCGTGGCAGCGTCGCGGGCATGCAGCTCACCAAGCACGGGCACGCCGCCGTCGTCCTGTCCGAGGGCGACCGCCGCCTGCTCCTCGACCCCGGCGCGTTCACCGAGGAGTCCGCGTGGGAGGGCGTGGGCGCGGTGCTCATCACCCACGAGCACTTCGACCACCTCGACGTCGAGCGCACGAAGCGCGCGCTGGCCGACGACCCGGCCCTCGAGCTCTGGACCAACCGGTCGGTGGCCGACCAGCTCGACGCCGGCCGGCAGGTGCACGTGGTGGGCCACGGCGATGCGTTCACCGCGGTCGGGTTCGACGTCGCCGTCCAGGGCGAGCGGCACGCGGTGATCCACCCCGACATCCCGACCATCGCCAACATCGGCTTCCTGGTCGAGGGCAGCGTCTTCCACCCCGGCGACGCGCTCACCGTCCCCGAGGGCGGCGGCGTGCAGACGCTGCTGCTGCCCCTGCACGCACCGTGGTCGAAGACCGGCGAGCTCATCGACTACGTCCGGGCGGTTCAGCCGGCGCGGTCGTACGCCGTCCACGACGGCCTGCTCAACGACACCGGGCTGATGGTCGGCGCGAACTTCCTCGGCGAGGGCGGGCCCGGCGTCCCGGGCGAGTACGTGCGGCTGGCGCCTGGGGAGTCGGTCACGCTCTGAGTGGAGGGCCCCGGCCCGGGTAGGGGCCGGGGCATGAGCAGCGAGGACTACGACATCGAGCCCCAGGGCGACCTGCAGTACGTCGTCCACCTGGACGACGGCGAGGAGTCCGTCGAGGCGTGGTTCCGGCTGACCCCGGAGGTGTTGGCCCAGCTCGGCGTGGCCGAGGGCGGCGAGGCCGACCTGGTGGCGGCCACCGTGGACTTCCTGCGCCGGCACCAGGACGTCGCCGACTTCCCCTCCATGGTCGAGATCGAGGACGTCCTGGCCAGCTACCCCGACTACGAGGAGACCGTCACCACGCGCCGGTGAGCCGGGGCGCCAGCCACCGCGCGACGGCGAGGTACTTCTCGTCGGCGTGGTTGTCGACGCAGTGGTCGCCGTCGGACCACTCCTGCCAGGTCTTGTCCGCCGACCCGGCGAGGTCGTGCACCTCACGGGCGTTGGCCACCTTGAACACGGCGTCGCGGGCGCCGTGCTGCACCAGCAGCGGGCAGGTCAGCCCGGCGAGCGTGCCGGCGTCGAGCTCGAGGTCGTCCATCAACGTGCGCGAGGCCTCGGGGTCCAGGCCCAGCATGGCCTGCACCTTGCCCAGGAACCGCGGGAACCGGGTGTGCGTCTCGGCCGGCCGGACGGTGCCGCCGGTGACCACGCAGGCGGAGATGCGCGGGTCCTGGGCGGCCAGCAGCGCAGCCAGGTGCCCGCCCATGCTGTTGCCCCACACGGCCACCCGGTCGCCCAGCCGGTCGTCGGCCAGCACCTGGGTGACCGCGGCGGACAGCGCCAGCCGGACGTCGCGGTCCAGGTGCAGCCCGCCCAGCACCCGGGTCTCGCCCTGGCCGGGCGCGTCGAGCAGCAGCAGCGCCACGCCGCGGTCGCGCACCAGCTCGGCGCCGGCGGCGTACTCCTCGCGCCAGGCGTCGATGCCGCCGAGCACCACGACCACGGGCGGACGGACGACGCCGGACGGACGCAGCAGCCAGCCGCGCAGGCTGCGGCCGCGCCAGGGCACCTCGACGTGCTCGGCGGGCGGGTCCAGCAGTGCCCCGGCCCGGCCGAACGCGTCGACCAGGTCGCGGTAGAGGGACCGCTTGGCCGGGCCGTCCTCGAGCGGCACCTGCCCGAAGCTGTAGCAGGCCGCCGCGCGCAGGAAGCGGTCGCGGGCGACCTGGCGGTCACCGGCCTCGATGGCGGCCATCGCCGCCCGGGTCTGCCGGCGGGCCAGCCGGACGGCGACCTCGGACCAGGGCGTGCCGGCGGAGACCCCGGCGTGCAGCTCGTCGGCGTCGGCGGCCTGCATGCCGTTGCCGACCATGCGGTGCCGGGGCATCGCGCGGACCAGCGCCGCCGCTGTTCGCTGCCACTCCAGTGCGTGCGCGGTCACAGTGGACCAACGTCCCGCGGACCGTGCGGTTCCCCGGCTGGTCAGACCCCCGCAGCCAGGTGCTCGGGGAGTCGCTCGAGCTCGCTGTCGACGGTGCGGCGGACCAGCCGGGTGAGCGAACCGCGCTGCACCAGCCGGGCCACCCGCGACCCGCCGACCGGCTCGTGGGTCACGGTGATGGTCACGTCGGTGCCGTCGGCCCCGCCCTTGCCGGCGTCGGCCAGCTCGATCCGGGTCGTCCAGGTCTCGGGGGTCAGCTCGAGCCGCGTGACGACGACGCGGGCCGGGGTCCACTCCAGGATGGTGCCCCGGGGCGCCCCGGCCGGTGGTGCCGCGTCACCGGTCAGCTCACCGGGCACGCAGACGAAGGTCGTGCCCTTGCGGGTGGGCCCGGAGACGACGTAGGAGACGTCGCAGACCGCGCAGTACGGGTGCAGGACGGCGAGGGCCGCCCAGACGTCCGCGCGGCGGTCGGGCACGCGGCGGGTGCCGCTGGCGGTGGTCATGGAGCTCCTGACGACGGGGGGTGCCCACCCATGATGACCTCGCCCAGCACGGCCCTGGCGGTCGCGTACCGCTCGGGGCCGACCGCGGCCGCCCAGCGGCGCTCGACGGCGCCCAGCTGCTCACCGACCGCCTCCACCACCTCGCGTCCCCGGTCGGTCAACCGCACCACGCGGGCCCGCCGGTCGGCCGGGTCGGGGCCGACCACGACGTAGCCGCCGTCCTCCAGCGGCCGCAGGGTCTGGGCGAGCGCCTGCTTGGTCAGCCCGCTGACCGCGGCCACCCGGCTCAGCCGCTCGCCGGCGGGCGGCAGGAAGGTCAGCAGCCGGTAGTGCCGGGCCCGCAGGCCCGGGAAGCGGGCCGCGCTGAGCGCGTACAGCTCGGCGCGCAGCCCGAGGAGGACGCGCTCGAGCAGGCTGGTGACCGGGACACCGTTGACAGGATCGGACAAGCTGCTTCACCATCTCCCCGACAAGACAAGCACGTTGACCATCCTAGGACGGCGTCATGACCGACCTGCCCGGCGGTTGCACCCTCGACCAGCTCACCGCGGACCTGCGCCGGGCGCTCGACCGCCCCGGGCTCACCGTCACCGGCGCCCGCTGCACCCCGGTGGACCACGACGCCAGCGCCCCGACCACCTCCGGGCTGCACCGGGTCACCGCGTCGACGGCCGCCGACGGCGACGTCCACCTGGTCGCCAAGGGCCTGCAGGCCGCCCGGCACGGCCTGCCCCCGGTGATCCCCTCCCCGGCGCGGGCCCACCTGGACTCCGTCATCCCGTGGCGGCTGGAGATCGACGTGCTGGCCACCCCGCTCGCCCAGCGGCTGCCCGCGGGCCTCGCCGTCCCGGTGGTGGTCGCCGTCCACGAGCACGAGGACGACCGGGCGACGCTGTGGATGGTCGACGTCGACCCGGTCGACGCGGCCTGGACGACGGCGGACACCGAACGGGCCGCGCACCTGCTGGGCCGGCTGGCCGCCCGTCGCCGGCACGATCCCGTACCGCACTTCCCGGGCGGGGACTTCCTCACCGCGTACTGCGCGAACCAGCTCGACAGCTGGGCGGTGCCCCACATCCTCGACGACGCCACCTGGACGCACCCGGTGCTGGCCCCGCAGGCCGACCTCCGGCCCGCGCTGACGGCCCTGGCCGGCGACCGGGCCGGCCTGCTCGTCGAGCTGACCACCCTGCCCTGGCTGCCCGCGCACGGCGACGCGACGCCGATGAACCTGCTGCGGCCGCGGTCGGCACCGGACACCTTCGTCGCGATCGACTGGGCCACGGCCACCCCGGGTCCGGTGGGATGGGACGTCGTACCGCTGGTGTTCGGCCGCGCCGAGGCCGGGCTGGCCGACGCCGCCGGGCTGGGCGCGGAGCTGGACGTCGCGCTGGCCGCCCACGCGGCCGGCCTGCAGGCCGACGGCGTCGAGGTGTCCCCCGGCGACCTGCGCCGGTCCGTGCTGACCGCGGCGCTGCTGCGCTACCCGCTGACCAGCCTGCCGCTGGCGGTGGTCGACGGGATGCCCGAGGAGCCGGCGCACGCCGCCCGCAAGGCGGGGTTCGTGCGGGCGGTGCTGGCGCTCAGCGGCCGTCCACCGACACCTCGAACTCCACCTGGCTGACGTCGGGCCGCAGCCGGGAGAACGAGTGCACCAGCGGGTTGCCGTAGCCGTCGTGCACGGTGGTGCGGACGACGAGCAGCGGCGAGCCGGCCACCACCTGCAGCACCTCGGCCTCCTCGGCGCCGGCGGTGCCGACGTCGACGGCGATGCGCGCCCGGGCCAGGTCGGCCTGGTACTCCCGGCGCAGGAACTCGTACAGCGACCCGTGCCCGAAGTCCTCGGTGGCGGCCTTGGGGTAGTCCTCGGCCGGCAGGAACGAGCGGACGACGTGGTTGGGCAGGCCGTCGACCGAACGGAGCCGCACCAGCTCGACGACCTGGTCGGCGGGCTCCAGGCGCAGCTCGGCGGCCACCGCCGGCGGGACGGGGAGCACCTGCTGGCCGAGCACCGTGGTGCCCACCTGGGCGCCCTGCTCGGTCATGACGGAGTGGAACCCGGCGATGCGGTGCACGAAGCTCTCGCGGTACTCGTGCCGGATGCCGGGCCGGGTGACGTAGGTGCCGCGGCCCTGCTCGCGGACCAGGTGCCCGTCGGCGACCAGGCCGTCGACGGCCCGGCGCAGCGTGATGCGGCTGACGCCGTACTCCTCGCACAGCACCGGCTCGGGGGGCAGCAGCGTGTGCTCGGGCAGGTCGGCGACCCGCCGGCGCAGGTGCTCGCGCACGGCCAGGTACTTGGGTCCGGCGTCGGGGCTCACGCTCGTCGCTCCGGCTCGGTCACCCCTGAAAGGTACTCGATCGCAAGACGTCTGGACGTCATGACGAAAGCACGCCCCCTCGATCGAGCAGGCTCCTGGTCAGGCAGCGACGGCAGGTCTAGCATTCCGATCAACTTCAGTTCCGAGATTGGGGCCACGCCATGGAGACCGCTGTGCCGGCCCTGCCCCGACCCGTCGGCCGCCCCCGCGACCCCGCGCTGGACGTCGCCATCCTCGCCGCCGCCCTGGAGCTGCTGGGCGAGGGTGGCATGGAGACCTGTGCACTGGACGCCGTCGCCCGCCGGGCCGGGGTGGGCAAGGCGACGATCTACCGGCGCTGGCCGAGCAAGGACGACCTGGTCCGGGACGCCTTCGGCAGCACCGCGCCGGAGCTCCTCCCCGCCGAGGACCAGGGGTCGCTGGTCGGCGACGCGGTCGGCGTGCTGGCTGCCCTGGCCGCCGCGCTGCGCGCACCCCGCGCCCGGGCCTGGCGGCGCACCGTGCCCGCCCTGGGTCCGGACTCCCCCCTGCTCCCCGGCCTGCCGACCGGCCCCGTGGGTGACTGGACCGGCGCGGTGGACGGCGTGGTGGCCCGGGCCGAGCAGCGGGGTGAGGTCGGCCCGGGCACCTTCCCGCCCCTCGCGCTGCGGGCGGCCTGCGCGGTGCTGGTGGAGCGGTGGCTCACCGGCCAGGACCTGGACGAGGCCACCGAGACCGCCCTGCTGACCGAGCTGCAGTCGGTGCTCCTCCGACCGCACCTGCGTGGCTGACCTCGCCCACCCGGCCGCGTCCACCCCGCCGCACACCTCTCCACATGCCACGATGCGCAGGTGGAGGCGCGAGACTGGCGGGCGCAGAAACGGGACGCGACGCGTCGCCGGCTGAGTGACGCTGCCTTCGCCCTGTTCGACGAGCGCGGCTACGAGGTGGTGTCGGTCGGCGACATCGCGCACGCCGCCGGGGTCTCGGTGCCCACCTTCTACGCCTACTTCCGCACCAAGGAGCACGTCGTCCTGCCCGAGCAGGACCTCGGGTGGATCCACGACCACTTCGCCGACCAGCCCACCGAGCTGGACCTCACCGAACGGATCCGGCGCGGCCTGCACGCGATGGTCGCGGACCTCCCGCCGCGCACGACCGACGACCTGCTGCGCCGGTGGCGCCTGGTGCTCGCCGTCCCCGCCCTGCGGCTGCGGGCCGTCGACCGGGAGCACGCGTCGTCCGGCGTGCTGGCGCAGGCGCTGGGCATCGACCTCGCGACGTCCGGGGGCGCGGCCGACACCGTGGTGGTCTCCGCCTGCCTCACCGCCGCGACGACGGCCTTCCTGCGCTGGGCCGCCACCGGCGGCGAGGACTCGATCCCCGCCCTGCTCGACGACGCCTTCGTCGCCCTGCGGTCGATCTAGCCCACCTGCAGCTCGATGACCGTGATCTCGGGGCGGGCACCGACCCGCATCGGCGGGCCCCAGTACCCCGCACCCGCGGTGACGTAGAGCTGCGTGTCCCCCTGCCGGGACAACCCCTCGACCGCTGGCTGGTCCAACCGCACCGCGTAGTCGAAGGGCCACAGCTGGCCGCCGTGCGTGTGCCCCGACAGCTGCAGGTCGACCCCGGCCGCCCGTGCCTGCTCGACCTGCACCGGCTGGTGGGCCAGCAGCACCACGGGGACGGCGGTGTCCCGGCCGGCGAGCGCGGCGCCCAGGTCCGCCCCGTGGCCGGTGAGCCCCGACGCGGCCGCCGTGCGGTCGTCGATGCCGGCCAGGTCGAAGGAGCCCCCGCCGCGGCGCAGCGCCACCCGCTCGTTGCGCAGGATCCCGATGCCCAGGCCGTCCAGGTGCGTGAGCCAGGCGTCGGTGTCCACGAAGTACTCGTGGTTGCCGGTCACGAAGAACGCGCCGTCCCGGCTGACCAGGTCACCGAGCGGGGCGACGTCCTCGCGCAGCTCGGCGACCTCGCCGTCGACCAGGTCGCCGACGATCGCGACGGCGTCCGGCGACTGCGCGTTGACCATCTCGACCAGCCGCTCGAACCGCCGTCCGCCGTAGGTCGCCGACAGGTGGCCGTCGGAGAAGGTGACGATCCGGTAGCCGGCCAGCGCGGGGTCCAGGCCGGCCAGCGTGATCGGCACCCGCCGGACCACCGGGGCCGAGTTCGCCGCCCACACCCCGTACCCGGCCGTGCCGACCGCGGCCACGCCGGCGGTGACGGCCAGCGAGCGGGCCAGGAACAACCGCCGCGGGACGTCGGCCGGCTCCGGTGCGGGCTCCGGCTCGGTCGCCGGGCCGGGCTCCGGGACCGGACGCCGGCGCTGCACCGCCCGCAGCACCCAGCGCACCGGTTCGAGCACCAGCAGCGCCAGGAAGGCGTAGAAGGCCACCCCCAGCCAGGTGTAGCCCACCCAGTCCAGCGGGGCCTGCACGCCGAAGGGCAGCGACCGGCGGCCGAGCACCGCCGCGGTGGGCAGGACGGCCAGGACGACGGTGAGCACGGTCAGCCACCGGCGCACCCGACCCGGTCGCGTGGTGCTGCGCACGAGCCGGAACCACAGCCAGCCGTGCAGCAGCACCATCGCGAGGGCGACGACGGCACCGAAGGCGATCACCGCCCCATTGTCAGCGCTTGCCGGTGACCCCGTTCAGCACGGGGGCCAGCGAGGGCCACAACGCCCAGAAGTCGCGCTCGGCCTGCATCGCGCGGGCCTCCTCGAGGGCGTGCAGCCGGCCGTAGGTCCAGGCGTTCTCGCCGGCGGCGAAGGCGGCCAGGCCGACGGTGCGGCACAGCTCGCGGGTGACCACGGTGTCCTGCCGGTCGCCCAGGACGTCCTGCAGCTGCTTCATCGCGTCGACCACACCCATCACGGCGCCGCTCCTGCGCTTCGCCCCGCCGTCGAGCACCGGCGCGGCGACCTCGGCGGTGTAGCGCACCCGCTTGCCGGCCTTGCGCACCTCGTGCAGGGCCAGCTCGTACGGGCTGTCGACGGCCTCCTGGCCGGCGCCCTCGGGCTCGGCGAACTCGGCGTCCTCGGCGGCGTCGACCAGCTTCCGCAGCCGCTTCACCGTGTGCCGAAGGACGTCGGCGACGACGTCGGCGGCGGGCTCGCCGGCCCGCTGGGCCAGCGGGGGCTGCTCGACCAGCGCGTGCAGGGTGTCCAGCAGCGTCAGGTAGCGGGGGGTGCTCAGCGCGGCCACCGCGTGGCCGGTGCCGGCGGTCTCGCCCTGCAGCTCGGCCTGCTGCAGCCGGGCGGCCACCGGCCCGAGCACGAACTCCACCGGCTGGGCCGCGACCAGCTCGCGCAGGTGCTCGACGGAGACCTCGGCGTCGCGGGTGCCCGAGAGCTCCTGGCCCAGCCACCGCAGCTCGTCGCGGACGGCGTCGGTGCGGGTGCGGTCGAGCACGGGGCGGTAGGCGGCCAGGATGCTGCGGATCCGGCGCGCGGCGACCCGCACCTGGTGGACGCCGTCGGGCACGTCGGTGCGCACCATCAGGTCGGCCCGCTGCAGGGCGGCCAGCTGCTCGGCCAGGGCGGCGACGACCACCGCGCCGGCCTTGGGGACGGCGGCCAGGCGGGCCTGCTCCGCGGCCTCGGCCGCGGCGGCCTCGGAGGCCTTCTTCGCCTTCTTGGCCTCCTTCTTCGCGGCGGCCGCGGCGGCCTTCGCGGCCTGCTCGCGGCGCGCGATCTCCTTGGCCCGGGCCTTCTTGCCCTCGGGCAACGGCTCCTCGACCACCGGCTCGGGCGCCCCGCCGTCGGTGTCGCCGGTGTCGTCACCGGTGTCGTCGGCCTCGTCGTCGGCCTCGTCCTGCACGGTGGCCGGCGGCGGCCCGGCCAGCCGGTCGGCCAGCACACGGGTGAGCTTGGCCGCCGACGGCGACGGGCGGGCCCCCGACACGACCAGCTCGGCGCCGACCGCGCCCAGCAGCTCCTCGTCGCCGTCCACCAGCTCGACCTCGACCTCGCGCCAGGTCGTGACGACGGCGGCCTCGCCGGCGGCCGCGGGCAGCGCGGTCCCGGTGACCTGGTCGTCGGCGACCTCGACCAGCACGCGGCCGTCCTCGCCGAGCAGGGTCACCACGGTGCGCCGCGTGTGCAGGGTCGCGACCTGCGAGGACGGCGCCCGGCGGACGACGCCCAGCACCGGGGTCAGCACCGCCCGCGGCGGGGCCTTGACCGCACGGCCCAGCGGCGACCGCAGCTCACGGCGGGCGCCGGCGGCGGCGGGCAGCTTGAGGTGCCAGCCCTCGTCGGGGCCACCCGTGCGCCGCCGCAGGGTGATCTTCGCGCGGGCCAGCCGCAGGTCAGCGGTGTCGTAGTAGGTGGCCGCCAGCTCGTGGACGACGGGGGCGCCGACCGAGGCCACCCCGGGCACCCCCGAGAGGTCGGGCAGCGCGAACGTCTCGTCGACGTCGAACTTGCGCTCGATCTCGGTGTGCTCGGTCGCCACGGTGCATCCACTCCTGCTCGATCAACGGGTTGAGGTGCGCTTTCTACCGCAACCAGGTGAACGGCAACCCTGTGGTCGATCATGGGTGCCGATGAGCACCGTGCGGCGAGACCTCCTGCCCCTGGCCGTGGCGACCCCGTGGGCGGTGTGCGCGGGTCTGCGGGTGACCGGTCGGGAGCGCGGCTGGCCGTGGGTGCCGGCGCTGTCGTTCGTGCCCTACGCGGCCGCGTCGTCGGTGCTCCCGCTCGCCGTCGCGGTGGCCCGCCGGTCCCCCGCGGCGACGCTGCTCTCGGCCACCGCCGCCGGGGTGCTGGCCGGGGTGACGCTGGCGCGCACCCGCGTCTCGCCGGTGCGCACCGACGGGGCCCGGGTGCGGATCGTGTCGGCCAACCTGCTCTTCGGCCGCGCCGACCCCCGTGCCGTGGTCGACCTGGTCCGCTCGGTCGACGCCGACGTGCTGTGCCTGGTCGAGCTGACCCCCGAGGCCGACCGGGGGATGCGCGAGGCCGGCCTGGCCGACCTGCTGCCCAGCGAGCACGTGCGGGGGCACCGGCCGGGTGCGCCGCCGGCGGCCGGCGGGGCGGTCTGGACCCGGCTGGAGGTGCTGGACCGGGGCGGGGCACCCGGCCGGTTCGAGCAGCCCGTCGTCCGGCTGGCCGTGCCCGGGGGGCCGGACCTCGAGGTGACCGCCGTGCACACCGACCCCCCGATGTCGGTGCGCCGCACCGCCCGGTGGGAGCGCGAGATGGCCGCGCTGCCCTCCACCGGGGACGACGTGCTGCGCGTGCTGGCCGGTGACTTCAACGCCACCCGCGACCACGCCGCGTTCCGGCGGCTGCTGGACCGCGGGTACGCCGACGCCGCGACCCGGGCGGGGCAGGGCCTGGTGCACACCTGGACCCCCGAGCACCGGCCGCAACCGCGGCTGACCATCGACCACGTGCTGGCCGACCGGCGGATCGGCGTCGCGTCGTTCTCCGTGCACGACCTGCCCGGCAGCGACCACCGCGCCGTGGCCGCCGAACTGGTGCTGCCGCCCCGGTAGGGACCACGATCTGCGGGTGCGCGCGCTCGAGGTCCTCGTGGTGGTCGGTGTCCTGGTGCTGGCCGGGTCGGTGCTTGCTCGGCGGCTGCGGCTGCCCCCGCCCCTCGTGCTGCTCGCCCTGGGCACGGTCGTCGGCTTCGTGCCCGGCATCGGCGGGGTGGAGATGCCGCCGGACGTCGTCCTGTTCCTCTTCCTGCCGGCGCTGCTGTACTGGGAGTCGCTGACGATCTCGCTGCGCCAGATCCGGGCCGACCTGCGGGCGATCAGCCTGGCGTCGATCGGGCTCGTGCTGGCCACCGCGGGCACGGTCGCGGTGGTGGCGCACGCGCTGGGGCTGTCCTGGCCGATGGCGTTCGTGCTCGGCGCGGTGCTGGCACCCACGGACGCCACCGCGGTGTCCACCGTGGCCGGCCTGCTCCCCCGCCGGGCCCGCACCATCCTGCGGGCGGAGAGCCTGATCAACGACGGCACGGCCCTGGTGATCTTCGGGGTCGCGGTCGGCGTGGCCGTGGGCACGCTGGACGTCGGCCCGGCCGGGATCGCCTGGCGGCTGGTCGGGTCCTACGCCGGAGGGATCGCGGTGGGCCTGGTGCTGGCCCTCCTCGTGGTCGAGGTGCGCCGCCGGCTGCACGACACCCGGCTGGAGAACGTGATGAGCGTGCTCACCCCGTTCCTGGCCTACCTGCCGGCCGAGCTGATCCACGCCTCCGGGGTGGTCGCCGTCGTCACCTGCGGGCTGACCCTGACCCAGATCGCCTCCCGGGTGATCTCGGCGCGGGCCCGCGTGCAGTCGGCCGGGTTCTGGACGCTGACCACCTTCCTGCTCAACGGGTCGCTGTTCGTGCTGGTCGGGCTCGAGCTGCACGCCGTGGTCGAGGGCCGTACCGCAGCCGAGCTCTGGACCGGCGTCGCCGCCACGCTGTGGGTCGCGCTGACCGTCGTGGTCACCCGGCTGGCGTGGGGCAACACCATGCCCTACGTCGTCCGGGCCCTGGACCGCCGCCCGCAGCAGCGGCTGCGCCGGGTCGGTTTCCGCGGCCGGCTGCCCGGCCAGTGGGCCGGGTTCCGCGGGGCGGTCTCGCTGGCAGCCGCCCTCGCCGTGCCGACGACGACCTCGGCCGGCGGCCCGCTCGAGGGCCGGGACCTGGTGCTGCTGGTGACCTTCGGCGTCATCGTCGTGCTGCTCGTCGTGCAGGGGTTGACCCTGCCGGCGGTGATCCGGTTCTCCCGGCTGCAGCAGGACCCGGCCGAGGAGGAGGAGCGGCTGCTGGCCGAGCGGGAGATGACCCGGGCCGGCGCCGAGGCGCTGGAGGGCCGCGCCGCCGAGCTGGGCGTCCCCGAGGCCGTCGTCGAGCGGGTGCGGGAGTCCTACGAGACGCGGATCCGGCAGCAGCACCTGGAGCAGGTGCTCGCCGACGGTCGGGTGATCGACCCCGACCACCGGGCGGCCAAGCAGCGGGTGCTGGCGGAGGCCGCGGTGGAGTCACGGCTGCGGTTGGCCCTGCTGGCCGACAAGCGGGAGACGGTGGTCCGGCTGCGCGACGAGCACACCATCGACGACGCCGTCATGCGCCGGGTGATGGCCCAGCTGGACGCCGAGGAGGTCCGCCTCCTGGGCGTGGAGGCCGACGACTAGCTGCGGTCGGCCAGGAAGGGGAACCGCTCGCGGACGCGGGTGACCTCGCCCGCGTCGACGTCGGCCAGCAGCACGGTCTCGCCGTCCCCGGCCTCGGCCAGCAGCTCGCCCAGCGGGCTGATGATCCGGCTGTCCCCGCTGTGCTGCGTGCCGTCGCCGGCGGTGCCGACCCGGTTGACGCCCACCACGTATGCCTGGTTCTCGATCGCCCGGGCGCGCAGCAGCGTCGTCCAGTGCTCGCGGCGGGCGGCCGGCCAGTTGGCCGGCACCAGGTAGACGTCGGTGTCGGGGGCCAGGTCCCAGAACACGTCGGCGAAGCGCAGGTCGTAGCAGACGAACAGGCTCACCCGCAGGTCACCGACCTGCACGGTCACCGACTGCGTGCCGGCGCGGAAGCGCTCGTGCTCGCCGGCGTAGGTGAACGGGTGCTGCTTGCGGTAGCGGTGCACGGTGCCGTCGGGCCCGGCCAGCACGAAGGAGTTGTGGGGAAGGGTCTCCCCGGGGGCGACCTCCGCGCACGAGCCACCGACCCAGACACCGTGCTGCCGCGCCTGCGCGACCAGCCACTGCGCCGACGAGCCGCCCTCGGGCTCGCCGATGCCCGGCGTCATGGAGAACCCGGTGGAGAACGTCTCGCTCAGCAGGACCAGCCCGGCGCCCTCGTCGACCGCGCGGGCCACGGGACCGGCCAGGGCTGCGTGGTTGGCCGCCCGGTCCTCCCAGGCGATGTCGTGCTGGACAGCGGCGATCCTCATGCGGTCAGCCTCGCGACGGCCTCGTCGAGCACCTCGTCGCGCTTGCAGAACGCGAACCGCACCAGGTCGCGGCCCAGCTCGGCGTGCTCGGGCAGGTAGAACGCCGACATCGGGACGGCGACGACGCCCACCCGGTGCGGCAGCTCGCGGCAGAACGCCAGGCCGTCGCCGGGCACCCGCACCGTGGCGAAGTAGGTGCCCTGCGGGCTCACCACCGGCAACCCGGCGGCGGCCAGCCCGGCCACCAGGCGGTCGCGCTTGCCCGCCAGCTCCGTGGCCACCCCGGCGAAGAAGGTGTCGGGCAGCCCGAGACCGGCGGCGATCGCCGGCTGGAACGGGCCGCCGTTGACGTAGGTGAGGAACTGCTTGGCGGTGCGCACGCAGGTGACCAGCTCGGCCGGCCCGCAGACCCACCCGATCTTCCAGCCGGTGGTCGAGAAGGTCTTGCCGCCGCTGCTGACCACCAGGGTGCGCTCGCGCATGCCGGGCAGCTCGGCCACGGAGACGTGCTCCGAGCCCGGGAAGACCAGGTGCTCGTAGACCTCGTCGGTGACCACCAGCAGGTCGTGCTCGCGGGCCAGCTCGGCGACCAGCTCGAGCTGGGCGCGGTCGAGCACCGTGCCGGTCGGGTTGTGCGGGGTGTTCAGCAGGACCAGCGTCGTGCGGGGGCCCACAGCGGCGCGCAGGTCGTCGGGGTCGAACGTCCAGGGCGCGGTGGAGACCTCCCCCGGCTCGACCGCCGGCGGGCGCAGCGGCACCGGGACGGCGACCGCCCCGGCCATCGCGATGCCGGCCGCGTAGCTGTCGTACAGCGGCTCGAGCACCACGACCTCGTCGCCGGGGTCCAGCAGCCCCAGCATCGCCCCGGCCAGCGCCTCGGTGGCCCCGGCGGTCACCAGCACCTCGGTGCCGGGGTCGTAGACCAGGCCGCGGAAGCGCTGCACGTGGGCCGCGATCGCCTCGCGGAGCACCGGCAGGCCGGGGCCGGGCGGGTACTGGTCCAGCGGGGTGCCGATCGCGGCGCGGGCGACGTCGAGCACCTCGGCGGGGCCGGGGGTGTCGGGGAAGCCCTGCCCGAGGTTGACCGAGCCGGTGGCCACCGCGAGCGCGCTCATCTCGGCGAAGACCGTCGTCCCGAAGCCCTGCAGGCGCGCGGCCAGGTGCGGGGTGCTCACGACGAGGAGCCTGCCACCCGCGCGAGCACGTCCGGGGGCACCACCCACGGGCGGTCGGGGTAGCGGTCGAGCACGACCGTCACCTTCGACCGCCCCAGGGACACCACCCGGCCCTCCTCGCCGCCCAGGTAGGCCGGTACCCCGCGGCGGGTGCGGGTGGGGGCGATGCGGATCCGGTCGTCCACGGCGATCGGCTGACCGCGGTAGTCCACGAAGTCGGTCACAGCTCCGCTGCCAGTCGGCGCAGGGTCAGGGCCAGCTGCAGCTGCAGCACCCGGTCGGGGTCGCGCCAGTCGGGCCCGAGCAGCTCGGTCACCCGCTCGAGGCGCTGGTAGAGCGTGTTGGCGTGCACGTGCAGCTCGGCGCAGGTGCGGGCGTGGTGCTGGGCGGTGCGCAGGAACACGTCCACCGTGCTGGCGAGGTCGCGCCCGCGGTCGGCGTCCCACCGCAGCACGGGGCCCAGGGTGGCGTCGACGAAGGCGTCGAGCTCGCCCCGACCGGCCGGGCTCAGCAGCGCCCGGTACACCCCGAAGCGGGCCGCCGTCGCCGCCGACCCCGGCCGGTCCAGTGCCCGCAGCAGGGCCGCGGTCTGCGCCGCCTCCCGGTGCGCCGCGCGCACCCCCGCCGCGCCGCCCGCGCAGGGCGCCAGCCCCACCGCGGCCGGCAGCCCTCCGGTGCCCACCCGCGCGAGGACGTCGTCCGCGGTCGGCCCGGGCAGCAGCACCACCACCGCGCCGGCGTGCTCGACCGACCAGGAACCGCTCCCGTCGGCCAGCCGGGCCACGACCCGCCCGGCCTGCGCGGCGTCGGCCGGGGTGAGGACGGCGACGCAGGTGACCGCGTCGACGTCGACCCCGGCGGCCCGCCCCCGGCGCCGCAGGGCGGTGTCGTCCTCGGCGCCGGCCAGCAGCGACTGCAGGAACTCGCCACGGCTGCGGGCGGCGGCCAGCGCCACGGCCCGCTCGGTGGCCACCACCAGCGCCAGTGAGGTGGCCCCGGCGTCGAGCAGGCCGAGCACCTCGTCGTCGGTGTCGGTAGCGACCCGGCTGGCCACGAGGCAGGCGACCGGCCCCTCGGGCAGCACCACCGGCACGAGCACCGAGCCGGCCAGCAGCTGGCGCTGCGGTGTGCCGTCCCACCCCGCGGGCTCACCGCCGGGGCCGGCGTCCAGCCGGGCGCCGGTGGGGTCCTCGACCCGCACCGCGCCGCCGACCGCCTGCTCGACCGCGCGGGCCACCCCGTCGACCCCGCCGCCGGCCAGCACCACGGCGGTGAGCACCTCGCGCAGCTGGCCGGCCCGCTCGCGCCGCTTCCCCTCCCGGCGCAGCTGCACCGCCCCGGCCCGCAGGTCGGCGATCAGCTGGGCGTTGCCCAGCGCGACCGCGGCGTGCGCGGCCAGGGCCGCGAGCAGCTCGACGTCGTGGTCGGCGAACCGGCGAGGCCGGCGGTCGGCGGCCAGCAGCACCCCGGTCGTCTCGCCGCCGACCTGCAGCGGGACGCCGAGGATGCCGCCCAGCTGCTCGCTGCGGGCGGCGCCGTCGACGTGCTCGAGCCGCCGGACGCCGGTGTCGGCCAGGTAGTCCGCCGTCCACACCGGGCGCCCGGTGCGCAGCACCTCGCCGCCGATGCCCTCGCCCTCGCGCAGCACGATGCCGCGCAGCGCCGAGCCCATCGACCCGTCGGAGACCTCGATCCGCAGGCCGTCGGGGTGCCGCAGCATCAGGTAGGAGACGTCGGCGCCCAGCAGCCGGCGCGACTGCGCAGCCACCTCCTGCAGCAGGTCGGCCGGGTCGTGCAGCCCGACCAGCCGGCGGGCCAGGTCGTCGAGCACCGCCAGCTCGCGGGCCTGCTGCCGGCCCGCCGCCAGCCGGGCGTGCACCTCCTCCGCCGCCGCGGCGTCGGCCTCGACCCGCTCGCGGTCGGCGCCGGGTTCGGCCAGCAACCGGGCCCGGTGCCGCTGCAGCTCACCGGCGGGGACGTCGGCGGCCAGCAGCCCGGGCCACGAGTCAGGTGCGTGCACCACCCGAGTGTGGCCCCGGGTGGAGGGGTTCTCCACCCCCGCCGCCCGGGCCCGGTGACCCCCTCCGTGTGCGGGCCGGGGCGCACGGGTGTCCACTCGAGGGGTGACGACGACCACGGCGACGACCCCGGCGACGGCCACCACGACGGCCAGCACGACGGCCAGCACGACGGCCAGCACGACCCTGGTCGACGAGCTGCGCGCGGCCCTGCCCGACGGCCAGCTCGTCGACGACCCGCAGATCGCCGCGTCCTACCGGCACGACGAGGCCGAGTGGGCGCCGTACGGGACGCCGCTGGCCGTCGTCCGGGCGCGCTCGACCGCCGACGTCCGGGCCGTCGTGCTGGCCTGCCTGCGGCACGGCGTCCCGCTGGTCACCCGCGGGGCGGGCACCGGGCTCTCGGGCGGGGCGAACGCCGTCGAGGGCTGCGTGGTGCTCAGCACCGAGCAGATGACCGCGGTGCTGGAGGTCGACCCGGTCGAGCGGCTGTGCGTGGTCCAGCCCGGCGTGGTCAACGACGACCTGCGGGCGCACGTCGCCGGCTTCGGCCTCTGGTACCCGCCGGACCCGGCGAGCTCGCCCTGGTCGACCATCGGCGGCAACGTGGCCACCAACGCCGGCGGGCTGTGCTGCGTGAAGTACGGCGTCACCCGCGACTTCGTGCTGGGCATGGAGGTCGTCACCGGCACCGGCGAGGTCGTGCGGCTGGGCCGCCGCACGGCGAAGGGCGTCGCCGGCTACGACCTCACCGGGCTGATGGTCGGGTCGGAGGGCACCCTCGGGGTCGTCACCGAGGTGACCCTGCGGCTGCGCCCGGCCCGGTTGCCCGAGCACACGGTGGCCGGCTACTTCGACTCCGTGGTCGCCGCCGGCGAGGCCGTCCGCGCGGTGGGCGCGGCGGGCATCACGCCGTCCGCGCTGGAGCTGGTGGACCGGCACTGCCTGGCCGCCGTCGACGCCTGGAAGAACATGGGCCTGTCCACCGAGGCGCAGGTCGTGCTGCTGGGTCGCACGGACACCCCCGGCGCCGCCGGGGAGGCCGAGGCCGACGCGCTGCTGGCGTGCTTCGAGTCCGCCGGCGCCACCTGGGCGGCCCGCTCGACCGACCAGGAGGAGGCCGACGCGCTGTTCGCCGCCCGTCGGCTGGCCTACCCGGCGCTCGAGCGGCTGGGCCCGGTGCTCACCGAGGACGTCTGCGTGCCGATCGCCGCGGTGCCCGCGGTGCTGGGCCGGATCGAGGAGATCGCCGCCGAGCACGACGTGCTGATCGCCAACATCGCGCACGCCGGCGACGGCAACCTGCACCCGCTGATCATCACGCCGCCCGGCGACGAGCCGGCCCGGGCCCGCGCCCAGCTGGCCTTCGACGAGATCATCGTCGCCGCGCTCGCCGCCGGCGGCACGGTCACCGGCGAGCACGGCGTCGGGCTGCTGAAGCGCCCGGGGCTGGCCGACGAGGTCGGACCGGCCGTGATGGCCATGCAGCGCGCGGTCAAGCAGGCGCTGGACCCGGCCGGGATCCTCAACCCCGGCAAGGTCGTCTAGGCCGGCTCGAAGCGGACGGTGCGGGTGGCCGGGCCGGCCTGGGTCAGCCGCACCCGGACGACGTCCCCCGGCGTCAGCCGGCCGTCGCACCGGGCCTGCACGGCCAGCTCGGTGAGGACGACGGTGGACCGCTTCTCCTCGGCGTCGAGGACGACGGCCTCGAACACCTCGCCCACGCGGCCGGCCAGCAGCGTGGCCTCGACCAGGTCGACCACCGCCCGCTCCACCGCGTGGGTGCGCCGGTCGGAGGCGGCCATCAGCGCGGGCAGCTCGGGCAGCGCCGCCCGCAGCTCGGCCGAGGGCTGCTGCCCCGCGGCCAGCGCCAGGCACACCTCGGTGCCGAACCGGTCGACCAGCCGGCGCAGCGGCGCGGTCACGTGCGCGTACGGACCGCCGACCCCGCCGTGGCCGGGCTCGGCCGGGAGCTCGCCGTCGACGGCGGTGTAGCCGGCACCCCGCAGCAGCGACGTGGCCGCGTCGAGGAAGGCGGCGTGCCGGGGCGTCGCCGGGTCCAGGGTCGCGATCACCTCGCCGGGGCCGGCCCCCTCGGGCCACGCGACCCCCAGCCCGGGGGCCAGCCGGCGCAGCGCCTCGACCGCGCCGGGATCGGGTGCGGGCAGGGTGCGCAGGATGCCCACCCCGCCGTCGAGCATCAACCGGGCGGCGCACCGGCCGGTCAGCAGCGAGATCTGCGCGTTCCAGCCCTCGACGTCGGACTGGCCGCGGAAGACGACGGTCCACCCGCCGTCCGGGCCGGGCTCGACCTCCTGGGACGGCGTGCCCAGCTCGATCGCCCCCCGGTCGCGAGCCCGCGCCTGCAGCAGCCGGCCGATCTCGGGCAGCAGCTCGAGCTCGGCGGGCAGCCGTTCGCCGACGGACGCGTAGTCCAGCTGCGCACGGCTGCGCACCCGGGCCCGGCGGAGGTCGACCGCGGTCACCTCGCCCTGCGCGTCGAGGTCGATGGTCCACAGGGCCGCCGGGCGGAGCTGGTCGGGCAGCAGGCTGGCCGCGCCCTCGCTCAGCTGCGGCGGGTGCAGCGGGGTGCGGCCGTCGGGGCAGTAGACCGTCTGGCCGCGGCGGCGGGCCTCGGCGTCGACCGCGCTGCCCAGCGGGACGAACGCGCCGACGTCGGCGATGGCGTAGCTCACCCGGTAGCCGGTCGCGGTGCGGGCCAGGTGCATCGCCTGGTCCAGGTCGCGGGCACCGGGCGGGTCGACGGTGACCAGCGGCAGGTCGGTGGCGTCGTGGTCGGGCAGCGGAGGTGCGGCGGCCACGCGGTCGGCCTCGGCGAGCACGTCGGGCGGGAACGCCTCGGGGACGTCGAACTCCGCCCGGATCGCGGCGAAGTCGAGCGGACCGGAGACCTTCAGCACGCGAGCCACCCCGCCACGGTTCCACGTGGAACGTGCGCGGTACACAGGGCGCATGCCCGAAGGACACATGATCCACGTGGACGCGCGCCGGTTCGACGAGGCGATGAGCGGCCACGTGGTGCACACCGACAGCCCGCAGGGCCGGTTCGCCGACGGGGCCGCGGCCCTGGACGGCCGCACCCTGCGCGGCACCGAGGCGTGGGGCAAGAACCTCTTCCTGCGGTTCTCCGGCGACTCCCCGCAGTACCTGCACGTGCACCTGGGCCTGATCGGTGGCTGGACCTGGTGGGACGCCGACCACCAGCAGCTGTCCGGCCGCCCGGTGGTGAAGGCCGACTCCAGCAACGTGCGGCTGCGGCTCCGGGTGGGGCGCGGGGACGCCGCGCGCAGCGCCGAGCTGCGCGGCGCGATCACCTGCACGCTGGTCGACGAGGAGGGCCTGGACCGCGCCGTGGCCAAGCTCGGCCCCGACCCGCTGCGCGACGACGCCGACCCCGCGCTGGCCTGGGCGAAGGTGCAGAAGTCGAAGAAGCCGATCGGCGGGCTGCTGCTGGACCAGGCGGTGACCGCCGGCGCCGGGCTCATCTGGCGGGCGGAGGTGCCCTACCTGGCCGGCGTCGACCCGCACCGACCCGGGGTCGACGTCACCGAGGACGAGTTCACGACCATGTGGTCGGAGATGCGCCGGGTGATGCAGGCGGCCGTCGAGCGCGGCGGCAAGGAGATCACCACCGACCCCGCCGACCGGCCGGAGACCGACGGCCACGTCAGCCGGGACGACGCCTTCTACGTCTTCCGCCGCGACGGCGAGCCCTGCCTGCGCTGCGGCACGGAGATCCGGGTCGCCGAGATGGGCACCCGCAAGGTCTGGTGGTGCCCCGTGTGCCAGCCGGGCTAGAGGCCCGGCGAGTTGATCATCGTCTGGTGCAGGCCGGACGCCCGGGCGGCCGGCGCGTCCCACCTGCAGCTGCCGATGATCAACAGGTGGGGGGCGTGGTCAGGCGATGCGGAAGTCGCCCAGGCCCTCGACGGTCACGACGTCGCCGGCGCGCAGCTGGCGGCCGCGACGCTCCTCGGGCTCACCGTTCACGGTGATGTCGCCGCTGGTCAGGACATCCTTGACCTGCGCGCCGGTGGGCACGGCGTCGACGAGCTTGAGCAGCTGACCGAGGCGGATGACGTCCTCGCCCGGACGGAGGTCGACGGTCTGCACGGGGATCAGTCCACCACCAGCTCGTCGCCCACCGCGATCCGGCCACCCGTGGCGGGCATCGCACCCACCGAGAGGGTGCCGTCGTGCTCGCGGTGGATGGTCTTCAGCACGCCGGTGTCCCGACCGATCCCGCCCGGTTGCGGGCGGGTGGTCATCACGCAGCGCGGCACCGGCTCGCCGACCTCCAGCACCGCCGTGCCCAGCTGGACCTGCCGGCCGACCAGGTCGTCCTCGCCCGATCCGTCCAGCACGACGTTGGCCCGGAACCGCCGCGGTGACCAGGTGCCGGTGGAGCCGGTCGACAGCAGGGTGATGCGGGCGGTGGCGTTGTCGTGGAAGGCTCCGTCGGCCCCGGAGAACGGGTTCCAGCGCGACTCGGTGTCGACGTCGGCCGGGTTCTCGTAGGTGCGCGGGCCGGTGAAGGACGCCGGCCGCAGCTCCACCGCCCGGCCGACCCACGCCGACAGGACGGCGTCGTCGTCGGTGACCGTGCCGTCGGGCAGCACCACCTCGGGTCGACCCCCGGTCGCCCGGGCGGCGGCGAAGAGCAGGTCGGGGACCCGGCGGGCGGTCAGCCCGAAACCGGTGCCGGTGTCGAACAGCGCCCAGCCGCGATCGCCGTCGAACCCCTCGGGGCCCACGTCGACGGCGGCGCACCGCTCGCCCTGCAGCGACTTGACCGGGTAGCGCCAGAGCTCGAGGACCCGCATGCCCCCAGTGTGGCGCGGCCGGTCAGCCGGCGGGGGTCCAGGACAGCGTCCAGCTGCCCGACCAGGTCTGCTCGGGAGCCAGCACGACCAGGTCGGCGCCGTCGGCCAGGGCGTTGGGCGGGCAGGTCATCGGCTCCACCGCCAGGCTCCGCCGGCGCTGGCCCGCGGGCAGGGTGTCGCCGGTGTAGACCTGCAGCCAGGGCCAGCTCCGGTCGACCGCCAGCTCCAGCGCGCCGGCCGGGCCGCGCAGCCGCACCCGCGCCCACCCGTCGTCGTCCCGGGTGAGGTCGGTGAGCGCGTCGTCCAGCGCACGGTCGCCGATCGTGCCGACGGCGCCGTCGAAGGGACGCCGGCCACCGGTGGGCAGCCCGCCGTCCAGGTCCAGCGACGTGCTGGCCGGGACGTCGAGGTCGGCGGCGCCGACGTCGCCGTCCTCGTCAGAGCCGACGTGCAGGTAGGGGTGCATGCCGACGCCGAACGGGGCGTCGTGCGTGCCGGCGTTGCGCACCCGCACGGTGACGGTGAGCCGGCCGGGGTCCAGCCGGTAGTCCAGCGCGACGGCGAGCCGGAACGGGTAGCCCGAGCGCGGTTCGAGCACGGTGCCGACGGTGACGGTGTCCTGGGTGCGGGCCAGCACCGAGAACGGCTGCCAGGAGAGCAGTCCGTGCATCGCGGAGCCCTCGGCGGTGACGTCGAGCTGCAGGTCGGCGCCGGCCCAGGACCAGCGCCCGTCGCGCAGCCGGTTGGGCCACGGCAGCAGCAGGCCGCCCCGGCGGCCCTTCGGCACCACGCCCGTGGGGTAGCCGTCCAGGACGTCCCAGTCGCCCACCGCGAGCCGGCGCAGCCCACCGCCGCGCAGGTCGACCGCCACCCGGGCGGCGCCCCGCTCGAGCCAGGCCCCCAGCGGCTCCGTGGTCGGCCAGGCCTCCTCGTCCGGGCCCACCCCGGGGGTGCCCAGCAGGTCGGCGAGGACGTCGAGCACCTCGGCCCGGCGGACGGCGGCGGCCGGTGCGATCTCGGTCAGCCCGAAGTAGCCGTGCACCAGGCCCGGTCCGGGCAGGTGGACGACGTGCACCCCCGCGGCGGCCAGCTCGACGGCGTAGGTGTCGCCCTCGTCGCGCAGCGGGTCGAACTCCGCGGTGGCCACCACGGCCGGGGGCAACCCGGTGAAGTCGGTGCCCAGCGGCGCGACGGACGCGTCGGCCCCGTCGGGCAGGTACCAGTCCCAGAACTGCCGCATGTCCGACCGCTCCAGGAACAGGCCGGTGCCGTTCTCCTCGACCGAGGGCATGGTCATGGCCGGGTCCAGGCCGGGGTAGGCCAGCAGCTGCGCGGCCAGCACCGGCCCGTCCTCGTCCCGGCAGCGCAGGGCCACCCCGGCGGCGAGCCCGGCGCCCGCGCTGTCCCCGGCCACCACCAGCGGGGCGGTCGGCCACCGGTGCGCGGCCCACCGGACCGCGGCGAGGCAGTCCTCCAGCGGTGCGGGATGCGGGTGCTCGGGGGCCAGCCGGTAGTCGACCGCCAGCACCGTGGCGCCCAGCCGGTTGGCCACGGCCCGGCAGACCGGGTCGTGGGTGTCGAGGTCGCCGACCGCCCAGCCCCCGCCGTGCAGCCAGACCACGACCGGCCGGGTCTGCCCGCCGACCCGGCCCAGCCCCGACCGGTAGATGCGCACGCCCAGGTCACCGCCGGGACCGGCGATGGTGCGGTCCTCGACGTCGGCGACCGGCTCGGGCCGGTACCCCTCGCCCCTGCGGGCCAGGGACAGGGCGCGGTAGCGCTGCCGGTCGACGGCGGCGTCCCCGCTGACCAGGGGGGTGGCGCCGAGCTCGGCGAGGCGCTGCAGGAACGGCACGAAGTGCGGGTCGATCGGCACGGGGTCACCTCACCACGGGCGCGGACGCCGGGCGACCGCTCGGCTGTGGGTTCGCTGCCAATCCGGCGATCACCGGTCCGTCACGGCGACGATCGCGCCTACGGTGCCGGCGTCGCAGCACGCCGTCCAGGAGGAACCATGACCGCACCGGCCGCCGGCTGGTACCCCGACCCCCACGGCACCGGTGGCACCCGCTGGTGGGACGGCGGCGCCTGGACCGAGCACGCCGCTCCCCCACCCGCACCCTGGACCCCGGCCCCCGCCCCGTGGAGCTCGACGACCACCGCCCCGGCGCCGACCGGCTGGCGGCGCCACCGGTACAGCCTGCTCGTGGTGCTCTTCGCCGCCGTCTACCTCGGGCTGGCGCTGACCGTGCACATCGCGGTGCTCGGCGTCCTCCCCGCCCTGATGGCTGCCCGGGCGGTGCAGGCCGAGGAGCCGCTGGCCGGCGGTGCGGTGGTCATCGCGATCGCCAGCGTGCTGCTGGCCATCGCCGGGTTCGCCGGGCTCTGGCGGTTCTGACGCGACCCCGGCCCGTGACGGGTCGAGGGGTGGATCGGTGACAGACGTCAGTGGTGCCGGGCGCCCTCCCCGGCGAAGACTCGGGTCATGCCCGAGACCACGTTGCGAGCCGCAGACTCAGACCGCGCCACCGTCGCCGAGGTCCTCGGCACCGCGATGAAGGACGGTCGGCTGACCGTCGAGGAGTACGACGAGCGCCTGGCCGCCGCCTACGCGGCGCGCACCCACGCCGACCTCGCCGTCCTCACCGCCGACCTGCCGGTGCCCCGGGCGGCGGCCGCGCCGGCCGGCGGGCCGACCTACGGCAGCTGCGGGGGCGGTGACCTGCGGAACGCCTGGCGCGGGTACGCGACGGTCGCGCTGGTCGTGTGGGCGGTCTACCTGATGTCGTCGCTGGCCGGCGGCTTCGGCTACCCGTGGCCGGTCTGGGTCGTCGGGCCCTGGGGCGCCGTCCTGCTGGCCCGCACCCTCGGCACCCGCGGAGCGCTCGCCCGCCGCTGACCAGCCGGACCGCCAGCAACGACGAGAGGCCCCACCCGGATCCGGGTGGGGCCTCTCGTCTGCACTGTGGGCAAGGGGGGAGTTGAACCCCCACGTCCTTTCGGACACACGGACCTGAACCGTGCGCGTCTGCCATTCCGCCACTTGCCCTGGCGAGGGAGAACACTAGCAGTCGGCTCCCGAGGGTTTCCGCCGGGGCGTCGCGGGCTCACCGGGCGTCCTCGACGCCTGGTCACGGTTACGATCGGCCCTCAGTCAGCGGGAGGTCAACCGAGCGTAGGGAGCGACTGTGGGTGTGCTGCAGCGCTTCGAGCGTCGCCTCGAGGGCATGGTCGGCCTGGCGTTCGCCCGGGTCTTCAAGGGCAAGGTGCACCCGGCCGAGATCGCCAAGGCCCTGCAGCGCGAGGCCACGGAGCAGCGCAAGGTCATGGGCGAGGGCCGGGTGCTGGTCCCCAACGTCTACGACGTCCGCCTGGGCCCCACCGACTACGAGAACCTCTCCGAGTGGTCCGAGCAGCTGGCTGCCGAGCTGGCCGACATGGTCGCCGAGCACGTGGCCGACGAGGGCTTCCAGACCTTCGGCGACATCCAGGTCCGCCTCGAGCGGGACGACGAGCTGCACACCGGTGTGTTCGAGGTCGCCTCGCACGTCGCCGACCCCGGTGCGGCCCGACCCGAGCGCCGCGCCCGGTTGTCCGCCGGCCTGGACGACGACTGGGGCGGCCCGGTCCCGGGGCACAACACCGGCGCCCCCGCCGTCCCGCCGCCGGTCCCGCCCGTGGCCGGGCGCCCGCCGCTGCCCCCGCTGCCCTCCATCCAGGGCCGTGGGCCGGCCGGCCCGTCGGTGGTCGGCCGCTCCGGCCAGCGCCCCGGCGTGAGCCACGTGCTCGTCGTCGACGGTCCCGGCACCCGGCACGTCCTGGGCCCCGGCAGCAACGTCATCGGGCGCGGCACCGAGGCCGACATCCGGCTCCCCGACACCGGGGTCAGCCGCAAGCACGTCGACGTCGTCCTCGAGGGTCCCGTGGCCGCCGTCCAGGACCTCGGCTCGACCAACGGCACCCTGGTCAACGGCCGCCGCGTCGGCCGCCAGCCGCTCAGCGACGGCGACGTCATCCGCATCGGCCACTCCGTGCTGGTCTACCGGCAGGACGGCGCATGACCGCCGAGATCGTGCTGCAGGTCTTCCGGTTCGGGTTCCTGCTGCTGCTCTGGCTGTTCATCTTCGCGGCGTTCCGGGTGGTCCGGGCCGACCTGCTGGGCGGGCGCGCCGGGCGGGTGGCCTCGGTGCCCCCGCGCGCGCAGGCGGGCAAGAAGAAGGGCGCCCGCGGGCCGAAGAACCTCTTCGTGACCGCCGGCCCGCTGTCGGGCACCCGCATCACCCTCGGCGAGCAGGCCATCCTGATCGGCCGCGCCGACGACTCCACCCTCGTCCTCACCGACGACTTCGCCTCCTCGCGGCACGCCCGGCTCACCAACCGCGGTGGCCAGTGGTACGTCGAGGACCTCGGCTCCACCAACGGCACCTACCTGGACCAGCAGCGCGTGCAGGGCCCGCTGCTGGTGGCCCAGGGCCAACCGATCCGGATCGGACAGACAGTGCTGGAGCTCCGCTCATGACGTTGGTGCTGCGGTACGCCGCCCGCTCGGACCGCGGCCTGATCCGCGGCAGCAACCAGGACTCCGTCTACGCCGGCCCGCGGTTGCTCGCCGTCGCCGACGGCATGGGCGGCCACGCCGCCGGCGACGTCGCCAGCAAGGTGGTCATCGCGGCGCTGGAGCACCTGGACGACGACGCCCCCACCGGCGACATGCTGTCCTCCCTGCGCAACGCGGTCTTCGACGGCAGCGAGCACCTGCGCGAGGTCATCCGCGAGTCCCCCGAGCTCGAGGGCATGGGCACCACGCTGACCGCGGTGCTGTTCGCCGGCGGCCGGCTGGCCCTGTGCCACGTCGGCGACTCCCGGGCCTACCTGGTCCGCGACGGCCAGCTCTCGCAGATCACCCACGACGACACGTTCGTGCAGACCCTGATCGACGACGGCCGGATCACCGAGGACGAGGCCAACAGCCACCCGCAGCGCTCGCTGCTGCTGCGTGCCCTCAACGGCCAGGAGGTCGACCCCGACCTCTCCATGCGCGAGGCGCGCGCCGGTGACCGGTACCTGCTGTGCTCCGACGGCCTGTCCGGCGTGGTCAGCCACGAGACGATGGCCGAGGCGCTGCGCGACCCCGACCCGCAGGCCACCGCCGACCGGCTGATCGAGCTGGCGCTGCGCAGCGGCGGCCCGGACAACATCACCTGCATCGTGGCCGACGTCGTCGACGACGACGGCAGCTCCCGCATCGACCCGGTCGTCGACGGCGCCGCGGGGGACAACCGCGGGCAGCGCGAGGTCGACCCCCGCTCCGCCGCCGGCCGGGCCGCGCTGGCCGACCCGAGGCCGGCCACCCCCACGGCGTCGGTGACCACCGCGAGCCCGCCGGTGAAGCGGCGCCGACCGCTGCGCACCGTGCTGGTCGCGCTGGGCGTCGTGGTGGTCCTCGGCGCCGCAGCGGTCGGCTTCTACGCCTTCGTCGGCAACCACTGGTTCGTCCGCTCGGTCGACGAGGGCGACGTCGGCGTCTACCGCGGCATCAACGCCTCGCTGGCCGGCATCGACCTCTACCGCCTGGACACCGCCACCGACCTGGCCTGGACCGACCTCACCCTGGCCGCGCGCAGCCGGGTCGGTTCCGGGATCGACGCCAGCGACCGCGAGGACGCCGACCGGATCCTGGCCAACCTGCTCGAGCAGCGGCTGCCGCTCTGCCGCACCCCGGAGTCCACCCCGACCTCCGGCTCGGCGTCGGCCACGGCGTCGGCCACGGGGTCGACGACGGGCGCACCGACCACCGTCGACCCGGGCGCCACGGGCACCCCCAGCGGCACCGACCCGACGAGCACCGCCCCGGCCACGACCACGCAGACGACGACGTCGAGCCGGACGCAGGAGCCGGGAGTGGACTGCCGGGAGGCAGGCTGATGGCCGCCCCCGTACCGGCCGTCGGCCCGGGCACCGACCCGAAGAACGCCGCCCCGGGCGTCACCACCCCACCCAAGCGCCGCGGCACCGAGCTGGTGATGCTCGGCTTCGCGGTGCTCATCACGCTGGCCGCGCAGACGATCGTCGACATCACCATCACCGGCTCCCCCAGCCCCGAGATCGCCACCTTCGGGCTGTGGTTCTCCGGCATCTGGGTGGCCGCCCACCTCGTGGTCCGCAAGGTCGCGCCCTACGCGGACCCGTTGCTGCTGCCCTGCATCGCGGTGCTCACCGGTCTCGGCCTGTCGATGATCCACCGTCTGGACATCGCCACGAACGCCCTGGGCGAGTCCGTCTCCAGCCGGGAGGACGCCCCCACCCAGCTGCTGTGGGCCACCGTCGGGCTCGTGGTGTTCGTGGGCGTGCTGCTGGTGGTGCGCGACCACCGCGCGCTCGCCCGGCTGGCCTACACGATCGGGCTGGTCGGCCTGGTGCTGCTGGCCGTCCCGGCGGTGCTGCCCTCGGCGCTGTCCGAGGTCAACGGCGCCAAGATCTGGATCCGGGTGGCCGGGTTCTCGATCCAGCCCGGTGAGTTCGCCAAGATCTGCCTGGTCATCTTCTTCGCCGCCTACCTGGTCGACAAGCGCGACGTGCTCGCGCTGGCCAGCCGTCGCGTGCTCGGCCTCGAGGTCCCGCGCGCCCGCGACCTGGGCCCGGTGCTGGTCGCCTGGGGCGTCTCGATCCTGGTGCTGGTCTTCGAGCGCGACCTGGGCAGCTCGCTGCTGCTGTTCGGCATCTTCGTGGTGATGCTCTACGTGGCCACCGAGCGGGTGTCCTGGCTGGTCATCGGCGTGCTGCTGTTCTCCGCCGGCGCGACCCTGGCCTACCGGCTGTTCGGGCACGTGCGGCTGCGCGTGGACACCTGGCTGGACCCGTTCGCCTACTACCCGGACGGCGGTGGCTACCAGGTCGTGCAGTCGCTGTTCGGCCTGGGCACCGGTGGCCTGTTCGGCGCCGGCCTCGGCGGCGGGCGCCCCGACCAGGTGCCGGTGGCCAAGAGCGACTTCATCGCCGCCGCGATCGGCGAGGAGCTCGGGCTGTTCGGGCTGGTCGCCGTCGTCGTGCTGTACCTGGTGCTCGTCGAGCGCGGGCTGCGCACCTCCCTCGTCGTGCGCGACGGGTTCGGCAAGCTGCTGGCCGCCGGCCTGGCGTTCGGCATCGCCTGGCAGGTGTTCGTCGTGCTCGGCGGTGTGACCGGACTGCTGCCGCTGACCGGGCTCACCACCCCCTTCGTGGCCTACGGCGGGTCGTCGCTGGTGGCGAACTTCGGCCTGGTCGCGCTGCTGGTGCGCATCAGCGACGCCGCCCGGCGCCCGGCCGCCCCGCCGGCGCCCCCGGCCCCCAAGCTGGGCGAGGCGCTCACCGAGGTGGTGCGGCCGTGAACGCACCGCTGCGCAAGGTCGCGATCAGCGTGCTGGTGCTGTTCACCCTGCTGATCCTCAACGCCAACTACATCCAGGTGGTGCGCTCCTCGGAGCTGCGCTCGGACCCGTCCAACACCCGGATCCTGGCCGAGGAGTACGACCGCGAGCGCGGGCAGATCGTGGTCGACGGCAACCCCGTGGCCCAGTCCGTGGCCACCGACGACACGTTGACCTACCTCCGCCAGTACCCGCAGCCCGACCTGTACTCGACGGTCACCGGCTACTACTCCCTGGTCTACGGCAACAGCGGGATCGAGGACGCCGAGGACGAGATCCTCTCCGGTTCCGACGACCGGCTCGCCTTCCGCCGGATCGCCGACCTGTTCACCGGTCGCGACCCCTCCGGCGGCAACGTCGAGCTGACCCTCGACGCCGCCACCCAGCAGGCCGCCTTCGACGCCCTCGGCGGCGTCCGGGGCGCGGTCGTCGCGCTGGACCCCGAGACCGGTGCGGTGCTGGCCATGGTCAGCAGCCCGACCTACGACCCCGGCCAGCTGTCCAGCCACGACCCCGCCGCGATCCGCGCGTACTCGGACTCCCTGAGCGCGATGGACCCCGACCCCCGGGTGAACACCACGGTCTCCGAGCGCTACTCCCCCGGCTCGGTCTTCAAGCTGATCGTGTCGGCCGCGGCCCTCGAGGACGGCTACACCCCCGACACCGTCGTCCCCGCGCCGCAGTACTACACCCCCTCGGACAGCAGCCGGGCCATCCCCAACTTCGGCAACGAGGTGTGCGACCCCAGCGGTGAGCAGTCCCTGATCCAGGCGCTGACGATCTCCTGCAACACGGCGTTCGCCGGCCTGGGCGTGGAGCTGGGCGAGGACCGGGTCCGCGAGGCGGCCGAGGCGTTCGGCATCGACGAGGGCGGCTTCACCATGCCGCTGCCGGTCGTCGAGAGCACCGTGGGCGACGTCGACGGCAACGCCCAGCTGGCCAACGCGTCCATCGGCCAGCAGAACGTGCAGATCACCCCGCTGCAGGGCGCGATGATCGCCGCCGCCATCGCCAACGACGGCGAGCTGATGACCCCGTACCTGGTCGACCAGCTGCAGGCACCCGACCTCAGCGTGGTCGACCAGACCACGCCCGAGGTCCGCAGCCAGCCCGTCTCGGCCGACGTCGCCGAGCAGCTGCAGGAGATGATGGTCAGCGTGGTCGAGAACGGCTCCGGCCGCCGCGCGCAGATCGACGGCTACACCGTGGGCGGCAAGACCGGCACCGCCCAGACCACCACCGACGGCGACGACAACCAGTGGTTCGTCGGCTTCGCCGGCCCCGACGGCGACCCGCAGATCGCCGTGGCCGTCTTCGTCGAGGGCGGTCAGGGCACCGGCGGCGACCTGTCGGCACCGGTCGCCCAGCAGGTCATGTCCGCGTACCTGGCCGCTCACGGGGGCAACTAGCCATGGCACTGCACATCGGCAGCATCCTGGCCGGGCGGTACGAGATCACCGCCCCCATCGCCACCGGCGGCATGGGTGAGGTCTGGCAGGCCACCGACCGCACCCTGGGCCGCACGGTCGCGGCCAAGGTGCTCAAGAGCGAGTACACCGGCGACCGCAACTTCCTCGAGCGCTTCCGCAACGAGGCCCGGCACACCGCCGGGCTGACCCACGCCAACATCGCCTCGGTCTACGACTACGGCGAGATCCAGGACGACGACGGCCGCACGCTGGCCTTCCTGGTCATGGAGTACGTGGAGGGCGAGCCGCTGGTCGCGATCCTCGACCGCGAGATCACCCTGTCCCCCGAGCGCACCCTCGACGTCCTGGCCCAGGCCGGCGAGGGCCTGTCCGCCGCCCACCGGGCCGGTGTGGTGCACCGCGACATCAAGCCGGGCAACCTCATGGTCCGGCCCGACGGCGTCGTGAAGCTGACCGACTTCGGCATCGCCTGGGCCCGCGACGCCGCCCCGCTGACCCGCACCGGCATGGTGGTGGGCACCGCCCAGTACCTGTCCCCCGAGCAGGCGCAGGGCTTCCAGGTCACCGCCGCCTCCGACGTCTACTCCCTCGGGGTGCTCGGCTACGAGTGCCTGGCCGGCAACCGCCCGTTCGACGGCGACTCGCAGGTGGCCATCGCGCTGGCCCAGATCAACCGGCCCCCGCCCCCGCTGCCGGCCGCCGTCCCCGCGCCGGTGCGGGCGCTGGTCGAGAAGGCGCTGGCCAAGGACCCCGCCGCCCGGTTCGCCGACGGCGGCGCCTTCGCCGAGGCCGCGCGCCGGGTGGCTGCCGGCGGGCCGGGCCCCGAGACGGCGGCCACCACCGCCTTCATCCCCGCCGTGGGCGGTGGCAGCACGCAGATGATCGGCGCCGCGGGCGCCGCCGCCGCGACCACCGGGCCGGCGACCGCTCCGCGCGCCATGCCCCCGCTGCAGGGCCCCCCGGTCGACGACCAGGTCGACAGCTGGGACGACGACGAGCCGCGGCGCCGGTCGCCGTGGCCGTGGGTGGCGGCCGCGGCCGTCGTGCTGCTGGTGCTCGGCGCCGTGCTCGCCTTCACCCTGCTGGGCGGTGGCGACGACGAGGGCTCCCCGGGGACGACGACGACCCCGGCCACCACCACCTCCGCGCCCCCGACCACGAGTGCGGCCACCACGACGCAGGAGAGCTCGGCGGAGCAGACCACCGAGGAGTCGCAGGAGCAGACGACGGAGCCGGAGGAGACCACGCAGGCTCCGCCCCCGGCGACCACCACGCAGGCACCCACGACGACCCGGACCACGACGACGTCGTCCTCGACGTCCTCGGCCCCCACCACGACGGCGGCCACGACGACCACCGAACCTCCACCCGCCGGCGGGGAGACCCCTCCGTGACCACCCCCAGCACGTCCCCGGTCCGCCCGACCGGATCGCCTACGCTGCCTGGTGGCCCGGGGACCCCGGCCGCCGCCCGAGAGGACCGTCGATGACCACCCCGCAGGTGCTCGGTGAGCGCTACGAGATCGGTGGTGTCCTCGGCCGCGGCGGGATGGCCGAGGTGCACCGCGGCCGCGACCTCCGGCTGGGCCGCGAGGTCGCCGTCAAGGTGCTGCGCTCGGACCTCGCCCGCGACCCGTCCTTCCAGGTCCGCTTCCGCCGCGAGGCGCAGGCCTCGGCGTCGCTGAACCACCCGGCGATCGTGGCGGTCTACGACACCGGCGAGGACCGCACCACCACCGGCGCCACCCCGTACATCGTCATGGAGTACATCGAGGGCGAGACGCTGCGCGACGTGCTGCGCCGCGAGGGCCGCATCGAGTCCGACCGCGCCATGTCCCTCACCGCCGACATCTGCGCCGCGCTGGACTTCAGCCACCGCAACGGCATCGTGCACCGCGACGTGAAGCCCGGCAACGTCATGATCACCCCGCAGGGCACCGTGAAGGTGATGGACTTCGGCATCGCCCGGGCGGTCTCCGACTCCGCGGCCACCATGACCTCCACCGCCGCGGTCATCGGCACCGCGCAGTACCTCTCGCCCGAGCAGGCCCGCGGCGAGGGCGTCGACGCCCGCTCCGACGTCTACTCGGCCGGCTGCCTGCTCTACGAGCTCGTCACCGGTGCCCCGCCGTTCACCGGCGACTCCCCCGTGGCGGTGGCCTACCAGCACGTGCGCGAGGACCCCCGCACGCCGTCCTCGATCAACCCCGACGTCCCGGCCGAGCTCGACGCCATCCTGCTCAAGGCGATGAGCAAGAACCCGGCCAACCGCTACCAGTCCGCCGCCGAGATGCGCAGCGACCTGCTGCGCGCGGTCGCCGGCCAGCGGGTCGAGGCCACCCCGGTCATGGGCGACGCCGAGCGCACCTCCTACCTCGGCGCCGGCGGCGGTTACCCGGGTCAGGACGACCACTGGGACGCCGACGACGAGGCCGCCGCCAAGCGGCGCAGGCGCGGCATCATCGCCCTGGTCGTGGCCGGCGTGGTCGTGCTCGCGGGGCTGATCACCCTGCTCGTGGTGCTCAACAGCGGCGGCGGCGGCACGGACACCCCCGCCGCCCCCACCACGGCCACCGTGCAGGTGCCGAACCTGGTGAACCAGACGCAGGCGGCCGCCGAGGCGGCGCTCACCCAGCAGGGCCTCGAGCTGGGCACGGTCACCCCCCAGGCCAGCCCCACCGTCGCCGAGGGCTCGGTCATCAGCAGCGACCCCGCCGCCGGCCAGAGCGTCGACGAGGGAACCGCGGTGAACCTCGTGGTCAGCGCCGGACCGGACACCGTGGCCATCCCCAACGTCGTGGGCCTCAGCGAGGCCGCGGCGCGCTCCAACCTGAACAACCAGGGCTTCGAGCGGATCAACACCAACCAGGTCGCCTCCACCGAGCCGGCCGGCCAGGTGGTCGCCGTCGACCCCGGCGAGGGCACCCAGGCCAACCCCGAGACCCAGGTCATCACGCTCAGCATCTCGACCGGCAGCGCGCCGATCCCCGACGTGCGCGGTCAGACCTTCGACCAGGCGCGGGCCACCCTGCAGGCCGCCGGCTTCGCCGTCGTCACCCAGCAGAACGCCGAGAGCAACGAGGTCGCCCAGGGCCAGGCCATCGGCACCGAGCCCGCCGCTGGCCAGCTGGCCACCGCCGACGAGCAGATCGTGGTCCTCATCGCCGTCCCGGTCCCGACCCAGACCACGGCGACGTCGGCGCCCACCACCACCGCGACACCCACCACCGGCACGGGTGTCCCGATCCCGAGCATCCCCAACAACTGAGCGGTCGGGGGGCCGGCCCCCGACCGCTCAGCCGACCGCGGTGAGCAGGCGCTTCGCGGCGGCCGAGGCGGACTCGACCAGGGCCGGGTCGGGGGCCAGGCCGCACCGGCCCAGCCAGGTGGCCAGCAGCTGGTGACCGCCCTCGGTGAGCACCGACTCGGGGTGGAACTGCACCCCCTCGATCGGCAGCTCGCGGTGCCGCAGGGCCATGACGATCCCCGACGGTGTGCGACCGGTGACCTCGAGCTCGGCCGGCATGGTCGAGGCCTCGACGGCCAGCGAGTGGTAGCGGGTCGCGGTGAACGGGGAGGGCAGGTCGGCCAGCACCCCGACCCCGTCGTGCACCACCTGGCTGGTCTTGCCGTGCAGCAGCTCGGGCGCCCGGACGACGTCCCCCCCGAAGGCCTCGGCGATCGCCTGGTGGCCCAGGCAGACCCCCAGGACGGGGACGCCCGCCTCGGCGGCGGCCCGCACCATCGGCACGGTCACCCCGGCGTCGGTCGGGGTCCCGGGGCCCGGCGAGAGCAGCACGCCCGCGACATCCAGATCGCCGAGCTCGTCGACGGTCACCGCGTCGTTGCGGCGGACCACGCTGGGGACGCCGAGCTGGCCCAGGTACTGGACCAGGTTGTAGACGAAGCTGTCGAAGTTGTCGACGACCAGCACCCGCGCGTCCGTGCCCATGGTTCGCTCGCTCACCGGTCCACCGTCACGTCGTTGAAGGGCAGCTTCGGCTCGACCCACGGGAAGACGACGAACAGCAGCAGGGCGCACACGGCCAGCACGAGCACCAGCGCCTGCACGCTCTTCACCGCCGTCCCGCCGGGGAGGTGCCGCCAGATCCAGGTGTACATCAGCCCTCGCTCAGCGCCGGCGGCCCGTCGGGGGCGTCGGCCTTCGGGATCGGGTCGCCGTCCAGCACCGCGTGCACGATGAGCCGCTCGCGGGCGGAGAACTTCGGGTGGCAGGTGGTCAGCGTCAGGTACGCCCCGCTGGCCGGGCCGTCGAGGGCCCCGTTCGGGGTCGGGGCGATGACCGACACGTCGGTGGGCAGCACGATCTGCTGGGCCGGGATGCCGCTGGGGTCGTCCTCGGCCAGCACCCGGTAGACGTACCAGGTGTCCTCGGTCTCGATGACGATCGGGTCGCCGGACTGCAGCTGGTCCAGGTCGAGGAAGGGCGAGCCCTTGCCCACCCGGTGGCCGGCGAGGGCGAAGTTGCCCTGCTCGCCGGGCATCGCGGAGTCGACGTAGTGGCCCGGGCCCTCGACCAGCTCCTGCTCGTCGGTGCCCTCGAGGATCACCTTGACGTAGTCGGGACCGAACCGCGGGATCCGGATGAAGGCGAACCCCTCGCCCAGGGGCACCTCGGAGATGCCGCCGCCGGGGAGCGTGGGCACGGTGGGGTCGTCGGACCCGGTGTCCCAGTCCGCCCGCAGGTCCTGCGACAGGGCGTCCTGCTTGCGGTCGCTGGTCAGGTCGGTGATCCAGACCTCGTAGACCACGAACAGCAGGACGACGAGACCGGCGGTGACCAGCAGCTGACCGACCCCGCGCACCCCGGTGCGGACCAGGTCACCGCGGGTGCGGGTGCGGCGGGGGGCGGCGTCGTCGGTGGTGCCGGGGTCGTCGGTGGTGCCGGGGTCGCCCTGGTCGTCCGGGTCCACGGGCTCGTCGTGCGCCGGGGCGGCCAGCGGCTCCCGGGGGACATCGGGCACCCGGGCCTGCCGGACGGTGGCGTCGGCCCCGACCGGCTGGGGCAGCTGGGGGTCGGCCGGTTCCTCGGGGGCGTGCCGGCCGCGCCGGGGGCGCCCGGCGTCCTCGTCGTCCATGGTCCCTCCCCGCCCGGCAGCAGGTCTCAGCCGGCGGCCGAGGCGTACTGCAGGTCCAGCGCGCCATCGTAGGCGGGCAGGTCGACCTGGGAGGAGTCCTGCACGCGGTAGGTGAGACCGAACCGGTCCACCGCCTGCTGCAGCGCCGCCACCTCGCGGGACTCGCCCAACCGGTCGCGCATCGCGTCGGCGTCGCCGACGGCCGTGACCACGAAGGGCGGGGAGTAGGTGCGGCCCTGGAGCAGCAGCACGTTGCCCACGCAGCGGACGGCGCTGGTGGCGATCAACCGCTGGCCCATGATGGCCACGCCGTCGGCTCCCGCGGCCCACAGCGCGTTGACCACGCCCTGCACGTCGGACTGGTGGATGACCAGGTCGTCGACGTTGGCCCCGCGGGGCAGCGTGCCGCTGTCGGTCTCCGGGGCGTCGTCCAGGGTGACCTCGAGCCCGGCCCCGCTGACGGCGGTGAACCCGGCGGAGGCCTCCTCGGCCGCACCGGCGGCCGCCGCCGCGGCCACGGCCCCGTTGCGACCGGCCTCGGCCGCGGTGAGGGCCTCGGAGCGGTCCTGCAGCTGGCCGAGCTGGGCCTCCTGCGCGTCGTTGTCGGCGGTGAGCTGCCGGATCAGCTGCGACAGCTCGGTGACGTCGCCGGCCCGCAGATCCGTGCCCCGTGCGGTCTGCCCGGACGTGGCGAACAGCATCCCGGCCGCGAGCGCGACCACCGGGACCAGGGCGTCCCACGCGGTCCGCCGGCGGCGTGCCCTGGCTCTGCGCACGGGACCTCCCGGGGACGACGACGGCGCGCGGTGCGGGCCGTCGGCCCACGTCACGTCCCCCGCAGCTTAGGCTGGGGGCGATCCGGACCGGCCACGACGGCCGTTCCCCCGTCCGGTCAGCCGGGTCCGACCGCAGGTCGGGGGCGGCGAGCCGGCGCTCATCGAGCTCGAGGAGTCCTCGCGGTGCCCAAGTCCAAGGTGCGCAAGAAGTCGGTGTACACCCCGCCGGAGGGGGTGCTGCCCTCCAGCGCCACCCGGGCGCGCGCCGCGCAGCCCAGCCCCCGCTGGTACGCCCCCCTGATGATCGCGCTGATGCTGGTCGGGCTGATCTGGATCGTCGTCTACTACGTGGCCGGCGACAAGATCCCGTTCATGGTCTCGCTGTCGGCGTGGAACTTCGCGATCGGCTTCGGCGCCATGGTCGCCGGGCTGGTCATGAGCATGCGCTGGCGCTGAGCGCCCTCAGTCGTCCAGCTGGGGCCGCTCGGCCTCGATCGAGGGCTGGTCGTCGAACAGCGCGGGCAGGAAGCGCAGCATGAGCGTCGACCAGACGAGGTGGGTCAGCACCGGCGCCTGGATCCCCCCGGTGATCCTGCGCTGCCACCCGAACAGGGCGCCCATCACCACCGAGGCCAGGACCAGCGCCGGGTTGCGGGTCGCCGTCGTGGCCAGCGCGTAGACCGCGGTGGACTTCGCGACCGGGTGGGTCGTGCCGGCCGCGGCGTAGAGCGCCCCCCGGAAGAAGACCTCCTCGGCCATGCCGTTGGCCAGCGTGGTGGTGGCGACCAGCGCCGGGTTGCCCTGGTGGGCGTAGCGCAGCACCCGGGTGACCGCGGCGTTGAGGACCGGGATCCGGCGGGCCACCAGAGCAGCGCTGTAGAACACCCCGAAGATGCCGACCCCGGTGACGACCGGTGTGATCACCGGTCGGTGCAGCACCTCCTTCGAGGACCGCATCCACCCCAGGTGGAGCGGACCCGAGGCGATGCCGCCGGCGACCCACGTGCCGGCGACGGCCATCGTCAGGCCGTAGAACTCCTTGGAGTCCGGCTTCTGGGACAGCGAGACCCCCAGCAGCCCGGCCCCGAGCACCGAGACCCCGGCGGTGACCCGCCTGCGGCGCCGGAAGGCCTGGTCGGACTCGCGGTGGTCGCGGGGTACCGGGTCGATCAGCCAGGGCGGTGCGTGGCGGGCCAGGGCCGCCACGGTGCGGTCCAGCGGCCCGCTGGCCCGCCGTCGGCTCACGAGCGCGCGCCCCGGGCCAGCAGACCGCCGTGCCGGGGGCTGTCGCCGGCGGCCTCCCGGCGCTCGGCGGCACGTTCGCCCAGCGCGGTGAGCACCGCCTGGTCGTAGCCCATCGGCTCGAACGGGACCACCTGCCGGATGCTGTCGTCCTTCACGACCACCTCGTTGGTCATCGAGTCGATCAGCGACTTGCCGGTCTGCAGGTCGACGTCGGTCACCAGGGACAGCCAGCGGGCCGACAGCTGCGGGGTCAGGAACGGCACGGGGACGACGAACATGTGGCGGCCCTGGATCTCGGCCACCCGGGTCATCATCTCCAGGTACTCCAGGACGTCGGGGCCGCCGACCTCGAACACCCGCCCCTCGGCCTCGGGGGCCTCCAGCACACCCACCAGGTACCGGACGACGTCGGCGACGGCGATCGGCTGGGTCCGGGTGTGCACCCAGCGCGGGGTGATCATGGCCGGCAGGTGGGCGACCAGCTGCCGGGTCAGCTCCCAGGACACCCCGCCGTGGCCCACGACGATGCCGGCGCGCAGCACGGTCACCGGCACCCCGCCCTCGCCCAGCAGCTGCTCGACCTCGCGGCGGCTGCGCAGGTGGTCGGAGAGGTCGTCGGCGTCCTCGCCCAGCCCGCCCAGGTAGATGATCCGGCGCACCCCGGCGTCGGCGGCGGCGCGACCGAACGACCGGGCAGCCGCGGCGTCCTCCTGCACGAAGTCGGCGTCGCCCAGGCTGTGCACCAGGTAGTAGGCGGCGTCGCAGCCCTCCAGCGCACTCCGCAGCGACGCCTCGTCGGAGACGTCGCCGGCGACCGCCTCCCCGGCGCCGCGGTACTTCTCCGGACGCCGGGTCATCGCCCGCACCCGGTGCCCCTCCTCGACCAGGGCCGGCGCCAGCCGACCACCCACGAACCCGGACGCTCCAGTCACCAGAACCTGCACACGTCCAGCGTCGCGGTTGCCGGCCGGCACCGCAGTCCGAGTGCGACGAACCGGTCCGGTCGGTGTCGAGATGTCGACCACGTCCGCGGTCCCGACGTGTGCACAGGCCGACGACCTGATCCACAACGCCGATGACCGACCACCCCCAGGTTTGTCCACCGCGTGTGGAGGGAGCCGAGCCGCGCACCCGCCTCCGACCTGCACCGTTGTCCTCCGTGTGACGGATGGGGCAGCAGGTCCACCCGCGTAACTACATCCCTGTTCTTCTGTCCCCACCTGTGCACACAGGTGTGGACGAATCGACTCCAGGACCGTGACCACCCCGTCCGGGGGTCGGTCACCGGGCGTGTCCGGAGCGTGATCACGCATGGTGAGGACGACGAACGTCCAGGTCGGACGGCGCGTCCCGGGGTCGGCACCCCGCCCTGTGGACAACCGGGTGCGCGCTGTGGAGGGACCGCCTGGGAGGCTGGCCCCGTGCAGTGGTCCACCCGACGCGCCGAGACGCTCGCGGCCGGCGCCGTGGCGGTCCTCCTGGGGGCCGGGGCACTCCTGGTCGACCAGCTCGGGCGGGTGCTCGTCGGCGCCGCCGCCCTGCTGCTGCTCGGGGTCGTCGTCCGGGACCTGGTCCTGCGACCGCGGCTGCGGGCGGACGAGGGGCAGGTCGTCGTCCGATCCCTGACCGGCACCACGGTCATCCCCCGCGACCGCCTGCTGTCCCGGGTCCGCACCGCGCGGCGGCTCGGGCTGCGCACCACCACCCTCGAGCTCGAGGACACCGCCGACGACACCGTGCTGGTGGTGCTCGGCCGCCGGGACCTCGGCGCCGACCCGGCGCAGGTGGGCGCCGAGGTCCTGGGCCACCGTCCCGGCCAGCCGGGACCGGGCCGGCGCAGACCGGGCTAGCGCAGACCGCCGAAGGTCAGCACGAGGAGCACGGCGACGACCACGGCGACCCCGGCGACGGCCAGGGCACGGCGGCGGCCGGCCCACAGCAGGACGGCGGCGGTGACCGCACCGGCCACCAGACCGCCGAGGTGGCCCAGCAGCGAGACACCGGGCAGGAAGCTGATCACCAGGTTGATGGCCAGCAGCGTGAGCAGACCTCGGAGGTCCTGCTTCTGCTTGACCAGGACGACGCCGAACGCGCCGAGCAGGCCGTAGATGGCGCCCGAGGCACCGACGACGCCGCCCAGGTAGCTGCCGAACAGCTGGAGCGAGGCAGCGCCGCCGAGGGCGGCGACCAGGTAGACGGTGAGGTAGCGACCCTTGCCCAGCAGCCGTTCGAGCTCGGAGCCGAACAGCAGCAGGGCCAGCATGTTCAGCGCGAGGTGCACGATGCTGGCGTGGGTGAAGGCGCTGGTCAGCACCCGCCACCACTCGCCCTGGTCGATCAGCACCGGGGCGGTGAGCAGCTGGCCGGTCAGCGGGGAGTTGAACGAGCTGATCGGGTTGCCGCCGGAGAGCAGGGCGGCGACCGCCGTGGCGATGCCGACGGCGACGTTGAGCGCGACCAGCACGAGGGTGACCGGGCCCCACCGCCGGCCGGCGACCCGCACACCGGTGGAGCGCTTGGGCGCCCGGACGGTGCGCCGGGCCTCGGCGAGCTCCTCGGGGCACTGGAAGCCGACCGAGGCGGGGTTCATGCACTCCGGGCAGATCGGCCGACCGCAGCGGACGCAGGAGATGCGGGTGGGCCGGTCGGGGTGCCGGTAGCAGGTGGTGGCCGGGGGCGCGGGCTGACCCGCACCCCCGGGTCCGTCGGTGGTGCTCAGCTGCGCTGCACCTCGACCGAGGTGATCACGACGTCCTCGAGGGGCTTGTCGCCGCGCGCGGTCGGGACCTTGCCGATGGTGTCGACGACCTTGCGGGACTCGTCGTCGGCGACCTCGCCGAAGATCGTGTGCTTGTTGTTCAGGTGCGGGGTGTTGGTCGTGGTGATGAAGAACTGCGAGCCGTTGGTGCCCGGGCCGGCGTTGGCCATGGCCAGCAGGTAGGGCTTGGAGAACTGCAGGTCGGGGTGGAACTCGTCGCCGAACCGGTAGCCGGGGCCGCCGGTGCCCTGACCGAGCGGGTCGCCGCCCTGGATCATGAAGCCGTCGATGACCCGGTGGAAGATCGTGCCGTCGTAGAGCTTGTCGGTGGTCTTGGCCCGGGTGCGGGGGTCCACCCACTCGCGGCTGCCCTCGGCGAGCTCGGCGAAGTTGGCGACGGTCTTGGGGGCGTGGTCCGGGAACAGGTCCACGGTGATGTCGCCGTGGTTGGTGTGCAGGACTGCGCGCCGCGCAGGAGTCGATTCGGTCACGCGCTCCATCGTCCCACCTGCGGCGATGCGCTGCTCAGACGGCCCCGACGACGGCCTGCGCGATCTCCCGCGCCTGCAGGCTGGACTCCTGGTTCACCGTGACCACCACGACCAGGGTGCCGTCGGCGACGGCCAGCACCGTCTGGTCGGTGCCGACCGCGATCCCCCCGCCGTCGGCGATGTCGTCGACCGCCGTCCCCCCGATGCCGGCCACGCGCTCGACGGCGGCGGTGCGGGCGGCGATCGGGTCGGCGGCCTGGGTGATCTCGACGGTGAGCGCCGGTTCGCCGTCCGGCTTGGCGAACGTGCAGCCCGGCGGTGGCCCCCCGGGCACCCCGGTGGTGGTGACCGTGGGGGTCTTCTGGCCGACGACGTCCTCGACCTGCGCGGTGGCCAGGTAGGGGCAGTCCTGCTCGGTGGTGACCGGCTCGGCCGTGGTCGGGGCTGCCGTCGTGGTGGGGGCCGGCGCGCTGGTCGTGGTGGCCGCCGTCGTCGAGGCGGGGGGATCGACGGGCGGGGTGGGCGAGCTGCACGCGGCCAGCAGCACGCCGAGCGCGGGGAGCAGCAACCGTCGGGACACTGTGGAGACGAGGGGAATCGAACCCCTGACCCCCGCCTTGCAAAGGCGGTGCTCTACCAATTGAGCTACGTCCCCGAGGGGCGGTGCGGGCACCGCCACGGGTTCTAGCGCTGGGTGGTGCGGACGGCGTCGGGGCCGCTGGTGGCCTCGGCCCAGAGGTCCTGGTCGCCCTTGGCCGCCGTCCGCTTGCGGACGGCCAGCACGGCCCCGGCGGCCAGTGCCACCGCGGCGACCTTCTTCAGCACGGGGGTGCCTCCTCGCCGGACGACGTGCGTGGGTGGAGCTGGGCAGTGCACGGTGGGCCTGGGAGGACTTGAACCTCCGGCCTCATCCTTATCAGGGATGCGCTCTAACCGTCTGAGCTACAGGCCCGCGAACCTCGGAAACCATACCTGGACCCCGCGCGGCTCCGCCGCGCGGGGTCCTCGGCTCAGTCGCGCTCGGAGAGCGTGACCTCGAGACCGCCGACCAGGTCGGAGCACAGGTTGTAGATGAACGTGCCGACGGTGCACAGCGCCGTGAACAGCACGATGTTCACCGCACCGATCACCGCCGCGCCGCCGAAGACGATCCCGGGGGTGATCACGTCGGAGGGACCGGAGTCACCCGACGTCGAGCCCAGCTGGCCGATCAGGTCGTTCAGGGTGGAGAACACGCCCAGGCCGTTCAGCACGCCGTAGAGGACGCCGACGGCGACCATCCAGACGAAGAACAGCGCGATGGCCAGCACCAGCGAGATCTTCAGCGCCGACCAGGTGTCGATGTGCCGGAGCTGCAGGCGGGCCCGGCGGGGCCCCCGGCTGCCCGAGCCGCGGACCTTGCCCCCGGGGCGGTCGCCCTCGGACCCCTCGGAACCCCGCCCCTCGGCCGGCCGGCCGACGACCGACGGGGGCCGGTTGCCCGACTGCCGGGGGGCGCCTGCGGCGTCGCGGTTGGCCGGGCGGGCACCGGTCTGCGGCGCTCCCTGCCGGGCGGCGCCCACGGTGGCGGCCGGTGCTGCGGGTGCGGCGGGGCGCTGGCCCGCGGGACGGGCGGCCTGCTGCCCGGCCGGGCGGCCGGCCGACTGCGCGGGCTTCCCCGCCGGCTTGGCGGCGGGCTGGGTCGGCCCGGCCGGGGCCTGACCGGCGGGCGTGGCGGCCGGCGGCGTGCTGGCCGACGGCTGCTTGGCCGGCGACTGCTTGCCGGGGGTGGCTCCGCCCCAACCCGGTGCCGTGCCGGTGCCCTTCGCGCCGCCGACGGGCTGCCCACCGGAGGAGGAGCGTGCCGGCTCCTCGGGGGTGATCGCCGCGGTCTCGGGGTCGGCCGCCGCCGAGGAGTCCTCGGTGCGCACCGAGGACTGGGTCCGGTCGCTCATGCCGCTCTCCGTCCCGGGGTCGGTGTCCCGCCCCCGTCGCGCCCGGCCGCCACCCGGTCGGGCGGCGACCGCACATCGGTGGTCGCTCAGCCGTGCCCGGGGCGGACCCTGCGGTCCGTCCCGGTCGACGGCATTCGCCCCAGCCTAGGCGTCGGGGTGCGGCGTGCACCCGATCCACCTGCCCGGCACGCCGCGCACCCCGCCAGGGCAAGGTGCACGGCTTGCCGGACTCAGAGGGTCTGCTGGTCGCCCGTCTCGGGCTCCACGTCGTCCGTCGTCCGGGCGATGGCGACGATCGAGACGTCCTCGGGCAGGTTCATGAGCTTGACGCCCATGGTCGCGCGGTCCTTGTTGTGCCGGACGCCGTTGACCGGGGTGCGGATGACGCCACCGCTCGACGTGATGGCGTACAGCTCGTCGCCCAGCACGACCGACAGCGCACCGACCAGCACGCCCTTGCGGGACTTCGGGTCGGCGGTGAGCACGCCCTTGCCGCCGCGGTTCTGCTCCGGGTAGTTCTCGATCCCGGTCCGCTTGGCGTAGCCGCCCTCGGTGGCGACCAGGACGTCGACACCCTCGGTCACCACGATCATCGACAGCAGCTGGTCGTCGTCGGCCAGGGAGATGCCGCGCACCCCCTCGGTCGCCCGGCCCATGGGGCGCAGCTGGGCGTCGTCGGCCTTGAAGCAGATGCTCATGGCCTTGCGGGTGACCAGCAGCAGGTTCTGCTCGGGGTCGATCAGCGCCGCCCCGACCAGCTCGTCGCCGTCGCGCAGGTTGATCGCGATGACGCCACCGCTGCGCGGGGAGTCGAAGTCGGTCAGCCGGGTCTTCTTGACCTGGCCGTTGGCCGTGGCCAGCACCAGGTACGGGGCGACCGCGTAGTCCTTGATCTGGATGACCTGGGCGATCTTCTCGTCGGGCTGGAAGGCCAGGATGTTGGCCACGTGGGCGCCGCGCGCGGTGCGGGCGGCCTCGGGCAGCTCGTAGGCCTTGGCCCGGTAGACCCGGCCCTTGTTGGTGAAGAACAGGATCCAGTCGTGGGTCGACCCCACGAAGAACTGCTGGATCAGGTCGTCCTGCTTGAGGGTGGCCCCCATGACGCCCTTGCCGCCGCGCCGCTGCGAGCGGTAGAGGTCGGCCTTGGTGCGCTTGGCGTAGCCGGTGCGGGTGATCGTGACGACCACCTGCTCCTCGGCGATGAGGTCCTCCATCGACACGTCGCCGTCGTGCGCGACGAACTGGGTGCGGCGGTCGTCGCCGTACTTGTCGACGATCTCCTTGAGCTCGTCGCGGACGATCTGCCGCTGCCGCTCCGGGGACTCCAGGATGGCCTGCAGGTCGGCGATGATCGCTTCGATCTCGGCCAGCTCGTCGAGGATGCGCTGGCGCTCCAGCGCCGCCAGGCGACGCAGCTGGAGGTCCAGGATCGACAGCGCCTGGATCTCGTCGACGTCCAGCAGCTCCATCAGCCCGGTGCGCGCGGTCTCGGCGGACTCGCTGGCGCGGATGAGGGCGATGACGGCGTCGAGCTGGTCCAGGGCCTTGGCCCAGCCGCGCAGGATGTGGGCGCGCTCCTCGGCCTTGCGCAGGCGGTAGCGCGTGCGGCGCTGGATGACCTCGATCTGGTGGATCACCCAGTACCGGACCAGCTCGTCCAGCCGCAGCGTGCGGGGCACCCCGTCGACGATGGAGAGCATGTTGCAGCCGAAGGAGGTCTGCAGCTGGGTGTGCTTGTAGAGGTTGTTCAGCACCACCTTGGCCACGGCGTCGCGGCGCAGGGTGATGACCAGTCGCCGGCCGACGCGGTCGGAGGACTCGTCGGCGATCTCGGAGATGCCCTGCAGCCGGCCGTCCTTGACCTGCTCGGCGATGTTCTCGGCCAGGTTGTCCGGGTTGACCTGGTAGGGCAGCTCGGTGACCACCAGCTGCACCCGGCCCCGGGAGTCCTCCTCGACGGCGACGACGGCACGCATGCGCACCGCGCCGCGACCGGTGCGGTAGGCGTCCTCGATGCCGTCGCGGCCGACGATCAGGCCGTGGGTCGGGAAGTCCGGGCCCTTGACCCGCTCCATGCACGCGGTGAGGGCCTCCTCGGCGGGGGCCTCGGGGTGGTCGAGCATCCAGAAGACGGCCTCGGCCACCTCGCGCAGGTTGTGCGGGGGCATGTTGGTCGCCATGCCGACGGCGATGCCGGCCGAGCCGTTGACCAGCAGGTTGGGGAACCGGCCGGGCAGGACCAGCGGCTCGGTCTTGGTGCCGTCGTAGTTGCCCTGGAAGTCGACGGTCTCCTCGGTGATGTCCCGCAGCATCTCCATGGCCAGCGGGGTCAGCCGGGCCTCGGTGTACCGCATGGCCGCGGCCGGGTCGTTGCCCGGCGAGCCGAAGTTGCCCTGCCCGTCGATCAGCGGGTAGCGCATCGACCAGGGCTGGGCCAGCCGCACCAGGGCGTCGTAGATCGCGGTGTCGCCGTGCGGGTGGTAGTTGCCCATCACCTCGCCGACGACGCGGGCGCACTTCACCGTGGCCCGGTCGGGGCGGAAGCCCTGGTCGTACATGGCGTACAGCACGCGGCGGTGCACCGGCTTGAGGCCGTCGCGCACCTCGGGGAGCGCGCGGCCCACGATCACGCTCATCGCGTAGTCGATGTAGCTGCGCTGCATCTCCTGCTGGAGGTCGACCGGTTCGATGCGGTCGGTGGTGGGGCTCTCCGTCACGGTTCAGTTCTCCACAGGTCAGTGCACAGCGGTGGACAAAACCCCAGGTCGACATGGGGTTGGGACGACGTCCGAGTGGCGGGCAGATGGACGATGGGTTACCGCGTCGTCCACCGGGGCCCGGATCAGCCCGGATCGCCCCGCTACACGTCCAGGAAGCGGACGTCCTTGGCGTTGCGGGTGATGAAGGACCGGCGGGCCTCGACGTCCTCACCCATGAGGACGCTGAAGATCTCGTCGGCGGCCGCGGCGTCGTCCAGGGTCACCTGGCGCAGGATGCGGGTGTCGGGGTCCATGGTGGTCTCCCACAGCTCCTTGGCGTCCATCTCGCCCAGACCCTTGAAGCGCTGGATGCCCTCATCCTTGGGGATCTTGCGACCGGCCTCGGCACCGGCCTTGACCAGCGCGTCGCGCTCGCGGTCGGAGTAGGCGTACTCGATGCCGACCTTGCCGCCCCACTTGATCTTGTACAGCGGAGGTGCGGCCAGGTAGACGTGCCCGGCCTCGACCAGCGGTCGCATGAAGCGGAACAGCAGGGTCAGCAGCAGCGTGGTGATGTGCTGGCCGTCGACGTCGGCGTCGGCCATCAGGATGATCTTGTGGTACCGGAGCTTCACGATGTCGAACTCGTCGTGGATGCCGGTGCCGAAGGCGGTGATCATCGACTGGACCTCGGTGTTCTTCAGCACCCGGTCGATGCGCGCCTTCTCGACGTTGATGATCTTGCCTCGGATGGGCAGGATCGCCTGGAACATCGAGTCGCGGCCGGACTTGGCCGAACCGCCGGCCGAGTCGCCCTCGACGATGTAGACCTCGCTGCGGGCGGGGTCGGTGGAGCGGCAGTCGCTCAGCTTGCCGGGCAGGCCCGAGACGGTGAGCAGGCTCTTGCGGGCGAGCTTGCGGGCGTCCTGCGCCGCGCGGCGGGCACGGGCGGCCGAGCTGGCCTTGGTGATGATGGTCTTCGCCTCGGCCGGGTTGGCCTCGAACCAGTGGCCGATCTGCTCGTTGCAGACCCGCTGCACGAAGCCCTTCACCTCGGTGTTGCCCAACTTGGTCTTCGTCTGGCCCTCGAACTGGGGGTCGCCGAGCTTGACCGACACGATGGCGGCCAGGCCCTCGCGGATGTCCTCGCCGGAGAGCTTGTCCTCGGGCTTGTCCTTGAGGATCTTCTTCTCGACGGCGTACCGGTTCACGATCGAGGTGAGCGCCGCGCGGAAGCCCTCCTCGTGGGTGCCGCCCTCGTGGGTGTTGATGATGTTGGCGAAGGTGTGCACCGACTCGGAGTAGGACTCCGACCACTGCATCGCGACCTCGAGGCTCATCGCGGTGTCGTTCTTGCCGACGCCGTCGGCCGAGAAGCTGATGATCGACTTGTGGATCGGGCTGCGCTTGGCGTTGACGTGCTGGACGTAGTCCGACAGCCCGTTGTCGTACCGGTAGGTGACCTCGGTGGCCGTGAACGGCTTGTCGTCGTCGGCCGCGGGCTCGGCCTCGCCGATCAGCAGCTCGTCGGCGGCGGCCTCGGCGGCGACCTGGGTGCGGCGCTCGTCGCGCAGGATGATCGTCAGGCCCTTGTTGAGGAAGGCCATCTCCTGCAGGCGGCGGCGGATCGTCTCGTAGTTGTAGACCGTGGTCTCGAAGATCGACGGGTCGGCCCAGAAGGTGATCGCGGTGCCGCGCTTGGTGGTCTTGCCGACCGTCTCGAGCGGGCCGGGCACGGTGTCGGTGTAGTGCTGGAAGTACTCGGTGCCGTCGCGCCAGATGTTGACGTCCAGGGTGGTGGACAGGGCGTTGACCACCGTGACGCCGACGCCGTGCAGACCGCCGGAGACCCCGTAGCTCTTGCCGTCGAACTTGCCGCCGGCGTGCAGGATCGTGAGCACGACCTCGACGGTCGGGCGCTTCTGCACCGGGTGCTCGTCGACCGGGATGCCGCGGCCGTTGTCCTCGACCCGGACCCCGCCGTCGTCGAGCAGGGTGACCCGGACCGTGTCGCAGAAGCCGGCCAGCGACTCGTCGACGGCGTTGTCCACGACCTCCCACACCATGTGGTGCAGGCCGCGCTCGCCGGTGGAGCCGATGTACATGCCCGGGCGCTTGCGGACCGCCTCGAGCCCCTCGAGGACGGTGATCGAGCTACCGGAGTAGGAGTTCTGCTCGGCAGGCTTGCCGGATCCAGCCACGTGGGGCCCTTCTTCTCGCGCAAGACCACCGGCGCCCGGGAGGCTCAGGACGACGCTCAGCGGGCTGCTGGCGGTACGACCCCTCGATCGTACCGGGTCCCGACGACAGAACCGCGCCGTCCACGCCCTGACGTCACCCCTGCCGCACCAGAAGAGGTCCGACCACCACCGGTGTTGGCCCGGCCGACGAAACTCAGTTCCTCGGCCCCGTGGGGTGCTCGCCGCTCAGCGCCTCCGGGTCCATCCGCACGGTGGTCCCCGTCCTCCGGTTCACCGCGACGGTCACCACCCAGAGGACGACGCCGATCGCGAGCAGCACCCCGGCGATCTGGTACTGCACGGTGGGCCGGCCGGCGAAGGGCGTGGCCAGGTACGCGCAGGCCAGGGCGCCGACAACCGGCAGGAACGTCGGGGTGCGGAAGTGGTCGGCGTCGACGCGGTCGCGGCGCAGCACCAGGACGGCCACGTTGACCACCGCGAACACGACCAGCAGCAGCAGCGCCGTCGTCCCCCCGAGGTCGGGCACCGCGCCGACGAAGGTGATCAGCCCGAACGCCAGGGCGGTGGTGAACAGGATGGCGGTGACCGGGGTGCGCCGACGCGGCCCCACCCGGCCCAGCAGCGGGGGCAGGACGCCCTCGCGGCTCATGCCGTAGACCAGCCGGCTGGCCATCAGCATGTTGATCAGCGCGGAGTTGGCGACGGCGAACATCGTGATGACGCCGAACAGGGCCAGCGGGAAACCGGGGGCGCCGGCCTGCACGACCTGCAGCAGCGGGGTGTCGCCGACCGACAGCTCGTCGGCGGGCACCAGCGCGATCGCCGAGATCGACACCAGCACGTAGATGACCCCGGTGAGCGCGAGCCCGGTGAGCAGCACCTTGGGGAAGATCCGGCGGGGTTCCTTGCACTCCTCGGCCATGTTGACCGAGTCCTCGAAGCCGACCATCGCGAAGAAGGCCAGGCCGGTGGCGGCGATCACCCCGCCGACCAGGCTCTGGTCGCCGGTGTCGACCTGGGTGACCCGGGACAGGTCGCCCTCGCCGAGCCCGAGCGCCCAGGCACCGACCCCGATCACGATGAGCAGGCCGGTCAGCTCCACGCAGGTGAGCACCACGTTGGCCTTGACGCTCTCGCCGACCCCGCGCAGGTTCACCATCGCGACCAGGCCCATGAAGCCCAGGCCGATCAGGGTGATGCCGATGCCCTCGCCCAGGTCGAGCCCGAACACCTGCGCCGCGTTCGCGCTGAACGCCCGGGCCGCCGTCGAGGCCGACGTGATGCCCGAGCTCATGACCGCGAAGGCGACGATGAACGTCAGGAAGTGCACCCCGAACGCCTTGTGCGTGTACAGCGCGGCACCGGCCGCCCGGGGGTACTTGGTGACCAGCTCCAGGTAGCTGAACGCGGTGACCAGCGCGACCGCGAACGCCAGCGCGAACGGCGCCCAGACGATGCCGCCCACCTGGGCCGCCACCTGGCCGGTCAGCGCGTAGATACCGGTGCCCAGCACGTCGCCGACGATGAACAGCAGCAGGAGGCCGGGCCCCATCACCCGCTTGAGCTCCGGCTGGGCGGTCTGCTCGGTGGTGGCCATCGGGTGCACCTCTCGCCGGGGTCGGTGCCGGAGAGCGTGGCCCTGCCCCGGTCGGCCCGCCACTCGGGGCGCGTTCCACGTGGAACCACCGGAGACTGGCCCGATGCGGGTCCTGGTCACCGGAGCGTCCGGGCACGTCGGCGGGGCCCTGGTGCCGGCCCTCCTCGCCGCCGGCCACGAGGTCGCCGTCCTCACCCGGGACGCCGGGCGGCTCGCCGACCGCCCCTGGCTGCCCGACGTGCGGGTGGTCGTCGGGGACGCCGGGGACGACGACGCCCTCGCCCGCGCCTGCGCCGGGGTCGACCTCGCCTACTGGCTGGTGCACGCCCTCGACGCCGGACCCGGCTTCGCCGCCACCGACCGCGCCCACGCCCGCGGCCTCGCGCGGGCCGCCCGCCGGGCCGGGGTCTCCCGCCTGGTCTACCTGGGCGGGCCGCGCCCGGTCGACGAACCGCTGTCGGACCACCTGCGCTCCCGCGAGGAGGTCGGCGCGCTGCTGCTGGCCTCCGGCGTGCCGACGGCGGTGCTGCGCGCGGCGATCGTGGTCGGCGCCGGGTCGGCGAGCTTCGAGATGCTGCGGCACGTCACGGAGCGGGTGACCGTGCTGCCCGCCCCGGCCTGGGTGCGCACCCGGGTGCAGCCGGTCGCGCTGCGCGACGTCGTCACCGCGCTGGTCGGGTGCACCGGCCTGCCGGCCGACGTCAACCGGGCCTTCGCCGTCGCCGGGCCCGACGTCATGACCTACGCCGACCTGGTGCGGCGCTACGCGGCCGTCGCCGGGCTCGGCCGCCGGTGGTTCCTCCCGGTGCCCGTCGGGAACCCGGCGCTGGCCGCCCTGGGCATCGACCTGCTCACCCCGGTGTCCCGGCAGCTGGCCCGCTCGCTGGTGGAGTCGCTGGCCAACACGGTGGTCGCCGGCGAGGACGACCTGGCGCAGCTGATCGGGTCACCCCCGCGGCTGGGGTTCGAGGCCGCCGTCCGGGAGGCCCTGCACCCGAGCGGCGGGGGTCAAACCAGCAGCTGAGCCGTCGCGAGCTCGCGGTAGAGCGGGTCGGTCTCGACCAGTTCGTCGTGGGTGCCGACGGCGACCACGCGGCCGCCCTCCAGGACCACGATCTGGTCGGAGTCGCGCACGGTCGAGAGCCGGTGCGCGACCACCAGCAGCGCCCGGTCCTGCGCCGCGGTCGCAAGCGTCTGCCGCAGCAGGGTCTCGTTGCGGGCGTCCAGGCTGGCGGTGGGCTCGTCCAGCAGCAGCAACGCCGGTCGGGCCAGCAGCGACCGCGCGATGGCCAGCCGCTGCCGCTCGCCGCCGGACAGCAGCACGCCGTCGTCGCCGACCAGCACGTCCAGCCCCAGGTCGGAGCGGGCCACCACCGGGGTCAGCCCGACGTCCTCGAGCACCTGCCACAGCGCCGGTTCCGGCGTCTCGGGGGCGGCCAGCAGCAGGTTCTCGCGGATGGTGCCGGCCAGCACCGGCGCCTCCTGCTCGACGTAGCCCATCCGGGCCCGCAGCAGCGAGCGCGGCAGGTCCAGCACGTCGGTGCCGGCCCACCGGATGCTGCCCCCGCTGAGCGGGTAGAAGCCCTCGACCAGCGCGAGCAGCGTCGACTTGCCCGCGCCCGAGGGCCCGACCAGTGCCGTCCGGGTCCCGGCGGGGACCGAGAACGAGACGTCGTGCAGCACCCGGGTGCCGTCCGGGTAGTCGAAGTCCACCCCGCGCAGCTCGAGCAGCGGGACGGGGTCGCCGGACGCGGGCAGCCGGGGGGCGGTGGTCGTGCCGGGGCGGGCGGGCCGGTCGTCGTCCTCGGGGGTGAGGGCGAGCACCTCCTGCACCCGGGCCAGGGCACCCAGCCCGGTCTGCAGCTCGGTGTAGGCCCGGATCACCTGGCCCAGCGGCTGGATCAGCAGGAACAGGTAGAGGATGAACGCGATCAGGTCCGAGATGCCGATGGCGCCGCTGGCCACCCGGTAGCCGCCGACGCCGAGCACCGCCAGGAACGCGCCCTGGATCGCGATGCCGCTGGCCGGGGCCACCAGCGCCTGCAGCCGGGCGACGGCGACCCCGGCCCGGAAGGCCTTCTCCGCCGAGCCGCCCACCGTGTCGACCTCGCGGGCGGTGGCCCCGCTGGCCCGGATCGTGCGGACGGCGGACAGCGCCCGCTCGACCGACGCGCTCATCGCACCGACCTGCTCCTGGGCCTGCCGGGACAGCACCCGCACCCGCCGGGCCGCGGCGATCGCGGTGGCCACGCCGATCGAGACCGAGGCCAGCGTGACCAGCAGCAGCCACCCGTCGACCAGCGCCATCGCGATGAGCGCGCCGATGCCCAGCACCAGCGAGCCACCGACCTCGACGACCCCGCTGGTGACCGTGGCGCGCAGCAGCGTGGTGTCCGAGCCGACCCGGCTCATCAGGTCCCCGGTGCGGCGCCGGTCGTACTCCGCGACCGGCAGCCTCAGCAGCCGGTCGGCCAGCGTGCGCCGGGTGGTGAGCACGACGCCCTCGGCGGTGCGCTGCAGCAGGTACTGCTGGCCGGCGCCGAGCACCGCCGCCGCGACCAGGACGACGACCAGCGTGGCCACCCCGGGCAGCAGCGCACCGCCGGAGCCGACGGCGTCGACCACCCGGGAGACCAGCAGCGGCTGGGCGAGGGCGGCCGCGGCCGACACCAGCGACAGCACCGCGGCCGCGACCAGCGCCCGGCGGTGCGGGCGGAGCAGCGGGAGCAGCTCGCGCAGGCCCGCGCCCTGCTGGGGGGTCTGCTGGGGGGTCTGCGTCAGCGGGTCATCGCCCGGCGCCGAGGGCGGCGGTGACCGCGGCCAGGATGCGGGCGTGGTGCTCGACCAGCAGCGGGCGGTGGCCGTCGGGCCGGATCGCGGCCACGAAGCCGACCGCCGACCAGAGCTCGTCGCCGTCGTCGGAGCCCAGCAGGGCCTGCCGGACGACGGGGTCCTCGACCACCCGGCGCAGCTGCGGGGAGTCCTCGGCGGCCAGCAGCACCCAGCGGGTGTCGAACTCGGGGTCGCCGCTGGGGATCTGCAGCAGCCCGCCGGTGCCGTGCCGCCAGAAGCGGGCCGGGGTCAGCCGGAAGCCGGGCAGCTGGCCGAGCACCGGAGCCGCCGTGACGGCGTGGGTGGCCACCCAGCCGCGGCCGTAGGGCGACACGATGTCGAACGCGACGAGGTCCAGGCCGTCGGCGCGGCCGCGCAGCACGTTGCTGGGCACCTCCGACGTCGCCGGGCGGACCGGCGCCGACCGGGTGAGCTCGACCAGCAGCTCGTCCTCCTTGCCGGTGCCGTCCGACGCCGTCCAGCCGTAGGCCTGGCCCCACGCCGCGAGGTCACCCGCGCCGCCGCCCTTGGGCTGGAAGGCCTGCTGCACCTCCGACAGCTTGCGGGGGCCGCGGCCGAACAGGCCGCCCAGCAGACCGCCGCGCTTCTCCTCCTGCGGCGGGGCCTGCGGGGTGTCCCAGGGCTGGGGCTGGGGCTGGGGCTGGTCCCAGCCCTGCTGGCGGGCCGGGGGCGGGGTGGCCTCCCAGTCCTGCTGCGGGGCCGGCGGGGGCACCGGCGGCTGGGCGGGTCGGTCGGGTGCGGCGTCGGGCAGCGACCAGCCCGGCGGTTCCCAGGCCCGGTCGGCCGGCCGCTCCGGTGCCGCACCGGGGGGCGGGGTCGAGCCCTCGCCGAGGTGGGCGGGCTCGGACCACCCGCGCTGGTCCTCGGGGCGGTCGTCGAAGCCCTCGGAGCCGTCGCCGTTGCGGGGGGTGCTCATCTGCTGCTCTCTCTCGGTGGGTCGGGGGTGCGGCGGGTCAGCCGTAGGTGTCGCGCGGGCCGCGCCCGCGGACGGTGCGCGGACCCTTCTTCCAGCTGGGTGCCGTCGGACCGACAACGCGCAACCGGGTCACGACGTCCCCGCCCACCTGGTTGTGCAGCTTGCCCAGGATCGTCGGTGCCATCATGCGCAGCTGGGTCGCCCAGGCGGTGGACTCGGCGACCACGGTCAGCTCGCCCTCGCTGAGCGACTGCGGCGCGCAGTGCGCGGCGATGTCGGCGCCGACCAGGGAGTCCCAGCGGCCGAACACCGAGCCCACCTTCGTCCGCTCGCTCCAGTCCTCGGCGGTGACCAGGGAGTCGACCAGCGAGCTCAGCGTCTGCGGGTCGTCGGCGCCCGGGTGCGCCCCGCTCCAGGACCGCTTCGGCCCGGCGACCCGGCGCCGGGTGAGCCGGGGGCGGGCGGCCGAGGCGGCCCGGGCGGCGTCCAGCGCGGCCCGGGCGATGTCGCTGGGTCGGGCCGGGCGCTCGCCGGGCTGGTCAGCCATGCGACCCAGCGTCCTCCACCGCGCCGGGCAGCGGGACCCCGACCGGCTCGGTCTCCGGCGGGAGCACCGTCGCCGTCCCGTCGGCCACCTGAACCCGGGTCGCCCGCAGGGCCACCGGCACGTCCTCGGCCACCGCAGCGGTGATCAGGCACTGCTCGGCGGTGCCCGCCACCTCGGCCAGGGCGGTGCGCCGGCCGGCGTCGAGCTCGGCGAACACGTCGTCGAGCACCAGCACCGGCTCCTCGCCGTCGGCGCGCAGCAGCGCGAAGCAGGCCAGCTTCAGCGCGAGGGCGAACGACCACGACTCGCCGTGGCTGGCGTAGCCCTTCGCCGGGGCCGGGCCCAGGTGCAGCACCAGGTCGTCGCGGTGCGGACCGACCAGGGTGACCCCGCGGTCGACCTCCTCCTTGCGGCGCTCCTCGACCCGGCGGGCCAGCGCCGCGGTCAGGTCGGCCGCGCTGGGCACCCCGATGCCGGGCAGGAACGCCGTGCCGTCACCGGCCAGCGGCACCGTGCTGGTGTAGCCGAGCCGGGCCCGGTCGGCACCCTCGCCGGCCACGCCCTCGTAGGCGGCGGAGACGTGCGGGTCGAGGTCGGCGGCCAGCTGCAGCCGGGCGGCCAGCAGCTGACCACCCAGGTCGGCGAGGTGGCCGTCCCACACCTCGAGCGTGGCCAGCGCGTTTCCCCGCGCCAGCTTCGCCGTCTTCAGCAAGGCGTTGCGCTGCTTGAGCACCCGGTCGTAGTCCGACCGGACGCCGGCCAGCCGCGGGGTGCGGCTGACCAGCAGGTCGTCCAGGAAGCGCCGGCGCTCGGTCGGGTCGCCCCGGACCAGCGCGAGGTCCTCGGGGGCGAAGAGCACCGTCTTGACCAGGCCCAGCAGCTCCCGCGGCCGGGGCAGCGGGGCGCGGTTGACCCGCACCCGGTTGGCCCGGCCGGGGTTGATCTCGACCTCGACCAGCAGCTCGCGGTCGTCCTTGCGCAGCGCCGCCCGCACGACCGCCTGCTCGGCCCCGTGCCGCACCAGCGGGTTGTCCGAGGACACCCGGTGGCTGCCCAGCGTCGCCAGGTAGCCGACCGCCTCGACCAGGTTGGTCTTGCCCTGGCCGTTGCGGCCGACGAAGACCGTCGGACCCGGCGTCAGCGCCAGGTCCACGGCCTCCCAGCTCCGGAACGACCCGAGCTGGAGATGTCTCACGTACACGCTAGGCGGGGTCTTCGACCTCGCGGGCCTTGACCGCGTGGCCGCCGAACTGGTTCCGCAGCGCGGCGACGGCCTTCATGGTCGGGCTGTCGTCCTGCCGCGAGGAGAACCGGGCGAACAGCGACGCCGAGATCGCCGGCATGGGGACGGCGTGCTCGATGGCCTGCTCGACGGTCCACCGGCCCTCACCGGAGTCGGCCGCCCAGCCGGTGATGTCGTCCAGGCCCGGGTCCTCCTGCAGCGCGCGGACCAGCAGGTCCAGCAGCCACGACCGGATGACGGTGCCCTGGGTCCAGGACGCGATGACGCCGGGGACGTCCTCGACGAGGTCGACGGCGGCCAGCAGCTCGTAGCCCTCGCCGTAGGCCTGCATCATCGCGTACTCGATGCCGTTGTGGACCATCTTCGCGAAGTGCCCGGCGCCCACGGGGCCGGCGTGCACGAAGCCTGCGCCCTCGCCCGCCGGGGAGTCGCTCTCCTTGTCGACCGGCGGCTTGAGGGCGTCGAAGATCGGCTGGACCTTGGCGACGTCCTCCTTCGAGCCGCCGACCATCAGCGCGTAGCCGTTCTGCAGGCCCCAGACGCCACCGGACACCCCGGCGTCGACGTAGCCGATGCCCTTGGGGGCCAGCAGGTCGGCGTGCACCTGGTCGTCGGTGAACTTGGAGTTGCCGCCGTCGACGACGACGTCGCCGGCCTCGAGCAGCTCACCGAGCTTCTCGACGGTCTCGCGGGTCGGGTCGCCCGCGGGCACCATCACCCAGACCACGCGCGGCGAGGTCAGCGCACCGACCAGGGACTCGAGGCTGTCGACGTCCTGCAGCTCGGGCGAGCGGTCGTAGCCGACCACCTCGTGCCCCGCCCGGCGCACGCGCTCGCGCATGTTGCCGCCCATCTTGCCCAGTCCGATCAGGCCCAGCTGCACAGCGGTTCTCCTCGAGTCGGTGTCCTCCCGGGGCGGGCGGCACTGCCCTCCGGCGTCGTCGTGCACATCGTGCTCGCCCCGGTCCTGCGTCGCGCGTCGGGTCTCAGCCCGGCAGGCGGACCGGCATGATCAGGTAGCGGTAGGAGCCGGGGCGGACGGCGCCGTCCTCGCCCGGTTCCTCGTGGCCCGAGAGCACCGCGGGCTTGAGCGCGCTGGTGAAGTCCATGCGGGCGCGGTCGGTGTGCACTGCGGCCAACCCGTCGAGCAGGAAGGTCGGGTTGAACCCGATGGTCAGCGGGTCGCCGTCGAACTCGACGTCGCAGCTCTCCTCGGCCTGGCCGTCGTCGTCGGTGCCGCCGGCCCGCAGGGTGACCTGGCCGGGGGTGAACTCGCAGCGCAGCGGCGTGCCGCGCTCGGCGACCAGGGCCACGCGCTTGGCGGCGTCGGTGAACAGCCCGACCGGCAGCAGCGCGTGCGACGCCGACTCGTTGGGCATGATCGCGCGGTACTTCACGAACTCGGCGTCCAGCAGCCGGGTGGTGGTCTGCCGGTCCTTGCCCGACAGGCCCAGGATGCCCTCGCCGGAGCCACCGGAGGACAGCGACAGCACGACCTCCGGTCCGCTGGTCAGCGTCTTCGCCGCGTCGGCCAGGGTGCGGGCCGGGACCAGGACGGCGGCCGACAGCCCCGAGGTCTCCGGACGCCAGGCGAACTCGCGGACGGCCAACCGGTAGCGGTCGGTGGCGGCCAGGGTGACCCGGTCGTCCTCGATCTCCAACCGCACGCCGGTGAGCATCGGGAGGGTGTCGTCGCGCCCGGCGGCCACCGCGACCTGCGCGACGGCCTCGGCGAAGGCGTCGCTGTCGACGCTGCCGGCGGTGGAGGGCAGCGAGGGCAGGGACGGGTAGTCCTCGACCGGCAGGGTCGGGAGGGAGAAGCGGGCGTTGCCGCAGCGGATCTCCAGCCGCGAGCCCTCGGCGGTGACCTCGACCGGGTGCGGGGGCAGCGCGCGGGTGATCTCGGCCAGCAGGCGACCGGGCACCAGGGCCTTGCCGTCGTCGGTCGAGCTGACGTCGACCTCGGACCGCGCCGACACCTCGTAGTCGAAGCCGGAGACCGAGAGCGTGCTGCCCTGGACCTCCAGCAGGATCCCGGCCAGGACGGGGACCGACGGGCGCGGCGGCAGGCTGCGCGCCGTCCACGCCACGGCGTCGGCGATCACCTCGCGTGCGACCCGGAACTTCATCTCGTCGTCCACCCCTGCTCGTCGTCGTACCGGTCCTGCTGCGGGCGACAGTCTCCCCTGCCACGGAGCCCGGCGTCGAATCCCCCTCCTGCGGCCTGCGCTGTTGTTCCCGGGCCTCCCGGTCGACACGTCGACCGGCCCTGCACACCCAGTGTGTGGTTCGAGAACTCCTCGTCAGACATCCCTCATCACCGTCATCACAGGTGTGGGTACTGGGGACCGGGGCCGTCCGCGCAGGTCATCGGGGGTGCAGGCCTGTTCGCACGGTGTGGGCCGGTGACCGTCCACCTGGGGTCGACATGGGGACGAATCGGCTCCCGTCCACCGGTGACCGCCCCGCTCCACCCCTGGTCCACCCTCTCTCCCGGGTCCACCCCCGGTCCGTCCCCAGGGCACCCCTCCGGGGGACGGAGCTGGGGGGAAGCTGGGTACGCAGCCGGTCGACATGGGGATGCGGGTTCCCCAACCTGTGCACAGCTCTGGGGACAAGTCGACGGAGCCGACGAAGTCGACGCTGTGGGTCCGGCCGCGTCGCAGGGTCCCGGTGCGCGCGGAGCGTGTGCCGGGGGGCGACGTGGTCCTTCTCCTACTGGCGGGCGCGCGACTTGATGCGGGCGGTGAGCTCCGTGACCTGGGTGTAGGTGGCGCGGCGCTCGCCCATCAAGCCGGTGATCTTCTTGACCGCGTGCATGACCGTGGTGTGGTCCTTGCCGCCGAACGAGGCCCCGATGCGCGGCAGCGACAGCTCGGTGAGCTCGCGGCACAGGTACATGGCGATCTGCCGGGCGTTGACCAGCGTGCGCGACCGGTTGGCGCCCTGCAGCTCCTCCATCGTCACGGAGAAGTACTCGGCGGTGGCGGCCATGATGATCGCCGCGGTGATCTGCGGGCCCTGCTCGTCGCTGATCAGGTCCTTGAGCACGAGCTCGGCCAGCGCGAGGTCGACCGGCTGCTTGTTCAGGCTGGCGAAGGCGGTGACCCGGATCAGTGCGCCCTCGAGCTCGCGGATGTTGGTCTGCACCTTGCTGGCGATGAACTCCAGCACCGGGTCGGGGGCCTGCAACCGCTCGCCGTAGGCCTTCTTGCGCAGGATCGCGATGCGGGTCTCGAGGTCGGGCGCCTGGACGTCGGTGATCAGGCCCCACTCGAAGCGGGTGCGCAGCCGGTCCTCCAGCGTCGTCAGCTTCTTCGGCGGGCGGTCGCTGGTGATGACGATCTGCTTGCTGGCGTTGTGCAGCGTGTTGAAGGTGTGGAAGAACTCCTCCTGGGTGCGCTCGGCGCGCTCCAGGAACTGGATGTCGTCGATCAGCAGGAAGTCGATGTCCCGGTAGCGACGGCGGAAGTCCTCGGCCCGGCCGGAGTGCACCAGGTTGATGAACTCGTTGGTGAACTCCTCGGTCGAGACGTACCGGACCCGCACGTCGGGGAACATGCGTGCCGCGTAGTGCCCGATCGCGTGCAGCAGGTGGGTCTTGCCCAGCCCGGAGTCGCCGTAGACGAACAGCGGGTTGTAGGCCCGCGCCGGCGCCTCGGCCACCGCGACGGCCGCGGCGTGGGCGAACCGGTTGCTGTTGCCGATCACGAAGCTGTCGAAGACGTACTTGGGGTTCAGGCCCAGGTCACCGCCGCTGGAGCGACGGTCGCCGAACTGGGACGGCGCGCCGGTGCCCCGGCCGCCGGACGAGCCGGACGTGCTGCTGTCGTCGGCGTCCCACGGGGCCGGGCGCCGGGGGTCGCTGCGGGGGGAGTCCCAGGGGGCCCCGTTGCCGCGGGACCAGTCGCGGCCGTCACCGGACTCGGGCAGCCAGACGTCGCTGCGGGCGGCATCGGTGCGCACCCCGAAGGCGCTGCGGCCGTCGTCCTCCTGGGCGCGGGCAGCACGGTCCTCGGCGTCCCGGTCGCGCTCGGCCCGCTCGCGGGCCTCGGCGTCCCGCTGGTCGCGGTCGGTGTGGTCCTCGCGGTCCCACTCGGACCGCCGCGGGGGGACGTCGCGGGCCGGTGTCTCGCGGACCGGGGGGACGTCGTCGGCGGGGACGGACGGCGGCACGTCCTCCAGCTGGACGGCGACCTTGGTCTCCCGGCCGAACTCGGCGGTCAGCGCATCGGTCAGCGCCGTGCGGATGCGGGACTCCAGCACCGTCTGGGTGAACTCGTTGGGCGCGGCCAGCACGAAGACGCCCTCGACCAGGCCCAGCGGGCGGGTCAGGTTCAGCATGGCGTTCTGCTGACGGGTCAGGTCACCGGACAGCCGTGCCCGGATCCGGTCCCAGACCGGTCCCAGCTCGCTGGTGGTGTCGACCATCGACTGCCGTCCCTTCCGTCCCCGTGTGTGCCTGCTGCGCGTCCGCCGGTCCGGCCGCTCGTGCCCCGTCCGGTCCACCGGTGTGGACCGGGTCAGGCACCCCGGGTCCACACGGCTGTCCACAGAGTGTGGACGACGGGTGGGGACGTGCTGTGGTCGATGGTGGTCGGGCTGCCCGCTGCCGGGTGATCCGCCCTGCTCAGCGGGCTGCACGCGGTTGTGGACCGAGCACGGTGCCGGGCGTGGTCCGGAGGTCCCCGATCCGCGTCCCGGGATCGTGCCGTCGGGCCGTGGGCTCGGCGACGCTAACAGCTCCATCCACAGGCGGGCAACGACACCGGTGTGCTTCGCCGGCGCCGGCGGGCGGTGGCTCCGGCCGTGGCCGACCGCCGCCGGGTGGGCCGACTCGGCTATGCTTCTCGGCGTCTGCGACCAGCGGGCGGTTCCCGCGTGCCCGGCATGCGGTGGGCCGGTCCTGGTGGCAGCACCACCAGCCTCGGTGCTGGCAGGGGTCTCGCGCAGTTCGTCGTGCCCGACCTCCCGCCTGCTCCGCCGCGTGACCACCTCGACGGTGGTCACCGCCTCGTCGTCACCAGTGGGAGTACCTCGTGAGCAAGCGCACGTTCCAGCCGAACAACCGTCGCCGGTCCAAGACCCACGGCTTCCGGCTCCGGATGCGTACCCGCGCCGGCCGCGCCATCCTTGCCGGCCGCCGCCGCAAGGGGCGCGAGAAGCTCTCCGCCTGACGTGCTGCCTGCGCAGGCCCGCCTGCGCCGGCGTCCGGAGTTCACCGTGGTCGTCCGCTCCGGCCGGCGTGCCGGGCGTCCGACCCTGGTGGTGCACTACCTCCCCGAACGGCCCGTCGTCCCCGGCGGGGGTCTCACCGACCCCCCGAGCGGACCACGGGCCGGTTTCGTGGTGGGCAAGGTCGTCGGCAACTCGGTCCGTCGGCACCGGGTGACCCGCCAGCTGCGGCACCTGGTCCGCGACGAGCTGCACCGGTTGCCGCCGGCGGCCGACCTCGTCGTCCGGGCCCGGCCCGAGGCCGGGGACGCCGACCTCGCGACCCTGCGCCGCGACCTCGGTCGCGGCCTCGACCGCGTGCTGGACCGGGCATGAGCCTGCCCGCCCGCGCCCTGCTGGGCGCGATCGGCTTCTACCGCCGGGGCATCAGCCCGCTGCTGGGCCCGCGCTGCCGCTTCACCCCGACCTGCAGCGAGTACGCGCAGGAGGCCGTGCAGGTGCACGGCGCCGCGCGCGGTGCCGGGCTGGCGGTGGTCCGGATCGTCAAGTGCGCCCCGTGGCACCGCGGTGGCATCGACCTGGTGCCGGCGCCCCGCCGGTCACGCGGAACCGCCCAGCTGATCCACTCGTCGGACACAGGGACCCGCTCCCCCGACCCTGCCGCCCCCACGGAGGCCCGCGTTGCTTGACTGGCTGTACACCGCGATCGCGTGGGTGATGAAGCAGTGGCACGCACTGTTCTCCACCTTCCTCGACCCGGCCGGCGGCATCGCCTGGGCCCTGTCGGTGGTCATGCTCGTGGTGACCATCCGCGTCCTGCTGTTCCGGCTGTTCGTCAAGCAGGTCAAGAGCCAGCGGGCGATGCAGGAGATCCAGCCCGAGATCCAGAAGCTGCGCAAGCAGTACGGCAGCGACAAGCAGGGCTTCAGCCAGGCCATGATGGCCATGCAGAAGGAGCGCGGGGTCAACCCGCTGGCCGGCTGCCTGCCGATCCTGCCCCAGATCCCGATCTTCATCGGCCTGTTCCACGTCCTGCGGCGCATCGCCCCCGGCAAGCAGGGTCTGTACAGCTGGGACTTCGACCTCACCCAGCAGGCGGCGAGCGCCAAGCTGTTCGGCGCCCCGATCGCGGCCTCGTTCAACATGATGGAGCCGAAGAAGAGCGCCATCCTCGCGCTCACCGACGGCAGCTACGTCAACATCCGCATCGTGGCGATGATCTTGATCGTCATCATGTGCTTCACGACCTTCTACACCCAGAAGCAGATCCAGAAGCGCTCCGGCCCGGTCGAGGGCCAGGCCGCCACGATCCAGAAGCTGCTGCTCTACGGCATGCCGATCAGCCTCTTCGTCTCGGGCTTCTTCTTCCCGATCCTGGTGCTGCTCTACTGGTTCACCAACAACCTGTGGACCCTGGGCCAGCAGTTCTACATCCTCAAGAAGCTGCCCCCGCCCGGGTCGCCGGCCGCGCTGGCCAAGGCCGAGGCCGAGAAGCCGAAGATCGACCCCAAGCTGCTGGCGCCCAAGCCCGGTGCCAAGCCCGTCCGCCCGCGCAAGGGCCCGGCCGCCACGTCCGTCGCCGACCCGACCGAGGCCGCCGAGGCCGACCAGGCCGACCAGGACCTCGACGCCGGCACCCGGGCGGTCGACCCGGCCCCCGAGAGCGGCAGTGCGTCGAGCACCGGCGGCGCGTCGAGCAGCGGCGCGGCGCGGGCCGGTGGGTCCAGTCGTCCGCGGGCGTCGGGCGGCACGGCCGGACCGGCCAACCGGGGCAAGCGCAAGCGGCGCTGACCCACCCCGGGCGCGGACGACGCGCCCCCTCCCACCTCCGGGCCCCGCCCCGGCCGCCGGCACTCCCGTAGGAGAGACCCCGTGAGCACACCGCAGAGCAGCACCGAGAACGTCACCGACGCCGCCTCCGACACCTCGCCCGACACGGACACCGACACCGACACCGTGCTGCCCGACGCCGACCCGGTCGACGCCGACGCCGTGGTCGAGCCCGCCGTGGTCGTCGAGACCGACGACGAGGACGAGGACGAGGACGACGAGGAGGCCGACGACCTGCTCGTCCAGGAGGGCGACGTCGCCGGGGACTACCTCGAGCGGTTGCTGGACATCCTCGACGTCGACGGCGACATCGACCTGGACGTCGAGGGTGACCGGGCCTCGGTGGCGGTCGTGGGTGGCGAGCTGCGCACGCTCATCGGGCCGGACGGCGCGACGCTCGAGGCGCTGCAGGAGCTGACCCGGCTGGCCGTGGCGCAGTCCACCGGGACCCGCAGCCGGCTGATGCTGGACATCGGTGGTTTCCGCGCCAAGCGCCGGTCCGACCTCACCGAGCTCGCCGGCCAGGCCGCGTCCCGGGTGGCCGCCAGCGGGACGTCCGAGCGGCTGGCCCCGATGAACCCGTTCGAGCGCAAGGTGGTGCACGACGTCATCTCCGCGGCCGAGGGTGTGCGCAGCGAGTCCGAGGGCGAGGAGCCGAACCGCCGCGTCGTGGTCCTGCCCGCCTCGTGACCGACCCGCAGGTCCCCGGTCTCCCGGACGAACCGGCCCTGGCGGCCGGCGCGTTCGGGGACCGGTTGCCCCAGGCCCGCCGGTTCGTCGAGCTGCTGGCCACCGACGGCGTCGAGCGCGGTCTGATCGGGCCGCGCGAGGTGCCGCGGCTGTGGGAGCGGCACGTGCTGAACAGCGTCGCCGTCGCCGAGGCCGTGCCGCACGGGGCCCGTGTGGTGGATGTGGGCAGTGGGGCCGGGCTGCCGGGCATCCCGCTGGCCCTCGCCCGACCCGACCTCGCGATGACCCTGGTCGAGCCCATGGCCCGCCGGGTCGAGTTCCTGGGCGACGTGGTCGCCGACCTCGGTGTCGAGTGGCGGGTCGTGCGCGGCCGCGCCGAGGAGAAGTCGGTCGCTCGCGCGGTCGGCGAGGTCGACGTCGTGACCGCGCGGGCCGTGGCTCCCCTCCCCCGCCTCGTCGGTTGGGTGCGGGGGTTGCTGCGGCCGGGTTCGCAGCTGGTGGCCCTGATCGGCGCCTCGGCCGCCGCCGAGGTGCCCGGCCTGGTCCCCGAGCTGACGGCGGCCGGCATGCGGGACGTCCACGTCCGTGCCGTGGGCAGCACGCTCGGCGACGCCGCCACCCAGGTCGTCGTCATGACGCGCGGCGGCCGCTGAGCAGTGGGGTTCGGTCGACTCGTCGACCCGTACGCTGACCGTGGAACACATCCACGGCAGGCGTTTCACGTGGAACTGGCTACAGCGACCCGACGTGCGTTCCACGTGGAACACGATCGGGTGAGGAGGACTTCGGCATGACGGACCCGGGCGAGCGGCTGCGCAGCAGTCTGGCCGCCGATCTGCCGCCGGCCGCAGCCGAGTTCGACAGCCCCATCGCGATGGAGGCCATGCGGGCCACCCGCGTGCTGCACGCCGGTGACCAGGACCCGTTCCCGGCCCCCGGCCGGATCCGGGTGCTGACGATCGCCAACCAGAAGGGCGGAGTTGGCAAGACGACATCCACGGTGAACCTCGGCGTCGCCCTCTCGCTGTTCGGTCTCCGGGTGCTGGTCATCGACCTCGACCCGCAGGGCAACGCCAGCACCGCCCTCGGGGTCGAGCACGTGGTGGGCACACCGTCGATCTACGACGCCCTGGTGGGTGAGGCCACGCTGGCCGAGGTCACCCACCCCACCACGGCCTCCCCCAACCTGCGCTGCGTCCCGGCCACCATCGACCTGGCCGGCGCCGAGATCGAGCTGGTCAGCGTCGTGGCCCGCGAGCACCGGCTGCGCCGGTCGATCGAGGCCCACCTGCACGCACTGCCCGCCGAGGAGCGCCCGCACTACGTGCTCATCGACTGCCCGCCCTCGCTCGGGTTGCTCACGCTGAACGCGCTGGTGGCCGGGGACGAGGTGCTGATCCCCATCCAGTGCGAGTACTACGCGCTCGAGGGGCTGGGTCAGCTGCTCTCGAACATCGAGCTCGTCCGCGCGCACCTGAACCCGGGCATCGTGGTGAGCACCATCCTGCTGACCATGTACGACGGCCGCACCAAGCTCGCCGACCAGGTCGCCGACGAGGTGCGCAACCACTTCGGCGAGCTGGTGCTCAGCTCGGTCATCCCCCGCAACGTGCGGGTGAGCGAGGCGCCCGGCTACGGGCAGTCGGTGCTCACCTACGACCCGGGTTCACGTGGATCCACCAGCTACGTCGAGGCGGCCCGCGAGCTCGCCGTCCGCGGGGCCGACCTCGGTCCCCTCGTCCCCGTGCAGCAGGCCCCTGCTGCCGTGGCACCCGTCGCGGCCCCGCCGCTGAACGCGCTCGTCCTCGGTCAGTCCGCGGCGGCCCGATCCCAGGAGGACTCATGAGCAAGCGTGGCGGTCTCGGCCGGGGCCTGGCGGCCCTCATCCCGACCAGCGCTCCGGCGCCCACGGCCACGCCGGCGGCCAAGGCCGCCGAGGCGGTGGAGGCCGCTGCCGAGCGGGCCGCGGCCGGTCTGGGTCCGGTGTCGGCGCCGGTCACGCTGGCTCCGGTCGCCGACCTGCCGGCCGACGTCGTCGGCGTTCCCGGTGCGTCGCTGCGCGAGGTGGCCGTCGGGGACGTCGTCCCCAACCCGAAGCAGCCGCGGCTGGTCTTCGACGACGAGGCGCTGGAGGAGCTGACCTACTCCGTCAAGGAGTTCGGTCTGCTGCAGCCCATCGTGGTCCGCGAGCGCGCCGAGGGCGGCTACGAGCTCATCATGGGCGAGCGGCGCCTGCGGGCTGCCCGGGCCGCCGAGCTGGAGACCGTGCCGGCGATCGTCCGGGACACCTCCGACGACGCGATGCTGCGCGACGCCCTGCTGGAGAACATCCACCGGGTGCAGCTGAACCCCCTCGAGGAGGCCGCGGCCTACCAGCAGCTGCTGGAGGAGTTCGGCGCCACCCACGAGGAGCTCGCGTCGAAGATCGGTCGGAGCCGCTCCCAGGTCACCAACACCATCCGGCTCATGAAGCTGCCGGTGAAGGTGCAGACCCGGGTCGCCGCCGGCGTGCTCTCGGCGGGCCATGCCCGGGCGCTGCTCGGTCTGCCGACGAACGAGGCCATGGACGCCCTGGCCACCCGGATCGTCGCCGAGGGCATGAGCGTGCGTGCGACCGAGGAGGCCGTCGCGCTGGCGGTCGCCCACCAGCCCGAGGCGAAGCGGAAGTCCGGGCGCACCATCACCGCCCCCGGGGTCGAGGACCTCGCGCACCGGTTGTCCGATGCGTTCGAGACCAAGGTCAAGGTGCAGATCGGCCGGGCCAAGGGTCGGATCGTCGTCGAGTTCGGCTCGGTGGACGACCTGCAGCGGATCGTCGGCATGATGGCCCCCGACATCACCGGCCGGAGCCAGACACCGCCGCCCGCCTGATTGCGTCACTGACGCAATCAGGCGCGGGCGGCGGCCTGACGCAGCAGGGTCGTCAGGACGTCGCCGAGCCGGTGCCCGGCCGCCTCGACGGCCATGGGGAACATCGACGTCTCGGTGAGCCCGGGCGAGACGTTCACCTCGAGGAAGTGCACCGCGCCGTCGGCGTCGACGATCAGGTCGGTGCGCGACAGGTCGGCGAGCCCGAGCTCCTCGTGCACGGTGACGGCCACCTCGGCGGCCCGGCGGGCGACGTCGTCGGGCACCCGGGCGGGCGAGTGGTACTCGGTGAGGCCCGGTGTGTACCGGGAGGTGTAGTCGAACACGCCGGACTCGGGGGTGATCTCGACGGCGGGCAGCGCGTGCGGCCCGTCACCCAGGTCGACCACCGAGACGGCCAGCTCGATGCCCTCGACGAACCGCTCGACCAGCACCGTGTCGCCGTAGGCGAAGCAGCTGACCATGGCGGCCGGGAGGTCCTCGACCCGGCTCACCTTCTGGGCCCCGAGGGCGGATCCGCCCGAGGCGGGCTTGACCATGAGCGGCAGCCCGAGCCGGGCCACGATGAGGTCGAGCACCGCACCGGCACCCAGCTCGCGGAAGGTGGAGTGCGGGAGCGCGACCCAGTCCGGGGTGGTCACCCCGGCGGACCGGACGACGGACTTGGCCGCCGGCTTGTCCCACGCCAACCGGCAGGCCGCGGCCGGAGACCCGACGTAGGGGATCCCGGCCAGGTCGAGGACAGCACGCACGGCGCCGTCCTCACCGGTGGAGCCGTGCAGGGCGATGAACACCGCGTCGGCGGGCGCCGCAGCCAGCCCGGGGAGCAGGTCGCCGTCGGCGTCGCGCAGCTCGGCATCCAGCCCGGCGCGCAGCAGGGCCTCGACCACCTGGGTGCCCGAGGACAGGCTGACCTCGCGCTCGAAGGTCAGCCCACCGGCCAGCACCACGGCGCGCAGCAGGTCGGTCTCGACGTCGGCGGGTGCGCTCACGGCTGGTCCCCGATCTGGTCGGTCGACGCCGGGCCGACCAGCGAGGGGCTGGCCGGCGTGCTGCCGACCCTGCGGAAGGTCCCGGTGTCGACCCCGTCGAAGGTGGAGTGCAGGTCGAGCTCGGCCTCGACCACCCGGGCCAGCCGGCGCACCCCCTCGCGGATCTGGTCGGGCTCGGGGTAGCAGTAGCTCAGCCGCATGTACTCCTTGCCCTGGCCGTCGGCGTAGAAGCCGATGCCCGGCACGTAGGCGACGTGCGCACTCACCGCGCGGGGCTGCATGAGCTTGGCGTCCAGGCCGCGCGGGAGCTTCAGCCACACGTAGAACCCGCCGTCGGGCTTGGTCCAGGTGGTGCCCGGCGGCATGAGGGCGCTCAGGGAATCCAGGCAGGCGTCGCGGCGCTCGCGGTAGAGCTCGATGAAGGTCTTGATCTGCTGCTGCCAGGGCTGGGTGTCCAGGTACCGGGCGACGGCGTACTGGGTCAGGGACGGCGGGCAGAGCACCTGCGCCTCGGTGGCCAGCACGAGCTTCTCGCGGACCGCGAGCGGGGCCAGCACCCAGCCCACGCGCAGACCCGGGGAGAAGGTCTTGGAGAACGAGCCCAGGTAGATGACCCGCTCGGCGTCGCGCGCCCGCAGCGCCCGCATCGGCTCGCGGTCGAAGCCGAGCAGGCCGTAGGGGTTGTCCTCGACCACGAGCAGGTCGTAGCGGTCGGCGATCTCCATGACCTTGCCGCGGCGCTCCTCGGTGAGCGTGATGCCGGCGGGGTTGTGGAAGTTGGGGATCGTGTAGAGGAACTTGACCTTGTCACCGCGCGCCCGGCACTCGATGAGCGCGTCCTCGAGCGCCTCGGGGACCAAGCCCTCGTCGTCCATGAGCACGTGCTGCACGCGGGCCTGGGCGGCCTGGAAGACCCCGAGGGCACCCACGTAGGACGGCGCCTCGGCCAGGATGACGTCGCCGGGGTCGACGAAGACGCGGGTCACGAGGTCCAGCCCCTGCTGGGAGCCGACGGTGACCACGACCTCGGACGGCGAGGCGTCGGTGATGCCCTCGAGCGCCATGACGTCGCAGATCCGCTCGCGCAGCCGGGGGTCGCCCTGGCCGGAGCCGTACTGCAACGTCTGCGCGCCCATGCCCGACACCAGCTCGCCGATCATCGAGCCGACGGCGTCCAGCGGCAGGGCGGTGACGGCCGGCATGCCGCCGGCCAGCGACACCACCTCGGGTCGGCTGACGACGGAGAAGAGGGCCCGGATCTCCGAGCTCTTCATGCCGTGGGTGCGGGCGGCGTAGCGGTCGGCCAGCGGGTCCAGCCGCGGGTGACGCGCCGGGACCGGGACCTGGCCGGGGACCGCTGCGCCGACCGGGGGGTCAGGCGTCGGGGAAGGCATCGCCCGAGTGTATGGGCCGCGCGTTACGCCGGGGTCGACAGCTGGTAGGTGCCGGTCGGCGGGTCGGCCTCGGCGGGCAGGAACAGCCGCTGGACGGCGGCCAGCACGCTGGAGGCCACCGTGGACCGCAGCCGGGCGTCCAGCAGCAGCTGGCGGTCGACCGGGTGCGACAGGTAGCCGCAGTCCAGCCGGATGGCCGGCATGCGGGTCAGCCGGAGCAGGTCCCAGGTCTTGGCGTGCGAGCCGCAGTCGAGCATGCCGGTGCGGGCGATCACCTCGCGCCGCAGCAGGTTGGCGAACTCCTCGCCGACCGTGGACGACGCCCCGGAGCCGGTGCCGTAGTAGTAGCTGGCCACCCCGCGGGCGTGCCGGGAGCCGTGCGCCTCCATGTGCAGGGAGACGAACAGGTCACCGCCGGCCGAGTTGGCGAACGCGGTGCGCTCGGCGAGCGACGGGCCGCCCCGGCGGCCCCGGGTCAGGTAGACCGTCGCGCCGGCCGCGGCGAGCCGGCCCTCGATGCGCGAGGCCAGGTCGAACACCAGGTCGGCCTCAGTGGTCTCGCCCGCGGTGAAACCGGTGTCGTCGCCGCCGTGGCCGGGGTCGATGACGATGACCCGGCCGATCAGGTGTGGACCGGACTCGACCAGCGACGCGCTCTGCCGCAGCAGCTGCGGCCGCCCCCCGGTGACCCGGCGGCCGAGCTGACGGAGGGCACGCAGGGTGCCGGGACCGCAGGTGCCGTCGACGGTGAGGCCGTAGTCGCGCTGGAACCCGCGCAGCCCCAGCTCGGTCTCGGCGCCGAGGATGCCGTCGGCCCGGCCGGCGTCGTAGCCCAGCTCCAGCAGACGCTCCTGCAGGTTGTGGACGTCGTCCCCGCGCATGGGCCGCTCGGGGTCGTAGCGCAGCAGCCGGTCCCCCAGCGTCCACCGCGCCTCGGTGAGGGCCCGGTAGGTCTCCTCGCCGACCCGACCGTCCACCGACAGCCCGCGGACCTGCTGGAAGTGCCGGACGGCGAGTGCCGTGGCCTCGTCGTAGACGTCGGCGCCGTTCGCGTCGTCGGTCAGCAGACCCAGACCGCGCAGGGCAGCCTGGACCTCCGCGACGGCGGGGCCGGCGCTGCCGGGTAGCAGGATCTGCACGCGGGGGACGCTCCCAGGGATAGGTGGTGCGGTGAGCACCGATTGTGGTCCCCGCACCACCGCAGGGCGAGCGCGGGTACCCCGGACGCACCGAACGGGGGCACGGGCGTCGCCGCCCGTGCCCCCGTTCGTGTCGTGCCGAGCTGGCGCTCGGCTCAGATGTAGTCGGCCAGGTCGGAGAGGATCGCGCCCTTGGGCTTGGCGCCGATGATGCTCTTCACCGGCTTGCCGCCCTGGAAGACCGTCATGGTCGGGATCGACATGACCTGGTAGTCGCGGGCGATCTGCGGGTTCTCGTCGATGTTGAGCTTGGCGATGGTGAGCTTGTCGCCGTGCTCGGTGGCGATCTCCTCCAGCACGGGGGCGACCATCTTGCACGGGCCGCACCACTCGGCCCAGAAGTCGACGAGCACGGGCTTCTCGCTGCCGAGCACGTCGGCGGCGAAGCTCTCGTCGGTGACCTTCACGGTGTTGCCTGCCATTGGGGACTCCTCTTGGTGGGTGGAACAGATGCCTGGAACGGCCTCGTCGCAGGGGCCCGCGACGTGCGGAGCGCGTCGTGGGGGGCGACGAGGTCCTTATCGCTCGTCGAAGGTGTCGGCGAGCCAGCGCTCGGCGTCGATCGCGGCCGCGGCGCCGGTGCCCGCGGACGTGATGGCCTGCCGGTAGATGTGGTCGACCACGTCGCCGCAGGCGAAGACGCCGTCGACGTTCGTGCGGGTGGTCGGGTGCTCGACCTGGATGTAGCCCTCGTCGTCCAGCTTGAGCTGACCGGCGAAGATCTCGCTCCGCGGGTCGTGGCCGATGGCCACGAACAACCCGGAGACGTCCATGGTCTCGGTGGACCCGGTGTCGGTGTCGGTCAGGGTGATCGACTCGACCTGGTTCTCGCCGTGCACGTCGGTGACCTGCTTGCCCAGCGCCCAGCGGATCTTCTCGTTGTCCTGGGCGCGCTTCTGCATGATCTTCGAGGCCCGCAGCTCGGGGCGGCGGTGCACCACGGTGACGCTCTTGGCGAACCGGGTGAGGAAGGTGGCCTCCTCCATCGCGGAGTCACCCCCGCCGACCACGACGATGTCCTGGTCGCGGAAGAAGAAGCCGTCGCAGGTGGCGCAGGCCGAGACGCCGTGGCCGAGCAGCCGGGCCTCGTTCTCCAGGCCCAGGTACCGGTACTTCGACCCGGTGGCCACGATGACCGCGTGCGCCAGGTGCACCTCGTCGCCGACCTTGACCACCTTGGGGGTCGCGGTCAGGTCGACCTCGGTGACGTCGCTGGGCACCAGCTCGGCGCCGAAGCGCTCGGCCTGGGCGCGCATGTCGTCCATCAGCTGCGGACCCTGGATGCCCTCGGGGAACCCGGGGAAGTTCTCGACCTCGGTGGTGGTCATGAGCGCCCCGCCGAACTGGGAGCCCTCGAACACCAGCGGGTGCAGGTTGGCCCGCGCGGCGTAGGTCGCGGCGGTGTAGCCGGCCGGGCCCGACCCGATGATGATCAGGTCGCGGACCGCATCGGTCTCGGCCGGGGGGATCTCGGGGGCCTCGGCGGTGGGGACCGTGAGGCCGGGGCTGGACTGGTCGTTCGTCACGGGCGGCACAACGACCAGCCTAGGGGTGGCATTCCCCCGCTGCCGCGGCTCAGCCGGCGGAGAGGGGGGAGACCTCGGCCACCGAGGCCGCGAAGCCGCCGTCGGCGGGGACCAGGCCGGTGACCCACACCAGCACGTAGCGGGTGGTCACCGGGGCCTCGAAGGAGAGGTCGTCGGTGCCGGTCAGCTCGCCCTGCGCACCCACGGCGTAGCTGTCCAGGTCGCCGTCGGCGCTGTCACCGGTGCGCACCTCGACGGTGGCGCCCGCGGTGCCGGTGACGGTCACCCCGGCCAGGGACTGCTCGGACCCGAGGTCGTACAGCACGCCCACGCCGGGCTTGAGGTTGCCGAAGTCGGCCGAGCCCCGGTAGTTGAGCGTGGTCCAGGCGGTGGACGGGTCGCCGTCGTAGGACAGCGGCACCTCGTCGTCGTTCTCGGGCTCGCCGTCGCCGAAGGGGTCGAAGACCTGGGCGGTGCTGACCTGCAGCGGGGTGCCGGCCGCGGTGCCGGTGTCGCCGCCGGACTCCTCGGCGGCCGACGACGACGCGCTGGGGGTGGAGCCCTGGACGTCGTCGACGCTGCTCGCCGCGGAGATGACGTTGTTGCCCAGCCACCACCCGGCGGCGATCACCATGGCCAGGGCCAGCAGGGGCAGGCCGACGACGACCAGCCTGCGGCGCCAGCTCGTGGTCGCGTGGTCCTGCTCGGGCTCGGCGGCGTCGTACTCGTCGTCGTAGCCGGAACCCCAGTCCAGCTCGTCGTCCTCGGCGGTGTCCTCGACCACCTGCGGCACCGGCGGGCGTTCGCGGTGGACGCGGGGCGCGGGCTCCTCCGCGCGCGCCGCGGGGTGGGCGGCCGCGGCGGCGTCCTCGGCGTCCCGGCGGTCGCGCAGCTTGCGCAGCCAGCCGCTCTCGGACTCGTCGCCGCGGACGGCGTGGTGCGGTTCGGTGTGGCCGGTGCGGGGCCGGTCGCCCAGCAGGGCGGCCATCGCGGCGACGCTGGACAGCGCGGTGCCCGGCTCGGTGGAGCGGGCCCGGCGAACCAGGGCGGCCAGGTCGGGCTGCACGATCACCGGCGGGGCCACACCGGGCTCGTCACCGCGCCGGCCGGTGAGGCACAGCTCGAGCAGCGCACCCAGGGCGGCGACGTCGCCCGGCACGGTGCCCTCGGCGGCCGGGACGGCGAGCAGGCCCACCAGCCCGCCGGCGCGCAGCACGACGTGGTCGGGGGTGAGCCCGCCCACCGCGAGCCCGACCCGGTGGGCCTCGGCGACGCCCTCGGCCAGCCGGCGGACGACGACGCGCGCCTCGCGCTCGGGCAGCGGCCCGGACTCCAGGCGCTCGGCCAGGGTCTGCCCGTCGATCCACTCGTTGACCACGTAGGCCGCGGGGCTGTCGTCGGGGGTGCCCTCGGCGGCGTCGTAGACCATCGACAGCGCCGGGGTGGCCAGGCCGCCGGCGGTCAGCGCGCGGGCGATCCAGCCGCGGGCCGCGGGGCCACCGGGGGTGTGCACGCGCAGCGCGACGTCCCGGTTGAGCACCCGGTCCCGGGCCCGCCAGGAGCGGATGACACCGGTGGCGGTCGGCTCGTCGGGGGCCAGCTGGTCGATCGGACGGTAGCGGTCGGGCAGGCCGGTGGTCGTCGACGTCACGGACGCTGCCGACCTCCTGGATCCCCTGCCGGCGCATCGCACGCCGGTCGCGGAGCCGCACCCGTCAGCGTCGTGCCCCACCCAGTCGTGACCGGACGGCGGCGAGCGGGCCCGAGACCTCCGGGACCTTCGCGAGCACGACGCCGATGACGACCACGACGCCGATGACCAGGCTACCGACCAGGAGGGTCAGGAGCGAACCGATCACGGAGGTTCCGCCCACACCCGGCACCAGGTGCACCACCCCCCAGCCCAGAGCCCCGGCGGCGACGGAGACCCCGAGCATCTTGAGCACCGGCCCGGCGGTGCCGCCGGTGCGGAGGGTGCCCAAGGTGCGTCGCAGCATGAGGTTGCCGACGATCCATCCCGTGACGTAGGTGAGCGAGGTGACCACCATCAGCCCGGCCACCACGTGCTCGGGCTCCACGACCACAGGCACGGCATACAGGAGGGGCACCCGCACCAGGACCATGGCCAGCTGGATCAGCGTGGGGGTACGGGCGTCCTTCATGGCGTAGAACACCCGCAGCTGGAGCAGGGTCACCGCCATCGGCAACAACCCGAAGGCACCGAGGGCGAGTGCGATGCCGATCTCGCGGGCCTCCGCCACGCCGGTCTGACCGTGGGCGAACGCGACGGTGGTGAGCGCCGGGGCGAGGACGGCCAGCAACGCGGTCACGGGGAGGAGGCCCACCGCGGACAGCCGCATGCCCAGCGACAGGTCGGCGGCCACGCCCGGGACGTCGTGCCGACTGGCGGCGCGGCTCATCCTCGGGACGAGGGCGGTCAGGAGGGCCACGCCGATGATCCCGTACGGCATCTGGAACAGCAGGCTCGCGCGGGCGAAGGCCGCCGGCCCCAGGCCCCCCTCGGCGAACGCGCCCTGGGCCACCCTGGTGGCCACGAGCACCCCGACCTGGCTGATGGCGACGTAGCCCAGCACCCACAGCCCGAGGCCACCCACCTCGCCCAGACCGGTGCCACGCATGCCCCACCGGGGACGCAGCGGGACCCCGACGCGGCGCAGCTGCGGGATCAGCACAGCGGCCTGGACGGCGATGCCCAGCGTGCTGCCGATGCCGAGGATCCAGACCTGGGTAGCCGTGATGGTCAGAGGGGTCAGCTCGCCGGGGCCGCCGGCGAGCACGAAGACCACGGCGGTGATCATGACCACGACGTTGTTGAGCACCGGGGCCCAGGCCGGCCAGCCGAACACCCCCCGGGCGTTCAGGATCGCCGAGGCGAGGGCACCGAGGCCGTAGAACACGATCTGCACCAGCAGGAGCCGAGCCAGCCAGTTGGCCAGCGGCACCTGCTCGGGATCGGTGATGGCGTAGGCGCGGGTGAGCAGCGGCGCAGCGAGCACGGCCACGACGGTGAGGACCGTGAGCCCGACCATGGCCAGCGTGGTCAGCCGCTGGGCGTAGCCGACCCCGCCGTCCCGGTCCCGCTCCTGTGCGTGCACGAGCAGCGGGACGACGACGGAGGTGAGCACGCCCCCCAGCAGCAGCTCGTAGACGATGTTGGGCAGGGTGTTCGTGACGTCGTAGGCGTTGCCGACCAGCCCCACGCCCAGGGCGGCGGTCAGGGCGACCGTGCGCAGGAAGCCGGTGATGCGGGAGACCAGGCTCGCGACCGCCATCGTGCCGGCGGCGCGCAGGATGCCGCGGCTGCCGCCCGGGGTGCCCTCGCGGGCCTCGACGGTGCCGGTGTCCTCGTCGTCGTCCGCGCGGGTCGGGACCGGGGGCAGCACCGGGATGACCTGGGTGTCGTCCGGGCCCGGCACGAACCGTGCCCGGAAGGACACCTGCTCCCCGGACCGGGTGCGTGGTCCGGAGACCGGGGGCACGGTCGGCTGCTGCGGTGCGCGTGCGGGCGGCTGCGGGACCGGCGGTGCGGGAGCCGGCCGGACCGGCGGCGCCAGGGCCGACCTCAGCGGGCTGACCCGGGTGCTGGGCGACCGGCCCGTGCCGTCGGTCGGGGGTCGCGTGCGCCGCTGCTGCGGGAACGCCGGGTCGTCGGTGGTCGGGTGACCGGCCAGCGCGCTGGCCGAGGGGGCAGCCAGCGGCGGCGGGACGGCGCCGTACGGCGCCGGCGGCAGCGGTCGGGACGCCGGGCGCGACGGACGGGCGGCCTGCTGCTCGCCGCTGCGCCGCTCGGCCTCGGCGCGCTCGACGATCTCGGCCACCGTGGGGCCCTCTCCGGAGTGGGGGGCCGACGAACCGTCGGGCCGGTGGTTGCCGCCGCTCACACCGGGCTCCGGGTGGGCGGCGCGGGACGGGTGCCGGTCGCGTCGTCGCCTGCGGGCGCGAGGACGTCGTCCTCGGCCGGGTGGGGCTCACCGCGCCGGCGGCGGAGCACGAACAGCACCAGCCGGCGCAGGAACAGCAGGCCCAGCAGGGCGGCCGCGCCGACGGTGATGACCAGCGTGATGGGCCCGTAGGCGGTGCTGGCAACCCGCAGTTCGACCTCGGTGCCCAGCTGCCCCCCGGCCGGGGTGGCCAGCCGGGCGACGACGGTGAAGCTGCCCGACTGCCGGACCGACGTCGGCACGGTGACCACGGTGCGGCTCTCGGGCTCGAGCCGCTGGGCGGCCACCGGGTCGGCCTGGAACCCGACGCCGCTGCGGGTCTGCAGGTCGAGGCTGACGGTGACGGCGAAGGGCAGGTCGTTGCGGACGGTGAGCACCAGCGGGGCGTCGCTGGAGGCCAGGCTGTAGGTGCCGTCGGCGGGCGCGACGAGGCCCACCCGGTCGCGCAGCCCGGTCAGGGTCTGCTGCAGGTCGGCGGTGCGGGTCGCGAAGCCGTCCGGGTCGCCGCGCCAGGCAGCGGAGGACGCCCGGGCGACGGCGGCGTCGTAGCCGGCCAGCACCGTGCCGGGGTCGTCGACGGCTGCGGCGAAGTCGTCGCGGACGGCGACCGCCCCCGCGATGGCGGCCAGGCCGGCGCCGGACAGCTGCGCTCCGTCGGTCGGGGTCACCAGGGCCCCGGCGTCGGCCACCGGCCCGCGGGCGAGGTCGTCGACCGAGACCGCAGCCAGCCACGACTGGTCCGCGGTGTCGGCCATCATGGCGGTGGCCCAGCTGGGGTCGCTCTCCACCTCGCGCGGCGGCACCACCAGCACGGTCTGGGCCACCGCGGGGTCGACGGCGGCCAGCTGGCTGGTGAGGACGCCGAGCTCGGCCAGGTACCGCTGCTCGGCGATCCGGGCACCCCCCGCGGTGGTGTCGGCGGCGGCGACGACATCGCCGAGGGCGGAGTCGGCCACCACGGTGGTCAGCTGGCCGTCCGGGGTGCTCACCGGCACCTGCGCGGCGGCGGCCCGCCCGGTGCGGCCGACCGCTGCCCCGGCGTCGGCGTAGGCGTCCTGGGCCAGGACGAGCTCGTCGACCCCGCCGGCCATCAGCGTCGCCACGGTATCGGAGCGCACCGCCCCACCGGCCGGCCAGGCGACGTCGGTGCGCGGTGCGACGTCCAGCGCCTCGGCGAGGATCCGGGCCCCGGCGCCCTCGTCGGCCCCGTCGTCGGACACGCTGCTCGGCGCCGCGGTGGGGGTGGTCACCGGGTCGCCCGACGCGTCCACCGGCTGGGCGGCGGTGCCCGCGGGGGTGCCGGGCAACGAGCGGGTGACCACGGCCGGCAGCCCGACCGACTGCAGGGCGTCGGCGTCCACGTCGGCGTAGGGCAGCGCGATGACCGGGTGCACCCCGGCGAGCGCCCGGAGACGCTCCAACCAGTCGGCGGCCGCCGTCACGCCCTGACCGGTCGCGCCGGCCACGGTGTAGCCGGCCGCCATCGCGGTGACCTCCTCGACCAGCGCCGGGTCGACCGCGAGGGTCACCGGTACGTCGCGGCCGCCGTCGGGGAGGTCCTCCAGCACGTCCAGCGCCCGGTCCAACCGCCCGTCGGCCGAGATCTCGGTGGCCAGGTCGTCGTCGACGAAGGCGCCCGCGGCGTCCCGGTGCGGGCGCTCGGTCAGCGGCCACAGCCACGCCACCGACGTCCTGCTGGTAATCCCGGTCGTGGTGGCGAAGGAGACCAGGTAGGTGGACAGCTCGCCGACCCGCTCGACCAGGCCGTCACGGGTGCCGTTGACGTTGATGAGCACGGGGTAGACGCCGTCCTGGGTGATGCCCAGCTCCGCGGCGGTGGCGGTGTACTCCAGCGGGATCGAGTCGCCGGGCTCCAGCACGCCGTTCTGCGCGTTGAAGGGGGCCTGGGCGGCGTCGCCGGACGACGGGCTGGCCGCGTCGTCGGTCAGCTCCTGCCGGCTGGTCAGCCGGTCGCCCCGCTGCAGGCGGACGGTGACGTCGGTGATCGTGTCGTCCCCGTCGTTGGTGAGCGTCCCCACGACCCGGATCGTGCTGTCCGGGGTGACGGTGCGCGGTTCCAGGGTCGTGACGGTGACCTGGACCGGACCGGTCGCGGCGGTGTCCCCGGGAGCGGCCCACGCCGTGCCGACCGGCACCAGCAGGGCGCCCAGCAGGACGACGAGCACGACGGCCCACGGCGGGGCGGGGGTCACGGGGCGGCCGGCGCCGCCGGCGGCCCGCCGACTCACGCGCTGTCGGCCAGCAGGCCGGGGGCGCGCTCGACCAGGGCCCGTTCGTCGGCGTAGGCCAACCGGGCCGACAGCTCGGCCAACGGCACCCAGGCCACCTCGGTGACCTCGACGTCCTCGTCGGAGAGCTCGCCGCCGGTGGCCCGCAGCAGGAAGTGGTGCACGGTCTTGTGCACGCGTCGGCCGTCGGCGACGAACCAGAAGTCGATGATGCCCAGCGGGGCGACGATCTCCCCGCGGATGCCGGTCTCCTCGGCGACCTCGCGGACCGCGGTGTCCTCGGGGGTCTCGCCGGCCTCGATGTGGCCCTTCGGGAGCGACCAGAGCAGGCGGCCGCGGCGGTCGGTGCGACCGATGAGCGCAGCGCGGGGACCGGTGCCGTCGTCGTCGGCGACCACCAGGCCACCGGCCGAGGTCTCGTCGACCCGGCGCAGACGTCGGCCCGGGCGCCGTCGTCCGCCCGTCGGAGCCATGCCTGCAGGGTAGCGCGACCGACGTCGGTAGCCTGGGCGGTCGTGTCCGAGCAGCCCCCGCGTCCCGCGCCCGAGCCGGTCCCCGAGGCCGTGCAGCAGACCGTCCGGGACCTGGTCGACCTGACCCCGGTGCTGGGCCTGGTGGGCGACCGGTTCACCGCGGCCGGGCACGAGGTGCACCTCGTCGGCGGCTCGGTCCGCGACGCGCTGCTGGCGGCCGGGTCGGGGTCGACCCGCATCGGCGACCTGGACCTGACCACGTCGGCCACCCCGGAGCAGACCCTCGCCGTCCTCGAGGGGCTGGCGGGTTCCACGTGGAACACCGGGATCGCCTTCGGCACGGTCGGGGCCGAGGTCCGCGGTGAGCGGCTGGAGATCACCACCTACCGGGCCGACCGCTACGACCGCGAGTCCCGCAACCCGTCGGTGGCCTGGGGGTCGTCGTTGCTGGACGACCTCGCGCGCCGCGACTTCACGGTGAACGCCATGGCCGTGTCGCTGGGGCCCGACCGCACCGTCACCGATCCCTTCGGCGGCCTCGGCGACCTGCTGGCCGGCCGGCTCCGCACCCCGGGCCGGGCCGAGGACTCCTTCGCCGACGACCCGCTGCGGATGCTGCGCGCCGTCCGGTTCGTCGCGCAGCTGGGCCTCGCGCCCTCCCCCGAGGTGGTCGGGGCCATGACGGCGCTGGCCCCCGAGCTGGGGCGGATCACCGCCGAGCGCGTGCAGCAGGAGTTCTCCCGCACGCTGCTCAACCCCGCCCCCCGCGCCGCGCTCGAGCTGTTCGTGTCGACCGGGCTGGCCGACGTCGTCCTGCCCGAGCTCGCCGCGCTCCGCATGGAGATCGACGAGCACCACCAGCACAAGGACGTCTACGGCCACTCCCTGACCGTGCTGGACCAGGCCATCGCGCTGGAGGAGCCGGGCTCGCCGCCGGACCTCGTGCTGCGGTTGGCGGCGCTGCTGCACGACATCGGCAAGCCGGCCACCCGCCGGCACGAGGACCGCGGCCGGGTCTCCTTCCACCACCACGAGGTGGTCGGCGCGAAGCTCGTGCGCAAGCGGTTGCAGGCGCTGAAGTACTCGAAGGAGGTCGTGGAGCAGGTCTCGCGGCTGACCTTCCTGCACCTGCGGTTCCACGGCTACGGCTCGGGCGAGTGGACCGACTCCGCCGTCCGCCGGTACGTGACCGATGCCGGTGACCTGCTGGAGCGGCTGCACAAGCTGGTGCGCTCGGACTCCACCACCCGCAACAAGCGGCGCGCGGCGGCGCTGTCGGCGACCTACGATTCGCTCGAGCGCCGGATCGCCGAGCTGTCCGCCGCCGAGGACCTCGCCCGGGTGCGGCCGGACCTGGACGGCAACCGGATCATGGAGCTGCTGCAGATCTCGCCGGGCCCCGAGGTCGGTGCGGCGTGGCGCTTCCTCAAGGAGCTGCGCCTGGAGCGCGGACCGGTCGACCCGGAGGTCGCCGAGGCCGAGCTCCTCACCTGGTGGAACGCCCGCCCCTAGCCGGGTGTGGAGTCGCTGCGCATCGTTCTCCGAGCCCTGCGACTCCACCAGCTGGAGGTGGCGATCGCCTGGGGTGGGGAGTCGGCCAGGTCGTCGCACACCAGCGCCCTGCACGTGCACCGCGCGCGGGTGGAGCTGCCCCGGTCGGCGGTGCGGGTCGCGGGGGTGCGGGGCCACTACGCCACCCCGGAGGACGGCGGCCTCGAGCAGATCACGGTGCCGCGCGGGCGACACCTGTCCGGCAGGCCGACCTGGTCCGGCAGAACGCCGTCGTCGGCGCGGGCCTGCGACTGCTGCGGTTCCCCGTACCCCGCCTCCGTCGGGAGCAGGCCGCGTGCGGACGGGAGCTACGCCGGGCCCTGGGCCTCTGATGGAGTCGCCGAGCTTCGTCCTCCGAGCCCTGCGACTCCGTTGGCGATCGCGGCCGTGAGGTAGAGGACGGCGACGACGACGAGAGCCGGCACGCTGGTCCCCGAGCTGGGCAGCAGCAGGGCGGCGACCACGACCGCCGCCACGAAGGTGACGTTGAACAGGGTGTCGTAGACGGAGAAGACCCGGCCCCGGAAGTCGTCGTGCACGACCTCCTGCAGGGTGCTGTCCACGCAGATCTTCACCGCCTGGCCGACGAAGCCCAGCACGAAGCCGGCGGCCACGATCGTCGGCGGGCTGAAGGGCAGGCCGAGACCGAGCTGCCCCACCGCGCCGAGCAGCAGCACGGCCGTCGTCCAGCGGTTCTTGCCCCAGCGCCGGACGGCCGGCGGGGTGGCCGCGGCGGCCAGCAGGGTGCCCAGGGCACCGGCGGCCAGCACCTGGGCCAGCCCCGGCAGACCGACCGGGAACCACCCGACGGGCTGCAACGAGTTCCGGTAGAGCAGCAGCGTCAGCAGGGTGAGCAGGCCGAAGCAGACCCGCTGGACCGCCATCACGCCCAGGACCCAGGTGGCGGCCCGGGAGGCCAGCACGTGCCGGGCGCCGGCCACCATGCCGTGCAGCACGTCCCGTGCGGACACCGTGGCCGCCCGGGAGGTGTGGTCGGGCCCGAGGTGGGGCCGGGCGAACCCCGAGACGACGGCCGCGCCCAGCAGGTAGGCGGGGGCCGAGCAGAGCGCGAGCAGCGCGTACCCGCCGTCCGTGCCGCCCAGCAGCGACTGCACCCCGATCGCCACGCCCCCGCCCAGCACCCCGGACACCGCGCCGGCGGTGGTGGTCAGCGCGTTGGCCGGCACCAGCTGGGGTCGGTCGCAGGTGTGCGGCAGCCCCGCCGACAACGCCGACAGCACGAACCGGTTGACCGAGAACACCGCCAACCCGGCCAGGTAGAACAGCGGGCCGCTCACCCCCCACCAGGTCAGCGCGGCCACCAGGCCGACCAGTCCGGCGCGGACGCAGTTGGCGACCACCAGCACCTGGCGTCGGCTCCACCGGTCCAGCCACACGCCGGCGAAGGGGCCGACCAGGGAGTAGGGCACCAGCAGGATCGCGAACCCGGCGGCGACGTCGACCGGGTCGGCGGCCCGTTGCGGGTTGAACAGCACCGTGCCGGCCAGCGCGGCCTGGAACACGCCGTCGCCGAACTGGGAGGCCAGCCGGGTCAGCAGCAGCCGCCGGAAGTCGGCCCGGCCCAGCAGGCGGCGCGCAGTCGCCCCCCGTCCGGATGCCCGGACCTGCCCTGCCACACCCGCACCCTACGGCCGGGTCCGTCCTCGGCAGCGGCGCCCGGGAGCCCCCTGCCGGGCCCGACCTGGGGCACACTGGACCCGATGAACGCGGTCCCCCCGTCGCCAGACCCGGACCGCCGGCCCACCGCCTCACCCGCGGGCCGGCGGCCCCGCGGGGAGCTGCCCCGGTTGACCCTCGGGGGGCTGGACGACGTCCGGCCCGGCTGCCTGCTGGTGGCGATGCCGATGCTGGTGGACCCCAACTTCGCCGGCACCGTCGTCTACGTGGTCGACCACTCGGCCACCGGCACCGTCGGGGTGGTGCTCAACCGGCCCAGCGAGGTGCGCATCGCCGACGTGCTGCCGGTGTGGGCCGACCTGGCCGTCGACCCCGGGGTCTTCCACGTCGGCGGCCCCTGCGAGAGCGAGACGGCGCTGTGCCTGGCGGTCACCTCGGGCGGTGCACCCGGGCTGCAGCTGGTCGGCGACGACGTCCACCTCGTCGACCTGGACCACGACCCCGACGAGCTGCGCGGGGCCGTCCACGGGTTGCGGGTGTTCGCCGGGTACGCGGGCTGGTCACCGGGGCAGCTCGGCGGCGAGCTGGTCGAGGGGGCCTGGGCCTGCGTGCCGGGCCGGGCCGACGACGTCCTGGCGCAGGACGGCGAGGCGCAGCTGTGGCAGCGGGTGCTGCGGCGGCAGACCGGTGCACGCGGTGTGCTCAGCACCGCGACCCCGGACCCGACCCAGAACTGACGGGCCCACGTGCCCCAGGGGTCTCGCACAGGAGGTGCGGGTCTGGCAGACTGAGGGCTGCGGGAGGGACGGTCTGGGGAAGAGACCGTCCCTCCCGTTCCAGTTGATGAGCCCCGGTCCGGTCGCACGGCTGCGTCGCAGGGACCCGGTGCGTGCGGAGCACGTGCCGGGGGGCGACGTGGTCCTTCTAGAAGCCCAGTTGGGCGGCGACCTGGGGGTAGTCGGCCACGAGCGCGGTGTCGGCGTCGGCGGGCAGCGTGATGGTCCGGGGTCCGTGGTCGGCCAGGGTGATCGTCACGTCGAAGCTCTGGTCGGGCAGCCGCGTCGTGTACTGCAGCAGCAACTGGTCCTCGGCCGAGACGACCACCGTGGCACCGGTGCCGGTCCGGTACGCCGCACCCAGCTGGCCGTTGACCGACCGCTGGCCCTGCCAGGTGTACCCGCGCTCGGTGAAGGCGCGGGGGTCGTCGTCGGCGCGCTGGGAGAGGTTGGGCACCAGCTGCACCAGGACGTCGACCAGCGACGCCGTGCCGTCGGCCTGGGTGCTGGAGATCGGCCGGCGCAGGTAGGTGGTGTCCGGCCGACCGGCGGCGGCCATCGCGTCGGTGAGGCCGGGGACGTCGCCGTACCAGAGGTCGGCGGTGGTGAAGAACAGGGTGCGTGAGTCGTCGGGCTGCCCGTTGCCGAAGGTGGTGACCGCCTGCGCGCTGCCGATCCCGCCCTGGAAGTCGATCTCCCCGGTCAGGGTCAGGACGGCGCTCTCGGCGTAGGGGGCGGTGACGGTGAAGTCGGCGCCGCCCTCGGTGTAGTCGCGGTGCAGCAGCCCGGCCAGGGTGTCGGCCTCGGCGTCGGTGATCGGGTCGCCCGGGGTGCGGGTGTCCGCGGAGCCGCCGCTGCAGCCGGTGAGCAGCCCCAAGACGAGGGCGAGCAGGACGGCGAGCAGGCGGGACGAGGATCGGGCCGGCATGCCACCACGCTAGCGGCGGCACACCGGCCCGTCCCTCAGCGCTCGACGGTGCCGGCGATGAAGGCCTCGACCGCGTCGCGGGCCTCGGAGTCGCTGTACTGCTCCGGCGGGCTCTTCATGAAGTACGACGACGCCGACAGGATCGGGCCGCCGATGCCCCGGTCCAGGGCGATCTTCGCGGCGCGGACGGCGTCGATGATGATGCCGGCCGAGTTCGGGGAGTCCCAGACCTCGAGCTTGTACTCGAGGTTCAGCGGGACGTCGCCGAACGCGCGACCCTCGAGGCGGACGTAGGCCCACTTGCGGTCCGAGAGCCACGGCACGTGGTCCGACGGGCCGATGTGCACGTTGCCCTTGCCCATGTCGCGGTCGACCTGGCTGGTCACCGACTGGGTCTTGGAGATCTTCTTGGACTCCAGGCGCTCGCGCTCGAGCATGTTCTTGAAGTCCATGTTGCCGCCGACGTTGAGCTGCATGGTGCGGTCCAGCTGCACGCCGCGGTCCTCGAAGAGCTTGGCCAGCACGCGGTGGGTGATGGTGGCGCCGACCTGGCTCTTGATGTCGTCGCCGACGATCGGCACCCCGGCGTCGGTGAACTTCTGCGCCCACGCGGGGGTGCCGGCGATGAAGACGGGCAGCGCGTTGACGAAGGCGACCTTCGCGTCGATGGCGGCCTGGGCGTAGAACTCCGCGGCCTCCTGGGAGCCCACGGGCAGGTAGCAGACCAGGACGTCGGCGCCGGACTCGCGCAGCGCGGTGACCATGTCGACCGGCTGCTCGTCGGACTCCTCGACGATCTCGCGGTAGTACTTGCCCAGGCCGTCGAGGGTGTGGCCGCGCTGCACGGTCACGCCCAGCGGCGGGACGTCGGCGATGGTGATGGTGTTGTTCTCGCTGGCCACGATGGCCTCGGACAGGTCGCGGCCGACCTTCTTGGCGTCGACGTCGAACGCGGCGACGAACTGGACGTCGGAGACGTGGTAGTCGCCGAACCGGACGTGCATCAGGCCCGGCACGGACTTCGTGTCGTCGGCGTCCTTGTAGTACTCGACGCCCTGCACCAGCGACGCCGCGCAGTTGCCGACGCCGACGATGGCGACCTTGACCGATCCCATGGGTCCTCCTCGTGCCGCGACGGTGCGCGGCTGGTTGTGGTTGTGGCTGGGTGTGTGGCTAGGCGGTGCTGTCCGGGCCCGGCGACGCTGCCGGGTCGGCACGTTCTCGGTCGATCAGCTCGGAGAGCCAGCGGACCTCGCGGTCCACGCTCTCCAGCCCGTGGCGCTGCAGCTCCGCGGTGTAGCGGTCCACCCGGGCCCGGGTGCGGCCGAGGGCGGCCCGCAGCCCGTCGCGCTGCCGCTCGACGGTGCGCCGCCGGCCCTCGAGGATGCGGAGCCGGGCATCGGCGGCCGTGGAGCCGAAGAACGCCAGGTGGACGCCGAAGCGCCCCTCCTCCTCGTAGGCCTCCGGGCCGGTCTGCGCGACCAGGGTGTGGAAGCGCTCCTTGCCCTCGGCGGTGATGGCGTAGACGACCCGGCCACGCCGCCCGGTGAGGGGCGGCGCGTCGGCCGGGAGCAGGCCGCGGGGGTCGTGGTCGGCCACCGACACGAGCCCGGCGGCCAGCATCTTCTTCAGGGCCGGGTAGAGCGACCCGTAGGAGATGCTGCGCAGTCCCCCGAGCGTGACCGCGAGCTGCTTGCGCAGCTCGTAGCCGTGCACCGGGCCCTGCTGGAGCAGGCCGAGGATGGCGAGCTCGAGCACTTCGCCACCCCCTTCTCGCTGATCGACGTATCGGGACGATACGAACATACGACTTCGTTTGTCATGTCGGCGGGGGGCGGTAGCGGTCGTAACCTGGTTCGGTGACCCGGCGATCGACGGTCGACTACGCACTGCGCAAACGCGCCGTGCTGGCCGACGTCCGGGCCGGTCGGGTGGCGCTGGCCGAGGTGTGCGACGCCACACCCCAGCTGGTGCAGGCCGCCCGGCACCACGGCGAGGGGACCGAGGAGACCTGCCCGGTCTGCCGTCGGTGGCGGTTGACCCGGGTCAACTACGTCTACGGTGATGCCCTGGGCACGGTGGCCGGCCAGGCCAAGCGCGAGCGCGAACTGGCCCGCATGGACGCCGCGCAGGACGAGTTCGCCGTCCACGCGGTCGAGGTCTGCCGTGGGTGCGGGTGGAACCACCTGGCCCTCTCGTACGTCCTGGGAGCGGTGGTCGAGCCCGGGCGCGCCCCGCGCCGCCCCGGGCGGCGGTCCGCGCCGGACTGACCTGCGCCGCGCCCTGCGACGGAACGGTCCCGGCCCTCCACAGCTCCACACGTCATCCTGGTGCCGACACCCGGGTCGACGACGACTCCGCCCAGCCCGCCACCGACCGAGAGAGGGGCCCCCGCCGTGCCTCCCCACGACGAGACCTCGCCCGTCGGGCCGCCCGCCGGTTCCGTCCGCCGCCCACCGCCCGCCCGGGCCGCCGGGTCCGGCGGAGGGGGCGGTCGCCCCGACCCGCGGCGTCCCGACCCCCGCGCGGCCCGCCGCGGCGGCGACCGCGGGCGGACGACGGCGGCCCGCACCGACGGCGGCGCCACGGTCTCCGCCCGGCCGCCCGCCGGCCGGAAGGGCAAGCCGACCGGCAAGAAGGGCAAGCGGACGGCGAAGCAGAAGCGCCGGCGCATCTACAAGGTGCTCGCGTCGCTGGTCGTCGGCGGCCTCGTGCTGCTCGGCGTCTTCGTCGGGGTGGTCTACGCCAACACCACGGTGCCCAGCCTGGACGACGTCTCCCAGGCGCAGACCACGATCGTCTACTACTCCGACGGCACCACCGAGATGGCCCGGTTGGGGTCGGAGAACCGGGTGGCGGTGACCCTGGACCAGGTGTCCGAGCCGGCCCGCGACGCGATCCTGGCGGCGGAGAACCGCAACTTCTACGACGACCCGGGCATCTCGATCACCGGCATCGCCCGGGCGGCCTGGAACAACCTGACCGGCGGCTCGACCCAGGGCGGGTCGACGATCACCCAGCAGTACGTCAAGAACACCCTGCTCACCGCGGACCAGACGTTCAGCCGCAAGTTCCAGGAGCTGTTCCTGGCGGTCAAGCTGGACAACAACTACTCCAAGGACGAGATCCTCGAGGGGTACCTCAACACCATCTACTTCGGCCGCGGCGCCTACGGCATCCAGGCCGCGGCGCAGACCTACTTCGGGGTCGACGCCAGTGCGCTGACCGCGCAGCAGGGCGCCGTCCTCGCCGTCCTGGTCCGCAGCCCCAGCGCCTACGACCCGGCGAACAACCCCGAGGGCGCGCAGGACCGCTGGGGCCTGGTGCTCGACGGCATGGTCGAGCAGGGCTGGCTCAGCTCGGGTGACCGGTCGGCATCGACCTACCCCGAGGTGCTGCCGGTCACCGGGTCGTCGCTGGGCATCCCGGAAGGTCCGGAGGGCCTGATCGTCTACCAGGCACTGGCCGAGCTCGAGACGAAGCTCGGCAAGTCCCAGGACGACATCGCCAGCGCCGGCTACCGGATCACCACCACGGTCAACCCGACCTACCAGCAGGCGGCGGTGGAGACGGTCAACTCGGTGATGGCGGACCAGCCCGACACGCTGCGCCAGGCCCTCGTCGCGGTCGACCCGCGAACCGGTGGCGTGCTGGCCTACTACGGCGGCCCGAGCGGCACCGGGCTCGACTACGCGAACAACCCGCGACCGCCGGGTTCGTCGTTCAAGCCCTACGTCATGGCCACCGCGCTGGAGCAGGGCATCTCGATCAGCTCCCGGCGCGACGGCAGCTCACCCCAGACGTTCCCGGACCGGCCCGACCAACCCGTGCGCAACTCCGGCGGCGCCTCCTGCGGCGACTGCACCCTGGTCCAGGCGATGACCCGGTCGCTGAACACCACCTTCTACGGGCTGGCCTACGACGTCGGTGCCGAGAACGTGCGTGCCACCGCCCTCGCGGCGATGGGCCTCGGGGACACCTGGCAGGGGACGTCCAGCCCGGTGTTCAACGGCAGGAAGATCCTGGCCGACCCGGACTCCGACGGTGTCGGCGGCTCGATCGGCATCGGGCAGTACGCCGTCCGGCCGATCGACCAGGCGGTCGGCTTCGCGACCCTGGCCAACGGCGGGGTGCTGCACGCCACCCACTACGTGGCCCAGGTGACCGACTCCGAGGGCGGGGTGGTCATCGCGCCCGAGACGACCGTGGACGCCGGCAACCAGGTGATCCCGGCCGACGTGGCCAGCGACACCACGCTGTCCACCGAGGGCGTCGCCGAGTACTCCCGGCGCAGCCTGGACGACGACCGCCCGGTGGCCAGCAAGACCGGTACGCAGGGTCAGCAGGACAGCACGGTCAACAGCACGGATGCCTGGATGGTCGGCTACACGCCGTCGATCTCCACCGCGGTGTGGATGGGGTCCGACGACAACTCGGCCATCCAGAACGCCAGCGGTGGACCGATCTTCGGGTCGGGCCTGCCCGGGCAGATCTGGCAGGAGTTCATGGACCGCGTGCTCGACGGCACGCCGGTCGAGGAGCTGCCGACCGAGCAGCTGATCGACGGCGACACCGGCAACTCGGTGCCCGAGGTGACCACCGAGGCACCGCGGACCACCACCCAGGCGCCGCAGACGACGACGGAGGCCCCGGTCACCACCACCGAGGCCCCGCCGGCGACGACCGAGGCACCGCCGACGACGACGGCGGCCCCGCCGACGACGGCACCCCCGGCGACGACGAGCTCCGCGGGACCGCCGGGGCTGCTGCCCACGACCACCCGTTAGGCAGACTGTCGCGGTGAGCACGCACGACACGGGCCCGTCGCCGGCCGACCAGCCGGAGGACGGGCCCGCGCCGTCCCCGCGGCCGGCCGCGGTGCGGGTCAGCGAGCCGCCGCAGGTGGCCGCGCCGCCGTGGCCGGACCGGGTGGTGCCCACCTGGACCGACCGGGTGGCCGCCCAGGCCAGCGAGGCGTTCGGCGGTCCGTGGGGCCGGCACGCGGTGACCGGGCGCGCGCTGTTCTGGACCCCGTTGCGGGTCGTGCTGCTGTTCACCGTGCTGGGCCTGGCCCTCGCGTGGACCAAGCAGAACCCCTGCTCCGACGGCAACTGGGTGGGCTCGAAGCAGTACACCCACTTCTGCTACTCCGACACCGTGCCGCTGTTCGGCCTCCGGGGTCTGGACACCGGTCAGGTGCCCTACCTGGACTCCGCGATGGAGTACCCGGTGCTGACCGGCGGCTTCATGTGGCTGGCCGCGGTGCTGGCCCGCAGCTACGACTCGCTGGCCCAGTCGGTCGGGCTGCTGCCCACGGTGGTGCCGGTGCAGAGCTACTACGTGGTCACCTGCCTGATGCTGAGCGTCTGCGCCCTGCTGATCACCCGCTCGGTGGCCGGCCTGACCGGACGACGCCCCTGGGACGCCGCGATGGTGGGCCTGTCGCCGTTGCTGGTCGTGCACGCCTTCACCAACTGGGACCTGTTCGCCGTCGCGCTCGCGTCGCTGGCCATGTGGGCGTGGGCGAAGCAGCACCCCGTGCTGGCCGGGGTGCTCATCGGGCTGGGTACGGCGGCCAAGCTCTACCCGGTGCTCCTGCTCGGCGTCCTGCTCGTGCTGTGCCTGCGCGCCGGTCGGCTGCGCGCCTGGGCGGGCACGGCCGTCGCCGCCGCCGGGGCGTGGCTGGTGGTGAACCTGCCGATCGCCCTGCTAGCCCCGGACAACTGGCGGTTGTTCTTCACCCTCAACGACAGCCGCCCGGCCGACCCCGACACGCTGTGGAACATCGCCCTCCACGCCACCGACAACGCCCTGTTCGACGGCCCGCTGGCGGCCGGTCAGACCCCGTCGGTGCTCAACGCGTGGGTCGCCGGGGCCACGCTGGCCGTCTGCGCCGCCGTCGGCTGGCTGGCCCTGGCCGCCCCGGTGCGGCCCCGGGTGGCCCAGCTGGCGTTCCTGCTGGTGGCCGGGTTCCTGCTGGTCAACAAGGTCTGGAGCCCGCAGTACTCGCTGTGGCTGCTGCCGCTGGCCGTGCTGGCCCGGCCCGAGTGGCGCTCGCTCCTGCTCTGGCAGGCCACGGAGGCCGTGCTGTGGGTGCCGCGGCTGCTCTGGTACCTGGGCACCGACAACAAGGGCATCGACGTCCAGTGGTTCTTCCTGGCCGTGGGCGTGCGCGACGTCGCCGTCGTCGTCCTGATGGCACTGGTGGTGCGGGACGTGTGGCACCCGGAGCTGGACCGGGTCCGGCGCAGCTGGCCCGGCACCGACGACCCGTCGGGGGGCCTGCTCGACGGCACCCCCGACAGGTTCGTGCTACGCAAGCGCGCTGCGCAGCAGCGCGATCTCGGCGGCGTGGGACGCGGCGTCGCCGGGGGTCTCGAGGACGACGGGGCAGTCGGCGGTCCGCGCCACCTCCAGGAGTAGCTCGACCGGGATCGTGCCCTGGCCCAGCGGCGCGTGCCGGTCGCGGGTGGAGCCGGCCTCGTCGCGGCTGTCGTTGAGGTGCACCAGGTCGATCCGGCCGGTGATGGCCCGGACGTCCGCGACCACGGTGGCCAGGTCCCAGCCGGCCGCCCAGGCGTGGCAGGTGTCGAGGACGAACCCCGCCCCGAACTCGCCGACCGCCTCCCACAGGCGGGCCACCGCGTCGAGCTCGCGGGCCATGGCCTTGTCCCCGCCGGCGGTGTTCTCGATCAGCACCGGGACCGCGAAGCCGCCGTCGTCGACCTGGCGCTCGAAGAGCTTGCGCCAGTTGTCGAACCCGGCGGTCGGGTCGTCCTTGCCGGTGACGTGGCCGCCGTGCACCACCATGCCGGCCGCGCCGATCGCCGCCGAGGCGGTGGCGTGCTGGCCGAGCAGCTTGCGGCTGGGGATGCGGATCCGGTTGTTCGTGGACGCGACGTTGAGCACGTAGGGCGCGTGCACGAAGACGGCGAGGTCGGCGTCGCGCAGCTGCTCGGCGTCCGGGCGCGGCTTCGGCGCCTTCCAGTCCTGGGGGTCGGCGAGGAACACCTGGACGGCGCCCGCGTCGACCTCGGCGGCGCGGGCCAGCACCCCGCCGTCCTCGACCTCGTTGCTCTCCGTGAGCCCGGAACCGACGTGTACTCCTACCGGGTGTGACGACATACCCGCGAACCTAGGCCGTCCGGGTGACGTCGAGATGCGGGCGTATCTCCCAGGTCACACACTCGTTGCTGGACGTGATAGGTGTTACTCGTAGGTACTACCAGCGGGTAACCGCGGTACGGGGTCTCGACGGAGAGGCGCACGAACATGCAGAGCGGACGGATCGGCCGGTCGGCCAGGCGCGGCATCGCGGTGCTCACGCTGGGCTGGCTGCTCGCCATGGCCGGGTCGGTGCTCGCCGCACCGACCGCCACCGCGGCGCCCACGGCGACCGTGGAGATCAAGACGCTCACGCCGCCCACGGTGAGCATCGACGCCGGCGGCACGGCGACCTTCGTGAACTCGGTGGCCTCCTACCCGGCGAGCCTCACCCTGCCGCTGGTCGGCACGCTGGGCGCGACGGTCTACACCGACATCTCGGTCACCTTCAACGGCCAGACGCAGGCCCTGCAGCCCGGCCAGTCGGCCGCCTACACGTTCCCGTCCAGCACGGTCGGCGCGATCACCTACACCTACCGGGTGGTCTCGGGCACGAACCTGTCCGCGACCCTGCTCAACCAGCTGGTCAACGGGATCATCGCGACCCTGCCGCCGCTGCCGGTGGGCACCCCGTTCGTGGTGAACACCCTGGTCCCGCTGCCGAACCTGCCGTCGGCGAACCTCCCCACGCTGCCGCCGGTCTCGGTGGCCGTCCCGACCACCCCCGTCGCGGCGCCCACCACCGGGCAGGCCCCCGGCCAGACCGACACCGGCTCCGCCGCCCCGACCGGCACCGCCGCGGTGCCCACGACCGACGGCACCGCGTACGCCTACGGGGTGCCGGGGTCCGGTGGCCAGCTGGCCCCGGTCGACACCTCCGCGGCGGCGGCCTTCGACCCCTCGCGCTTCTTCCCGACCAGCTCGTCCTCCCCGGGCAGCGGCGGTGGCGGTGGCGCGGGCAGCTACGACGGCGCCTCCGTGCCGGTGTTCGGCCAGCTGGCCGGGCTGAACGGGTCCGCCCTCGCCGGCAGCGGCGACGGTGTCGAGACCGCCTCGGACTCCTCCGCCAGCAGCCCCGACCCGGCGCTGTCGGTCCCGGCCCTCGCCGCGGTGATCGCGCTGGCCGGGGTCACCGCGGCGCTGGTCCGCATGCACCTCGCCCAGCGGGCGACGACCCGGGGCTGATACCTTCGTCGTTGCGCTCCCGGTCGACCGAACCATCGGCCAGTCGGGGGCGCGACGCGTGCAAGCCCTCCTGCTGCAGATCTCCTGCAGCCGCCAAGACCAGAGGAGGTGGGGTTCTCCGTGCGTCACTACGAATTGATGATCATCCTCGATCCCGAGCTGGAGGAGCGAACCATCGCTCCCAGCCTGGACCGGTTCCTCTCCGTCGTCACCAACTCCGGTGGCACCGTGAAGACCGAGATCTGGGGCCGTCGCCGCCTGGCGTACGAGATCAAGAAGAACGTCGAGGGCATCTACGCCATCGTCGACATCCAGGCCGAGCCCGCTGCGGTCGCGGAGCTGGACCGTCAGCTCAACCTGAACGAGTCCATCCTGCGCACGAAGCTGATGCGGCCCGAGGTCCACTGACCATGGCCGGCGAAACCGTCATCACCGTCATCGGCAACCTCACCGCCGACCCGGAGTTGCGTTTCACGCCGTCCGGCGCCGCCGTCGCGAACTTCACCGTGGCCTCCACGCCGCGGACCTTCGACCGTCAGACGTCGGAGTGGAAGGACGGCGAAGCCCTCTTCCTGCGGTGCAACGTGTGGCGGCAGGCGGCCGAGAACGTCGCCGAGTCCCTCACCCGTGGCTCCCGGGTCATCGTCAGCGGTCGGCTGAAGCAGCGTTCCTTCGACACGAAGGAAGGCGAGAAGCGCACCGTCATCGAGCTGGAGGTCGACGAGATCGGCCCCTCGCTCCGCTACGCCACCGCGAAGGTCACCAAGGCCAACCGCGGCGACGGCGGCGGGTTCGGTGGCGGCTCCGGCGGCGGTGGGGGCTTCGGCTCCTCCGGCGGCGGGGGCGGCAGCTCCTCCAGCGACCCCTGGTCGACCCCGGCGTCGTCCTCGGACGAACCGCCCTTCTGATCTCGATACACCCTAGAAAGAGACTCCTGTGCCCAAGCCTCCCATTCGCAAGCCGAAGAAGAAGGTCTGCCAGTTCTGCAAGGACAAGGCGACCGGCGTCGACTACAAGGACACCACCCTGCTGCGGAAGTTCATCTCCGACCGCGGCAAGATCCGTGCCCGTCGCGTCAGCGGCAACTGCTCCCAGCACCAGCGTGACGTCGCCGTGGCCGTGAAGAACAGCCGCGAGATGGCCCTGCTGCCCTACACCTCCACGGCGCGCTGATCATGAGCGCATCGAAGTTGATCCTGACCCAGGAGGTCACCGGCCTCGGTTCCGCCGGGGACACCGTCGAGGTGAAGGGCGGGTACGCCCGCAACTACCTCCTGCCCCGCGGCCTGGCCATCAAGGCCACCCGCGGTGCCGAGAAGCAGATCGCCGGCCTGCGCCGGGCGCGGGCCGCCCGTGACGTGGCGACCCTGGACGAGGCCAAGCAGGTCGCCGGCCAGCTGTCCTCGCTCACCGTCACCGTGCCGGCCAAGGCCGGCAACGGCGGCCGGCTGTTCGGCTCGATCACCACGGCCGACGTCGTCGCCGCGGTGACCGCCGCCGGTGGTCCCGCGCTGGACCGTCGTCGGGTCGAGCTGCCCAGCTCGATCAAGTCGACCGGCTCGCACTCCGTCACCGTGCGGGTGCACCCCGAGGTCAGCGCCACGCTGGCCATCGAGGTCGTCGCGGCGTAGCCGCCCCTGCACCCTCCACAGGGGCGTCGGACCACGAGGTCCGGCGCCCCTGTGGCGTTCCCATCCCCCGTCCCCCCCGCCCAGCGTTGATCAGGGGGGTGCACGAAAGTCCGTCCCCCTCCACCAGATCTGGTGACGAGGGACGGACTTCCGTGGAGGAGGACGGTGGCGACCCACGGCCGGACGTCGTCCTGGGGCAGGTGGGACGGCGACGCGCCCGGGCGTGGTCGCGGGGAAGAAATATCTTCCGTCCACAGGTCGGGGACAGCCGACGGGCAGGTGGCGGGCGGTGGGCCTGCAGATGACCGCGGTCCGTCCCGGATCCCTCCACACGGAGGCTGCGTTCGTCCACGGCTCTGTCCCCAGGTTGTGCAGAGGCCTGTGCACAGCGCTCGTGGACGACGGGCCGGCGGCTGCCTAGCGTCACCCGGGAATCCACCGCGCGGGGTGGTCAGCACCGGTTCTGTCGGTGCCCCGCGGTACCAAGGACGACGACGGACGCGGCACCGCGGTGCCCCGTCCCGGCAGGCGCGCGCAGCAGATGGGGGCACACCGAAGTGGCACTGGCGGACGACTTCAGCAGGCCGGTGGCCGCGGCTCCGCAGTACGACCGTCAGCCCCCGCAGGACGTCGCCGCCGAGCAGTCGGTGCTCGGCGGCATGCTGCTGAGCAAGGACGCGATCGCCGACGTCGTCGAGGTCCTGCACGGGGCCGACTTCTACCGCCCGGCGCACCAGATCGTCTTCGACTGCGTCCTCGACCTCTACGGCCGGGGCGAGCCCGCCGACGCGATCACCGTCTCCGCCGAGCTCAACCGCACCGACCAGCTGTCCAAGATGGGCGGCGCGGTCTACCTGCACACGCTCATCCAGTCCACGCCCACCGCCGCGAACGCCGGGTACTACGCCGCGATCGTCGCCGAGCAGGCCGTGCTGCGGCGCCTGGTCGAGGCCGGCACCCGCGTCGTGCAGCTCGGCTACGGCGCCGCGGGCGGCAAGGGCGACGTCGACGACATCGTCGACCGGGCGCAGCAGGAGATCTACGACGTCACCGAGAAGCGCATGAGCGAGGACTACTCGCGCCTCGAGGACGTCCTGCAGCCCACCATGGACGAGCTCGACGCCATCGCCAGCCGGGGCGGCACCGCCCGCGGGGTGCCCACCGGCATCCGCGACCTCGACGAGCTCACCAACGGCCTGCAGGCCGGCCAGATGATCGTCATCGCGGCCCGACCCGGCGTCGGCAAGTCGACGCTGGGGCTGGACATCGCCCGCAACGCGTCGGTGAAGCACCACCAGGCGGCGTGCATCTTCTCCCTCGAGATGAGCAAGCACGAGATCACCATGCGTCTGCTGTCGGCCGAGGCGAAGGTGCCGCTGCACCACATGCGCGCCGGGTCGCTGAGCGACGAGGACTGGTCGAAGCTGGCCCGCCGCATGGGCGAGGTCGCCGACGCCCCGCTGTACATCGACGACTCCCCCAACATGACGATGATGGAGATCCGGGCCAAGGCGCGGCGGCTCAAGCAGCGCAACGACCTCAAGCTCGTGGTGATCGACTACCTGCAGCTGATGACGTCGGGCAAGCGCGTCGAGTCCCGCCAGCAGGAGGTCTCGGAGTTCTCCCGTGCGCTCAAGCTGCTGGCCAAAGAGCTCGAGGTGCCGGTGATCGCGATGAGCCAGCTCAACCGTGGCTCCGAGCAGCGCCAGGACAAGAAGCCGATGCTGTCGGACCTCCGTGAGTCCGGCTCCATCGAGCAGGACGCCGACATGGTCATGATGATCCACCGCGAGGACATGTACGAGAAGGAGTCCCCGCGGGCCGGCGAGGCCGACATCATGCTGGTCAAGCACCGCAACGGCCCCACCGCGAACGTCACCGTGGCCTTCCAGGGCCACTACTCCCGCTTCGTCGACATGGCCAACTGACCGCCGGAAACGGATGGCGCCGGACGAGCTGTCCGTGCGCTGATGGTCAGGTGGGCGACTTCTCCGACCTGGCCTCGTTCCACCGGCTCGGCCCCGACGGGGTGCACCCGGTCCCGGCCGTCGTCGGCCACGGGGCCGACGAGCAGGCCCAGTGGCTGGTCACCGCCCCGTTGCCCGGTGAGCACGCCGTGGGCGACCGCTGGCGGGCCCGCCGGACCGAGGCCATCGCTGCCGTCGCGACCGGTCTCCGAGCGCTGCACGCGTTGCCCCTCGACGTCGTCCCCGCCGAGCGGGCCGGCGAGAGCTGGGCGACGCGCACCCCACCGGCGCTGGGGCCGCGCCCCCGGCTCACCGACCCGGTCGTCGTGCACGGGGACGCGTGCGCCCCGAACACCCTGGTCGACGTCGCCGGCCGCTGGGTCGGGCACGTGGACCTCGGCGACCTCACCACCGGTGACCGCTGGGCCGACCTCGCCGTGGCGTCGCTGAGCCTGGACCGGAACCACGGCGAGGGCCACCAACCGGAGTTCTTCGCCGCCTACGGCACCGAGCCCGACGCCGAGCGCATCGCCTGGTACCGCGCCCTGTGGGAGGCCGAGAGCTGATGGAACCGACCGCGGAGCTCGTCCGGACGCTGCTGGCCGAGCAGTTCCCGCGGTGGTCGGACCTGTCCGTCACGCCGGTGGCCAGGCAGGGCAACGACAACCGCACCTTCCGGCTCGGCGACGGCCTCGCTGCTCGGCTCCCCGCCGGTCCCGGCTACGCGGCGGCCGTGGTGAAGGAGGACCGCTGGTTGCCGGTCCTCGCGCGGCACACCACGGTCGCCCTCCCGGAGGTGGTGGCCACGGGGAGCCCCGGAGCCGGCTACGCGCATCCGTGGTCGGTGCGTCGGTGGTTGCCCGGCGCCGCACTCCCCGACGCCGGGGCGGTGGACGACGCGCAGCTCGGCGTCGACCTGGGCCGGTTCGTCCGCGAACTGCACCGCACCCCGGCCACGGGCGGTCCGGCCGCCGGCGTGCACTCCTCCCGGCGCGGGGAGCACCCGAGCTGCTACGACGCCGAGGTCCGGGACTCCCTCGTCCGGCTCGGGGACGCCGTCGACCGGGCGGCCGGCGAGGCGATCTGGGCCCGTGCGCTGGTGACGTCCTGGGAGGGCGATCCGGTGTGGTTCCACGGTGACCTGGCGCCGGGCAACCTGCTGCTCCGCGACGGCCGGCTCGCCGCGGTCATCGATCTCGGCACCTGCGGGGTCGGTGACCCGGCCTGCGACCTGGTGGTCGCCTGGACCACCCTGGGCGACGCCGGCCGCGCTGCCCTCCGGGACGCCGTCGACCTCGACGCGGGTACCTGGGCCCGGGCCCGCGGGTGGGCGCTGTGGAAGGCGCTGGTCACCGGCACGGACTCCCCGCTGCACGCGGAGCAGCAGCGCGCTCTCGACGCCCTCCTCGGCGACCCCTCGATGTGACATCCGGTCGGGTCCGGGCGCAGGGACACCGCGACGGTCACATCGAGGCCCGTGACCGGCCCTCCCGCCCACCGGGCAGCATGTCCCCCGTGGACGACGCATCGCCGCTGAGCCGGACCGACGCGCAGCAGGCGGTGGTCGACCTCGGGTGGCGGCTGCTGCTGGGCGAGCTGGTGACCGTCGTCCCGCTGGACTCCCTGGCCGAGGGCGCCGGCCTGCTGGCCGCCGTCACCGTCGAGCTGGGCGCCGACGGCGACGCCCACCTGCGGGCCGACCTGCGCTCGGACCGGTTGCGGCTCACCCTGCAGGACCGGGCGCGGGGCGCGGTCACCGCGGCCGACACCGCCCTCGCTCGGCGGATCAGCGCCGTCGTCGACCGGCCGGTCGCCCCGGTCGGTGACCCGCGGATCGGCGACGCGCAGGAGCTCGAGGTCGCGATCGACGCCCTGGACATCCCCGCCCTGCTGCCGTTCTGGGCGGCGGTGCTGGCGATGGTCCCGCAGCCGGGGGACGACGAGGCCCTGGTCGACCCGGCCGGCCGGCTGCCGGCGGTCTGGTTCCAGCAGATGGACGCCGAGCGGCCGCAGCGCAACCGGATCCACCTGGACATCACCGTGCCGCACGACGTCGCCGACGCCCGCGTGGCCGCCGCGCTCGCCGCGGGGGGCCGGTTGCTCTCCGACGCCGAGGCCCGGTCGTTCTGGGTGCTGGCCGACGCCGAGGGCAACGAGGTCTGCGTCTGCACCTGGCAGGACCGCGACCGACCCGCCGAGGTCAGTCCCGCAGGTTGAGCTGGTCGTACCGGGCGGCCAGCTCGTCCAGCTCCTCGGGGGTGGGCACGTGGCCCCCGGCGCGCAGCTCGACCATGCCGCGGAAGTAGTCCTCCCGCGGCGCACCGGGGGTGAACAGGATCAGGAACCGGCAGCCGGCGTCGGCGTCCGCGGCCCGGAAGCCGTGCACCCCCGACCGGGGGACGTAGACCAGGTCACCGGGCCCCGCCGTCGTCCAGGTGTCACCGGAGAGGACGGCGAGCCGGCCCTCGAGGACGTGGAAGGACTCGCTGAACGTGCGGTGCACGTGCGGCCCCGGCCCGCCGCCACCCGCGGGGAGGGTGACCTCGAACAGGCCGAAGTCGCCGCGGGTCTGGGCGCCGGTGGCGAGGAACCGGGTCTGCCCGGCGACCTCCTGGTCGGCGTGCCGGGAGATCGTCGCCGGATCGGGCAGGTAGCTCACGCAGCTGTCCTACCCCAACCGATCAGCGGTCCGCCACGAACGCCGGGTGTGCGGATCAGCGACCGGGTGCAGGCCATGGCGATGCACGCGACCGCGCGGTGGACGGTCCGGTACGGCGAGGAGCTCCGGTTCGCGGGGTCGGAGCTGCCCGCGCCGTCCGTCGTCGACGTCGGGACGCGGCACGGCCGGGTGCCGGTGCACGTGTACGGGGAGGGGACGACGGCGCACGTGCACCTGCACGGCGGTGCCTGGCTGATGCGGTACCCGCAGATGGACGACTGGTGGTGCCGGTACCTGGCCGCCACCACCGGCGCCGTGGTGCACAACGTCGACTTCCGCACCGGCCCCTACGTCGCCTACCCGGTCGCCCAGGAGCAGGCGCACGACGTCGCCGAGCAGCTGGCCACCCGGTTCGACCGCGTGTCGGTGGGCGGCTTCTCCTCCGGCGGCGGGATGGCTGCGGCGGTGGCGTTGATGGCCCGCGACCGGAGCTCCTTCTCCCCCGCCCTGCAGGTGCTCGGCATCCCCGCGCTGGACATGGCCTCCGAGGTGCCGGCCGGGGCCGGGATGATCTCGCCCTCGCTGCGCGGACTGGTGCGGCGGGTCTACTTCCCGGACGTCGAGAGCCGGCGCGAGCCCTACGCCTCGCCGCTGCTGGCCCCCGACCTGACCGGCCTGCCGCCGGCGCTGGTGCTCACCGCCGGGCGGGACACCCTGCGCCCGGACGGCGTCCGGTACGCCCAGCGGCTGCGCGAGGCCGGCGTGGACGTCTGGCACCACGACACCCCGGGCGTCGACCACTACTTCCTCACCGAGGACCCGGTGCGCGCCCGCGACACCATGGCCCAGGTCGCCGACCGCGTACGGGCGGCCCTTGCCGGCTGAGCCCGGTCCGCGCCAGGGTGGGCCGCATGGCCACCTGGGACGACGTCGAGCGCATCGCGACCGCTCTGCCCTCGGTCGAGGAGAGCACGACCTGGGGCAACCGCTGCTGGAAGGTCGCCGGGAAGACCTTCGTCTGGGTGCGTCCGCTGGGGAAGAAGGACCGTGCCGACCTCGGCGACGCCGTGCCGGACGGCGAGGTCATGGCCGTGCGGGTCGACGGCGAGGGCGGCAAGGCCGACCTGCTGGCCGCCGAGCCCGAGGTCTGCTTCACCATCCCGCACTTCGACGGGTTCCCGGCGGTGCTGGTCCGCCTCGACGAGGTCGAGCCGACCCTGCTCGCCGAGCTCGTCGAGGACGCCTGGCGGGTGCAGGCCTCGCCCAAGCTGCTGCGCGATCACGGACCCCGGGACACCTGACCGCGGTGTGCCGCGCGCACAGGTCCGTGGTCACCGGCAGGGGACGGGTCAGGTGTCGGCGCGCAGCAGGGGTGGGTGCAGCTGGTCGGCGGAGCCGCGGCGGTACAGCTGGGCCGGGCGGCCGCCGTCCCGGGTGGTGGTCTCGCCGGTCGGCGCCAGCAGACCCGGCGTGCCGGTGACCTTGCGGTGGAAGTTGCGGGGGTCCAGCGGGCGGCCCCACACCACCTCGTAGACCCGGCGCAGCTGGGCCACGGTGAACTCCGGCTCGCAGAACGCGGTGCCCAGCGCGGTGTACTCCAGCTTGGCCCGGGCCCGCTCCACGCCGTCGGCCAGCACCCGGTCGTGGTCGAAGGCCAGGTCGCGGGCCGCGGCGACGGGCACCCAGCGGGCGTCGGCGGCGTCGGTGCCCGCCGTCGGTGCCGGCTGGTCGGGCACGAGAGCCAGGTGGGCGACGGTGACCACGCGCTGGCGGGGGTCGCGGGCGGGGTCGCCGTAGGTGGCCAGCTGCTCGAGGTGGCCCACCACCAGCCCGGTCTCCTCGGCCAGCTCGCGGGCGGCCGCCGTCCCCAGGTCCTCGTCGGGGCGCACGAAGCCGCCGGGCAGCGCGTCCCGCCCCACAAACGGCTCCTCGCCGCGGCGCACCAGCAGCACGCACAGCTCGTCGGTGCGCACGGTCAGCACGACGAGGTCCACGGTCACCGCGAACGGGGGGAACGCCACGCGCCCACCCTAGCGTCACGTTGACGACAAGCCGTGCTCCTGCTTATCGTCGTGCTGACGACAACAACTGGAGGCAGACATGGCCGACATCGCCCGCTACCCCTTCGTGCGGCACCTGCGCGGATCGGCGACCGCCCACGTGCAGCACGTCACCGCCGGCCGGCTGCGGCACGCCGGCACCGGGGCCAGCTTCTGGTTCCGCCCGCTCTCGGCCGTGCTCAGCGAGGTCCCGGTCGACGACCGCGAGCTGCCGCTGCTCTTCCACGCCCGCACGGCGGACTTCCAGGACGTCACCGTCCAGATGACGCTGACCTTCCGGTTCACCGATCCCGCGTTGGCCGCCGGTCGGGTCGACTTCTCGGTCGACCCCGACACCGGCACGTGGCGGGGCACCCCGCTGGAGCAGGTCGCCGGCCTGCTCACCGAGTCGGCCCAGCAGCACGCCATCGACCTGGTGGCCGGCGGGGCGCTGACCACGGTGCTCACCGCCGGGGTGGGTCCGGTGCGGGCGGCCGTCGCCACCGGGCTGGCCGCCGACGCCCGGCTCGTGGAGACCGGCATCGCCGTCGTCGACGTCCGGGTGGTGGCGATCCGGCCCGAACCGGAGGTGGAGCGGGCGCTGCGCACACCGACCCGCGAGCAGGTGCAGGCCGACGCGGACGCCGCGACCTACGCCCGCCGGGCCACCGCGGTCGAGCGCGAGCGGGCGATCAGCGAGAACGAGCTGGCCAACCAGGTCGAGCTGGCACGCCGCGAGGAGGAGCTGGTCGGCCAGCGCGGGGTCAACGCCCGGCGGGAGGCCGAGAACGCCGCGGCCGCGGCCGAGGTGGCGGCCGAGTCGAAGGCCCGCCGCGACCGCGCCGCAGCGGTGGTCGAGGCCGAGCGCACCCGGGTGCAGGGCGAGGCCCGCGGCGCGGCCAACCGCGCCGAGTGGGCCGTCTGGGTGGACATGCCGGTCGAGACCGTGCACGCGCTGGCCCTGCGGCAGCTGGCGGGCAACCTGCCACAGATCCAGAACCTCACCGTCAGCCCGGACGTGCTCACCGGGCTGCTGGCGAAGCTGGGGACCGACCGGTGACCCTGGCCCCCCGCGTGGTGCTCGTGCACCGGGCCACCGAGCTCACCGAGCTGGTGGCCCGGCACGGCACCCGCGGTCAGGCCGAGTTCTTCCTGCGCAGCCGCGGCCGGGACGTCGCCGAGGTGGCCGCGCACGACGCCGCGCAGCGGGCCGCGGTCACCCGGGCGCTGGCCCAGGTACCGCTGGACTGGCGACGGGGCAGCGTGGAGCGCGCCGACCTGCCGCGGTTCCTCTTCGCCCCGGACGACGTCGTGCTCGTGGTGGGGCAGGACGGGCTGGTCGCCAACGTGGCCAAGTACCTCGACGGCCAGCCGGTGGTCGGCGTCGACCCCGAACCCGGCCGCAACGCCGGGGTGCTGGTGCGGCACGGGGCGCAGGACGTCGGCGAGCTGCTCGCCGCCCGCGCCGGCGCGCAGGCCCGGACGATGGTGCAGGCCCGCACCGACGACGGGCAGACCCTGACCGCGCTCAACGAGCTGTACCTGGGCCAGCCCACCCACCAGACCGCCCGCTACCGGCTGCAGGTGCCCGGGTGCGGCCCGGAGCGGCAGGCGTCGTCGGGTGTGCTGGTCTCCACGGGCACCGGGGCCACCGGCTGGTGCCGGTCGGCCTGGCTCGAGCGGCGCAGCGGGCTGACGCTGCCGGGGCCCGAGGACGACGTCCTGGCGTGGTTCGTGCGGGAGGCGTGGCCCTCGCCGGTCACCGGCACCACCTGCACCGAGGGCCTGCTGGGCGGCGACGCCGAGCTGGTGCTGACCGTGGAGAGCGACCAGCTGGTGGTGTTCGGCGACGGCCTGGAGGCCGACCGGCTCACGCCGTCGTGGGGTCAGCAGGTCACGGTGTCGCGCGCGCGTCAGCAGCTGCGGCTGGTCTGAGCAGCGCGACCAGGAAACCGGCGTCCGGCGTCCACGGGCGGAGGTCCCAGGTGGCCAGCAGCAGGTCCTCGGCCCAGCCGGTGGCGGCGGCGTCGGCGCGGAACTCGGCGAACCCGTAGCCGCGGTGGTCGCCGAAGCCCATCGCCAGGCGGCCCCCGGGCTCGAGGTGGGCCAGCAGCCGGGTCAGCGCAGCCCGGCGCAGGGCCGGCTCGACGAAGGTGATCACGTTGCCGGCGCAGACGATGCCGTCGAAGGTCTCGCCCAGGTCGAACGTGGTCAGGTCGTCGACCAGCCAGCGGGGGCCGGGGTGGTCGACCTCGGCGGCGGCGACCAGCACGGGGTCGCCGTCCACACCGGTGACGAGGTGGCCGGCGCGGTGCAGCGCGCCGCCGACCCGACCCGGCCCGCAGCCGGCGTCCAGCACGCGGGAGCCGCGCGGGAGCAGTGCGTCCACCAGCCGGGCCTCGCCGTCCAGGTCCGCGCCCTCGGCCGCCAGGCCGCGGAACCGGTCGACGTACCACTGCGAGTGGTCGGGGTCCTCGGCGGTGATCGCGGCCCAGCTCGCGTTCTCGGTCATGCGGGCATCATGCAGGGGGTGCGATCCGAGGCCAGCGTGCTCCACCTGGACCTCGACGCCTTCTTCGCCGCCGTCGAGCAGCGCGACAAGCCCTCGCTGCGCGGCAAGCCGGTCGTGGTCGGCGGCACGGGTGGTCGCGGCGTCGTCGCCACCGCCTCCTACGAGGCCCGCGCCTACGGGGCCCGCAGCGCGATGTCCGCCGCCGAGGCCCGCCGTCGGTGCCCCCCGGGGACGGCGTTCCTGGGCGGCCGGTTCGCCGCCTACTCGATCACCTCGCGGGTGGTGATGGACCTGCTGCGCGAGCTCTCGCCGCTGGTCGAGCAGGTCAGCGTGGACGAGGCCTACGTCGACCTGGCCGCCGGTGGGCACGCCACCGACGTCGACTCCCTCACCGCCCTGGCCACCGACCTCAAGGAGCGCCTGCACACCGCGACCGGTGGGGTGCGCGGGTCGGTCGGCATCGCGTCGTCCAAGACCCTGGCGAAGATCGGCAGCGAGCTGGACAAGCCCGACGGCCTGCTGGTGATCCCCGCCGGCAGCGAGCTGGACGTGCTGCACCCGCTGCCGGTCCGCTCCCTGCCCGGGGTCGGCCCGGCCACGGGTGACCGGCTGTCGTCGGTGGGCATCCGCACCGTCGCGGACCTGCACGAGCGGTCGCTGTCGGACCTCGTGGGGCTGGTGGGCCAGGCGCACGGCTCCGGGTTGTACCGGTTGGCGCGGGCCGACGACGACCGTCCGATCGTGCCCGACCGCGAGGCGAAGAGCGTCTCCGCCGAGCGCACCTACGCCACCGACCTCACCGACCTGGCCGCGCTCGAGCACGAGATCGGCTCGCTGGCCCAGCGCGTGGTCAGCCGGCTGCAGAAGGACGGCACGGCCGGCCGCACGGTCACCCTGAAGTTCCGCCGGTACGACTTCACCACCCTCACCCGGTCGCAGACGCTGACCCAGCCCTTCGACGACGCCCGCACCGTCGGGGACGTCGCCCGCCGCCTGCTGGCCGGGATCGACCGCACGGGCGGGGTGCGGCTGCTCGGGGTCGGCGTCTCGGGCCTGGCCACCTACGTGCAGGGTGACCTGTTCGCGGAGGACCCCGAGCCCGCGGTCGCCGTCCTGGAGGAGGACGTCGACGTGGTCGCCGAGCCCGAGCCCGCGACCCGGCAGTGGCACCCCGGGCAGGACGTCGAGCACGCCGAGATGGGTCGCGGGTGGGTGTGGGGCAGCGGCCTGAACCGGGTCACCGTGCGTTTCGAGGGCCCGCTGACCCCGCCCGGCCCGGTGCGCACCTACGCCGGCGACGACCCCGCGCTCTCCCCCGCCGACCCGCCCGATTGGCGCGGGACGGAGGCCCAGAAGTCGCGTTCGTAGGCGGTGGCCAGGGCGAACGCCCGGTGCATCGGCCCAGCCAGCTCGGGGGTGGCCGCTGCGTCGGTGAGCTCGCGGGCCCGCCGGGTCGACTCCTGGAAGGCGGGGTCGTCGTAGGTGGCCACCCAGCGCAGGTACGGGTGGCCCTCGGTTCCCCGCGCGGTGGCCGCCAGCCGGGCGCCGGTGTGCGCGTACACCCAGAAGCAGGGCAGCACGGCCGCGCAGCCCACCGGGTAGGGCTCGGTGGCGGCCGTGGCGACCAGGTAGGAGACGTAGGCCAGGCAGGTGGGGCTGTGCTCGGTGGCCCGCGGTCCCCCGCCCAGCAGCCCGAGCAGGTCGCCGTGCAGCTGGGTCTCGACCACCGCGGCGGTCTGCGCCGAGCCCGCCCAGAACGCCGCGGCCTGCGGGTCCGGGGCGCGGGCGGCCAGCAGGGCCAGGGCCTTCGCGTACCCAGCCAGGTAGAGGGCGTCCTGCTCCAGGTAGAACCGGAAGGCCGGGGCGGCCAGCGAGCCGTCGGCCAGCTCGGCCAGGAAGGGCAGGGCGTCGATCTCGTCGCGCAGCGCGGCGGTGCGGGCCCAGGCGTCGTCGGTGAAGCTCACAGCTCGCCCCACGCGTACGCGCCGTGCGACACCGGGCCGTTGCCCGACCCGACGTGCAGCTCGTCGGCGTGCAGCAGCGCCGCCTGCAGCACGTCCCGGGCCTGCTCGACCAGTGCCGGCCAGTCCGGCGCCACCCCGGTTGCGCCGGCCGTCGTGGCCTCCGCGGCGAGCGCCGCGGACAGCGTGCAGCCGGTGCCGTGGGTGTTCGAGGTGTCGACCAGCGGACGCCGGCTGAGGTGCACGGCCGTCGTCCCGTCCGGCTCCCGGACGGCGAGGACGTCGACGCTCTCGCCCAGGTCGCGGGCCAGGTGACCGCCCTTGACCAGCACCGCGCCCGGGCCGAGCGTGACCAGCGCCACGGCCTGGTCGCGCAGGTCGTCGACGGTCCGCGCTGGTTCCACGTGCAACAACCGGGCCGCCTCGGGCACGTTCGGCGTCAGCAGGTCCGCGATCGGCAGCAGTGCCGTGCGGAGGGCGTCGACCGCGTCGTCGTCGATCAGCTGGTCCCCGCTGGTCGCCACCATCACCGGGTCGACGACGAGCGGGCCGACCGACCGCCGCGACAGCACCTCGACGACGGCGTGCACCACGGCCGCCGAGCCGAGCATGCCGGTCTTGGCGGCGTGCACGGTGACGTCGTCGAGCAGGGTCTCGAGCTGCTGGGTGACGAAGGTGGCCGGCACCGGGTGCACCCCGGTGACGCCGTGCGTGTTCTGCGCGGTGAGCCCGGTGAGCACCGCGGTGCCGTAGGTGGTGCGCCCGGCGAAGGTGGCCAGGTCGGCCTGGATGCCGGCCCCGCCGCTGGGGTCGGACCCGGCGATGGTCAGGGCGACCAGAGCGCTCATCGGAGCTCCGCCCGCAGCTGCTCGGCGGCTGCCCGCGGGTCCCCCGCCGCGCAGATGTCGGAGACCACGCAGATGCCGTCGACCCCGGTCGCGGCGACGTCGGCGGCCCGGTCGGCGTGGATGCCGCCGATGGCCACGGTCGTCGTCCCACCGGCCCCGCGGACCAGCTCGGCCAGGGCGTCGAGCCCCAGGGCGGCCGCGGCGTCGGGCTTGGTCGGGGTGGCCCACACCGGGCCCAGGCCGAGCAGGTCGACGGTGCCGGGCGGGAGGTCGCGGGCGGCGGCCAGCTCGGCGGGAGTGCCCACGGACAGCCCGAGGTGCAGCTGCGGGGCCAGTGCCCGCACCTCGGCGACCGGGAGGTCGGACTGGCCCACGTGCACCCCGTCCGCCCCGGCCAGCAGCGCGACGTCCAGGGCGTCGTCCACGACGACCGCCACCCCGGGCCGGTCGGCCAAGGTCTGCTGCACCGCCCGGGTCAGGGCCAGCAGGTCGCGCCGGGAGGCGGTCTTGTCCCGCACCTGGACGGCGGTCACCCCGCCCGCGACCGCGGCGGCCACCACCTCGGGCACCGACCGTGGTGCGCACAGCACGGTGTCGGTGACCAGGTAGAGGGTGGGGTCCAGCCGGCGGGTCATGCCTGGTCCCGGACGTCGGCATCGGCGAGGTCGTCGGGGCCGACCGCGTCGAGGGCGTCCAGCCAGGCGATCGCGAACGAGCCCGGGCCGGTGCACACCGCCGCCGCCCGCTCGGCGGCCAGCGCGACGTGGGCGTGGGCGGCCACCGCGCCCCACAGGTTCGAGCCGGTCGCGGCGACGTAGGCCGCGGTGAGCGCACCGAGGGCGCAGCCGGCGCCGGTCGTGCGCGTGAGCAGGAGGTGGCCGCCGCCGACGCGGACGGTGCGGGTGCCGTCGGTGACCAGGTCCACCTCGCCGCTGACCGCGACCACGCCGCCGGTGCGCCGCGCGAGGTCGCCGGCGGCCGCCGCGGCGTCGTCCACCCCGCTGGTGCTGTCGGTGCCGCGCCCGCCGGCCCCGGCGCCGGCCAGCGCGATGACCTCCGAGGCGTTGCCGCGGACGACGTCCGGGCGGTGGTCGAGCAGCTCGGCCGCCAGCCGGGTGCGGTAGCCGAGCGCACCGACCGCGACCGGGTCGAGCACCCAGGGCCGGGCGTCGGCGGACGCCCGGCCGGCGGCGGCGCGCATGGCCTCGGCCGTGCGGGCGTTCAGCGTGCCGACGTTGACCAGCACGGCGCTGGCGATGCCGGCGAACTCCGCGGCCTCCTCGGGGGCGTCCACCATGGCCGGGGACGCGCCGACGGCCAGCAGGGCGTTGGCCGTGATGGTCTGCACCACCGTGTTGGTCAGGCAGTGCACCAGGGGCCGGGTCTGCGTCAGGGCCGCCCGGGCGGCCATCAACGATGCGGTCGTGGAACGGCTCATGCCGCGACATCCCTTCGCCAGTACGAACTGGAGCAGGTTCGACGGGTGTCATCTCAGCCCCCGGATGGGGCACCCCGTGCCGCTCCCGATCCTGGCACGGTTCGCCTGATCGGGTGAGCCCGGTGGTGGTTCCGGCACCCGCCTTGCTCGCATCGGTCGCGCTCTGTGAGGCTGGGCGCCCGCAGCCCGCCCGGGAGGAGCCCGTTGGACCCCGTCTCGATCGCGTTCCTCGCCGTGGGCGGCGTCGGTGTCGGCGTGCTGCTGCTCGCGCTGCTGGGCGGGGAGATCGGGCACCTCGGCCACCCCGACGCCGACGGCCCGTTCTCGTTGCCGGCGATCGCGGCGTTCGTCGGCGGCGTGGGCTTCGGCGGGGCGGCCGCCTCGGCGCTGCTGCCCCCGCTGCCCGGTGCCGTCACCGTGCTGGTGTGCCTGCTGGTCGGGGTGGTGGTCGCGCTCCCGCTGGCGGCCGGCGCGGTCAAGCTGGCGAGCGGCCTGCGGGACATGAACACCTCGCCCACGCTCAGCAGCGGTGATCTGCTCGGCACCCAGGGCGTGGTGGTCTCCGCCGTCCCGGCCGGCGGGTTCGGCGAGGTGCGGCTCTCGGTGCACGGCCAGCAGCTGAAGTACGCCGCGCGCAGCGAGGTCCCGCTGCCCGCCGGCACCCCCGTCTACGTCGTCGACACCCCGTCGCCGACCTCGGTGGAGGTCGTCTCGACCGCACCGGAACCGTCTGGAGGCCCCACCCCGTGACCCTGCTCATCGCGATCGGCGGCATCGCCGTCCTCGTCGTCCTGCTCGTGCTCCTGGTGCTCTCGCGGATCAAGGTGGCCGGGCCCAACCAGGCCTTCCTGGTGACCGGGCGGCAGGGCCGGTCGGTCACCGGCGCCGACGGCTCGGTCAGCCGGGACATGAGCGGCCAGAAGGTCGTGATGGGCGCCAGCATCTTCGTGCTGCCCGTCGTGCAGAAGCTGCACACCCTCGACCTCTCCAGCCGGCGCATCCCGGTCGGGATCCGGGGCGCGGTGAGCAAGCAGGGCGTCAAGTGCGACCTCGAGGGCGTCGCGATCGTCAAGGTCGGCGGCAACGAGGCCTCGATCCGGGCCGCCGCCCAGCGCTTCCTGCAGCAGCAGGCCGGCATCGACACCTTCACCTCGGAGGTGCTCGCCGGCGCGCTGCGCTCGATCGTCGGCCGGCTGACGATCGAGGAGATCATCCGCGACCGCGCCGCGTTCGCCTCCGCCGTCGCCGAGGAGGCCGAGTCCTCGCTGACCGGCCAGGGTCTGGTGCTGGACACCTTCCAGCTGCAGGACATCCAGGCCGAGGGCACCTACCTGGCCGACCTGGGCCGCCCCGAGGCCGCCCGCGTGCTCAAGGAGGCCTCGATCGCCGAGGCCCGCGCCCGCCAGGCCGCCCAGCAGGAGCAGCTCCTCGCCGACGAGGCGATCGCGGTCTCCCAGCGGCAGCTGGCGCTCAAGCAGGCCGAGATCGACGCCGAGATCGACGCCGCCAAGGCCCGCGCCGCCGCGGCCGGCCCGCTGGCGCAGGCCGCGCAGGACCAGCAGGTGCTCGCCGAGCAGGAGAAGGTCGCCGAGCGCACGGCGACGCTGACCCAGGCCCAGCTGGACACCCAGGTGCGCCGGCCGGCCGACGCCGAGCGGTACCGGGTCGAGCAGGAGGCCGAGGGCCGCAAGAACTCGAAGATCCTCACCGCCGAGGCCGACCGGCAGGCCACCATCGCCGGCGCCCAGGCCGCGGCCGAGCAGGCCAAGCTCTCCGGTGAGGGCGAGCGGGCCCGCCGGTCGGCCCTCGCCGAGGCCGAGGCCATCGAGGGCGCCAAGCGCGGTGAGGCCGAGAAGCTGCGCCGCCAGGCCATCGCCGACGCCGTCGAGCGCGAGGGCTCGGCCGAGGCCGCCGCGATCCTGGCCAAGGGCAAGGCCGAGGCCGAGTCGATGGACGCCCGCTCGCAGGCGTTCAGCACCTACGGCGAGGCCGCGATCCTGGACCTGCTGGTCAAGGTGCTGCCCGAGGTCGTCGCCGCGGCGGCCGCGCCGCTGTCCAGCGTGGACAAGATGACCGTGATCAGCGCCGACGGCCCGGGGTCGCTGTCCCGGTCGGTGGCCTCGAACGTGGCGCAGGGCCTGCAGCTGTCCGGCGACCTGACGGGGATCGACATGGCCGCCATGCTCAAGCGGCTGTCCGGCGCGGCGGCCGATCACGTCGGGGACGGCGTGACCCGGGTTCCGGTCGACGGCGCGTGATCGTCGAGAAGCGGTTCGCCGAGCTGACCCCGGTCGAGCTGTACGGGCTGCTCAAGCTGCGGGTCGACGTGTTCGTGGTCGAGCAGTCCTGCCCCTACCCCGAGCTGGACGGGCGGGACACCGAGCCCGGCACGGTCCACGTCTGGGTCGCCGAGGACGGCGTCCCGGTCTCCTGCATCCGGGTGCTGGACAACGGCGAGGACCGGGCCATCGGGCGGGTCGCCACCGCGGCGTCGGCCCGTGGCCGGGGGCTCTCGGCCCAGCTGGTCAGCCGCGGGCTGGAGCTGTGCGCCGGCCGCACGGTCGACATCGGCGCCCAGGCCTACCTGGAGGCCTGGTACGGCCGGTTCGGGTTCGTGCGCTCGGGCCCGGACTACGTGGAGGACGGCATCCCCCACCTGCCCATGCGGATGACCGCTCGCTAGTCCGCGCCGGTGAGGCTGGCCGGGGGGAGCCAGTCGGCGTCGAGCAGCTCGGCGATCTGCTGCAGGCCCGCGGTGTCGCCGCCGGCGGTCGAGCCGGTGACCGCCAGCCGCTCGACCATCACCTTGGCCACCTGCTCCTCGACGGTGTCCTCGGCGAACGCGATCCGCCACGGCGACACCTGGTGGTCGCGGTGGGTGCGGCCGGTGACCTGCCGGGCGCCGATGCCGGAGAACCGCGGCTGGTGGAACAGCCCCACCCGCGGTGCGGTGGACGCCGTCCGACCGCCCGGGAGCTGCTCGCCGGCGTGCAGGCTGATCGAGGCGGTCACGGTGAACACGCACACCCGCGACTCCCCGGTCTGGAAGCGCAGCCGCTCGGCCTCGACGTCGAACCGGTCGCGGCCGTAGATGCCCGACACCGGCACCCCGGCGTCGAGCAGCGCCTGCCGGATGGGGTCGGCGGCGGTCTCGACGAACTCCACCGACACCGCGACCTGCCGGTCGGCCTCGACCTGGGCCTTCACCCAGTCGACGGTCGCGGCGACCCGGATCAGCCCGGCCTTCTGCCGGAACCGCAGCAGCGCGGCGCGGCCCCGTGCGGTCTGCTTCGCCCGCCGGGCGAGCTGCATCTCGGCCCGGAACTCCTGCCAGCCGCCCTCGTACTGGGCCCTCTCGGCGGGGGTCAGCGCCACCGGCGTGCCGGTGACCTGCACCTGACCCCACGGCGCCGGCCGGTGCAGGGTGGACGGCGGGTCGGTGTCGGTCAGCCACCCCCGCAGCGCGGCGAGGTCGGCGCGGCGCTCGTCGGGGTCCTCGGTCCAGGTGCTGCCGTAGCGGCCGCGTTCCACGTGGAACCCGTGCTCGGCGAGCTTGGTCGGCAGGTCGGACCACGCGCGCAGCGGCTCGTCGTGCAGCTGGGCCAGGTGCGGGGCCAGGTAGGGCAGCTCCAGCGGAGAGTGCGCCGGGGTGGCGGTGGCCAGCAGCACGAACGGGGCGTCCTTCACCCGACCGGAGCCCGAGACCGCCTTCCAGTGCTTCCACCGCTGGGTCGTGGTGTGCCTGACCATGTGCGCCTCGTCGGCCACCACGACGTCGAACCGCAGGTCGCGCACCTTGGCCAGGCGATCCCAGGTGGTCACGCACCAGCGCAGGTCGCCGGCCCCGAACGCGGTGATCGACCGGGTCCAGTGCGGCACGGTGATGGCGGCCGGCCGGTCGGCCACCACCAGCACGGTGCGGGCCCCGCGGCGGGCCGCGATCTGCTGCACGGCCAGGACCGCGGTGCCGGTCTTGCCCACCCCGGGGTCGTCGCCCAGCAGGAACATGCGTCCGCCGGCGGCCTCGTGCGCCGCGATGGCCGCCGCCCCGCTGACCTGCTCGGCGCGCGGGGTCATCCGGTGCCCGGCCGGCACCGGACGCGGGGTCGCGTTGAGCTCGTCCTCGAGGAACCGCTCGAACGTGTACGGCCCGGGCACGTAGGGCGCGAGCTCGGGCGGCGGGGTGGCCCCGACCCAGACGTGGGCCTGCAGCTCCTTGTCCCACACCGCGCCGGGGGCCGGGGCCCGGAACGGCACCGCGAGCACCCACACCCGCTCCCCCGACCCGGCGACCGGCCGCGCCCCCTCCGGGGCCGCCGTGCGAGGCGCTGACTTCCGGGGTGCTGCCTTGCGGGGTGCCGCCGTGCGGGGCGCGGCTCCCCGGGTCGTGGTGGCGCGACGGCGGCGACCGGGCACGGGACTCCTCAGCAGGGGCGGGGACGGACCCGGCCGACGCTAGGCGAGGGGTACGACGTCCCCGGGGAGGCTCAGGCGGCCAGCGACGCGGCGAGCCGGTGCGCCCCGGCCGTGGCGAGCACCGCACCCAGCGACCGGGCGGGGTCCAGCTCGCCCTCGGCCAGGTCGGCCGACGGCACGCCGACCAGGTCGGTGAACGCCTGGCCGGCCCGTGCGGCCTCGGCGGCGTCCAGCTCGGGGTGGAACTGGACGCCGGCGACCCGGGCGCCCAGCGTGAAGCCCTGCACGCGGGTGACGTTGCCGGTCCAGGTGAGCTGCACGCCCGGCGTCCGCAGGTAGGCCTCGGGGACCTGCTGCACGTGCGCGGTGGCCACGTGCAGGTCGGGGACGTGCAGGTCGGGGAGGTCGAGGCCGTGCAGCGTCGCCGTCCCGACCTCGCCGCCGCCGGGCACGGGCTCCGGGAGCACGCCGCCGCTGACCGCCGCGATCATCTGGGCGCCGAGGCAGATCCCCAGGACGCAGGCCCGGCCGCCCTCGGCCGCCCCGATCCCGGCGCGGACCGCGTCCAGCCGGTCGGCCATCGCGGCGGTGCCGGAGCCCACCGGCTCGAGGCCGCCGCTGAAGACGTGCAGGACGTCGAGCCGGCCCTGGTGCTCGGCCGCCGGGTCCCCCCACGGGACGACGTCGACCTGCCAGCCCATCCGCACCAGCAGGTCGGCGACCGGCTCGCCCCACCCGACGGAGGGCCACGCCGTGCCGCTGCCCGCCCAGACCACCGCCTGTCCGCTCATCACCGGGACACTGTGGGGGCAGCCCCGACCGCCACCGGGCGACGACACGGGATCACCGCACCGGGTGCCGTCACACTGGTCCCGTGCTGCTCCTCCTGCCCCGTGATCCGCTCGCGCCCCGCCGGGTGGACGGGCACTTCGCGCCCGAGGCGGCCGCGGCCCGGGAGCTGGGGCTGCCCACGGCGCTGGTGGACCACGACGAGCTGACCCGCCTGGACGGCGACCCCGCCCGGGCCGTGCGGGGTGTCCCGGCCGACGGGGACGCCGTCTACCGCGGCTGGATGCTGCGGTCCGAGCAGTACGCCGCGATGGCCGGGGCGCTGGCTGACCGCGACGTCGTGCTGCGCACCTCGGCGGAGCAGTACCGCACCGCGCACGAGCTGCCCGGCTGGTACGCGGCGCTCGCGGGGGTGACCCCGGAGTCGCGCTGGGACACCGACGGCGACCCGGCGTGGCTGGGCAGCGGCGGCGCGGTGCTGCGCGACCACAGCAAGTCGCTGAAGCACTCGTGGCACGAGGCCTGCTTCGTCCCGGACGTCACCGACGTCGTGGCCGCCCGGCGGGTGCGCGACCGGTTCCTGGAGCTGCGCGGCGAGGACCTCGTGGGCTCGGTGGTCGTGCGCCGGTTCGAGTCGTTCACCGGTCCCGAGGCGCGCACCTGGTGGGTCGACGGCCGCTGCGCCCTGGTCACCGCGCACCCGGACACCCCGGGCGAGGTGCCGGCCGGTGCCGACCTGGACCTCGCGGCCGAGGGCGTCGCAGCGCTGGGTCTGCCCTTCGTCACCGTCGACCTGGTGGCCCGGACCGACGGCGCCTGGCGGGTGGTCGAGCTGGGCGACGGCCAGGTCAGCGACCGACCGGTCAGCTCCCCCGCGGCCGACCTGCTCACCGCCCTGGCCGGCGCCCGGTGACCGCCGACCAGGCGCTGGCCACCCGGACGATCGGGGACGCCGGCCCGCGGGTCGCGTTCGTGCACGGCCTGTTCGGCCAGGGCCGCAACTGGACGACGGTCGCGCGCCGGCTGGCCGACCCCGCCGACGGGAGCGGCCACCGGGTGACCCTGGTGGACCTGCCCAACCACGGGCACTCGCCGTGGACCGACCGGGTCGACTACGTCGACATGGCCGAGCAGCTGGCCGAGCTGCTGGCCGGGTTCGGCGAGCCGGTGACGCTGGTCGGGCACTCGATGGGCGGCAAGGTGTCGATGCAGCTGGCCCTGCGGCACCCGGAGCTGCTGCGCGCCCTGGTGGTCGTCGACATCTCGCCGTCGGTGTACCCCGAGACCGGCGGCCGGACCGACGACCCCGACGAGGAGGCCTCGCCGTTCGCGGCCTTCATCACCGCGATGCGGGCGATCGACCTGACCGGGCTGGCCACCCGGGAGGACGCCGACGCCGCGCTGCGGGCCGCGGTGCCCAGCGACATGGTGCGGGCGTTCCTGCTGCAGTCGCTCGTCAGAGACGGCACGACCGGCTGGCGCTGGCGGTTGAACCTTCCCCTGCTGGCCCGGGACCTCGGCGAGCTGCGCGGGTTCCCGGAGCCGCCGCCGGGTGCGGTGTTCGAGGGCCCGGTGCTGTGGATCTCGGGGGCGGACTCCACCTACGTGCTGGACGAGGACCGGCCACGCATGGAGGAGCTGTTCCCGCGGGTGCGGCTGGTGCGGGTGAAGAACGCCGGGCACTGGGTGCACTCGGAGGCCCCCGAGGTGTTCACCGAGGCGGTGCGGCGCTTCCTGGCCCAGGTCGAGGGCTAGCTGTGATGTCCAGGCAGGTTGTCCAGCCGGGTGATCGGCGGTAGGGCTCCGGTGGCGCTGTGGGGCCGGTGGTGGTTGTAGAAGTGCAGCCATCCTGGCAGGGCGTCGCGGCGTTGTTGTTCGGAGTCGTAGAAGCGGGCGTAGGCCCAGCCCTCTGCCATGGTGCGGTGGAACCGTTCGATCTTGCCGTTGGTCTGTGGCCGGTAGGGGCGGGTGCGCTTGTGCACGATCCCGAGGCCGGCGCAGGCGTCGCGCCAGGCGAAGGACCGGTAGGCAGACCCGTTGTCGGACAGCACCCGTTGGACGGTGACCCCGCGGGCGGCGAACCAGGCCACTGA
>NZ_FNIR01000005.1:0-69503 GCF_900103975.1 Klenkia soli
GCGACGCCCGCACCGTGGCCGGCGGCACCGCCCAGGACTTCCAGGGCGGCACCCTCACCTGGGACTCCACCACGGGTGCGGTGCGGCGCAGCTGAGACCGGGCCGGTGGGTCAGGTCGGTCGGGTGAAGCGTTCCCGTCGGCCGGCCCTGGTGAGCCGGAGCCAGGCACGCCAGCCGTCGACGTCACGACGGGTCACCAGGAAGAGCCAGCTGAACCGCACGAACTCCAGGGGCAGGAGCCACCGCATGCCGGGTTGGGCCATCAGGTAGCCCCGGTTGCGGTAGGTGAAGAACCGCTTGGTGTCGTCGGCCGGGTGCTGGGCCGACAGCCGGCCCGCCAGGATCGGCTGGAACTCCGTGGTGCCCTCGGGGTGCAGGTACACCGCGTCGGTCGCCGTCCCGAAGGCCAGACCGGAGCGGACCAACCGCCGGTGCACCTCGGTCTCGTCACCCCGGAAGAAGAACCGCAGGTCGGGGACGCCGATCGCCTCGATGGCCGCGGCGCGGAACAGCGCCCCGTTGAACAGGGACGCGTACCCCCGCAGCAGCGGCACGTCCGCGAAGTCGCTGCGCGACCGACGCCAGCGCAGGCCTCTCCGCAGCGGGAAGGCCAGGCGGGCCGGGTCGGCGGCGTCGGCGACCAACGGGCTGACCTCCGCCAGCCCGTACCGCTCCGCCGCCCCCAGCAGGGTGGCCAGCACGGTGTCGTCGGCCGGACGCCCGTCGTCGTCGGCGCACCACACCCAGTCCGCACCGAGGCTCAGCGCGGTCAGCATGCCCAGCGCGAAGCCCCCGGCACCACCGAGGTTGCGTCGGCTGAGCAGGTAGGTCACCGGCAGCCCGCACGCCCGGACCACGGCCTCGGCGTCCTCGTCGGGCCCGTTGTCCACGACCACGACGTGGTCGACCGGGCGGCTCTGCGTCGCGATGACGCGCAGGCTCTCGGCGAGCAGCTCGCGACGGTGCCGGGTGACCACCACCACGACGACGAGCTCGCCGGCTGCGATCACCGGCGCGCGTCCCGGTAGGACGCCAGGACGTCCTCGAGCGGGCCGTGCTCGCGGATCGTCCCGTGCTCCATCCAGATCGCGGTGTCGCAGAGCTCGCGGAGGAACTCGTCGGAGTGCGAGGCGAACACCAGCAGGCCGGCCCGGTCCACCAGGGCCGACAGGCGGCGCTTGGACTTCTCCAGGAACGCGGCGTCCACGGCTCCGATGCCCTCGTCGAGCAGCAGGATCTCGGGGTCGATGCTCGTCACGACCCCCAGCGCCAGCCGGACGCGCATGCCGGTGGAGTAGGTGCGCAGCGGCATCCGCAGGAAGTCACCGAGCTCGGTGAACTCGGCGATGTCGTCGACGCGGGACTCCATCTGCTTGCGGGTCATGCCCAGGAACAACCCGCGCACGACGATGTTCTCGAGACCGGAGATCTCGGGGTCCATGCCCACGCCGAGGTCGAAGATGGGCGCCACCCGCCCGCGGATGGTGGCGGTCCCGCGGGTCGGCTCGTAGATCCCCGACAGCAGCCGCAGGAGCGTGGACTTGCCCGCGCCGTTGTGGCCGACCAGGCCCACCCGGGCACCGTGCTGGAGGGTCAGGTTGATGTCCCGCAGCGCCTCGATGATGGGCACCCGGCTGCCGCTCTCGATGGTGCCGCCGACCATCCCCATCACGGTCTTCTTCAGCGACCGGCTCTTGGCGTCGAAGATCGGGAAGTCGACGCAGGCGTCCTGCGTCTCGATGCCGACGGCGGTGGTCATTCCGGTCACTGTCACACCCAGTAAGCGATTCGGGCACGGTAGCGGCGGACGGCGATCAGGGTGACCGTCCATCCGACGACCGTGATGGCGAGGACGACGACCCAGTTGCGCAGCTCGAAGGACTGGCCGAGCATCGGGCGCCGCAGGATCTCGACGAAGTGCAGGAACGGGTTGAGCTCGGCGATCCGCGCCCGCTCGGCGATGGCCGGGTTGGCGCTGTTCTGCAGGTCCTCGTAGATCCACACGATGGGGGTCAGGAAGAACGCGAGCTGCACGATCGACTGCGTGATCGGCAGCAGGTCGCGGAAGCGGGTGGTCACGATGCCCAGCAGCAGCGCCACCCAGGTCCCGTTCACCACGAGCAGGCCGAACGCGGGGAAGGCCAGCAGCGACCCCCAGCCCAGCGGCTGCGGGAAGATGACGAGCATGACGACGTAGACCACGAGGTTGTGCAGGAAGAACAGCGTCTGGCGCCACACCAGCCGGTAGACGTGCACGCTCAGCGGCGCGGGCAGGTGCGTGATCAGCCCGACGTTCGAGGTGAACACCTCGGACCCCTCGGCGAGGCAGCCGCTGATGAAGTTCCAGATGATGAACCCGACCAGGATGTAGGGCAGCTGGACACCCAGCTCGTTGCCGAACAACCCGGCGTAGAGGATCCCGAGGGCGATCGCCGTCACGGCCATCGTGATGGAGATCCAGATGGGCCCCAGCACCGACCTGCGGTACCGCTGCTTGATGTCCTGCCAGCCCAGGTGACCCCACAGCTGCCGCTGCTGCCACCCGTTCCGCAGGTCGGCGGTCGTCCGCTGCCAGTCCCGACTGGCGGTCACCGCGCTCTGCGTCATGGGCAGCACGCTACCTGCGGGCGGACCCGGAGCTGGTCGTGTCCGTCCCGCCCGACACTCCTGCACCGCTGCCGTGGGCAGGACGTCGCGACCGACCTCCGCCGGGTGGGCGCCGTAGGATCGGTGTCCGCCCCATCGGAGCCCGACCGCACGGGTGCTCCGGGCAGACCTGTGACCTCGAGGCGAGGACCCCACCATGACCCGGGACGACGACCAGGAACCCGCTGCACGACCGCTTCCCCCACGGCTGGACCCGCGGGCGGGCCGCTCCCGCGCTCCCGGCTCCTCCGGCGACGGCGGGGCCCGGCGCCCGGCTGCGGGCAGGTCGTCGTCGGGTCCCCGTCCCGGGCGGGCGGTCGTCCTGGCCCGGGTGGTCGCCGGCGTCCTCTCGGTGGTCCTCGTCGCCGGGAGCGGCTGGGGCTGGTACCTGGGCCGGGTCGCCGAAGCCGCGGTCAACCGCACCGACGCCATCCCCACCGACGGCAACGAGGACACCGCGGGTGCGGGTGCGGCCATGAACCTCCTGCTGGTGGGCAACGACAGCAGGGTCAACCTCACCGACCAGCAGTTGACCGATCTCAACGCCGGCGAGGACTCCGGCGTCAACACCGACACAATGATCCTGGTCCACCTGCCCGCCGACGGATCCAAGGCCTCGTTCGTCAGCTTCCCGCGGGACAGCTACGTGTCCATCCCCGGGCACGGCCAGGACAAGCTGAACGCCGCCTACGCCTACGGCCTGCAGGACGCACCCGCGGACGCGACCGACGCCGAGCGGCAGAGCGCCGGGGCCCAGTTGCTGGTGCAGACGATCAGCCAGCTCAGCGGGCTGCGGATCGACCACTACGCCGAGGTCGACCTGCTCGGGTTCTTCCAGCTCAGCACCATCGTGGGTGGGGTGGAGGTCAACCTCTGCCAGGCCGTCGACGACTCGTACTACTCCGGCGCGGTCTTCCCGGCGGGGGTGCAGACCATCAGCGGCGCCGATGCCCTCAAGTTCGTCCGCCAGCGCCACGGCCTGCCGCGCGGCGACTTCGACCGGATCATCCGCCAGCAGGTCTACATCGCCGGGGTGCTGCGCAACATCCTCAGCGAGAACGTGCTCCTGGACCTCGGCAAGCAGCGCGAGCTCGCCGACGCCGCCGGTGACGCGCTGACCGTGGACCAGGGGTTGAACCTGTTCGACCTCGCGGCCCAGATGCAGTCCATCACCGCCGGCAGCATCGACTTCCAGACCATCCCCTACGTCGGCGACAGCGAGGACGACCAGGGCCGGTACATCCTCCAGCTGCAGGACGAGGACACGCTGCACACCTTCTTCGCCCAGCTGTCCGACGACCCCGAGCCGGTCCCGGCCGAGTCCTCGCAGGCGCCGGAGACGGCAGCCCCCGCGGACGTCACCGTCGACGTGTTCAACGGATCGGGCACCGCCGGGCTGGCCGCGAGCACCGCGGACCAGCTCACCGCCGCCGGCTTCGCGGTCGGCAGCACGGGCAACGCCGACAGCAACGCCTACACGTTGACCGAGATCCGGTACGCCGAGGGCGACGCGGCCCTGGCGAACACCCTCGCGGCCGCCATCCCGGGGGCGAGCACGGCGCAGAGCGACGACGCGACGTCCGGGACGGTCCAGCTGGTGCTGGGGTCGGACTTCACCGGCGTGGGCCAGGCCGTCGAGGCACCCGCCTCGACCACCGCCGCCGCAGCAGCCGGCGAGGACGCCCGCACCGCCGCCGACACCAGCTGCATCAACTGATGACGGTCCCCGCCGACCTGCTGGCCGCCGTCGTCCGTCGCGACGGCGCCGCACCCCTGCTCACCCACTACGACGACGCGACCGGTGAGCGGGTCGAGCTGTCCGGGGCCACCACGGCGAACTGGGTGGCCAAGACCGCGAACCTGCTGCAGGACGAGTTCGACGTCGGACCCGGTGGCCGCGTTGCGCTGGCGTTGCCCGTGCACTGGCAGACCGCCGCCGTCCTGCTGGCGGTCTGGTCCTGCGGTGCCGCGGTGGTCGACACGGCCGCCGAGGACGACGGGCACCTCGCCGACGTCGACCTGGTGCTCGCCGAGCAGGGCCGGTTGGCCGCGATCGAGGAGCAGGGGGTCGAGGAACTCCTGGGCCTGTCGCTGCACCCGCTCGGTCTGGGCATGACCGGGTACACGGGGGATGCCCGCGACTTCGCCCTGGAGGTCCGGGCGCACGGCGACCACTTCCAGCCCTACCAGCAGCCCGACCCGGCCGCCCCGGGGTTGCTGCTGGCCGGGCTCGAGCTGACCCTGGGCGGCCTCGTGGACGCGGCCCGGACGCTGGCCGACCGGTTGGGCGTGGTCACCGGCGACCGGGTGATGGTCGACGAGCGGGCGGCTGCCGAGGCCGGTCCGGCCGCCTGGCTGCTGGCCCCGCTCGCGGCCGGGGCATCGATCGTGCTCTGCCGCAACCCCGCTTCCGCCCAGTTGCAGCGTCGGGCGGAGACGGAGGGGGTCACCGCTACCCTCGGCCTCGGGCTCGACGGGATCCGCGAGCTGGGCCGCCCCGCCGCGAGCTGATCGCCCAGCCACTCGATGGACGGTGGTCGCTGCATGGACAAGGTCGTCGCCAGTGCTGCCGAGGCGGTGGCCGACATCGGCTCCGGCTCGTCGTTGGCCGTGGGCGGGTTCGGGCTCTGCGGGGTGCCGATCAAGCTGATCGACGCCCTCCTGGCGCAGGGCGCGGACCGGTTGACCACGATCAGCAACAACTGCGGCGTCGACGACGCCGCCCTCGGCGTACTGCTCTACGCCGGCCGGATCACCCGCACCATCTCCTCCTTCGTCGGCGGCAACAAGGAACTGGCCCGGCTGTACCTGTCCGGGCAGCTGGACGTCGAGCTCACCCCGCAGGGCACCCTGGCCGAGCGGCTGCGCGCCGGCGGGGCGGGCATCCCGGCCTTCTACACCCCCACCGGCGTCGGCACGATGGTCGCCGACGGCGGCATCCCCGTGCGCTACGACGCCGAGGGCACGGTCGTGGAGACCTCCCGGCCCAAGGAGATCCGCGAGTTCGACGGCCGCCAGTACGTAATGGAGACCGCGCTGACCGCCGACTTCGGCCTCGTGCGCGCCGCGGTCGGCGACCGGCACGGCAACCTGGTCTTCCACGCCTCCGCCGGCAACTTCAACGCCCTGGCCGGCATGGCCGGGAAGGTGACGATCGCCGAGGTCGAACGACTGGTCGAACCCGGGGACATCCCGCCCGAGCAGGTGCACCTGCCCGGGGTGTTCGTCCAGCGGGTGGTCGAGGTCGGCCCCGAGGGCAAGGACATCGAGAAGCGCACCACCCGCCCCCGCCCCGCCTCGACCGAGCAGGAGAACTGACCGTGGCGCTCACCCGTGACCAGCTCGCCGCCCGCGTCGCGCTGGACCTGGCCGACGGCTCCTACGTCAACCTGGGCATCGGCATGCCCACCCTGGTGCCCAACTTCATCCCCGACGGCGTCCACGTCGTCCTGCAGTCCGAGAACGGCATCCTCGGCGTCGGCCCCTACCCCTTCGAGGGCGAGGAGGAGGCCGACCTGATCAACGCCGGCAAGGAGACCGTCACCCTCCAGCCCGGCGCCAGCTTCTTCGACTCCGCGATGTCCTTCGGCATGATCCGCGGCCACCACATCGACGTCGCCGTCCTCGGCGCCATGCAGGTCAACCCCCGCGGCGACCTCGCGAACTGGCTCATCCCCGGCAAGATGGTCAACGGCATGGGCGGGGCCATGGACCTCGTCCACGGCGCCCGCCAGGTCATCCTCATGATGGAGCACGTCGCCCGCGACGGCTCCGCCAAGCTGGTCACCGAGTGCACCCTGCCGCTGACCGGCAAGGGCTGCGTCGACCGCATCATCACCGACCTGGCCGTCGTCGACGTCGTCCCCGGCACCGGCTTCGTGCTCCGCGAGACCGCCCCCGGCGTCACCGCCGACGAGGTGGTCGCAGCGACGGGTGCGCCGCTGGCCGTCGCCGACGACGTCCAGGAGATGGCACTGCCCGTTCCCTCCTGACCACGGGTCCGGGCCGCCCGGCGGCCCGGACCTCAGGCCGGGCCGACCGGTGTGCCGACGGACAGGATCCGGACGCTGACCTGCTCGTCGTCCGCGGTGAACCCGAGGTACTCGAACTCGACGTCGTGGCGGGCGACGAACTCCTCCCAGGCCTTGTGCTCGTGGTCCTCCCAGCCCGGGTAGTTGAAGTACTCGTCGAACACCACGACGGTGCCGGGTCGGAGCCGGCCGACCAGCGCGGCCAGGACGGTGACGGTCGAGGAGTACAGGTCGGCGTCCAGGTGCAGGAACGCCACGTCCCGGGGCTCCCGGTCGAGGAACCCGGGCAGCGTCTGGTCGAACCACCCGACCACGAACTCGGCACCCGGCACGTCCGGCAGCCCCTCGGTCGCGAACGCCCCGGCCCCGAAACCCATCCGCCAGTGCTCGGGGAGACCGTCGAAGCTGTCGAAGCCGTAGCAGCTGGCCTCCGGGGCGTGGGCGGTGATCTGCCGGAGGGTGCCACCCGTCGCGACGCCGAACTCCAGGAACACCCCGTCGATCGTCGCGGCGTCCAGCGCGGCGGCCAGCAGGTCGTGCTTGGCGAAGTAGGCGGTGGCCCGGTCCAACCGGGCGCGGCAGAACGCCGCCGAGGACCGCGCTGCCTCGACGTCGCCGACGGTCAGCAGGTCCCGTCGTTGTCGCCGCTCCCACGCGTGCATCGCGCGGGCCAGCTCGTCCTTGGCCTCCTCCACCGCGCGGCGTTGCTCGTGGAGGGCTCTTCGGGTGGCCTCGAGGTCGGCGGTCATGCGGGCCAGCAGCGGGTCGGTCACGTACTCCTGCATGGCGGCCCCGAGCTTGCGCCGGAGCACCTCCCGGACCCGCCGCCTCATCGTCCCGCCCCGTCCGCCCGGTTGGTCACCGACGCAGACTACGGGTGATCGACGGTGCACGGAGCGTCGTGCACCCCGGTCTACCGGAGCAGGTTGCGGGCGATGACCATGCGCTGGATCTGGTTCGTGCCCTCGTAGATCTGGGTGGTCTTGGACCTCACGCACACTCCCCCGCGTTGACCAGCGGGTTCGTACGGGGCTGTCACATACCCGTCACAACGGGGGTGCCGGTAGATGCCCCGCAGTGCCCTCGGATGCCGGGCGACTGCGCAACCAGTGGGGCCATCGGACGGGTCCCATCATGGCCAACGACACCATGAGGCCCCCCGCCGACAAGGCCTGGGGACCCGACGACATCGCCCTCTACCTCGACGTCTGCGAGCGCCACCTCCGAAACGTCCGGAACGCGGACAACACCTTCCCCCGGCCGCGAATGCTCGGCCGCCAGCCCCGCTGGGACCCCGACGTGATCCGCCGGTGGGTCGCCGAGGGCGGGTCCGCTGAACCTGCCGCGAAGGCCGTGGCCGCCCCGAAGCGGAAGGGGTCGGCCCGTGTCTGAGGGACGCACGAGCACCCGGCGCCGCGACAACGACCCGGTACGGGTCTACGCGGACGGCCGCATCGCCTGGTACACCGGCGGCGCACCCGGCGTCGGCAAGCGCAAGATCAAGCGCTGCGGCAACCGGGAGGCAGCCGAACTGGAAGCCACCGAGCTCCGGGACCACCTCCGACTGCTTCCGTCTGGTGCTCACTCCAAGCTGGACCAGACCATCGACGACCTCATGAGAGCTGCCAGAGACCACTGGGAGGCAGTCGGGCGCCCACCCGGGACGATCCGGCAGTACCGGTCCAACTACAACACCCACATCCCCGAGTCTGTCGGTGCGAAGCTGTGCCATGACGCCGACATCAGCACCTGGACGGCCATCTTCGACAACCTGAACCGGGCACGAGCCTCCGAGCAGGTCGTCCGCTCCGTCGCCCGCACAATGGGCGCACTGATCCAGTACGGGTCGAGCCGCGGCTACTTCCCGGACGGTCAGCCGTTCGGCGGCCTGGACCCGCGCAAGGCGGTGGTGAGCGGCGCGAAGGAGACCGCCGCCCATCAGAGCAAGGCGCGACCCAAGCCGGTTGTGCACCTACTCGACTGCCCCACCCCGGCCGACATCGACAAGTTCGCCGCAGCCTTCGAAGAGGAGTACCCCGGCTACGGCGCGCGGCTGGTCTGGCTGGCGTTCGGGACCGGTCTGCGCATCAACGAGGTGCTGGCCCTCCGGGTGGACTCCATCGACCTCGACACCCTCGTCGTGGCGGTGGACTGGCAACTCGACCGGTACGGCAACTGGCCGGCACTGGTGAAGCCGAAGGGCAAGGACGCCCGCACCACGCAGCTCTGGACGTGCTACCGCGACGTGGCGGTCAGCCTGATCGAGGACGCCCGCTCGCGAGAGGGCATCGAGTACGGCTGGCTCTTCCCGAGGCACAGGTCGGAGACGAAGTGGGCAGAGCAGGCCGGCAAGCTCTCCGGGGCCGCCATCAGGCGCTGCGAATGGCAATGGTCCGGTTTCCACTGGCTTCGGCATGGGTTCGCGTCGTGGTCGCTCGCGCCGGCGTCGGACGGCGGGTTCGGGATGAACCCCACCCGTGTGCAGAAGTGGCTAGGGCACAAGAAGCTCAGCACCACCACCGACTTCTACGTCCACACGCCGCGTAGCAACGACGCACACATCCGCGAAGCCACCCGCCACCTCCCCGGCACCCCGACCGGGAGGTAGACGACCACCCGCGGAGGGGCCGACTGCAGCTGCAGCCGGCCCCTCCGCCTGCCTCTACCGGACACCCGGCGTGCCCGGTCCTCAGACGGTGAGGCGTCCCCAGCCGCCACGGCGTAGCGCGCGGATCGCGAGGACTCCGATGACGACCAGGACAGCGCCGACCACGTTGAGGCCGACATCGACGACCGAGACCACCCGCCCCAGGGGAAGCAGTCTCTGCAGGGTCTCGATGGCGACCGCTGTCAACGCCGCCACGCCTACCACCAGGCGTACTCGCCCCGGCCACCAGACCGTGGCCAGGGCGGCGGGCACTGTGAGCAGCACCAGGTTGCCGAACCACTGGGTGAAAGCGGTGGGTCCCCACGGGTTATGCAGGTACCACGCGATCTCTGATGCCGGGTCCGCCCATGCCCAGCCCGTCCCGCGCGGCAACAATGTGATCAGCGCGATGGCGGCCAGGCAGGCGAGGAGTACGGACCCCCGGCCCTTCGGGCGCTCGGTCAACGGCTGGCGCGTTCCGCGAACGGCACCATCATGACCGCGCCGTCTCGGTGGGCCAGGCATCGGCGGACGGTGGAGGTGGGCAGCCAGCCCCACTCGGACCGTCGCGCCGGAGCGCCGACCACGAGCAGGTCGGCCAACTGGGTGGTCAGGACGCCGACAGGTCTGCCCGGCAGGATGTCGTGCCGCGGGCGGGGGGTGATGGTCAGCGTTCCGGTGTCGGTGTTCATGTCCTGCAGGTCCTCGCGGTCGCGGCGCACCCGGGCGATTGGGCGGGTCCAGCTCTGGTCCCTGGGCCAGCCGTGCTTGTCGTCGACGACGGTGACCACGGTCAGGTCCCCTGGGGTGGCTGCCTCCCATCGTGCTCGGCGCAGGGCTGTTCGGGACCGGGCGGACCCGTCTACCCCGACCGCGATCGACCATCTGATGGTCCCTGCTTCCCCGGTGGACGGTGCGACGAGAACGGGGCACTCGGCGCGGGTCAGGCAGTGCGCCAGCACCGGTCCCGGACGACGTCTCCCCGATCGCGCCCGCTCCCCTACGCCGACCACGAGCAGGTCGGCGCCGTGGGCCGAGCGCACCAGGGCCGGACCGGCGGGCTCAGTGGTCCCGTAGAGGGAGACCGGGATCCGGGCCCCACCGTGCTCGTCGAGGCAGGTGCCGATCAGGGTGCGGACAGCGGCGGTGCGCTCCCGGGTGGCTGCGCCTTCGGGTCTGCTGGTGAGGACATCGAGCCGGGCTCCGCGCTTGAGGGCCCAGGTGATCGCCCAGCTCAGGACCGACCGGGCGCCGTGCCGGTCCTCCATCTGCAGGCCGACCACCGCACGTGGCACCCCCGTGGGTACGGGGTGGGACGACGGTCCGTGGTCCGGTGTGGCCTGGGCGTGGCCCGCCACATCGGACCGATGGCGATGGCGGCCGTGGTCGGCGGTCACAAGTTCCTCCTTCACCGAGCGGGCGCGGCAGTTGTCGGCCGGTTCAGCCGAGGACGGGTCGCCTGGTCAGGCGCTGCACCCAGGCGTGCCCGGTGTCCGCCAGCTCGTCGGCGGTGCGCAGGATGGTGAGCGCGACGTCGGGGTTGCGGTCAGCGACCGGTCCGAGAACGACGGTCATCAGTCGCCACCCCCAGTCCCCCACCGGCGGTCGGTCGACCAGGCGTACCGGCGCCGACGGAACGACGTCGATTCGCGCCTCGACGACGGGCTGGGCCGGTGCGGTCGGCGCGGCGAAGGCGAGCATGGCGGTCATGTCCCGAGCATCTGTTCGGGCGGGTCAGCGGGGTCCCATCGCAATGTCTGCGGACGGCAAACCTGTGGTGCAACCGGCCCGGCGTCGGGTGCCGGCGCCCTGTCGGCCATCAGGCGAACCGTTCTTCATGAAGTTGTCCCGCCGGTAGTCCACCCTCGCGCAGGCAGGTGCGCACGGCGGCGGTGAAACCTGGTGAGCCGCACATGTAGACGTCGCGGTCGGCGAGGTCGGGGACGGCGTGCAGGAGGGCGTGGGGGTCGGACAGCCGGGGGTCGCCGGTGAGCACGTAGCTGAGCCGGATGCCGCGGCGGGCCGCGATGTCCTCGAGCTCGTCGGCGAACAGGACGTCGGCGCGGTTGCGGGCCCGGTAGAGCAGCAGCAGGTCCTCTCCCGGTGCCACGGGCAGGGATTCGAACAGTGCCCGCATCGGGGTGATCCCCACGCCGCCGGCGATCAGCAGCACGTTGCGGTGGGTGCGCCGGGCGGCGGTGACCGCGCCGTAGGGGCCCTCGGCGGCGATGCGGGTGCCGACGGGCAGCCGCTGCAGCTGCTGGGTGCCGTCGCCCAGAGCCTTGACGGTGAGCCGCATGGAGGTCGACGTGGGTGGTGCGGACAGCGAGAAGGGGTGGGCGTTGCGCCAGTGGTGGCGGGTGAGGAACCGCCAGCGGAAGAACTGCCCGGACTCGGCGTCGAGCTCGTGCAGGTGCCGGCCGGTGACGTGGATGCTGACCACGCCGGGCCCCTCGGGCCGGATCTCGGCCACCCGCAGGCGATGGCGGGTGGCCTGCTGGATGGGTGCGATGACCCGGTAGCGGAGCACGAGGGCGAACACGTGCATGTAGGCCAGCGCCCAGCCGATCTGCAGGACGGGGAAGCCGGCGAGGTCGGGGCCGGCGAGCATGTGGCCGAAGGACAGTGCGACGGCCAGGTACATCAGCAGGTGCAGGGCGTGCCAGGTCTCGTGGCGGATGCGGCGGCGGGCCGCTCGGGCCGAGGCGATGCCGGCCACGACCATCAGGACGGTGCCCACTGTTGCCGCCGGTAGCCAGGGCATGGCCATGACGGTGGCGATGGCGGTGAGCGGTCCGGTGCCGGTGGCTTGTGCCCACGCGGCGGTGGCGGCGATGCCGTGCACGCCGACCAGGGCGATGACGTTGCGGCCCAGGAAGGCGTGCCAGCGGGCCAGGACGTCGGCGCCGACGCCGAGCTCGAGGGCGGGGGTGCGGGCCATGAGCAGCAGCAGGACCAGGACGCCGAAGCCGGCGAGCATGCCGCTGACGTGGGCGATGATGCCCAGCAGGGACACTGCCGGGCCCAGGGTGGCCAGGGCGATGGGCCAGGTGGCCACGGTGAGCGCGCCGATGGCGGCGACGGTGAGTGCGGTGGCGCGGTCGATGACCGTGCGACGGCGGGTGGCCGTGACCGGCGACGGTCGGCGGGCCGTGCCGGGTTCAGGTGCCAGGCCGGCGGTCATCGGCCGCCACCGCCTCCGCCGCCCCGGCCGCCGGCGTCGCCGCCGCGGGGGCCGTCTTGCTGACCTGCGCCGCCGGGGCCGTCTTGCTGGCCTCCGTCGTTGGTGGGCTGGTCAGTCGTGGTGGTGGAGCCCGGGGCGACCTGCACGACGGCGGTGGGGTCGGCGACTGGGGAGACGTTGGGCGCGCTGACGCCGAACCACAGGCCGAGGGCTGTGGCCAGGGACAGCAGCGCCGCGGTGGCCCACGAGAGGGGGCGGGCCACCGCGTGCCGGGCAGTCATGTCGTCCTCGTTCCTGCTGGTCGGGTGGGTCAGTTGCTAGTGGTCGGCGCGCTGGTGGTGGAGCTGGGGGTGGTCGCGCCGGAGGTGGTGCTGTCCGAGGTCGTGCCTGCGCTGCTGCTCGACGGGCTGGTGGACTCCTCGGTGGTGTCGCTGTCCTGGGTGGTCTCGTCGGTCTGGTCGTCGGTGTTCTCGTCGTCGGCGTTCTGGCCGTCGGTGTTCTCGTTGTCGTCGGCGTCGTTGCCGCGGTCACCCCGGCCACCGCCCTGACCGTCTCCCCGGTCGCCACCGCGGCCACCGTCGGCGTCCTGGGAGTGACCGCCGCGGTCGCCGCCGCCGTGGCCGGCCTCGGCGCCGATGGCCGCGCCCGCCCCGCCGCCGATCAGCAACAGCGCGACGGCGGCGACGGCGGCGAGCACGACGCGGCCGCGGTGGGTGCGGGGCGTGCGGACCGCGCCGCGGGCCCGGGCCCAGCGGCTGCGCTTCGGGGTGCTGCCGACCGAGGCGTGCTCGGCCGCGCCGTCGTCGGACAGACCCTCGGCGCGCACACCCTGCTGTCCGGCGGCGTCGGGGAGCTCGGTGGTGGGCTGCTGGTCGACCGGCACCCCGGGGCGCGCCGGGTCCACGGGCTCCTGGCCGGGGGTGGAACCGGTGCGGTCGTCGTTGCTGGTCATGACTCTCCTTCAGTGGCCGCGAGCAGGAGCTGCGCGCGGGGTGGTGCCACGACCGTCGGCTGCGACGAGGCCGCCCGGGGGCGGCGCAGCTGGACCACGAGGTGGCCAGCCAGCGACACCAACCAGGCCGACGACGTCGGCAGCGCGGGGGCCGGGAGGGTTCCTCGGCCGGCGGTCGGGTTCATGCCGATGACGGTGCCGGGCTCAGGGGGTGCTGCGCGTCGTCCAGCGGCAGGCTCCTGCGCCTACTGCCGCCGAAGTAGACGGCGTTGGCAGGCGGCGGAGTACTCCCGTCGCGGTAGGCCCGGTGCCTGCGCCGGGACGACGACAGCAGCGGCCGGCCCGAGCAGGCTCAACGGCATGACCAGCGGCCCGGCAGGAAACCCCCGATGAGCGTTGCAAGCACCGTCGCCGACGCGGCCACCGGCCTCGTCAACGCTGCGGGCAACGCCGGTCTGGCCGCGGTCATGGCTGTCGAGGCCGTCCTGCCGGTGCCCTCGGAGGTGGTGCTGCCGCTGGTCGGTAGCCAGGTCGCCGCCGGGCAGATGTCGTACGTCGCCGCGGTGCTCGCCGCGACGCTGGGCTCCACGCTCGGCGCGTGGGCGGTGTTCGCCGCCGGCCGCGCCGGCGGGCGCGCCCGGGTGCAGAAGCTGGCCCGCATCATCGGCCTGGACGCCGGTCGCTGGGACCGGATGGAGTCCTGGTTCGACCGCCGCGGCTCCTGGGTGGTGCTGCTGGGCCGGCTGGTCCCCGGCGTGCGGGTGCTGATCAACCTGCCCGTCGGGTCGCTGGGCATGCCCACCGCCAAGTTCCTGGCGCTGACCGCCGCTGGCTCGGCGGTGTGGAACGCGGCGTGGATCGGCGCCGGGTCCACCCTGGGCGCGCACTGGGAGACCCTGCTGGCTGCCCTCGTGCAGGCCCGTCCGGCTGTCCTGCTGGCCGCAGCGGTCGGCCTGTTCGTCGTCCTGGCCCGCCAAACCCGGGTCCGCGCGGTGCTCGGGTGAGCGCCCCCGCTGCGGTACAACGGTCCACCATGTGGCCCCTGCTGACCCGGGTGAACCGGTGGGCCGGCGCGCATCCCCGCGTCGTTGACGTCCTGCTCGCCCTCGCCGCGCTCGGAGCGGCCCTGGGCGGGCTCGTCGACGGCGGCGGCCGCGGCCGGGGCGGCGGTGCAGGTGGCGGGTTCGGCACCGGCGGGGCAGGCACCTTCTCCGCTGGTGCGGTCGTGCTGCTCGTGCTGGCCGCTGCCGTCTTGCTGGCCCGCCGCAGCCACCCGGTACCGGTGGCTGTCGTGTCCGCCGGGGCGGTGGTGGGGGCGGTGCTGATGGGCGGGGCTGACCCGCTGGTGTCCGCGCCGCTGCTGCTGGCGCTGTTCACCCTGGGTTGGTTGGCGTCCCTGCGCACCACCGTGCTGACCGTCGTGATTGCCGGTGTCGGCTACGTGCTGGCCCTGGCCGCCGCGCAAGGTGTCTTCCTGGACGAGCGCGGGGACTCCCCCGCCCTGACGGTGCTGGCTCTCGGTGGCGCGGCAGCCGCGGCCGGGGTCGCCCTCCGGGGTCAGCGGTCGGCGTTGGTCGCCGCCCGCGCCCGGGCGGCGCAGGCTGAGAGCACGCGGGAGGAGGAGGCGCAGCGGCGGGTCACCGACGAGCGGTTGCGGATCGCCCGCGAACTGCACGACGTCGTCGCCCACCACATCGCCGTGGTCAACGTCCAGGCCGGTGTCGCCCGCCATCTGCTGCACCGCGACCCGGACAAGGCCGAGCACGCCTTGACGCTGGTGCGGGAGGCCAGCAAGAGCGTCCTCACCGAACTGACCGCGGTCGTCGGGCTGTTGCGCACCGACGGCGGCGACGGGCCGGCCGCCCCGGCACCTGGGCTCTCGCGGCTGTCCGCCCTGGTCGACGATGTCCGCTCGGCCGGGCTCGCCCTTGAATGGCAGGTCACCGGTCAACCCGCCGACCTGCCCGCTGTGGCTGACCTGACCGCCTACCGCGTCGTCCAGGAGGCGCTGACCAACGCGGTCAAGTACGGCGACGGCCAGGCCACCCTGCTCGTCGACCACGGCGCCGGGGAAGTCACCATCGACGTCGTGAACGGCTTCTCCCCCCGCCCACCGTCCGGCACCGGCGGGCACGGGCTGATCGGGATGCGGGAGCGCATCGACGCTGCGCACGGCCAGCTGGACGCCGGACCCGACGGCGCCGGCCACTGGCGGGTCCGGGCAGTCGTCCCGCGAGGCATCGCGTGAGCGTCCGCGTGCTGCTGGCCGATGACCAGGTGCTCATCCGGTCCGGCTTCGCCGCCCTGATCGGCAGCGCCGAGGACCTAGAGGTGGTCGGGGAAGCAGGCGACGGCGCCTCCGCGGTCGACCTGGCCCGGAAGCTGCGCCCGGACGTCGTCCTCATGGACGTGCGTATGCCCGGCACCGACGGGCTGTCGGCGACCCGGCAGATCACCGGTGACCCCGACCTCGCCGGGGTGCACGTCGTCGTGCTGACCACCTTCGAGGCCGACGAGATCGTGCTCGACGCCCTGCGCGCCGGCGCCAGCGGGTTCCTGGGCAAGAGCGTGGAACCCGACGAGCTGCTCGAGGCGGTGCGGGTGGTCGCCCGCGGCGATGCCCTGCTGTCCCCGCGGGCCACCCGCAGCCTCATCGCCCGCTTCCTGGCCGCACCCGAGGTCCCTGACGCACCCCGGTCGGGCACCGCGCCGGCGGCCCTGGCCGTGCTGACCGACCGGGAACGGGAGATGGTCGCCCAGGCCGCCCTCGGACTGAGCAACGACGACATCGCCGTTCGGCAGTTCCTGTCCCCGCTGACGGTCAAGACCCACCTGAATCGGGCGATGAGCAAGCTCGACGTCCGCGACCGCGCCCAGCTGGTCGTGCTGGCCTACCAGAGCGGTCTGGTCCGCGCGGGCGACACCGACACCGACACGGGCTGACCCATAGCGGGGGCCGTGGTCGCGAACCGAGTCTCGATCAGCCAGCGACGAGGGCAGGGACCTGACTGACCAGCGCGGCCAGTGCGTTCAGGGAGTCCGACAAGCCCTGCACCTGCTGCGGGGTCAGGTCGGTGTAGGGCACGAACCCGTCTCCGCTGGCGTACTGGGCCAGCTCGGCTTGGGTGGACGTGAAGGCGGCGTCCAGTGCTGCGGCGAGGTCGGGGGCGGCTGCGGCGATGACTGGGCGCAGTGACTGCACGGCGGCTTGGGAACCGTCGAGGTTGGCGCGGAAGTCCCACAGGTCGGTGTGGGAGTAGCGGTCTTCCTCGCCGGTGATCTTGCCGCTGGCGATCTCGTCGAGGAGTCCCAGCGCTCCGTTGGCCAGGTCCAGCGGCTGCAGCTGGATGGTCTGCACGCGGGCGACCAGGTCGGCGATGTCGGTCGTGAGCTGGTGTGCCACCGAGCCCGAGGCCGAGATGTCGCCGGTGGCCCACAGGTCCCGCTCGAGGACGTGGAAGCCGGTCCAGGTCTCGCCCTCGGCGACGTCGTTCTCCCGCGCGTCGATGCGCGGGTCGAGGTCTCCGAAGCTGGAGGCGACCGGTTCGATGCGTTCGAAGTAGGTGCGGGCGACCGGGTACAGCGCCTGGGCGGCGGCGACGTCGCCGGCGTTGACCGCGTCGACGAAGGCTTGGGTCTGCTCCTGCAGCGCGACGGCCTGGCTGTTGACGTAGCGGGTGTAGTCGGTGACGGCGGTAGCCAGGGCCTCGTCGTCGGATAGCTGGACGGCATCGCCGGTGACGGTCAGGGCGGTGCGGATGCCGTCGCCGACCATGCCGGGCTTGCAGGCGGTCTGGTAGTCCCCGGCCGGCAGCTCGACGAGCAGGGTGCGGGCGACCCCCGGGGCGATGTTCTCGACCTCGCCCATGATCCGATCGCCCTGGGCGTAGACGTAGAACTCGGTCACCGAGGAGCCCGCGTTGGTCACGGTGAACTCGTGGGTCCCGGCCGCGAGCTCCGTGGCGTCCAGCTCGCAGGTGCTGTCCGTGGCTGACACCGCGACGGCGGTGGGATCGGTGGAGCTGGTGGCCGTGGCGGGGTCCATGCCGCCGCAGGCGGCGAGCAGCAGCAGGGCCGGCACGGCGCTGGCCAGCCGGGTGGCGCTACGGGCGCGCGTCGACATGGGTGGGGTTATCCGTCGGGGTGGGGGCGGGGGTGGTCGCGGCGGCGCGGCGGGCGCGAAGTCCGGGCAGCAGGAACAGGGCGAGGACCGGCACGAGGTAGGCCAGGTAGGCGGCGGTCTCCAGGACGGTCGGGCGGGCGGAGATGTGGAAGACGCCGTCGAGGACCACGCCGTACCAGCTGCCGGGGACCAGCCAGCCTGATGCGTCGTAGGCGTAGGTGGTCAGCCCCGGAAGGACACCGGCTTCCTGGAAGTCGTGTACGCCGTACTTGAAGATGCCGGCGGCGATGAAGATGAGCAGGACCCCGCTGATGGTGAAGAAGCGGGTGAGGTTGATCCGGAGCGCGCCGGCGTACAGCGCAGCACCGGCGGCGACCGACGTGGCCAGGCCGGCGGTGAGGCCCAGCACGGGGGTGGCGCTGACGGCTCCTTGCGCCGAGGCGAAGAACAGCAAGGTCGTCTCCAACCCCTCGCGGATGACTGAGGCGAACGCGATGCCGACCACGGCACCCACCCCCAGGCCGACCGCGTCGTCGAGGCGGCCGCGGAGCTCACCGGACAGCCGTCGGGCGGTGCGGCGCATCCAGAAGACCATCCAGGTCACCAGCGCGACGGCGATGACTGAGGTGATGGCGTCGAACAGCTCCTGTCCCGGTCCACCCAGCACAGTGGAGGACACGTAGGACAGCACCGCACCGAAGCCCACCGAGAGGACCACGGCGCCGGCCACACCTGCCCAGACCGGCACGAGGTGCGCCCGGCGGCCGGTCTTGACCAGGTAGGCGACGAGGACGGAGACGACGAGCACCATCTCCAGCCCCTCGCGGAGCCCGATCAGATAGCTGGGGAGGAAGACCTGTCCCACGACGTGACCCCTTCGCTCATCGACCACCGCCCGATGGTTGGGCAAGGCAAGCCTGACCTTAGACGGGGCGCAAGGGTCGTCTGCACAGGAATCTCAGTGTTCTCTCAGACCCGCCTCGACCTGAGAAGGCGCTGAGGAGCACCCAGCTGGCACTCAGGGGCCGGTCGGGCGACGCTCAGCGAGGCCGGGCGGGATGGCCGGCATGTCCTCAGCCCGGGTCCGGCTCGCCCTCACCGCTCAGCTGCTCCTCGCCGCAGCGCTCTACACCGTGGGTGCGGCGCGGTCGGGGTGGGGCAACGCGTACTACGCCGCCGCCGCGCAGGCGGGATCGGTGAGCTGGCACGCGTTCTGGTTCGGTGCGCTGGACCCCGCCGGGGGGATCACGGTGGACAAGCCACCGGCCTCGTTGTGGCTGATGGGGGCCTCTGTGCGGCTGTTCGGGCTGTCGCCGCAGGCCGTGCTCTGGCCGCAGGCGGTCTGTGGGGTTGGGGCGGTGTGGGTGCTGTACCTGACGGTGCGCCGGCACGCCGGCGCAGCCGCCGGCTTGCTGGCCTCGGGCATTCTGGCGCTCACCCCGGTGGTGACGCTGATGGCCCGCTACGACAACCCCGATGCGTTGATGACGCTGCTGTTGGTCGGGGCGGCCTATGCAACAACTCGGGCCGTGGACCGGGATCGCGGTGGCCTTGCCTGGGTCGTGGTGGCCGGCGGTCTGGTGGGGACGGCATTCCTCACCAAGCAAATTCAGGCGCTCCTGGTGCTCCCTGCGCTCGTCGCGGTCCTGATGTGGGCCGGCCCAGGCTCTGTGGTGAGACGGTTGGGTCGTGCGGTCGCCGGAGGTGCCGCGGTTGTGGTGGCGGCGGGTTGGTGGGTGCTGCTCGTGCTGTCGACGCCGGTCTCGCAGCGGCCGTTCATCGGCGGCACGTCGACCAGCAGCATCTGGGAGCTGACCGTCGGCTACAACGGGCTGGGTCGGCTGAACGGGTCGGGGGCGAACGGGACGCATGCGGCCAGCTACGGCCGGTTGTTCGGGGGCAGCGCGGACGAGGCAGGTTGGCTGCTGCCCGCCGCCCTCCTTCTGCTCGTGGCGGCAGCTGTGGTGACCCGGCACGACCCGCGCCGGGATCCCCGCCGAGCCGGTTTGCTGCTGTGGGGTGGCTGGTTGCTCGTGGTGGGGGTCGTGCTCAGCAGCCTGCGGGGGATCTACCACAGCTATTACACCGTCGAGCTGGCTCCAGCCGTAGCTGCGGTGGTCGCCATCGGCGGTTCGGCGGTGTGGGCGGCCCGCGGACAGGTCCGGTGGGCGAACGGAGTGCTGATGGCCGTGGTCGCCGGGACGGGGGTGTGGGCGTGCGCGCTGCTGTTCGTGCAGCCGGCGTGGACGGTCCTCGCGGTGCCGGTCGTCGCCTGCGCCTCGGTGGTCGGTGTCGTCGCCCTCGCCCTGGATGGTCGGGGTGGGTTCGGCACGGCAACACGCCGGTTGGCTGCGACCGCGGGGTTGGTCGCCGCACTGGCCGCGCCGGCGACGTGGTCGGTGGCCACCGCAGCGTCGGTGCACCAGGGGGCCAACGTGCAGGCCGGACCGGGGGTGACCGAGTTGGGCACGGAGGCTGGGATTGTGCCGGGCACCCGGGTCCCGGTGGCCGTTGCCGACCTGGTCGCGGCGGGCGCGGCTGGCCATGAGTGGGCGGCGGTGATGACTGGCCGGTACGCAGCGCAGGTGCAGCTGGCATCCGGGGCCCCGGTCCGGATGCTCGGGGGCTTCACCGGTACCGACCCCGACCCGTCGCTGGCCGCCTTCCAAGACCTCGTCGCCGCCGGACGGGTGCACTACCTGCTCGTGGAGGCCAGCTCGCTGCGGTCCCGGCCGGACACCACGGCCGGGCAGATCACGGCATGGGCGGTACGCGGGTTCCCCCAGCGGCAGTACCAGGGATGGCTGGTCGTCGACCTGACCGCTGCGTCCCTGGCGGTCGCAGGCAGCTGACACGAGCAGGAACGAGGACGGGCCCCGGAGCATCGCTCCGGGGCCCGTCCTGATGCGCTGGTCAGTCCTGCGGGTCGTTGGCGCCCTCGGGCTGGTCGGCGGTGTCGGCCGGGTCGTTCGCCTCGCCGGCCTGCTGGGCCAGGACGCTGCCGTCGCCGGCGTCGACGGCGACCTCGGTGACGGTGCCGTCGGCACCGGTGATCTCGACGCTGTAGACGACGTAGCCGCCCTCGGCGTCCAGGTCGGTCTCGGTCACCGACCCGGGGACCGCGGCGAGCGCGGCCTGCTCGGCCTGGGACTGGGTGACCGTAGCCAGGGCCTGCAGCGCGGCCTGCTCGGCGCTGTCGCTGCCTGCGGACTCCTGCCCGTCGGGCACCTCGGTGGCGGCCGGGGCCGGCACGGTGCCGGTGAAGGTCGGGTCCGCGGCGTCCTGCTCGCTGCCGGGGCCGCCGTCGGCGCCGTCGGCGGTCTCACCGTCGGACTGGGCGCTGTCGGTCTGGTCGGTGCCGACCTGGGCCGCGCTGGCGGTGATCGGGGCGCTGGCGGTGTCCGGGCCGCTGGCGGCGGCGATGGAGGCACCGCCGCCGACGACGAGTGCGGTGGCGATGCCGGCCGCGGCGAGCTGGCCCTTGCTCAGACGGAGCTTCACGGTTCCTCCTCGGTGTGGCAGAGCGGGTCCCGCCCTGTGCCACCACCGTGCGCCGGGGGCGCTGAGACCTTGCTGTGGTCGCTGTGGATCTCCTCAGCTCCCCACCGCAGGACGTCTTGGGTGGCACCTAGCCTGCCGTCGTGGATACCGCTGCTGACCCCAGGACGGAGAAGGGGCTGCCGTCGGGCCGGGTGGGCATGCGTGCCCGGGCGACGGCCGCTGCCGTTGCCGTGGTGGCCGTCGCGCTGGCGTTGGCGGCGACGGTGCTCGTCGGCCTGGTGGGGCGCACCGTGCAGGACACGGTGACGACGTCGGCGAGTACGCGAGTGCAGGAGGTGGCCGCCGACCTCCGGGTGAACGGTGTGGGCGGCCTGCAGATCGGCGGTTCTGAGGACGGTGCGCTGGTGCAGGTGTTGCGGGGGGACACGGTGCTGGCCGCCAGCGCCGACCTGGCCGGGGCGCCGGCCCTGACCGGGTTGACCCCCGGCCCCGGGCAGGAGGACACCGGGCAGGTGGACGGCGCCGCGGTCAGCGAACCCGGGGACACCTTCCGCCTCGTCGTGCTCGGGGTGCCCGGCACCACCGGCGCCGACCGGGTGGTGGCCGTTCAGTCCCTGGCCGTCGCGGAGAATGCGCAGGCGCTGGTGACCCGGCTGGCCGCGGTCGGGGTGCCGGTGCTGCTGGTCGTCGTCGCGTTGGCCACCTGGTGGTCGGTGGGTCGGGCGCTGCGGCCGGTGGAGGCCATCCGGGCGCGGACCGCCCGCATCGGGGCTGAAGACCTGTCGGCCCGTGTGCCCCAGCCGCAGACGCGGGATGAGATCGCCGCTCTGGCGTCGACGATGAACGCGATGCTGGCCCGCTTGCAGACATCCGTGGCCCAGCAGCGCGCCTTCGTCTCCGACGCCGGCCACGAACTGCGCAGCCCGATCGCGACCATCCGCACCCAGACCGAGGTCGCCCGCCGAGTCGGCCCTCCTGATCCGGCCCATGACGTCGTGCTGGGCGAGGTCGCGCGGCTGGAGCGTCTGGTGACCGACATGCTGACCCTGGCCAGCGCCGACGAGGGGCAGGGCCGAGTGGGCCGTCGGCAGGACGTCGACCTCGACGACCTGCTGGCCGCCGAGCGTTCCCGGCTGCGGGCGCGGGCGGACCTCGTCGTGACCGGCGACCTGGCAGCTGCTCGCGCGTGGGGTGACCCAGCAGCGCTGGCCCAGGTCGTACGCAATGCCGTCGACAACGCCGTTCGGCACAGCCGCGGTCGCCTACACCTGACCAGCGGACCTACGGGTGGGCCGGACGGCGGTGCGTGGCTAGCTGTGGAGGACGACGGACCCGGGGTGGCCGTCCCGGACCGGGAACGGGTGTTCGGCAGGTTCGTCCGGCTGGATGAGGCCCGGGCCCGCGGCGACGGCGGTTCTGGGCTCGGGCTGGCCATCGTCCGGGAGATCGTGTTGGCCCACGGAGGGCATGTGAAGTTCACCGACCCGGTCACCTTGCCCGGCGCCCGGCTGCTCATCCGTTTCCCGGCTCAACCGCCGTCGGGCTCGAAAAGGTAGCCCAGGCCGCGGACGGTGCGGATGCTGGCGCGACCGAAGGGCACGTCGATCTTGCGGCGCAGGTAGCCCACGTAGATCTCGACGTTGTTGACGTCCCCGTCGAAGGCGTCGTCCCAGACCTCCTGAAGGATCGTCAACTTGCTCAGCACCGTGTCCGGCCGCTCCATGAGGTAGGCCAGCAGCGCGAACTCGCGGGGGGTGAGCGCGATGTCGGTGGTACCGCGGCTCACCCGGTGCCGGGCGGGGTCCAGGACGAGGTCCCCGGCCCGCAGGACCGGAGATGGGCCGGTGCGCGCGCGCCGGGCCAGTGCCCGCAGGCGGGCGGTGAGCAGGACGAAGGAGAAGGGCTTAGTGAGGTAGTCATCGGCACCCAGGTCGAAGGCGTCGGCCTGGTCGTACTCGCCGTCCTTCGCGCTGAGCATCATCACCGGTGTGGTGACCCCGGAGCCGCGCAGCTCCTCCAGCACCCGGTAGCCGTGCAGCCCCGGCAGCATGATGTCCAGGACCACCACGTCGTAGCCGCCCTGCTGGGCGGCGTCGCGACCGCTGATGCCGTCGTGTGCGAGATCCACGGCGTGGCCCTCGGCGCGCAGCCCCCGGGCGATGGCGTGGGCAAGGCCGACCTCGTCGTCGACCAGCAGCACCTTCACGACATCGCCCAGGGGCCCGGTTCCGGACGGGTCAACGCAGCGCGCCGGCCTCGACTGGGGGCAGCTGGTCGCGCTTGCTGACCGCCAGGTAGGACACGACGGCCAGGATCGTCACCAGGAAGATCACGCTGGTCAGCGTGGTGCCTAGCCCGAGGCCGCCGTCGACCTTGTCCTGGGAGAACCCGTCGCCCAGGGAGGCACCCAGCGGGCGGGTGAGGACGTAGGCGATCCAGAAGGTCAGCACCGCGTTGGCCCCGAGCACCAGGTGGCTGGCGGCGACCGCGCCGATGAGCGCGGCGAACAGCAGAGCCGACAACCAGTACCCCGCACCGAGCTTCTCCGCGATCAGGTCACCGGCGGCGGTGCCCAGGGCGAAGGTGAACAGGATGGCCAGCCAGTAGAAGGCCTCGCGGCGGCGGGTGACGATGGAGTGGATCGACAGCGTCCGCTCCGTGGCGTACCAGCCGGCGAAGGTCAGGGCCAGCGCGACGGTGAACAGTGCGGTGGTGAGCTCCAGCGGGACGCCGAGGTTGTCGGTCAGGTTGTCGGTGATGAGGGTGCCGACGACGCTGATCAGCACGACGGTGGCCCAGTAGAGCGGCGGGATGTACCGCCGGGCCTTGAACTGGAAGCCGAGCACGACGAGGAAAATCGCGCCGACCACCACGGTGGTGCCGGTGAGGCCGAAGCCGAGAGTGCCGTTGAGGTAGTCCGCGGCGGTCTCCCCGACTGTGGTGGCCAAGATCTTGATGACCCAGAACCAGATGGTGACCTCGGGGACCTTGTTGAGCAGCGTGCGCCCCGTCGAGGGGGCCTGGGGTGTGGTCATGGCGGCAGAGTCGGGCCCAGCATCTGCACACGACCTGAACGCATCGCCCCGACCTCGGGGGGATGGCGGCCGGGTCACCCATGATGGGGTGGTGAGCCAACTGCAGCCCCGGGTCCTGGTCGTCGAGGACGACCACGGCCTACGTGACGTGCTGGCCCGTGGGCTGCGCGAGCACGACTTCACCGTCGTCACCGCCCGGGACGGCGCGGGCGCGCTGGGTGCGGTCCGCGGCGCAGGCGGGGATGACGGGGAAGGCTTCGACGCCGTCGTGCTGGACATCGGTCTGCCCGACTCCGACGGCCGGGACGTGTGCCAGGCGCTGCGCGCGCAGGGGCTCACCGCACCGGTGCTGTTCCTGACCGCCCGGGACCAACTGCACGACGTGCTGTCCGGGTTCGCGGCCGGCGCCGACGACTACCTGGCCAAGCCGTTCCACCTCAGCGAGCTGCTGGCACGCCTGCGCGTGGCCCTGCGGCGCTCCGCAGCCGCACGCCCGGCAACGGCGGGCCTGACTCTGGACCCCACCACCCACGCCCTGGCCGGCCCGGCCGGGGCCCAGCGGCTCAGCCCCACGGAGTTCCGCGTCCTCGCCGCACTGATGGCCCGCCCCGGTGAGGTCGTCCGCCGCCGGGACCTGCTGGCCGCCGGCTGGCCCGACGGCGCCCAGGTCGCGGACAACACCCTGGACCAGTACGTGGCACGGCTGCGCCGCAAGGTCGACGCCGCCGGCGACCCGGGCCGGTCGATCGGGACCGCGCACGGCGTGGGCTACACCTTCACGTGAGCGACCGGGGCGCGCGCCGGAGCCTGCGCAGCCGGCTGTCCTGGTCGGCGACGGTGGTCGTCGCGCTGTGGGTGCTGCTGCTGGCGGTCGGCGCCAACGAGCTGCTCGCCCGGGTCCTCGCGGGGCAGGCCGACGACGTCCTGCAGGCCCGGGCCGAGGCGGTCGCGCAGACCGTCGACGTGGCCCCCGACGGCACGGTGACGGTGCTCGACGGCCGGGACGACCAGGCGCTGGACGTCGGCACCTGGATCTTCGACGGCGCCGGCGGGATCGTCGAGAGGCCGCCGGGCAGCACTGATGCGCTGGACCGTCGGGCCGCCGACCTCGCCGCGCAGGGCGCCAGCACCGTCGACGTCGACGCCAGCGGGCCCGTCCGGCTGCGATCGCTCCCGCTCACCGACGGCGGCCAGCAGGTCGCCGCCGTGGTGACCAGCACCTCACTGTCGCCCTACCAGCAGGTCGAGCGGACCGCCCTGCTGGGCAGCATCGGGGTGGCCCTGCTGCTGGTCGTCGTCGTCCATCTCGTGCTGCGCGCCAACGTCACCCGCGCCCTCCGCCCGGTCCAGGACATGAGCACCCAGGCCGGCCGGTGGAGCGCTGACGACACCGATCTGCGGTTCGGCGACGACCCGCGCCCGGCCGAGCTCGCCGAGCTGGCCGGCACTCTGGACCAGCTGCTGGACCGGCAAGCTGCCGTCCTGCGCCACGAACAGCGCTTCACCGAGGAGCTGTCCCACGAGCTGCGTACCCCGCTGGCCCGCGCCCAGGCCGAGATCGACCTGCTGCGCGCCCAGCCGCGGGACGCCCGCGAACTCGCCGACGCCCACGCAGCCATCGACCGGTCCACCCGCGCGATGGCATCCATCCTCGAGACGATGCTCACCGCGGCCCGCAGCGCCGACGCGGTCACCCCGGGCCGGACCCGGCTGCTCGACGCGCTGGCCGTCCTGGCCGACCCCGACGCCCAGGACGTCCGCGTACCCGTCCACCTGACCGGAGATCCCGACCTCGTCGTCGGGGTAGACGCCGACGTCGTCGTCCGGGCCCTGTCCCCCGTGGTCGACAACGCCGTCCGCTTCGCCGCCGGCCAGGTACGCATCCAGGCCGAGGCCCGCGCGGGGCAGCTGGTCGTCACGGTGCTCGACGACGGCCCAGGCATGACCGAGCAGGCTGCCGACCGGGCCTTCGACCCCGGGTACCGGGGCGACCCGGACGACGGCCACGCCGGCGCCGGCCTGGGCCTGGCCCTGACCCGGCGGCTCGTGCTGGCCGCCGGTGGATCGGTGACAGCGGTGGCCGGCGACCGCGGCCGCGTCGAGATCGCCCTCCCGCGCGGGTGAGACCGGGAGCACCGGCCACGTTCAGGCGGCGTACAGACTCCGTGAGCGACGGTGGTGGGCATGAGCGGCTTCCTGGACCCGACGAACCTCATCAACACCTTCGGCTTGATCGGCATCATGGCGATCCTGTTCGCCGAGACTGGCCTCCTGGTCGGCTTCTTCCTGCCGGGTGACTCCCTGCTGTTCACCGCCGGACTGCTCGCAGCCGGCGGGCTGATCGCCCCGTTGTGGGTGCTGCTGCTCCTGCTGCCGGTGGCGGCGATCGCCGGGAACCTGGTCGGCTACTGGATCGGCCGCAAGGCCGGTCCCGCCGTCTTCAACCGTCCCGACAGCCGCCTGTTCAAGGCCGAGTACGTCGAACGGTCCCAGGCGTTCTTCGACCGCAACGGCGCCCGCACCATCGTGCTGGCCCGCTTCGTGCCCGTTGTCCGCACCTTCGCCACCGTCATGGCCGGCGCCTCCCGGATGGACCTGCGCCGCTACGCCGTCTACTCCGTCATCGGCGGCATCGCCTGGGCCGCGGGTGTCACCCTGCTGGGCTTCTGGCTCGGCCAGGTCGCGCTGGTGCGCGACCACGTCGAGCTGTTCATCCTCGGCATCGTCGCCCTGTCCCTGGTTCCCGTGGCCGTCGAGTTCCTCCGTGCCCGATCCGATCGCCGGGTCCGCAGCTGATCGCTCGACCGGCCGATCTACCCCGGGGTCTACTGACGATGCGGAGTTGGCCGTCCGCTCACCATCGGCTGACCGCCCGCTGTCCGACCCGGCCCCAGCCTGGACGCTGGCGAGCCGACCGGGTCGCTCGGGGGACGACGATCGGAGCAGTCATGGGCACGCGGGGGCACTGGGTCGTCACCGGCGGCGCCGGGTACGTCGGCGGGCACGTCGTGCGCGCCCTGCACCGGGCAGGCCTGGATCAGGTGGTCATCGACGACCTGTCCACCGGGGTGGCCGCGCGCCTGCCCCGCGGGGTGCCGCTGGTGCGAGGGCAGGTCGGGGACCGCGACGTGCTGGATGCCTGCCTCCCCGGCGCGGCCGGCGTCGTGCATCTGGCGGCGCAGACCTCCGCACCCGGATCGGTTCGTGACCCGCTCGCGCACTACCGGGCGAACGTGGCCGACGTCGTCACGCTCACCTCGGCCATTCTGGATCACGGCGTGGACAAGCTGGTGGCCAGTTCCTCTGCCGCCGTCTACGGCGCAACGTCGGGGTCGGCACAGCTGTCCCGCCACACCGAGACCGACGTGTTGCACCCGCAGAGTCCCTACGGCAAGACGAAAATGATCGGTGAGATGGTCCTCGCCGACGCCGTGGCCAGCGGACTGTCCTCGATCGCGTTGCGCTACTTCAACGTGGCGGGTGCGGCGACCGAGGTGCTCGCCGACCGAAAAGTAGGTGGGCTGCCATCAGCGGTCCTGCAGGCCCGCCGGACCGGCCGGCCGCTACCGGTCCACGGTCTGGACCACCCCACACCCGACGGCACGGCGGTGCGGGACTACGTGCACGCCGTCGACGTCGCCTCGGCCCACGTGGCCGCGGTCGCCCGCCTGATGGATGCCGCGCTGGGTGCCTCGGTCTACAACGTGGGCACGGGGGTGGGCTCCTCGGTCCTGGACGTACTACGGGTGACCGCCGAGATCACCGGCGGCCCGGTACCCCACAAGATCCACGGACGCCGTCCGGGCGATCCGTCGCACGCCGTCGCCGACGTGTCGGCCATCGCCCGGGACCTGGGGTGGCGCGCACGCCACGACCTGGGGGACTGCTTGCAGTCGGCGTGGGAGACGACGGGTGGGCACCTGCTCTCCCGGTCCCACCGAACCCTCGCTTCTGTCAGCTGAGCTGCCGCGGCCTCGCCAGCCGCCGGCGGGCGGTCAGGTGGTCAGGCGTTCAGGTGGTCGTCAGGAGCGCCTCCCTACCGTCGCCGTGCCTTCGCCGACTCACCTGGAGGACTTCCGTGGCCGACGCTCCCGCCTCCGCCCCGCTCGACCCCGTCGGGGAATCCGACTGCCGGTGAGCGGCCACGTCGAACAACTGCTGTCGGACCTGTCGATGACACTGCTCGCGTTCCTGACCTCAGTAGCCGCGGTCATCGGGCTGGCGCTGCGATGGGGTCGGTCCTGGCGGGACCAGAAGGACGCCGTCGACCCGCCTCCCGGGGCGCAGCAGTCCGACCCTTCTGAGCAGAGTCCGGCTGCCCGCCATCGGCCCCCGCACCGGTGACCCCGGACGACGATCAGCTGTCCGCAGACGCCGGCAGCAGCAGGCTGAAGACCGGCGGGCTCGGGCTGGCCACCCGCAGCCGGCCCCCCTCGGCCTCGGCCAGGGTGCGGGCCAGGGCGAGGCCGATGCCGTGGCCGTCGTCGCGGTGGCTGCCGCGCACGAACAACCGGTCGACCTCCAACGGCGTCGTCCCCTCGTCGGCGACATCGACGGCCAGCGCGCCGCCGGCGTCGCGGACGGAGACGGTCACGGCACCGGCGCCGTGCACGGTGGCGTTGTCGACCAGCACCCCGACGACCTGGCGGACCGCCGCAGCGGACACCGCCGTGCCGGGCAGGTCACCTTCCAGGTGCAACTGCAGGACGCGGTCCTGGCGGTCGAGCAACGGACCCCAGGTCGCCTGCACCTCGGCGAGCAACTGTGCCGGGTCCAGTGGTGTGCCGTGCGCCCCGGTGTCCCGGGCCAACGCGAGCAGGTCGGTGATGGTGTTCTCCAGCCGGTCGGTGGAGGTCAGGGCGTTCTCGATGGCTGCCCGATGGGCCTCAGCGGGCAGCTCCAGCGCGGTCTCCAGCGACAGCCGCAGGCCGGTCAGCGGGGTGCGCAGCTGATGGGAGGCATCGGCGGAGAACGCCCGCTCCCGCGCCAGCAGGGCACCCAGTCGTCCAGCGGTCGTGTCCAGGGCCGACCCCGCAGCGTCGAGCTCGGCGATGCCCGAACGGGCGGTCCGGGTGCCGAAGTCACCCTCGCCCAACTGCTGTGCCGCCACCGCCAGGGACTCCAGCGGTTGGGCCAGGCGGGCTGCCTGTCGGCGGGCCAGCAGCCAGGTGACGCCGACCGCTGCCGCAGCGAGGGCCAGCATGCCGGCCCAGGTGCCCACGATGCGCCATCGCACGGCGCTGTAGTCGGTGGCTGCGCGCACGACACCGCGGGTGCTGTCCCCGTCGACGACCGGGACGGCGACGACGAGTTGGCCGTCGATGTCGTTGGCGGTGGACACCCGGCCGTCGCCCAGCGCGTCAGCCGAGGCGGGGTCGAGTTCCTGTGGTCCATCACCGGCGACGAGTTCCCCATCAGTGCTGTAGAACGCGACGGCGACGTCACCGTCGCGACCCTGCCCACCGCCCAGGCCGGTGGGCGTGCGGCCGGCGGCGACGTCGAAGGCGACCGAGACGGCGTCGACGTCGGCGATGCGCTCCAGTTCACTCTGCTCGTCGCCGAGGTAGGACTGGGCGACTCCGTATGCCAGTGGGAGCCCGAACAGGGTGGTGGCCACGACAGCGGCCAGCACGGCCTGGGCGACGATGCGGCCGCGCATGCTGGCCCAGCGGCGACCCCGGACCGGTCGCGGATCGGTCACGGCAGGTCCAGCCGGTAGCCGTGACCGCGCAGGGTGCTGATCTGCGGCTGGGGCACCCCGAGTCCATCGGCGACGACCGCGAGCTTGCGCCGGAGCGCGGCCACGTGCACGTCCAGGGTCTTGGTGGACCCGAACCAGTGCGCGTCCCAGACGTCCTCCATCAGGGTCTCGCGGCTCACCGCCGCACCCGGTTGCGCTGCCAGCCGCGCGAGCAGGTCGAACTCCTTCGTCCGGAGCACCACCTCGGCTCCCCCGACCGCGACGCGGCGGGCAGCGAGGTCGACGGTCAGCTCACCGACGACGACCGTGGCCTGCACGGCCGGGATGACCGAGCTGCGCCGCAGGTGTGCCCGCACCCGGGCCAGGAGCTCACCGAACCGGAAGGGTTTGGTCAGGTAGTCATCGGCCCCGGCTTCCAGACCGACGACGACGTCCATCTCCTCGGCGCGGGCGGTCAGCACCACGATCACGCACCCCGGCTGGGCTGCCCGGATGCGGCGGCACACCTCGATGCCGTCCAGGTCGGGCAGGCCGAGGTCCAGCAGCACCAGGTCGAAAGACCGGCCGGCGACGGCGTCCAGGGCGCTGCGGGCGGTGCGCTGCCAGGACACCGAGTGCCCGTGCGCCCGCAGCCCCGATCCGAGGGCGCCCCCGATGGTCTCGTCGTCCTCCACAACCAGCAGATCCGCCATACCGCTGACGGTAGGGCCCACCCACGGGTCGGACGGGGCTCCCGGTGGCGCCGGGACAGGGGTTTGCCTGGCGCTCACCTTCTACCCACCGAACGCTGACCTGGCCCTCAGCAGCATCGGCGGTGTTCCCGACCGATGGAGGAGAGCCCTGTGGCCACCGCAGCAACCCACACCGTCCTGGACCGTCCCGCGACCCCGTCCGGTGATGCTGTCGCCGGCCCGGGCACCCGGGTGCTCGTGGTGACCGGGAGCGTGGGGGCCGGGCACGACGGCGCCGCCCACGAACTGGCCGCCCGGCTGACCGCGGCCGGCGCGCGGGTCGAGGTCCGGGACTTCCTCGACGCGCTACGGCCCCGACTGGCCTGCTCGCTGCGCAGCGGGTACACCGGCGGGGTCGGGCGGGCACCGGTGCTGGTCGAGCTGCTGTACCGGCGGCTGGAGCACCGCGGTCTGCTGTGGGCCATCGAGCGCCGCATCTGCCGTTCCGCCGAGACTGCCATGCGGGGCTGGGTGGACGCGATCGATCCCGACGTCGTGGTCACCACCTACCCACTGGCCGCCCAGACCCTCGGTGACCTGCGCGCCGCCGGCGACATCAGGGTCCCGGTGCTGACCTACCTGACCGACCCGGCCGTGCACGTCAGCTGGCTGCACCCGGCCGTCGACGCCCACCTCACCGTCACCGCGGCCACCGCCGCGCAGGGGCGTCGCGACTACGGCCTGCCCTTCACCGTCGCCGGACCGCTGGTGCCCGCTCGCTTCGGGCAGACGATGGACCTCGCCGAACTGGTGGCCCTGCGCGGGGAGGTCGGCGTGCGCACCGACCGGCCCGTCGCCCTTCTGGTCGCCGGATCCCTCGGCCTGGGCGATGTCGCCGGTGCCGCAGTCGACGTGGCCGCCGCCGGGTTCTCCCCGGTCGTGCTGTGCGGACGCAACGCGGCATTGCGGGACCGGCTGGACCGGCTGCCCGACGTCCTGGCGCTGGGCTGGCGCACCGACATGCACCGGCTGATGCAGCTCGTCGACGTCCTGGTGCACAACGCCGGTGGCCTGACCTGCACCGAGGCCCTGGTTGCCGGGCTGCCCACCGTGACCTACAAGCCCATCCCCGGGCACGGTCGCGCCAACGCCACCGTGCTGCACGAGTCCGGGATGGGCCCGTGGGCCACCGACCCGGTCGACCTGCGCGCCGCCCTGCTGGCACAGCTGGGGCGAGACCGGACCCCACCGGCGATGCCGGACCCCACCGACACCGTGCTGTCCTGGGTGCCCGCTGCCCGCCGCCCGGCTCGTCCTGCTGTCCTGGCTGCCGCACTGGCGGTGGCGGCGTGAGCGCCCCCACCATGACCACCGCAGTGGCCGGGGCCGCCGCCGGGTTGTGGCACGCCGCGCCGGCGCTGACCTCCATCGGTCCGCTGCGCCGCCCGCTCCCCCGGTTGTCCGGGCAGGGGAGGCCCGGTGGCATCGGGCTGACCTTCGACGACGGCCCCGACCCGCTGGGGACACCGGCCGTGCTCGCCGAGCTCGACCGCCTGGGGTGGACGGCGACGTTCTTCATGCTGGGCAGCCAGGTCCGCGCCCACCCCGACGTCGCTCGCTCGGTCGTCGCCGCCGGCCACGAGATCGCCGTGCACGGAGACCTGCACCGAGTGCATCTGGTCCGCACCGCAGCCCAGGTCCGCTCCGACCTGACCCGGGCCCTGGGTGACATCCGCGCGGTCACCGGCACCGACCCGCGCTGGTTCCGCCCGCCCTACGGCGTGCTCACCGCCGGGTCGCTCATCGCGGCCCGCAGCCTCGGGCTCACCCCCGTGCTGTGGACAGCCTGGGGCCGGGACTGGCAGAAGGCCAACCCCGCATGGGTGCTCGACAACGTCATGTCCGGCCTGGCCGACGGCGGCACCCTGCTGCTGCACGACTCCGACTGCACCAGCACCCCGCGCTCCTGGCGCACGACCGCCCGCACCCTGCCGCTGCTGGCCGAGCGGCTCGACGAGATGGGACTGCACGTCCGGCCCTTGCGCGACCACCTGACCGCGGCATGATCGCGGCCCTGCTGGCGCTCGCGTCCGCTCTGGCGTACGCGATGTCCACGGTCATCGGCCACCGGGCCGCCACGTCCGCCCTGTCCGGCGTCGGCTCGGGGTGGGCCCGAGCGGGTCGGCTGCTGCGACGCCCCGGGTTCCTGCTGGGCCAGGCCGCGGGTCTTCTCGGGCTCGTCCTGCACGCCGCTGCCCTGGCAGCGGGTCTGGTCGTGGTGGTGCAGCCGATCCTGTGCGTCGGGCTCGTGCTCGCCCTGGTGCTCGGCGCGGTCGTCGACCGTCGCCACCCTGATCGCCCGCTGCCGGGACGCGGGCAGTGGTGGTCCGCAGGGATGGTCGTCGCCGGTCTGGTCGTCTTCTTGACCAGTGCAGCCCCCACGGCCGGCAGCGGGTCCGCCGTCGGCTGGGCGTTGCCCGCCGCCGTCGGGGCTCTCGCTGCCGCATCGGCCGCCGTCGGCATCGCTGTGCACCGCGGCCGTCTGCGTCGCCCCGCGGCAGCGCTGGCAGCCTGCTCCGGGCTGGCATTCGGGCTGACCGGGGTGCTGCTCAAGGCCGTGCTGGCGCTGCCGGTGACCGCGTGGCCGCTTGCCTGGCCGGTCTACGCCCTGATCGGGGTCGGGTTGGCCGGTACGGCGCTCGCGCAGTGGTCCTACGCCACCGGCCCACTGGTGCAGTCGCAGCCGGTGGCCTCAGCGCTTGAGCCGGTGGTCGCGGTCGCCCTGGCCGGACCGGTGTTCGCCGAAGGCCTCGCCGGTGGGCCGGTCGCGCACCTGGCACAGCTGGCCGGCCTGGTGCTGCTCGTCGCCGGGGTCATCGGGGTGGGACGGTGCGCCACCGCCCGCGAAGCCCGCCCGGGCAGTAGCGACCCGGCCGAGGACGAGGACCGCGTGCCGGTGCTCGCCTCGTACTGATGAGGCGTTCAGGTCCTCGTCAGGATTCCCCCTCCACCATCACCGCGGCCCTCCCGGCCCCAGGCACCACCCCACGGGCTCAACGCCGAGCTCCCCGCCTCGTCGTCCCCTTCTGGAGCAGCCCGTGCCGCAGCACGCCCCGTCCACCCGCCCGCGGGTGCCGGTCACCGCCGTCAAGGTCCCCGCCGTCACCGCGGTCTTCTGGCTGATCAAGGTGCTCACCACCGGCACGGGCGAGGCCGCCGCCGACGGAGCCGCAGCCTGGAATCTGCCCGTCGCGGTCGCGGTGTCCGGGGTCGGTCTGGTCGCCGCGCTGTGGTGGCAGCTGTGCGCCGACGCCTACCACCCGGGCCGCTACTGGACGGCGGTCACGATGGTCGCGGTGTTCGGCACGATGGTCGCCGACGGCCCGCACGTCGTGCTCGGCCTGCCCTACCCGGTCACCGCCGGGCTCGCCGCCCTGGGACTGGCGGTGGTGTTCGCGGTGTGGCACCGGCTCGAGGGCACCCTCGACGTGCACAGCATCACCACCCGCCGCCGCGAGCTCCTCTACTGGGCCGCGGTGCTGACCACCTTCGCCCTGGGCACCGCCCTCGGTGACCTGGCCGCCGTGGTGTGGCACCTGGGCTTCGCCGGCTCCATCGTGCTGTTCGCGCTGGCCATCGTCCTGCCCTGGGTCGGCTGGGCCCGGTTCAGGCTGTCGCCGGTGGTCGCGTTCTGGGCCGCCTACGTCCTGACCCGCCCGCTGGGCGCCTCGGTCGCCGACTGGCTGGGCAAGCCCGCCCACCTGGCTGGCGGCCTCGGCCTCGGTGACGGCCCGGTCGCGGTGACCGGTCTGGTGCTCATCGCCGTTCTGGTGGCGACGACGGCCCGCCGGGCGACCCGGTGAGCTGGTTCGAGGCCCTCGTCCTCGGGATCGTGCAGGGGCTGACGGAGTTCCTCCCGGTGTCCTCCAGTGCGCACCTGCGCATCGTCGGCGCCCTCGCCGGCTGGTCCGACCCGGGTGCGGCGTTCACCGCGATCATCCAGATCGGCACCGAGCTCGCCGTGCTCGTGTACTTCGCCCGCGACATCGCCCGGATCGTCACCGCGTGGGTGGCCTCCCTCGTGCAGCGGGACCGCCGCGGCGACCCCGACGCCCGGATGGGCTGGCTGATCATCGTCGGCAGCGTCCCGATCGTGGTGCTGGGCCTGCTGCTGCAGAGCACGATCGAGACCACCTTCCGCGACCTGCGCATCGTCGCCACCGCGCTGATCGTGTTCTCCGTGGTCCTGCTGGTGGCCGACCGGGTCGGCCGCAAGCAGCGCACGCTGGAGGAGCTCACCGTCGGGCACGGCGTCGCCTTCGGCCTGGCCCAGGCCCTCGCGCTGGTCCCCGGCGTCTCGCGGTCCGGCGGCACCATCACCGCCGGCCTCCTGCTGGGCTACACGCGGGAGGCGGCGGCGCGCTACTCCTTCCTGCTCGCCGTCCCGGCGGTGCTCGGGTCGGGCGCCTACCAGGCCTACGACGCGCTGCACGGCGACACCGCGGGCGCCCCGGTGGCCTGGGGCCCGACCGCGCTGGCCACCGTCGTGTCCTTCGGCGTCGGGCTGGCCGTCATCGCCTGGCTGCTCCGGTACCTGCAGCGGGGGAGCTTCGTGCCCTTCGTCGTCTACCGCGTCGTGCTGGGGGTGCTGGTGCTGGGCCTGGTCGGCGGTGGGGTGCTCGCGGCGGCCGTCTGAGGGCGCGGGCGAGGATGACCGGCATGGGGTCCTCCGTCGTCCAGCTCGGCCCCGGCCTGCTCATCGCCCTCGCCACGCTGCTGGCCCTCGGTGTGCTGGTGGGCCGGGTGTCCGGGCTGGGGCAACAGCGACCGGTGCTGTGGGCGTGCCTGCGCGCTGCCCTGCAGCTGGCCGCGGTGTCCTCGGTGATCGTCCTGGTCGTCAGGTCGCTGTGGGCCTCGGCGGCCTTCGCCGTCCTGATGCTGACGGTGGCCGCGGTCACCTCGGCCGGCCGGGTCACCGGCGGCCCGACCTGGGGACGTCGGGCTCCCCGCCAAGCCCTGCTACTAGCGGCACCCATCGCCGCCGGCGTGCTCCCGGTGCTCGCCCTGGTGCTGGCCAGCGGCTCAGTCCCCCTGCGCGGTGAGGCAGTCGTCCCGATCGCCGGCATCGTCATCGGCGGCGCCATGACCGCCACCTCGCTGGCCGGCCGCCGGATGCTCGACGAACTGGAACAGCGCCACGGGGAGGTCGAGGCCGCACTCGCCCTCGGCCTGATCCCCCGCGACGCGGCCATGCTCGTCGCCCAGCCGGTCGCCGCCACCGCCCTGGTCCCCGCGCTCGACCAGACCCGCACGGTCGGCCTGGTTACCCTGCCCGGCGCCTACGTCGGCGTCCTCCTCGGCGGCGGCAGCGCCCTGCAGGCCGGCGCCGCACAGCTCCTCGTCCTCGTCGGGCTGCTGGCCGCCGAGGTGATCGCCGTCTGGGTGGTCACCGAGCAGGTCACCCGTGGGTTGGTTGGCCGTGCGCCCACTCCGCAATCCGACTGACCTTCCTCATGGGCTTGGGTGTCGTCAGCTGAAGCCCTGTCCGCGGTCTCGTTCGGCCACAGCTCTGTGCTGCAGATCGGCTACAACGGCACCCCACCGCCGACGACGACGGTCGCAGCGCTGCTGCCGTTGCAGGGGCGAACGCAACCGCGTGTGCGCACCGGTACTACGTCGACGCCGCAATCGTCGTGTTGACCGCTGCCGAGGAGGAGGTGCTTGCCCACCTCGTCGAACATCTGCCGCGGGTGACGCGCATCCTCCGCACCAGCTAGGAGACACGTTCCGTGGCGCGCCCGGCCCTATGGCCTGCGAGCAGACACTTGTCACTGTGCGTCCAGAACGCGGCTGAGTCGGCTTCCCCCATCTGCGGCTACAGTCCGCTCACAGGCGGACCAAGTGGTTCCGCCTCCGTCAGTCTGATGTCCTCACATCTCGGTCTTGGCGCACTGCGGCGATCTGCACGCGGAGCACGGGGGCGAGTGGGGGCATGCGCACGAGGGGGACGAGTGGACGCGCTCTTCTGGTGGGAAGCTGCGCCCGCGGGGAGTGGCCCGGGTCCCCTCCTGCAGGAGGCTGACGTGCAAGCCGTGTTCCACGCGGAAGCTGCTTCCTTCCTCGGCCGAGGTGCGTTCGGCGAGACCTGGCGGGTCGTCGACTCCGCCGGCACCTCGACGGCGGTGAAGATCATCCTGGACGAGGGGTACCCGCAGGCCCTGCTCACCCGCGAGGTGGGCGGTCTGCAGCGTGCGCAGGACCCCAGGGTGGTCGCGCTGTTGGACGTGCGGGAAGTCGAGCTGGCCATCGGAGCCCGTCAGGCCCTGGTGTTCGAGTTCGTCGCTGGTGGTGATGTCGCAGGTCGGCTCGCTGCCGGAGCCGGGCCCTCGTGGGACGAGGCCGCCCAGTTCCTCCGCGAGCTCCTGGGCGCAGTGAACGCCCTGCACGCAGTTGACACCGTGCACCGAGACATCAAGCCCGAGAACGTGGCGTTGCGGGGCTCATCGTGGTCGGCCCCGGTCCTGCTGGACCTGGGGCTGGCCAAGCTCCTGAACGTCGAGTCCATGACCCAGTACCCGGCCCTCATGGGGACGTTGCCCTACATGGCCCCAGAGCAGGTCCAGCAGGAGAGCGGACGGAAGGCGGCCGACGTCTGGGCCGTCGGCGTGGTGAGCTACATCCTGCTATCGGGTCGGCACCCCTTCCTGGGCGGGCGGTCGACCGCGGTGCTGGGCGAGGAGCTCCTGGACCGGATGCGGGCCGGCGCCCCGCCGCTGCCTGCCGGGGTGCCGGGCGACGCCGCGGCGGTGGTGCACCGGCTGCTGTCGTTCGACGCATTCGAGCGCGGGTCGGCTGGCCGCGCCTACCGCGACCTGGGGGGAACGTGACGTGACCGAGCCTCATGACGTCGACGACGTGATCGGCCCGGACGACGACGATGACGACGGCGACCGGGACGACGTCGTCGAGCTCGACGACGAGGACGGGGACGAGTACGACCTCCTCGACGACGACCCCTACGCCGACTATGACGGCTACGGCGACGAGGACGACCCCGCAGACGAAGACGACGAACGCGAGGTCGACACCGCCGAACTGGACGCGGCGGAGGCGGCCGGCGGGATCAGCGTTGCCGGCGATGGCGCCGAGGACATCGCGCCCAGCTCGATGGCGCCGGACCTGTCTGCGTACACGGTGGACATCTCGACCGGCGAGGTCACCGATGTGCCCGCCGTCGCCACCCCGGTGCAAGCCGACCTGGCTGCGCAGTTGTCCGGGTCCATGCCCCTGCTGCTGCTCGCAAAGAGCGCCCAGAAGGCCGGTCATCTCCCCGAGGTGGCTCAGGTGGCGACCCGGGTGACGGGAGGCGCGGTCGGCGTCGGGGTGGTCCTCCGGCTGCCCTCCCACACGGCTGCTGCGGCGGCAGCGTTCCTGGCCCGGTTCGGCAGCTCCCCCGTCCGGCTGGCCGACCCAGACCTCTACCGGGCGCCTTCGCACGGGAGCCCGGACAAGGCGATCGGGGTGCGCACCGTCAAGTGGCACCCCTGGCTGGCCAACGCACCTGCCCCCTCGAGCAGCACCGACACCGCGTGGGTCGGCACCGTGCTGCAGAAGCAGATCGACGCCGGCGCCACGGTGATGCTGTCGGCAACCGGCTGGGTCGGGGCGACCAACGGTGCGATCGAGCTGGGTCACGCTCGTCGGTGGGTCGCGGCCAGCCGCGCTGCCGCCCGCCCATCGACGCCGATGTTCGTCAACTTGACGATGGACCGGGCCTGGCTGACCGACTCGAACCTGCGCAGCCTGCTGCTGCAGGAGCTCGTCGAGTCCAACGAGCGCCTGTGGTACCTCCGGTTCCGGTGGCCGGTGACCAACCCCCGGTACGGGCAGCTGCGCGACGCTGCCGTGCTGGACGGCTACAAGCTGTTGGCGGTCACGGCGGCGCTGGAGGGCAAGGTGCTGGTGTTGCCGAACAGCGGGCTGACCGGCTGGGTGGCAACCGCGCTGGGGGCGACCGGGTTCTCCACCGGGATGAGCTGGGGCGAGCAGGCCTACGCCGACCCGCGGATCGTCAGCGCCCGCAAGGGCGAGCCGCCACCCCCGCCCACCCTGCGGCTGTTCGAGCGGTCGCTGCTGCACACCGTCGACCACGCCTCGCACGTGGCGCTGATGGCGCAGCAGGACTACCTGCTCTGCCGGTGCCGGTACTGCCAGGCCCTCGGTGCCCACACGCAGAGTCCGGCCAGGTGGGACCGGGAGACAGCCGGCCTGCACTACCTGCTCCGGGTCGCTCGCCTCACCGCAATGCTCAACGGGCCGGCCCGTCGAACCGAGGCAACGCGGGAGGTCCTTCGGGCACAGCAGTTCCTGAAGGCCACCGCCACCACCGCGGCGGCACCGACCGGGAACAACGCGCCGGCGCACCTGTCCGAGTGGTACCGGCTGCTGCTGTAGGCCTCCGAGTCAGACGGCGTGCAGGGTCCGCCCGAACACGGGGTAGGACGGCCCAGCGGTCTGCCCGTTGAGGACTAGCTGCCAGACGCGTTCGGCCAGCACCGCATGCGCGGCCCGGTCGGGGACGTGCGCCCGTGGGCGGGCTGCCACCTGGACCTGACCGGTCGGGCTGTCCACCAGCAACACGCCCACACCCAGCCCCGCGATGGCCGCCCGCTGCTCGACCGCAACGTCAGCGCGAGCTGCGTCCAGGGCGATGTAGCTGCTGTCCGCGCTTCCGGTATGACGCATCGCCTGATGGACGGCGCGCTGCCAGGCAGACTTCTTGGCCTCCACGGTGACCAGCTCATCACCCAGGGGCTGCAGGACGTGCACGGCGTCGACCTGGGCGGCCGCACCACGCCCCCGGACGGGGGTGACCCAGCCCAGGGTCGCCAGCGCGGGCAAGACGTTGCCGCGCAGGTGGCCCACGCTCAGACCGGTGGCGCCGGACATTGCGGTCACCGTGCGAAAGCCGTCAGCGACGACTAGCAGCGTGCGCACCTGGCTGTAGTCGACGACGGGACGCAGGCCAGCTGACCGTCGGGCCGCCACGGCCGTCTCGTTCAGCTCCGCCATCACGATGTCCGGGACCCCGGAGACGGTGGGCACCTCGGTCAGCACATGTCGTGCACCGGTCACATCTGGCGAACCGAGCTGCGCGATCGAACCCACCAGGGGCGCGATCATGTCCTGCTCCCACCGGAAGGCCTGCGGCCGTTCGGGTGTGGCGCCCACCTCGTCCAGGTGCGGGGCGGCCAGGCCGAGCATGGCAGTCACCTGTCGCACACTAGCCCGCCCTCCGGGTTGTCCTCGGCGCGTCCGCCGGCGCCCGTTCGACTGGTCCCGACAACGATCGGGGCGCGCTTGGTACCTGCTCAACTGGATCTGCAGAACGTGGGTTTCGATGAGCTCGATGCCCGCCTCGACTGTGGCGGGACGGTGGCCGGCCGCACGGGTCAGGGGTCGGTGGCGAACTGGCGCCGGGGGTCCGATCTCACAGTTCTCGCCGCGGTACGGGCCCCCGGTCACGACGGCGCGCGGCGAGAGATCATGAGCGCTAGGTGCATCTACCCGCTGTGCACCGCAGCCACGCAGCTCATGGAGTCGTGCCCGGCCCACAGCGCGCGGGCGGGCCGCGGCGTGGTTGGGCGGTAGCCGCGCGGACGCTGCCGGGCAGCTCGCCGGATCCAGGAGCCCACCCCGGGACGCCTGGGCCGGCCGTCGGCGGCATCGTCGGCGTGGTGCTCACCCCCTGACCAGCACATTGTCTGACTTGCGAGAGCCAGCAGCGTCATCCGGACCAGTCCTGTTCAAGTTGTCGCAGCTGATTGCGCTCAAGTCGCGCGCCGTCACGGTGCGGGTCATCCGACCCGACTGGAGGCGCCCCGATGGCCCGCAGCAACAAGAAGAACAAGACCCCCGGCGCCGGCGTGCGCGAGCTGAAGCGCTGGCTACGCGGACGGGCCGAGCTCGCTGCCGCCAGCGGTCGTCCGATCGAGGACATCCGGTGCATCCGGACGTCGAGCTCGAACGTCACGCAGTGGGAGGCGAGCGCAAGGACGTCGTTCGCCGCGCTAGAGCTGCTGCAGGACCCGGACGTCATCCTCGCCCAGTCCTACGGGATGGACCTGGTCCGGCGCGACGCAGCTGGCAAGGCCAAGCGCGCCGAACTCGGAGACGCGGTGTTCCCGCTGATGATGTGCCACGCCCCCGGTGGAGTGGGCTCCAGCAACATCGGACTCCTGCTGCACGTCGGCCGGACCCTGTTCGTGTACCTCCTGACCTCAGCACGCGCGGACAACCTCGAGGCCGAAAACGAGGACCGGCGTGGCAACGCGGCCACCGAGCTCCTCTCAGAGGTGGTGCGCCGGACCTTCGAAGTGGGACGCGCACACGACCCCACGTACCGGCCGCGGGTGCACGCCCGCGAGCACGAGAGGATCGTCCGCGACGAGCGGCACGGCACGGCGCTAAAGGAGACGTTCATCGCCTGCCACGTCATCGCGTTCATCCCGCACCGGATCGACATGCGGGAGCGCGGCGAGGCCAACACCTTCAGCTTCGGCACCCTCATGTCGGCCGTGGCCGTGGAGGGCCTCGTCCTCGGCATGAACCGCGCCGAGGTCGTCATGCAGGCCAACGGCGGGTACTACGCCTGGGCCGCACAGGTGCCGTTCACCCACGAGCCGACGCGCACGACGGAGGTCGACCCTCGGACCGGGGTGACGTTCGCCAGCACGAACAAGCACCGGCTCGCCGTCACCGCAGAGGTCGACGGCGCCCGTGCCCTGCTGCGGACCCTGGCCGACGCGCTGCTCAAGGACCGGGTCGATCACCGGGGCGTCCAGAAGCCGCTGCCGGACTGGGCGAAGACGGCCGACCTCCCCGAGGTGCTGGCGCTGCCCTCGCGGCAGCCCTACGACCTCATGCGGGGCATCACCCTCGGGCAGAAGTCGCTCACCTCCCGAGTGAAGTCGCTGAAGTCGCTGATCACAGACCGGTGGATCGAGGCCTGGCGCACCGGCTGGCTGACCGTCGACGTGCCGATCAAGACGGACCTGAAGCTGGACCTCGGCGACGAGGTCGAGATCGTCGCGAAGGGCGACAAGAAGTACTACCGGTGCAAGGTGGCCATGCCGGTCCCGGAGGGCGGCTGGGGCATCTCCGACGACGAGTGGAACGAGCTCCTCCGCCGCCGGTACCCGGACAAGAAGCGGACGCCCACGACCGACTGCCACCCCCTGGCCGGAATCGGCTGGGACGACCACGAGCGGGACCGGGAGTACCGGCTGGCCACTCGCAACCGCTACGTGGTGGAGAGCCGACAGCTGTCGGCGACCGCGACCGAGCACGGCGACCGCATCGGCTGGCAGGACGGCCCGGCCGTACGGCACGAGGCGACGATCACCTCAACCGTGCTGCACGCCAGCGTCGCCGCTTCCGCCCGTGAGGCGCTGATCGGCCTGGACGCGCCGCTGGCCCCCGTGGTCCTGCGGCACGCGGCCACCATCCGGCCGGCAGAGCAGGCGACGTTCGATGTCGCCACGCGCGAGAGCCTGGTCGAAGCCCTGCAGGACGCCGAGGACCTCGAGGAGGTGGCCCTCTCCGACCAGCAAGGCGCCCGGGTGGCGCTGAAGAAGGTCGAACGAACCGGTGACGCCGCGGCCATAACCGAGGCGAGCCGACAGCTCGACATCGCCAACAAGGCACTGTCCCGGGCGCGGGAGACGCGTCGGAGAGCCAAGCAGGAGCTGGACGACTACGACACCAACCCGCCGGCAACGCCCGCGCTCCCGGCCGAGCAGCTGGTCGACGTGCTGACCGCGACGCCGGAGTTCATTGTCGCCGCGTTGGAGAAGAGCCCCGGGGTCGGCCCGCTGTGGCTGCACACCACCTGCAGCACCATGTTCACCGACTGGCGGTGCCGGCTCGTCCGCCGCACCGGTGCCCGAGACCGGGTCGCCTGGGCGTGCGTGCTGGTGCTGGAAGTCGAGGGCAGCGACGACACGGTGCTGCTGCCGCTGTCCGGCGAGGTCGACAGCAGCTCGAACCTCAGCGGCTCCGCGGCGGCGACCACGGTGGAGGACTGGGCGTGGCGGTTCTTCTACCGCGGGCAGTCGTTCGCCGAGGTCGGTTCGGCCGCGGGAATCGATGGCAGTGGCCAGAAGAACACGTGGCTGTACAAGTCGCTGTCCGAGTGGTTGACCCCTGCGGTCCCCGACAGGGCCATGCGCACGGCCGCCATGCACTGCCCCATCCCGGCCGTCCGCCGCATCCTCTGGATGATGGTGACCGGCGACATCGCCGCGCTGGCCGGCATCGACACCGCCTTCATCGGCCACATCGAAACGCTTTACGGCAGCGTGGCGTGGCTGCCGAAGTGGTCGTGGTGCCGCGATACCCACACTGACGGTCGCCGCGTCGCGGCCGCGCTGCTCGCCGCCGACGGTGCTCACCTGCCGGTGCACATGCTCCTCGGCGAGGCGAAGCTCAGCCGCCAGGCGCTGATGGCCACCGCCCGCGAGAACGGCACGACCACCACGGGTGAGGTGGGGCGCCGCACACCGCCGCGGGCCGTCGGCTACTTCGACAAGAGCTGCCGCCGTGGCGCACCGACCGTTCACCCGGACAAGCAGCAGCTGCTCCTGCGGCCCTGCCCGCACGACGACTGCCCGGCCCGGGTGGCCGGCGGGCGAGGCTACGCCTCGCTGGTGCTCAACGTGCCCGAGACCGAGCAGTGGCACGGCGTGCTGTGCCCGTCGTGCATGCGCCTGCCCGTGAAGGACAAGCGGGATGTCCGGTTCCCCGCCGACTACGCCCGCCCGTGGTCTGGGCACTTCGGGGCCCGCAGCACCAAGTCCGGCGCCCGGCACCAGGAGGCGTGGACCTTCGTAGACAAGGCTTTCCCCGACCCCGGCCCCGACGCACCACTGCCGGACACCGGCGCGCTGCCGCAGACCCCACGGCCTTCCGACGCAGCGGTCGCGCGGTGCAGGCCGACCGCATCTCTGCGCGCGACGGCACTGGGTGGTCGGCGGGTGCTGGCGGTCGCGCTGGCCGAGGGTCAGCAGGCTGGCTTCAACCAGCGGCTCGCCGAGCTCGGTGGCACCCAGGGGGAGCGCGTCACCGCGTCACTGGCCGCGGTCGTGGTCGGCTCGCGGCGGGCGACGGCCACGCCGCGAGCGGTCCGCGCCGCGGCGCTCGGCCTCCCGGTGCTCACGGTCACCGAGTTCGCCGCCTGGAAGCCCGCTTCCAGTGCCTCGGTGCCCCACCTGGCCTGACCTGATTGCGCGGTGCCCTTGCGCGCCGGACGGATGTCCTCACGACACCCGTTCGGCAGAAGGGCAGGGCGATGGACGCCAACACCGACCAGCAGAACCGGTACAAGCCGGCAAAGGGGGCGACGGTTGCGGCCCGCATCGCTCACTGGCGTGCGATGAGCTGGGAGGAGCTCTGCAAGGTCATCCTTGCGGGCGGCCCGGCCGCCGACACCACGACCGTCAGGGTCGCGGGGTTCAGCCCTCCTTCACCGTCGAGCCGGCCCGCAGCAACTACCGGCGGCTGATGGACGAGGTCCTCGCTCGCATCGAGCCGGGGTGTGAGATGGGCACCGACGGCGGAGGCTGTGCGGTCGGTCCCCGACGGTGTCTCACCGCTGCTGCAGACCGCGTCGCGGCGCCTGCCAGCCGACCAGCAGGCGCACGTGCAGACCGTGATCGTGAGGTACCTGTCTCAATCCTCGACAAGGCCGCGGCTGGACCGGCGGGGCCCGCGCATCCGCGCTCACCTCCTGGCGGCCGCGCAGGGCCGGCAGGCCCGGTTACCCGTTCAGGTGACGTCGCTGGCCCCAGGTGCCTCCCGGACCCCCTTACGAGACACTCGGGGCCCGTCGCAGCCGCGGGGGGACCGACGCCCCTCAGCGGTGCTGGGCGGCCCGACCGAGGGCGTGTCATGACCACTCGCCGTCGCGCAGCTGCCGCGGGCCTGGCTGCGCTGCTGACCTCCGTCCTGGTCGCGCTGAGCTCACCGGCCCCAGCCCAGGCCGCCCCGGTCGGTGGCACCTCGGCCCCGGCGTGCGTCAACGTCAACGCCCAGGCCGACGACCTGCTCGCGCAGGCCTCGGCGCTGGACGCGCAGATCGCCGCGCATAACGCCCAACCGGTCGACACCACCAACGCCGCCGCCGTCGCGGCTTACAACGCCCGCGCCGATGAGCTCAACGCCCAGCGCGACGGCCTCATCGCCCAGGCCAACGCCCTCGACATCCAGGTCGCGCAGTGCATCAGCCTGGACACCCAGATCCAGGACACCATCGCCGGTCAGCCCGGCGACTGGTCCTACGAACCATCGCCGGAGGTCATCAACGCCTTCGCCGGACGGCTGGCCCCGCTGAACCGCGCTGCAGTACCCCTGCCCACCGCACCGAAGCCGAACGGTGCCTGGTCGGTGAACGGTCCGATGGCGCCCTACTACGACCCGGTCCGGAACGCAGCCCCACCGCGCGACGTGGCCGCCCTCATCGGTGACGAGCCCCTCAACGGCCAGCCCCGGCCGGCGGTCGGAGACCCCGACCCAGCATTCCCCGGCCTGGTCATCCAGGGCCGGAACGGCAAACCGAACGTCTCACCGGACCACATCGTCCCGCTGTCGGAGATTGCAGCAACCATGCCGGGGTTCTGGCAACTGAACCCACGCAACATGCTGCTGATCATCAACGCCCCGGTGAACTACCAGTGGCTGAGCTGGCTGGCCAACCAGTCCAAGCAGAACCGGCCCGTCACCACCATGAGCCAAGCCGACCCCGCCTGGGTCCAAGACCAGCTGGCTCTGCGCGAGCAGGTCCTCACCCGCCTGCGACAGGCCATCGACCTGATGCTGCAGCAGCAGCAGGCGGCCGGTGGGTGATGGCCCGCATCCCCGCCGGCCCTCGCGGCCGGCTGGCCGCCGCCGCAGCCGCCGTGCTCGTCCTGGCCCTGGCTCTGGGGCTCACCATGAACGCCGTCGCCAACACCACCGTCCCCGGGGAGCCCACGCCCGCCATGACCCCTGATGAAGCTGCCCTCACCGCCCTGGTAACCGACTACTGGACAGCGATGGCCAACAACGACATCGATGCCTTGACCCCGCTGCTGTGCGAGGACGACCGCGCCGACGCCCTCGAGGTCGCCGACCCCGACGCCACCCCGGCCGACCCCCCTGTGCAGGTCGACGTCGAAGTCACCGCCATCCGCATCGTGGAGCCCTACGCCGCGATCACCAACTCCACCAACCTGGGCACCCGCACCGGGGAGGCCTACGCGCAGCGCTTCGACGCCCAGTGGTTGCTTTGCAGCGACGCCGCCTTCCTCATGCCCGGCGCCGACGGGGTCCCAGCGACCCCCACCAACTGACCGACACCCCACCCTGGCCTCCCACCCTCGACCCAGAGCGTCGAGGTCCCATCCGAAGGGTGTCCACCCTCACCTGCCCGAGACCTCCTCAACGCGCATCGGTGACCCTCTCCCGAAGGGGTGGGATCGAGAAGAGGGCGTGGTGACGAGCGCGCCGGTGCGCGGCGGCTGTCGAGGGTGGCTGCCCGCGTAGCCAGGCTGCTAGCGGAGCTGGGCGGCGGGCCCCTCGTCCTGGGGGAGCCTCCCACGCTCGGACCACCTCGCGCGTTGCACAGGGTGCAGATACCGCTGCGGTTCTACAAGGTTGCGGTCTTCGTCCTTGCCCACAACGGCACGCCGTCGGGGGCGCCGGTGCTCGGGGCGACCGGCTACGTGCTGGACCAGACCCCGCAGGTCGCCGACCTGCCCGACATCCTTGCCCGTGCACATGAGGTCGGCGCACCTCCGCCGCTGGGGCCCTTCCGCACTTCCCAGGTGCCGATCGCCGACATCGCCGCGCTGACCGGCCTGGACTGGTCGGCCATCGCGCCCCTGGACCGACTGCTCCCGGCCGGGATGAGCTCGCAGGCCGCATCCGCGCCGTAGCGCCCCTTGCGCAGCTACGCCGACATCGTCCTGTAGCCCGGCGGGGCGCCGAACTGGTCATGGCTCGAACCTGCGGCCCTCGGTGCGCTGCACAGCGCCCTGCCACACCCAGCACCGGAGCTTCTCCTCCCCGACCTCCAGCTCGACGCCCACCGCCTCGTCGGTCCACCGGTTCACCTTGACCGTGCAGCGCACGTCAACATCCCCGAACCGCACCCAGGCCAGTGCCCACATCGGGCCCCTGTCCGGGGCGAGGGACACCACCCGAGTAGCAAGCTGGAGCTGCTCGTCGGACAGGGTCTGCAGAGCCCCGCGGTTGCGCGCGGCGAGCAGCCGTCGCTGCTGCGCCCGCTGCTCGCCGGTGTCGGGGTAGCGCCGGTTGGTCCCCACCCGATCACGTTCGCACACGTGTTCGAAACGCGTGGGGTCCGCGTGGCAGTTCCTCCTGTGGCGCGGGAGCGTCGACGCCTCCCGGTGTGCTCTGTGCAGGCGTCGGGAAGGCGACCAGGGGCACCCCCTGCCGAGGCTGGCGGCCTGCACGCCCCGGCGGTGCAGCTGGCACGCGAGCATCGTGGAGGCGATGGCCCTTGCCCCGTGCTCCGCGAGCACGTCGACGCGCCATTCGCGCAACGGGTTATCACCCGATTTCCCCGCAGCCTGTGGGGAAGTTCTGGTCAGCGGCGGCGCGGTTCGAGGTGGTGCAGCGAGCCGCGCTTGTCGGTGATCGCATCGAGCGGACCGCTACTGCTCAACATGCCTGGAGGTCAACTGCGGCCGGCCCGTGCAGGGTGGGCGGGTGGGCGCCTCACCCGCCAGGGTGAGCGTGGGCGGAGCCTGTGGACCAGGCTGAAATCGTGACGCTACGGTTGCCATGTCGGACGCCAGCGCGTCTGACCGCCAGACTGCGGCGGGCCTTCGGGTCGGCCGCCGCGCCTTCGGGCGTCGCACCTCCGGGTGCACCGGGACCCCGGGTCGGCTCACGCCAACCCGGGGTCTCGTCGTTGATGGCCGCACCGGTTGCGCTGTCACCTCTCCGGCCTCAGTCGAGCTCGGTACTGCTGCACCCGGCGCTGCAGGTCCGGGCAGGCTCAGGCATGGGCCCGATCGGCGGGGTAACCGGCTCGAGGCGTCGAGCCCGACACCCCCCCCACAGGCTGTGGGGGAACTGCGCCACAGCCTGTTGCGCAACCTCGCGCCCGGCGGTCGTTCATCGCTCCGACGGAGCTGGGCCTCAGCGGCGGCCGGGCAGGCCGGGGACCGGTAGGTAGGGCTCGCCCAGGTCATCGACTGCGCGGATCAGGTAGGCCTTGTGCTCGCCGACGCAGGTGAACTGGGCGGCCGCCGGTGCGACCGGGCGACCTGCCCGCTCGTCGGCGGCGAGGGCATGCAGCTGCTCGCGGTTGGTCAGCTGCATCCCGGGCGACCACATCGCCAACCCGGGCACCTTGTACGTGGTGCCGTCCAGGGTGAGGGGGAAGGCGTCGGGGGCGCCGTACAGCGCGCCGGGCGCGGTCGGCACCGAGTCCAACAGCTGCCCGATCTGGCCAGCGACGATGGGGGCGCTCAGCCCGTCGTAGGGCAGCAGGCCCGGGGTGCCGGTCAGCGCCGAGGCCACGGCCATCAGCTCGCCGGCCTCCCGGCCGGCCGGTGGGTCGGTGGGGATGGGCACCAGCTGGCCGAGGTGGTTCTGCAGCAGCTCCAGGGCGGCGATGAGGTTGTGCAGGTAGTCCACGTTGGCCGAGGCCTCGCCGCCGGCGTCGTAGGACGTCAGGACCACCGGGCCCTGCTTGAACACCAGCCGGGTCCCGGGCCGGCAGGCCGCGAGGAACGCGATGGCCGGCAGCGCGTCGTGCGGGTACCGCCCGGCCAGCGGGGCCAGGCTCAGGTTGAGCTCGGTGCCCTCGGACTCATCCGCGCCGGCCTGCACCCGGCCCAGCAGCAGGCCGCTGGGGTCCGCGCCGGTCATCGCAACACCGTGCGGGGCGACGATGCGCTTGGTGAAGGCGAAGGGCACCGACGGCAGCCCGCGCTCGGGCTCATCCAGGCCGTCGGCCGCGAGGACGACCACCCCCTCCCCCGCTGACGGTGGGGCCGCATCCTCCAGGGCCAGGGTGCAGTGCAGCGGCAAGTCGGTGGTGTCCGGGACGGTGATCAGCCGCACCGAGCTGACCGGCCGGGAGGGGTCCCCGATGAGGCGCTGGGTGGCCTCGGAGGAGGCGAGCACCTGCACGTCGTCGATGAACCGGCCGTCGATCTCCACGTCCCCGCCGGAGCGCAGCCACCGCTGCAGCACGGCGCGGGCCGCGTCGGCGTCGGGGTCCCCGGCCGGGAAGGTGAACTGGGTGTTGATCGACACCGGGTCGGCGGTGGCCGCGTCGGGAGTCTGGGCGGTGAGCACATTGGCCGGGCCGATCGGGCTGTCCTGGACGTCCCAGCGCCAGAACGGGCTGATGGTGCCGCCCAGGGCGTGCAGCTCCTGGACCCGCTGCAGGTAGTCCTCGCCGGTGGCCAGCGCGGCGCGTTCCTGGGCGTGCTGGGCGGCGCGGCGCAGCACCTTGTACTGCGCGCCCTCCACGTAGCTGATCAGGTCCTCCCGGCCGGCGATCTGCCCGTCCAGCCAGTCCCGGCCGAACCACTCCAAGACGACCTGTGGGTGCTGGACGCGCAGCTTGTCGAACCAGGTGAGCTCGGCGGGTGTGGGGTCCAGCGGGATGACCAGCACCCAGCGGGCCGGTGCGTGCTTGCCCACGGCGCCGGTCAGCGATCGGGCGACTTGGCGCCGCTGACTGGTGGTCAGGCGCCGGGTGAAGGACTTGACCTCGTAGATGGTCAGCCCGTCGGGGCCGTCATGGCGCAGGTCCTGGGACCCGTCCCCGCCCGAGCCGTCGATGCCGGTGGCCCCGCATGCGGCGCGGACCAGCATCTTCACGACCCGCTCGAGCTTGGCGGGATCCAGCTCTGCCCAGTCCAGCACCATAAGAGTATGTAGGCCGGGGGTGTCAGCGTCCCGACCTCCCGAGCCCGCGACGGGCCGCGGCGGGCCGCGAGCGCGCTGTCGCATCCGTACCGACGGCGGTACGGATGCGCCACGGTCAACCGGCCGACCCCGCCAGCGGGTCGGGGTCAGTGGGGTCCTGACCAGCGGGCTGCAGGTGGCCGGCCCGGCGCAGGGCGACCGGGGAGATGTCCAGGCCGGTCGCGGTCCACACCAGCGTGCCGGCATCGGGGTCGACCTGCACGGCGGCGAACACTGCCGGGTCGCGCACCGGTTCACCGACTTCCCCGAGCAGGAACGGCTCGCAGTCCACGGTGCTGACCAGCCCATCGGCCCAGCCCAGGCGCACCCGGTAGCCATCCAGTGGGGTCGCGGTGACGACGTCGACGAACTCCTCTGTGCCGGCCGATGCGCCCTCCGACGGCGCATCAGGCGCGTCGAGCGGTGCGCCGTGGGGTGTGTCGTGGGGTGCGGTCATCGGTCCTCGATGACGGTGACCGGGGTGCTGAGCCGGATGGTGGGGTCCCCGGTGTCCTCCCGGACCGACAACAGCAGCTGCAGGGGCCGGCCGACGGTCATCGTGGGCCACGTCCACAGGTCCAGCCGTTCGCTGTCGCGCCGGAGCGTGACCCCGTCCCCGCGGCGGTGGCGGGTGGCGGTCATCGTGGCCGGGTCCAGGTCGTAGACGGTGCCGCTGAGCGTGTACACCCGCACCCGGCGGGCGCCTGGCGGTGCTGAGCGGCGGACCGCGACGCGCTGGACAACGCGCACCACTCCCCCGCTGTCGTCCTCGTCCGGGCCACCGGCTGCCTGCTTGTCGCTCCGCACATCCAGCCCCTCACGCGAACGCATGTTCGATGTGGTCTTACGGCGATCTTGCAGGGGCAGCCCTCTGGCGGCAAGCGACCAAGTGCTCGGCCTGTCGACGACGTCGCCGGCGGACGTCTGGGTGGACTGGGTCGTTCGTGCAGCGGGCGCTCACCGGCGAATGCCGCTCACTCCGAGAGGTCACCTACCGCCCACAGTCGGGGTCGAGGGCGGTTCGGTCGGGCTACCGTTCTGCCTGCCCGGCGCCGCGCCGGGCTACGGACCGCGGCGGGCCCTCGGGCCGGCCGCCGCGCCTTCGGGCGTCGCACCCCCGGGTGCACCGGGACCCCGGGTTCGGCTTCGGCCGGCCCGGGGTCTCGTCGTTGCGCCTGTGCCGGCGAGCTGGCCCGCTGGCGGCCGAGAGCCCTACCGTCGGCAGTGTGACGGACGACCGCAGCCTGACCCTCGGGCCCACATGGGGGCCGCCGTGGTGAGTGTGCACGCCGAGTTGGGCCCGCTGGAGCGTCAACTGGGCGTCCTGGAACTCGGTGACGTCGACTTCGACGACGCGGCCCCGACGGTGGGCCAGCAGCTCGAGGTCATCGACGAGGGCGGCGTCGCCCACCGCGCCGTAGTCGAGGACATCACGCCTGGCCGCTACGGGCGGCACTTCCGCCTGCGGTTCACCGACCCGCCCCCTGTCCTCGCCGACGCGCGCAGTACTCACGGTCAGCCCGTTTCGGGACCAACGGTTCGCTGTCCGGGCACGCCAGCTTCCTCGGATGGGACCGAGTACGCGACCGTGGTCGATGGCGGCGACACCGTGGGGTCCGCCCACCGGTGGCCGGTGGTGGTCGATCTGCCTCTCGACGTCCAGAGCATGGATGAGACCGGGCAGCCGTGGAACTTCCTCGACGAAGCGCGCGACCCATCGCTGATCGTGCCCGGCGCTGTGATCGTGGCCGGGGACGAGGACGAGCCGGTACTCGGCCGAGTCATCGACGTCGTCGGGGACGACCAGGTTGTTCATGTTGAGGTTCTGGGCCGCTTGTTCGCTGCCGACCTCAACTTCGTCGACGATGCCGACCTCGTGCTGGCCCAGGCGCCTCTCGAGGGGGTGCCACAGCCCGGTGCGGTCATCCTGGTCGGCACCCGAATCGCCTGGTCGTGGGCGACAGTGGCCTCGTTGGACGGCGGGTGGATGCACCTGGCGCTTACGGGTTCTCGTCGCGCGCCGTCGTAGCCGGATGGGGCCCGTACCGCGACGAGAACTGTGCGGTCGGAACTGCGGCGCCGGTTCGCCACCGCATAGCCGCCGACGCCGACCCGTGCAGGCCTCGACCGTCCCGGCCCGGTCGGGGGCGGAAGCCAGGCCGGACGGGACCGCTGGAGCTACGGGGCCGACGTCCTGACCGGAAGCAGGTGACCCCGATCAGAGGTCGGGCTCCATCGGGCGACAGACGGGGAACGGGTCGTGCAGGTCCGGGTGCTCCAGTACGCGTCCGTCGAGCTCGTCGGCGCCCTCCTCGAGCATCCCATCGAGCTCCAGGATGGCCTCGTACAGCGTGCCTCGCCGCACCGGGTTCTCCAGGTCGACCGGTGCGATGTCGTACTTCGCCCGAAGCACCTCCCGCGCTGCGGCCAGACCCTCCAACATGCCCGACATCAACTGCCACTCACCGAATGAGATTGTCCGGACATGTGCTTCCTCTGAACCTGCGCTGCTGTTGGTCACATGATCACCATGCACCGAAACTCAGACAAGATCATCTGTAAGGTGCGATCGCCGACGCAGTTCCGTTCGCGGGAGGTCCGGGGCGGCGGTCCAGTCGCCCCGCTCGACGGGTCCCGTCGCCGCTGGCGCGTAACGGCACAACCGTGCCACCGGCCCGCCAGAAGAACCCCAGTCAGGAGGGGTGTCCGGTTACCACCCCTCCTACCTGTCACCTGGGGGCGTGATGGAGGGGTGGGAACCAGACGCCGATTCGGGGTCAGACCGGTGCAGCCTGTGCGCTCAGCCTCTCCCGGGCGGCGAGCACCTGACGCAGAGCGCGCTCCTCGGACACCGCATCCAGGCTGACGGTCTCGGTGTGCCCCTCGGTCTCCTCCCGGCGCAGGTACGGGGGCAAGTGCAGCTCCTGGCGCCACCCACGCAGCACAGCCCGTTCGATTCGGTAGGCCAGCCGCCCGGTGGGGACGAGCACCCGGGCGTAGGGGACCCACCCGAACCGCTTGCACAGCAGGTCCACGCGCGACGCGGTCCCTGGCGACGGGCGGGCCTTCGCCACCCCGACCTTCAGGGCCAGTGGGTGGGGTGCACCAGGACGTACACCATCGCGGGCCCGTCCCAGTCCAGGCCGTAGCGGCCGCACGGGCGGCACCCACCGACCCCGGCTTTGATGTTGTCGTAGGTCGGGCGGACGTGCGCCCCGCACACCAGGCAGTGGCACAGCCACGGCTTCCCCGACGTCGGGTAGGGCACCAGTGGCTCGAGGTTGCCCGCGCGCATGATCGCGGCCGCGACCTTCGGGTCGACCTGGCGGTTGCGGCCGCGGGTCTCACGGGCGCAGGACTCACATCCACCGCCGCGGGACTTCACGTTGGAGGGGTAGGGCGCGCACGGCCGTCCGCAGGCCAGGTGCACCGACGGCCAGGGCGCGTCGTTCCCGGGGTAGGGGCCGATGGGCTCGAACCCGTGCGCCAGGAAGACCTCGACCATCTCGTCGTGGTCGGCCAGGAAGGTGGCCCGCCGGTGGGCTCTGTCGCACTCCCGGCAGACGTTCTTCTTGCCCCGGGTGATCATGGACGCGTAGGTCGGGGTCGCCACGTTCCCGCAGCGTCTGCACAGGCAGCGCCACCGGGCGTGCGGCCCGGGATAGGGAGCCAGGGGCTCGAGGTCCCATGCGGCGACCACAGCCATCATCTGCTCCCGCGTCCTGGGACTTCGGCGCACCATCGAGCCTCCCGACCTCGGCGATGGCGCGACCGTAGCCAGGGGCACCGACACAACGGCGCCACCATGCGCCCCGCCTCGCAGCCTGCGGCAGCGACGTCAGGCGGCAGCCGGCTCCCCTGTCCCGCGCCTGGTCCTAGCGGCGACCAGCCTCCGACGATGGGCGACGACGACCCGCTCGGGCAGCCCAGCGGCTGCTCGCGCCCAGCCGACCTGGTCGCCGGCGGCGTGCGCGCGCACCAGGGCACTCACCGCCTGACGCCACCGATGCTGCAGCTCCCGCCGCGCAGCCCGGACCGCAGCGACCGCCGCCCGGGCAGCAGCCTGCCGGCCGGCGACCCCCAGCCGCTGCGCGACGACCTCCGGCGCCAGGCCGGTGAGCTGCCACAGCGCCCCGGCGTTGGACGCCACACCGGCCGCGGCGAGCTTGCGCAGCTGGATGCGCACCGAGTTCACCGAACACCGCAGCGCCGCAGCCAGCTGCACCGCCGGCAGCGGGCCGGTCGACAGCTCCCGCGCCACGCGCACGGCCGTCTTGCCCAGCGCGCCCCACCTGCCGGCGTCCAGGCCGAGGTCCTCCCACTGGCCCCCGGCACCACCGCGCGGCAACTCCAGCTCAGCCTCGGGCTCAAGCTCGTGCCCGGCCGGGATGCCGACGCGGTACACCCGCGCAGCCGTCGCCGTCGCCTCCGCTGCCACCGTCAGCCAGCCGGCCGTGACCAGCCGGCGCACCGCCACGCGGGCGGTGTCGGTCGACACCCCGGCCTCCACGGCCAGGTCCGGCAGCGAAACCGCCACCACATCACGCCCCAACCTGGTCGCCACGTCCAGCACCACCTCGAGCACAGCCAGGTTCGAGGCTCCGGCCATCCCCGGCCAGGCCGACGACCTGGCTGCCGCGGCCACCCGCTGCGCTGGCCACCGGTCCCCCACTGGCGTCTGCGGGTGCGCGAGTACCCATCGCTGCGCCTTCGTCCACAGCCGGCCCAGCTCCTGGGCCCGCCAGCGCGCCGGCCGAGCCCGGAACGTCGCTCCCAGCGGAGACCGTGGGTCGCCTAGCAGCCTGGCCAGGGCATCCGCCCCCAGGCCGCGGGCGGCGCACTGCACCGCGACCGCCATGCGCGCCTCCGACGCCGATGCGTACCCACCGGCGGCGTGGCCACCGGTCAGCGCCGCCGACACCCGGCGGGACAGCCGTCCACCCAGCGCCGCAGCCAGCACCGCCGCGCCGCCGGTCACCGGTGCCGCGCGCAGCGTCTGCACCGGGCGGGCCGCGGTCGGTGGGAACAGCAGCTGACCGCGGCCGCCCAGCCGGTGGGCCGCCAGCGGCGGGCGAACCCCGGCCGCGCGCACGTCCAGCCCCGCCGCCCGACAGGCCGCTTCCAGTGCGGTCCGGTCGGCGCCGGCCGGCTTGATGACGAAGAAGGCATGCCGGTGCCCCGGCCGGCCCGAGGAGGCCACGACGTGCGGCACACCGGCACCGGCCGCGGCCCTCAGCAGGGCGTCCAGTGCCCGGCCGCGGGCCGCGGCGGCGGTGGGGCTGACCCCGGCCAGGTCGACGTCGAGGACCAGCAGGTCCGGGCGCGGAACCACCGCGAACGCGGCATCGGCGGCCACCAGCTCGGCCACTGCCGCCCGGCCGGCGGCCCGGTTCCCGGCATCCAGCGCCCAGCCGGTGGGGGCATCGGTGACCACGCGCGTCAGCGCCAACCGCCACCTGGGGGCGGCGCAGTCCTCGGTCACGTCCGGTCACCGTCACCGGAGCCCCGCGGTGGGCAGTCACCTCACGACCCGGATGCGGGCCCCCGCGGCAACCGCACAATGCCTGCCGCGTGCGCGCAGCGCGCTCCGGGCGGGCCCGAGACGTTCGAACCTGGAGTCGCCCGTCCCCTCGCACCCTGTCGTCGACAGATCATCGGCGCCCTGGTCACCGCCGTGGCCGCCACCGCCCTCAGCCTGCCAACGCCGACGCCGACGCCAACGCCAACGCCAACGCCAACGCCAACGCCAACCATCCGCCGAACCGACTGCGGCGGCCACGGCCACCAGCCCCCCGAGCGCGTCGGCCACCTCTGCGGCAGTCCCGACGTCACCCTGTTCGGATGATCAGCCCGGCTTCCCCCGCCCCATCGACGACCTGACAGTCGGACCGCAGCCGCCGGTGGCCGCCGAATCCGCAGCCTGCCGTGATCGGGGGCCAGGCGTGCAGCGCCGGACGGCAAAGCCGCACCGGTGTGCGCCTGCAACTGGAAGACGCGTCGACCATGATCACCGGTGCTCGGGCGTCACGTACGTGTCACACAAGCCCTGCCGACCGGTTCCGCAGCGTGCCACGGTGGTCCGGCGACGAGCCCAGGCGGAAACCCGAGCCCGATGTCTGCGGAGCCGCCTACAGTGGTGCTGACCTGGGAAAATGTAGGACCGCTGACTACCGCAGGAGGTTCCGTGCGATCACCATCCGCTGGATCTGGTTGGTGCCCTCGTAGATCTGGGTGATCTTGGCGTCGCGCATCATGCGCTCGACCGGGAAGTCCTGGGTGTAGCCGGCCCCGCCGAACAGCTGGACGGCGTCGGTGGTCACCTGCATGGCGACGTCGGAGGCGAAGGCCTTGGACGACGCCGACACCATGGTGAGGTCGGGGCCACCGGTCTCACCGCGTGCCGCGGCGACGTAGACCAGGTGCCGGGCTGCCTCGATCTTCATGGCCATGTCGGCGAGCATGAACTGCACGCCCTGGAAGTCCGAGAGCGCGGAGCGGAACTGCCGACGGTCCTTGGTGTACGCGATCGCGGCGTCCAGCGCCCCCTGGGCCACGCCCACGGCCTGCGCACCGATCGTCGGCCGGGTGAAGTCCAGCGTCTTCAGCGCCGTCTTGAACCCGGTACCGGGCGCGCCGACGATCCGGTCGGCCGGGATGGTGCAGTCGGTGAAGTGCAGCTCGCAGGTCGGCGAGCCCTTGATGCCCATCTTGCGTTCCTTGGCCCCGACCTCGAAGCCCGGGTCGTCGCGGTGCACGACGAACGCGGAGATCCCGTTGGCGCCCTTCTCGGGGTCGGTCACGGCCATGACCGTGTACCACTCGCTCACGCCGGCGTTCGTGATCCAGGCCTTGGTGCCGTTGAGCACCCACGAGTCGCCGTCCAGGCGGGCGCGGGTCTTCATGGCCGCGGCGTCGGAACCGGCCTCGCGCTCGGAGAGGCCGTAGCTGATCATCGCGTCGCCGGCCGCGATCGACGGCAGCACCTTCTGCTTGAGCTCCTCGGAGGCCGACAGGATGATCGGCACCGACCCCAGCTTGTTCACCGCCGGGATAAGCGACGCCGAGACGTCGACCCGGGCGACCTCCTCGATCACGATGCAGGTCGCGATCGCGTCGGCGCCCTCGCCGCCGTACTGCTCCTCGATGTGGGTGGCGTGGAAGCCCGCCGCCGTCAGCGCCTTCTGCGCCTCGATCGGGTACCGGGAGTCGGCGTCGCACTCGGCCGCCCAGGGGGCGATCTCCCGCTCGGCGATCTCGCGGACCGCCTCGCGGATCGCGTCGTGCTCCTCGGTCAGCGCGTACAGCCCGCCGGCGTTGTTACCCACCGGTACAGGTTATGCCGGGTTCACTCCCCAGCGGTAGCGAGCCGCTCCTGCAGCTGCGCGTCGCGGGCCACCACCGAGTCGGCGAGGGCCGCCTGGAACTCCTCGACGCGGGCGCGGAGGGCCTCGTCGGACGCCGCCAGGATCCGGACGGCGAGCAGTCCCGCGTTGCGTCCCCCGCCGATCGACACCGTGGCCACGGGGACCCCGGCCGGCATCTGCACGATCGACAGCAGGCTGTCCAGGCCGTCGAGCCGGTCGAGCGCCCGGGGGACGCCGATGACCGGGAGCGGGGTGGCCGCGGCGATCATCCCCGGCAGGTGGGCCGCTCCCCCGGCACCGGCGACCACCACCCGCAGCCCGCGGCCGGCCGCGCCCTCGGCCCACTCGAGCATCCGGCGCGGGGTGCGGTGCGCCGAGAGCACGTGCGCCTCCCAGCCGACGTCGAACTCGTCGAGCGCCCGGGCGGCGGGCTCCATCGTCGGCCAGTCGGAGTCGCTGCCCATCACGATGCCGACGACGGGACCGCTCATCAGTGGTGCTCCTCCTCGAACGCGAAGGCCGGGTCGACCACGCCGTCGGCCAGGTAGCGGGCGGCCGCGACGGCCCGGGCGCGCACCTCGGCGAGGTCGTCGCCCAACGCCGTGACGTGCCCGAGCTTGCGGCCCCGGCGCTGCCCCTTGCCGTACCAGTGCAGCTTGACGTCGGGCCAGTGCGCCATGAAGTGGTGGATCCGCTCGTCCAACCCCGGACCGGCCCAGTCGGCGTCGGCGGCGTCGCCGCCGAGCACGTTGGCCATGACGACCACCGGCGCGGTCATCGCGGTCGAGCCGAGCGGGTAGTCCAGGACTGCACGCAGGTGCTGCTCGAACTGGCTGGTCACCGCGCCCTCGATCGACCAGTGGCCGGAGTTGTGCGGGCGCATCGCCAGCTCGTTGACCACGACGCCGTCCGCGGTCTCGAACAGCTCGACGGCCAGCATGCCGACCACGCCCAGCCGGTCGGCGATCCGCACCGCCATCTCCTGCGCCGTCGTGGCCAGCTCGTCGGACAGCCCGGGCGCCGGCACGAGGGCCTCGTTGCAGACCCCGTCGCGCTGGACGGTCTCGACCACGGGGTAGACGGCCACCTGGCCGAACGGGGAGCGGGCGACCTGGGCGGCCAGCTCCCGGACCATGGCCACGCGCTGCTCGGCGAGCAGCGTGCCGTGCTGCTCGAGGAGCTCGGCGGCGACCGCCTCGTCGGGGACGACGAAGACACCGCGGCCGTCGTACCCGCCGCGCGGCGTCTTGAGCACCACCGGCCACCCGTGGGCGGCGGCGAACACGGCGACATCGGCGGCGGTGTCGACCTGCGCCCAGGCCGGCTGCGGCTCCCCCGCCGCCGCCAGCGCCCGGCGGAGCACCAGCTTGTCCTGGGCGTGCACGAGCGCGTCCGGCCCGGGCGCGACCCGGTGGCCGGCGGCCACCAACGCGTGCAGGTGGTCGGTGGGCACGTGCTCGTGGTCGAAGGTGACGACGGTGGCGCCCTCGGCCAACGCGACGAGGTCCTCGAGGCTGGTGTGCTCGCCGATCCGGACGTCGCCCGCGACGAGCGCGGCGGACTCGGCCGGGTCGGCCGCGAGGACCCGCAGGGACTGCCCCAGGGCGATGGCGGCCTGGTGCGTCATCCGCGACAGCTGACCACCACCGACCATCGCGACGACAGGGGTACCGGTCCGTGCGTCGAGGTGGGCCACCATGGTGCGGTCAGGCTATCGGGCCCGTCGTGCGGGCCGAGCACAGCCGCCGTCCGTACAGTGCCCTCCCGTGGCCGTGCTCGACTCGTTGCTCCGGCGGACCGGCTTGAGCTGGCAGCTGCTGGTGAAGGAACTCAGCGCCTTCGGCGTCGTCGGGGCGATCTGCTTCGTCATCGACCTCGGACTCTTCCAGCTGCTCTACGCCCACGCCGGCGTGGGCGCGGTCACGGCCAAGCTGGTCTCGACGCTGGTCTCGATGACGGTTGCCTACGTCGCGCACAGGTACTGGTCCTTCAGCCACCGAGCGCGCACCGGAGTCCGACGGGAGTACCTGCTCTTCGCCGCGATCAACGGTGCGACGCTGCTGCTCGGGCTCGCGGTCGTGGCGCTGGTCCGCTACCCGTTGGCGCAGGAGGGGGCCCTGGTGCTCCAGGTCGCCAACGTCGCGTCCATCGCCGTGGGCACGGTCATCAGGTACCTGTCCTACCGCCGCTGGGTGTTCCCCGCACCCCCCACCGCCTGAGGCCCCCGCTCAGGACGCCAGGCGGGAGCCGTTCCTCCCGCTGGTGATCTCGATGCGGCTGGGGATGCGGGTGCGCAGCTCCTCGACGTGGCTGACGACGCCCACCGTGCGACCCCCGCGGCGGAGCTCGTCGAGCACGCCCATGACGGCGTCCAGGGCCAGCGGGTCCAGCGAACCGAACCCCTCGTCGACGAACAACGTGTCGAGCTGGACGCCGCCGGACTCGGCGGTCACCACGTCGGCCAGGCCCAGGGCCAGGGCCAGGGACGCCATGAAGCTCTCGCCGCCGGAGAGGGTCTTGGTCGGCCGTTGCTGACCGGTGTACTCGTCGAGCACGTCCAGGCCGAGCCCACCGCGGGCGCCGTTGCGGCCGACCGCGTCGCTGTGCCGGAAGGTGTACCGGCCGCCGGACATGTCCTGCAGCCGGATGCTGGCCACCTCGGCGACCTGCTCGAGGCGGGCGGCCAGCACGAAGGACTGCAGGCGCATCTTCAGGGTGTTGGCGCCACGGCCGTTCACCAGGTCGGCCATCGACCCGACGTGGTCCACGACCGACCGGCGCTCGTCCAGCTCGACCTGGGCGGCGGTCACCTCCCCGGCCAACCGGTCGAGCTCGACCAGGCACCGGGCCGCCGCGACGGCCTCGGCCACGGCGGTCTCCCGTCGTCCGGACGCCCCTCGGTGCTGCTCCTCGACCACCGGCAGGTCGGGCCGCTCACCCAGGTCGACCAGCTCCGGCTCGCCCAGCACGGCGCGGGCCACCGACACCGCCCGGTCGTGCTCGGCGATGCGGTCGACCAACCGGCCGGCCTCGCCCGGGGCGAGCAAGGCCGATGCCGCCGCGGCGACGTCGGGGAACCCGGCGCCGGTGACCCTGCCCAGCGCACGTTCGGTGGCGACCGCCCAGTCGTCCCGGGCGCGCTGGTCGGCGGTCCGGGCCTCCAGGGCGGCCTCGCACCGCTGCGCCTCGGCCACCAGCCGGGCGCCGCGCGCCGCCAGGTCGGTGTCCTCGCCGACGGCGGCGGCCAGGCGTGCACCGAGCTCGCTGCGGGATGCCTCGACGGAGGCCCGCTCCGCCTGCCGGGCGGAGAGCTCGGTGCGCGTGGCCCCCAGCAGCTCGTCCTCCTGGACGACGTCGGCCAGGAAGACCTCCAGCGCGGCTTCGGCCGCCGCGCCACCGGTGGCGAGCGCGGAGGCGGCGGACACCGCGGACCGGGCACGGTCGGCCCCGTCGCGGAGCTCCGCGACGGTCTCGTCACCGGCGACGGCGCGCAGTGCGGCCAGCTCGCCGGCGAGGTCGGCCCGCGCGGCCTGCGCGGCCCCCAGCTCGGCGTCGGCCTGCTCGACCCGGGCCCGCGCAGCGTCCTCGCGATCGGCGGTCACCGTCGGGCCGGTCGCCTCGGCGGGGGCGGGGTGCTCCGCGGACCCGCAGACGGGGCACCCCGCCCCGGGGAGGAGGCCGGCGGCCAGCTCGGCCGCCATCCCGTCGAGGCGGGCCGACCGCAGGTCGGCTGCGTGCTCGCGCACGGACACGAGCACCTCGCGGAGCTGCAGCACGTGGTCGTCGGCGGTGCGGAGCCGCTCGGCCAGCCCCGTGGCGGCCACCGCGGCCCGGGTCCGCTCCACCCAGCGCTCCTGGTCGACCAGCAGCCCGGGCAGCCGGGCTGCCGCGTCGGCGCACCGGACCACGTGGTCCTCGAGCTGGGCCCGCCGTTGCGGGCGGCGGGCCACCGACTCCTGCACGGCCGCCACGCGCCCCCGGAGCTCCACGACCTGCCGGTCGAGGTCGGCCACCCTGCCCCGCAGCTCAGCGGCCCGCACCGTGTCGGCCTCCAGGCCCCGCACCACCGCGGCCTCGTCCCGCAGGGACCGCGCCGTGGCGAGGTCGGCGGTCCGACCAGCGGCCACCGCGCCCCAGGCCGCATCGGCCGCACCCAGCCGGTCGGCGGCCGCCTCGGCCACGGCGGCGCACCGCCGGACCGTCTCCAGGAGATCGCGGACGCCCTCCGACCGACGACCGGCGTCCGCCCGTGCCCGCACCGGCCCGAGCTGCGACTCCTGGGCGAGCAACCTCTCCAGGTCGGCGGCGGCCCGGTCACGGCGGGTGTGCCGCTCGGCCGACGTGCGTGCGGCGGCCAGCAGCGCCGACGCCGCGGTCAGCTCCTCCCCCGTGCTGCGCACCGCTGCCCGCGCCCGGTCGTCACGCTCGCGGGCCCCGGCGACGGCGCCCCGCACCCAGCGGTCGACGACCCCGCGCGCCGGGTCGTGCGCGAGGTCCTCGGGGACGGCGGTGCCGGCGACCTGGGCGATCCGCGCCAGCAGGGTGCCGAGGGCGGTGCGGGCGAGGTCGAGGCGCTGGGCGGCGCCGCGGCGCTCCTCGGCCAACCACTCCTCGGCACGGGCGAACCGCCCGACGTCGAAGAGGGTGCGCAGCAGCCGGCTGCGGTCGTCGGGCTCGGCCCGCAGGAACCGGGCGAAGTCCCCCTGCGGGAGGAGCACCACCTGGCAGAACTGCTCGGCCGACAGACCCAGCTTGGTGCGCAGGTGCTCGGAGCCCTCGTCGATCCGGGTGCTGACCGGCTCCCACCCGCCGTCGGTGAGCCGCTGCACCAGCAGCGTGGCCTGCTCGGTCGTCCAGCCGGCACCGCGCTTCTTCGGCCGAGCCTGCTCGGGGCGTCGCGTGATCCGCAACCGCTCGCCGCCGATCGTGACCTCGCACCCGACCTCGGTGCGCACGTCGGCGCCGGCGTGGTCGCTGCGCAACCGCTTCTCCTGGCCACGCGGGCCGGGGACCGAGCCGTAGAGGGCGAACACCACGGCGTCCAGCAGGGTGGTCTTGCCGGCGCCGGTGGGACCCCACAGCAGGAACAGCCCGTCGCGGGCGACGTCGTCGAGGTCGACCGACACCCGCCCGGCGAAGGGCCCGAACGCGCTGAGCGTGAGCGCGTGGACCCTCATCGGGCCGTCTCCTCGCGGTCGGCGACCGCCAGGGCGCGCCCCAGCAGCTCACGCTCCGCGGCGGACACCCCGACCCCACCCCGGACGTGGCCGACGAACTCCCCGGCGATCGACAGCGCGTCGCGACCCCGCAGCCGTTCGGTGTAGCTGCGCTCGTCGGCCCCCGACGGCACCCCGGACCACTCGAGGTGGACGCAGTGCGGGAAGCGGGCCTGCAGGCGGCGCATGGCATCGGTCGGTCGGACGGGGTCGGTGAGCCGGGCCGACACGAAGTGCTCCAGCACCGCCTCGTGGGCGGGGTCGGCCAGCAACTGCGCGAGCTCACCGGTGAGGACGCTCAGCCGTCGGGGCAGCGGGAGCGGCACCGCGCGCACCTCGGCGAGGCCACCGGCGTCGAGGTCGACCAGCCAGACCTGCTTGGTCTGGCCGGCTTCGCCGAAGGAGTAGGGCAGCGGTGAGCCGCTGTACCGCAGCCGCGGGCTCAGCGTCTGCGGGCGGTGCAGGTGCCCCAGGGCGACGTAGTCGACGCCGTCGAACACCGACGGGCTGACCAGGTCGACGCCGCCGACGGCGATGTCGCGCTCGCTCTCGCTGGGCAGGCCACCCCCGACGAAGGCGTGCGCCAGCACCACCGACCGGGCACCGGGCCGGAAGTACAGGTCGGCCCGCACCTTGTCCATCGCCGCGGCGAGCACCGCCTGGTGGGACCGGGCGAGGTCGGCGCCCAGCTCGTGCCGGGCCACCTCGGGCTCGAGGAACGGCAACCCGTAGACCGCGACCTCGCCGTGCTCGTCGGGCAGCAGCACCGGTTCGTCCAGCGAGGCGGTGGTCGCCCGGACGTGCACCCCCGAGACGGCCAGCAGCCCGGCGGCGAACCCCAGCCGACGGGCCGAGTCGTGGTTGCCGGGGGTCAGCACGACGGTGGCACCCGCGGCACGCAGCCGGGACAGCACCCGGTCGAGGACGCCGGTGGCGTCGGCGGAGGGCACCGCGCGGTCGTAGACGTCTCCGGCGACCACCACGACGTCGACCCGCTCGGCGCGCACGACCCGGGCCAACCCGGACAGCACGGCCTCCTGCTCGGCGAGCAGGTCGGTCCCGTGCAGGGACCGACCCACGTGCCAGTCGGAGGTGTGCAGCAACCGCATGCCGAGGACGCTAGGCGGTCCCTCCGACAGAAACGGGATCCGGGGAGGAACCCCAGGTCAGCGCTGGGGCGGGACCGGCCCGGTCTCGCCGCGGTAGTACTGGCCGATGTAGCCGGCGCTCTCCTGCGCCCGCCGGTCGGCGTCCTCCTCGACCATGTGGTTGAGCAGCTGCTGCACGCCGTCGGAGTCGGGGATGGCCGACCAGATCGTCGAGCCGCCCTCACCGGCGGTCTCGATGGTGATCTTCCCCGAGTTGATGATCCGGTCCCACAGCGTCTGGGTGTAGGACACGTCGGTGATGCGGGAGAGCCCGATGTCCCGACCGGTGCGGGACAGGATGCCGACCCGGTACAGGATCCGGTGCGTCGTGATCACGTAGTGCGTCGTCCGCCACTTCAGCAGCGGGACGACGACGAACGCGACCGCCAGCAGCACCGCCAGGACGACGACCACCAGGCGGTAGACGCCCTGGTTCGACCCCTCGGGGATCAGCGCCGCACCGAAAGAGCCCAGGCCGACGAGGACCAGGAACGCCACGATCGGCCAGAAGACGGTCAGCCAGTGCGGGTGCAGGTGCCGGACGACCTCTTCGTCGTCGGCCAGCAGCTTTGCGGGGTACGCCACGGCGACAGGATGACCGACCGCGCCGCCGCCGTCACGAAGGCGGGGTGCGCCTCCGCACGTGTCGCACGTCGCCGGCGGCCAGCTCGTACCGACCCTCGGGCGTCCGGACCACGAGCCGACCGTCCCAGTCGACCGCCTCGGCCACGCCGTCCAGCAGCGAGCCGTCGGGCAACGTCACCGTGACGTCGGCCCCGACCGTGGAGCACCACGCGAGGTAGTCGGTCGCCAACCCCGACGAGACCGGGTCACCGGCGTGCTCGACCCAGCGCCGGTAGCGGGCCTCCAGCGCGCGCAGGTAGCCGAGCAGGACCGGCCCCCGGTCGACGGGCCCGCCCACGGCGAGGGCCAGCGACGTCCCGGTGTCGGGCAGCTCGTCGGCCCGGGTCGAGACGTTGAGCCCGACACCCACCACGACCGCGCCGTCGGCGACCTCGGCGAGGATGCCGGCCAGCTTCCGCCCGTCGGGCGCGAGCAGGTCGTTCGGCCACTTCAACGACGAGCGGGTCGTGTCGGCCAGGGACTCCGCCAGGGCGACGCCGGTGAGCATCGACAGCCAGCCGCGGCGGGCCACGGGGACGTCGGGGCGCAGCAGCACGGAGACCGTCACCCCGGCGCGCGGCGGGGAGGTCCAGGTGCGGTCGAGGCGCCCGCGGCCGGAGACCTGGTGCTCGGCGACCAGGACCAACCCCTCGGCCTCGCCGTCGGCCGCACGGGCGGCGAGCGCGGCGTTCGTGGAGCCGATCTCGTCGACGACCTCGACCGACCGCCACAGGCCGTCACCGCGCTGCAGGGCTGTGACCAGCGACACGGCATCCAGGCCGGGGCGGTCGAGGTCCCGGTAGCGCGCCGAGCCGCTGTCACCCATGTCCCCTACGCTACGGCCGGTGCAGGCGGTCCCCGCAGCGGAGCGGGTGCCCCCGAGCAAGGCTGATGGCCTGGGAGGTCCCGAGTGAGCGCGGCTGAACTGCAGGACGCCGGCGAGAACGTCCCCGACGACGTCGACGTCCACACGACCGCGGGCAAGCTCGCCGACTTCGCCCGACGGCAGGAGGAGGCGCTGCACGCGGGCTCCGAGAAGGCCGTGGAGAAGCAGCACGCCGCCGGCAAGATGACCGCGCGCGAGCGGGTCGAGTTCCTGCTCGACGAGGGCTCGTTCACCGAGTTCGACGAGTTCGCCCGGCACCGGTCGACCAACTTCGGGCTGGACAAGAAGCGGCCCTTCGGCGACGGCGTCGTCACCGGGTACGGCACCGTCGACGGCCGCCCGGTCGCCGTCTTCAGCCAGGACGTGACCAGCTTCGGCGGCAGCCTCGGCGAGGTCTACGGCGAGAAGATCGTCAAGGTCCTCGACTTCGCCATCACCAACGGCTGCCCGGTGGTCGGCATCAACGAGGGCGGCGGTGCCCGCATCCAGGAGGGCGTGGTCTCCCTCGGCCTGTACGGCGAGATCTTCCGCCGCAACGTGCACGCGTCCGGGGTCATCCCGCAGATCTCGCTGATCATGGGTGCGAACGCCGGCGGCCACGTCTACTCCCCCGCGCTGACCGACTTCGTGGTGATGGTCGACCAGACCAGCCAGATGTTCATCACCGGCCCCGACGTCGTGAAGACCGTCACCGGCGAGGACGTCACCCTCGAGGAGCTCGGCGGCGCACGCACGCACAACACGAAGTCCGGCGTCGCGCACTACCTCGGCTCGGACGAGGAGGACGCCATCGACTACGTCAAGGCGCTGCTGTCCTACCTCCCGGCCAACAACCTCGACCCGCTCCCCGCCCTCGACGTCGCGGCGGTCGACACGTCGGTCGACGGCGTGACCGACGAGGACCGCGAGCTCGACACGTTCATCCCCGACTCCGCAAACAGCCCCTACGACATGCACACCGTCCTCGAGCACGTGCTCGACGACGGCGAGTTCCTCGAGGTGCAGGAGCTCTTCGCACCCAACATCCTCACCGGCTTCGGCCGGGTCGAGGGCCGGCCGGTCGGCGTGGTCGCCAACCAGCCCACCCAGTTCGCCGGCACGCTGGACATCGACGCCAGCGAGAAGGCGGCCCGCTTCGTGCGCACCTGCGACGCCTTCAACATCCCCGTGCTCACCTTCGTCGACGTCCCCGGCTTCCTGCCCGGCACCTCGCAGGAGTGGGACGGCATCATCCGGCGCGGCGCCAAGCTGATCTACGCCTACGCCGAGGCCACCGTCCCGCTGGTCACCGTGATCACCCGCAAGGCGTACGGCGGGGCCTACGACGTCATGGGGTCCAAGCACCTGGGCGCCGACGTCAACCTGGCCTGGCCGACCGCCCAGATCGCCGTCGTCGGGGCGCAGGGCGCCGTCGGGATCCTCTACCGCCGCGAGCTCGCGGCCGCCGACAACCCGGACGAGCGCCGGGCCGAGCTGATCGCCGAGTACGAGGACACCCTGGCCAACCCGTACATCGCCGCCGACCGCGGCTACGTGGACGCGGTGATCCTCCCCTCGCACACCCGGGTGCAGGTCACCAAGGCCCTCCGGGTGCTGGCCAACAAGCGGCAGACCCTGCCCGCCAAGAAGCACGGCAACATCCCGCTGTGAGCGACGACGTCGTGCGCCCGTTGCTGCGCGTGGTCCGCGGCGAGCCCTCCGCCGAGGAGCTCGCCGCGCTGACCGCGGTCGTCGCCGCGCTCTCCCAGCGGCGCGAGCGGACCCGGCCCACCCCGCTCGGCGGCTGGGCCTCGCGGACCGACGCCGTCCGCCGGCCGCTGCACCACGGCCCGGGTGGCTGGCACGCGTCGGGGCGGTTCGCGTGACCCGCCGGCTGGTGCTGGCGTCGGCGTCCCCGGCTCGGCTGCAGCTGCTGCGCCAGGCCGGGCTCACCCCGGAGGTCGTCGTCAGCGGGGTGGACGAGACCGCGACCCGCTCACCGCGGGTCGGTGAGCTCGTCGCGCTCCTCGCCACCGCCAAGGCGCAGGCCGTCGCCCGGCAGGAGACCGACGCGCTGGTCATCGGCGCCGACTCGGTGCTGGAGTTCCGCGGCCAGCCGCTGGGCAAGCCGGCCGACGCCGACGACGCCCGGCAGCGGTGGCGCCGCATGGCCGGCCGCAGCGGGGTGCTGCACACCGGGCAGGCGCTGTTCGACGTCCAGGGCGGTGCGGTCGCACGTCGCGACGTCGCCGTCTCGTCGACGACCATCCACTTCGCCAGCCCCACCGACGCCGAGATCGACGCCTACGTCGGGTCCGGTGAGCCGCTCCAGGTGGCCGGGGCGTTCACGCTCGACGGCCTCGGCGCGGCGTTCGTCCGCCGGGTCGAGGGCGACCCCACGGGCGTCATCGGGCTGTCGTTGCCGCTCCTGCGGGTCCAGCTGGGCCGCCTGGGGCTGACCATCACCGAGTTCTGGGACCGCTGAGCCTGCTGGCCGGAGTCCGCAACGTCCACATCGAGGAGGCTGTGCGCTGTGCAGAAGGTCCTGATCGCCAACCGTGGTGAGATCGCCGTCCGGGTCGCCCGGGCCTGCAGGGACGCCGGGCTGACCAGCGTCGCGGTCTACGCCGAGCCCGACCGCGACGCCCTGCACGTGCGGGTCGCCGACGAGGCCTTCGCCCTGGGCGGGAACACCCCCGGCGAGTCCTACCTGGTGATCGAGAAGATCATCGAGGTCGCGAAGGAGTCCGGCGCCGACGCCGTGCACCCCGGCTACGGCTTCCTCTCCGAGAACGCCGACTTCGCCCAAGCGGTGATCGACGCCGGGCTGACCTGGATCGGCCCCTCCCCCGCGGCGATCATCGCGCTGGGCGACAAGGTGCAGGCCCGGCACATCGCCACGAAGGTCGGCGCCCCGCTGGTCCCCGGCACCACCGACCCGGTCAACGGCGGCGACGAGGTCGTCGCCTTCGCCGAGGAGCACGGCCTGCCGGTGGCGATCAAGGCCGCCTTCGGCGGCGGTGGCCGTGGCCTCAAGGTCGCCCGCACCATGGAGGAGATCCCCGAGCTGTTCGACTCCGCCGTCCGCGAGGCGGTCTCCGCCTTCGGCCGCGGCGAGTGCTTCGTCGAGAAGTTCCTGGACAAGCCCCGGCACGTCGAGGCCCAGGTGCTCGCCGACACCCACGGCAACGTGGTCGTCGTCGGCACCCGCGACTGCTCGCTGCAGCGGCGCAACCAGAAGCTGGTCGAGGAGGCGCCCGCGCCGTTCCTGACCGACGAGCAGCGCGAGCGCATCCACACCAGCGCCAAGGACATCGTGCGCGGCGCTGACTACGTGGGCGCCGGCACCGTCGAGTACCTCGTCGGCGTCGACGGCGACATCTCCTTCCTCGAGGTCAACACCCGCCTGCAGGTCGAGCACCCGGTCAGCGAGGAGACCAGCGGCATCGACCTCGTGCGCCAGCAGTTCCGGATCGCCGACGGCCTGCCGCTGGAGATCACCGAGGACCCGGCCCCGCGCGGGCACTCCATCGAGTTCCGGATCAACGCCGAGGACGCCGGCCGCAACTTCATGCCCGCCCCCGGCCCGGTGACGGCGCTGTCGGTGCCGCAGGGCCCCGGCGTGCGCTGGGACTCCGGCGTGGTCGCCGGTGGCGAGGTCGCCGGGGCGTTCGACTCGATGCTGGCCAAGCTGATCGTCACCGGCGCCACCCGCGCCGAGGCGCTGCAGCGGGCCGCCCGTGCGCTGGACGAGCTGACCGTCGAGGGCATGCCCACGGTGATCCCGTTCCACCGGGCCGTGGTCCGCGACGAGGCCTTCACCTCCGAGCCGTTCACCGTGCACACCCGGTGGATCGAGACCGAGTGGGACAACCAGGTCCAGCCGCACGGAGCCGCCGCGGAGACCGACGAGCCCGAGGAGCGGCAGACCGTCGTCGTCGAGGTCGGCGGACGCCGGTTGGAGGTCTCGCTGCCCGCCGGCCTGGCCGCCGGGGGCGGTGCGCCGGCCGGCGCCAAGGCCAAGCCGCGCAAGCGCGGCGGCGGGTCCGGTGGCGGTGCCGCGTCCGGTGACAGCCTCACCTCGCCGATGCAGGGCACGATCGTCAAGGTGGCCGTCGAGGACGGCGCCACCGTGGCGGCCGGTGACCTGGTCGTGGTGCTCGAGGCGATGAAGATGGAGCAGCCGATCGTGGCGCACAAGGCGGGCACGGTGTCCGGCCTCTCGGCCGAGGTCGGCGCCACCGTGACCAGCGGCGCCGTCCTCTGCACCATCGCCGGCACCGAGGGCTGACACCCGCCCGGGGGTGGGCGCAGGTCCCACCCCCGGCGCGACGTCAGGACCTGGAGACCGAACCGGTCGTCGTGTTCCAGGTCAGCGTGCCGCCCTGGAAGTCCTGGGCGGTGCCGTCCTGGACCGGCCGAGCGTCACCCGTCGGGTACCCGAGGCTCCCGGCCTCCCAGCCCTGGGCGATCCAGGCCTGCTGGATGGGCCCCGACACCGCGTGCGCGCCCGTCGTGGCCGTGCTGTAGATCCGGCCGCCCTGGAACACCTGACCGCACCCACCGCTGGACATCCCGCAGATGAGCCCGGTGGTCGGGTAGCCCAGCGGCCCGCCCTCCGCCTCCGTCGCGGCCCACGCCGCGAGGACGGCCCCGCGGACCACCCAGGTGCCGCTGGTCGAGGTGTAGACGGCTCCCCCGGCGAAGGACTGCCGGCAGCCGCCACCGGCCAGGCCGCAGACCAGGTCCGTGGTCGGGTAGCCCAGCGGACCGGCCTCCCAGCCCTGCGCGATCCAGGCGTCCTGGAC
>NZ_FNIR01000005.1:69933-336070 GCF_900103975.1 Klenkia soli
CCCACGCGGCGTGGACAGCACCGCTGATCGCGTACGTCCCGGTCGAGGGCGAGGAGTAGATCCGACCACCCTGGAACACCTGACCGCACCCACCACCGCGCATGCCGCAGATCACGTCGGTGGTCGGGTAGCCCAGCGGACCGTTCTCGTACCCCTGCGCCGTCCAGACGTCCTGGAACGCCCCGTACACCGCGTGGGTACCGGTGCTCCAGGTGCTGTACACCCGACCACCCTGGAACGCCTGACCGCAACCGCCGAGGGCCATGCCGCACGCGTAGTCGGAGACGGGGTAGCCCAGCACGCCGGTCTCACGGCGCGGACCCCAGGCCGAGAGCACCGGGTCGGCCACCACGTGGGCCCCGGAGCCCGGGGTCCAATAGATGACCCCGCCCTGGTAGTTGCGACCGCAGCCGGAGCCCACCATCCCGCAGATGACACCGCTGGTCGGCGCCCGGAGCGACCCGCCCGAACCGCCGGCGCGGGCGTACGCCGCATCGATGTCGGCCGCGACGTTCGCCCGGTTGCCGATCGTCACGACCCCGCCGCTCCCGGCGCGGACGGCGAAGTCCGCCCCGACGTCGACGTAGCTGCCCGCGGGCAGCGCGCTCTGCTGGTCGGCGTTCCAGTTCGCCGCGGCGCTGGGGGTCCCGTCGAGGAGGACGGAGGTGGAGTTGCCGTCCCCGGTCACCCGGCGCACCACGATGCCCACGTCGAGCCGGCGGCTGTTCGACGGCGTCGACAGCCAGGCGTCCTGGCCGCTGGCCTGCCGGTACTCGATCCAGTACACCGCGCCGGCCGAGTCGGTCAGCTTGACCGCGCGGGTACCGCTCGCCGCGGAGACCGGGGCCAGGGTGACCGTCGTCGGCGCGCTGGCCGGGGTGAGGGCGACCATCTCCGACGCCGGGAGCAGCCCGATCCTGGCTGCCTGGGCGGTGTTCAGCGAGCCCACCTGGGCCCAGCTGAAGCCCATGACGTCGTAGTAGTCGGCGTACTGCACGGTCTGGCAGCGGCCGGTCTCCACCGTGCCGTCGCACTGGAACTGGGAGGAGTGGCCCAGCCCGAAGTTGTGGCCCAGCTCGTGCGCCATCACCGAGGTCGCGACGTCCTTGACGTAGGCGCGGCCGCCGGTGCCGACCGACGAGCCGATGGTGCCCAGCCCGTAGGCGCAGCCCGAGGCGGTGCTGGGGACGTAGACCATGAGGTGCCGACCTGGGTCCTGCCGCCAGCCCGTCACCGAGACGGCGGTGTTCCACAGGCCCTGCGGGTCCGTGCAGTCGGCGGTGGAGCGCACCCACCCCCGGGCGCCCCAGCCGGCCTCGATGCGCACGGTGCCGCCGCTCTGCTCGTTCCAGAACGCGGCGACACCGCCGTTGACCTGGGCCACGACCTGGTCCACCGTCGTGCCGTCGGGCGAGGCACCTGCGGGCAGGACCATCACGACGGTCACGAGGTTGGTCGGGGTGGTGCCGGCGGCCGCGGTGGTCGGGTCGGTGCCGGCGGCGGCCAGCACCCTGGCCGACTGCACCTCGAGGGCGGGCGCGAGGCCCTGCTCCTGGCTCGCCTCGTCGGTGACCTCGTCGCCCACCGTGACGGCCAGGGTGGACCCGGTCGCCACCTCGGGCAGGTCGTCGGTCGGCACCCGGACGGCGTCGCCCGCGGGGGTCTCGATCCAGCTGAGCGGGGCGTCGTCGTGGGCCGCGCCCTGCTCGTGGTCGTGGTCGACCGACTCGGGGTCCGGGTAGGCCTGCACCAGCTCACCGACGACGGTGTCGCCCGCGGTGACCTCGGCCGCGTCGGTGGTCGCCGGGGCCGTGGGGTCGGCCGTGGCGTCGGCCGTGGACGAGGTCGGTGCGTCGGTCGGCAGCGCGGTCGGCGCGTCCGTGGTCGTCGGCGCCGGGCTGTCGGTGGTCGGGGTCACCCCGGTGGAGGGCTCGGACTGCGTCGTGGGCGCGGCCTCCGTCCCCGTGGGGACGGCGGTGTCGGCCTGCGCCGCGGGGGCGACCGCGAGCGAGGCGATCACCGCGACGGAGGCGGCGAGCACCGAGCAGCGCAACCTGCGGCGACGGGCGTGGGGCACGTGGGACTCCTGAGCAGAAGGGGATCTGCCAGGTCTTCGGCCCGGTGGCGGTGCAGCTTGAGGACATCACCCGTCCTGGGTGGTCACCTCACCCGTCCTGGTGTGCTGATCTCAGTCGTCCTGGCTGTTCATCAACCGCCGGCCGGCCTCGGTGATCGACCCCGAGAGCGAGGGGTAGATGGAGAACGTCTGGGCCAGGTCGTCGACCGTGAGGCCCTTGCTGACCGCGAGCGTGATGGGCAGCACCAGCTCCGAGGCCCCCGGGGCGACGACGACCCCGCCCACCACGACCCCGGTCGACCGACGGGCGAAGATCTTGACGAAGCCGTCGCGCAGGTCGCTCATCTTCGCCCGGGCATTGGTGGCCAGCGGCAGCTGGACGCTCTCGATGTCCGTGCCCTCGGGCAGGGTCTTCTCCTGCACGCCGACGGTCGCGATCTCGGGATGGGTGAAGACGTTGCCGGCCACGGTCTTGAGCCGGATCGGCGACACCGCCTCACCCAGGGCGTGCCACATCGCGATGCGGCCCTGCATGGCGGCGACCGAGGCGAGCTGGAAGACCCCGGTGACGTCGCCGGCGGCGTAGATGCCCGAGACCGAGGTGCGGGAGACCCGGTCCACCACCACGTGCCCGGACGGCGAGGTGGCGACCCCGCACTGCTCCAGGTTCAGCCCGGCGGTGTTCGGGACCGTGCCGACCGTCATGAGCGCGTGCGAACCGGTGACCACCCGGCCGTCGGTCAGCCGCACCTCGACCCCGGTCGGGGTCCGCGTGACCGACTCCGCCCGACCACGGTCGGCGATCTTGCCGCCCCGGGACTGGAAGACCTGCTCCACGACTGCGGCGGCGTCGGCGTCCTCACCGGGCAGCACCTGCTCGCGGGACGAGACGAGCGTGACCGGCACCCCGGCCTCGAGGTACCCGGAGGCGAACTCGGCGCCGGTGACGCCGGACCCGACGACCACCAGGTGCTCGGGCAGCTCCTCCAGCTCGTACACGTCGCGCCAGGACAGGATCCGCTCGCCGTCGGGCTCGGCCCCGGGCAGCACGCGCGGGTCGGCGCCGGTGGCGATGAGGACGACGTCGCACTCGATCTCCTGCTTGACCCCGCCGTCGAAGTCGCAGACCTCGACCCGGTGGGCGATCAGCCCGCGGATCTCGTCGGACAACCGCGCCTGTCCGCTCACGCAGCGCACCCCGACGCTCTCGAGCCGGGCGTGGATGTCGGCCGACTGCGCGACGGCCAGGCCCTTGATCCGGTGGTTCACCTTGGCCAGGTCGAGGCTGACGGTGGCCAGGTCCGAGCCCTGCAGCCCGAGGACGGCGGAGTCGCGCACCGCGGTCATGGCGCCGGCGGCGGCGATGAGGGTCTTGGACGGCACGCAGTCGGTGAGGACGCTGGCGCCGCCGAGACCGTCCCGCTCGACGACGGTGACCTCGGCACCCAGTTGGGCGGCGACCAGGGCGGCCTCGTAGCCGGCCGGTCCGCCGCCGATGATCACGATGCGGGTCATGAAGGGGCTCCCGTGCGGTGCTGTGCGGTGGGTGTGCTCCCCCATCCTCCCTGGTGCCGTCTCCGGGGCGGCGCACCCACCTCGACCGGGCCGGTCAGTCGGCGGGGGTCCGGGCGACAGGGGTGCCGATCTGCTCGACGTGCACCGCACGCGGGGCGTGCCTGCTGCGCCGCCGACCCGCGGGACGGGCTCCGGGACCGTCGGGGGCGCCGGTCCCGGTGAGCTCGCGCTCGACGGTGCGCCGCAGCCACGGTCCCAGCGGTCGCTCGACGCAGCGGTGCACCAGGTAGGCCAGCACCAGGGCGAGCAGGACCACGACCGGGACCAGGAGGTGCGCCGGCAGCACCGGCCCGAGGTGGTGGATCGCGATCCACCCGGGGTACTCGTGCACCAGGTACAGCGGGTAGGTGAGCGCACCCAGCAGCGAGACCCACCGCCACGACACCCGCCGCAACCGGGTCAGGGTGACCGCGACGAGCGCCAGCACGCACAGGGTGAGCAGCAGCGCGATGCCCCGGCGCGAGACCGGCGCACCCGCCACGTCCTGCGACCACTGCACGTAGTAGGTCGTGGCGGTCCACAGCGCCGCCAGGTAGTTCACCCCGAGCACGAGGGCGGTGAGCGGGGTCCAGCCGTTGCGGAACACCAGGTACACCGCGATGCCGATGCAGAAGAAGGGTGCGTACGTGGGCTCGAGCGCGGTGACGGCCCAGGACGTCCCGGTCTGCGCGGCGAGCGCGCCGAGCACCGGCCACGCGAGGCAGAGCGCCAGCACGCGGCGGGTCGTCAGCCCGACGTGGGCCAGCACCGCGACGAGCACGTAGAACTTCAGCTCGACCCAGAGGGTCCAGAAGACGCCGTCGACATGGCCCACGCCGAAGGCGGACTGCAGCATGGTCATGTTCATCGCCACGCCGGAGAACCCCAGGTCGCGCCAGATCGGGATGGTCTGGCGGTCGACCAGCAGCACCGCAGCGATGAAGGCCACCGCGAACCAGTAGGCGGGGAACAGCCGGCCGACACGGGAGGCCAGGAAGGACGGCACCGAGCGCCCCCAGGCGCTCATGAGGACGACGAAACCGCTGATCATGAAGAAGAGGTAGGGCCCGAACCCGCCGTAGAGGGTGAACCGGCTGACGGTCGGGAAGACGTCGCGCACGCTCTGGGACCACGCCACGCTGTCCCGGCCGGTGTAGTGGAACGCCACCACCGCCAGCGCCGCGACGAACCGCAACCCGTCCAGCAGCGCCAGCCGGCCGCCGACCCGCTCGTGCACCACACCCGTCGTCGTCACAGCTCTCCCCCGCACAGCACCGCGCCCGAGGGCACCGTCGGGATGACCGTCATCGACCGACTGCGGAAAGCTACGACGTGCCGACGGTGGGCGGTGTGACGTGGCGGTCCGACACGGGTCCGGCGGTGACTGCGGGACGCATGGGGTCAGGGGGTCGGGTCGGCCAGGAACGTGCTCAGCAGCTCGCGGGCGGCCAGCGCCGGGGTGAGCTCGCCGGCCAGCACCCGCCGCTCCAGCTCACCCGACGAGGCCCGGACGTCGGGGTGCTCGCGCAACCGGGCCTCGAGGCCGTCGCGGACCAGCTGCCAGGTCCAGCGCACCTGCTGGGCGTTGCGCCGCCGGACGAACTCCCCCGACGCCCGCAGCCGCTCCTCGTGCGCGACCACCTGGGCCCACACCTCGGCCAGGCCTTCGCCGGTCAGCCCGGCGCAGGTGAGCACGGGCACGTCCCAGTCCGAGGCGCCGCGCAGCATGCGGATGGCGCCGGCCAGCTCGCGGGCCGCCGTGCGGGCATCGCCGGCGGACGGGCCGTCGGCCTTGTTGACCGCGATGACGTCGGCGATCTCCAGGATCCCCCGCTTGATGCCCTGCAACGAGTCGCCGGTCCGGGCCAGGGTGAGGAACAGGAAGGTGTCGACCATCTCGGCGACCGTGGTCTCGCTCTGCCCGACGCCGACGGTCTCGACCAGCACGACGTCGTAGCCGGCGGCCTCCACCACCACCATCGACTCCCGGGTGGCCTGCGCGACCCCGCCCAGGGTCCCCGCCGTGGGCGAGGGCCGGATGAACGCAGCCGGGTCCACCGACAGCCGGGCCATGCGGGTCTTGTCACCCAGGATCGACCCGCCCGACCGGGCCGACGACGGGTCCACCGCGAGCACGGCCACCTTCGAGCCCTGGGCCGTCAGGTCGACGCCGAGCTGGTCGATGAAGGTCGACTTGCCGACCCCGGGCACCCCGCTGATGCCCACGCGCCGGGCCCCGCCGGCGTGCGGCAGCAGCTCGACCAGCAGCTCCTGCGCCCGCTCCCGGTGGTCGGGCCGCCGGGACTCCACCAGCGTGATGGCCCGGGCCACCGACCTGCGGTCGGCCGCCAGGACCCCGTCCGCGAGCTCCATCAGTGACCGAGGCGGGACGACAGCTCGCGCAGCAGCTCCTGCGCGGCCTCCGCGATCACCGTCCCGGGCGGGAACACCGCCGCGGCGCCCATCTCGCGCAGCGTCGGCACGTCGTCGGGCGGGATCACCCCGCCGACCACGATCAGCACGTCGTCGGCCCCGAGCTCGGCCAGCGCGTCGCGCAGCGCCGGCACCAGCGTGAGGTGGCCCGCGGCGAGCGAGGAGACCCCGACGACGTGCACGTCGGCCTCCACCGCCTGCCGGGCGACCTCCTCCGGCGTCTGGAACAGCGGGCCCACGTCGACGTCGAAGCCCAGGTCGGCGAACGCGGTGGCGATCACCTTCTGGCCGCGGTCGTGGCCGTCCTGGCCCATCTTGGCCACCAGGATGCGCGGACGGCGGCCCTCGGCCTCGGCGAACTCCTCGGTCAGCCGTCGGGTCTCCTGCATCGGGCCGCCCTCCCCTGCCTCCTCGCGGTACACCCCGGAGATCGTGCGCACCTGGCCCGCGTGCCGGCCGTAGACCTCCTCCAGCGCGTCGGAGATCTCCCCGACCGTCGCCTTCGCCCGCGCGGCGTCGACGGCCAGGGCCAGCAGGTTGGTCTCCAGCTCCTGGCCCCGCTTGCCGTCGGCCGCGGCCCGGGCGGCCTCGGCCAGCTTCGCGAGCGCCGCGTCGCAGGCCGCCTGGTCCCGCTCGGCGCGGAGGTCCTTCAACCGCTGCACCTGCTGGGCCAGCACGTCGGCGTTGTCCACGCGCAGCACCTCGATGGCCTCGTCGGCCTCGACCCGGTACTTGTTCACCCCGATGACCGGCTGCCGGCCGGAGTCGATGCGGGCCTGGGTGCGGGCCGCGGCCTCCTCGATGCGCAGCTTGGGGATGCCGTCGCTGATCGCCTGCGCCATGCCGCCGTGCGCCGCGACCTCCTCGATGTGCGCCCAGGCCTTGCGGGCCAGGTCGGCGGTCAGCTTCTCCACGTACGCCGACCCGCCCCACGGGTCGATGACCCGCGTGGTGCCCGACTCCTGCTGCAGCAGCAGCTGCGTGTTGCGGGCGATCCGGGCGGAGAAGTCGGTGGGCAGCGCGAGCGCCTCGTCCAGGGCGTTGGTGTGCAGCGACTGGGTGTGGCCCTGGGTGGCCGCCATCGCCTCGACGCAGGTGCGGACGACGTTGTTGTAGACGTCCTGCGCGGTCAGCGACCAGCCCGAGGTCTGCGAGTGCGTGCGCAGCGACAGCGACTTGGGGTTGGTCGCGCCCTCGCGCTCGACCAGCTTGGCCCACAGCAACCGGCCGGCCCGCAGCTTCGCGACCTCCATGAAGAAGTTCATCCCGATGCCCCAGAAGAAGCTCAACCGGGGCGCGAACGCGTCGACGTCCATGCCGGCCTCGCGGCCGGCCTTGAGGTACTCGACGCCGTCGGCGAGGGTGTACGCCAGCTCCAGGTCGGCCGTCGCCCCGGCCTCCTGGATGTGGTACCCGGAGATCGAGATCGAGTTGAACCGGGGCATCTTCTGCGACGTGTAGGCGAAGATGTCGCTGATCACCTGCATCGAGGGCCCCGGGGGGTAGATGTAGGTGTTGCGGACCATGAACTCCTTGAGGATGTCGTTCTGGATGGTCCCGCTCAGCTGCTCGGGCGCCACCCCCTGCTCCTCGGCCGCCACGATGTAGAGCGCCAGCACCGGCAGCACGGCGCCGTTCATCGTCATCGACACGCTCATGCGGTCCAGCGGGATGCCGTCGAAGAGCTGGCGCATGTCGTAGATCGAGTCGATGGCCACCCCGGCCATGCCGACGTCGCCGGGCACCCGCGGGTGGTCGGAGTCGTAGCCGCGGTGGGTGGGCAGGTCGAAGGCGACCGACAGGCCCTTCTGCCCCGCCGCCAGGTTGCGCCGGTAGAACGCGTTCGAGGCCGCGGCGGTGGAGAACCCGGCGTACTGCCGGACCGTCCACGGCTGCGTCGTGTACATCGTCGGGTAGGGCCCGCGGCCGAACGGCGGGAGTCCCGGGAGGCCGTCGAGGTGGTCGAGCCCGGCCAGGTCTTCGGCGGTCAGCAGCGGCGGCACGCCGATGCCCTCGGGCGTCTCCCACTCGGCATCGCCGACCGCCCGGCCGGTGCGCTCGGCGAACTCGGCGGCCCAGTCGGCAGCCGTGGCGGGGTCGGTGGTGCCCAGCTCGAGGGACCCGAAGTCGGGGATGCCGCTCATGCCCGTGCTCCCAGCAGCTCGTCGAGGGTGGTGGTGAGGACGTCGACGGCGTCGCAGCCGGCGAACACGTGGCCGTCGACGCCGGGCACGTCGAGCTCCGGTTTCCCGGCGAGCCAGATGCGCTGGGCGCCGGCGGCCCGCAGCTCGGCGACGAGGTCCGCGGCGCCGGTGGCGTAGTCCCTGTCGGACCCGCAGACGCACGCGGTCGTCGTCCGGGCGTCGGTGAAGCCCTCGACGCCGGAGCCGGACGGGGTGGCCAGGCCACCGGCCTGGAACAGGTTCGAGGCGAAGGACAGCCGGGCGGTGTGCGCGGCGGGCTTGCCGAGCGTGGCCAGGTAGACCGACGGGCGGTCGCCCGGCTCGTCGGAGCGGTCGCGCAGCTGCTCGAAGGCATGCGCGGCACGCACCCGCGGCAACCCGCCCGGGCCCGGCGGCAGCGCCTCGCCCGCCGGACGACGCTCGGGCAGCTTCTCGGCCAGGTTCGGGAACTCGCTGACGCCGGTGATCGGGTCCCGCCGGGTGGCCAGCCGCCGCGACCGGTCCGCCCAGGCCGCAGCCACCCGCTCGGCCACCAGGCCCGACGACAGCGCGGCCGCGTACCCGCCGGCCCGCTCGATCTCGGTGAACCACTCCCAGCCGGCGTGCGCGAGCGCGTCGGTCAACGACTCGACGTACCAGGAGCCGCCGGCGGGGTCGAGCACCCGGCCCAGGTGGCTCTCCTCGAGCAGCAGTGCCTGGGTGTTGCGGGCGATGCGCCGGGCGAACGGGTCGGGCAGGCCCAGGGCGGCGTCGAAGGGCTGCACCGTGATCGCGTCGGCCCCGCCGACGCCGGCGGCGAAGCAGGCCACGGTGGTGCGCAGCATGTTCACCCAGGGGTCGCGCGCGGTGGTCATCACCGAGGAGGTGACGGCGTGCTGGCGCATGCCGCGCCGGGCCGCGGGGACGCCGGAGGCCTCGGCCACCCGGTCCCACAACCGGCGGGCGGCCCGCAGCGTCGCGATGGTGGTGAACTGGTCGGCGGTCGCGGCGAACCGGAACTCCAGCTGCTCCGCGGCCTCGGCCACCGGCAGGCCCTGCTCGGTGAGCGCCCGCAGGTAGGCGACCCCGGCCGAGATCGCGCAGCCCAGCTCCTCGACCGCGGTGGCCCCGGCGTCGTGCACGACGGTGGCGTCGACGACGACGGACCGCAGGTCGCCGTGCTCGGCGGCCCGCCGGGCGAGCGCGCCCAGCCCGGAGAGGTCCTGCGCCTGCCCCGACGCGGCCTGCACGCCCAGCGGGTCCAGCCCGAGGTTGCCGCCGGGGGCGAGGTCGGTGCGTCCCTCGACCAGGTCGAGGAACGCCTCCGCCGCGGCGGGGCCGCCCTGCAGGGTGACCGGGGCGAGGTCGAGCAGGACGTCGGCGAGCACCTCACCCAGCGCGTCGACCGGGGTGCCGCCCTCGCCGAGCACCAGCCAGAGCGAGGTGACGCCGTGCTCGAGGTCGGCGCCGATCGCGTCCTTCGTCGTCCCGGCATCGGGGTCGGCGTGCCGCTGCCGGACGTCCCACCCCGCCGGCGTGCTCGTGGCCGCCTGCCCGTCGGCGGCGGCCGGGGACGGGCGGACCACCCGGGAACCGCGCACGAACGGCGGCAGGCCCGGGGCGCCGGTGCCGGGCAGCAGCGCGACGTCGGCCGCGGTGTACAGCGGCCGGACCGAGACCCCGGTGGCCACGGTGCTGCGCAGCGCCTCCTCGACCGGTTCGGGGAGCTCCTCGCGGCCGGCCTTGCGCAGCACGCCGGCGACCAGCTCGCGCCACTGGTCGAGGGTGGGCTGCGGGAAGTCGGCGGCCAGGGCGAGGTCGTCGGGCGGCGCGACCGGCTCGGTCGCGGCCTCGGGGGTGGGGTGGCTCATCGTCGAATCACCGTTCTCCTGCTGTGTGCAACGCCGGGGTGTGCGTCGCCGCTGTGTCTACCGGACGTCACCGACGGCGGCGCCCGCAGCGGCTGTCGGGACGGTCACACCTGACCGGACCGGGCCGCGGCCGGCGCGTCGGCGGAGAGGGAGTGCAGCGCGGTGCGGGCCATCAACCGCACGCCCACCCCGATGGCGCGCTCGTCGACGTCGAAGGTGCCCCGGTGCAGGTCGAGGGGGTCGCCCCCGCCGTGGGTGCCCAGCCGGGCCAGGGCGATCGGCAGCCGCTCGGCGAACCAGCCGAAGTCCTCGCCGCCCATGCTCTGCGGCGACAGCACGACCCCGTCGCCGCCGACGGTCTCGAGGGCCGCCGACCGCAGCAGGGCGACCCCGCGCGGGTCGTTGACCACCGGCGGGACGCCGCGCACGTACTCGACGTCGACCGTGGCCCCGGAGTCCTCGCCGACCCGGTGCACCAGGCGCCGGACCAGCTCCTCGGACCGGTCCCAGACCGCCCGGTCGAGCACCCGCACGGTCCCGCGCAGCATCCCCGTCTGCGGGATGGCGTTGGCCGCGACACCGGCCCCCACCGCGCCCCAGACCAGGGACATCGCGGCCCGCGGGTCGACCTGCCGGCCCAGCAGGCCCGGGACCTCGGTGACCACGCGGGCGAGGGCGTGGACCAGGTCGACGGTCAGCTGGGGTCGGGCCGTGTGCCCGCCGGGACCGGTGAGGGTGACCTCGAGCCGGTCGCAGGCCGCGGTGATCGACCCGGTGCGCAGGCCCACCCGCCCGACCGGCACCGAGGGGTCGCAGTGCAGCGCGAAGGCCCGGCTCGCGCCGTCCAGCACCCCGGCCTCGAGCACCTGCAGCGCCCCGCCGGGCACCTGCTCCTCGGCGGGCTGGAAGACCGCGCGCACGGTGCCGGGGAGGTCGCCCTGGGCGGCCAGCGCCCGGGCCACCCCGAGCAGCACGGTGGTGTGGACGTCGTGCCCGCAGGCATGGCACATGCCGGGACGGGTGGAGGCGTACGGGACGTCCTTGAGGTCGGCCAGCGGCAGCGCGTCGATGTCGGCCCGCAGCACGGTGACCGGTCCCCCGGACCCGACGTCGCAGATAAGCCCGGTGCCGCCGGGCAGCCGCTGCGGGGTGAGGCCCGCCCGGCGCAGCTGGCGCTCGAGGTAGGCCGTCGTCTCGTGCTCGGCGAACCCCAGCTCCGGGTGGGCGTGCAGGTGCCGGCGGGTCGCGACCAGCTCGTCGTGGTGCGCCTCCACCCAGCGGTCGACGGAGTCGGCCGCGCTCACGAGGGCAGCCCGTCCCTCATCTCGGCCAGCAGGCTGTCCACCACCGGCTCGAGCCGGCCGTCGTTGGCCGCGGCGACCGCGCGCTGCCGCTGGTAGGACCCACCGACCTCGAGGATGCGCAGCACGTCGAACAGCTCGTCGAGGCACTGCAGCTTCTTGGCCGTCGGCGTGAGCTGCTCGACGAGCTCCCGCAGGGCCTCGCGGACCGGCTGCACCGTGCCGCGGTCGTCGACGATGATCTCGGCGTCCAGGCCGTAGCGCGCCGCGCGCCACTTGTTCTCGCGCAGCACCCAGCTCGCGGGCACCGGCAGCGTGTAGCCGCGGTCGATCTCGCGGTCGAACTGCTCGACCAGGCACTGGCTGAGCGCCGCGACCGCGCCGATCTCGTCGAGGGTGGGCAGGCCGTCGCAGATGCGCAGCTCGACGGTGCCGAACTCGGGGTGCGGGCGGATGTCCCACCACACCTCGCGCACGGTCTCGATCGTGTGGGTGGAGATCAGCGTCTCCATGTACCGCTCGAAGCCGTCCCAGCCCGAGAGCTGGTAGGGCAGCCCCGCCGTGGGCATGCCCTCGAACACCTTGGACCGGGCACTGGCCAGACCGGTGTCGGCACCGACCCAGTAGGGCGAGGACGCGGACAGGGCGAGGAAGTGCGGCACGTACTGGGTCAGCGCGTTCACGATCGGGATGATCTTGTCCGAGGACCGGACGCCGACGTGCACGTGGACGCCGAAGATCTGCAGCCGGCGGGCCAGCCACTGCATCTTCTCGACCAGCTGTGCGTACCGCTCCTTCGGCGAGATGTCCTGGGTCTGCCAGTCGGTGATCGGGTGCGTGCCGGCGCAGAGCACCCCGAGCCCCCGCCGGTCCGCGGCCTCGACGACCTCGGCGAGGGTGCCGGCCAGGTCGGCCTTGGCCTCGGCGACCGTGCTGCAGATGCCGGTGATGATCTCGACGGTCGACTGCAGCAGCTCGTGCTTGGCCTTGGGGTGCTCGTCGGCGTCGGCCGGCTTGAGCTCGGCGAGGATCTCGGTGGCGCCGGAGGTGAGCTGGCGGGTCTCGCGGTCGACCAGCTGCAGCTCCCACTCGACCCCCAGGCTCGAGCGCTCGGAGGACGTGAAGGGGATCTGCACCGGCTGAGTGTAGGAGCGGCGGGGCTCAGGCACCCGCCCACTGCGGACGGGTCCACTGCGGCACCCGCTCCGCGGGCCACCGCAGACCGGGGACGTGCCGGCGCACGTGCGCCGACGCCGTCTCGACGGCCTTCGTGCCGAAGGAGTCGTCGTCCACGCGGAACATGCAGGCGTTCCGCCCGATCACCACCAGCGCACCGCCGTCCTGGACCTTGCCCTTCTCGTCCTTGACCTCGCCCTGGCGGAAGACGGTGTCGAGGTCGCCCCAGGAGATGACGTGGACGTCCCCGTCGTCGTCCTGGTGCGCGATGCCGTGGTCGGACAGGACGACCCGACGCTTCTTGGCCGGCCCGGGCAGCATGCGGACCAGCGCCGACGGACGCAGGGTGCGACCGGCGGGGACCTCCGGTGCCCACCCGCACGCGCGCCAGCGCTCGAGCCCGGGGAGCCCCTCGAAGGTCGACCACTCGGGCACCTGCAGCAGGGCGGAGGTCCACACCGCTCGCGCGGCGTCCCGGACCTGCTCGGCGGTCACGGCGAGGTAGCTGTCCAGCAGGGACGCGTTGGGGCGCGACTCCAGGCCGAGGAGCTGGGCGGCCGCGGCCTCGTGCAGGTCACCCGACGCGAGGTCGTCCGGGTCGGCCCCGTCCAGCTCCTCCCGGACCTCGTCCACGACGTGCGCCACCTCGTCGGCCCGCGGTCCGTCGGCGCACAGGGACCGCCAGGCGTCCCAGACGATCCCGGCGACGGCACCCTCCTGGCCCTCGCGGGCATCCACGGCGAGCACCAGCTCGCGGTGGCCGGCCTCGAACTCCAGGACGGCGACCCCCGAGGAGTAGCTGAGGCCGCGCTCGACGCGTGCGACGTCCTGCACCCGCTCGCGGACGACGTCCAGGGCCAGCCGCAGCGCGGGGTCCCACGCCCCGTCCGCCGACACCATCAGGCCGACGCCGGCCGCCCAGCTCTTCGACCACGACGCCGCGCGCTGGGATCGCAGCACGGCCTCCGCGTGGACCGGGCGCGGCCCGTGCGGCAGGTCGAGGCGCAGCCCCTCGGGGAGCTCGCCGTGGCAGACCAGGACCGCGTTCTCGGCCACGAACCACCGGCGGGCATGGGCGAGGACGTCCTCGTCGCGCAGGAAGTGCGGCCCGGGCCCACCGGGCCAGGCGACCCCCGGTCCCGTGAGCCCGTAGCGCTGCGCCAGCATGCTCTCGACGAACCCCCCGACCCCCGAGCAGTCCTCGGCCTGCAGGACGCCGATCTCCGCGTCGATCCGCTGCAGGGACAGCTCGCGGATGGCCCCGCACACCTGCTCCACGAACGCGGCGACGGCCTCGGGCCGCCCGGTGGCGTGGAAGTCGGTGGTGCCGATGCCGGTGGTGGCGTTGCGCTGCAGGCTGCTCTTCGGCAGCGCGCCCATGACCAGGTGCTCGACGAGGTGCGTGGTCTCCCGGGTCGCGAACGTCTCGTCACGGACCCCGACGCCGAAGACCAGCGCCATGGAGGTCCGACGGGAGCCGGACAGGTGGAGGACGGGGACGCCGTCGAGGAGGATGCGCTGCACAGGGAGATCATGTGCACCTCCCAGGCTCGGAACAACGACCGTCCCCCGAGCGGGGTGGTGTGTCGCGACCGCGGGCACGGCGGAGCACGCACCCACCCCGACGGGTCGGATGACACCCGGGAGGCTGACGGCGGCCCGGGGACCCACCCGTCCTCGCCCCGGGTGTGCGCCGAACCACAACCGTTCGACCACTGAGAGTAGTCGAGACCACCGCGCATGCCGGGGTTTCTTGGCAGGACGATCACCGTGCGTCATCCTCTCCCGGCTGGTACGAGCCAGCAGCCCGTCGTCCCGGGAGCTCCTGGTGTCCCTCCGCTCCACCGCCCGCCGCCTGCGCGGGCCCCGCCTGCTGGCCGGCGGCCTCGCCGTCGCCCTCGCCGGTTCCGTCGCCGCCGTCGTCGCGGCCGCCCCCGCCGCGGCCGCCACCCCCGGCACCTACGTCGTCGGCACCACCCCGATCGCGCTCAACCAGCCGGCCGACCCCTACCTCGGCACGCTGCAGCCCGCGGCCGACGCGGCCACCGCCGGCATGTTCGGCCCGCAGATGGCCTGGCCGGTCATCCCGCTGCACGCCGTCGTGGCCCGCAACGGCCACCTGGTCACCTACGGCACGCCGCTGGGCACCGCGCAGCAGGGCGGCCTGACCTAGGACGACTGGGACCCCTCGGCCGGGGCCGCCGCCGCGACCCACACCCAGTCGCCCTCGATGCACGACTACAACAGCTTCTGCAACGCCGGCGTCACGCTGCCCGACGGCCGGATCCTCATGGTCGGCGGCAACTCGACCATGCAGACGATGGTCTACGACCCCACCAGCCGCGACCAGACGATGGGCGCGAACCTGGCCCGCCAGCGCTGGTACGCCACCGCCCTGCGGCTGCCCGACGACCGGGTCGTCGTCCTCGGCGGGGCCGACTACTACAACACCGGCGCCTACCGGACCCCGAACGACAACTCCAAGGTCGCCACCACCCCCGAGATCGGCACCGGGACCGGTGCCTGGACGTCGCTGACCGGTGCGAACAGCGCGCTGGCCTTCGGGGCCACGGACAACCGCTGGTGGTACCCCCGCGCGTTCAACGGCCCGGGGGGCACGATCGTCGGCACCTCCGGCGACGTGGTCTGGCGGATGTCGGTCGCCGGCACCGGCAGCGTCACGCGTACGGGCACCCTGCCGTTCAACCCCCGCGTCTCCGGTTCCCAGGTCATGTACGCCCCCGGCCGGGTGCTCGTGGCCGGTGGCGGCCAGGCGTTCAACGAGGACGGCACCGCGGCCACCAACCGCGCCGCGGTCGTCGACTACACCGGCACCACCCCGCGGATCACCTCCACGGCCTCGATGGCCTCGGCCCGCAACTGGCTGAACCTGACCGTGCTGCCCGACGGCCGCGTGCTCGCCTCCGGCGGCACGGCCACCGGCACGAACGGGGACTCGGCGGTGCGCCGGGCCGAGATCTGGAACCCGGCCACGGGCACCTGGACGGCGGCCGCCACGGCCCAGCGCATCCGGACCTACCACTCGACCGCCCTGGTCATGCCCAGCGGCGCGGTCTTCACCGGCGGGGGCGGCGTGCCCGGTCCCGAGGACAACCTGAACGCCGAGATGTTCTACCCGCCGTCGCTGTTCACCCGCGGCGCCGACGGCGTCACCCGGTGGGCCAGCCGGCCGACGATCACCACCCTGGCCGGTTCGGCCACCTACGGCGGCCAGCTCACCCTCGGCATGGGCGACAACCGGACCATCCGCGAGGCGTCCCTGATCAGCATGGGCGGCGTCACCCACTCCTACGCCACCGACCAGCGCCGCGTGCCGCTGACGGTGACGCAGAACGGGGCGAGCGTGAAGGTCTCCCTGCCGACCAGCGCGAACACGCTGCCGGCCGGCGACTACCTGCTCAGCACGGTCGACTCCAACGGCGTGCCCTCGGCCGGCCAGGTGCTCACCATCCGCAACGGCGCGGCCGGCAGCGTCACCGTCAACGCCCCCACCACCGCGACCGGTGGCGGCACCCCGGCCACCACGCCCACCGGCTCGGTCCCGCTGACCGTGGGCACCAGCGTCGGCCTGGAGGCCGTGAACTACCCCGGGTACCGCGTGCGCCACGCCGGCGACCAGGGCTCCCTGTCGGCGATCACCGCCGCCAGCGCAGCCGCCGACCAGGCCGACAGCTCCTTCGTCGTGCGCACCGGGCTCGCCGGTGCCGACGGCGTCTCCCTGGAGTCGGTGAACTCCCCGGGCCAGTTCCTGCGCAGCAACGGCACGGGCGGCCGGGTCACCCTGGCCACCCCCGACGGCACCGCCGCCGGGGCCGCGGCGGCGACCTTCCTCCCGGTCGGCGGGCTGAACGGGCAGAACACGTCGCTGCAGCTGTGGGGCACCCCGGGGGTCTACCTCCGCCACCAGAACTTCCAGCTGTACGGCCAGGCCACCGACGGCTCCGACCTGTTCCGCAACGACGCCACCTTCGCCGTCCGGGCCGGTCTGACGGGCGTCCCGACCGTGCCGCTCACCGTGGGCACCAGCGTCGGCCTGGAGGCCGGGAACATCGCCGGCTACCTGGTGCGGCACCAGAACTTCCAGGGCGCCCTCTCGGCCATCGGCGCCGCCAGCGGCGCCGGGGACAAGGCCGACAGCTCCTTCGTCGTCCGGCCCGGCCTCGCCGGAGCCGGTGGGATCTCGCTGGAGGCGGTCGGCTTCCCCGGGCAGTACCTGAGGGCCAACGGCACCGGGGGCCGGGTCACCCTCGCCCGGCCCGACGGCACCGCGGCGGGTGCGGCCGCGGCGACGTTCCTGCCGGTAACCGGGTTGACCGGGCAGGGCACCTCCCTGCAGCTGTGGGGCACCCCGGGGGTCTACCTCCGGCACCAGAACTACCAGCTCGTCGCCCAGGCCACCGACGGGTCCGCCCTGTTCACGGCCGACGCGAGCTTCACGGTCCGGACCGGGCTCACCACCGCCCCGGCGGCGGCCGTCGTCCAGGGCGAGACCGGCACGCTGGCCGGTTCGGCGGTCGTCTGGACCGGCAGCACCGGGTGGACCGGGACCGGGTACGTGGCCAACCTGATCACCGCCGGGTCCTCGACCACCGTGCCCGTCACCCGGGCAGCTGCCGGGCCGGTCACGATCACCGTCCGGTACGCCGCCGGCGGCGGCGGGCCCGCCGGGGCGCGCACCCTCACGGCCCTCGTGGGCGGGCAGGCCACCCAGGTGGTCTCCTACGCGGCCACCGCCGACTGGAACACCTGGAGCCAGCAGAGCTTCGTGGTGGACCTGCCGGCCGGCGGCTCGACCGTGGGCATCGCGATGAACCAGGGCGACACCGGCTGGATCGACGTCGACGCGATCACCGTCGGCTGACCGTCCGGGAGGTCCCGGCGGCTGGGCTAGCGTCGTGCCCGTGACCGCCGAGACCTCCCCCACCGACCCCGCCGCCCTGGCTGCCCGCGCCGCCGACGACCTCGTCGCCGCGCTCGGCGCGGGGCACGACACCGCCGTCGTCATGGGCTCGGGCTGGGCGCCCGCCGCCGACGCCTTCGGCGAGACCCTGGCCAGCGTCGGCATCGGCGAGCTGCCCGGGTTCGCCGCCCCGACGGTGCAGGGCCACGGCGGCGAGATCCGCTCGGTCGCCGTCGGCGACCACAAGGTGCTGCTGTTCCTCGGCCGCACCCACCTCTACGAGGGCCGGGGCGTCGAGCCCGTCGTCCACGGCATCCGGACGGCGGCCGCCGCCGGGGTCCGCACCGTGCTGCTGACCAACGCCGCCGGCGGGCTCTCGCCCCAGCACACCGTGGGCCAGGCGGTCCTGATCAGCGACCACCTGAACCTGACCGCCCGCTCCCCGCTGGTCGGCGCCCGGTTCGTCGACCTGACCGACCTGTACTCCCCCCGGCTGCGCGAGCTGGCCCGGCAGATCGACCCGTCGCTGGTCGAGGGCGTCTACGCCGCGCTCCCCGGCCCGCACTTCGAGACCCCGGCCGAGATCCGCATGCTCACCACCCTGGGCGCCGACCTGGTCGGCATGAGCACAGCCCTCGAGGCGATCGCGGCCCGCGCCGAGGGCGTCGAGGTGTTCGGCCTGTCGATGGTCACCAACGCCGCGGCCGGCATGACCGGCGAGCCCCTGGACCACCTGGAGGTCCTGGCCGCCGGCAAGGCCGCCGCGACCCGGCTGGGCTCCTTCCTCGTCGACCTCATCGCCCGCTCGTGACGGGGCCGGTCCTGCTGACGGGGGCCGCCGGGTACATCGGGCGGCTGCTGCGGGAGGGGCTGCCCGAGCGGGGCCACGCGCTGCGCAGCCTGGACGTCGTCCCGATCACCGACCCCCGCCCGGGCGAGGAGCACCTGGTCGCGGACGCCACCGACCTGGCGGCGGTGACCGCCGCCGCGCAGGGCGCCGGCGCGCTGGTGCACATGGCCGGCATCGCCACCGAGTCCTCCTGGGCCGCGATCAGCCACGCCAACATCGAGGGCACCTACGTCGCCCTCGAGGCCGCGCGGCTGGCCGGGGTGCCCCGGGTGGTGCTGGCCAGCAGCAACCACGCGACCGGCATGTCCTTGCGCACCGAGCTGGCGCAGACCGACGCCCAGCCCCGCCCGGACACGTACTACGGGGTGTCCAAGGTGGCCATGGAGGCGCTCGGGTCGCTCTACGTCGACCGCTACGGCCTGGACGTCGTCTGCCTGCGCATCGGCTCCGCGCTGCCCGAGCCGCGCACCCCCCGGCACCTGTCCACCTGGCTGTCCCCCTCCGACACCGTCGGGCTGGTCGACGCCGCGCTCACCGCGCCCGCCCCCGGCTTCGCCGTCGTGTGGGGGGTCTCGGCCAACACCCGCGGCTGGTGGGACCTCGCCCCGGCCCGCGCGCTGGGCTACGCACCCGTCGACGACGCCGAGGCCCACGCCGCGGCCATCAGCGCCGCGCACGGGGAACCGACCCCGGGCACGGTGGAGTTCGACCGGGTCGGCGGCGAGTACGCCGGGCCGGACTTCGCCGTCGACGCCGTCGCCGCCCGGGCGCAGCAGCCGTGACCGGGGTGGACCGCGCCGCCGTCGAGCGCTGGATCGCCGACGACCCCCATCTCGGCGACGCCGCCGAGCTGCAGGCAATGCTCGACGCGGGGGACGACACCGAGCTCGCCGCCCGGTTCGCCGGGCCGCTGGCGTTCGGCACCGCCGGGTTGCGCGGTCCGCTGCGGGCGGGGCCGGGCGGCATGAACGCCGCCGTCGTCGCCCGCACGGCAGCGGGTCTGGGGCGGTACCTCGCCGACCAGGGGACGGCGGGGCGGGGCGTGGTGGTCGGCTACGACGGCCGGCACCGCTCCGACGAGTTCGCCCGGATCACCGCGCAGGTGCTCACCGGGGCCGGGTTCGCCGTCCAGGTGCTGCCGCGTCCGCTGCCCACGCCGGTGCTGTCCTTCGCCGTCCGGCACCTGGGGGCCGTGGCCGGGGTGATGGTGACCGCCAGCCACAACCCGCCGCAGGACAACGGCTACAAGGTCTACCTCGGCGACGGCGCGCAGCTGGTGCCGCCGGCCGACCGGGAGATCGAGGCGGCCATCGCCGCCGTGGGCCCGGCCCGCGAGCTGCCGAGGGGCGACGGCTGGCAGACCCTCGGCGACGACGTCGAGGCCGACTACGTCGCCGCCGTCGTCGCGGCCCTCGACCCCGGCCGGGTCCCCGGCCGCGACCGGCTGACCATCGCGACCACCGCCATGCACGGCGTCGGGACGGCGACCACCCGCGCGGTGTTCCGGGCCGCCGGGTTCGCCGAGCTGTACGCGGTGCCCGAGCAGGAGCACCCCGACGCCGACTTCCCGACCGTCGCCTTCCCCAACCCCGAGGAGCCCGGTGCGGTCGATCTGCTGCTGGCGCTCGCCGAGCAGCTCGGCGCCGACGTCGCGCTCGCCGAGGACCCCGACGCCGACCGGTGCTCGGTGGTGTGCGGCGGCCGGCAGCTGACCGGCGACGAGGTCGGCGTGCTGCTCGGGGACTGGCTGCTGCGCCGCGGTGTCACCGGCACCTACGCCCGCTCGCTGGTCAGCGGGTCGCTGCTGGGCGAGCTCGCCGCCGCCCACGGGCAACCCGCCGAGGAGACCCCGACCGGCTTCAAGTGGATCATCCGCGCGGGCGGCCCGGCCGCCCCGCTGGTGTTCGGCTACGAGGAGGCCCTGGGCTACGCCGTGACCCCGGGGGTCGCCCGGGACAAGGACGGCATCTCCGCCTGCCTGGCCGTCGCGCTGCTGGCGGCCGAGCTCGCCGCGCAGGGCCGCACGCTGCTGGACCGGCTCGACGAGCTGGCCGCCGAGCACGGCCTGCACGCCACCGGTCAGCTGTCGGTGCGGGTCACCGACCTGTCGGTCATCGGCGACGCCATGGCCCGGCTCCGCGCCGCACCGCCGGCCCGCCTGCTGGACCGGCCCGTGACGTCCGAGGACCTCCTGCCGGAGGTCGACGGCGTGCGGCTCACCGGCGAGGGCCTGCGGGTGGTGGTGCGCCCCAGCGGCACCGAGCCCAAGCTCAAGGCCTACCTGCAGTCGGTCGTCCCGGTCACCGGCGACGTCACCGCCGCCCGCGTGCAGGGGGACGCCGACCTGGCCCGGCTCCGCGCGGAGATGTCGACCGCCCTGGGGCTCTGAGCGCGGTGGTCGAGTGGCTGCAGGGCCTGCCCCCGCTGGCGGTGTACCTGACCGTCCTGCTCGTCGTCGGGGTCGAGAGCATCGGCGTCCCGCTGCCCGGGGAGACCGTGCTCATCGGTGCGGCGCTGCTGGCCGGGCAGGGCGTCGTCTCCCCGGTCACGGTCGCGGTGTGCGCGGCGCTGTCGGCCGCGGTCGGCGACAGCATCGGCTACCTGCTGGGCCGCCGGTACGGCGACCGGCTGTTCGCCTGGGCGGCTCGTCGCTCGCCGAAGCACCTGGGCCCCGAGCGCGTGGCCGCGGCGCGCTCGCTCATGGAGCGGCACGGCATGTGGGCGGTCTTCCTCGGCCGGTTCGTGGCCCTGCTGCGCATCCTCAGCGGTCCCCTGGCCGGGTCGCTGGGCATGCCCTACCGGCGGTTCGCGATCGCCAACTGGGCCGGCGCAGCCCTGTGGGCCGGGGTGACCACCGCGGTGGTCGTGGCCCTGGGCGCCGCCGCCGAGAAGCTGCTGGGGAACATCTCGACCGGCGGGCTGGTGGCCGTCGTGGTGCTCGCCCTGGGCGCGGTGGTGGCGCTGCGGGTGCGCAGGCGCCGCCGTCAGCGCCAGTCCGACGGCGGGTAGTCCGGCGCCTTGTCGGCCGGGCCCGGCGTCCAGGGGGCGAGGGGCTCGGCCGGCGGCGCCGCGGGCGCGGCGGCGTCGACCGCCGGGCCGTAGCGGTTGGGGCCGGGCTGCCCGGGCACGAAGCCGCAGATGCCGAAGAGCGCCAGCTGGCCGAACAGCGGGACGACGTTGAGCAGCAGCCACCAGGCCGAGCGGCCCTGGTCGTGCAGCCGGGTGGCCTGCGAGCTCAGCGTCGGGGCGATCGTCAGGTAGCCGATGGCCGTGGTCGCCGCACCCAGCTCGAGCACCGTCTCGCGCCCCTCGGCGACGGCCAGCAGGTTGGTGTCGCCGAAGGAGAGGTCGACCCCGATCGCCAGCACGGTCAGCAGCATGATGGGCAGCACGTAGTGCAGCCAGAACACCCGACGGCCGATGCGGCCCCGCCGCACGTACCAGTTGATGAACTCCACGACGCTCCTCCGACTCCCGACCTGGTGCTCGACGGTACGGGGTGCCCGACCCTCAGACCCGCTGCCGGGCCCCCGCCGCGATGGCCGCTTCGGCCGCCGCCAGCACCCGCACCTGCTCGGCGCCGTAGGCGGCGTCGCAGGGGTGCGCACCACCGGTCAGCGCCGCGGCCTGCAGCTCGGTGACGGCCACCGCGTGCGCCAGGTGGGCGGTGCGGCCCTCCTCGGGCAGCAGCACCAGCCGACCGGCGTCGCCGTGCACCCAGAACTCCTCGCCGGCCGACAGCGGCGACGCGGTCGCCGAGAGCGTGAGCGTGCTGGTCGGGCCGGCCTCGTGCTCGAGGATCACGTTCACCGTGCCGTCGGCGGCCCGGCTGCCCTGCGCGGCCACCACCGGCCCCAGCACCGGGGTGAGCAGCGACAGCGCGTGCGGGCCGAGGTCCCACAGCGGCGCACCGGGCTCGGCCCGCCACACCGACCCCCGGAACGGGCTGTCGGCGGCGAATGTGCTGGCCAGCCAGGTCACGGAGCCACCCACCAGCGTCGAGCGGGAGGCCTGTTCCAGCCAGGTGGTCGCCGACGTCCGGAAGCGGAAGGTCAGGAACACCACCGAGGCGACCCCGGCCGCAGCGGTCGCGGCGACCACCCGGTCGGCGTCGGCGACCGAGAGGGCGACCGGCTTCTCCAGCAGCAGGTGGCACCCGGCCTCCGCCGCCCGCACCGCGAGGTCGGGCTGGACGGCCGGCGGGACCGAGATGCTCACGGCGTCCACGTCGGCCAGCAGCGCGTCCAGGTCGTCGGTGCCGGCCACGTCGTACCGCGCGGCGGCGGCCTGCGCCTTGCCGGCGTCCCGGCCCCAGATGCCCACGAGCTCGGCGTCGGGGTGCTCGGCCAGGGAGGCCGCGTGCACCTCGGTGGCCCAGAACCCACTGCCCAGCACGGCGAAGCGCACTAGACGGCGCCGAACTGGCGGTCGCCGGCGTCGCCGAGGCCCGGGACGATGTAGGCGTTCTCGTTGAGCTCCTCGTCGATCGAGCCGGTGAACACCCGCAGCGGGAGGCCGGACTCCTCCAGCCGGCGCAGGCCCTCGGGGGCGGCCAGCGCGCACAGCACGGTGATGGAGGTGCAGCCGCGCTGGGTGAGCAACGTGCAGCAGTGCACCAGCGACCCACCGGTGGCCAACATCGGGTCCAGCACGAAGACCTCGCGGTCGACCAGCGTCTCGGGCAGCGAGGCCATGTAGGCCTCGGGCTCGAAGGTGGTCTCGTTGCGGGCCAGCCCGACGAAGCCCATCTGCGACTCCGGCAGCAGCGAGTGCGCGGTGTCGGCCATGCCGAGCCCGGCCCGCAGCACCGGCACGATCAGCGGCGGGGCGGCCAACCGGTAGCCGGTCGTGGTGGTCACCGGGGTGGTGATCTCGTACTCCTCGACCGTGAGCTCGCGGGTGGCCTCGAAGACCAGCAGCTCGGTGAGGTCCCGCAGCGCGGCGCGGAACGCGGCGTTGTCGGTGCGCTCGTCGCGCATCCGGGTCAGTCGGGCGCGGGCGATCGGGTGGTCCACGACGGTCAGCTGCACCGCTGCACGGTAGCCGCCGACCCACGGTGACCGGGAGACCACGGCGAAACCCGATCGGTGCGACGCCCCACCCCGACGGGTGAGGTCGAACTACGGACGCTCAGGTTCCGAATCACCGGATCCGTTGATCGTGCACAACGGGACGAAATGGTTCCGAGAAAGCATCGTCCGTCGCATCGACCCCGGAGCTGAGCCCGTGACCACCTCGACCACCACCACCGGCCCGACGGTCACCCCGTCCGCGGCACCCGCCCCCTGCCACACCCACCGCCGTCGGGGCCGGATCGTCGGGGCCGCCGCGGTCGCCCTCGCCGGCGCCAGCCTGCTGGGCACCGGCGCCTTCTCGGCCTGGAACGCCACCACCGCCGTGTCGGGCAACGTGGCCGCGGGCGTCGTCACGCCGGCGTTGGTGGACGCCAACGGCGGCTCGTTCACCACCGCGGTGGCCAACCTGCTGCCCGCGGACTACTTCTACCGCTACGTCGACGTGCGCAACGACGGTTCCGCGCCGAGCACGTTCACCGGCACCGTGACCGCCTCCGGTGACCTGGCCGGCCAGGTGCTGGTCGAGGCGACCAGCTGCTCGGTCGCGTGGACCGCCGGCAGCGTCTGCAGCGGCACGACCACCGCGCTGGGCACCGGGACGCCGACCGCCGCCACGCCGCTGGTCGTCAACCACGGCACGGTCGCGAACGGTGCCTCCGCCGCCCAGCACGTGCGCTACAAGTTCACCTTCTCCGCGAGTGCCCCCTCGACCCTGCAGGGCAAGACCGGCAGCCTCTCCGCGACCGTCAGCAACACCGCGGTCGGCGGCAACGACCGCACCGGCGGCTGATCCGCCGTGCTGACGACCCCGCCACGACGAAGGACCGGGCGGACCACCGCCGCGGCCCTCGTCGTGGCGGGGTTCCTCCTGGGGTTCGTCGTCCTGCTGCAGGCCGCGACCCCGGCGGTGGCCGCCCCCTGGGTGGGCACCGCCACGACGTCCAGCCCGGTCACGATGGCCCGGGTGGGCAGCTCGTTCCAGAACGCCGTCGGGACCGGCACGGTGTCGCCGACGCAGTACGCGCTGTCGGGCCTGCTGACGACGGCCACCGGGTACGTGGAGCTGGCCAACACCTCGACCATCCCGGCGACCCTCACCCTGTCGATGTCGACGGGCAACCTCATCGGGACGTCGCCGGTCTCGGTCTGCCCCGTGCCGTGGAACACCACGACCGGGGTCTGCCCGGGTGTGGTCGCGACGGTCGGGTCGGCCGCGCAGCCCAACCAGGCCGTCACCTACAGCACCACCGCCCCGGTGGACGCCAACGCCTCGATCTACCTGAAGGTGCAGGTCACCGGCGTGCTCAACACGGTCACCCTCACCGCGACACCGGTCGTCACCCGGCCGGGCGGCGCGGACCGGACGACGACGTGAGCCACCGCCTGCGCCGCACCGCGGTCGTCGTCGCCCAGGTCCTGGTCGTGGCCGCGGTGGTCGTCGTGCACCTGTGCGGCGTCCGGCTGGTCCCGGTGCTCACCGGGTCGATGACCCCCTACTCCCCGGCCGGCTCCCTCGTGGTCACCGTGCCCGTCGCCGGGGAGGACGTCGCCGTGGGCGACGTCGTGGCCTTCCGCCCCCCGGCTCCCTTCGAGGTCGTCGGCGGGCACCCGATCCTGCACCGGGTCGCGGGCCTGACCGGTGCCCCCGGGTCACCGCTGATGACCACCCAGGGCGACGCCAACCCCACCGCCGACCCCTGGCAGGTCTCCCTCGCCGGCGCCGACCTCGGCCGGTCGGTGCTGGTCATCCCCTGGGTCGGCCGCCTCGTCGCCGGCGGTGCGGGGTCCACCCTGGCCTCGCTGGCCGGTGGCGCCTTGCTGCTGGGCGGTCTGGGCGCGCTGCGCCGCGGTCGCCGGGAGTCGCGGTCGTGCCCGGACTGCACCCCGGCGGCGGCCTGATCGCTGCACGGCCGGACCCGGGCAGACCGGCGACGTGGAGAATGCCGGTCATGACGCACGTGCTCGACCCCACGGCAGCGGGGCGCCCGGTCACCACCGGGGCACCCGACGCGTTCGCCGACGTGACCCGGTCCGACTCCGCCTTCCGCGCCTTCCTGCACGGCCTGCCCGGGGTCGACCAGGTCGGCGCCGAGGCCCGCGCCGCGCAGCTGGGCACGCGCTCGATCAAGACCACGGCCAAGGCCTGGGCGATCGACACCGCGATCTCGATGGTCGACCTGACCACGCTCGAGGGCGCCGACACCCCGGGCAAGGTCCGGTCGCTGGCCGCCAAGGCCCGCCGCCCCGACCCGACCGACGCCGGCTGCCCGGCCGTGGCCGCGGTCTGCGTCTACGGCGACCTGGCCGGGGTGGCCCGCGACGCCCTGGCCGGCACCGGTATCCACACCGCCGCCGTCGCCACCGCGTTCCCGTCGGGCCGGGCCAGTCGCGCGGTCAAGCTGGCCGACGTGCGGGACGCCGTCGAGGCCGGCGCCGACGAGATCGACATGGTCATCGACCGCGGCGCGTTCCTGGCCGGCCGCTACCTCGACGTGTTCGAGGAGGTCGTGGCGGTCAAGGAGGCCTGCGGCCCCGCCCACCTCAAGGTGATCCTCGAGACCGGTGAGCTGCGCACCTACGACGCCGTCCGGCGGGCGTCCTGGCTGGCGATGCTGGCCGGGGGCGACTTCATCAAGACCTCCACCGGCAAGGTCTCCCCCGCCGCCACGCTCCCGGTCTGCCTGGTGATGCTGGAGGCCGTGCGCGACTTCCGCGACGCCACCGGGGTGCAGATCGGCGTCAAGCCCGCCGGGGGGATCAAGACCACCAAGGACGCCGTCAAGCACCTGGTGATGATCAACGAGGTGGTCGGCGCCGACTGGCTGAGCCCCGACTGGTTCCGGTTCGGCGCCTCCAGCCTGCTCAACGACCTGCTCCTGCAGCGCCAGAAGCTCCGCACCGGCCACTACTCCGGCCCCGACCACGTCTCGGTGGACTGACATGACCAGCGTCTTCGAGTACGCCCCCGCCCCCGAGTCCCGGTCGATCGTCGACATCGCCCCCAGCTACGGGCTCTTCGTCGACGGCGAGTTCACCGCCGGGCAGGGCACCCCGCTGACGACCGTGAACCCGGCGACCGAGGAGGTGCTCAGCGAGATCGCGGTGGGCACCGACGCCGACGTCGACCGCGCCGTCCGCGCCGCCCGCAAGGCGTTCACCCGCGTCTGGGGGCCGATGCGCCCCGCCGACCGCGGCAAGTACCTGTTCCGCATCGCCCGGCTGCTGCAGGAGCGGGCGCGGGAGTTCGCCGTCCTCGAGACCCTGGACAACGGCAAGCCGATCACCGAGTCCCGCGACGTCGACGTCCCCCTCGCCGCGGCGCACTTCTTCTACCACGCAGGCTGGGCCGACAAGCTCGACCACGTGGGCCTGGGCGCCGCCCCCCGCCCGCACGGCGTGGCCGGCCAGGTCATCCCGTGGAACTTCCCGCTGATGATGCTGGCCTGGAAGGTCGCCCCGGCACTGGCGGCGGGCAACACCGTCGTCCTGAAGCCGGCGGAGACCACGCCGCTCACCGCGCTGCTGTTCGCGGAGATCTGCCAGCATGCCGATCTGCCCCCGGGCGTGGTCAACATCGTGACCGGCGCCGGCGACACCGGGCGCGCGGTCGTCGAGCACCCGGACGTCGACAAGGTCGCCTTCACCGGCTCGACCGAGGTCGGCAAGCAGATCGCCCGCGCGGTCGCGGGGACGCAGAAGGTGCTCACCCTGGAGCTGGGCGGCAAGGCGGCGAACATCGTCTTCGACGACGCGCCGGTCGACCAGGCCGTCGAGGGCATCGTGCGCGGCATCTTCTTCAACCAGGGCCACGTCTGCTGCGCGGGTTCCCGGCTGCTGGTGCAGGAATCGGTGCACGACGAGGTGATCGCCTCGCTGCAGCGGCGCATGGGCACGCTGCGCGTGGGTGACCCGCTGGACAAGAACACCGACATCGGGGCCATCAACTCCCGCGAGCAGCTGGCCCGCATCCGCGAGCTGGTGGGCATCGGCGAGGCCGAGGGCGCGCACCTGTGGCAGCCGGCCGGCGAGCTGCCCGAGCGGGGCAACTGGTTCAAGCCCACGGTGTTCACCGACGTCTCCCCCGCCCACCGGATCGCCCGCGACGAGGTGTTCGGCCCGGTGCTGTCGGTGCTGACCTTCCGCACGCCGGACGAGGCGGTGGCCAAGGCGAACAACTCGACCTACGGGCTGTCGGCCGGCATCTGGTCGGAGAAGGGCTCGCGGATCCTGTCGATCGCGAACCAGCTCCGGGCCGGCGTGGTGTGGGCCAACACGTTCAACCAGTTCGACCCGACGTCGCCGTTCGGTGGCTACAAGCAGTCCGGCCACGGACGCGAGGGCGGCCGCCTGGGCCTGCGCGCGTACCTGAAGGAGTCCTGATGAGCGACCGGCTGGCCGTGCGCAAGACCTACAAGCTGTACCTGGGCGGGAAGTTCCCCCGGTCGGAGTCCGGCCGCACCTACTCCGTCACCGATGCGAAGGGGGCCTTCGTGGCCAACGCGGCGTGGGCCTCGCGCAAGGACGCCCGGGACGCCGTCGTGGCCGCCCGCGGCGCCTTCGCCGGGTGGTCGACCGCGACCGCCTACAACCGCGGCCAGGTGCTCTACCGGGTGGCCGAGGTGATGGAGGGCCGGGCCGCGCAGTTCGCCGACGAGGTGGCCGCGGGCGAGGGCCTGTCAGCCGCCAAGGCCCGGGCCGCCGTCGACGCCGCGGTCGACCGCTGGGTCTGGTACGCCGGCTGGACCGACAAGCTCGCGTCGGTGCTCGGCGGCACCAACCCGGTCGCCGGACCGTTCTTCGACTTCTCGGTGCCCGAGCCCTCCGGGGTGGTCGCCGTCCTGGCACCGCAGCGGTCCTCGCTGCTGGGCCTGGTCAGCGTGCTGGCCCCGGTGCTGGCCACCGGGTGCACCGCGGTCCTGGTGAGCTCGCACGAGCGCCCGCTGCCGGCGATCACGCTGTCCGAGGTGCTGGCCACCTCCGACGTCCCCGGCGGGGTGGCCAACCTGCTCACCGGGTCGGCGGCCGAGATCGGTCCGTGGCTGGCCGAGCACGCCGACGTCGACGGCATCGACCTCGCCGGGGCGGGGACGGCGGCGATGGAGCTCGAGCGCTCGGCCGCCGGCACGCTCAAGCGCGTGCTGCGTGCTCCCGCCGAGGAGCCGGACTGGACGGCCGACCCCGGCCTGACCCGCATGACCCCGTTCCTGGAGACCAAGACCGTCTGGCATCCGATCGGCGTGTGAGGCCCCTCGCAGGGGCCCGCCCCGAGGAACGAGGGGTGGGGGGCGAGGGGGTCCTTCTGCTGGCACCCGATCGGCCTCTGACTGCCGAGAACCGCAGTTTCTGGGTCAGGAGGTGGCGAGGCGTTCGAGCAGCGTGACCAGGGCGCTGTCGTCGGCGACGCCGGGCAGGCCGGTGAGGCTCTCCAGGTAGAGGCCGTCACCCACCAGCCGCACCAGCCGGGCCACCACCGGGTCGGCGATCAGCTCCTCGAGGGCCGATGTCCAGCCGTGCTCGACGTCGGCGATGGCTCGTCGGGCGGTCGGCTGACCGGTGCCGGCCAGGCCGAGGAGTGCCTGGTAGGTGCGACCGAGGCCGGTGGCCACCTCGCTGGTGGCCGTGGACACCCAGTAGGCGACCGGGCCCTCGGGTGAGGTCCGCAGCCGCTCGACGTCCTCGGCCGCCCGGCTCCGCAGCCGGTCGGCCAGCCCGTCGACCAGGGCCTCCTTGCTGGGGAAGTGGTAGAGCAACCCGCCCTTGGACACCGCGGCCGCCTGGGCCACCGCGTCGAGGGTGACGGTGGCCCCGGCGCCCTCGACGAGCAACCCCTCGTAGGCGTCCAGCACGCGGTCGCGGTTCGACGGTCTCGCCATGGTCGGTTACTGTACCGGCTGGACGGTACATCCACCACGAGTCGAACGAGGGACCATGAGCACCACCCCGACCGCCGCGGCGGTCGACACCAGCACCCCCCGCGCCGGACGACGGGAGTGGCTGGGCCTCGTCGTCCTCATGCTCCCGGTCCTGCTGGTCTCGGTCAACGGCACGGTGCTGACCTTCGCCGTCCCCTCGATCACCCGGGCGTTGGTGCCCACCGGCACCGAGCTGCTGTGGGCCGTCGACGTCTACCCCCTGGTGCTCGCCGGCCTGCTGATCACCGCGGGCAGCCTCGGCGACCGGTTCGGCCGGCGTCGCATGCTGCTGGTCGGCGCCGCCGGGTTCGGCATCGCCTCGGTGCTGGCCGCCTACGCCCCCGACGTCCGATGGCTGATCACCGCCCGCGCCCTGCAGGGGATCTTCGGCGCGGCGCTCATGCCCTCGACCCTGTCCCTGCTGCGCAACCTGTTCCTGGACCGGCAGCAGCGGCGGCTGGCCATCGCCGTCTGGGCGGCCGGGTTCTCCGGCGGCGCCGCGCTGGGCCCGATCCTGGGCGGCTGGCTGCTCGAGCACTTCTGGTGGGGCTCGGTCTTCCTGGTCAACGTGCCGGTGCTGGCCCTGCTGCTGGTGGTCGGCCCGCTGCTGCTGCCCGAGAGCCGCGACCCCTCGCCGGGCCGCCTGGACCTGGTCAGCGTCGGCCTGTCGCTGACCACGATGCTGCCGGTGGTCTACGCCATCAAGACCCTCGCCGCCGGCTCGTCGCCGGTCACCGGGGTCGTCGCGGCTGTCGTCGGCGTGGCCAGCGGCGTCGCGTTCGTCCGGCGCCAGCTCACCGGTCGCGATCCGCTGATGGACCTCCGGCTCTTCCGCTCCCGGGTGGTCAGCGCGGCGATCAGCGCGAACCTGCTCAGCATCGCCGCCCTCACCGGCCTGCTGCTGCTCACCTCGCAGTACCTGCAGCTCGTGCTCGACGTGAGCCCGCTGGACTCCGGCCTGCTGCTCGTGCCCGGTCTGCTCGCCTCGGTGCTCGCCGGTCTCGCGGCGGTGCCGCTGGCCAGGGTCGCGCCGGTGCGCTGGCTGGTCGTGGCCGGGCTGCTGCTCGGCGCCGCCGGCTACGTCGTCGCCACCCGGCTGGGTCCGGAGTCCGGCGTCGTCCTGGTGGTCGTCGCCTTCGGCCTGGTGGCCGCCGGTGCCGGGTTGAGCGAGACGCTGACCAACGACGCCATCCTCACCGCGGCCCCGGCCGAGCGGGCCGGCCAGGCCAGCGCGGTCAGCGAGACGGCCTACGAGCTGGGCACGGGCCTGGGCGTCGCCGTGCTGGGCAGCGTCCTGGGCGCGGTCTACACCTCGCGGCTCGTGCTCCCGGAGACCCTGGACGCCGGCCAGCGGGCCGCGGCCAGCACCCTGGGCGGTGCCGTGGACGTCGCCGAGGGGCTGCCCGGCGACGCCGCGGCCGCCGTCGCCGACAGCGCCCGCGCCGCGTTCAGCGCCGGGATGGACGCCGCGGCCGGCATCGGGGTGGTCGTCATGCTCGCCGCCGCAGCGCTCGTGGCGTTCGTCTGGCGGGAGCGGGTGACCCCCGTGGGCGACCCGCGGGACTGATCACAGCCGGGCACGGCAGGATGGGCCCGTGGCCAGGCCGAGCATCGTCCCCATCGCCCTCACCCTCGACGACCGCACGGGCTACACCCTGTGGGCCCCGCCGTGGGAGGAGGACGGCGAGGAGTGGCAGGCCTTCCTGGGCAACAGCGACGGCGAGACCGCCGTCGTGCACCTGTTCCCCACGCCCGACGCCCTGGCCGCGTTCTGCCGCACCAGCACCGACCACGACCTCGCCGACCACCCGGTCTGGCCCGTCGTCGCCGGGCTGGGCGCGGCCGACGTCACCCCCGACGACGACCACCGGTACGACCTGGACGGCGTGTACGACGTGGTCGCCGACAACCCGGACCGCTGGGCCGTCGAGGACCTCGCCGCCACCTTCGACATCACCGGCCGGCTGGCCGAGTGCTGCGACACCGCCCCCGAGGACGACGACGACGAGGACGACGCCGAGGACACCGCGTTCGAGTCCGTCGCGGAGCTGATGGCCAAGCCCGAGGTCGCCCTGCTCGGGCTCGGCCTCGACGCCTTCGTCGGCCGGGCCGGCGAGGACGCCTGGATCCGGCTCGGCGGCGCCGTCGACGAGCTCTGGGAGGACGTCCTCGAGGAGCTCGACGAGCACCTGGACTGGACCGGCGCGGGTACCGCCGAGATCGACGAGTACCCGTCCGCCGCCGAGGCCGGCCCGTCGGAGGAGGAGACCGAGGACGACGACGAGGACGACGAGTCCGCCGCCGAGACGCCGTCCGCACCTGCTGCCGCCTCGCCGACCAGCACGATCAGCAGCGGCGGCCGGGTGGCGATCGACCCGACCGCGGTGGCCGCGGCCGCCGGCTTCTGGGAGGGCGTCGGCATCCTGCCCGTGGAGGTCGTCGTCCCCGAGGGCGCGGGGCTGACCCTGCGCTGCTACGTGGACGACGCCTCCCGGTTCCTCGGCGCCGACCGCGAGGTGTACCTGTTCGGCACCCCGGCCGAGCTGGCCGCGTTCGCCCACGGCGACGAGGAGCACGACCTCACCGAGATCGCCTCCTGGCCCGAGGTCGCCGACACCGACACCCTGCCGCTGCCGGTCGACCAGGACCGCTACGACCTCGTCGAGGTGGCCGAGGTGCTGGCCGAGGTGGCCGACGGCGCCGCCGGGCTGGTCGACCACAGCGTGCTGGTGCAGCCGCTGGAGGGCGTGCGCGACCTCGCCGAGTACGCCGGGCTGGCCCGGGTCGAGGCGCTGCTGGCCCCCGGCACCCCGCTGGGCCAGGCGGCGGCCCGCGCCGAGCGGGACCCCGGCGCGGCCCTGCGCGCCGAGGACGCCGCCACCCTGACCGGCCCGTGGGACGACCTCGTCCGCGAGATCAGCACCGCCCTCGTCTTCCGCGACTGACGGAGGACCCGGCTACGACGCCCGGCCCGCCCGGCATGGGAGCCCATGCACCCACCCATGAGCCCCGCAGGTAGGTGCATGGGCTCCCATGCCGGGGTGGGTGCATGGCGCGGGGCGCCACGGCGGGCCCTACGACAGGGCCGTTCCAGCACCTCACCTACGCCGAACGCCCGGCCCCTCCGAGGAGGGACCGGGCGTTCGTGGTGCTCGGTGCGTCAGTACGAGCGGGCCGGGCGCGGCGGGCGTCCGCCGGTGCTGCCGCCCTGGGGGCGGGGGCCGCTGGGCCGCCGGTCGCCGTAGGAGGGCCGGTCACCCGAGGGGCGGGCCGGACGGTCCCCGTAGGCGGGCCGGTCCGAGCGGGCCGGGCGGTCGCCGTAGGACGGCCGCTCCGAGCGCTCGCCGTAGGACGGCCGGTCACCGGCCGGGCGGGCCGGCCGGTCGCCGAACGAACGGGCCGGGCGGTCACCGTCGCGACGCGGGGGACGACGGTCGCCGTCCCGACGCGGACGGCCGCTGCCCTGCCCACCCCGGGAGGGGCGGACCGGGCGCTCGACCGGCTCCACGTGCACGCCCGACGCCACCAGCTCGGCGATCGGGGCGTCACCCGGACGGATCCGGGAGACGTCGGTGTTCACCGCGGCCTGGCGGAACCGGCGCTTGGCCTGGCCCACCTGGTCGGGCAGCAGCAGCGACACGACGACACCTGCGGCACCGGCGCGCGCGGTGCGGCCGGAGCGGTGCAGGTAGGTCTTGTGGTCGGCCGGCGGGTCGTAGTGCAGGACCAGCGACACGTCGTCGACGTGGATGCCGCGGGCGGCGACGTCGGTGGCGACCAGCACCGGCGAGCGGGCGTCGGTGAACGCCTCGAGCGCGCGGCGGCGGGCCGCCTGCGGCAGACCGCCGTGGATCGGCTCGGCCTTGATGCCGACCTGCTGCAGGTTGTCGGCGAGCCGGTCGGCGCCGTGCTGGGTGCGCACGAAGATGATCGTGCGGCCCGGGCGGGCGGCCAGCTGCTCGGTGACCCGCAGCCGGTCCGGGAAGGACACGCTGTAGGCGCGGTGCTCGGCCGGCGGGGCCGAGTCGGCCGCGGTGACGACCGAGTGCCGGGCCGGGTCCTTGAGGTAGCGGCGGACCAGGGTGTCGACCTCGCCGTCCAGGGTGGCCGAGAACAGCAGGCGCTGGCCGTCCTGGCGGGTCTGGTCGAGCAGCTCCTTGACCACGGGCAGGAAGCCCAGGTCGGACATGAAGTCGGCCTCGTCGATGATCGCGATCTCGACCTCGGCCAGGGTGCACTCACCCTGGTTGATCAGGTCCTGCAGACGGCCCGGCGTCGCGATGACGACGTCGACGCCGCGGCGCAGCTGCTGGATCTGGCGGTACATCGAGGCACCGCCGTAGACGGCGGCGAACTGGACGCCGTTGGACTGGCCCAGCGGCGCGAGGTTGTCGTGCACCTGCTGCGCGAGCTCGCGGGTCGGGACCAGGATCAGGCCACGCGGGGCGCGGCGGCCCTGCTGGACGTCCTGGCCGAGGCGGTGCAGCAGCGGCAGGCCGAAGGCCAGGGTCTTGCCCGAGCCGGTGGCGGCCTTGCCGAGCACGTCGCGGCCGGCCATGGCGTCCGGCAGCGCGGAGGTCTGGATGGCGAAGGGGTGCTTGATGCCCTTGCGCTCCAGGGCGGTGACCAGCTGCTGCTGGAGACCGAGCTGGGCGAAGGACGGGCCGGTGGGCTCCGGGGCCGTCTCGACGGCGATCTCGGGAGCGTCGGTGGGAACGGTCGTGCTGGTGTCGACAGTGTCGAACGAGGACAAGCGGGGACTCCGATGCGTATCGGGCGCGTCCCGTGATGTAGTGCCGGGCCCGCCCGAGGGCGGGACTCACTGGGCGACCCCAGGATGCGTCTGCGGTGACGCGGAGGTCTGCACGGATGCGCTCTACCCCGGGCAGAACCGCCCGGGAGGTGTGGCCGGCGATCGCCGACCTGCCCAGGTTAGCAGCGATCCCGGCCCGCGCATTCCCCGCGACGGGTGGGAGCCGTCACCCCGCCCCGACCGCCGGACCCCACCCGTCACCCGCGGAGGGCGGCGTACCCCTCGCGCACGCGGGCCAGCAGCTGCGCCCGGTCCCCGTCGTCCAGGAACGCACCGCCCACGGCCCGCTCGGTCACGGTCTGGACGTCGTCCCAGCCCCAGCCGTGGGCGTCGACCACGGCGGCGAACTCGCTGCTCACCGACACCCCGCTCATCAGCCGGTTGTCGGTGTTGAGCGTGACGGCGAACCCGGCGCGGTGCAGCCGACCGACCGGGTGCCGGCTGATCGAGGAGTAGGCCCCGGTCTGCACGTTGGACGACGGCGCCACCTCGAGCACCACCTGCTCGTCGAGCACCCGCTGCGCGACCGGGCCGAGCGGACCGCCGTCCTCGGGCACCTCGTCGGCGATGCGGACGCCGTGGCCCAGCCGTTCCGCCCGGGCGCCGTCCAGCGCACCGCGGATGCTCTCGATGCCGTCGGCCTCGCCGGCGTGGATGGTGCGGTGCGCGCCGGCGTCGTCCAGCAGGGCGATCGCCGAGGGGTGCCGGTCGGCCGGGAACCCGATCTCGGGCCCGGCCAGGTCGAACCCGACGACGCCCGCGTCGCGGTACCGGACGACGAGCCCGGCGACCTCGTCCCACCGGTCGGCCTGGCGCATCGCGCACAGCAGCGCCCCGACCCGGATCGTGCCGGCCTCGCGCGCGCCCGCGGCGTAGCCGTCCAGCATCGCCTCGACCGCGGCCTCGACCGGCATCGCGGTCAGCAGCTCGGGGGCCATGCGCACCTCGGCGTGCACGACGCCGTCGGCGGCGAGGTCCAGCGCGCACTCGCGGGCCACCCGCTGCACGGCCTCGGGGGTCTGCATGACGGCGACGGTGTGCGCGAACGTCTCCAGGTACCGCACCAGCGAGCCCGAGTCGGCGGCCTGCCGGAACCAGGCGCCGAGGGACTCCGCGTCGTCCGCGGGCAGGTCGGTGTAGCCGATCGCGTCGGCCAGCTCCAGGACCGTCTGCGGCCGCAGCCCGCCGTCCAGGTGGTCGTGCAGCAGCACCTTGGGGGCGCGGGCGAGGGTCTCCTGGGTCAGCGGCGCGGGCATCCGCGGAACGCTACCCGTCGGCGCGGTCGCGCCAGCGGAAGGTGCGCACGCACAGCAGCAGGCCGACGACGACCCAGGCCAGCAGGACCAGCGCGACCCGGCCCAGCTCCCACGAGCCGGCCGGTTCGGAGGCGGCCAGGGCATCGGGCAGGAACACCGACCGCAGGCCCTGGGCCATCCACTTGAGCGGGAAGACCGCCGCGATGGTCTGCATCCACTCGGGGATCTGGTCGAACCGGAAGAACACCCCGGAGATGAACTGCAGGACCAGCGCGAACGGCGTGACCGTGGCCGACGCCGACCGGCCGTTCTTGGCCAGGCTGGAGACCGCGATGCCCAGCAGGGTGCACGCGGCCGACCCGAGGACGGCGACCCAGGCGAAGGTCAGCCACTGGCTGCCGCTGGGCAGGTCGATGCCGTAGAGCACGACCCCGACCACCAGCAGGATCGCGATGGTGACCACGGTGACCGCGACGACCTGGGCGATCTTCCCGACGAAGTAGGCGGCCTTGGGCATCGGCGTGCCGGCCAGGTGCTTGAGGGTGCCGTCGCTGCGCTCGGTGGCGATGCCGATGGCCATGTTCTGCAGGCTGGCGCCCAGGATGCCGGCAGCGATCACCCCGGCCATGAAGTACTGGGTGAAGGTGACGCCCTCGCCGATCTGGTAGTCCAGGACGGCGCCGAAGACCACCAGCAGGATGACCGGGAACATCAGGGTGAAGACCACCGACTCCCGCTGCCGGAAGAACTCCTTGAGCTCCACGCCGGCGCGCACCCGGAAGACCCGGCCCAGCGCGGGCAACCGGGTGGTGGGGGCGGTCACGAGGGCTGGCCGATCATCTGCAGGTACACGTCTTCCAGGGTCGGGCGGGCGACGGCGAGGTCGGGCACCTCGCCGGGGAAGCGGGCGGCCAGACCCGCGACGAACGCGGTCGGGGTCTGGGTGGCCTCGGTGCGGCGGAGGCCGTCCTCGGTCCAGCTGACGACGGCGGGCGCCTGCCCGCGGCCGCCCAGCTCGGCGGGGACGGCGACCTCGACCAGCCGGCCGGCGGTGATGACACCGACCCGGTCGGCCAGCTCCTCGGCCTCGTCCAGGTAGTGGGTGGTGAGCAGCATCGTCGTCCCGAGCTCGCGCAGGGAGCGGATCAGCGACCAGAACTGCCGGCGGGCCTCGGGGTCGAAGCCGGTGGTCGGCTCGTCGAGGAACAGCAGGGCCGGCTTGCCGACGATGCCCAGGGCGACGTCCAGCCGGCGGCGCTGGCCACCGGACAGCGAGCGACCGCGGGCCCCCGCCTTCTCGGTCAGGCCGACCAGCTCGAGCACCTCGTGCGGGTCCCGCGGGTCGGGGTAGTAGGCGGCCTGGGCGGTGAGCAGCTCCAGGCAGGTCAGCTGGCTGTCGCCGGCGCCGGACTGCAGCACGATGCCGATGTCGGCCCGCCAGCGGCGGCCACCGGTGGCCGGGTCGACCCCGAGGACGGCGACCTGGCCGCCGTCCCGGCTGCGGTAGCCCTCCAGCACCTCGACGGTGGTGGTCTTGCCGGCGCCGTTGGGGCCCAGCAGCGCGAAGATCTCGCCCCGCCGGATGTCGAGGTCCAGCCCGTCGACGGCGTTGCGCCCGCCGTAGGACTTCACCAGCCCCCGCACGCTGATGGCGGCGTCCGGGTCGAGAGGGGTGCTGCTGGCTGATGCCGTCGCGGCGGAACTGCTCACGGGGAGACAGTCTCCCCCAGCGACCTGCTCAGGCGGTGATCCGGTCGACGACCAAGGGCAACGGGACGTCGTCGGTGTCGACGCCGACGGCACCCTCGAGCGACTGCAGGGCCCGCTCGATGCGGGAGGCGTCGTCGGTCTGCAGCTCCAGCAGGGGCTGGCCGGCGGTCACCTGCTCCCCCACCGTGGCGTGCCAGACCACCCCGGCGGCGGCGGACACCGGGTCCTCCTTGCGGGCCCGGCCGGCACCCAGCCGCCAGGCGGCCACGCCGAGGGAGAAGGCGTCCAGCCGGGTGAGCGTGCCGGTGGCCGGGGCGGTCACCACGTGCCGCTCGGTCGGCTGCGGCAACGGTGCGTCGGGGTCGCCGCCCTGCGCGCGGATCATGGCCTCCCAGGAGTCCATGGCCCGACCCGACGCGAGCACGTCGGCCGGGTCGGCGTCGGACCCGGCGCCGGTGAGCATCTCCCGGGCCAGCGCCAGGGTGAGCTCGACCAGGTCGGCCGGACCGCCCCCGGCCAGCACCTCGAGGGACTCCGCGACCTCGACGGCGTTGCCCGCCGAGCGGCCCAGCGGCCGGTCCATCGCGGTCACCAGGGCCACCGTGCGCACGCCGGCGGCCTCGCCCAGCCCGACCATGGTGCGGGCCAGCTCGCGGCTGCTCTCGACGTCCTTCATGAACGCACCCGAGCCGGTCTTGACGTCCAGCACGAGCGCGTCGGCGCCCTCGGCGATCTTCTTGCTCATGATCGAGCTGGCGATCAGCGGGATCGACTCGACGGTGCCGGTGACGTCGCGCAGCGCGTAGAGCAGCTTGTCCGCCGGGGCCAGGTCGTTGCCGGCGGCGCAGACCACGGCGCCGACGTCGCGCAGCTGGGCCAGGTACTTGTCCTCGGTCAGCGCCGCGCGCCACCCGGGGATGGCCTCCAGCTTGTCCAGGGTGCCGCCGGTGTGGCCCAGCCCGCGCCCCGACAGCTGCGGCACCGCCACGCCGCAGGCCGCGACCAGGGGTGCCAGCGGCAGCGTGGTCTTGTCGCCGACCCCACCGGTGGAGTGCTTGTCGGCGGTCGGTCGGCCCAGCGAGGAGAGGTCCTTGCGCACCCCGGAGTCGATCATGGCCTGGGTCCAGGCGGCCAGCTCGGCCGGCGTCATGCCGCGGAAGAACACGCTCATGAGCAGTGCGCTCATCTGCTCGTCGGGCACCTGGCCGGCGGTGTAGGCGCCGATGACCCAGCGGATCTGGTCACCGGTCAGCTCGACGCCGTCCCGCTTGGCGCGGATGACGTCGATCGCGTCGTGGGCGCTCACCGGTTCGCCGCCTTCACCAGGTCGTCGGGGCCGAAGGCGTCGGGCAGCACCTCGCGCATGGGCACGATGCCCAGCGACACCGTCTCGATCATCATCTCGGCGCCGCCGAACTCCCAGAGCAGCTGCCGGCAGCGCCCGCAGGGCATGAGCGGCTGGCCGTCACCGCCCACGCAGGCCACCGCGACCAGCCGGCCACCGCCGCTGCGAGCCAGCTCGCTGACCATGCCGCACTCGGCGCACAGCCCGATGCCGTACGAGGCGTTCTCGACGTTGCAGCCGGTGACCACGCGGCCGTCGTCGACCAGCCCGGCCACGCCGACCGGGAAGTGCGAGTAGGGGGCGTAGGCGTGCGTCATGGCCTCGCGGGCCGCGGCGCGCAGGGCATCCCAGTCGATCAATGTTCGCCTCTCCGGTACACCAGTCCGTCGGCCTTGGGCATCCGCAGTCGTTGCGAGGCCAGCGACAGGACCAGCAGCGTGGTCAGGTGCGGGGTGAAGCTGACGATGCCCTCGGGCAGCTCGTCGATCAGGATGTAGCCCACCAGCGAGGCGGCGGCGAACGCCGCCGCGGTCACGGCCTGGGTGATCTTGCCGCGCGCGCCCTGCACCACCGCGACGGCGAGCAGCAGGATCGCCACCAGCAGCAGCAGCGCGACGACGCCGGTGCGGCTGCGCAGCTGCAGGGCGTCGGCGAAGCCGAACAGCCCGGCGCCCGCGGCCAGGCCACCGGGCCGCCAGTTGCCGAAGATCAGCGCGGCCAGGCCGATGAACCCGCGGCCGTTGGTCTGGCCCTCGCGGTAGATGTTGGCGATGAAGACCAGGAAGACCCCGCCCAGCCCGGCCAGCGAGCCCGAGATGATCACCGCGACGTACTTGAGCCGGTAGACCGGGACGCCGAGGGAGTCCGCCGCCGCCGGGTTCTCGCCGCACGAGCGCAGCCGCAGCCCGAACGCCGTGCGCCACAGCAGCAGGTAGGCCCCGGGGACCATGAGGACGGCGACCACGGTGAGCACGCCGACCCCGTTGGTGAACCCGCGCAGCACGCCGGCCAGGTCGCTGAGCAGGAACCAGTGCAGGTTCTCCAGCTTGCCCAGCAGGTCGGGGCCCGAGGACAGCACCGGCAACGAGAACGTCGGCGGCCGCGACGACATGGCCGGGGACTGGGTGACCCCGCCGCCGGCCGGGTTGTCCACGTACAGGCTCTCGGAGAGGAACCGGACGACGCCGGCGGCCAGGATGTTGATGGCCACGCCGGAGATGACGTGGTCGACCCCGAAGGTGACCGTGGCGACCGCGTGCAGCAGCCCGCCGAGGGCGCCCATGAGGATGCCGCCGAGCACGGCGCCCTGCCAGCCCCACTGGTAGCCGGCGAACCCGGCGCCCCAGGTGCCCAGGATCATCATGCCGTCCAGGCCGATGTTCACCACGCCCGCGCGCTCGGCGAACAACCCGCCGAGCGCGGCCAGCAGCAGCGGCACGGCCAGCAGCAGCGTGGCTGCCATGGTCGAGGACGACGTCAGCGCCTCCTGCCCGGAGATGACCCGGACGGCGGAGACCAGCAGCAGCAGGCCGACCAGGATCCAGGTCAGCCGACGGCCGCGGCCACCGCCCAGGAACAGCTCGGTGACCGGGCCCCGCGAGGGTGCCTTCGTCGTGGTGGTGGCGGTGCTCACTGGGCGCTCCCCGTCGGGTCGGTGCGGCCGGCGGTCGAGGTGCTCTGCGCCGGGCCGGTCGGGGGCCCGGTGCCGGGCTCGCCGCTGCTGCCGTCACCGGTGGCCGGCGGGGCGACGGCCGTGCCGGACTCGGCCTGCCGGCGGGCGATACGGCGGGCGACCTCGTTGGCGATGACGACCGCGAGCACGATCGTGCCCTGGATGATCGTGACCACCGACGACGGGATGCTGGCGATCTGCAGCGGCACCGACGAGCGGTCCAGGAAGGCGAAGAGCACCGCGGCCACGGCGATGCCGACCGGGTTGTTGCGGCCGAGCAGGGCGATCGCGATGCCCAGGAAGCCCAGGCCCGAGGTGAACTGGGTGCCGTAGTTGTGGTCGGAGCCCAGCAGGTCGGGCAGCCCGATGAGACCGGCGACCGCGCCGGAGATCAGCATCGTGGTGATGACCATGCGCTTGGCGTCGACGCCGCTGGCCGAGGCGGCCGAGGCGCTCAGCCCGGTGGCGCGCAGGTCGAAGCCGAACCGGGTGCGCTTGAGCAGCACCGCGACGACCACGCCCACCACGACGGCCACCAGCAGGAACCCGTAGAGCTGCCGCGGCGGGTTGGCCAGGCCCAGCGCCCCGAGCAGGCCGTTGAGCGAGGGGAACCAGCCCGACTCGGGGATCTCCTTCGTCGTGACGATGGACGCGCCCGGCTCGCTGCCGCGCAGCGGACCGGTGAGCAGGAACGACGCCAACCCCAGCGCGATGAAGTTGAGCATGATCGAGCTGATCACCTCGGACACGCCGCGGGTCACCTTGAGCACCCCGACGATGCCGGCCCAGATCGCCGCGACCCCCATGGCCACCACGACGATCAGCAGCACGTGCAGCGGGCCCGGGAGCGTGACCGAGGCGCCGACACCGGCCGCGACGACGGTGGCCATGCGGTACTGGCCCTCGACGCCGATGTTGAACAGGCCCATGCGGAACGCCACCGCGACCGCCAGGCCGGCGAGGAACAGCGGCACCGCCCGGTTGAGGATCACCACGATCGCGGTGACCTGCTGGCTGGGGGTGTCGCCGAAGTCGGTCATCACAGACAGCGCGCGCAGCGGGTCGACGCCGATGGCGGCCATGACCACGCCGGAGATGACCAGCGCGATCGCCACGGCCAGCAGCGGCGCCAGCAGCGCCTGGCCGGTCCGGCGGAGCACGCTCATGCCGCACCCGAGACGGCGCCGGTCATGTAGCCGCCCAGCTGCTCGGGGGTGACCGCCGAGGGGTCCAGGGTGGCGACCACCCCGCCGCGCAGCATCACCTGGAGCGTGTCGGACAACCCGATCAGCTCGTCCAGGTCGGCCGAGATCAGCACGATCCCCATCCCCTCCGCGCGGGCGTCCTTGAGCAGCTCCCAGATGACCGACTGCGCGCCGACGTCGACCCCGCGGGTGGGGTGGGCGGCGATGAGCAGCCGGGGTGCCGCGCTCATCTCGCGGCCGACGATCAGCTTCTGCTGGTTGCCGCCGGACAGGGCGACGGCCAGGGTGTCGGGCCCGGGGGCGCGGACGTCGTACTCGCGCATGATCCGCTCGGTGTCGGCCCGGGCGGCCTTGCGGTCGATGAACAGGCCCTTGGCGTTGGGCGCCTCGGTCTGGTGGCCCAGCACGCGGTTCTCCCAGAGCGGGGCGTCCAGCAGCATGCCCTGACGGTGCCGGTCCTCGGGGATGAACCCGATGCCGCGCTCGCGCCGGGTCCGCGTGGACCAGGTGGTGATGTCGTCGGTGCCCAGCACGATCGTGCCGGCGGCCAGCGGGCGCAGGCCCATGATCGCGTCGACCAGCTCGGCCTGGCCGTTGCCCTCGACGCCGGCGATGCCCACGACCTCGCCCTCGCGGACGGTCAGCGTGACGTCGTCGACGGCGGGGCGGGCGCCCTGGCCGCCGACCGTGACACCGCGCAGCTCGAGCACCGGGGTGTCGCGGACGGTCGACGTGCGGGTCTCGGGGGTGGGCAGCTCCGAGCCGACCATCATCTCGGCCAGCTGCTTGGCCGTCGTCGTCCGCGGGTCGGCGGTGCCGACGGTGGTGCCGCGGCGGATGACGGTGATGGAGTCGGCGACCTTGCGCACCTCGTCGAGCTTGTGCGAGATGAAGATGACCGTCAGGCCCTCGCGCTTGAGCTCGGCGAGGTTGCCGAACAGCTCGTCGACCTCCTGCGGGACCAGGACGGCGGTCGGCTCGTCCAGGATCAGCGTGGTGGCCCCGCGGTAGAGCACCTTGGCGATCTCGACCCGCTGCCGGTCGCCCACCCCGAGGTCCTCGACCAGGGTGTCGGGCTCCAGGCCCAGCGCGTAGGACTCGGAGATCGTCAGGATGTGCGCTCGGGCGTCGGCGCCGATGCCGTGCAGCTTCTCCGCCCCGAGGACGACGTTCTCGAGCACCGTCAGGTTGTCGGCGAGCATGAAGTGCTGGTGCACCATGCCGACCCCGGCGGCGATCGCGTCGGCCGGGCTCTTGAACACGACCTCGCGGCCGTCGAGCAGGATCTGGCCCTCGTCGGGGCGGTGCATGCCGTAGAGGGTCTTCATCAGCGTCGACTTGCCGGCGCCGTTCTCCCCCACGATGGCGTGCACCTCGCCGCGGGCGACCCGCAGCTCGATGTCCTTGTTGGCCACCACACCGGGGAAGCGCTTGGTGATCCCCCGCAGCTCCACAGCCGGCGGTGCTGACTCCGTCACTGCCACTCCCGATGGTCTCCGTGGACGATCTGCGGTCGGATGGACCGTACACAGCAAGAACGACGGGCCCGGGCGCTGCCGCCCGGGCCCGTCGTCCTGCTGCTGGATACGTGCCCGACGTCAGTTGGTCGGGGTCTCCGGCACGGTGATCTCGCCGTCGACGATCTGCTGGGTGTAGTCGTCGATGGTCGACTTGATGTCGTCGATGAACCCGCCCGAGTAGGACAGGCCCACGCCCTCGGTGGACAGGTCGTTGACGACGTCCTGACCGCCCTGCACGGAGCCGTCGACGAAGGTGCCGATGTAGGCCTCGACCGCGTTGTCGACCCGCTTGAGGACCGAGGTCATGATGACGGCCTGCAGCGAGGCGTCGCCGACGGTCTCGTACTGGTCGGAGTCGACGCCGATGGCGCGACCGCCCGAGGCGGCAGCGGCCTGGAAGACGCCGATGCCCGAACCGCCGGCGGCGGCGTAGACGATGTCGGCACCGGCGTCGAACATGCCCTGGGCCACGATCTGGCCGCGGGCCGGGTCGTTGAACCCGGAGAAGTCGCCGGCCGGCGAGATGTACTGCACCTGCACCGTGATGTCGGGGTTGACCGCCTTGGCACCGGCGACGTAGCCGGCCTCGAAGGCCTGGATGAGCGGGGTCTCGACACCGCCGACGAAGCCGACGTTGCCGGTCGTGCTCTTGGTCGCGGCCGCGACGCCACCCAGGAACGAGCCCTGGTTGGCGGCGAACTGCAGGCCGGTCACGTTGTCGGCGACGTCGACACCGGTGGAGTCGACGATGGCGAAGTCGACGTCGGGGTACTGCTTCGCGACGTCGCCGATCACGTCGCCGTAGGCGAAGCCGACGGCGATGACCGGGTTGTAGCCCTGGTCGGCCAGCTGGGTGAGCAGGTCGGCCCGGTCGGACGCGTCGCTGTTGGGCGACACCTCCTGCACGGTGCCGCCGTTGGTCTCGATGGCGGCCTCGACGCCGGCGTAGGCCGAGTCGTTGAAGGACTTGTCGCCGCGGCCGCCGGTGTCGTAGGCCAGGCCGATCTTGGGGCCGTCGCCGCTGCCGCCGCTGCTCCCGCTGCCACCGCTCCCGCTGGCGGGCTCGTCGCTGGCACAGGCGGCCAGGGCCAGGCTGCCGGCGATCGCCAGGGCGGCCAGCTTCATCCCACGCGCTCGGCGCAAGGGGGTCTCCTCTCGTGTGGGGCGGCACCCACCACCAGGTGGGTGCGGCCCCGGGTGTGCGTTCCGGTGGTCCGCCGTCCCGGGCCCGCGGGGGGCAGGGCGGCGATTGGCGCACGCTAGCCGCGGCCGGCGGGCCACCGGCACCACCACCGGGACACCGAGACCCGATCGTTAGCACCCGGCAACGTCGCGGACCCAGACCGGCACACCCGGCACATCCGTCACGGGACGACGCCCGACACGCTGCGGACACCCCCGGGTCGGCCCCGGCGCGGTTAGCGTCCACCCCCATGCGATCCCTGCTGCCCGGTGCCCGTGCGGCCGCGGTGGCTCTGGTCACGGGTCTCGTCCTGCTGGCCGGCGCCCCGGCCGCCCTCGCCGAGGACGCCCCCCGGCCCACCGTGGACCCGTCCGCCCCCACCCCCACCGCGCCGCCCGACGGCGGGCCGGCCCAGGGCCACGCCCCCGACGGCAGCACCGTGGGCGGCGAGGGCCTGGACACCCGCGGGCTGGTGACGGCCGACGGTGCCCCCGCCCTCCCCGAGGGCATCGACGCGCACGGCTGGGTGGTCGCCGACCTGGACACCGGTGAGGTGCTCGGCGCCCAGGACCCGCACGGCCGCTACTACCCGGCCAGCACGCTGAAGACCCTGACGCTGCTGACCCTCGCCCCGGAGCTGGACCCGGCCCTCGTCGTCGAGGGCACCACCGAGGACGAGCAGATCGAGGGCAGCCGGGTCGGGCTGGTCGCCGGCGGCCAGTACCCGGTGTCGCTGCTGTTCGACGCGCTGGTCATGCAGTCGGGCAACGACGCCGCCAACGCGCTGTCCCGGGCCGCGGGCGGGGTGCCGGCGACCCTGGCGGCGATGAACGCCACGGCCCGGCGGATCGGGGCGCTGGACACCGTCGCCGGCACCCCGTCGGGCCTGGACGTCGCCGGCCAGACCTCCTCGCCCTACGACCTGGCGCTGATCATGGCCCAGCTGGTGGACGACCCGACCACCGCGGCGATCCTGCAGCAGACCACCGCGCAGATGCCCGCCGTCCCCGGCAAGAGCGACGGCTACCAGATCCAGACGCAGAACACCCTGCTCACCGACTACCCGGGCACCCTGGGCGGCAAGACCGGGTTCACCGACGCCGCCCGGCACACCTTCGTGGCCGCCGCGGCGCGGGACGGCCGGCGCCTGGTGGTCAGCCTGATGCAGACCGAGCGCTACCCGGTCTCCACGACCGAGCAGGCGGAGCGGCTGCTGGACTGGGGCTTCGCGACCCCGGCCGGCGGCGGGGTGGGCACGCTGGTCTCCCCCGGCGACGTCGCCACCGACACCGCGGCGGCCGACCTCGCCGTCCCGTCCCCCGCCGACGGCACGCTCAGCTCGGAGGAGGCCGCGGCCGCCGCGACCCGGACCCCCGCCGTGGCACCCGCGGCCACCGAGAGCCCGGCCGAGTCGGTGCTGCTGCCCGCGGCGCTGGGCACCGGGGCGGTGGCGATCGTCGTCGCCACGATGGTGGGCCGGCGGCGTGCGGTCCGGCTGGTGCCCGCGGGCGGGTGGTCCGACGACCGGGCGGTCAGGCGTCCGCCGCCGCGCCGTCCCGACGCCGGCCCCGGTCCGGAGCCCGACGGCGTCGACCGACCGCGACGGGCAGCCACCGACCTGCCGCCGCACCCATCAGGGCCCCTGCCCCCAGCAGGCCCGCCGCGAGCCCGAGCGGAGCAGGACGGGGACCCCGCTCGTCGACCAGCACCACGTCGGGCAGCCGGGTCGGCGCAGCGGGGCCGTACGGCACCTGCGCGTCCGAGTGCTCGACCGCCGGGAGGGTCGCGGTCCAGCAGGCCGTGAAGAAGCCGAACCGGGCGAGCACGTTGATCCAGATGATCAGCCCGACGAAGCCCCCCAGGGCGGAGACGGTGACGTTGCCGCTGAGGATGTTCAGGTAGTAGCCGCCGAGGAACTTCAGCACCTCGAACCCGACGGCCCCGAAGACCGCGCCGGGCAGCAGCATCCGGGCCCGGTGCGGGGTGTTCGGCACCCCCTTGAGCACCCACAGGAACACCAGGGTGTCGCCCACCAGGGCCAGGCCGATGCCCAGCACCGCGGTGAGCAGGAAGAAGCCGGGCACCTCGTCGATGCCGAGGGCGTCGAAGACCAACGAGGCGGCGGCCGTCGTCCCGGTGCTCAGCCCGATCGACAGCACCCCGGCGGCGGCCAGACCGAGCAGGACGAGGAGGTCCTTGAGCCGGTCACCGAGGAAGTCGGGCTGATCGGGCTCGCCGCGCCAGACGACGTCCATGCCGACCCGCAGCTTGTCGACCGCGCCGAGGCCGACGACCAGGAAACCGACCAGGCCGATGACCCCGGTGGTGCTGCGGGCGTTGATCGCGCTCACCACCGACTGGGCCAGGTCGCTGCCGGTCTTCCCCGGGACGGCGTCCTGGACCGCGCCGATCAGCTGCAGCTGCAGCGCGGTGTTGCCGGCCAGCACGAACCCGGCGATCGAGGCCAGCAGCAGCACGACCGGGAACAGCGCCAGGAAGGCGTAGTAGGTCACCGCGGCCGCCAGGGTGTCGGCCTGGGCCCGGTTGTAGTGCCCGCCGGCGTGCACCAGGTGGTCGAACCACGGGTGCCGGGCCCGCTCGCGGTGGATCAGGTCGCGGATCCGGTCGATCGTCCGGGTGATCACGTTGCCGCCGGGGGTCGGCTCCTGCGGGGTGGTCACGGCGGAGATTGTGCGGGTCGCACCCGGCGCCCGCAGGACCGGGGGCGTGCGGTCAGCCGCGCGCGGGGCCGGTCAGCGGGTGCCGGCGGGCGACGGTCCAGGCGCCGCCCGAGGACTGCTCGAACTCGGTGAAGTGCTCGACCCGGAACGTGCAGGCCAGCCCGGCCAGCTCGGTGGCGGCCATGTCCAGGGCGTCGGTGGGGACGTCGTGGGCGACGGTGACGTGCGGGTGGTACGGGAAGCTCAGCGGCCGGGCCAGCGGCCCGCTGCGGACGTCGGTGGCGATCCGCTCGCAGTCGAGGATGCCCCGCGCAACGGTCACGAACACCACCTCGGAGACCGGCCGGAAGGTGCCGGTGCCCTGCAGGTGCAGGTCGAACGGGGGGTGGCTGCGGGCCACCCCCGCCAGGTGCGCCGAGATCAGCGACCGGTCGGCGACGGCCACCTCGGTGGGCGGCAGCAGCGTCACGTGCGGGGGGACGACGCGGGCCTGCGGGTCACCGCACTTGGCGCGCCAGTCGACCAGCAGCTGCGCCCACGGCTCGGGGATGTCGACGACCACGCCCAGGACCGCGGTGTCGCCGACGTCGCGGTTGGCGCTGCGCGGCACGAACGTGTCGTCGTGCCGGCGCGGCGCCGACCGCGGCCGGGGTGGGGGTACCGGAGGGGTCACCGGACCCCCGTGGGCGGCAGGAAGCCGATCCGCTCGTGCACGGTGGCCAGCGTGGGGGCCGCCACCTCGCGGGCCCGGGCCGCGCCGCCGGCGAGCACCCGCTCGAGCTCGGCGGTGTCGGCCAGCAGCTCGGCGGTGCGGGCCTGCACCGGGGTCAGGAAGTCGACGACGACCTCGGCGAGCTCCTTCTTCAGGTCGCCGTAGCCGCGCCCGGCGAAGTGCTCCTCGAGCTGCGCGACGCTCTGCCCGGACAGCGCCGAGTGGATCGTGAGCAGGTTGCTCACCCCGGGCTTGTCGGCGGGGTCGAAGACGACCTCGCGGCCGGTGTCGGTGACGGCGCTGCGGATCCGCTTGGCGATCACCTTCGGGTCGTCGAGCAGGTTGACGCACCCGGCCTCGGGCAGGCTCTTGGACATCTTCTTGTCCGGCTGCTGGAGATCCAGCACCTTGGCCGCGCCCGGCGGGATGTAGGCCTCGGGCAGCACGAACGTGTCGCCGTACCGGCCGTTGAACCGGGTCGCGAGGTCGCGGGTGAGCTCCAGGTGCTGGCGCTGGTCCTCGCCCACCGGCACCCGCTGCGCCTGGTAGAGCAGGATGTCGGCGGCCTGCAGGATCGGGTAGGTGAACAACCCGACGCTGGTGCTGGTGGTGCCCTGCCGCGCGGACTTGTCCTTGAACTGGGTCATGCGGCCGGCCTCGCCGAACCCGGTCAGGCACTGCAGCACCCAGCCCAGCTGCGCGTGCTCGGGCACGTGGCTCTGCACGAACAGCGCGCTGCGGTCGGGGTCGACACCCAGCGCCAGCAGCTGCGCCGCGCTCACCAGCGTGCGCCGGCGGAGCACGGCGGGGTCCTGCTCGACGGTGATCGCGTGCAGGTCCACCACGCAGTAGAACGCCTCGTGGTCGGCCTGCATGCTGACCCACTGCCGCAGCGCCCCGAGGTGGTTGCCGAGGTGGAAGGAGTCCGCCGTCGGCTGGATGCCGGACAGCACGCGGGGAGCAGGCACGTCCCTCATCGAACCACGCACCCCACGAGTCCCCGGCCGGACCCGCTCAGCCTGCGGCGATCTCGTCGAACGCCTGCAGGAAGACGTCGTCCTCCTCGGGCGTGCCGACGGTGACCCGCAGGCCCTCGCCGGCGAACGGCCGGGTGATCACCGCCCGGGCCTCGAGGGCCGCCGCGACCTCGGCGGTGCGCTCGCCCAGCGGCAGCCACACGAAGTTGGCCTGGCTGTCGGCCACGGACTGCCCGCGCGACCGCAGCGCGGCCGTGAGCCGGTCGCGCTCGGCGGTGACCTCGGCGACCCGGGCCCGCACCTCGTCCTCGCTGGCCAGCGCGGCGACCGCGGCGGCCTGGGCGACCATCGAGACGCCGAAGGGCACGTGGGTCTTGCGGACGGCCTCGGCGACGGCGGGGTCCTCGGCGATCAGGTAGCCCACCCGCAGCCCGGCCAGCCCCCAGGCCTTCGAGAAGGTGCGCAGCACCGCGACGTTCGCCCGCCCGCGCATCAGCTCCACGCCGTCGGGCACGTCGGGGTCGGTGACGAACTCGCGGTAGGCCTCGTCCAGCACCACCAGCACGTGCGCCGGCACGGCGTCCAGGAAGCGCTCCAGCGCCGCCCGCCGGACCGCCGTCCCCGTGGGGTTGTTCGGGTTGCAGACCAGGACGACGCGGGTGGTGTCGTCGATCCCGGCCAGCAGGCCGTCGAGGTCGTGGGTGTCGGCCGGACCGCCCTCGTCGCCGGGCACCAACGGCACCTGGACGGCGGTCGCGCCGGCGACCTGGGCCAGCAGCGGGTACATCTCGAAGGACCGCCAGGCGTAGACCAGCCCGGTGCCGGGGTCGCAGAAGGCCTGGGCGACCTGCTGCAGCAGGGTGACCGCGCCGCACCCGACGGCCACCTGCGCGGGCTCGACCCCGTAGCGGCGGGCGAGATCCCCGGTGAGCACCGCGGCGCCGTTGTCCGGGTAGCGGTTGGTCTCGGCCGCCACCTGCGCGATCGCCGCCACGACCGCCGGCAGCGGCGGGAAGGCGACCTCGTTGCTGGCCAGCTTGACCGCCCGCGGCACCCCGATCTCCCGCGCCAGGTCCGCGGGGTTGCGGCCGGGCCGGTAGGCCGGGAGGGCGTTCACCGCTGCGCGCGGGCTGACCATGACGGGTCCTCTCCTAGGGTGTGCGCATGCGCGTACTCGTCGCCGGTGGAGCCGGCTACATCGGCAGCGTAGTCACGGCTGCCCTCCTCGACGGGGGCCACGAGGTGACCGTGCTCGACGACCTCTCGACCGGCCACGCCGACGCCGTCCCCGAGGGTGCGGCGTTCGTCCGGGCCGGGCTGCACGACTCCGGGCCGGTGCTGGCCGACGTCCGTCCCGAGGCGGTGCTGCACTTCGCGGCCAAGAGCCTGGTCGGGGTGTCGCAGACCCAGCCCGAGGACTACTGGCACACCAACGTCGGCGGGTCGCTGGCGCTGCTCGAGGCCATGCGGGCCGTCGACTGCCGGCGCATCGTGTTCTCCTCGACCGCGGCCACCTACGGCGAGCCCGAGCGGGTGCCCATCACCGAGGACGCCCCCACCCGCCCGACCAACACCTACGGCGCCTCCAAGCTCGCCGTCGACCACATGCTGACCTCCTACGCGGTCGCCCACGGGTTCGCCGCGGTGAGCCTGCGGTACTTCAACGTGGCCGGTGCCGGGTTCGGCCGGGGCGAGCGGCACGCCACCGAGACCCACCTCATCCCGATCACGCTGCAGGTGGCGGCCGGCACCCGCGACGCCGTCACCGTCTACGGCGAGGACTACCCGACGCCCGACGGCACCTGCATCCGCGACTACGTGCACGTGCTCGACCTCGCCGACGCGCACCTGCTGGCCCTGCCGGCCCCCGCGCCCGGCGAGCACCGCATCTACAACCTGGGCAACGGCACCGGGTTCAGCGTGCAGCAGGTCGTCGACGCCGTCCGCGAGGTCACCGGGCACCCGGTGCCGGTCGTCGTCGGCGCCCGCCGGGCCGGCGACCCCGCCCAGCTGGTCGCGTCGTCCGAGCGCATCCGGGCCGACCTGGGCTGGACCCCGCAGCACGCCGACCTGACCACGATGGTCCGCGACGCCTGGTCCCTGGTCAGGTAGCCGCCGCGCCGGTGCGGAGGGTGTCGCCGTCGATCTCCGGCGGCGGGGCCGGCGAGACCGCGATGCGGGCGATCCGCCGGCCGTCCAGCTCGGTGACCGTCAGCTCGCGGCCCTCGTGCGCGGCCGTGTCGCCGACCGCGGGGATGCGGCCGAGCTCGGCCAGCACCCAGCCGGCCACCGTCTCGTAGGGGCCCTCGGGCAGGTGCAGGCCGGTGGCCTCGGCGAAGTCGTCCAGGTTGAGCAGGCCGTCGACGTCGTGCGGCCCCTCGGCCGGGTCGTCGCTCTCGGGGACGGCGTCCTCGTCGTACTCGTCGTAGATCTCGCCGATGACCTCCTCGATGAGGTCCTCGAGCGTGACGATGCCGTCGGTGCCGCCGTACTCGTCGACCACGATCGCCAGGTGCTGGCTCTCGCGCCGCATCTCGGACAGCGCGGTCAGCACCCCCGCCGTCCCGGGCAGCTGCTTGACCTCGCGGGCCAGGTCGCCGACCGTGGCCGCGCGACCCGCAGGGTGGTTGGGCAGGAGCAGGTCGCGCACGTGCACGAACCCGACGACGTCGTCCTGGGTGCGGCCCACGACCGGGTAGCGGGACCGGCCGGACTCGGCGATCAGCTTGGCCGCGCGGCTGGCGGTCATCGAGGCGTCCAGGAAGTCCACCTCGGTGCGGGGGGTCATCACCTCGCGGACCTCGCGGTCGCCGGCCCGGAACACCTCGTCGATCAGCCGGCGCTCGTCGCTGGACAGGGACTCGTGCGCGGCGACCAGGTCGCGCAGCTCCTCCTGGCTGATCGACTCGCCGCTCTGCTTGGGGTCACCGCCGAGCAGCCGGACCAGGACGTCGGTGGACCGCGACAGCAGCCAGATGATCGGCCGGAACACCGTCGCGATGCGGTTCAGCGGCCCGGCGACGACCAGGGAGAACCCCTCGGCCCGCTGCAGCGCCAACCGCTTGGGGGTCAGCTCGCCGACGACGAGGGACAGGTAGCTGATGCCGATGGTGACCAGCACGAAGCTGAGCGGGTCGGCGACGCCCTCGGTCAGGCCGAGCCCGACCAGCCAGTCGCTGAGCGGGGTGGACAGCGTGCTGGCGCCGAACGCGGCCGAGAAGAACCCGGCGAGGGTCACGCCCACCTGCACCGCGGCCAGGAACCGGTTGGGGTCGCCCAGCAGCTTGGTCAGCGCCCGGCCGCGCCCGCCCCGCTCGCCGAGGGCCCGCACCTGCGACTCCCGCAGCGAGACCAGGGCGATCTCGGCGCCGGCGAACGCGCCGCCGATGAGGACGAAGACGACGACCATGACGATGTTGAGCCAGACGTCGCTCACAGGGCGGCGTGCTCCTTCTGCTGGTGGGGGACGGCGGTCCCAGGATCCCGTGCCGGGCGCGGACGGTCCACCTGGCAACGGCCTGTGCCGCCGGTCCGTTCCGCCGATCGCTCCCCGGGGGTGCCGCGGGACCCCACCGCGCCGCTACGGTCGATCCCCGTGACCGCCGCCGGACCGCCCCGCCGCCTGCGCGAGCGCCTGCGGTCCCGCCCCTGGGTGCCGCTGGTCGCCGTCCTCGCCGTCCTCGCGGTGGTCGCCGGCGGGCTCTGGCTGCTGCCGGGCCCCACCGACCCGGTCCCGGCGGCGGCGACCACCGCACCGTCCTCCAGCACGTCGACCTCGGCCACCACCGCGACGACCACCGCGCCGACGCCGACGCCCACGCCGACGCCGACGGAGGCACCGGTGACCACCACCGAGCCGGTGCCGACCACACCTGCTCCCCCGCAGACGGCGCAGGCACCGGTGACCGCACCCCCTCCGGCACCCGCGGCCGCCCCCGCCGCCCCGGGGCCCGAGGGCGAGGTCCTGGCCCTGGTGAACACCGAGCGGGCCGCTGCCGGCTGCGGTCCGGTGGTCGCCGACGAGGGGTTGGCCGGGGTGGCGCGGGCGCACAGCGCCGACATGCGGGACCGCGGCTACTTCAGCCACACCTCGCCCGACGGCCAGAGCCCCTTCGACCGGGCGGCCGCCGCCGGGGTGTCGGGCGCCCGGGCGGAGAACATCGCGCAGGGCTACGCCGACGCCGCCTCGGTGATGGCCGGGTGGATGGACAGCCCCGGCCACCGCGCCAACATCCTGGACTGCAGCCTCACCCGCCTCGGCGTCGGCGTCGCCGACGGCGACGGCGGCCCCTGGTGGACCCAGCTCTTCGGCTCCTGACCGGACACGTGTGATCACCCCGGCCCGGGTGCTGCCTCACCGCCGTGGGGGCCGCACCTGACCCGTGGTGATCATGCGGCGAGCGCTGCCAGCACCCGGGCGACGAGTTCCTCGGGGTGGTGCAGGTCCCGGGCGGTCACGAAGACCACCCGCCACCCGGCTGCCTGGAGGGCGTTGAGCCGGGCGCGGTCGCGCGCGAACTGCCCCGCTTCGGCGTGCCAGACCCCGTCGTACTCCAGGGCCGCCCGCTGCTGCGGCAACCTGAGCCACGAACCGGCCCTCGACCACCACCCGGTGCTGAGCCACCGGCGCCGGCACCCCGCCGAGGCGCAGGACCAGCCTGGTCCTCGTCTCCTGCGGCGACTCGGCCAGGCCGTCGGCCAGCGCTGCCGCCTCGCGAGGTCGACAGCGGTGCGGCGCCGATCGGTCACCGGCAGGCCGTGCCGACGCTCGGTGCCACCGGCCAGCTCCGCCGTCCGGACGACGACGTCGGCCGCCGGGGACCAGCGGACACCGGTGGGGACGACGACCTCGACCGGGTCGTCTGCGTCCACGAGGTCCGGCACACCCCACAGCGCTGCTGCGGTCAGGCCACCGAACGCCGCACCGGACGGGACCAGCAGCGCGACGGCCGCCGCGCGGACCAGGTGCGTGTCGGGGACGGCGGTGTCCACGTACACGTCGTGCCGGATCCGCCGCCACGCCGAGCTCCGGAGCTGGGCCGCGGTCAGAATCCCCCGCCGCACCACGTCGCTGCCGCGGAAGACCCGCCCGACCAGCGCGGGAGGGACGGCGGGCGGCACGGGCACCGGGGCAGCCTGCCCGTCCCGGGCCCGGGACGCGTCGAGTTGTCCACAGGCATGATCACCTCGGCTCCGGCGCTGCCTGCGTCTTCCTGAGGCAGCACCAGGCCCGAGGTGATCACGAGCCCCGGACGCACGACGGCTACGTCAGGCCATGGCCTTCTGCAGGTTGGTGTCGATCGCGGCGAGGAAGTCCTGGGTGGTGAGCCAGGGGGCGTCCTTGCTGATCAGCAGGGCGAGGTCCTTGGTCATCTGACCGCCCTCGACCGTCTCGATGCACACGCGCTCGAGGGTCTCGGCGAACTCGGTGACCTCGGGGGTGCCGTCCAGCTTGCCGCGGTGCGCGAGGCCCCGGGTCCAGGCGAAGATCGACGCGATCGGGTTGGTCGAGGTCTCCTTGCCGGCCTGGTGCTGGCGGTAGTGCCGGGTGACCGTGCCGTGCGCGGCCTCGGCCTCGACGGTCTTGCCGTCCGGGGTGGCCAGCACCGAGGTCATCAGGCCCAGCGAGCCGAAGCCCTGCGCCACGGTGTCGGACTGGACGTCGCCGTCGTAGTTCTTGCACGCCCAGACGTAGCCACCCTCCCACTTGAGGTTGGCCGCGACCATGTCGTCGATGAGCCGGTGCTCGTAGGTGATCCCGGCCGCCTCGAACTTCTCGGCGAACTCGGCGTCGAAGATCTCCTGGAAGATGTCCTTGAAGCGCCCGTCGTAGACCTTGAGGATCGTGTTCTTCGTCGACAGGTACACCGGGTAGTTGCGGGCCAGGCCGTAGTTCAGCGAGGCCCGGGCGAAGTCCCGGATCGAGTCGTCGAGGTTGTACATCGACAGCGAGATGCCGGCCGAGGGGGCCTGGAAGACCTCGCGCTCGATGGTCTCGCCGCCGTCCTCGGGGGTGAAGACGACCTTCAGGGTGCCCGCGGAGGGGAACTTGAAGTCGGTGGCGCGGTACTGGTCGCCGTAGGCGTGACGGCCGACGATGATCGGCTTGGTCCAGCCCGGCACCAGGCGCGGGACGTTCTGCATGATGATCGGCTCGCGGAAGATGACGCCGCCGAGGATGTTGCGGATCGTGCCGTTGGGCGAGCGCCACATCTGCTTGAGGCCGAACTCCTCGACCCGCGCCTCGTCCGGGGTGATCGTCGCGCACTTGACGCCGACGCCGTGCTCCTTGATGGCGTTGGCCGCGTCGATCGTCACCTGGTCGTCGGTGGCGTCGCGGTTCTCCATGCCGAGGTCGTAGTACTCGAGGTCGACGTCGAGGTACTTGAGGATCAGCTCGTCCTTGATGAACTGCCAGATGATCCGGGTCATCTCGTCGCCGTCGAGCTCGACGACCTTGCCCTGCACCTTGATCTTGCTCACGTGTGGGTGATCCCTCTCTGTTGGAGGCCGACTCAGAGGTCGGCCACGTCCGCCTGCTTGGTCCGTACGGCCTCGGCTGCGTCGCGCAGCCCGGCCAGCTCGTCGTCGGTGAGGTCGCCCTCGACCACGCGGCGCACGCCCTCGCGGCCGATCTCGGCCTCCACCCCCAGGTAGACCCCGGAGATGCCGTACTCGCCGTCGACCCACGCGCACACCGGCAGCACCGCGCCGGAGTCCTCGATGACCGCCTTCGCCATGCGCGCCGCGGCCGCGGACGGCGCGTAGTAGGCCGACCCCGTCTTCAGCAGCGCGACGACCTCGGCGCCGCCGTTGCGGGTGCGGTCGACCAGGTGCGCGATGCGGTCGGCCGCGAGCACGTCGGCCAGGGGCTGGCCGTCGACGGTGCAGCGGCTGGGCACCGGCACCATGGTGTCGCCGTGGCTGCCCAGGGTCAGCGTGCGCACCGAGGAGGTGGCGACGCCGAGCTCGCGGGCGACGTTGTCGGTGAACCGGGCGGTGTCGAGCATGCCGGCCTGGCCCATGACCCGCTGCGTGGGGAAACCGGTGGCCAGCTGGGCCAGCGCGGTCATCTCGTCGAGCGGGTTGCTGACCACGATCACCACGGCGTCGGGCGAGGTGCGGGCCACGTTCTCGGCCACCGAGCGCACGATGCCGGCGTTGGTCTCGATGAGGTCCATGCGGCTCATGCCGGGCTTGCGGGGCAGACCCGCGGTGACCACGACGACGTCGGACCCCTCGGTGCCCTCGTAGGACCCGCCGCCGACCCCGACGACCTCGGTCTCGAAGCCCTCGATCGAGCGGGACTGGTTGATGTCCAGGGCGAGCCCCTCGGGCTTGCCCTCGACGATGTCGGTGAGCACGACCGTGCCCACGACGTCGTACTGCGCCAGACGGAGCGCGGTGGTGGAACCGTAGAAGCCGGAACCCACCACGGTGATCTTGCCGGGCTTCGTCGCCATGGCCGCAAACCTAGCGCCGGAGCCCGTCGCCTGCGCCCCCGGGCCCCGATCAGCCGGGCGGGATGGCCAGCGCGACGAGGGCCAGGGCCAGGCCGCACCCGGTGGTCAGGACGACGTCGGTCGTCGTGCTCCGGACGGCGAGGAACCCCAGCCGGCGCACCGGCAGCAGCATGCGCAGCACCCCGGCGGCGACCAGGGCCAGACCCATGACCACCAGCCCACGGCGCCAGTTCCCCGCCGTGACCATGACCAGACCGCCCGCCACCACCAGCAGCACCGCCGTCAGCGGCAGCTGGCGGAGGACCCCGGCCACCAGCGGCCGGCGGGTGTACAGCGGGGTGCGGGCCACCTCAGCCGGCCTGCTCCGCGAGGGTCACGACGTTGCTCAGCAGCATCGCCCGGGTCATGGGGCCCACCCCGCCGGGGTTGGGCGCCACGTGGCCGGCGACGTCGACCACCTCGGCGGCGACGTCCCCGGCGATCTTGCCGTCGACCCGGCTCACCCCGACGTCGAGCACGGCGGCCCCCGGCTTGACCATGTCCGCGGTGATCAGGCCCGGGACGCCCGCGGCGGCGACCACGACGTCGGCGGCGCGGGTGTGCGCGGCCAGGTCGCGGGTGCCGGTGTGGCACAGCGTCACGGTGGCGTTCTCGGAGCGCCGGGTCAGCAGGAGACCCAGCGGACGACCCACGGTCACCCCGCGGCCGACGACGACGACCTCGGCGCCGGCCAGCGGGACGTCGTACCGGCGCAGCAGCTCGACGATGCCCAGCGGGGTGCACGGCAGCGGGCCCGGGACGCCGAGCACCAGCCGGCCCAGGTTGGTGGGGTGCAGGCCGTCGGCGTCCTTGTCCGGGTCCACCGCCTCCAGCACGGCGGCCTCGGACACCTGGCGTGGCAACGGCAGCTGCACGATGTAGCCGGTGCAGGCGGGGTCGGCGTTCAGCTCGGCGACCACGGCCAGCACGTCGGCCTGCGAGGCGTCGGCGGGCAGCTCGTGCTGGATGCTGGCGATGCCGACCTGGGCGCAGTCGGAGTGCTTGGCGTTCACGTACCAGCGGCTGCCCGGGTCGTCGCCGACCAGCAGGGTGCCCAGCCCGGGCTGCCGGCCGGCCGCCGTCAGGGCAGCCACCCGCTCGGTGAGCTCGGTGCGGATCGCTCCCGCAGTGGCCTTGCCGTCCAGACGCGTCGCACTCACGCCGCCCAGTCTGCCGCATGGTGACGGACCGGCACGGCCTCGTCCCGGGGCCCCGCGGCGCGCGGAGCGTGTGGTGGGGAGGGACGAGGCCCGCCCGTTCTCCTAGGCTCGGCCCGACCGGTCAGTGCCCGAGGAGGACCCGTGAGCGAGCCCGAGCAGACCGCCGACGACCGCACCCGGGTGTTCCGCGCCCCGGACGACACGCCGGACGCCGCCCCGCGGACCACCCCGCCCGCGGACCCGGCCGACCAGCAGGCCACCGCCGTCCACCCGGTGGCCCCGACCGCGCGGCACGACACCGCGCCGGAGCCGGTGCGCAGCGTCGCGGCCGCCGACGGCCCCGGCTACGGCGTCGACCGGCCCGCCCCCGAGACGTGGCGGCCGCCGGTCGACCCGGCCACGACCGCGCCGGCGTGGTCCACGAAGCCGGTCGCCGTGCGTCGGGCCGACACGTTCGGGGCGCTGTGCCTCCTGCTGGCCGGGGTCGCCGCCGCGCTGAGCCTGGTGCTGCCGTGGACCCCGCAGGGCCCGACCGGCCTGGACCTCGCCCGCGACGTGGTCGACCAGGCAGGCACCGACTGGACGGGGTTGTTCGACCGCGGGCTCTGGCAGCCGGGAGCCGTGCTGGCCGGTGGCGCGGTGCTGTTCGTGCTGGGGCTCCTCCTGCTGGTGCCGGCCCGCGCCCACCGCACCCTCGGCGTGCTGGCCCTCGTCGTCGCCGGCGTGGTGGTGGCCGCCGTGCTGGTGCCCGCCCACGCCCGGGACTGGCAGCTGGCCGACTTCGACCTGGGCTACTTCTTCGCCCTCGGCGTCGCGGGCCTCGGCCTGCTCGGCGCCCTCAAGGCCCTCCTCACCGGCCCCAAGGTCCGCTGACGGCCCCACGGGAGCGTGCGCGCGTCAGTGGGCGAAGTGGCGGGTGCCGGTGAGGTAGAGCGCGATGCCGGCCTCGGCCGCGGCGGCCACGACCTCCTCGTCGCGCACCGATCCGCCGGGCTGCACGACCGCGGTGACCCCGGCGTCCAGCAGCACCTGCAGCCCGTCGGCGAACGGGAAGAACGCATCGGAGGCCGCGACCGACCCGGCGGCCCGCTCACCCGCCCGCTGCACGGCCAGCCGGGCGGCGTCCACCCGGTTGACCTGGCCCATGCCCACGCCGACGGTGGCGCCGTCGGCGGCCAGCAGGATCGCGTTGGACTTGACCGCCCGCACCGACCGCCAGGCGAAGACCAGGTCGTCGAGGGTGGCGGCGTCGACCGGCGAGCCGGTGGCCAGCGTCCACGTGGTGGGGTCGTCGCCGTCGGCGGACACCTGGTCCACCTGCTGCACGAGCACGCCACCGCTGATCGGCCGGAACTCGACCGGGTCGGGCGCGGACTCGGTGGGCATGCGCAGCAGCCGGACGTTCTTCTTGCGGGTCAGCACCTCGACCGCGTCGGCGGTGAAGGAGGGGGCGACGACGACCTCGGTGAACACCTCGGCGATCTGCTCGGCGGTCGAGAGGTCGACCTCGCGGTTGGCCGCGATCACGCCGCCGAAGGCCGAGACCGGGTCGCAGGCGTGCGCCCTGCGGTGGGCCTGGGCGAGGTCGGTGCCGACGGCGATGCCGCAGGGGTTGGCGTGCTTGATGATCGCCACGCAGGGGGCCTCGTGGTCGTGCGCGGCCCGCCAGGCGGCGTCGGTGTCGACGTAGTTGTTGTAGCTCATCGCCTTGCCGTGCAGCTGCTCGGCGTGCGCCAGGCCGGGCCGCCAGTGCCGGTACAGCGCGGCGCCCTGGTGCGGGTTCTCGCCGTAGCGGAGCACGTCGGCCCGCTCCCACGACGCGGCGGTCCAGGCCGGGAACCCGGTCTCGTCGGGTGCGACCACGCTGCCCAGCCACGAGGCCACGGCGATGTCGTAGGAGGCGGTGTGCCGGAAGGCGTCGGTGGCCAGCCGCTGGCGCTGGACCAGCGTCGTCCCGCCCTCGCGCACCGCGGCGAGCACGTCGGCGTACCGGCCGGGGTCGACGACGACCGCGACCGACGGGTGGTTCTTGGCCGCGGCCCGCACCATCGCCGGGCCGCCGATGTCGATCTGCTCGATGCACTCGTCGGGGGTGGCACCGGAGGCGACCGTCTCGCGGAACGGGTACAGGTTGACCACCACGAGGTCGAAGGCGGCGATGCCCAGCTCGTCGAGCTGCCGGACGTGGTCGGGCTTGCGCCGGTCGGCCAGGATCCCGGCGTGCACGCCCGGGTGCAGGGTCTTGACCCGGCCGTCCAGGCACTCGGGGAAGCCGGTGACCTCCTCGACGGGGGTGACCGGGATGCCGGCCTCGGCGATGCGGCGCGCGGTGGCGCCGGTGCTCACCAGCTGGACCCCGGCGTCGGCCAGCCCGCGGGCCAGCTCCTCGATGCCGGTCTTGTCGTAGACGCCCAGCAGGGCCCGCTGGACGGGGGTGCGATCGGTCATGGGGTGCCGCTCCTCGAGCTGGTGAGGGAGACCAGGGTGTCGACGAGCAGCGTGCGCTCGGCGACCTTGATCCGTTCGTGCAGGTGGGTCTCGTCGTCGCCGGGCAGGACCGGGACGGAGGTCTGGGCCAGCACCGGGCCGGTGTCCAGGCCCTCGTCCACCAGGTGGACGGTCGCGCCGGTGGTGCGCACGCCGGCGGCCAGTGCGTCGCGGACGGCGTGGGCCCCGGGGAAGGCCGGCAGCAGCGCGGGGTGGGTGTTGACGACGCGCCCCCCGAACCGGGCGAGGACGGCGGGACCCAGCAGCTTCATGAACCCGGCGCTGACCACCCAGTCCGGCTCGTGGGCGGCGATCGCCGTGGCCAGGGCGACGTCCCAGGAGCCCCGGTCGGGGTGGTCGCGCAGCGGCAGCACGAAGGTCGGCAACCCGAGCTCACGCGGTGCGGCCAGGCCGGGGGCCTCGCGGTCGGCACCGACGGCGACCACGGTGAACGCGGTCTGCTGGGCGGCCAGGAGGGCGGCGCACAGCGACCCGGTGCCGGACAGGAGCACCACCACCCGGGCCACACCCGAGGTGACCTGCTGGAACGGCTCCCTCGCAGGGGCCCGCGGCGCGCGGAGCGTGCCGTGGGGGGCGAGGGGGTCCTTCGGCTTCATCCGTCGGCGGTGGCGACGGACTCGAGGAGGCCGTCGTACCAGGGGACGTCGGGGGTGTCCTGGTCGGCCACGCCGGGGGTCTGCGCGGGCGCCTCGCCCTCGACCACCGTGCCGTCGGCGACGATGACCAGCCGGTCGCCGGGCAGCACGAAGTTCAACCGGGCCAGCGCCTGCTGGCGGAGGTAGGCGGGGTCGGACTGCCGGTCGAGCTCGGCCTGCAGCTGCTGCTCGCGCAGGGACAGGGCCTGGTTGTCGGCCGCCAGCTGGGCCAGCTCCTGCCGGCCGGCGACGAAGGACCGGACGGGTCCGGCCAGGGTGAGGGCCAGCAGGAGGACCAGGACGCCGAGCAGCACGGCCCGGCCGGTGACCAGCGGGCTGCGGCCCAGCACGGCCGTCGTGCGGGCCGGGCGCCGGGTCCGCCGGCGTCCCTGCCGGGCATCGGCGGCGCCCCGCCCGCCGGGAGCAGCCGGCCGGGCCGCCGTTCGACGGCGGGCCGAACCACGACCGCCCCCGCCGGGGGCCGTGCCCCGGCGGGGGCGGTCGTTCACCACGTCGAGCGCCCGGTCAGGACGCCGGGGTCAGCCGCGGGAAGGCGGCTGCACCGGCGTAGCGAGCGGCGTCGTCCAGCTCCTCCTCGATGCGGAGCAGCTGGTTGTACTTGGCCACGCGCTCGGAGCGGGCCGGGGCGCCGGTCTTGATCTGCCCGCAGTCGGTGGCGACGGCGAGGTCGGCGATCGTGGTGTCCTCGGTCTCGCCCGAGCGGTGGCTCATCATGCAGCGGTAGCCCGAGCGGTGCGCCAGGTTGACCGCGTCGAGGGTCTCGGTGAGCGTGCCGATCTGGTTCACCTTGACCAGCAGCGCGTTGGCCGCGCCCTGGGCGATGCCGTCGGCCAGCCGCACGGGGTTGGTGACGAAGAGGTCGTCGCCGACGATCTGCACGCGGTCGCCGATGGCGGCGGTCAGGTCGACCCAGCCCTCCCAGTCCTCCTCGGACAGCGGGTCCTCGATCGAGACGATCGGGTAGGCGTCGAGCAGCCCGGCGTAGTACTCGGTGAGGTCACCGGCGGTGAGGGTCTTGCCCTCGAAGGCGTAGCCGTCGGCCGAGTGGAACTCGGTGGCCGCGACGTCCAGGGCGAAGGCGATGTCGGTGCCCGGGGTGTACCCGGCCTTCTCGACGGCCTCGGTGATGAGGTCCAGGGCGTCGCGGTTGCTGGGCAGCGACGGGGCGAAGCCGCCCTCGTCGCCCAGGCCGGTGGACAGCCCGCGCTTCTTCAGCACCGCCTTGAGCGCGTGGTAGACCTCGGCACCGGTGGCCAGGGCCTCGGCGAAGGTGGCCGCCCCGATGGGGGCGATCATGAACTCCTGGACGTCGACGTTGGAGTCGGCGTGGGCGCCGCCGTTGACGATGTTCATCATCGGCACCGGGAGCACGTGCGCCGAGGGCCCGCCGACGTAGCGGAACAGCGGGAGCCCGGAGGACTCGGCCGCCGCCTTCGCCACGGCGAGGCTGACGCCGAGGATCGCGTTGGCGCCCAGGCGGGACTTGTCGGGGGTGCCGTCGAGGTCGATGAGGGCCTGGTCGACCAGCCGCTGCTCGGTGGCCTCGAAGCCCACGAGCTCGGGGCCGATGACGTCCAGGACGCCGTCGACGGCCTTGGTCACGCCCTTGCCGAGGTAGCGGTCACCGCCGTCGCGGAGCTCCACCGCCTCGAAGGCGCCGGTGGAGGCGCCGCTGGGCACCGCCGCCCGGGTGATCGTCCCGTCGTCGAGTGCTACCTCGACCTCGACGGTGGGGTTTCCGCGCGAGTCGAGGATCTCTCGCGCGCCTACGGCTTCGATGCTGGCCACGAGGAGGAGCCTATCGGGGCGGGGCCGCCCGCGGTGCGGGAGCATGGGCGGCGATGACCGAGCCCCCGACCAGGCCCCCGACCAGGCCCTCGACCGGCCCCTCGACCGGCCCTCCGCCGTCCCGCCCGCACACCCGGGCCCGCACCCAGCTGCTGCTCGGGCTGGTGCCGGTGCTGGTGGTCGGCGTGGCGCTGCTGGTCGTGCTGGCCCTGCGGCTGGGCACCACCCAGGAACCGCTGGCCCGGGCCACCGGCACGGCCACCGCGACCGTCGAGTCGGTGCAGGACCGCGAGGTCGAGGTGGCGTTCACCGACGCCGACGGCCGCGACCGGCAGGGCCGCCTCGAGCTGCGCGAAGCCGTCGACGTCCCGACCGGTGCCGAGATCGCCGTGCAGTACGCGCCGTCCGACGACGGCCTGGTCTACGCCGACGGGGACGCCGCGCACGCGGCGGTGCAGGACGTGCTGTTCGGGCTGGTCGTGGTGGCGCTGGTGGTGGCCGCCGTCGTGGTGCTGACGGTGACCCGGGTGACGACCCGGCCCCGCCTGGCCCGCCGGCCGGCGACCACCGCGACCGCCACCCACCTCGTCGTCCGGCAGGGCCTGCTGGTGCGCAGCTGGCTCGAGCTGGGCACCGCGCGCGGGGTGCGCTGGCTGCCCGTGCACTGGGCGCCGGAGCTGGACCGGATGCGGGCGGACACCGCCATCACGGTGCACGGCGACCCGGCCGTCGCCGCCCGGGTCCTGCCCGTGGTCGACGGCCAGCAGCTCTGGCCGTCGGGCCGGTCCCGCCGCTCGGCCCCGCGCGGCGACGTGCGGCAGGCACCGGTCGACCCCGCCGCGACGGAGGTGGGCATGGCCCGCCAGCTGCGCGGCGACGCCGTGGCCCTGGCCCTCGCCCCGGTCGTCGGCCTGCTGTGGGCCTACGTCGACGGCAGCGGTCCGGCCGGCTTCGCAGTCGCCACGGCGCTGGCCGCCGTCGTCCTGCTCTGGGTGCCGCAGCTGCTGGGTTCCTCCCCGGCCGCGGCGCGGGATCAGGGCTGAGCGGCCGCCGCAGCCGCGTCGAGGTCGGCGGCGTACCCGCGGACGGCGGTGCGCAGGGCGTCCTCGACGTCCCAGCCACGCTGGGCGGCCGCGGCGACCGTCGCCAGCAGCTGCTCCCCCAGCGCGGCCTGGTCGGCCACGGCGAGCTCGGCCGGCGGCGGCGTGGGCAACCCGGCCCGGCGGGCCCGTGAGACCAGCGCCGCGCCCCACGCGGCCGCCGACTGCGACGACGAGACCCCCTCGGTGGGCGAGCGCCGCTGCTTCTCGGCCTTCTTGATCGCCTCCCACCCGGCCTCGACGCCGGCGACGTCGAGCTCGCCCGCGTCGGCGAACACGTGCGGGTGCCGGCGGACGAGCTTGGCCACCAGCTCGGCGGCCACGTCGTCGACGTCGAAGCCCTGCGGCGACTCCGCGGCGACGCGGGCGTGGAAGGCGACCTGCAGCAGCACGTCGCCCAGCTCCTCGCGCATGGCCACCGGGTCCTCGTCGGTGATCGCGTCGTAGGCCTCGTGCGCCTCCTCCAGCAGGTAGCCGCGCAACGAGGCGTGGGTCTGCTCGGCGTCCCAGGGACACCCCCCGGGCGAGCGCAGCCGGTCCATGACGGCGACGACGTCCAGCAGCCGGGCGCCGACCGGCTCGGGTGCACCCACCACGACCTCGGCGTCACCGGCCTCCTCGGCGGTGAGCAGCAGGACGTCGTCGGGTCCCGCGTGCTCGGCACCGGGGACGTCGGTGACCGCCAGCCCGGCCGCCCGCAGGGACGCGGCCGTCGCCGCCGCCCCGGGCAGGGCCAGCACGGCGGGCGCGTCGGCGAGCACCCGCCAGGCGGCGGGACCGAGGAGTCCGGGCAGGCGGGGGCTGACCGTCAGGAGGAGGGGCACCCGATCAGTCTCCGGCAGCGGACCCGTCGGTCGTCCCCCCGCCGGACAGGATCTGCACCACGCCGCCGTCGCCGGCCACCACCGACCCGTCCTCCAGGGAGCCGTAGCGCGGGTTGACCGTGACGTCGAGCCCGGACTCGAGGTCGTCGACCACCGGCTGGGCGGCGTCGGAGGCGTCCTGCCGTGCCTGGCTGGTGAGGTCGGCCCGCAGGTCGTCGAGCGTCGGGAGCCCGACCTGGCCGACCACCACGCCACCGGTCTCGGCGACCGCGACGGTGAACACGCCCTCGGGCAGGGTGGCCTGCACCGGCTGGGCGAGCACCGAGGGCAGCTGGTCCGCCGTGCGCAGCTGCGGGGTGGTGAGGGTGTAGGTGCCGGCGTACTGGCCGGCCAGGGTGGCGTAGCTCGACGGGTCGGCGCGCAGCTGGGCGGCCACGGCGTCGGCGGTCGCCTGGTCGGGGACGGTGATGTAGCCCAGGTCGAACTGCTGCCCCGAGGTCTTCGCGTCCTCGTAGGCCGCCTGGATGCCGGCGTCGGTGAGGTCGGCGAGACCCTGCTCCTGCGCCAGCTCCTCGCGGACCAGCAGCTCGCGGATGATCTCGCGGGCGTCGTCGGGCACCAGGCCCTGCTGCTGGGCGAGCTGGGCGAACAGGGCGTCCTGGTCCTCCCCTGCCAGCAGCTCCTCGAGACGGGCGGCCACGTCGGCGTCGGTGACGGTGATGCCGTAGCGCTCCTCGACGGCGTCGTAGACCCGCTCGCCGATCATCAGGTTGAGCACCTGCCGGGCGAACCCGCCGTCGTCCAGCCCGGCCGCGTAGGTGGCGACGTCGTCGTCGGCCAGCCGCTCGGCGACGGCGGCCTGCAGCTGGGTGACCCCGACCTGCTCGTCGCCGACGTAGGCCGCGACGTCCGGGGACGTGCGGCAGCCGGCCAGGGCGGTGGAGCCCACCACGGCCAGGCCCAGGACCAGCAGGGACAGGATCGGACGTCGGCGCACGGGGTGACCTTCTCACGCCCGGGTGTGATCCACGGCGCAGCGGGCCACCCCGGACGAGCGAGGGGCGTCCTGCCGGCCGGCCCCCGGCCCTAGGCTCGCCGCAGAAGAGGAAGAGGTGGTCCACCCGATGGCTGGCACGGTGCTCACGACCCCGGCCGTGGATCGATGACCGCTGACGAGCGGTGCCCGTCCTGCGGGGCGACCGGCACGACCCTGCTGCGTGATCGCGACACCAGCGGCCACGGCTACGTCCGGTGCACCGGGTGCGGGTTGGGCCGCATCGACCCGCTGCCGGCGCCGACGGCGCTGGCCGCCGTCTACGACGAGGACTACTTCGTCGCCGGGGGCGCGCGCGGTGGCTACCAGGACTACGAGGCCGATGCCCGGGTCCACCGCCGCACGGCGCAGCGCCGGCTCGACCGGGTGGATCGGCACGCCGGCGCCCCCGTCGGCCGGCCGGTGCTGGTCGACGTCGGCGCCGCCACCGGGCACCTCGCGTCCGTCGCCGCGGCACGCGGGTGGGACCCCGTGGCCGTCGAGCCCTCGCGCTGGGCCGCCGAGCGCGCACGCGGCCGCGGGCTGACCGTCGTCCCGACGCTGGATGAGGTCGACCGCACCCCGGGGTCGGTCGACGTGGTGACCTTCTTCCAGTCCCTCGAGCACGTCCCCGACCCGGTGGCCGACCTGGCCCGGGCCGCGGAGCTGCTCCGCCCCGGTGGCTGGCTGGTGTGCGAGACGTGGGACCTGTCCAGCCGCACGGCGCGGGCCGCCGGGGCGGGGTGGCAGCAGCTGACCGCGCCCTCGGTCCTGTGGCTGCTGGACCCGCCCAGCGGGGCGCGGCTCGTCCGGGGGGCCGGGTTGGAACCGGTGTCCTGGCGGCGGAGCCCGAAGTCGGTGAGCCTGGCCACGGTGCTCGGTCAGCTCGCGTCCTCGGCACCGGCCGCGGTCGGCCGGGCCCTGCAGCGGGCCGTGCCGCTGACCAGCCGGGTGCCGGTGCCCTACCCGCTGGACGACCTGGTCACGTTCGTGGCCCGCCGCCCGCCGGGCTGAGCCGGCCGTCGGTCCGCTCCCCGCGCAGGAGCTGCAGCGCACCGGCCAGCGCCAGGCCGCACCCGACGACGGCGACCGGACCCCAGCCAGCCCGCATCCGCTCGTCGAGCAACCAGTGCCCCAAGGCGGCCGGCACCACGGTGCTGGTGACGTACATCGTGGCCAGCACGGGCACGGCCGGTGCCGCCGCCAGGCCCCGGGTGAGGTGCGCCTGGCCCAGCAGCAGACCGGCCGCCGTGACCGCCCCGACCACCCACACGAGCGCCGGCAGGTCCCAGAACCGCCACCAGTCGGCGGGCAGCCGCGAGACGACCGTGCGGGCACCCACCGCTGCCACGGAGAAGCCGACGCCGGCCAGCACGCCCAGCAGCCAGGCCCGGGGCGGCAGCAGCAGACCCGCCGCGGTGACCACCGCCAGACCGGCCGACCAGACCAGGACCGTCGACTCCCGCCCACCTGCCGGGCCGGGCACGGTCGCCGCCCCCAGGAGCGCCAGCCCGGCCACGGTCCCGACGAGGGCGAGGGCGTCGATGCGCGAGAACCGTCGGACGCCGGCGACCTGCTGCAGCACGGCGGTGACGGCGAGGGCGGCCACGACCGCGGACTGGACGACGAGCAGCGGCAGGTCGCGCCGGGCCACGAAGGCCAGCAGGAACCCGCCGCCCTGCAGGGCCGTGCCGGTCCACCAGGACGCCGACCGGAGCACCGGACCAGCCTCCTGCGCCCCGGCGCTGAGCCGGGAGCCGGCGACGCCGTAGCAGAGCACGGCGACCGCGAGGGCCACCACGCCGAGGATCACCGGGGCACCGGCCACCGGCGGTCGATCTCGGCGACGATCCGCGCGCTCGCGCTGTCGGTGCCGTAGGGCAGGGGGCGCACCGCCAGGTCCGCGGTCCACGAGGGGACGTCCGCCCAGGCCTGCTCGAGCACCCCGACCGGGTCGGCGTCGCCCAGCAGGCGGCACCACCCGTCGAGCAGCTCGGGGCGCTCGGTGCTGTTGCGCAGCACGACGAGGGGACGACGGAGCAGGCAGGCCTCCTCCTGCACGCCCCCGGAGTCGCTGACCAGGAGCCCGGCGGCGGCCTCGAGCGCCAGGAACTGGCGTGGACCCACCGGGTCGACGGTGCGCACGCCGGCCAGCCGGTCGGTCAGGTCGAACTCAGCCAGCCGGGCGCGGGTGTGCGGGTGCAGCGGCAGCACGACGGTCACCCTGCGGGCGAGGGCGGCCAGCCCGTCGGCCAGCGCCGCGAGGGTCCGCCGGTCGTCCACGTTGCTGGCCCGGTGCACGGTGGCCAGCGCGAAACCACCGCGCTCGAGCCCCAGGCCCCCCAGGAGGGTGTCGGCCTCACCCGTCCGCGGGACGAGATCGCTGAGCGCATCCGCCAGGGTGTTCCCCGTGACCTCGATGCGGTCGGCCGCCACCCCCTCCCGCTCCAGGCGGGCGGCGTTGGCCGCGATCGGCACGCAGCACAGGTCCGAGATGCGGTCGACGAGCAACCGGTTGCTCTCCTCGGGCATCGACCGGTCGTCGCTGCGCAGGCCGGCCTCGACGTGCACCAGCGGCGTGCCCGTGGCGTTGGCCGCCAACGCCCCGGCCAGGGTGGAGTTGGTGTCGCCCTGCACCACCACGGCGCGCACCGGGTGCTCGATCAGGAGGCGGGTCAGCAGCTCGGTGGCGCGCCCGATCTGCTCGCCCCGGCTGCGCCCGCCGACGGCGATGTGGTGCGCGATGGGCGGCATCGGCAGGTCGCCGACGACGTCGGCCCACAGGGTCGCGTCGTAGTGCTGGCCGGTGTGCACGACGACCGCCCGGTCACCCAGCGCGCGGGCGACGTAGGCCAGCTTCACGGCCTCCGGACGGGTGCCGACCACCACCGCCGTACCTGACGACATGCCATCCCCCATCCTGGTGACCCGGACCCGTGCTCGGCTCCGCTCCGCGGCTCGACCTGCCGACCATGCCACAGCCGACCCCCCCAACCCTGCGAGGACGCGTCCGTGACCGTGACCACCTCCGCCAGCGGCCCTGCCGCGGCGACGAGGCTCGCCCCGAGCTGGCTGGACCGCGTGTCCGGGGTGTCCCTCGCCCTGGCGGCGGCGGACGTCCTCACGGCGGCCGCCGTGCTGGTCGCCGCCGGGCACAGCACGGACGTCGCCGCGTTCGCCGTGGCCGTGGTGGCCCTCCGGCTCGGTGCGCGGCTGTACCGGGTCCGGCTGCGGCTGTCGTTCCTGGACGACGTCCCCCGTGCGCTGACCTCCACCGCGCTGGCCTCCCTCGTCGGTGTCGCGGCCGGGCACTGGCTCGTCCCCGGCACCGACGTCGTCCCGCGGGTGGGCTGGTCCGCGGCGGCCTTCCTGCTCGCCACGTCGGTCCTGCACGTCCTGGTCCTCTCGACCGGGCGCTGGGTCCGCCGGCACTGGGGCATCGGCGAGCGCACCCTCGTGCTGGGTGCCGGGCACGTCGGCGTGGAGTTGGCCACCACGATGCTCGAGCACCCGGAGTTCGGGCTCCGGCCGGTCGGTTTCCTCGACGGCGCACCCCTGGGGGCGTCCCCTCCCCTGCCGGTGCTGGGCACCTCCGTGGCGGACCTGGCCGGCATCATCGAGCAGTACGGCGTGCAGACCGTCGTCATGGCCTTCAGCTCCGACCGCGAGGCGAAGCTGATCGACGCGGTGATCGAGGGCACCCGCAACGGCACCGGCCTGCTGGTAGTCCCCCGGCTCTACGAGCTGCACCACGACGGGCCCGACGTCGAGCGGCTGCGCGGCTACCCGCTCATCCGCTTCCACGGCGACCCCGGCCGGCGTCCCACCTGGTGGGCCAAGCGCGGGTTCGACCTGCTGGTCGCGGCCACCGCCCTCGCCGTGCTGTCCCCCGTCCTGCTGCTGGCGGCCCTCGGCGTCCTGGCCGAGGGGGGCCGGCCGATCATCTTCCGGCAGGAACGGGTCGGCCTGGACGGCCGACCGTTCGACATCTACAAGTTCCGCAGCCTGCGGCCGGTCGACGAGGCGGAGTCCCAGCAGACCTGGACCATCGCCGACGACCCCCGGCTGGGCCCGGTGGGCCGCGTCCTGCGGCGGACCTCGGTCGACGAGCTCCCCCAGCTGTGGAACATCGTCCGCGGGGACATGAGCCTGGTCGGTCCCCGACCCGAGCGACCGGGCTTCGCCGCGGCCTTCGCGGTGGAGCACGCCCGGTACTGGGCCCGGCACCGGGTCCCGGTGGGGCTGACCGGCCTGGCCCAGGTCAACGGGCTGCGGGGCGACACCTCGATCGACGACCGCGCCCGCTTCGACAACTACTACATCGCCAACTGGTCGCTGTGGCTCGACGTGAAGATCATCCTGCTGACGGTGCGCGAGGTGTTCGGCGCCGGCGGTCGCTGACCCCGTCAGCGGCGGAGCAGCGCGCGCACCCGGGAGCTGGTGGACCCCGGTCCGGCCGTGTCGTGCCCGAGCACCGTGCCACCCACGGGCAGCGCGGCGGCGTGCGCCCGCGTCTGGCCGAGCGTCCAGTGCTTCGTCAGCGACCGCAGCAGGTGGTCCAGCACCCGGGCCTTCTCGGCAGCCGGGATCTGCATGCCGGGGAAGAACTCCAGGCCGGGGGCGTCCGCGGCGTCGAGCAGGTCCAACGGGTGCAGCAGCAGGCTGGGGGCGGTGCCGGTGAGCAGGCAGGCCCGGACCGCGGCGGCCACCATCAGCTTCGCCAGGCGGGGGTTGACCGAGTGGGCGTGCAGCACGTAGCTGGCGTGCACCGGCACTCGGGCCAGCGGCATCGTGGTGACCGGCAGCTCGGCCAACCCGGCCGCCGACGCCGGTCCGCGCACGTCCCAGCGGTAGGGCTTGACCGGCCGGAGCACCTCCGACGCCGACCCGAACAGGGCGACGCGCTGGTCGAGCTCCTCGGCCGGCAGCTGGGAGGTCTTGAAGTAGTAGGCGCGGGCCAGCGGGCCGATCCAGGTGGGCAGCGTGGTGGCGTCGTACTCGTAGCCGCGCTCGGCCAGCAGCTCCAGCAGCTCGGGGCTCAGGCTGTACCCGGGACCGCGGAACCCCACCGGCCGCGGCGCCCCGGCGTCGACCACCGCCTGCTCGGTGCGGTCGAGCTCCGCCTCCAGCTGCCCCCGGTCGTAGAGGTGCAGCCACGGCTCGTGCTCGTAGGAGTGGTTGGCGACCTCGTGCCCGGCGGCGGCCATCTCCGACACCAACCGCTGACCGTCCTCCTTCGCGGCGTCGTGCCCGACGACGAAGACGGTGCCGGTGATCCCGTGCCGGCCGTACAGGTCGAGCAGGCGCGGGCGGAGTGCGTCGAGGTAGCTGGGGCGCGCCTCCCACGTGCTGTCGCCGTGGGTCTTCAGGTAGGACCACAGGTTGTCGGCGTCCAGGCTGACGCTGCCCTGGCGGGTCATGGCGTGTCCTCTCGGGTGATCACGGCGACGGCCTCCTCGGCCAGGCGCAGGGTGGTCTCGACGTTGAGGGTGCCGCTGGTGACCTGGGCGCTGCTGGCCAGGTAGAGCCCGGGGACACCGGTCTCCACGGCCGGTGCACCCGGGTGGGACGGCGTCGGCACCGGCATGACGTAGCGCGCCGCGGCCGTGCGGGCGGTGACCACGTCGGCCGCCTGCAGGTCGGGGTACCGGGTCACGAGGTCGGCGACGAAGCGCTCGGCGACGACCTCGGGGTCCTCGTCGAACAGCGGGTCGTCGGGGGCGACGTAGCGCGGGAGGTAGACCAGGTGCAGACCGCCGGTCTCGGCCGGGCCGACCAGGTTGGTCATCTCCACGACCGCCGTGTACGGGGTCTCGTCGGTGACGTAGGTCAGGTACCCGCCGGTCAGCTGCCGGCGCAGCAGCACCGACACGCACACGCAGCCCAGGTACGGGATGGCGGCCAGCTGGGCGGTGAGCGCGGGGGGCAGCGGGGCGAGGGCGGCGGCCGCAGGGCCCGGGGTGCACAGCACCACGTCGTCGGCGGCGTGCTCGTCGCCGTCGGCCAGCCGCACGGTCCAGCGGGTGGCCTCCCCGGGGACGACGGCGGCGACGCGCGCGGAGGTGGCGACCTCGACGCCCCGGTCCCGGAGCCGGTCGGCCAACCGGCCCAGGACGGTGGCGTAGCCCCCCGTGACCTGGCCGAACCGGTCGCCCGACCCACCGGCCAACCGGGCCCGGACCAGCCGGGCGAACGTCGACCGGATGAACACCGAGCTGGCGGCGTCGGCGTGCACGCCGAGCTTGGCCCTCAGCAGCGGGGCCCAGAGGGTCTCGGCGGCCTGCGTGCCGGACCAGCGGGTCAGCCAGCGCGCGGTGGTGATCCGTCGGGCGGACGGTCGGCCCGCCGTCAGGGCACCCACGGCCATCGTGGCCAGGATGCGCAGCTTGGCGACCACGGTCAGCCCGGGCAGCGCGAAGAAGTCGACCACCGAGCTCATCGGCAGCACCCGGCCGCCGGCCAGCAGCTCGCTGCCCACCGCGCGGAAGGCGAGGCTGTCGGCCAGCTCCAGCTCGGCCAGCAGGGCCCGCACGCGGGTGTCCTGCTCCAGGACCACGTGGTAGAAGCGGTCCCAGACCACCGGCCCGTCCGGGGTCGCCAGCTGCCACGCCGAGGCCAGCCCGCCCAGCGACGGCGCGGCCTCCAGCAGGGTGACCTCGCGTCCGGCCGCGGCCAGCGCCCCGGCCACCGATGCGCCGAGCATGCCGCCGCCCACCACGACCGTGCGGGTCGGGGACTCCCCTGCCACCTGCTGACCACCTCCGTCGCGAGACCTCGGACGACCCTAGTGCCGGGCCGGCCCGGGAGGCCGCTGCGGCGGGCCGGTCTCCCCTGGAGGGGTCAGGCCGACGCCGCGACCGGCTGCGCCACCACCGAGGTCATCAGGGCGTGCAGCTTCTCCAGCAGGGCGACGTCGCGCAGCGGGGTGCGGCGGTCCGGGCCGACCGGCACCTTGATCGACACCAGGTTGCCGGCCGACTTGTACGTGGCGCCCTCGGCCAGCCGGCTGAGCTTCATCTGCTGGCTCTCCCGCAGGTCCACCGGGCTCAGCCGCACGTTGCGGCCGGCCATCGACACCTCGGTGATGCCCAACCCGCGCATGGCCGCGCGGAACCGGGCCACGGCCAGCAGGTTCAGCACCGGCGCCGGGGCGGGTCCGTAGCGGTCGGTGAGCTCGTCGAGCACGGCCTGGGCCTGGTCGTCGTCCTGGACGGAGGCGACCTTGCGGTAGGCCTCCATGCGCAGCCGCTCCCCGGGCACGTAGTCGTGCGGCAGGTGCGCGTCGACCGGCAGGTCGACGCGCACGTCGGCCGGCTCCACCGCCGGGGACTCCCCCGTCGCCTGCGACCGGTAGTCGCTGACCGCCTCGCCGACCAACCGGACGTACAGGTCGAAGCCGACCCCGGCGATGTGCCCGGACTGCTCGCCGCCCAGGAGGTTGCCCGACCCGCGGATCTCGAGGTCCTTCATCGCCACGGCCATGCCGGCGCCGAGGTCGGTGTTGTTCGCGATGGTGGTCAGCCGGTCGACCGAGGTCTCGGTGAGCGGGCGGTTGGGGTCGTAGGTGAAGTAGGCGTAGGCCCGCTCGCGCCCACGGCCGACGCGCCCGCGGATCTGGTGCAGCTGCGAGAGGCCGAAGGTGTCGGCGCGGTCGACGATCAGGGTGTTGGCGTTGGGGATGTCCAGGCCGGACTCGACGATCGTGGTCGCGACCAGGACGTCGTACTCCTTCTCCCAGAAGCCGACCATGATCTTCTCGAGCTCGTGCTCCTTCATCTGCCCGTGGCCCACGGCCACCCGGGCCTCGGGCACCAGTCGGCGGATGGTGGCCGCGGCCTTGTCGATGGACTGCACCCGGTTGTGGATGACGAAGACCTGGCCGTCGCGCAGCAGCTCGCGGCGGATGGCCGCGGCCATCTGCTTGTCCTCCCACGCCCCGACGTAGGTCAGCACCGGGTGCCGCTCCTCGGGCGGGGTGAGGATGGTCGACATCTCGCGGATGCCGGTCAGGCTCATCTCCAGCGTGCGCGGGATCGGGGTGGCCGACATCGAGAGGACGTCGACCGCCGTCCGCATGGACTTCAGGTACTCCTTGTGCTCGACGCCGAAGCGCTGCTCCTCGTCGACGATCACCAGCCCGAGGTCCTTGAACCGGGTGGTCGGCTGCAGCAGGCGGTGCGTGCCGACCAGGACGTCGACCTCGCCGTCGGCGAGCTTGCGCAGCGTCTCGGCGGACTCGGTGGCCGACTGGAACCGGGACAGCACCGCGACGGTGACCGGGAACTGGGCCATGCGCTCGGAGAAGGTCTTGAAGTGCTGGTTGGCCAGCAGGGTGGTCGGCACCAGGACGCCGACCTGCTTGCCGTCCTGCACCGCCTTGAACGCGGCGCGGATGGCGATCTCGGTCTTGCCGTAGCCGACGTCGCCGCAGATGATCCGGTCCATCGGCACCGGCTGGGCCATGTCGGCCTTGACCTCGTCGATGGCGGCCAGCTGGTCGGGGGTCTCCTGGAAGGGGAAGGCGTCCTCGAGCTCGCGCTGCCAGACGGTGTCCGGGCCGAAGGCGTGGCCCTTGCTCGCCATCCGGGCGGAGTACAGCCGGATCAGCTCGGCGGCGATCTGCTTGACCGCCTTGCGGGCCTGGGCCTTCGTCTTGGTCCAGTCGGCACCACCCAGCTTGGACAGCGCGGGCGCCTCGCCGCCCACGTAGCGGGTCAGCTGGTCCAGCGCGTCGGTCGGGACGAAGAGCCGGTCCGGCGGCTGGTTCCGCTTGCCCGGGGCGTACTCGACGATCAGGTAGTCGCGCTGCCCGCCGTGCACGGTGCGGCTGACCATCTCCAGGTAGCGGCCCACGCCGTGCTGCTCGTGGACGACGAGGTCACCGGGCTGCAGCTGGACCAGGTCGACCGCGTTGCGCCGCCGGGCGGGCATCTTGGTGGCGTCGCGCATCGAGGTGCCGCGCTGGCCGGTGAGGTCGTGCTCGGTGATCAGCGCGAGCTTCACGCCGGGCAGGGCGAACCCCGCCTCCAGGTTGCCCTGGGTGACGTAGGTCAGGCCGCTGTCCTGCGGCGCGGCGATGTCGGGCACCAGCCGGACGCCCAGGTCGGCCTCGGTGAGCTGGTCGGCCGCCCGCTGGGCGGGGCCCGGGCCGGCGAAGGTGAGCACCACCCGCCAGTCGTCGTGGGCCCACTCCCGCAGGCGGGCGGCTGCGGCGTCGGAGTCGCCGTGGAACCGGTCCACCCCGGTCGCGTCGAGGGTGACGTGGGTGTCGTCGTCCTCGGTGGCCAGGGTGAACTGGCCGGTGGTCCACCAGGGGAGCCCGCGGCCGCGGGCGTCGTCGGCGACGTCCTCGAGGTCGCGGAAGGACGAGGCGCCCAGGTCGATCGGCGCCTGCCCGGCCTCGGCTGCGGTCTGCCAGGAGGCGGCGAGGAACTCCTCGGCGGTGCGCACCAGGTCCGCGGCGCGGCTGCGGACCCGCTCGGGGTCGCAGACCAGCACGTGGGTACCGCGCGGCACCAGGTCGGTGAGCAGCTCCATGCGGGCGGCACCGATCAGCGCCGGGATCAGCGCCTCCATGCCCTCGACGGCGATGCCCTCGGCCAGCTTGTCGGTGACCTCGGCCAGCTCGGGGTGCTCGACGGCCAGCGCGCGGGCCCGCTCCCGGACCTCGGGGGTGAGCAGCAGCTCGCGGCACGGCGGTGCCCACAGCCGCTCGGGCCGCTCGTCCAGCGACCGCTGGTCGGCGGCGGAGAAGTAGCGCAGCTCGTCGACCTCGTCACCCCAGAACTCCACGCGGACCGGGTGCGGCTCGGTCGGCGGGAAGACGTCGAGCAGCCCACCGCGGACGGCGAACTCCCCGCGCTTCTCCACCAGCTCCACCCGGGTGTAGGCCATGTCGGCCAGCTGCTTGCTGATCACCTCGAGCTCGGCGGCGTCGCCGGCCCTCAGCTCGACCGGGACCAGGTCACCCAGGCCGGGGGCCAGCGGCTGCAGCAGGCTGCGGATCGGGGCGACCAGCACGTCGATGCGGCCGGTGGCCGCCTCGGGGTGGGTCAGGTCGCGCAGCACGGCGAGCCGCCGGCCGACGGTGTCCGCGCGCGGGGACAACCGCTCGTGCGGGAGCGTCTCCCAGGCCGGGAAGACCTCGACCCGGCGGTCGGGGACGAAGCAGCGCAGCAGGGCGGCGGTCGCGTCGGCATCCCGCTCCCCCGCCGTCACGACCAGCACCGGGACGTCCGCGCCCGGCGCCGGGGCGGCCAGCGCGGCGGCGACGAGGGGCTGGACGGTCGGCGGCGCGGTCACGGCGAGGTCGGCGGCGCCGGCCCGCTCCACCACACGGGCCACGCCGGGGTCGGTCAGGACGACGTCGAGCACGCCGCGCAGCGTCACGGGGGGAACTCCTGGAGGTCTCGGCGGCCGCACGCTCCGAACCGGTGCGGAGGGGCCGCGACCCAGGCTAGTCCGCCGGCGCGTCCCGGGCCGCCACGCCCCGGGACCAGGACAGGGCCCGCCCTCCGGCGGGCTGGCCACCCGGTCGCACCAGGAGCGGCAGCACGACCGCCCCCAGCGCGATCGCCGTGGTGTTGAGGACGGTCAGCTCCGGCAGGCCGACGGCCCGCACCGCCGTCGTCGCGTGCAGGAAGGGCACCAGGAGGAGGAGGCCCGGCGCGGCTCGCCGCCGATCGCCGGCCCCGGTCAGCACCGCCAGGCCCAGGAGCACGGCCGGCACGGCCACCACGTAGGCGTAGAGCTCGGTGGGGGCGGCCAGCACCAACGCACCCGTCGCGGCGCAGACCACGGGCAGCCCGGTCCCCCCGTCGCGCCGCACCACCGCGCGGAGCACCACGAGGGTGACCGCGAGCACGACCAGCGTCAGCACCGCCGTCCCCGTGGTCGACAGGTCGACCCCCAGCCGGGACAGCAGCCCGGCGACGTCCACGCGGGTGCTGCCCGAACGGCTGGCCGAGGTGGCGGGCGAGGAGAACGACTGGTCGAGGTTGTCGCTGAGCGTGCGGACCCACGGCAGCACCCCACCGGAGCGCACGACCAGGACGGCGGCCACGGGCAGGGAGGCGGCGACCGCCAGCAGGCAGCCGTCCCGGACGGCCCGCCACCGACCCAGCACCAGCAGGACGCCCAGCAGCGGGATGCCGACCTGCGGCTTGACCAGCGCCACGGCGACGGCGGCCGCGCCCACCCACCGCCGGTCGGTCGACATCGCCACCAGGCAGGCCGCGGCCGCCGGGATGGCGAACTGGCCGCTGGACAGGGCCTGGCGCCCGGGCGGGGTCAGGACCAGCAGCGCGACGACCAGGGCGACCGGCCCGATCCCGACCGGGGCCCCGGCGAGGCGCAGCCCCACCCTCGCGACGAGCGCGAGCGCCGCCACGAGCACGACCGCCCACACGGCCATCGCCGCCCAGAGCGGGAGGGGGGCGAAGACCAGCCCCAGCAGCAGCACCACGGGTGCGTAGAGGGGGAACTCCTGCGCGCCGGGGTTCCGGTCCAGGTAGGCCGGGAGGTCGTAGGGGTCGTGACCGGCCAGCAGGTCGCGCGTCGGCAGCCACACGGTGTCGCGGAAGTCGGCGAAGTGGAACCACCCGAAGGGCGGCGGCTGCTGCGCCCCGGCCGCGTTGTGCACGTGCAGCACGACCGTCACGACGGCGACCAGGGCGGAGAACGGCAGGCTCACCGCCGGGGCGGCGATCCGCTGCGCCGCACCGCGGACGGCGTCCGACGCGCGGCGCCCGGCAGACGATCGGCCGGTCGACCGGTCCGCGCTCATCCGTGCTCCCCCTCGCCGCTGGCCGCACCCAGCCTCACACACCGGGACGCCGTGCCGACCGGCCGTCCCCCGTCCTGCACCCCCGAGGGGGGAGAGGCGCGCCGCGGATCGACGCAAGACCGCCACCGTCGGGCAAGCTGTGCCCGACAGCCGATCCCGTGGAGAGCAGACAGATGGTGCGCGCGAGTGTGGTCGTCCCCGCCTTCAACGAGGAGGCGGTCATCGCGGCCTCGTTGGCCGAGGTCGGTGCTGCCGTCACCCAGGCCTACCCCGACTTCGAGTGGGAGATCGTCGTCGTCGACGACGGGTCGACCGACGGCACGCTGCAGCAGGTGGCGGCCGCCGCGGCCGAGCTGCCGCTGGAGACGGTGGTGGTCCGGCACCTGCGCAACGCCGGGCTGGGCGGTGCGCTGCGCACGGCCTTCGGCCGCACCCGCGGCGACATCGTCCTGGTGCTCGACGCCGACCTCAGCTACTCCGTCCGCGACGCCCTGGCACTCGTCGCCGCCTGGGTCGACACCCGTGCCGACGTCGTCATCGCCTCCCCGTACATGCCCGGCGGCCGCACCGTCGACGTGCCGCGCACCCTGGAGCGCCGCAGCCGCATCGCCAACCGGCTGCTCTCGCTGACCTCCCAGCAGGACATCCGCACGCTCACCGGCATGGTCCGCCTCTACGACGGCGGCTTCCTGCGGTCCTTGTCGCTCAAGGCCTCCGACGTCGACATCAACGTCGAGATCATCTACAAGGCCGAGGTGCTCCGGGCCCGCATCGTCGAGGTCCCCGCGACCCTGGACTGGTCCGGGTTGAGCGAGCGGGCCGGCCGGACCCAGCTCATGTCCCGCCGCAGCCGGTGGGTCACCGCGAAGACCCTCGTGATGACCTACCTCTTCCGCCCGTTCTGGTTCCCGCTGGCTCCGGCCCTGGTGCTGGGCGTCGCGGCCCTCGTGCTCATCGCCACCGGCGCGCTGGGTGCCGAGGGGTGGGCCGTCGTCCTGACCGTGCTGTCGGTCAACCTCGCCGTGGCCAGCCTGTCGCAGCTGCAGGCCAAGCGGTACTTCGAGGAGCTGTTCTTCGCGGCCACCCGGGCCTCGGGAGGACCGGCCGGCGCCCCGCCGGCCGAGGTGCTCGACCCGGCCGCGGTGCGCCGCCGGCAGACCTGGACCCCGGCTCCCCCGGTGGCCGAGCCCCTCACGCACGACGCGGCCCGCCTGGTCGGCGGCGAGGACGGCTCCGCCGCACGCCGGGCCGGGGCGACCGGCGGCCCGGCGGCTCAGTAGGCGCCGGAGCCGGACACGACCGCCGAGAACGTCCGGCGCAGGATGGCCAGGTCCAGCGACAGGGACCAGTTCTCGACGTAGCGGACGTCGAGCTCCACGGACTCGTCCCAGTCGAGGTCGGACCGTCCGCTCACCTGCCACAGGCCGGTCATGCCGGGCTTGACCAGCAACCGCCGGTGCATGTCGGCGCCGTACTGGTCGACCTCGCGGGTCACGTGCGGCCGCGGTCCCACGATGGACATCTCGCCCCGCAGCACGTTGATCAGCTGCGGCAGCTCGTCGAGGGACAACCGCCGGATCAGGGCACCCACCCGGGTCACCCGGGGATCGCGGTGCAGCTTGAACTGCACCTCGTTGCCCTGGTTCTGACCGGCCAGGGCACTGATCCCGGCATCGGCGCCCACGGCCATGCTGCGGAACTTGAGCAGCTCGAACGGCTCACCGCGACGGCCGATCCGACGGTGGCGGTAGAAGACCGGCCCCCGGCTGTCCACCTTCACCGCCAGGGCGAGGAGCAGCAGCACCGGCCCCCCGACCAGGAGGGCCAGACCGGCTGCTGCTCGGTCGAAGGTCGCCTTCGCCAGTCGACGCCGGCCGCGGAACTCGGGCTCCCGGACGTGCAGCAGCGGCACGCTGCTGGTCGGCCGGACGTGCAGCCGGGCCGGGGCCACCTCGATGAGGCCGGGGGCCACCAGCAGCTCGACGTTGGTGCCCTCGAGCCGCCAGGTCAGCTCCCGCAGGTACTCGGCCGCCGTCTCGCTGGCCGAGGCCACGACGACGGCGTCCGCCCGCACGTTCTCCAGGACGGCGACGGCGTCGTCGAGACCACCGAGGACCGGGACACCGGGCGCCACCTCACCGCCGCTCCCCCCGGGCCGCGGGACGCAGGCCCCGATCACGCGCAGCCCGCTGGCGGGGTCCCGGGCGAGCCTGCGGGCGAGGTCGGCCACGGCGACCTGCCGGCCGACCAGCACGACCCGCTTCGCCATCGCACCGGCACGACGCCGGGCGTGCAGCCTGCGCCGGGCCCATCCCCGCGCCAGCACGGTCCAGGCGACCACGGCCGGCACGCCCACGAGCACCGCCCAGCCCACCACGGGGGTGGGCTGCAGGGCCTGCAGCACCGCCAGCACCGCGACCGTGGCCAGCCCGGCGAGGGCCACCCGCTGGAACTCCGCCGACCCGGAGCCGGCCCGCCGCTCGGCGTAGCCGCCGCACAGCGCGACCACCAGCGGCCAGGCGAGGCCCACCAGCACCGGCCAGCGCACGCCGCCGTCGACGGCGACGACCGCTGCCGCGGAGCCCAGGCCGGCGGCCAGGTCGCCGGCCACCAGGAGGGTCGTGTGCTGCACCAGCCACTCGGGGGTGGGCCGCCGTCGGGCGGTCAGCGGGTCGTAGCGGGGCAGGTCGAGAGCTGCGGGCGGCACCGCCGTCGCCGGCGCGGCGTCGGGCACCGGGGCCGCGCGGGCGGTGCGGGGTGACCGGACGGGCGGGACCGGGCGGATGGTCCGCAGGGGGCGGACGGACCCCGGACCGACCACGGAGTCCTCGTCCAGCCCCGACACCGCGGCCTCGGCGGCCAGCTCGGCGGCCGCGGCGACCTCGGCGGCCTTGGCCTCCCGCGCGGACCGGACCAGAGCATCACTCTGCGTGACCAATCGGCTACCTGCGGGATGCCGGCCACGAGCGGCCGACGGCCCCTGCTCCTCGCCGCCACCTGGGTCTGCCGACGCGTGCGCCCTCGTCACATCTCCCCCAACGACCGGTCGAGCCCGAAGTCACGGTCCCCTCGACCCGTTCTGCCGACCCGAGGAGCCTGTCGCGTCGGTGACGGAGAGTCAACACGTCAGGGCGCGGTCCCCACCGATCGGGCGACCCGAGCCCGTGAGGTCCATCACGATCGGGGGACGGCGTCGTCAGCTGCGGGGGTGGACCACGTTCTGGGCCGCCTCGAGACCCTTCTCCAGCAGCAGCTCCGCGGCGTCGGCCGCCTCGCCGACGAGCAGCTCCAGGGTCTTCCGCTCGGTGGCCGAGAAGTCCTTGAGCACGAAGTCCGCCGGGTCCTGCCGACCGGGCGGGCGACCGATGCCGACCCGCACCCGCAGGTAGTCCTTCGTGCCGGTGGACCGGGAGATCGACCGCAGGCCGTTGTGCCCACCCTCCCCGCCGCCGCGCTTGAGCCGGACGACGTCGAAGTCCAGGTCCAGCTCGTCGTGCAGCACGACCAGCTCGGTCGGGGCGATCGAGTGGTACCCCAGCAGACCCTGGACGGGGCCACCGGACTCGTTCATGTAGGTGGTGGGCTGGGCGAGGACGACCCGCCGGCCGGCCAGCCGGCCGTCGCCGGACAGCGAGCGCGACCGCGGCCCCTTGCCCGGCGACAGCTTCGCCCCCGCCCGCGCCGCGAGCTCCGCGAGCACCATGGCCCCCACGTTGTGCCGGTTGCCGGCGTACCCCGGCCCGGGGTTGCCGAGGCCGACGACCAGGAACGGCCCCTCGGACGGCTGCGCCGGGGGCTGCGGAGACGCCGCAGGGGCGCCGGCGGTGCCGGCGCCCCTGCGGGTCGTGCTCTCGGTCAGGACTCGTCGGAGGAGGAGTCGCCCTCCTCGGCGGAGTCCTCGGAGGCCGCCTCGGCAGCCTCCTCGTCGGACTCGTCGCGCTCGATGCCGGCCTCGGCCTCGGCGGCCTCGAGCTCGGCCTCGAGGGCCTCGGCGGTCGGGGCGGCCAGGAAGCCGATGACCTGGGCCTCGGGGTCGGTGAGCAGCTCGGCACCCTCGGGCAGCGTCAGGTCGGCGGCGGAGAAGCCCTCGCCGGCCGCGCGGCCGGTGACGTCGACCTCGATGTTCTCGGGGATCGACGTGGCCGGCACCTCGATGGAGACGGTGTTCAGCTCGAAGTTGATGATCGTCTCGGGGGCGACGTCGCCGGTGACGACGATCGGGACGTCGACGGTGACCTTCTCGCCGCGACGGACGACGAGCAGGTCGACGTGCTCGTGGACGCGGGTCAGCGGGTCGCGCTGGACGGCCTTGGTGAGGGCCAGGTGCTCGGTGCCCTCGAGGGTCACGGTCAGCAGCACGTTGGTGCCGCCGTTGCGCAGCGCCGCGGCGAACTCGCGGGCCGGCAGGGACAGGTGCTGGACGTCCTGGCCGTGCCCGTACAGGACGGCGGGGATGCGGCCGGCGCGGCGGGTGCGGCGGGCACTGCCCTTGCCGAACTCGGTGCGGGTCTCGGCGGCGAGGCGGAAGTCGGCCACGGTGGTGTGCTCCTAGCTAGACGGTGTGCGGGCCGGCGGGACGCGCGGCACACCTGCAGCAGGCACACGCACGTCGATCACGGAGCAAGAGCTCCCTCGCCGGGCAACAGGAGAAGGCTACCCGACCCGGACAGTCGGCGACGAGCGGGGAGGGGCGAGGCACGAGTCCCTCCCCCGAGGAACCGAAGGGAGGGCTCAACGCACCCGGGGGACGGCTCCTGGACGCGGTGGGAGCGCGGAGCGCGACATCAGGTACCGCTCAGCTCGCGCCGTCGAAGAGGCTGGTCACGCTGCCGTCCTCGAAGACCTCCTTGATGGCGCGGGCCAGCAGGGGGGCGATGGAGAGCACGGTGAGCTTGTCGAACTGGCGCTCGGGCGGCACCGGCAGCGTGTTGGTGATCAGCACCTCGGCGGCCCGGCTGTTCTTGAGCCGGTCGACGGCGGGCCCCGAGAGGACGCCGTGGGTGGCCGCGATGACGACGTCGGCCGCACCTTCGGCGAACAGCGTCTCGGCCGCCTTCACGATGGTGCCGCCGGTGTCGATCATGTCGTCGACCAGGATGCAGACCCGGCCGCGGACGTCGCCGACGACGCGGTTGGCGACGACCTCGTTGGGCCGGGTCATGTCGCGGGTCTTGTGGATGAAGGCCAGCGGGGTGCCGCCGAGCTTGTCCGACCAGCGCTCGGACACCCGGACCCGACCGGAGTCCGGCGACACGACGGTGAGGTCGCGGTCGCCCCACTTGCGCTTGACCTCGTCGATGAGGAGGTCCATGGCGAAGAGGTGGTCGACGGGGCCGTCGAAGAAGCCCTGCACCTGGGCGGTGTGCAGGTCGACGGACATGAGCCGGTCGGCGCCGGCGGTCTTGAACAGGTCGGCGACCAGGCGGGCGGAGATGGGCTCGCGGCCGCGGTGCTTCTTGTCCTGCCGCGCGTAGGGGAAGAACGGTGCGACGACGGTGATGCGCTTGGCCGAGGCGCGCTTGGCGGCGTCGACCATGAGCAGCGACTCCATCAACCAGGTGTTGATCGGCGAGGTGTGGCTCTGCACGATGAACGCGTCCGAGCCGCGGACGGACTCCTCGAACCGGACGTAGAGCTCGCCGTTGGCGAACTCGTAGCTCGAGGTGGGCGTCGGCGCGACCCCCAGGTAGCCGCCGATCTCGTCGGCCAGCTCCGGGTAGGCGCGGCCGCTGAAGAGCATCAGGCTCTTGGTGGGCGTCTGGGTGATGGCGCTCATGCGGGCGACCCCTGCTGCTCGTCGGTGCCGCGGCCGGCGGCGGCCTCCGCGGCTGCGGCGGCGGCCGTACCGGGGCGGCGGCGTCCCACCCACCCTGTCACATTGCGCTGCGTGGCCCGGGCCACACCCATGGCCCCCGGCGGGACGTCGGTGGTGATCACCGACCCGGCCGCGGTGTAGGCGCCGTCCCCGACCGTGACCGGTGCGACGAACATGTTGTCCGCGCCGGTCCGGGCGTGGTCGCCGATGGTCGTGTGGTGCTTCGCGACGCCGTCGTAGTTCACGAAGACGGTGGCGGCACCGATGTTGGTGCCCTCGCCGATCGTGGCGTCGCCGACGTAGGACAGGTGCGGGATCTTCGACCCCTCGCCGAGCGAGGCGTTCTTGGTCTCGACGAACGTGCCGACCTTGGACCCGCGGGCCAGCCGGGTGCCCGGCCGCAGGTAGGCGAAGGGCCCCACCTGGACGTCGGGGCCGACGACGGCGAGCTCGGCGTGGGTGCGCACGACCCGGGCGCCCTCCCCCACCTCGGTGTCGGTGAGCGTGCTGTCCGGGCCCACGACGGCACCTCCGGCGACCACGGTGGCGCCGAGCAGCTGCGTGCCCGGGTGCAGGACGGTGTCGGCACCGACCTCGACGGTGACGTCGACCCAGGTGGTCTGCGGGTCGACGACGGTGACCCCGGCACGCATCAGGTCGTCGAGCACCCGGTCGTTGAGCGTGCGGCGACGGGCGGCCAGCTCGCGGCGGTCGTTGCAGCCGAGGGTGTCGTCGGCGTCGTCCGCCCGGTGCCCGCCGACCTGCTCGCCGTCGCCGACCAGCAGGCCCAGGACGTCGGTCAGGTACTGCTCGCCCTGGTCGTTGGCCGCGCCGACCCGGCCGAGGGCGGCGCGGACGGCGGCGCCGTCGCCGACGTACACCCCGGCGTTGACCTCGGTGATGGTCCGCTGCTCGGGGGTGGCGTCCCGCTCCTCGACGATGGCGGTCACCCGGCCCGCGCCGTCGCGCACGATGCGGCCCAGCCCGGTGGGGTCGTCGACCGACGCGGTGAGCACGGTCAGCAGGTCCCCGGCCGACCGGTGCGCCTCGACCAGCGCCTGGATCGTGCTGGTGCGCAGGAGGGGGGCGTCGCCGTTGACGATCAGCACCGGACCGGTCAGGTCGGCGGTGGCCTCCAGGGCGATCGCCGCGGCGTGCCCCGAGCCGTTCTGCTGCTCCTGCACCACCGAGCGGGCGTCGGGGGCGATGCCGGCCAGGTGCGCCTCGACCTGGTCGCGACCGGAGCCGACCACGACCACCGTGCGGGCGGCGCCCAGCGGGGCGGCCGCGGCGAGCACGTGGCCGAGCATGCTGCGGCCCCCGATCGCGTGGAGCACCTTGGGGGTGCGGGAGCGCATGCGGGTGCCCTGGCCCGCCGCCAGGACGACGACGGCGGTGACGGACGGCGGTACGGCCAACGTGTACTCCCCAGGACGACGACGGGATCGAGCTGGGGGACTCGGACTCGAACCGAGACTGCACGGCTCCAAAGGCCGGCGGGCTGCCGATTACCCCATCCCCCACCGCCCCCGGCCACGCCGGAGGCGGCTCCGAGCCTAGGGCGCGCGACCGGGCAGGGCGAGCACGGGGACCGGTCAGCCGGCCAGGCGTGCGCCGGGGACGGGGCCGTGGACGGTGCGGACGGCCCGGAAGGCGCCCCCGTCGGACAACGCCCCGGCGGTGGCCGTGGCCGCGTCGGCGTCCTCGGCCAGTCCGACGACGGTCGGTCCGGAGCCGCTGACGACGGCCCCCAGGGCACCGGCGCCGGTCATCGCCGCCAGGCCGGCCCGCAGCTCGGGACGCAGCTCCAGGGCGGGGGCCTGCAGGTCGTTGGCCAGGAGGCCGGACAGGGTCGCGTCGGGGCCGTCGCGCAGGTAGGTCAGCACGTCGTCGGGCGGGCCGGCGGTGGACCCGCCCGGGAGCCGACCCACGGCGCGCAGCCGGTCCAGCTCCCGGTAGACCGTCGGGGTCGACAACCCGGCCCCGGCGATGCCCAGCACCCAGTCGGTGCGGCGGCGGGACAGCGACGGCGAGAGCTCCTCGCCGCGACCGGTGCCCAGCGCCACACCGCCGACCAGGCTGAACGGGACGTCGCTGCCCAGCTGCGCGGCCAACCGGGCCAGCTGCCCGCGGGTGCAGCGGGTGCCCCAGAGCGCGTCCAGCGCGACCAGCGTCGCCGCGGCGTCGGCCGACCCCCCGGCCAACCCGGCGGCGGCCGGGATCGACTTGTCGATGTGCAGGGCCGCATCGGCCCGCACCCCGGCGTGCCGGGCCAGCAGCTCGGCGGCCTGCCAGACCAGGTTGCGGGAGTCGGTGGGGACGGCGCCGTCGGCCCCCTCCCCCGTCACGGTGACCGAGAGCCCGTCGTCGGGCCAGGCCGTGACGGAGTCCAGCAGCGACACGGCCAGGTAGACGGTGGTCAGCTCGTGGAACCCGTCGGACCGCAGCGGGCCGACCGCCAGGTGCACGTTGATCTTGGCCGGCGCGTGCGCGGTGACCGAGCCGTCACCGGCGATCCGGCCGGGCCCCCCCGAGGTCGCGTGCGGCATGCCCTCAGCCTGCCGGGACGGGTTCGGTGGCCGCCAACCGGGCGAAGTCGAGGACCGAGAGCCGCTCGCCGCGCCAGGTCGGGTCGATGCCGGCGGCGCGCAGCCGGGTCTCGGCGGCGGCCGGGCTGCCCGCCCACCCGGCGAGGGCGGCCCGCAGCCCCTTGCGTCGGGTGGCGAACGCGGCGTCGACGGCCGCGAAGGTGGCCCGCCGGTCGCCGGACGGGGCCTCGCGCCGGGTGAGCCGGACCAGCCCCGAGTCGACGTTGGGCACCGGCCAGAACACCGGACGCCCGACCGCGCCCGCCCGGCGGACCTCGGCGTACCAGGCCGCCTTCACGCTGGGCACCCCGTAGGCGTCGCTGCCCGGCGCCGCAGCCAGCCGGTCGGCCACCTCGAGCTGGACCAGCACCAGGGCCGTGCGGATGGTGGGGAACTGCTCGAGGAGGTGCAGAAGCACCGGCACCGAGATGTTGTAGGGCAGGTTGGCCACCAGCGCGGTGGGTGCCGGTCCGGGCAGCTCGGTGATCCGCAGGGCGTCGGCGGTGACCACGGTCAACCGGTCGGCCAGCGCGGGGGTGCGCTCCGCGACGGTGCGGGGCAGCTGGTCGGCCAGGCGGGGGTCGATCTCGACGGCCACGACCCGCCGGGCGGCGGGCAGCAGGCCCAGGGTCAGCGAACCGAGGCCGGGGCCGATCTCGCAGACCACGTCGTCGGCGCGCAGCTCCGCGGTGCGCACGATGCGCCGGATGGTGTTCGCGTCGTGCAGGAAGTTCTGCCCGAGCTGCTTGGTCGGACGCAGGTCGAGCTGCTGGGCCAGGCTGCGGATCGCAGCCGGGCCCAGCAATCCGTCCGTGCCGTCGGGGACGGCGCTCAGGTAAGGCCTCGCCGCACGGGTCCGCCGCCAGCTCGCGAGCGGTGGGGGGCGGTGAGGTCCTCCATCAGAGACGCTTGCCGCAGGACGGCCACGGCGAGGCACCGCGGGCGGCGTAGGTCCGCTCACCCACGGCGATCTGCTGCTCCCGGGTGGCCAGGTCGGGACGGGAGGCGAACTCCGCGCCGCCGTAGGCGTTCCACGTCGAGATGTTGTACTGCAGCCCGCCGTAGTAGCCGTTGCCGGTGTTGATGGCCCAGTTGCCGCCGGCCTCGCACTGCGCGAGGGCGTCCCAGTCGAGGCCGCTGGTCGAGGCCGGCGCCGAGGCGCCGGTGTTGCCGCCCGACGTCGCCGCCGCCACGGGCGCGGGCTGGGTGCCCACGGAGACCTGCTCGTCGACCGGGGCCTGGGTGACGGTGACCGCGCCGGGCACCCGGCTGGTCTCGACGCCGTCGGTCACCGTGACGGTGTAGGTGGTCGCCTGCTGGCCCTCGACGCCCTCGGTGGTCACCGTGCGGGTGCCCTCGGGGGAGTTCGGGTCCTGCGTCTCGACGGTCTGGTAGTCGACGGCCTGCGTCTCGGTGACCTCGCTGACCTGCACCCGCCAGACCTGCAGCACCATGCGGTCCATCAGCGGCGCGGTCGGGTAGAGGCTGGTGCGGTCGGTCGCCGACAGGGTCAGGCCCTGCTCGGTCAGCAGGTCGCCGGCGGTGCCGGCCGTGGTGGTGACCTCGCGGGTGACGCCGTCGGCGATGACCGTGACCGTCTTCGGGGTGGTGACCTGCAGGGCCATGCCGTCCAGCGGGAGGCGCTCGCTGCGGGAGGCGCTGAGCACCAGGCCGTCACCGCGGTAGCCGAGCTGGTCCAGCGCCTCGTCGACCGACAGCGCCGTCGTCGTCACGCTGGTCGTCACGCCGTCCACGGTCAGCTCGAGGGGGCGGGCCCGGTTGAGGACGACGGTGTCGCCGTCGTCGACCGCGCTGTCGGCCGACGGGAGGACGACGTCGTCGGCGGCGACGTCGATGTCCTCGTCGGAGAGGACCTCACCCGCGGTCGCGGCGTAGGTGCTGATCTCGCGGGACTGGCCGTCGACGGTGAGCGTCACCGACTTCTGGGCCAGGACGTAGGCGGTGGAACCACCCACGAGGCCCACGAGTACCAGGGCGAAGAGCGAGAGCTTGAGCGTTCGGTGCACGGCACATCCACGGGTCACAGGGGCCCGGGCAGGGGAAGTCCATCCCCACCCCGACGGGATCGGTCACGACACGATAACGAACGAGTTGCGTCCAACGGCAGTGCTGGAGACATCTGATCAGGTCGATCAGTCGACATGGAGTAGCCACGCCGACACCACGCGTCACAAATGCCCTATCCGGCCCCGTACGACGGGACCGTGTGCCACGTGACCAGCGTCACGGTGTGACCTGGGTCAGCCCGCCAGGGCCGGGGCCGCGTGCCGGACCGGGCGCAACCAGGTCACCAGGAAGAAGGCCACCGCCAACCCGGCGGTGATGGCCGAGAACCCGCCCGCCACCAGCGCCACCGGCACCAGGTCCACCCCGTCGGTCACCCGGTCACCCAGGTCGACCCCGGCCACCAGCAACGAGGCCCCCAGCGGCACCAGCGCGAGCACGCTCGCCGCCGCGCACACCAGGTGCGCCGTCCACGTGCGCAGCGCCTCGTCCACCGGGACGTCGGCGCCCTCGGCCGCCAGCGGTCGCGCGACCACCCGCAGCAGGGCCACCTCGGCCAGCACCCACGCCGCCCCCGGCGCCACCAGCGCGACCACGGCCACGCCGCGGTCCAGCGAGCCGGCCGACCACAGCGTCCAGGCCACCACCAGCTCGCCCACCACGGCCACCCGCATCGACCACAAGAGCCAGGGCGAGATCTGCTCCCCGCGCCGGGGACGCCGTGACCCCGCGGCCCACCGCGGCCGCGGACGCGTCGCCTCGGCCAGCAGCACCCCGGCCAGCAACCCCACCACCAGCGCCGGCAGCCACAGGAACACCGACGCCTCGGCGAACATCGCCACGCTGATCCCGATCAGCACCAGCCCCAGCACGAAGCCCAGCTGCCGGACCCGCCGCCCGTGCCGAGCCTGCCGGGCCAGCACCGCGGCACCGGCCTCGGACGGCGGCACCAGCTCCACCGACCCGCCGGCCACCAGCCGGCGGTCCGAGGCCTGGGCCCACCCCCGGGCCAGCAGACCCGACGGCACCATCACGGCGATGAACAGCACGACGGCGATGAGGCGACCCACGGTGTTGATTGTGGTCCTTCGGACGACGCGGCGCTGTGTCTGATGTCGCGCTCCGCGCTCCGGCCGCGGCCAACGGCCGTCCCCGGCTGCGTGGAGCCCCGCGAGCACTCCTCGGGGGACCCTCCGGGCCCCCGCTCCTCGTGCGCGCAACGCGGCTCAGCAGGTGCCGTCCCCGATCGCCGTGGTTGGGGGCGAGCGTTCCGCTCAGTCGTGCCAGGGGCCGAAGACGCGTTCTGCGGTTGCCGTGAGTTGGTGGCAGAGCTGCTCGAGGTCGGTGCCGGTGACCTCGGCGAGGGCGCGCACGGTGTGCGGGACCAGGCGGCTGCTGTTGGGGCGGCCGCGGTGGGGCGCCGGGGTGAGGAAGGGGCTGTCGGTCTCGACCAGCAGCTGGTCCAGCGGCGCCAGGGCCGCGGCCTCGCGCAGGTAGCCGGCGTTGCCGAAGGTCAGCGTGCCGGCGAAGGAGAGCACCGCCCCCCGGTCCAGGCACTGCCGCGCGAACGCGGCGTCGCCGGAGAAGCAGTGGAACACGGTGTGCTCGGGCAGGCCCTCGTCGTCCAGGACCCGCAGCACCTCCTGGTGGGCGTCCCGGTCGTGGATGACCAGCGCGATCCCGTGCCGCTTCGCCACGGCGATGTGCCCGCGGAAGGACGCCTCCTGGGCAGCCCAGCCCTCGGGGCCCGTGCGGAAGCGGTCCAGACCGGTCTCCCCCACCGCCCGCACCCGCGGCAGCGCCGCCAACCGGTCGATCTCGGCCAGCGCCTCCGGGGTCGCCGCGCCGGCCCCGGCCTCGTTGGGGTGCACGGCGACCGCGGCGAGCACCGACGGGTGCCGGGCGGCCAGCGCCGCCGACCACTGCGAGCTGGCGACGTCGACGCCCACCTGCACCAGCCGGGTCACCCCGACCGCGGCCGCGGCGGCGATCTCGGCGTCCACCTCGTGCTCGTCGGGCAGCCGGTCCTCACCGCCCACGGCGATGTCGAGGTGGGTGTGGCTGTCCAGCACCGGCGCCGGCAACGGCTCCGGGCTCGGCGGCGGCTCGCCCCGCTTGTTCGCCCGCGAGGACGCCGAGCGGCTCAGGACCCCTCCTCGAACCGGCGCAGCTCCTCCTCGACGATGGACTCGTCGAGCTTGGTGAAGACCGGCTTCGGGGTGTCCAGCGGCGTCCCCGGGGTGATCGGCACCGAGGCCCACACGGCCTGACCCGTCGCGTAGTCGCCGGTGATCACCGGGTAGGGCCGGCCGTCGTCCAGGTCGGTGACCTCCTCGATGCGCGGCTGCACCGACCAGGTGCCCTCGCCGCCCAGCAGCTCGTGCACCTGCTGCGCGGCGTGCGGCAGGAACGGCGAGAGCAGCCCGTTGCAGTCCTTGATGGCCTGCAGGGCGGTGAACAGCACGGAGTCCCGGCGGGCCGGGTCCTCCTTGAGCTTCCACGGCGCCTGGTCCGAGAGGTACTTGTTGGCCTCGCCGACGACCCGCATGGCCTCGTTGATCGCGGCCTTCTGCCGGTTGCGGCCCAGCAGCTCGCCCACCGTGCCGAACGCGCCGGACGTCGTCGTCAGCAGGTCGCGGTCGGCGTCGGTGAGGTCACCGGGCTGCGGGACGGCGCCCACGTTCTTCGCCGCCATCGAGATCGACCGGTTCACCAGGTTGCCCCAGCCGGCGACGAGCTCGTCGTTGTTCCGGCGGCGGAACTCGGCCCAGGTGAAGTCGGTGTCCTGGTTCTCCGGACCGGCCACCGCGATGAAGTAGCGCAGCGCGTCGGCGTCGTAGCGCTCGAGGAAGTCGCGCACGTAGATGACCACCCGACGCGAGGACGAGAACTTCTTGCCCTCCATCGTCAGGAACTCGCTGGAGACCACCTCGGTGGGCAGGTTCAGCGCCCCGTAGGAGCCCGGGGTGCCACCCTTGTCGCCGCCGCCGTTGTAGCCCAGCAGCTGCGCGGGCCAGATCTCGGCGTGGAAGACGATGTTGTCCTTGCCCATGAAGTAGTAGGCGTCGGCGTCCGGGCTCTGCCACCACTGCCGCCACGCCTCGGGGTCACCCGAGCGCCGCGCCCACTCGATCGAGGCCGAGAGGTAGCCCACGACCGCGTCGAACCAGACGTAGATGCGCTTGTCGTCCCGCTCGCGCCAGTCGGGCAGCGGGATGCGGATGCCCCAGTCGATGTCCCGGGTGTAGCTGCGCGGCTTGAGGTCCTCGAGCAGGTTCACGCTGAAGTTCAGGACGTTGGGCCGCCACGCCTTGCGCGTGCCCAGCCAGTCGCCGAGGGCCTTGGCGAAGGCGGGCAGGTCGAGGAACCAGTGCTCGCTCTCGACGAACTTCGGCGTCTCGCCGTTGATCTTCGAGACCGGGTTGACCAGGTCGATCGGGTCGAGCTGGTTGCCGCAGTTGTCGCACTGGTCGCCGCGGGCGCCGTCGTAGCCGCAGATGGGGCAGGTGCCCTCGATGTACCGGTCGGGCAGGGTGCGCCCGGTCGAGGGGCTGATCGCGCCCAGCGTGGTCTGCGCGAAGACGTAGCCGTTCTTGAGCAGGCCCAGGAAGATCTCCTGGCTCACCGCCGCGTGGTTGGCCGTCGTCGTCCGGGTGAACAGGTCGTAGCTCAGCCCCAGGCCGGTGAGGTCGCCGACGATGATCCGGTTGTTGCGGTCGGCGATCTCCTGCGGCGAGACGCCCTCGGCGTCGGCGGCGACGGTGATCGGGGTGCCGTGCTCGTCCGTGCCGCTGACCATCAGCACCCGGTTGCCGGCCATCCGCTGGTACCGGCTGAACACGTCGGAGGGCACGCCGAAGCCCGAGACGTGGCCGATGTGCCGGGGGCCGTTGGCGTAGGGCCAGGCGACCGCGGTCAGGATGTGCCGATCACTCACGGCACGAGACTAGTGAGCGGTGTCGACCACGTTCGTCGTCGCCGTCCCGGCCGGCGCCGGCTGCCCGGTGAGCGAGACCGTGACCAGGGCCAGGGCGATCACGGCCAGGGTCACGGCGCGGGCCCGGCGGTGGGCCGCCGGCGGGCGCGGGACGCGGACCGGACGGCGCGTGGTCGCCGTCCAGTCGCCGGCCGCCGGCGACGTGCCCAGCAGCAGCTTCACGAGCGGGAGGACGGCGGCCGTCACCGCCAGCGCGGACAGCGAGAAGGTCTGGCCGCCCAGGTCGACCTGCCGGACCCCGTCGGCGACCCCGCCCACGGCGAGGACGCCGAGCAGCACCAGTTCCCCGACGGACACCGAGACCAGCAGCCGGTTGCCGGCGCCGTCGACCAGCGACGCACCGCCCGCGGCGACGAGCACGACCCAGCCGGCCAGGCCCAGCAGGGTGCCGGCCACCAGCACCCCGGGCGGCCGCAGTCCGTCGCCCCAGACGGCGTCCAGCGAGGTCAGGCCCAGCGCGAGCAGGCCCACGGCCTGGACGACGGCGAGGGCACCCGAGGCCAGGACGGTCGCCGGTGCCCGGCGCCGCCCGGTGGTCGGGGTGACCGGGATGCGGGGCAGCGCGACTGCGGTGCTGGACAACGGATCTCCCTGGACGGCGACGGTCGGTCACCGTGGAGGTCGTCCCGCCGCGCCCGGGTCCGGAGACGAGGACGGGGCCGTCTCACCCGGGTGGGTGAGACGGCCCCGCCGTCGTCGTGCCGGTCGTGGGGCTACTGCTGGTGGCCCTGACCCGTGGTGCCGTCGCCGGTCTCCACGCTGTGGTCGTGGTCGCCGCCCTTGGCCAGCCGGCTGTGCTTGCGGCCGTAGGCGTAGTAGACGCCCACGCCGATGGCCATCCACACCGCGAAGCGGATCCAGGTGTCGGTGGGCAGGTTCATCATCAGGTACAGGCTGGCGACCGCCGCCACGATCGGCAGCACCGGCATCAGCGGCACGCGGAACGCCCGCGGGAGGTCCGGCCGCGTCCTGCGGAGCACCACGACCCCGATGCTGACCAGCACGAAGGCGAACAGGGTGCCGATGTTGACCAGCTCGGCCAGCGTGCCCAGCGGGATCAACCCGGCCATGATCGCCACGACCACGCCGGTGATGAGCGTGATCCGGTACGGCGTGCCGTAGGTGGGGTGCACCTTGGCCAGGCCCGGGGGCAGCAGGTGGTCCCGGCTCATGGCGAACAGCACCCGCGACTGGCCCAGCATGAGGATCATGACCACGCTGGTCAGCCCGGCCAGTGCACCGACCGAGATGATCCCGGCGAAGAACGGCAGCCCGACGCTGGAGAACGCACCGGCCAGCGGGGCCGAGGCGTTCAGCTCGGTGTAGTTCTGCATGCCGACGACCACGAGGCTGACCAGCACGTAGAGGACCGTGCAGACGGCCAGCGAGCCGAAGATGCCGCGCGGGAGGTCCTTGCTCGGGTTCTTGGTCTCCTCGGCCGCGGTGGCGACGATGTCGAAGCCGATGAAGGCGAAGAACACGATGGCCGCGCCGGCGATGACGCCCTCGACGCCGAAGCTGGCCGGGGCGAACCCGGTGAGCAGCTGGATGAACGGCTGGGTCAGCCCGGAGCCACCGCCCTCGGCCGGCTCGGTCGGCGGGATGAACGGGCTGAAGTTGGCCGCCTTGACGTAGAAGACGCCGACCACGATCACCAGCAGCACGATCGCGACCTTGATGGCCACGATGATCGAGGTGATGCGCGACGACAGCTTGATGCCCAGGATGAGCACCCCGGTCATCAGCAGCGCGATGAACATGGCCGGGATGTTGAAGCGGGCGGTCTCGCCGGCGATGGTCTCGGGCAGCCCGATGCCGATGTCGCTGAGCAGCTGGTTGAGGTACCCGGACCAGCCGACGCTCACCGTGGCCGCGCCCAGCGCGAGCTCGAGCACGAGGTCCCACCCGATGATCCAGGCCACCAGCTCGCCGAACGTCGCGTAGGAGAACGTGTAGGCCGACCCCGCGACCGGCACGGTCGAGGCGAACTCGGCGTAGCAGAGCGCGGCCAGCCCGCAGACGATGCCGGCGATCACGAAGGAGATCGCGACCGCCGGGCCCGCGGTGGTCTGCGCGACCTCGCCGGTGAGCACGAAGATGCCGGTGCCGATGATGACGCCGACGCCGAAGACCGTGAGGTCCAGGCCGGACAGGTTCTTCTTGAGCTGGTGCTCGGGCTCCTCGGTGTCGTGGATGGAGTCCTCGACGCTCTTGACGCGCCAGCGGTTGGTGACGGCCATGTGCGTTCCCCCTGCCCTGCTTGTTGATCACGTGTGGTGGTCGGAGCGTGCCACGCGTCACGTCGGGCCGCACGCCTACGCTCGCCGTCGACCCGCAGCGGAGGAGACAGATGGCCAGCACCGACGCCGGGACCGACGCACCTGCGGCCACCCCGGCCCCCAAGCCCCGCCCGCGGCACAGCCCACGCCCGGCCGGTGCGCCGCTGGGCCCGGCTCCGCACCGACCCGAGGGCGACCCGGTGGTGGGGTGCGGGGTCTACGTCGACGGCCACCGCGTCGACGGCGTCGCCCCCGCAGATGCCCTGCGGGTGGCCCGTGAGCGCGACGGCTTCGTCTGGCTGGGTCTGCACGAGCCCAGCGAGAAGGAGTTCGAGTCCATCGCCGAGGAGTACGGCCTGCACCCCCTCGCCGTCGAGGACGCCGTCTACGCCCACCAGCGCCCCAAGCTCGACCGCTACGACGACGGCCTGTTCATGGTCCTCAAGACCGCCATCTACGTGGAGCACGAGCAGCTGACCGCCACCAGCGAGGTGGTCGACACCGGCGAGGTGATGGTGTTCCTCGGCCCGCACCACGTGATCACCGTCCGGCACGGCCAGCACGGCGGGCTGGCCGACCTCAGGCACCGCCTGGAGGAGCAGCCCGACCTGCTGTGCCACGGCCCCTCCGCCGTGCTGTACGCCGTCGCCGACCTCGTCGTGGACCACTACGTGGAGGTCGCGGCCAGCGTCGAGGAGGACGTCGACGAGCTCGAGGCGTCGGTCTTCTCCCCGCAGCGCACCGACGACATCCCGCGGCTCTACCAGCTCAAGCGCGAGCTCATGCAGCTGCGCCGTGCGGTCACCCCGCTGGACCTCCCGCTGCACGCCCTCGCCGAGCGGCAGGTCGAGGTGGTGCCCGACGCGATGCGGTCCTACTTCCGCGACGTCCAGGACCACACCATCCGGGTGCGCGACCAGATCGCGTCCCTGGACGAGCTGCTGTCCTCCATCCTCCAGGCCTCGCTGGCCCGCACCTCGCTGGCCGACAACGAGGACATGCGCAAGATCTCCGCGTGGGCGGGCATCATCGCCGTCCCCACCGCGATCGCCGGCATCTACGGCATGAACTTCGACTACATGCCCGAGCTGAAGTGGCACCTGGGCTACCCCCTGGTGCTGCTGCTGATGGCCGCCGCCTGCGCCGCCCTCTGGCGCGCCTTCAAGCGCAGCGGCTGGCTGTAACCCCCGCGCCAGCCCCGCTGTCCACACCCCGCTCCCACCTCGAACCGAGGCAAAGGAACCTCTGCACCCCCCATCCGCGCGGTTGGGGGGTGCAGAGGTTCCTTTGCCGAACTCGAGGCGGCACGGATCGGCGGGCTGTCCACAGATTGCGGCGCAGTGCCCCACCACGGCGTCCCGGCATCGACGATCACCGGCGTGCCCGCTGACCACCACCGCCGCGCCATCCACGACCTGCTGCGAGGGCAGCACGGCTTGGCCACCCGCCAGGACCTCCTGCGGGTGGCCCCGCGGAGCATCGTCGACAACCACGTCGACAGCGGCCGCCTGCTCCGCGTCTTCCCCCACGTCTACACGGCGAAGGGCGACCCAGCCGCAGGTGATCGTCGGCTGCGGGCGGCCGTGATGTGCGTCGGCGGCGTCGTCGCGCTGAGCCACACCACCGCGCTGGCCGTGCACGGCCTACGTGCAGCCAGCGGCCCGGTCCACGTCACCATCGCCTCGAAGCACCGCAGGGCCGGTGCGACCGACCTCGTCGTCCACCGCCGCGACGGCTTCTCCGAGGCCGACCGCCAATGGGTCCGCGGGCTGCCCGTGCTGCCACCGGCCGACAGCCTGGTGACCGCATGGCCGCTGCTCCCCCGCGCCGAGCGCCGCCCGGTGCTCGTGGACGCGGTCCGTGAGCTGCGGCTGGACCCCGCGCACCTCGTCGCAGCACTGGGACGCAGGTCCAACATCGGCGGCCGACGACAACTGGCCCAGGCCATCGCCCTGGTCGCGGACGGGGTGCGGAGCGAGCTCGAGGCGCTCGGCGTCCTGGGCGTGTTCACCCACCGGTCGATGCCGACCAGCCGTGGCCAGTTCGCCGTGGACTGCCCCGACGGCATCACCAGGCACCACGACCGTGCCTGGGAGGAGGCGATGCTCGCCGTCGAGCTGCACGGCGCGGCCTTCCACACCTCACCCCGGCAGCGCGCCGACGACCTCGCCCGGGACGCCGTGTTCGCCGCGCTGGGCTGGCTGGTGCTCCGCTTCACCTACGCAGAGGTGCTGCGCGACCCCGACGGAGTGCGGGCGAAGGTGCTGGCGGTCTACCGGGTGCGGGTGGCCCAGCTCCGCGCAGCCTGACCCTGCCCCGCCCGCCCCCGCTGCAGTACGGCAAAGCATCCGTTGCACCCCGTTCTGGCTCCGGCAGGGGGTGCAGAGGTTCCTTTACCGCGGGGCCGGGGGCGGGGGCTCGGCAGCGGGCCCGGCGGGGCGGGGCGGGGCGGGTCAGGGGTGCTTGGCGGCCACCACCGCGTCGAAGACGACGCGCTTGGGCAGGCCGGTCCGGGTGACGACGGCACGGATGGCGTCCTTGCGGGTCTCCCCCGCCGCCTCCTCGCGGGCCACCTCGGCGGCGATCTCGGCCGGTGTCAGGTCGGCGGGGCCCGCCGGGGCACCGGCGACCACCAGGGTGATCTCGCCGCGCACGCCCTCGGCCGCCCACGCGGCCAGCGACCCGAGGGTGCCGCGGACGACCTCCTCGTGGGTCTTCGTGAGCTCGCGGCAGACGACGGCGGGGCGGTCGTCACCCAGCACGGCGGCGGCGTCGGCCAGCGCGTCGGCCAGCCGGTGCGGGGACTCGAAGAAGACCATCGTGCGCGGTTCGGCCGCCAGCGCGGTGAACGCCGTCCGTCGGCCGCGGCGGGGCAGGAACCCCTCGAAGCAGAACCGGTCGCACGGCAGCCCGGACACCGCCAGCGCGGTGGTGACGGCCGACGGCCCGGGCACCGAGGTGACCTCGATGCCGGCCTCGACGGCGGCGCGCACCAGGGTGTACCCGGGGTCGGACACCGACGGCATGCCGGCGTCGGTGAGCAGCAGCACGGTCTGCCCCGCCTCCATGGCGGCCACCAGGCCGGGCAGCCGGGATGCCTCGACCGTCTCGTGGAAGGTCACCACCCGGCCGGTGAACGTCACCCCGAGGTCCTGGGCCAGCCGGTGCAGGCGGCGGGTGTCCTCGCAGGCGAGCACCTCGGCGGTGGCCATCGCCTCCCGCAGTCGGGGGCCGACGTCACCGGGTTGTCCCAGCGGCGCGCCGCCGAGCACGAGTCGTCCCGTCACGGCACGAGGGTGTCAGACCCTCCGCCTACCCTGACCGGCATGGCGGTGCTGGCTCCCGAGCGCACGCCCGACGAGGCCGCGCCGGCCCGTCGGGTGCCCCGGCGTCCGGCCCGCCAGCTCACCCCGCCGCTCCCCACCGACCGGGTGCTGTCGTGGGTGCTCGCCGCCGTGCTCGGCGTCGCGACCTTCGTCAGCCGGCTCTGGGACCTCTCCTACCCCGGCGACCTGCTCTTCGACGAGGCCTACTACCCGCCCGAGGCCAACGAGGTCCTCGAGTGGGGGTACGAGTACAACCGCGGCTACACGTTCATCGTCCACCCGCCGCTGGGCAAGCTGCTGATCGCCGGTGGCATCAAGCTCTTCGGGTACGACAGCTTCGGCTGGCGGTTCCCGAGCCTGGTCGCCGGCACCGTGGCGGTCGTCGTGCTCGCCCGGCTGGGTCGGCGGCTCACCGGGTCCACGCTGCTCGGGCTGGTCGCGGGGCTGCTCATGGCCCTCGACGGCTTCGCGTTCACCGTCGGCCGCATCGGGCTGCTCGACGTCTTCCTGCAGGCCTTCGTGGTCAGCGCGGTCGCCTGCCTGGTCGTCGACCGCGACCGGGTGCGGGCCCGCATCCGCGCCCGCGGCCCGCTCACCCACGGCTTCGCGCTCGGCCCCCGGGGCTGGCGGATCGCGGCCGGGGTGCTGTTCGGCTGCTCGGCCGGGGTCAAGTGGTCCGGCGTGTACTTCCTGGCCTTCTTCGCGATCCTGTCGCTGTTCTGGGACCGCGCCGCCTGGCGCGAGGCCGGCGTGCCCAGCCCCACCCGCACGGCGCTGCTGCGCGGCCTGCCCGGTGCCGCGTGGGCCCTGGGGCTGCTCCCCGTGCTCACCTACCTGGCCACCTTCACCGGGTGGTTCCGCGGCGAGAACTCCCAGGGCCGGCACTGGGCCGACCAGAACCCCGACACCGACTGGCCCTGGATCCCCGGCCCGCTGCGCTCGCTGTGGCACATGCACGGTGAGTGGTTGGCCTTCCACAACGGGCTGTCCACCCCGCACCCGTGGGAGTCCGGGCCGTGGTCGTGGCTGGTCGACGGCCGGCCGATCCTGCTGTGGAACCCGCAGGGCCTCACCGACTCCGCCGGCGACCAGGTCATCCGCTACATCTTGATGGTGGGCACCCCCACGCTCTGGCTGGTCTTCGCCCCGGCGATGCTGTGGCTGGTCTGGCGGATCGTCGCCCGGCGCGACCCGGCGGCCATCACCGTCGCGGTGGGCATCGCCGCCGGCTGGCTGACCTGGTTCGTCAACCTCGAGCGCACGATGTTCATCTTCTACATGGCACCGGTGCTGCCCTTCTTCGTCCTGGCGGTCACCCTCGCCCTGCAGGACGTCCTGGGCCGGCAGACCGGCCCCGACCGGGCCACCCCGTTCCGCCGGCAGCTCGGCCTCGGCGCGGTGAGCCTGTACCTGGCCGTGGTCGCGCTGACGTTCGTGTTCTTCTACCCGGTCCTCACCGGGCAGCCGCTGTCCTACGCCGAGTGGGTGCAGCGCATGTGGTTCCCCAGCTGGTTTTGACGTATCCATAGTTGGGTTGTACAACTGGGTGCATGGTTGATGACCGGACCGAGCTGGCCGCGCACCTGGACGACGTCGTCGTCGGGCTGCGCCAGCTGACCAGCAGCCGCACCGAGCTCAGCCTCACCGCGGCCGCCACCCTGGCGACCCTGCAGCGCTCCGGCCCCGCCCGGCTCACCGAGCTGGCCGCCGCCGAGGGTGTCAGCCAGCCGTCGATGACCGCGCTCATCGCGCGGTTGTCGGGGCAGGGTCTCGTCCACCGGGCCGCCGACCCGCGCGACGGCCGGGCCGTCGTCCTCAGCCTGACCGACGCCGGCGCCGACCTGCTGTCCCGGCGGCGGACCCAGCGGGCCGCGCGCATCGCCCGCCCGCTGGCCGACCTGGACGACGACGACGTCGCCCGGATCGCCGCAGCACTCCCCGCCCTCGGCCGCCTGGCCGGGGCCCTCCAGCACTGATCCCCCACGACCCCCACCTGCGGAGGTGACCTGGTGAGCGCACACGGCGCAACCAGCCAGAAGTCCAGCATGCTCGGCCAGCCCAAGGCGGTGTACGCCGTCGCGTTCGCCTGCGTCGTCAGCTTCATGGGCATCGGGCTCGTCGACCCGATCCTGCCCTCGCTGAAGACCCAGCTGGGCGCCAGCGAGAGCCAGGTGACGCTGCTGTTCACCAGCTACCTGGTCGTCACCGCGGTCGCGATGCTCGGCACCAACTGGGTGTCCAGCCGGATCGGGGCCAAGCAGACCCTGGTCGCCGGGCTGTCGATCATCGTGGTCTTCTCCGCGCTGGCCGGGCTCAGCGACTCCATCGGCGGCATCGTCGGCTTCCGCGCCGGGTGGGGCCTGGGCAACGCCCTGTTCATCGCCACGTCGCTGGCGGTCATCGTCGCCAGCGCCTCGGGCGGGTTCGCCGGCGCGATCGTGCTCTACGAGGCCGCCCTCGGCCTGGGCATCGCGGCCGGTCCGCTGGTCGGCGGCTTGCTGGGCAGCATCAGCTGGCGCGGCCCGTTCTTCGGCGTCGCCGTGCTGATGGCGATCGCGCTGCTGGCCACCGTCGTCCTGCTGGACAAGACGCCCAAGCCCGTGCAGAAGATGCCGCTGTCCGCCCCGCTCAAGGCGCTGCGGCACCGGGGCCTGCTGACCATGGCGATCACCGCCCTGCTCTACAACTGGGGCTTCTTCACGATGCTCGGCTACGCCCCGTTCCCGATGGAGCTGTCGGCGATCGAGCTGGGCTTCGTCTTCTTCGGCTGGGGGCTGCTGGTCGCGCTGTTCTCGGTCGTCGGTGCGCCCCGGCTGCAGGCCCGGTTCGGCACCGCCCGCAGCCTCTACGGCGCGCTGGGCCTGTTCGCCGTCGACCTGCTGCTGATCGCGGTCTTCACCGACACGAAGTGGGCGCTGATCACCTGCGTGATCGTGGCCGGGGCGTTCATCGGCATCAACAACACGCTGACCACCCAGGCGGTCATGCAGGTCAGCCCGGTCGAGCGGCCGGTCGCCTCGGCCGCCTACGGCTTCGTGCGGTTCCTCGGCGGCGGGCTGGCGCCCTTCGCGGCGGGCAAGCTGGTCGAGGCCTTCGACGTCCACGTGCCCTTCTACGTCGGTGCGGTGGCCGTCCTGGCCGGCGTCGCCGTGCTGGCCAGCGGGCACCGGATCCTGGCCGCGGCCGACCGCGGGATGGCCGAGGACGGCCACCCGGTCGACGCACCCGACGACGTCGCCGGGGAGATCGCCGACGAGTTCGGCGGTGCCCCGGGTGCCGTCGACGGCGAGGTCGAGGCGGAGCTCCTGCACCGTCGCTGACCCCGCCCCACCTGCGCCACCGTGCCCCCGGTCCCGACGGACCGGGGGCACGGTGCTGCCGGCACCCCTACGGTCGGGCCATGACGAGCAGCGCGACGACGCGACGGGTGAGCACGGCACGGGACGGCGACGTCTGGGTGGTCACCCTGGACCGGCCAGAGGCCGGCAACGCGATCGACCTGGCCCTGGCCGACGCCCTCGTGCGGGCCCTCGACGACCGCCCGGCCGACACCCGCACCGTGCTGCTGCTCGGCGCCGGCCCGCGGTTCTGCGTGGGCGGCGACGTGCAGGGCATGGCGGCCGCCGACGACCGCGCCGCCTTCATCGGCGCGCTGGCCGACCGGTGGCACGACGTCGTCCGACGGGTGGTCGGCTGCCCGGTGCCCGTCGTGGCAGGCGTGCAGGGCGCCGTGGCCGGGGCGGGGATCGGCCTGGTCGGCGCCTGCGACCTCGTGGTGGCCGCCCGCGCCACGAAGTTCCGCCCCGCCTACGGGGCCATCGGGCTCTCCCCGGACGGCGGCAGCTCGTGGGCCCTGGCCCGCACCCTGGGTGCGCCGCGGGCGCTGGAGCTGATGCTCACCAACGGCACGCTCGGCGCGGCAGACGCGCACCTGTTCGGCCTGGTCGGCCGGCTCGTGGACGACGAGGCGCTGACTACCGCCGCCACCGAGCTGGCCCACCAGGTCGCCGCCGGGCCGGTGCGGGCGATGGTGCGCACCCGTGGTCTGGTGCGCCGCGCGGCCACCACCACGCTGGACGCGCAGCTGGACGAGGAGGCCCGGCTGATCGTGGAGTCGGCCGGCGACCCGGAGTCGGCCGAGGGGATCGCCGCGTTCGTGGGCAAGCGCCCGCCCGGCTTCGCCTGACGCAGCAGAGCCCGGGCCCCGATCGGGACCCGGGCTCTGCGACCGGTGGAGCTGAGGGGATTCGAACCCCTGGCCTTCTCATTGCGAACGAGACGCGCTACCAACTGCGCCACAGCCCCTGGTACCCGGACAGCCTACCGCCTGGCGGTGCGGCTGCCGCGCAGGGTCAGCCGGTCGCCGTCCGTGGCGCGTAGACGTCGATGTCGGCGAAGCCGATGTCCTCGTCGTCCAGGCCGACCACGGCGCTGTGCTGCCAGCTCGCGGCCGCCGGGGCGGCGTGGGAGGGGGTGACGGTGCGCCCGGGGCGCAGCGGGTGGACCGGGGCCAGCGGCAGGCTGTGCACCGGGACCGACGGCGCGGCCGCAGCGGCCGGGCGGGGGGCGGGACGGGCCGCGGGACGCGCCGGGCGGGAGGCCGCCCGGGCCTGCCGGCGGGCCGTCGCCCGGCGCTCCCGCTGGGCGGCGGCGCGGGTGACCATGAGGTAGCCGACGACGGCGAGGTCGAGCAGCACCTGCGGTGCCCAGAGCCAGGAGCGGTAGGTCAGCGCGCCGACCAGGACCAGGACGGCGAGCGCGGCCAGGCCGGCCAGCGTGCGGCGGCGCAGCGCGTGCACGTCGACCTGCAGCTCACCGGTCCGCTGGAGCTGGCTGCGGTCGATGGAGACCCGCTCGGTGTCGGCGTGGACCACCGGGTCCACGACCCGGCGACGGCGCAGCGTGCGCCCGGAGTCGACAGCACCTGCCCGGGCCGGCGCCGCGTCGCCGCGGGTGACCACCATCGGCACCAGCACCACGAACCACAGCACGACCAGAGCGGCCAGCAGCACACCCGATCCCATCGCGAACCACCCCATCCCTGGCATCCCGCATGTGCGATGCCGATCCCTGGCGTCACACGAGTCACACGGGTCACTCGAGGAGGCACGTTAGGGCGCGCGCTCCCCCCATCGAGGGAGGCGCACCGGGGCGTGCCCGTGTCGTGTCGCACCGACCCGGCGTGTCGCACGGGTCGGCGTGTCGGTCAGTGCGACCGACGGAGGTGCGCGACCACCCCGCGGGGGTGGTCACCGGCGAGCAGCGCGTAGCCCAGGTGGTCGCGCCAGTCGCCGTCGATGTCGAGGTACGAGCGGAACATCCCCTCCTCGCGGAAACCCAGTCGCTCTACCAATCGGCGGCTGGGACCGTTCTCGGGACGTATGTCGGCCTGGATTCTGTGCAGACCTGCCGGACCGAAGGCGTGGTCGCACACCAGGGCCACCGCCGTGGAGGCGATGCCCTGCCCCGCGGCGGCCCGGTCGATCCAGTAGCCGACGTGCGCCGACCGCAGCGCGCCGCGCACGACGTTGTCCAGGGTGACCTGGCCGACCAGCCGGTCGCGGTGCCGGACGGCGAAGGGCAGGGCGAGGCCCTGCTGGGCCCGCCGACGGGCGGCGCGACGCATCGCCCGGTAGACCGCGGGGGTGTGCCGCTGCTCCCACGACGCGGGCGCCGAGGGTTCCCAGGGCGCGAGCCACGCGCGGTTGTCCACCCGCAGCCGGGACCAGGCCGCGGCGTCGGCACGGCGCAGGGGGTGCAGCCGGACGTCGCCGTCCACGAGCTCGGCGGGCCAGCCCGGGTGGAGAGCGGGGTCGGACCAGAACCCGGTCAGCTCAGCCGCCGAGCAGCATGGGCATGACCGTGACGAGCCCGCCGGGCGAGACCTCGGTGACGTCCTCGTCGATCACGACCAGGCAGTTGGACCGGGCGGTGCGGGCCAGCGCGGCGTCGTGCCCGCTCTCGCCGCCGCCGACGGGCTCGACGACGTACCCGCCGTCGGGGTGCCGCATGACCTGGCCGTGCAGGTACTGCCGGTACCCCAGCGGGCTCAGCAGCTGCTGGGCCGACACGGCCTGCACCGTGCGCCGGAACAGCTGGCGCTTGCCCAGCATGAGCCGGATGGCCGGGCGCACGAACACCTCGAACGCGACCAGCGCGGCCGCCGGCTCGCCGGGGATGCAGATGACCGGGACGCCGTCGCGACCCAGCCGCCCGAAGGCCTGGACCGGACCGGGGTGCATGGCGACCTGGGCCCAGGTGACCTCGCCGAGCTGGGCGAGCGCCTCCTGCACGAGGTCGAAGCCGTTGCCGGCGAAGGTGCCGGCGATGAGCACGATGTCGCTGCGCAGCAGCTGGCTCTCTAGCAGCTCGACCAGCCGCCGCCGGTCCCGGGGCACGATGCCCGACCGGTAGGCCTCGGCGCCGGCGTCGCGGGCGGCCGCGGCCAGCGCGTAGCTGTTGACGTCGACGACCTCACCGGGGCCCGGGGTGCGGCCGACGTCCACGAGCTCGCTGCCGGCGCAGAGCACGGCGATCCGCGGGCGCGGGTGCACCAGCACCCGCTCGCGGCCGACGGCGGCCAGCAGGCTGATCTGGGCGGGGCCGATGGGGGTGTTCAGCGCGACGGCGGTGTCGCCCACGGCGACGTCGTCCCCGGCGTGCCGCACGTAGGTGCCCGGGGCCAGCTCGGCGTGGACGCCGACGTGGGCGGCACCGGAGTCGGTCCAGACCGTCGGGACGACGACGTCGGCCCCGGTGGGCAGCATGGCGCCGGCGGCGACCCGGTGCGCCAGACCCGGCCCGATGGCCGACGGCTCGGCCGGCCCGGCCTGGCTCTCGCCCACCACGGCGAGCCCGACCGGGTCCTCCGGGGTGGCGCCGACGGTGTCGACCGAGCGGGCCGCGTAGCCGTCGAGGGCGGCCTGCTCGAAGGAGGGGAGGTCCCGGCCGCTGACCACGTGCTCGGCGCAGAGCAGGCCCTGCGCGTCGAGGACGGCGAGCTCGATGGGGTCGGGGGTCGGCGCCGCGGCGAGGATCAGGTCCAGGTGCTGCTCGACGCTGCGGACGACCGGCTCGACGGCCGCCCAGCTGTCGGTGCGGGCCTCGGCGGGGGGTTCGGGCAGCTGGTCGCGGTCGACCTGCACCGTGGCGTGGGTGCCCGTCGCCGCGATCTGCCGGGTCGGCTGGGCGCCGACCGGCGAGCCGGTGGAGAGGTCGATCTGCGTGGTCTCCCGGGTACCCCGGAACCAGCCCCGCGTCCTGTCCTCGGTCACACCCGCCACCGTCACCACCGCCGTCCCGATCCGCAGCGCACCTGGAGCGGGCGCCCGGCCCCCGATGGTGCCCGGTGCGCGGGCCCGGTCAGGCCTGCGACGCGCCCTCGGGAGCAAGGTCACCGACGAAATCGCGCAACCAGGGACGCAGCGCCGGGCCCAGGTCGTCGCGCTCGACGGCCAGCCGGATGACGGCCTTGAGGTAGTCGAGCTTGTCGCCGGTGTCGTACCGGCGGCCGGAGAAGACCACGCCGTGCACCGGGACGCCGTCCTCGACCAGCTTGAGCAGGGCGTCGGTCAGCTGGATCTCCCCGCCCCGGCCGGGCGGGGTGGCCCGGATGGCGTCGAAGATCTCCGGTGCCAGGACGTAGCGGCCGATGATGGCCAGGCTGGAGGGCGCCTCGTCCCTCGGGGGCTTCTCGACCATGCCGGTGATCCGGACGACCTGGTCGCCCTCGCCGGCGTCCGTCTGCGGGGCGTCGTCGATCGCCACGCAGCCGTACTTGTCGATGTTGTCCGCGCCGACGTCCAGCAGCGCGATGACGCAACCGCCGTGCTCGGCCTGGACGGCGAGCATCTGCTCGAGCAGCAGGTCGCGGGCGTCGATCAGGTCGTCGCCGAGCAGGACGGCGAACGGCTCGTCACCCACGAACGAGGCGGCCTGGAGCACCGCGTGGCCCAGGCCCTTGGCCTCGCCCTGGCGGACGAAGTGCACCTGCGCGACGTCCGTCGACTCCGCGACGGCGTCGATGCGGGCCTGGTCACCCTTCTTCTCCAGGGCGGCCTCGAGCTCGGGGGTGCGGTCGAAGAAGTCCTCGATCGCGGCCTTGCCGCGCCCGGTGACCATCAGGACCTCACCGAGGCCGGCGCGCGCGGACTCCTCGACGATGTACTGCAGCGCCGGTCGGTCGACGACGGGCAGCAGTTCCTTGGGCACGGCCTTGGTGGCCGGCAGGAACCGGGTGCCCATCCCGGCGACGGGGATGACGGCCTTGCGGGCGGGACGGCTGTTCGTCGAGCTCGGCATGGGGTGGACCCTAGCTAGCCTGCGGCGGTGCGCGATTCCCCCGACGTGGTGAGTGCCAAGGTGGCCCTGCGCACATCCCTGCTGGCGGCGCGGGCCTCGCAGACCGCCGAGGTGCGGACGACGGCCGCCCGCGCCGTGGCCGACCACCTGCGGGCCGGGCTGCCCGAGGGCGTCGTCGCCGGGTACGTGCCGACGGCCGAGGAGCCCGGGCACGGCGAGCTGGTCGCCGCGCTGGGCCCCCGCGCCCTGCTGCCCGTGGTCCCGCCGTCCGGTCGGGTGCTGGCCTGGGCGCGGGTGACGGGCGAGCTGGTCCAGGGCCGGTACGGCCTGCTGGAACCCGGCGGGCCGAGGCTTCCGGCCGAGGCACTGGGCGAGGCTGCGGTGGTCGTCGTCCCCGCGCTGGCGGTGGGTCTGGACGGCACCCGGCTGGGCCGCGGGGCCGGGTACTACGACCGCGCCCTGGCCCACGCCGCGCCGGACGCCGTCCTCGTCGGGGTGGTGTTCGACGAGGAGCTCCTGGACACCGTGCCGGCGGAGCCGCACGACGTCCGCCTGCACGCCGTGGTCACCCCGTCCGGCGGCTGGCTCGCCCTGCGCCGCTAGCCGCCGCCGAGGAGGGGGACGTCGGAGACCAGGTGGATGTGCGCGGCCATCGCGGCGGCCGCGGCGTCGGGGTCACCGGCCCGGATGGCGTCGGCGATCGCCCGGTGGCCCTCCAGCGAGCGGTGCGGGCGGCCCTCCTGGGACAGGGACTCGATGCGGCTGTCCCGGATGCGGTCGGCGATCTCGGCCATGAACCGGGCCAGCAGCGCCGAGTGGCCCGCGGCGGTGACGGCGGCGTGGAAGCGTTCGTCGCCGGCCACCCCGCGACCGCCGGACCCGACGTCGGCCGCCATCGCCGCCAGCGCGGCGTCGATCTCGGCCAGGTCGGCCGGGGTCCGGCGGGCGGCGGCCAGCGCGGCCAGCCGGACCTCCAGCGCCTCCCGCGCCTCGATGACGTCGCCGAGGTCCTCGCGCCGGGCGTTCAGCGCGGCCAGCACGGTGTCCGCGCGCGGCGCCACGAGCAGCACGGTGCCGTCGCCGTGCCGGACGGCGACCACCCCCGTCACCTCGAGCGCGACCAGCGCCTGCGCGAGCGTGGCGCGGCTGACGCCGAGGGATGCGGCCAGCTCGCGCTCGGCCGGCAGCCGGTCACCGGGACCCAGCCCGGCGGCGGCCGCCCAGGTGAGCAGCTGGTGCACGACCTGCTCGTAGAGCCGGTTGCGGCGCAGCGGACCCGGACCCACCGGCACCTCCTTGACACGACGGTCGTGATGGGTGCCACACTAGCGCCGGCTCAGTGGCTAGGCCACTGGACCACTCCTCCGAGGTGCTGGCCCCCGCCGGCACGAGCACGATCCGAGCACAGCCGGCGCACAGCTGGCCCCCGACGACGTGGGAGCAGACCGTGTCACCCGAGATCATCTCGATCCTGGCGCTGGTGGCGATCTTCGCGATCGCCACCTTCCTGCCGATCAACATGGGCGCCCTGGCGTTCGTGGCCGCCTTCCTGGTCGGCACCCTCGCCGTCGGCATGACCACCGACGACATCCTCGCCGGCTTCCCCGGCGAGCTGGTGCTGACGCTGATCGGCGTCACCTACCTGTTCGCCATCGCGCAGAACAACGGCACGGTCGACCTGCTGGTGCGCGGCGCGGTGAAGCTGGTGGCCGGCCGGGTGGCCTTCATCCCCTGGATCATGTTCGCCGTCACCGGCGTGCTCACCGCGATCGGCGCCCTCGGCCCGGCGGCGGTGGCGATCATCGCCCCGATCGCGCTCGGGTTCGCCGCGCGGTTCCGGATCAGCCCCCTGCTGATGGGCATGATGGTCGTGCACGGCGCGCAGGCCGGCGGGTTCTCCCCCATCAGCGTCTACGGCGTCACGGTCAACACGATCGTGGCCGACAACGACCTGCCGTCGTCCCCGGTCACGGTGTTCCTGGGCAGCCTGTTCTTCAACGTCGCCATCGGCGCGATCATCTTCGTGGTCCTCGGCGGCCGTCAGCTGGTCGGCCGCAAGGTCACCGACGAGGACGTCCCCGCCAGCACCGAGGACGGCGACACCTCCGCCGAGGTCACCGGCCACGGCACCTCGGCGGGCAGCGCCGTCGACACCGTCACCGCACCGTCGAAGGTGACCTTCGAGCAGGTCCTCACCCTGCTCGGGCTGGTCGTGCTGGTGCTGCTCGCACTGGTCTTCGACCTGGACATCGGCTTCGTCTCGATCACCATCGCCACCGTGCTCGCCCTGTTCTCCGCCGCCCGGCACAAGGGCGCGGTCATGCAGATCAGCTGGTCGACCGTGCTGCTCATCGCCGGCGTGCTGACCTTCGTGTCGGTGCTGCAGGCCGCCGGCACCATCGAGTACGTCGGGCAGAGCGTGACCTCGATCGGCGCCCCGCTGCTGGTCGCCCTGCTGCTGGCCTACATCGGGGCCGTGGTCAGCGCGTTCGCCAGCTCCACGGCGATCATCGGCGTGGCCATCTCGCTGGCCGTGCCGTTCCTGCTGGCCGGCGAGATCGGGGCCGTCGGCGTCGTCGTCGCCCTCGCGGTGAGCGCCACGATCGTCGACGTCAGCCCGTTCTCCACCAACGGCGCCCTGGTGCTGGCCAACGCCCAGGACGTCGACCGCGACCGCTTCTACAAGCAGATCCTCGGCTACTCGGGCGTCGTCGTCCTGGTCGGGCCCCTGGTGGCCTGGCTGGTCTTCGTCGTCCCCGGGTGGCTCTGATGAACGGAGACACCATGACCGGCCCCCTGGACGGCACCCTCGTCGTCGACCTCACCCGCGCACTCGCCGGGCCGCACGCCGGCATGATGCTCGGCGACCTCGGCGCGCGGGTGATCAAGGTCGAGAACCCGGGCAGCGGCGACGACACCCGCGGCTGGGGTCCGCCGTTCGTCGACCCGCCCGAGGGGGCCCGGGAGTCGACCTACTTCCTGTCGACGAACAAGAACAAGGAGTCGATCACCCTCGACCTCAAGGACGACGCCGACAAGGCGGTGCTGACCGAGCTGCTGCGCCGCGCCGACGTCCTGCTGGAGAACTTCCGGCCCGGCACCCTGGACCGGCTGGGCTTCGGCACCGACGTGCTCGCCGAGCTCAACCCGCGCCTGGTGACCCTGGCGATCAGCGGCTTCGGCCACGACGGCCCCGAGGGCGGGCGGGCCGGGTACGACCAGATCGCCCAGGGCGAGGCCGGCCTGATGTCGCTGACCGGTTCCGGACCCGACGACCCGCAGCGGGTCGGCGTCCCGATCGGTGACCTGCTGGCCGGCATGTACGGCGCCTACGGCGTGCTCGCCGCACTGCTCGAGCGCGAGCGGACCGGCCGCGGCCAGGTCGTGCGGACGTCGCTGCTGGCCGCCGTCGTCGGCGTGCACGCCTTCCAGGGGACGGCGTGGACCGTGGCGGGCGAGGTCGGCCACGCCCAGGGCAACCACCACCCCTCCATCGCCCCGTACGGCCTGTTCCGCTGCGCCGACGGCGGGTCGGTGCAGCTCTCGTGCGGGTCGGAGTCGCTGTGGCGCCGGCTGTGCGCGGAGTTCGGGCTGGACGCCGAGGCCGAGGGGCTGGCCACGAACGGCGAGCGGGTGGGCAACCGCCAGCGGGTCATCGAGCTGCTGGAGGGCGCGTTCGCCCAGGTCGAGGCCGAGACGCTGCTCGCCCGGCTGTCCGCGGCAGGGGTGCCGGCCGGCAAGGTGCGCACGATCGACGAGGTCTACGGCTGGGACCAGGTGCGGTCGCAGGGCCTGCTGGTCGACGTCGACCACCAGACCCTGGGCACCGTGCAGCTGCCGGGGCCGCCGCTGCGGTTCTTCGCGCCGTCCGCCGACGGCGAGACCGAGACCACCCGCACGGCGCACACCGCTCCCCCGGTGCTCGGCGCCGACGGCGACGCGATCCGCGCCTGGCTGCGCTCGTGAGCACCCGCATGGACGCCCGCACCCTGCGCGACCTGGTGCTCGACCCCGACACCTGGATCACCTGGGACACCCCGGTCGGGCCGCGCGACGTCTCGCCCGAGTACGCCGCCGACCTGGCCCGGGCGCAGGAGAAGACCCGGCAGGACGAGGCGATCGTGACCGGCGAGGGCCGGCTGCGGGGCCGCCGCGTGGCCGTGGTGGCCGGCGAGTTCGGCTTCCTGGCCGGCTCGATCGGCGTCGCCACCGCGGAGCGGCTGATGACCGCCATCGAGCGGGCCACCGACGAGGGGCTGCCGCTGCTCGCCGCCCCGGTCTCCGGCGGCACGCGCATGCAGGAGGGCACCGTCGCGTTCCTGCAGATGATCGGCATCTCCCAGGCCATCGCCCGGCACAAGGAGGCCGGCCTGCCCTACCTGGTCTACCTGCGCTCCCCCACGTTCGGCGGCGTGCTGGCCTCGTGGGGGTCGCTGGGCCACGTGACCATCGCCGAGCCGGGGGCGTCCATCGGGTTCCTCGGGCCGCGGGTCTACGAGCAGCTCTACGGCGAGCCCTTCCCCGAGGGCGTGCAGACCGCCGAGCACCTGCACGAGCGCGGCGTGATCGACGCCGTGGTGCCCCACGAGCAGGTCGCCGACGTCGCCGACCGCGCGCTGCGGGTGCTCGCCGCCCGCGCCACCTGGCACCGCGACGCCCAGGTCGCCGGCCCGGTGGAGGGCGACGGCACCGACGCCGACGACCCCGAGGACGGCCGCACCGCCTGGGACGTCGTCACCGCCTCCCGCCGCACCGACCGGCCCGGCGTGCGGCGGCTGCTGCGCACCGCGGCCACCGACGTCGTGGCGCTCAACGGCACCGGTGCCGGGGAGTCCGACCCCGGGCTGCTGCTGGCGCTGGCGCGGTTCGGCGGGGCGCCGTGCGTGGTGCTGGGCCAGGACCGGCGCGGGCAGTCGCTGTCGGCGCCGCTCGGCCCGGCCGCCCTGCGCGAGGCCCGGCGCGGCATGCGGCTGGCCGCCGAGCTGCGGCTGCCGCTGGTCACGCTCATCGACACCCCGGGCGCGGCTCTCTCGAAGGAGGCCGAGGAGGGCGGGCTGGCCGGCGAGATCGCCCGCTGCCTGGCCGACCTGGTCACCCTCAAGGCGCCCACGCTGGCGGTGCTGCTCGGCCAGGGCACCGGGGGCGGCGCGCTGGCGCTGGTGCCGGCCGACCGGGTGCTGGCCACCGCGAACGGCTGGCTGGGTCCGCTGCCGCCCGAGGGTGCCTCGGCGATCGTGCACCGGGACGTCGACCACGCGGGCGAGATGGCGGCGCAGCAGGGGGTGCGGGCCACCGACCTCTGGCGGGCCGGGATCGTCGACCGCGTCGTCCCCGAGCGTCCGGACGCCGCCGACGAGCCCGACGAGTTCTGCGCCCGCCTGGGCCGGGTGCTCGCCGAGGAGCTGGCCGGCCTGCTGGGTCGCGACGACACCGAGCGGATGCGCAGCCGGGCCACCCGCTGGCGCCACCTGGGCCGCCGCGCCCGCTGACCCCGGTGCGCCAGGATGCGCGGGTGGCCGTGCGACCCGGGGTGCGACGCGTGCGGGCCGACCGCGGCGCCGAGCCACCCCCGGCCGACGTCTGGCCGATGACCGTGCCGGCGGTGGCCCAGCTGTGGGCCGAGGGCCTCGAGCTGGCCCCCGGCGCGACGGTGCTCGTGGGCGAGAACGCCTCGGGCAAGTCCACCCTCGTCGAGGTGCTGGCCGCGGCGCTCGGCCTGAACCCCGAGGGCGGGTCGGCCGGCGCCCGGCTCGAGACCCGCCGCTCCGAGCCCGAAGCCCTCCCCCTCGTCGTCGAGCGGGCCCCGGGCGCGCCGCGGTGGGCCTACCTGCTGCGCGACGAGACGCTGCACACGCTCTACACCTACCTGGAGGCCAACCCGGACCGGCTCCGGCTCGAGCCGCTCTTCCACGGGCTCAGCCACGGCGAGGCGTTCCTGTCGATCTTCGACCAGAAGCTGCGGGGCGCCGGGGTGTTCCTGCTCGACGAGCCGGACGCCGCCCTCTCGTTCGCCGGTCAGCTCCGGCTGGTGGCCGGACTGCTGGACCTGGTGGCGAGGGGCGCGCAGCTCGTCGTCGCCACGCACTCCCCGCTGGTGGCCGCGCTCCCCGGCGCCCGGGTCCTCGAGGTCGGGCCGTGGGGACTGCGCCCGGCGACGTGGGAGGAGCTCGAGCTCACCGCGAACTGGCGGCAGTTCCTCGACCGGCCGGAGGGCTTCCTGCGCCACCTGGGCTGAGCGGTCACCGCTGGGTGCGGTCGGGCTCCAGACCGTCCAGGACGGCGGTCAGCGCGCCCTGCAGCGCGGCCGCCTGCTCCGTGGTCATCGCGGCGAAGAACCCCTCGCGGACGGCGGCCACGTGGCCCGGCGCGACCCGGGCGACGACGTCCCAGCCGTCGTCGGTGAGCACGCAGACGTTGCCGCGGCCGTCGTCGGCCGCCTTCTCCCGGCGCACCCAGCCGCGGTCCTCCAACCGGGCGACGGTGTGCGAGAGCCGGCTCTGCGACTGGTTGGCCATGCGGGCCAGCTCGCTCATGCGCCGACGACGGTCGGGGGCCTCGGACAGCATCGCGAGCACCACGTACGCGGCGTGGGTCAGCCCGGCGTCGCGCTGCAGCTGGGCGTCGAGCACCCGCGGCAGCAGCTCGGCCACGGCGAGCCAGGTCCGCCACGTCTGCTGCTGCTGCTCGTCCAACCACGGCGACGTCACGACCGGGACGGTAAGGGGTGTCTCGTGGACGACGCACCTGCGGTGGCGCATGATTGGCAGTCGCCGGGTGCGAGTGCCAGCCCGGTGCGCGACGAGACCAGCACCGACCTCAGGAGCCCAGCACCCGTGCCCACGTACCAGTACGCCTGCACCAACCCCGAGACCAAGCACTCCTTCGAGGTGGTCCAGTCGTTCACCGACCCGGCGGTCGCGACCTGCCCCGAGTGCGGCGCACCGGTGCGCAAGGTCTACGGCTCGGTCGGCGTGGTGTTCAAGGGCTCCGGCTTCTACCGCACCGACAGCCGCGACTCCGGGTCGAAGAAGTCCTCGACGTCGTCGTCCTCCTCGTCCTCGGCGAAGGAGTCCGGCGGCGAGTCCTCCTCCAGCGGGTCGAAGGACAGCTCGTCGTCCTCGACCAGCTCGTCGACCCCGGCGCCGTCCACCTCGTCGTCGTCCTCCTCGTCGTCCTCCACCGGCGGGTCGTCGTCCAGCTGACGTAGCACGGACGGCGGCCTGTCCGCCCGCCGTCGTCCACACCGGGGGCGCCCGTCCACAGATCGACCCGGACCGGTCGCGACCGGGCGGCGTGCACCGACGATCGGCCGGTGCCCTTCCTCCCCCTGCGCCGTCCGCGCCACCCCGCCCACACCCTGCGCCGGGTGGCCGCCGGGCTGCTGACGGGCGGGGCCCTCCTGCTCGCGCTGCGGCCGCCGGTCGACGCCCCTGCGGCCGCGGCCCCGGGCGAGCCGGTCGTGGTGGCCGCCGCCGACCTGCCCGCCGGTGCCCTGCTCGCCGAGGCCGACCTGACGACGGCGGAGCTACCCCCGGCCGTGGTGCCCGACGGTTCGGCGGCCGACCCCGGCCTGCTCGTGGGCGGTGTGCTGGCCTCCCCGCTCCGGCGCGGGGAGCCGGTCACCGACGCCCGGCTGGTCGGGCCCGGGCTGTGGTCGCAGGTGCCGGTCGGTCAGGTGGCCGCGCCGGTGCGGTTGGCCGACCTCGCGGTGGCCGCCCTGCTCCGGTCCGGCGACCGGGTCGACGTCCTCGCCACGGCCGACGGCACGGGCACCGAGGTGGTGGCCGCCGACGCCCTGGTGCTCGCCGTCCCGTCCGCCGAGACCGGTGCCGGGCTGCTGGTCCTGGCTGTGGCCACCGACACCGCGGCGCGGTTGGCGACCGCAACCTCCACGTCGACGCTGACCGTTACCCTCGGCCCGCCCTGACCGTCGCGAGGGGGACGCGCGGCTCGTCGACCACCCGGAGGACCACCATGATCAAGGGCTTCAAGGATTTCCTGCTGCGCGGGAACGTCGTCGACCTCGCGGTCGCCGTCGTCATCGGCGCCGCGTTCACCGCCGTCGTCGGGTCGTTCACCGACTCGTTCCTGAAGCCGCTGATCGGTCTCATCGGTGGCGGTGGGGTCGACGGCGGCACGTTCACGGTGAACGGGCAGACCTTCACCTGGGGGGCGTTCGTCAACCAGGTGATCACGTTCGTGCTGACGGCGGCCGTCGTCTACTTCGTGGTCGTCGTCCCCATGAAGAAGATCATCGAGCGGCGCAAGAGCGGCGAGGAGGCCGGTCCGGTCGGCCCGACCCAGGTCGAGCTGCTGGTCGAGATCCGCGACCTGCTGGTCGCCCAGCAGGGGGGCGCCCCGCGTCCCGACCCGTCGGGCCCCGGCACCACCTCGCTGCCCGGCCGGCTGTAGCGACCGGATCGGCCCCGTCGCAGGGCCCACGGCGTGCGGAGCGCGTCGTGGGGGGCGACGGGGTCCTTCCCCTAGTCGGAACCCCAGTGCGGCGGCCGGTCGGTGAGGTAGCGGGTCTCCTCGTCGGCCGGCGGCCGGTCCCCCCAGCCCACGTCGCTGTCGTCGGGGGCGGGCTCGACCGGGGTGGGTTCGACGGCGCCGGTGCCCGGTGAGGTCGCCCGTCGGCGGGGCCGGCGCGGCGGCGCGGTCGGTCGCCGGTAGGTCGTCCGGTCCGCTCGTCCGGGGAGGTCGCTCACCCGCCCGACGGTAGGCCCAACCCCGCCAGCACGACCGCGCCGGGCAGGGCGGCCAGCACCGATCCGGGCACGGCCAGCTTGCTGCCGCGGATGCCCGACCCGACGACCAGCAGCTCCCCGGCGGCCACCGCGGCGTCGACCAGCACGGGCCAGGACGCCGGCAACCCCACCGGGGTGATGCCGCCGTAGGCCATGCCGCTCTCGGCGACCGCGACGTCCTGCGGCGCGAACGAGGCCTTGCGGGCGCCCAGGTGCTTGCGGACCAGACCGTTGACGTCGGCCCGCGTGGTGGCCAGCACGAGGCAGGCGGCCAGCGTGGTCTCCCCGCCCCGCCGCGCGGCCACCACGACGCAGTTCGCCGAGGCATGCCCCGGCACCGCGTAGGCCTCGCCGAACGCGGCCGTGTCGGCCAGGGCGTCGTCGATCTCGGTCACCCAGGCCGGGCCGCCGAGACCGGGGAGAGCCGCGGCCACGGGGGCGGCGAGCAGGTCGGTGCGGTCGGCGGCGGGGGCCCAGGTCAGCGTGCCCAGCTGCGGTGCGGTCATGGCACCGATCGTGCACCCCGCGCGGGTGGGCCACGATGGCGGGCGTGATCGGTCAACTGCACTCCTACGTCGTCGACGCACCCGACGCCCACGCGCTGGCGACCTTCTACGCCGACCTGCTGGGCATGCAGGTGCACGGCTCACCCGGTGACCGGTGGGTGACCGTCACCGGCCAGGGCTACCGGCTGGCCTTCCAGCAGGCCCCGGACCTGCAGCCGCCGGACTGGCCCGACCCCGCCCGCCCGCAGCAGGCGCACCTGGACGTCCGGGTCGCCGACATCGACATCGCCGAGCCCGCCGTGCTGGCCCTCGGCGCCCGACGGCTGCCCGGTGCCGGCGGCGACTTCCGGGTGTACGCCGACCCGGTGGGCCACCCCTTCTGCCTGGTCTGGGACGCTCCACTGCCACCCCCCACCGAGGAGCAGCCATGACCGTCCCCGACCTCGGCGCGCCGGCCGGCGCCTTCCTCGCCGCCACCGGCTTCGTCCCCGACGAGATGACCGGCACCCGGGTGACCGGCACGGTCGAGCTGGGCCCCGACCACCACACGCCCTGGGGTGTGGTGCACGGCGGCGTCTACGCGACGGTGATCGAGTCGGCCGCCAGCATCGGCGCCAGCGTGGCCGTGCAGGACCGCGGCCAGTTCGCGGTCGGCGTGAACAACCAGACCGACTTCCTCCGGCCGATGACGTCGGGGCGGCTCGAGGTGCTGGCCGAGCCGGTGCAGCAAGGGCGCACCCTGCAGCTGTGGCTGGTCACCCTGACCCGCGCCGAGGACGGCAAGACCGTCGCCCGCGGCCAGGTGCGGCTGCAGAACGTCCCCCTGCCCGGCGCCTGACCGCCACCGGGATGTCGGACCCCGGTGCCACCATCACCGCAACCCGACGTACCCGGAGGCGCCATGACGCACGACCGTGAACTCGACGACCTGCTGGGCACCCTCGCCGAGCACAGGTACTTCCTGCGCCGCACGGCCGAGGGGCTCACCGAGGAGCAGGCGCGGCTGCGCACCGGGGCCAGCGAGCTGACCGTGGGCGGCACGATCAAGCACTGCGTCGCCCAGGAGCGGATCTGGACCGACTTCCTGGTCCGCGGCGCTGCCGCGCACGACCTCCAGCCCGACGCGTTCGCCGCCCAGTTCGTGCTGGGCCAGGACGAGACGCTGGCCGGTGTGCTCGCCGAGATGGACGAGGTCGCCGCGGCCACCGAGGCGCTGGTGCGCTCCTTCGCCGACCTCGACACCGACATCGCCCTGCCCACCGCGCCCTGGTTCCCGCAGGGGGCGCGCTGGTCCCGTCGCAAGGTGCTGGTCCACCTGCTGGCCGAGCTCGCCCAGCACTCCGGCCACGCCGACGTCGTCCGCGAGGGCATCGACGGGGCGAAGACGATGGGGTGAAGACGATGGGGTGAAGACGATGGGGTGAGCTCAGTCGGCCGCCTCGAGCGCGGTGAGCGCGGCCTCCCAGCGCTCGCGGCGCTCGGCGTCGGTCTGCTCCCACCACCGGGCACCGCGCTCCCCCAGCCCGGTCTTGGCCAGCTGCACCCGCGCCCGGGCGGCGGCCACGGCGTCGGGGTCGCCCTTCGCGGCCCGCACGCCGCTGCGGCCGACGCCGAGGTGGTGGAGCAGCTGCGTGCGCACGTCGTCGGGCAGCCGGGGGTCCTGGGCGCGCCACCGGCGGCCGTCGACCACGATCCAGCGGCCGTCGTCGGTGTGCTCGACCTCCCGGCTCACCGGGCCAGCCGGGCGGCGAGCTCGGGCAGCACCCGGCCGAGCGGGGCGTCGACCCGCACGTCGGCCTTCTCGTCGCCCCGGGTCGGGCCGGCGTTCACGATGGCCACCGGGATGCCGTCCTTCGCCGCGCGCAGCACGAAGCGGTATCCGCTCATGACCGTCAGGGACGACCCGAGCACCACCAGCGAGCGCGCGCAGCCGACCAGGTCGTAGGCGGCGGCCACCCGTTCCGGGGGCACCGTCTCGCCGAAGAACACGACGTCGGGCTTGAGCGGGCCGCCGCCGCAGGCCAGGCAGTCGACCATCACGAACCCGTCGAGCACCGACTCGGGGAGCTCGACGTCGCCGTCCGGGTTCACCTCGTCGTCGACCGGTTCGGGCCGGAAGCCCGGGTTGGCCGCCCGCAGCCGGACGTCGAGCGCAGCCCGGGAGGCCACGTCGCCGCACTGCAGGCACACGGTGCGGTCCAGCCCGCCGTGCAGCTCGAGGACGTCGGTGGCACCCCCGGCCTGGTGCAGGCCGTCGACGTTCTGCGTGACGATGCCGCCGACCAGACCGGCCTGCTGCAGCGCGGCGACCGCGCGGTGCCCGTCGTTCGGCTCGGCGCCGGCGATCTGCCGCCACCCGACGAAGCTGCGCGCCCAGTAGCGGTGCCGGCCCCGCGGGTCGCGGGTGAAGGTCTGCCAGGTCATGGGGGTGTGCCGGCGCAGCGAGCCGGTGGCGCCGCGGTAGTCCGGGATGCCGGAGTCGGTGGACAACCCCGCCCCGGAGAGCACGACGGCGTTGCCGTTGCCGACCAGCGCGGTCAGCTCGTCCAGCTCGGGGACGACGGTGGGCGGGGCGGTCACCCCTCCCATGGTCCCCGGTTCAGCGCAGTTCTGCGTCCAGCCGCTGCAGCATGCCGTCGTAGGTTTGGCGCAGGCCCTTGGGCGCGAAGGTCCGCTCGAAGAAGCCGCCGATGCCCGAGGCGCCGTCCCAGGTGGTGCGCACCCGCACGGTGGTGGTGTCGCCGGCCGGGTGCAGCGTCCAGGTGGTCACCATCGAGGACTTCGTGTCGCTCTCGACCAACCCACCGCCGTCGGGCAGCTCGCTCACCGAGATGACCTGGTCGCGCACGCGCTTCTCCGTGGCCGCGAACTTCCAGTGCAGGCGGGTGCCGGCGCCCTCGCCGCCCTGCTCGACGCGGTACTCGCTGAACTGCGGGCCGGCGATGCGCTCACGGGTGCCCGCGTAGTCACCCAGTGCGGCACGCACCCGGTCGGCGGGAGCGTGGACGACCTGCTCGGCGGTGGCGACGACCTGACCCATGGCGACCAGTCTGCCCGGCACCCCCGACCCGCGCCGGGGCGGGCCGACGGGTGTGCGACCCGTCACGTCGCGGCCCACCGACCTGCGGGGACGGAACGGACCCGGCGGTCCGCTTGCACGTGACCGGCAGTACCAGTTAGGTGAGGCTTACCTGAATCCGACCGGCACCCGAGCCCCCACGAGCCGCCCACCGACGGGCCGCACCCGAGCACTCGAGGACCACCGATGACCACCGTGCACCCCGCTGCACCCACCGCCCTGACCACCGCCGAGCAGCACCTGCTCACCGGCCCGACCCGGGAGGCCTACCGCGCCGGGATGGCCCACGCGGTCGACCTGGTGACCGACCGGCTGGCCGCCGTCGACCGACCGCAGACCGGCATCCGACCGGCCGACCTGGCCGCGGAGATCGCCGCGGTCGACCTGGGCAGCCCGCTGCCCGACACCGCCGCCGCGCTGGACGAGCTGTCCCGGTTGTGGCTGCGTGACGCCGTCTGGTTCCACGACCCGGCCTACCTCGCCCACCTCAACTGCCCGGTGGTGCTGCCCGCGCTGGCCGCCGACGCACTGGCCAGCGCGGTGAACAGCTCGCTGGACACCTGGGACCAGAGCACCGGCGCCACGCTGATCGAGCAGAAGCTGGTGACCTGGCTGGCCGACCGGGCCGGGCTCGGACCGCTGGCCGACGGCGTCCTCACCCCCGGTGGCACCCAGTCCACCCTGCAGGCGCTGCTGCTGGCCCGCGACGAGGCCTGCGCCCGGCTCCGCCGCGACCGGCCGGGCGCCCGGGTGCCCGAGTTGCTGGCCGGCCTGCGGGTCCTCACCTCCGAGGTCGGGCACTTCAGCGTGGTCACCGCGGCCCGGCTGCTCGGTCTCGGGGACGACGCCGTGGTCGCCGTGCCCACCGACCACGCCTGCCGGATGCGGGTCGACGCCCTGGCCGCCGCGCTCGCCGACCTGCGCGAGCAGGGGCTGGAGCCGATGGCCGTCGTGGGCACCGCCGGCACCACCGACTTCGGCAGCATCGACCCGCTGCCGGCCATCGCCGACCTGTGCGCCGAGCACGGCGCCTGGCTGCACGTGGACGCCGCCTACGGGGGCGGGCTGCTGGTCTCCCCCACCCGCCGGCACCTGCTGACGGGCATCGAGCGCGCCGACTCGGTGACCGTCGACCCGCACAAGACGTTCTTCCAACCGGTGGCCTGCAGCGTGCTGCTGGTCCGCGACGGCGGCACCCTGCGGCACGTCACCCACCACGCCGACTACCTCAACCCGGCCGACGCCCCCGAGCCCAACCAGGTCGACAAGTCGATCCAGACCACCCGCCGGTTCGACGCGGTGAAGCTCTGGACGACGCTGCGGGTGCTCGGCGCCGACGGCATCGGCGCGATGGTCGACCGGGTCGTGGACCTGGCCGCCGAGACGTGGCCGCTGCTGGACGTGCACCCGGTGTTCGACGTCGTCGTCCGGCCTGAGCTGTCCACCCTGGTCTTCCGGTACGTGCCCGAGGAGCGGCTGCCCGACGCCGAGGTGGACGAGCTCAACCGGTACGTCCGGACGGCGATCGCGGCCACCGGCGAGGCCGTGCTCGGCGGGACGACGGTGCAGGGCCGGGCCTTCCTCAAGATGACCCTGCTCAACCCGACCACCACGGCCGACCAGCTGGTCGCGGTGCTGGGCCTGGTCATCCGGCACGCCGAGACCTGGCTGGCCGCGCGATGACCCGGGACCTGATCGGCATCGGCGTGGGCCCGTTCAACCTCGGGCTCGCCGCGCTGGCCGACCCCCTCACCGAGCTCGACACCGTCTTCCTCGAGCAGCGCGAGGACTTCGCCTGGCACCCCGGCATGCTGCTGCCCGGCGCGACCCTGCAGGTGCCCTTCCTCGCCGACCTGGTCAGCCTGGCCGACCCGACCTCGCGGTTCTCGTTCCTGAACTGGCTCAAGCGGACCGGCCGGCTCTACCGGTTCTACATCCGCGAGGAGTTCGCGCCGCTGCGCGCGGAGTTCGACCGCTACTGCCGGTGGGCCGCGCACGAGCTGCCCTCGGTGCGGTTCGGCCGGCACGTCCAGGCGGTCACCCACGACGGCCCGCACTGGCAGGTGCACTCGATCGACACCCGCACCGGCGACCGGCACACCGACACCGCCCGGCACCTCGTGCTGGGTACCGGTACCCCGCCGCACGTCCCGCCGGTCTGCGCCGGGCTCGGCCGGGACGGCGCGCCCGTGGTGCACACCAGCGGCTACCTCCCGTCCCGCGACCGTCTGGTGGCCGCCGCCCGCGGCGGCACCATCACCGTGCTGGGCAGCGGGCAGTCCGCCGCCGAGGTGTACCGGGACCTGCTGCCCGACGCGCGGCGCGAGGGGTACCGGGTCGACTGGGTCACCCGCTCGCCCCGGTTCTTCCCGCTGGAGTACACGAAGCTGACCCTGGAGATCACCTCCCCCGACCACGTCGACCACTTCCACGGCCTGCCCCCGGGCGCCCGCGACGAGCTGCTGGCGGCCCAGGCCTCGCTCTACAAGGGCATCGACGGCGACGTCGTCGACGAGCTCTACGACCTGCTCTACGAGCTCGACCTGGACGGACCACCGCCCACCCGGCTGCTGACCAGCACCGAGCTGGTCGGCGCCGAGCGCGACGGCGACCGGGTCGACCTGGCCTGGCGGCACGTGCAGACCGGCGAGGAGTTCGGCACCACCACCGACGCCCTGGTGCTGGCCACCGGGTACCGGCAGCAGGTGCCCGACTTCCTCGCGCCGGTAGCCGACCGGTTCCGGTGGGACGACCGCGGCCGGTTCGACGTCCGCCGCGACTGGACGGTCGACCACGAGGGGACGGCGTTCGTGCAGAACGGCGAGGCGCACACGCACGGCTTCACCGCCCCGGACCTGGGCATGGCCGCGCACCGGAACTCCGCGATCCTGCGCTCGGTCACCGGTCGCGAGGTCTACCCGGTCGAGCGGTCGATCGCCTTCCAGACCTTCGGGGCACCCGCCCGCGAGGAGGCCCGGGCATGAGCGTCGCGTTCACCCGGGTCGACCCGGTCGCCGACGGCCCGCTGCTGCACGAGTGGGTCACCGCCGAGCGCGCGGTGTTCTGGCAGATGCAGGGCGCCTCGCTCGCCGACGTCGTCGCCGCCTACGCCGAGATCGACGCCTCGCCCCACCACGACGCGTTCCTCGGCCGGGTCGAGGGGGAACCGGTCTTCCTCACCGAGCGCTACGACCCCGCCGCCGACCCGGTGGGCCAGGTGCTCGAGGTCGAGCTCGGGGACGTCGGCATGCACCTGCTGGTCGGCCCGCCGACGGCGCCGGTGCCCGGGTTCACCCTCGCCGTGATGCGCACCGTGCTGGCCTGGCTGTTCGACGACCCGGTCGTGCACCGGGTCGTGGTCGAGCCCGACGCCGCGAACACCGCGATCCACCGGCTCAACGCCCGCGCGGGCTTCGTCGTCCACGGCGAGGTCGAGCTGCCCACCAAGCGGGCGCTGCTGTCGACCTGCACGCGCGACCAGTTCCTGGCGTCGCTGCGGTGATCGACCACCTGACCCCCGAGGCCTGGGCCGATGCCGGCCGGCACCTGGTCACCAAGGCGCTGTCGGAGTTCGCGCACGAGCGGCTGCTGGACCCGGAGGAGCTGGGCGAGGGCCGGTACCGGGTGCGCAGCGACGACGGCGGCACCGCCTACTGCTTCACCGCGCGCCGGCTGGCGCTGGACCACTGGCTGGTCGACCCGGGCAGCGTCGTCCGGCTGGTCGGGGGGTCGGGGCGGCCGCTGGACGCCGTCCAGTTCGTGCTGGACCTGCGGCACGCCCTGGGGCTCTCCGACGACGTCCTGCCGGTGTACCTGGAGGAGATCACCTCGACCCTGGCCTCGCGCGCGTTCAAGGCCACGCGCGGGCTGCCGACCTCGGCCGAGCTGGTGGACGCCGGGTTCCAGGCGGTGGAGAGCTCGATGACCGAGGGCCACCCGTGCTTCGTGGCCAACAACGGCCGGCTGGGCTTCTCCGCGGAGGAGTACCGGCGGTTCGCCCCCGAGGCGGCGGCCCCGTTCCGGCTGGTGTGGGTCGCCGCCCGGCGCGACCGGTCGCTCCTGGTCTGCTCGGCCGGGCTCACCGAGGACGAGCTCCTGGCCGGCGAGCTCGACCCGGCCACCCGCGAGCGGTTCGCCGCCGCGCTGCGCGACCTGGACCTCGACCCGGCCGACCACCGCTACCTGCCGGTGCACCCGTGGCAGTGGGAGAACCGGGTCGCGGTCACCTTCGCCGCCGAGCTGGCCACCCGGCAGCTGGTGCACCTGGGCGAGGGCGACGACGAGATGCTGGCCCAGCAGTCGATCCGCACGGCGTTCAACACCACGCGGCCCGACCGGCACTACGTGAAGACGTCGCTGTCGGTGCTCAACATGGGCTTCCTGCGCGGGCTCTCGACGGAGTACATGGCGGTCACCCCGGCGATCAACGACTGGGTGCACGACCTCGTGGCCGGTGACCCCGTGCTGGCCGGCTGCGGGTTCTCGATCCTCCGCGAGCGGGCCGCGGGCGGGTTCCGCTCCGACTGGGTGCAGCAGGCGACGGCGCCCGGGTCGCCCTACCGGAAGATGCTCGCCGCGCTGTGGCGGGAGAGCCCCGTGCCGGCGCTGGGCCCGGGCCAGCAGCTGGCCACGATGGCCTCCCTCCTGCACGTGGACGCCGACGGCCGGCCGTTCGTCTCGGCGCTGGTGGCCCGGTCGGGGCTGCCCGCCCGCGCCTGGCTGCGCCGCTACCTCGACGTCTACCTCGTACCGGTCGTGCACTGCCTGACCGCGCACTCGCTGGCGTTCATGCCGCACGGGGAGAACGTCGTCCTGGTGCTCGAGGACGGCGTTCCGGTGCGCGCGGTGATGAAGGACATCGGCGAGGAGGTCGCCCTGCTCAACAGCTCCCGCGAGCTGCCCGCCGACGTCGAGCGGATCCGGGTGCAGGTGCCGGCCGAGCACGTGCCGCTGTCGGTGCAGACCGACGTCTTCGACTGCTTCTTCCGCTTCCTGGCCGCACTGCTGGACGACGACGGCGTGCTGCCCCAGGACGAGTTCTGGGCCGAGGTGGCCGCCTGCCTGCGGGCCCACGAGGCGGCCACCCCGGAGCTGGACGACGTCCGGGTCGACCTGTTCGCGCCGACCTTCCCGTTGTCGGCGCTGAACCGGCTGCAGCTGCGGGACAACCGGCAGATGGTCGACCTGGCCGATCCGTCGGGTGCCCTGCAGCTGGTCGGCGACCTGGTCAACCCGATCGCGGCGGCGACGCCGGGCGACGGATTCGGTGGCCCGACCGCTCCCGCGCGACGGAAAGCGGACCCACTCCCAGGTTCTTGACAGGTGGCCGTGACCCTGCCGAAACCCGACCTGGCCAGGCTGCACCGCGAACGGTCCCCGGGTCCGGGGTCCCGAGCGAGCCGAGGCAGCCATGGCGATCACCGACGCGCCCCCGACCGCGACCGAGGACGCCGCGGTCGAGAAGTCCAAGCTGCAGAAGCACTTCGGCCGGGCCGACGTCTTCTTCTTCCTGGTCTGCACGCTGGTCGGGATCGACGGCCTCGGCACGCTGGCCACCGAGGGCGGGCAGGGGTTCACCTGGCTGGTGGTCTGCGTGCTGCTGTTCGCCGTCCCCTCGGCGATGGTGCTGGCCGAGCTGGGGGCGGCCTACACCGACGAGGGCGGGCCCTACGTCTGGGTCCGCATGGCCTTCGGGCACCTGGCCGGGGCGGTCAACAACTTCTTCTACTGGGTGACCAACCCGGTGTGGATGGGCGGCACGCTGGTCGGCACCGCGCTGGGCGGGCTGATCGTCTTCTTCAACGACGGGGCCGAGTACTCGAAGGCGACCACCTACGTGTTCGCCCTGGTGTTCATCTGGGCCGGGGTGCTCTTCGCCGTCCTGTCCTTCCGGGTCGGCAAGTGGGTCGCCACGATCGGGGCGATCGCCCGGTTCCTGCTGCTGGGCCTGTTCAGCGTGCTCGTGCTGGCCTACGGCTTCGACCACGGCTTCCACGGCCCCAGCCTGGGCGCCTACGCACCCACCTTCGCCGGCTTCGTCGCGCTGGTGCCGCTGGTGCTGTTCAGCCTGGTCGGGTTCGAGCTGCCCAGCGCGGCCGGCGAGGAGATGAGCGACGCCGCCAAGGACGTGCCGGCCGGGATCGCGAAGTCGGTGGTGGCCACCGGGCTGCTGTACGCCGTGCCGGTGCTGGGCATCCTGCTCGTGCTGCCGACCGAGCAGGCCAGCGGGCTGGCCGGGTTCCCCGAGGCGATCCGTCAGGCGCTGACGGTGTTCGGCGGAGAGGTGGCCACGGCCGCCGACGGCACGGTCACCGCCACGCTCACCCCCTTCTCCACCGCCGTCGGCTGGGTGCTCGGCGCCCTGGTCGCGCTGGTCGCCTTCACCAGCGGCCTGACCTGGATCATGGGGTCCGACCGCACGCTCGCCGTCTCCTGCTACGACGGCGCCGGCCCCCGCTGGCTGGGGCGGTTCTCCGCCCGCTTCGGCACCCCGACCCGGGTGAACGTCCTGTCCGGGATCATCAGCACCGTGGTCTTCGTCGGGGTCACCGAGATCACCGGCGGTGACATCGCGAAGTTCTTCGGCGTCGCGCTCAGCCTGGCCATCTCCACCACGCTGATCTCCTACCTGGGCATCTTCCCGGCGGCCTGGAAGCTGCGGCGCACCCGCCCGGACCACCCGCTCCCCTACCGGGCACCGGCACTGGGGCTGCTCACCGTCGTGTCGATGGCCTGGATCGCCTTCTGCACCGTGCAGCTGCTGTTCCCCGGGCTGGGCGACGGCTGGTTCGGCGACGACTACCGGCTGGACGGCTGGGCGGCGTCGGAGAAGTGGGTCTACCTGTTCACCGAGCTGGTGCCGCTGGCGGTGTTCGTCGCCATCGCCGTCGGGTTCTGGGCCGCCGGTCGCCGGCACGCGTCCCGCAGGTCGGTCGACGCGCGAGACTGAGCCCGTGGACGTCCGCCCGCTCTCGCTCTGGCACGACCAGCTCCCGGTCCGCCCCGCCCGGCCCGCGCTGCGCGGCCGGGTCGAGGCCGACGTCGCCGTGGTCGGTGCCGGGTTCACCGGACTCTGGACGGCCTACCACCTGCAGCGGGCCGACCCCTCGCTGCGGATCGCGCTGGTCGAGGCCGGGGTGGCCGGCTTCGGTGCCTCGGGGCGCAACGGCGGCTGGTGCTCCGCCCTCTACCCCGTGGGCATCGCGCGGCTGGCCGCCGAGGTGGGCCGCCCGGCGGCGCTGGCCCAGTACGCCGCGATGCGCGAGGCGGTGGCCGGGGTCGTGTCGGTCGCCGCGACCGAGGGCATCGACGCCGACGTGGCGGTGGGCGGCACCGTCGTCGTCGCCCGCTCGGCGGCCCAGCTCGCGCGCGCCCGCGCCGAGGCCACGGAGGCGGCGGAGTTCGGCCTCGACGTCGACCTGCTGGACGCCGACGCCGCCCGGGCCCGGCTGGCCGCCACCGACGTCGTCGGCGGGACGTACACGCCGCACTGCGCGGTGCTGCAGCCGGCGAAGCTGGTCCGCGGACTGGCCGACCTGGTGACCGGCCGCGGGGCGCAGCTGTTCGAGCGGAGCCGGGTCACCGGGATCGAGCCCGGCCGGCTCGCGACGGCGGACGGCGAGGTGCGTGCCGGCGTCGTCGTCCGGGCGACCGAGGGGTACACGCCGCTGCTGCCGGGCCTGCGTCGCGCGGTCGTGCCGGTGTACTCCCTCGTCGTGGCGACCGCCCCGCTGCCGCCCGCGGTGTGGGAGCGGATCGGGCTGCGCGAGCGGGAGACCTTCAGCGACCACCGGCACCTGATCGTCTACGGCCAGCGCACCGCCGACGACCGACTGGTGTTCGGCGGCCGCGGGGCGCCGTACCACCTGGGCTCCTCGATCCGGCCCGGGTACGACCGGGAGCCCGCCGTCTTCGCGGCGCTGGAGCGCACCCTGGTCGAGCTGTTCCCGGTGCTCGCCGGGGTGCCGATCACCCACCGCTGGGGCGGCCCGCTGGGCATCACCCGCGACTGGCACCCCTCGGTGGGCCTGGACCGGGCGACCGGCCTGGCCTGGGCCGGCGGCTACGTGGGCGACGGCGTCTCGACCGCCGCACTGGCCGGGCAGACCCTCGCCGACCTGGTCACCGGCGCGGACTCCCCGCGGACGACGCTGCCGTGGGTGGGCCACCGCTCGCCGTCCTGGGAGCCGGAGCCGCTGCGCTGGCTGGGCGCCAACGCCGGGCTCCGCGCGATGACCTGGGCCGACGCCGCCGAGCGCCGCGGCGACCGCCCGAGCCGCCTGGCCGCACTGGTCGACCGCGCCCTCGGCCGCTGACCTGGCCTCGGCCGCCGACCTCGCAGTTCGGCAACGGTGGCGCGCCGTGCACACGCGTGGCGCCGTTGCGGTGGTGCAGGGTCGACGTCAGCCGACCGCGGCGACGGCGTGGCGGGCGATCTGGAGCTCCTCGTCCGTGGGGACCACGAGCACCGGCACCTGCGCGTCGTCGGGGCTGATGACGCGCGCGCCCCGCTCCCGCGCCTCGTTGCGCGCCGGGTCCAGCTGCAGCCCCAGGTGGGCCAGGCCGTCCACGACCCGCGCGCGCACCTCGGGGCTGTTCTCGCCCACGCCGGCGGTGAACACCAGCGCGTCCAGGCCGCCGAGGTGGGCGAGGTAGGCGCCGACGTAGCCGCGGATGCGGTGCGCGTACACACCGAGGGCGAGCTCGGCCCGCTCGTCGCCGGCGGCCGCGGCGGCCAGCACGTCGCGCAGGTCGCCGCTACCGGTCAGCCCGGCCAGCCCGCTGCGCCGGTTGAGCAGGGTGTCGACCTCGTCCACCGAGGACCCGGTGCGCAGCAGGTGCAGCACGGCGCCGGGGTCCAGGTCTCCCCCGCGGGTGCCCATGACCAGGCCCTCGAGCGGGGTGAGCCCCATCGACGTGGCGATCGACCGACCACCGGACACCGCGCAGGCCGACGCCCCGTTGCCCAGGTGCAGCACCACGAACCGGCCCGCGCGCCCGAGGAACGCCGCGGCGGCCTGCGACACGTACTCGTGCGAGGTGCCGTGGAAGCCGTACCGCCGGACGCCGCGCTCGGCGGCCAGCTCGGTGTCGATCGCGTAGGTGCTGGCCTCGGGCGGCATCGTGGCGTGGAAGGCGGTGTCGAACACGGCGACCTGCGGGACACCGGGGAACGCCTGCCGGGCGGCGCGGATGCCCAGCAGCCCGGGCGGGTTGTGCAACGGCGCCAGCGCCGCGAGCTCCTCGACGGCGGCCTCCACCTCGGCGTCGATCACCACCGGCGCGCTGAACCTTTCACCGCCGTGCACCACCCGGTGACCCACGACGTCGGGTGCGAGCTCCACCCCGGCGGAGGCGAAGGTGCGCATCATCAGCGTCAGCGCCGCGGTGTGGTCGGGGAGCTCGGCATCCACCACGACCTCGCCACCGGGACCGCGGTGCCGGATGGACCCGGCACCGCCGATCCGCTCGACCAGGCCCGTGGCGAGCACCTGCTCGTCGCCGTCCAGGAGCTGGTACTTCAGCGACGACGAGCCGCTGTTGACCACCAGGACGGCGGTCATGCCCCGGCCGCCTGCACCGCGGTGAGGGCGATGGTGTTGACGATGTCGCGCACGGTGGCCCCCCGGGACAGGTCGTTGACCGGCTTGTTCAGGCCCTGCAGCACCGGCCCCATGGCGACCGCGCCGGCCGATCGCTGCACCGCCTTGTAGGTGTTGTTGCCGGTGTTCAGGTCGGGGAACACGAACACGGTGGCCCGGCCGGCGACCGCCGACCCCGGCATCTTCGACGAGCCGACGGTCGGGTCGGCCGCGGCGTCGTACTGCATCGGACCGTCCACGACCAGCTCCGGTGCCCGCTCGCGGACCAGCCGGGTCGCCTCCCGCACCTTGTCGACGTCGGCACCCGAGCCGGAGTCGCCGGTGGAGTACGAGAGCATCGCCACCCGCGGCTCGATGCCGAACTGCGCGGCGGTGGCGGCCGAGGAGATCGCGATGTCGGCCAGCTGAGCGGCGTCGGGCAGCGGGTTCACCGCGCAGTCGCCGTAGACCAGCACGCGGTCGGCCAGCGCCATGAGGAAGACGCTGGACACCACCGAGACGTCGGGCCGGGTGCGGATGATCTCGAAGGCCGGCCGGATGGTGTGCGCCGTGGTGTGCGCGGCGCCCGAGACCATGCCGTCGACCAGGCCCAGCTGCACCATCAGCGTGCCGAAGTACGACACGTCCGGGACGACGTCCCAGGCCAGCTCCTCGGTCATGCCCCGGTGCGCGCGCAGCGCGGCGTACTCCCGGGCGAACCGGCGGCGCAGCTCCTCGTCGAACGGGCTGACCACGTCGGCCGCGGCGATGTCCAGGCCCAGCTCCGAGGCGCGGGCGCGCACCTTGGCCTCGTCGCCCAGGATGGTCAGCCGGGCCACCCGCCGGGACAGCACGGTGGCCGCGGCGCGCAGGATCCGGTCGTCGTCCCCCTCGGGCAGGACGACGTGCTTCTCGGCGGCGCGGCTGCGCTCGGTGAGCAGGTGCTCGAACATCAGCGGGGTGACGACGGCGGAGGGGCCGACGTCCAGGCTGTCCAGCAGCTGCCGGGTGTCGACGGCCTCCTCGAACAGCGCCAGCGAGGTGTCGGTCTTGCGCGGGGAGTCCGAGGCGATCAGGCCGCGGGTGTGGATGACCCGGGCGGTGGTGTCGAAGGTGCCCAGCGTCGTCGCGACGATCGGCAGCGACGAGCCGATGCCGGCGATCAGCTGCAGCACCGGCTCGGGCAGCGCGATGCCGCCGTTGAGCAGGATGCCGGTCGGCGAGGGGTAGGTGCCGGCGGCGTGCGCGGTCATCACCGCGAGGACGACGTCGGGCCGGTCGCCCGGGACGACGACGACCGACCCCTCGGTGAGCCGCGGCAGCACGTTCACCATCGACATCGCCGCCACGACGACCCCCATCGCCTCGCGGTCCATGAGCTCGGGGTCGCCGGCGATCAGCTCGCCGTCGACCGCCTCGGCCACCGTGGCGAACGTGGGGGCGATGAGGAAGGGCTCCTCGGGGATGGCCCAGACCGGCCGGTCGGTCACCGCCCGGACCGCCGCGATCCCGTCGGCGAGCTGCCCGGGGTCGGCCCGGTTCAGCACCACCGCGACGACCGCGGCGTGCTCGACGGCCAGCTCGCGCAGGGCGGGCTCGGCCACCGCGGCCAGGTCGGCGGGCGTGCGGGCCGGGGCCTGGCCCAGCTGCTCGGCGCCCGCCGGGTCGCGGCCGCCGAGCACCAGCACGACCGGCGTGCCGAGGTTCGCCGCGATGCGGGCGTTGAAGGAGAGCTCCGTCGGCGAGCTGACGTCGGTGAAGTCCGACCCGACGACGACGACCGCGTCGCAGCAGGCCTCGACCGCCTTGTACCGCTCGACGATGCGGGCCAGCGCGGCGTCGCCGTCGGCGTGCACGTCGTCGTAGGTCACGCCGACGGCCTCGGCGAACCCGACCTCGGCGGTGGCGTGCCGCAGCAGGGTGTCCAGCACCGGGTCGGTGGCGCCGCGGGCGATCGGCCGGAAGACCCCGACCCGGCCGACCTCGCGGGTCAGGGTGGCGAGCAGGCCCAGGGCCACCACCGACTTGCCGGAGTGGCCCTCGACGGAGGCGACGTACACGCTGCGGGCCACGGGGATCCTCACGGGCTGGGGGTCGCGGTCACCGGCAAGGCTAGGGACGACGTCACCGGCGGTCGGGATCGGGGCGCACCAACCGGGTCTCGTAGGCCAGCACCGCCGCCTGGGTCCGGTCGCGCAGGCCCAGCTTGCCCAGGATCCGGCCCACGTGGGTCTTCACGGTCAGCTCCGACAGCACCAGCGCGGCGGCGATCTCGGCGTTGGAGCTGCCCCCGGCGACGTGCACCAGCACCTCGCGCTCGCGGTCGGTCAGGGCATCGAGGCGGGTGTCGCGGGCGCCGGGTGCGGGCAGCTGGCCGGCGAAGGTCTCCAGCAGCCGGCGGGTGACCCGCGGGGAGACCACGGCGTCGCCGGCCGCGACGGTGCGGATGGCGGCCAGCAGGTCGGCCGGCTCGGTGTTCTTGAGCAGGAACCCGCTGGCCCCGGCGCGCAGTGCGGCGAAGGCGTGCTCGTCGAGGTCGAACGTGGTGAGCACCAGCACCCGGCTGGGCAGGCCCGCCGCCACGATCTGCGCGGTGGCCGCGACGCCGTCCAGCACGGGCATGCGCACGTCCATCACCACGACGTCGGGCCGCAGCTGCCGGGCCAGCGTCACCGCGGCGGCGCCGTCGCCGGCCTGGCCGACCACCTCGAGGTCGGGCTGGCTGTCCAGCACCATGCCGAACCCGACCCGCACCAGCGGCTCGTCGTCGACCAGCAGCACGGTGGTCATGCCGGCACCGGCGCATCCAGGGGCAGCACGGCCCGCACCCGCCAGCCCCCGCCGTCCCCCGGGCCGGTCTCGACCGTCCCGCCCCAGGCGCCGAACCGCTCGCGCATGCCGACCAGCCCGTGCCCCGGCGGCCGCTCGGGGTCGCGGCGTCCCCCGCGCCCGTCGTCGGTGACCTGCACGAGGAGGTCGTCGGGGCGCCACTGCAGCGAGACCCGCGCGGTGCGGGCACCGTCGGCGTGGGTGAGCGTGTTGGTCAGGGCCTCCTGCACCAGGCGGTGGACGGCGAGCTGCGCGGTGGCCGGCAGCGCCGCCGGGGCGCCGCGCACGGTGAGCGTGACCGCGAGCCCGGCGGCGCGGACCTGCTCGACGAGCTGGTCGAGCTGGGCCAGACCGGGTGCCGGGGCGTCCTGGTCGGTCTCGCCGTCGGCCCGCAGGACCCCGAGCAGGCGGTGCATCTCGGCGATGGCCTCGCGCCCGGTGGCCGCGACCTGGGCCATCGCCCCGCGGGCCCGCTCGGGGTCGGCGTCGAGGGCGTAGCCGGCGCCGTCGGCGAGCGCGGTCATCACCGAGATGTTGTGCGCCACGACGTCGTGCACCTCGCGGGCGATCCGGGTGCGCTCCTCGGCGACGGCGGCCCGGGCACCGGCGTCCCGTTCGCGCTCGGCGCGCACCGCCCGCTCCTCCAGCGCCACCAGCAGCGACCGCCGGGTGCGCCGGTTCCGCCCGGCCACGACGGCGACCACCGTGACCGCGGTCAGCGGCACCACCGCCTCGCCCCCGGGCCGGCCCAGCAACCCGAGGACGGCCAGGGTGACCGGCAGGGCCGCGACGAGGGCGGTGGCCACCACGACCTCCCGCACCGGGCGCCGGTCGGCTACCGACGCGAGCAGCCACAGCAGCACCGCACCCGCCGGGAGCAGCCGCTGCGGGTCGAGCCCGTGCCCGACCCACCAGACGGCGAGCAGGACGGCGGCCGCACCCAGGGCGGGCAGCGGGGCGCGGTGGCGGGCCAGCGCGGTGGCCGCGAGCAGCACCGAGACCGCGACCGCCGCCGGGGTGATGCCGCCCAGCCGGGCCAGCGGGCCCAGCGAGACCACGGCCAGCACGACGACCGGCACGACGAGGCGGAGCCGCGGGGTCATGCCGGTCATCGTCCCGCTCACGCGTCGCGGGTGCCCAGCCGCCACACCGCCGCGCCGAGCCCGACGGCGACGTAGCCGACCAGGACGGCGAACCCGGTCCACGGCGCGAATTGGTCGGCGGTGGTGGTCAACCGCAGCAGGCTGCCCCCGGCCGAGCTCGGCAGCCAGCGGACGACGTCCGGGCCCCAGTCCGCGGGGAGCAGGTTGCCCAGGATCGGCAGCAGGAAGACCAGCCCGAACAGGGTGGCCACGGCGCCGGCGGTCGAGCGGAGCAGCCAGCCCAGCGCGGAGCCGAGCAGGGTGATCGCGGTCAGGTAGAGCGCCGTCCCCAGGACCACCCGCAGGACGCCGTCGTCACCCAGCCCGGGCATGCCGTCGGTGACGGCGGAGCCCACGGCGTACGAGGCCAGCGCGGCCACGGTCGAGGTGACCAGGACGACCCCGCCCAGCACGGCGGCCTTGGCCGCGACGACCGGCCAGCGCCGCGGGGTGGCCGCGAAGGTGCTGCGGATCGTGCCGGAGGTGTACTCGCCGGTGACCAGCAGGACGCCGAGCACGCCGAGGGCGAGCTGGGCCAGGTTGTAGCCGGCCAGCGCGAGGGTCAGCGGTTGGGCGAAGTCCACGCTGGGCGGGCCGCCGCCGTTGCCGCCGGGTCCGCCGTCGCCCGCCGTGCTGGTGAACAGCAGGCCGAGCAACACCATCCCGACCAGCGACCCGGCCAGGACGTACCAGGTGGAGCGCAGCGAGCGGGCCTTGATCCACTCGCCGCGGAGCAGGCCGGCCGTGGACGGTCGGGTCGGGGTCTCGAGGGTGGTGGTCATGCCGGCTGCTCCTCGGTGCGGTACTCGCGGTCGTCGGCCGTGAGGGTCATGAACGCCTCCTCGAGGGAGGCCTGGACGGCGGTCAGCTCGTGCAGGGCGATGCCGGCCGCCGCGGCCCGGTCGCCGATCACCTCGGTGGCGACACCGCGGACCAGCAGCACGCCGGTCTCGGCGGACTCGACGGTGATGTCCGGCCCGGCCAGCAGCGCGGCGAGCTCGGCGGCACGGGGGCTGCGCACCCGGACGCCGTCCCCACCGGCCCGGCGCAGGAACTCGGCGGTGGACACGTCGGCGACCAACCGGCCGCGGCCCATGACCACCAGGTGGTCGGCGGTCACCGCCATCTCGGCCATGAGGTGGGAGGAGAAGAAGACGGTGCGGCCCTCGGCGGCCAGTCGGCGGGCCAGGGTGCGGATCCACAGGACGCCGTCGGGGTCCAGCCCGTTGACCGGTTCGTCGAGGACGACGGTCGCGGGGTCGCCGAGCAGCGCGGTGGCCACCCCGAGCCGTTGGCCCATGCCGAGGGAGAACCCGCCGACCCGCTTGCCGGCCACCCCGGTCAGGCCGGAGAGCTCCAGCACGGTGTCCACCCGGCCCTTCGGCAGACCCGCCGTGGCGGCGAGGGACTGCAGATGGGCGCGGGCGGTGCGCCCCGGGTGCAGGGCCCGGGCCTCCAGCAGCGCACCGACCTGGCGCAGCGGGTCGCGGTGCTCGGCGTAGGGCTTGCCGTTGACCAGGGCGGTGCCGGCGGTGGGCCGGTCCAGGCCCAGCACCATCCGCATGGTCGTGGACTTGCCGGCGCCGTTGGGGCCCAGGAACCCGGTGACGACGCCCGGTTGGACGGTCACGGTCACGTCGTCGACGGCGAGCCGGTCGCCGTAGCGCTTGGTCAACCCACGCAGTTCGATCATGCCGCCCAGCCTGCTGCGCGCGGCGGCGCCCGTCGTCGTCCGCAGGACGTCACCTGCGCGGGACGGGGTACGCCGCCAGGAGTACCGCCGGGCCTCCTACGGTGCTGGCATGAAGATCGCCGAGGCGCTGTCGCTGCGCACCGACGCACGCCGCCGGGTCGACCAGCTGCGGGCCCGGATCACCGCCAACGCCCGCTACCAGGAGGGCGAGGAGCCCACCGAGAGCTCGGCCGACCTGCTGGTGGAGGCCGAGCGGGCGCTCGACGAGCTCGAGACGTGGATCGCCCGCATCAACCGCACGAATGCCGTGGTCGACCTGGGTGCCGACGGCACGATGACCGCCGCCCTCGCGCGCCGCGACGTCCTGCGCCTGCGGCACGCGCTGCTGACGTCGGCGGCAGACGCGGCTGCGGGCACCGGGTTCCGGCAGCTGCGCAGCGAGCTGCGCCAGCTCACGTCGTTGCCGGTGCGCGAGCTGCGGTCGCGCGCCGACGACGTCGCCCGGGAGCTGCGGGAGCTCGACGTCCGCATCCAGCAGGCCAACTGGATGCACGACCTGCTGGACTGAGCACGGCCGCCGCGGGAGTCGGTAGCCGCAGGAGGGCGGACACGAACCCGAGGGCCGGCGGGCAACCCGGTCCACCGATGGCAGGCGAGGGGCAGCCTGGGGGTTCGACTCCCTCGATCACGACGCAGCCCGGAACCGCGCACCGGTCACGGCGCAGCCAGCACGCACCACCACCACGTGTCGACTCCTCCGGCGAGGGCGGGTCAGGGGACCTCCCGCGGCGGCCGTTCTCCACCCTGGGGTGGACAGGGGATGGGCCTCGCGGCCGATGTGCGGGGACCTCGTGATCAGCAGACTCGTCGGCATGGAGAACGTGTCGAACGGGCCGGAGATCGCCCGGGTGCTGCGGCAGCTGCGGCTGGCCGTCTTCCGCGGGGACGTCGAGGTGGACGCCGCCCGGCTGGACTCCTGGCCACCCGGCGCCCGCCTGGCGCTGGACCAGTGCGCCCGCCGCGCCCAGGCTCGCGGCCACCGCTTCGTCGTCCGCGCCACGCCCCGCGCGGCCTGACCGGTACCGCTGGGTCAGCGGTGCCCTACGACCTGCTCGACCCGTCTGCAGCTGCCGGCAGGGGGGATCACGGCCGCTCGCCCCACCGCTCCGTCAGGCCCGAGACGTCCGCCCCGATGTCCAGGTCGTAGCTCCGCGTCTCCGAGGTCAGCGGCTCGGTGCGGGTGCTCACCACGATGACCAGCTCGTCGAGCGGATCGACCTCCGACCGCCAGCACGCCTCTTCGACCGCGTCCAGGGTGAACTGCACATCGGTACCGACCTCGACCTCGACGGCAGCGCGCAGCTGCGCCCCGACCGTCAGGTCGTCCTGGTAGCGCACCTCGGCGAGGGCAACCCCGGGCAGGTCCTCGAACCGGTCCTGCAGTTGCGATGCCGCCTCGGTGCTGGCGTCCACGGTGTCCTGGTCGCCGACCGAGCCGAAGGTCGAGCAGCCCGAGAGGACGACGGCCGCCAGTCCAGCGGCCGACAGCAAGGCAACACGTCGGACAGCTCGGGTTCTCGCACGCCGGGGCGCGGGACGTCGCCGGAGGAGCCGGCGCAACGACGTCACGGCCGCCCGCCCCAGGCCTGGAGGAGATCAGCCGGCCCGATGGCGGTCACGCCGTCGACGGCGACACCGGATCGGGAGACGACCACGAGCGGGAGGTCGGCCACCGCGCCCGGCAACTGCCCCCGATGGGTGACCAGCACTGCGAGGTCCCGCTGGTCGAACGGGGCGTCGTCGAGCCACTTGATCGAGCCGACCGCCTCGATCCGCCCGGCGACCGGTTCGCGGTCGGCGACGACGAGGTCGATCTCCGGGTCGTTCGACCGGGTCCAGTACCCGCCCACGACACCACGGGTTCCGGCACGGGCCTCGGCGGGCAACCGGACCAGGCTCTCCCGGACCACGGGTTCGACGGCTCGGCCCCGCCATGCCGACCACGAGGCCTCGATCCGGGCGAGCACCCGGTCACCCCGCCCGCGCTCGACCTCGGCGAGGTGCGGTCCGAGGAAGGTCAGCCAGAACCGGAGGTAGGGGTCGGCGACGCGGTAGCGGCTCTCCCGCGACGGCCTGGTCGACAACGGCGTGTCGACGGCGACCACCCGTTTCTCCCGCAGCACCGACAGCGACCGGTTCAGCGAGGCCTGCTGCAGTCCACCGGCCCGTTGGCCGATCGTGGTGAAGGTCCGCTCGCCGGCGCCGATCGTCCGCAGGACTCGTCGCGCCTGCGTCTCGCCGGGGAACTCGGCTGCCAGGGCACGTTCGCCGCTCACCAGCAAGGCAGACGTGGGGACGGCGAGCACCTGCGCGAGGTGCTGCATCAGCGGTGCGCCGGGCGTCCACTCCTGGCAGACCAGGGGCAGGCCACCGGTCACCAGGTAGGCGTCGAAGGCATCGGCGGGCGGCAGGTCGAGCATGGCTGCCACCTCGGCCGGGTTCAGCGGGGGCACCACCATCTCGACGGCCCGCTGGTGGAACGGGCGACCGTAGGCGTTCAGCGCCTCCATCATCGCCAGGTCGGACCCCACCCCGATGAGCAGCACCGGGCGGCGGGACAGCACCCGGTCGAAGACCTTCTGGAGGGTGCCCTCGAGAGCGCCGTCCGTACCGGTCAGGTACGGCAGTTCGTCGATGACGACGATGCTGGGCCCGTCGTCGGGCAGCGCGGTCGCGAGAACCGTCAGCGCGGCGTCCCAGGTCGTCGGCCCGAGTTCGGCGTAGATGGCCGCGCCAGGGAGGTCGGAGGCGGCCACCTCTGCGGCGAACAGCCGCAGCTCCTCCTCGGGCGCCTGCATGGATGCGGTGAAGTAGACCGCGGGGACACCGGAACGGGCGATGAACTCCTCGACCAGCCGCGACTTGCCGACCCGTCGCCGTCCGCGCACCAGCAACGCCCGCCCAGGTCGCTGGCCGCCTGCCCGGACCAGCTCCAGCTCCCGGTCGAGCAGCGCCAGCTGGTCATCACGACCGACGAACGACCCGAGCACGGAGTAACACTATCATACGGGATACTGTCTCGCATGATAGTTACCTGTGCCCCCGGCAGGATTCGAACCTGCGGCACACGGTTTAGGAAACCGATGCTCTATCCCCTGAGCTACGGGGGCTCGGGACCAGCACGAGGCTAGCGGGCGGCCACCCCGGTCCCCGGCAGCCCCACCGCCCCGGCGCCCGGGGTGGCGGAACGAAACCGTCCGGCGACGCGCCCGGTCCGCAGATGGACGGGAACCCCCGGAGGGGGAAGATCGTGGATCAGGGCAGAGCGGAACCGAGACGAACCGGTTACGGTGTCTGTCCGGAGTCGGGTGATCACCCGAACCAGGTCCCGGCACCGACGCCGGGCAGGAGGTGGAACGAGCAGCATGAGCAGCACGCAGCAGGTGCACGTCGAGGACGCCCCCATGCGCGGGCGGTTCGAGGTCGTGGTCGACGGCCAGGTCGTCGGCATGGCGAGCTACCACGTCGAGGGCGACGTCATGACCCTCCCGCACACCGAGGTCTCCCCCGCCGTCGCCGGCCGGGGCATCGGCACCACGCTGGTGGCCGCCGTCCTCGCCAGCGCCCGCGAACGGCACCTCGCCGTCCTCCCCTACTGCTCCTTCGTGCGGCACTACCTGCAGACGCACCCGGCCGACCAGGACCTCGTGCGCCCCGACGACCGCCCGCACTTCGGGTTGCCGCTCACCGCGCAGCGATGACGCGCACTCCGTAGGTTCGGGCGGTGCCGACCGCGATCCACTGGTTCCGACGTGACCTCCGCCTGGCCGACAACCCGGCCCTGCTCGCCGCGCGCGACGCCGGGGACGTGCTGCCGCTGTTCGTCCTGGACCCAGCCCTCTGGGAGAAGTCCGGCGACCCGCGCAAGCACTTCCTGGCCGGCTGCCTCGCCGACCTGCACGAGGCCACCGACGGCCAGCTGGTCATCCGCCACGGCAAACCCGAGGACGTCGTCCCGGCCCTGGCCCGTGAGGTCGACGCGGTGAGCGTGCACGTCGCCGGCGACACCGGCCCGTACGGCCGCACGCGCGACACCGCGGTCGAGAAGGCGCTCGGGGACGTCGACCTGGTGCGCACCGGCTCGGCCTACGCGATCGCCCCCGGCACGATCCGGAAGGACGACGACACCCCGTTCAAGGTGTTCACCCCCTTCTCCCGCCGCTGGCGCGAGCACGGCTGGCCCGACCCGGCGCCCCGGCCCCGCAAGGTCAGCTGGGCCCGCGCCGACTCCGAGGACCTGCCCGAGGCGCCCGACCTGGGCGACACCGAGCTGCTCGAGCCCGGTGAGCGAGCAGCAGGCAAGCGCTGGAAGCAGTTCCTCGACGAGCGGATCGCCGACTACGACGACCAGCGCGACCGCCCCGACCTGGACACCACCAGCCGCATGTCGGCGCACCTGCACTTCGGCACCGTCCACCCGCGCACCCTGCTGCACGACATCGCGGAGTCGGGGCAGAAGGGCCCGGGCGTCGACACCTACGTCACCGAGCTGTGCTGGCGGGAGTTCTACGCCGACGTGCTCTGGCACCGGCCCGAGACCGCCCGCGAGTACTACAACGACGAGCTCAAGGGCATGACCTACGCGTCCGGCAAGCACGCCGACGAGGACTTCGAGGCCTGGGCCACCGGTCGCACCGGCTTCCCCGCCGTCGACGCCGCGATGCGCCAGCTGCTGGCCGAGGGCTGGATGCACAACCGCATGCGCATGATCACCGCCAGCTTCCTGGTCAAGGACCTGCACCAGGAGTGGACCCGCGGCGCCCGGTACTTCATGCAGCACCTGGTCGACGGCGACCTGGCCAGCAACAACCACGGCTGGCAGTGGGTGGCCGGCACCGGCACCGACGCCGCGCCCTACTTCCGGGTCTTCAACCCGATCACCCAGGGCAAGAAGTTCGACCCGGACGGCGAGTACGTGCGCCGCTGGGTGCCCGAGCTGCGCGACCTGGACGCGAAGCTGGTGCACGAGCCGTGGAAGGCCCCGGACGGCGTCCCCGAGGGGTACCCCGAGGTGATGGTGGACCACAAGCACGAGCGCGAGGTCGCCCTCGACCGCTACGCGAAGGCCCGCGGCCGGTAGCCCCCCGACGCGCTGGCCGGGACCATGGACCGGTGCTGCGCGACCAGGGCCACCAGCCGACGCACGGTCTCGTCGCCGCGGGCCGCCGGCACTCCGCCGGCGTGGCGGTGGACGGCTCCGTGCTCACCGCGGGCCGACCGGGCTCGGAGGAGCGGCGGGTCGACGGGTGGTCCGACGTCGTCGCCGTCGCCGTCGGCGGCGTGCACACCGCCGCCAACACCGGTCGGGCCCACACGGTCGGGCTGCGCGCCGACGGCACGGTGCTGGCGACCGGGTGGAACGACTCCGGGCAGTGCGACGTCGAGGGGTGGACCCAGGTCGTGGACATCGCCGCCGGCTGGCGACGCACCCTCGCCGTCCGCACCGACGGGACGGTGCTGGCGGCCGGTCGGCGGGACGAGGGGGCCACCGACGTCGAGGGGTGGCGGGAACTCGTGGCCGTCGCGGCTGGCGACTGGCACACCGTCGGCCTCCGCGCCGACGGGACCGCCGTCGCCGTCGGGAACGACCGGAAGGGCCAGTGCGCAGTGGCACGGTGCGTCGGCTGCGCTCGGTGGCTGCCGGCTACCTGCACACGGTCGGGGTGACCCGGGACGGGACGGTGCTGGCGGCCGGGGACCGCGCGGCAGGCATCGACGAGGCGCGTGCGTGGCGCCACGTCACGGCGGTGTCGGCGGGCAGCCACCACACGGTCGCGGTCGTCGACGGAGGCCGGGTGCTCGCGGCCGGGGACGACAGCCGCGGGCAGTGCGACGTCGCAGCGTGGCGAGACGTCGTGGCGGTGGCCGCGGGGTCGACCCACACGCTCGGCCTCCGGGCGGACGGAACGGTCCTCGCCGCCGGGAACGACGACGACGGGCAGTGCGACGTCGACCACTGGCAGCTCGCCCGCGCCCGACGGGGTGGGTAGTCCCCGCTGGGACAACGACCGGGTCAGCTGAGCCAAGACCCCCGGGGCCCGGGGCGGACAGGGTGGACGACGACACCCCGGTCCGCCCACGCTCGGAGGCCCCCATGACGATCGCGCCGCCGGAACCCACCACCGCCACGACGGTCGTCCGCGGAGCCTGCCCGCACGACTGCCCCGACACCTGCGCGATGCTGGTCACCGTCGAGGACGGCCGCGCCGTCGACGTCGCGGGCGATCCCGACCACCCGTACACCGCCGGTGGCCTGTGCGTGAAGGTCAACAACTACCTGGACCGGGTCTACGACCCCGGCCGCGTGCTGTTCCCCATGCGCCGCACCGGCCCGAAGGGCAGCGGCCGGTTCGAGCGGATCAGCTGGTCCGACGCGGTGGACGAGATCGCCACCCGGCTGCGCGGCATCGTCGACGAGCACGGGCCCGAGGCCGTCATGCCGGTCAGCTACCTGGGCACCCAGGGCATCCTCAACGGGCTGAACGTCGGCGACCCGTTCTTCGCGGAGCTGGGCGCCACCGTCGCCGAGCGCACCTACTGCGACTCCGGCTCGTGCACCGCCTACGCCATGACCATCGGCGACACCGCCGGCGTGGACCCCGAGAGCCTGGTGCACTCGCGGTTCATCCTGATCTGGGCCTGCAACATCCAGAGCACGAACCTGCACCTGTGGCCCTACATCACCGAGGCCCGCAAGCGCGGCGCCAAGGTCGTCGTGGTCGACCCGGTGCGCACCCGGACGGCGGCCGCCGCCGACCAGCACATCGCCCTGCGCCCGGGCACCGACGGCGCGCTCGCCCTGGCCATGGCGCACGTGATCATCGCCGAGGGCCTGACCGACACCGACTACGTCGAGCACTTCACCGTCGGCTACCCCGAGTTCGCCGAGCGGGTCGAGCAGTACACCCCCGAGTGGGCCGAGACCGAGACCGGCGTCCCGGCCGAGACCATCCGCACCCTGGCGCGGGAGTACGCCGGCGCCCAGCCCTCGGTCATCCGGATCGGCGTCGCCGTCGAGCGGCACGCCGGTGGCGGCCAGGCCGTGCGCGCGCTGTCCTGCCTGCCCGGGCTGGTCGGTGCGTGGCGGAAGCCCGGCGGCGGCATCCTGCAGCTCCCGCTGTGGGCCTTCCCGGTCAACTGGGGTGCCTTCATGCACCCCGAGATGCTCACCCCCGGCACCCGGGTCATCAACCAGTACCGGCTGGGTTCGGCGCTGGCCGGGGAGATGGACGGCCCGCCGCTCAAGGCCCTGTTCGTCTACAACTCCAACCCGGTGGTGGTCTGCCCCGACCAGGACAAGCTGGTCGCCGGCCTGCAGCGCGAGGACCTGTTCACCGTGGTCAGCGAGCAGTGCATGACCGACACCGCCGACTACGCCGACATCGTGCTGCCGGCCACCACCCAGCTCGAGCAGGACGACATCATGTTCAGCTGGGGCCACCTGTTCGTGACCTACAACCACCGGTCGATCGCACCGCTGGGCGAGGCGGTGCCCAACACCGAGATGTTCCGCCGGCTGGCCGCCGCGATGGGCTTCGACGACCCGGTGTTCCGGCGCACCGACGCCGAGATGATCGCCGAGGCGTTCGACTGGTCGCACCCGCACATGCAGGGCATCACCGTCGAGTCGCTGCAGGAGCAGGGGTGGCAGCGGCTGAACGTGCCCTCGCCCGACGAGTACGCCCCGCACGCCGAGGGCGGCTTCCCGACCGGGTCGGGGAAGGTCGAGTTCGTCGCCTCCGCGGCGGCCGGCGGCAACTTCGTCGTCCCGCTGTTCCGGCAGGGCTCGAACGACCACCAGCCCGGGCAGCCGGTCGACCCGTTGCCGCACTACATCCCGCCGCGCGAGAACGCCGCCGGCGACCCCTCGCTGTCCAACCGGTACCCGCTCAACCTGCTCACGCCCAAGTCGCACGCCTACCTGAACTCCAGCTTCGGCAACCACGAGTTCCACCAGAAGGTGCAGAAGGAGGCCACGCTGGTCATCCACCCCGACGACGCGGCCGCGCGCGGCATCACCGAGGGCGCGCAGGTGCAGGTGTTCAACGACCGCGGCCGGTTCACCCTGGTGGCCAAGCTCGACCGCACCCTGCTGCCCGGCGTCGTGGTCAGCGCGATGGGCGCGTGGCGCAAGCACTCCCGGGCCGGTGCCACGCTCGCCGCGGTCAACCCGACCGCGTTCGCCGACCTGGGCAACGCGCCCACCTTCTCCGACACCCTGGTGGAGGTCGAGATCGCATGAGCTACGTGATCACCGACGCCTGCATCGACGTCCTGGACCGCTCGTGCGTGGAGGAGTGCCCGGTCGACTGCATCTACCCGGGTGCCCGGATGGCCTACATCCACCCCGACGAGTGCGTGGACTGCGGCAAGTGCATGCCCGCCTGCCCCAGCGACGCGATCCACTGGGAGTACAAGATGCCCCCGGAGCTCGAGCCGTTCGTGGCCGCCAACGCGGAGTTCGTCGCCGAGCACGGCCTCTCCGGCGGCGCCGGGGACGACGTGACCGACGCCGACCACCCGATCGTCGCCGAGCGGCAGCCCGGGTGAGCGAGCAGCTCGACGTCGACCTGGTGGTCGTGGGGGCCGGCCCGGCCGGTCTCTACGCCACCTACTACGCCGGCTTCCGCGGCATGTCGGTCGTGGTGGTCGACGCGCTGCCGGCGCCGGGCGGGCAGATGACTGCCCTGTACCCCGAGAAGCCGGTGTTCGACGTGGCCGGCTTCCCGCGGGTGCGTGCCCAGGACCTCGTCGACGACCTGGTCGCGCAGGCATCCCTGGCCGACCCGACGTACCTGCTGGGCCACCGGGCCGTCGAGCTCGACGAGGACGACGACGGGGTCACCCTGCGCACCGACCTCGGGGCCGTCGTCCGGGCCCGGGCCCTGCTGATCACCGGGGGCATGGGCGGGTTCACCCCGCGCCCGCTGCCCGCCGGTGGCGAGTTCGCCGGCCGGGGTCTGCGGTACACCGTGCCCCGGCCGGCCGACCTGGCGGGCAAGCACGTGCTGGTCGTCGGCGGCGGCGACTCGGCCGTCGACTGGGCGCTGGTGCTGGAGCCGCTGGCGGCCAGCGTCACCCTCGCCCACCGGCGGGACGCCTTCCGGGCCCACGAGCGCAGCGTCGAGCAGCTGCGCGCGTCGTCGGTGCGGCTGCTGACGCCCTACGAGGTGTCCGCCGTCCGCGGCGAGCACACCGTCGCCGAGGTCGACCTGCTGGGCCCCGACGGCGGGACCACCCTGGCCGTCGACGAGGTGGTCGCCGCGCTGGGGTTCCAGGCCGACCTGAAGGCGTTGGCCGGCTGGGGCATCGAGCTCACCCGCCGGCACATCCCGGTCGACCGGTCGATGCGCACCAACCGGGCCCGGGTCTTCGCCGCCGGGGACATCACCGACTTCCCCGGCAAGGTGCGGTTGATCTCGGTCGGCTTCGGCGAGGCCGCGCTGGCGGTGAACAACCTGGCCCCGCTGGTGCGCCCGGAGCTCGCCGTCGTCCCGGGGCACTCCAGCGACTCCGCCTGAGCCGGTGCACGATGGCCCCCTGACCCACGCACCTCATCGAGGAGGAGCTGCATGACGACCACGGCCACCGAGATCTACCGGGCTGCCCGGGACCAGCTGCTCGGCCTGCGGGGTGAGCACGCGCGCGCGGTCGCCGAGTTCACCTGGCCCGACCTGGGTGACCGCTTCAACTGGGCGCACGACTGGTTCGACGCCTACGCCCGCGACGACCAGGGCACCGCCCTGTGGATCGCCGAGGCCGACGGCCGCGAGGCGCGGTACTCCTTCGCCGAGATGGTCCGCCGGTCGGACCAGGTGGCCCGCTGGTTCGCCTCGAGGGGCATCGGCCGGGGTGACCGGGTGGTGCTGATGATGGGCAACCAGGTCGAGCTGTGGGAGTCGATGCTCGCGGTGATGAAGCTCGGCGCGGTGATCATGCCGACCACGACCGCGCTGGGCCCGACGGACCTCGTCGACCGGATCGAGCGCGGCGGCGCGGCCCACGTGGTCGCGAACACGGCGGACACGGCCAAGTTCGACGCCGTCCCGGGCGACTACACGCGCATCGCGGTCGGCGGCCCGGTCGAGGGCTGGCTGGCCTACGCGGACGCCGCGGACGTCGACGACGCGCCGGTCGAGCACCCGGGGACCGCCCCCGGGGACCCGCTGCTGCTGTACTTCACCTCGGGGACCACGTCGCGGCCCAAGCTGGTCGAGCACACGCAGGTCTCCTACCCCCTGGGGCACCTGTCGACGATGTACTGGCTGGGCCTGCAGCCCGGCGACGTGCACCTGAACATCAGCTCCCCGGGCTGGGCCAAGCACGCCTGGTCCTGCTTCTTCGCCCCGTGGATCACCGGCGCCACGATCTACCTCTACAACTACGCCCGCTTCGACGCCCCGGCCCTGCTGGAGCGGATCCGGTCGGCCGGCATCACCACGTTCTGCGCCCCGCCGACGGTGTGGCGGATGCTCATCCAGGCCGACCTGTCCGGCGGTCCGGGGTCGCTGCGCGAGGTCATCGCGGCCGGTGAACCGCTCAACCCCGAGGTGATCTCGCAGGTCGAGAAGGCGTGGGGGCTCACCCTGCGCGACGGGTTCGGGCAGACCGAGATGACCGCCGTCGTCGGCAACACCCCGGGTTCGCCGGTCAAGCCGGGCTCGATGGGCCGGCCGCTGCCGGGGTGCCCGGTGGTGCTGGTCGACCCGGTCACCGGCCAGGTCGGGGACGACGGCGAGATCTGCCTGGACCTGTCCGCGCACCCCCTCCCGCTGATGACCGGGTACGCCGGCGACCCGGTGCGCAACGCCGACGCGATGGCCGGCGGGTACTACCACACCGGGGACGTCGCGACCCGGGACGCCCAGGGCTACATCACCTACGTCGGGCGCACCGACGACGTCTTCAAGGCCAGCGACTACAAGATCAGCCCGTTCGAGCTGGAGAGCGTGCTGATCGAGCACCCCGCCGTCGCCGAGGCTGCCGTCGTCCCCGCCCCGGACCCGGTGCGGGCCGCCGTCCCCAAGGCCTACGTCGCCCTCGCGGCCGGGCACGAGCCCACCGCCGAGACCGCCCGGTCGATCCTGGCGCACGCCCGGGCCCACCTCGCGCCGTTCCTGCGGGTGCGCAAGGTCGAGTTCTACGAGCTGCCCAAGACCATCAGCGGCAAGATCCGCCGGGTCGAGCTGCGGCAGCGCGAGGAGGCCGGCGACGGCGGGTCGACCGAGTACAGCGACACCGACTTCCCCGACCTGCGCGGCTGAGCGACCCGCCCGGGCTCAGCCGCCGCGCTGGGCCCGGCGGGCGCTGGGCGTCATGCCGAACCGGGCGCGGAACACCCGGCAGAAGTGCGCGTGGTCGGGCAACCCGTACCGGGCCGCCACCGCACCGATCGGCACGGCCGCCGTCCCCGGGTCGCCGAGGGCCTGCCAGCAGCGCTGCAGGCGCTGCTCGCGCAGGTGCTCGACCACGGTCGTGCCCGATGCCCGGAAGATGCGGTTGAGGTAGCTCAGCGAGATGGCGCAGGCGTCGGCGACCTGCTGCGGGGTCAGGTCGGCGTCGCCGAGGTGGGCCGCGACGAAGGTGTGCGCGCGCTGCAGGTGCAGGTTGGTGCTGCGGGCCGAGGGGGCCTCGCTGCGCACCAGGGCCACGATCAGGTAACCGACCGTCTGGGTCATCGCGGCGGCGACCGGACCGGCGAGCTCGTCGCCGTCGAGGCGGTGCAGCGCCGACAGGAACGGCGGCACGGTGGCGGCGATGCCGTAGCGGCCGTCGAACCGGATCGCGGTGGCCTGCTCCATCTCGGCCGACGACAGCGGCAGCAGCCGCTTGGGGTGCAGGCACACCGAGTAGGCGAAGGAGCCCGAGGTCTCGAACACGAAGGGCCGGCTGCTGTCGTAGAGCACGAAGTCGCCGGGCCCGATGACCGCCTCGCGGCCGTCCTGCACGACCAGCGTGCTGCCCTGCCGGGCCAGCGCGATCTGCAGGTAGTCCTCGTCGGCCCGGCGGACCAGCGACGCGGTGCGGGCGAACCGGTGCGGGCCGGCCTCGATCCGGCGGACCAGCGTGTCGCCCACCTCGGCCGCGGTCACCCGCCCCCGGCTCGGGACGTCCTCCAGCGGCCGGACGTCCAGGGTCACGAACTGGTCGCAGACCGCCTCGCGCCAGAAGTCCAGCCGGTCGGGTGCAGCCACCGTCGCCGTGTCGATGCTGCTGATGGTCATGCCCGATCGTCGCGCATCCGTGTGACGTTGTCATCACGCAGATGTGACGCGGCGCTCACCCCGCCAGCGCCAACCGCTCCGCCGCCCGGGCGCGCACGTCGGCGTCGGAGCAGAAGCCCCGACCGCTCCGCTTGAGGCACAGCAGACCGAGCAGGACGCCGTCCCCGTCGACCACGGCCAGCCGGCGACGCCCCTCGGCCAGCAGCCGGTCGTGGGTGCGGCCCAGGTCGGCGGCCGGGTCGACGGTGCGGTCCCCGAGCCGGCCCAGCAGCTCCACGGGGGCCGTGGGCGCCGCCCCGACCAGGTCGTCCCGCTCCACGACGGCCAGCAGCCGGTCCCCGTCGACGACGAGGAGGGCGTGCACGTGGTCGTCGGCGAAGAACGCCCACGCCTGCGCCACGGAGGTGCCGGGCGGGCTGGTGCGCGGGTGGGCCAGCAGGGCGCGGCGCACCGTCGTCCCGCGGGTCGTCGTCCCGCGACAGGGTCCCTCCACCGTGCCCCCTCCGTCGTCCGTGCCCCCAGGGTGCCTGGTCGCAGCGGTTCGCACTTGGCGCAGCGGTGCCACGTCTTGTGCAACCCGGCACACCACCCCCGTGTGGCGGTCAGCCGCGGCTGCGGATCCAGTCGGGGAGCGTGCCCGAGTCCAGCATCCGCTCGCGCAGCGGGGTGACCAGCTCGACCAGTCGACCGATCCGCTCCTCGCCCAGGTGCACCCAGCCCTCCATCGCGAGGAGGTCGGTGACGGTCTCGACGTCGTCCCGCAGGTTCGCACCGGCCTCGGTCAGCCCGTCGTCGTCGACCAACCCGCGGGCGCGCAGCCGATCGACCCCGGCGGTCCACTCGTCGTCGGACCAGCCGCGGGTGGTGCGCACGAAGTCGGTGGAGCCCGACGCCAACCCACCGGTGACCAGGGCCTCGACCGGGTCCAGCCCCGAGGACAGCAGGGCGGTGACGTGCCCGTCGCCGCGGTGCTCGCGCAGCAGCAAGCCGGCGTGCCACAGCTGCAGCAGAGGGTCCTCGGGCCAGGGCTGCGCCGACCACGCCGCGAAGATCGGCCGGCCGGCCGGGGTCAGGCCGGCGCACGCCTCGCGGGCCAGCTCGACGGCCTCGGCGACGTCGGGCTCGCCCAGCACGTCGTGCAGCCGGGTGGCGACGCCCTCGCGGCGGGCCGCCGCCCAGTCGGCCGGCGGCGCGGCGTCCCAGACGGCCGGGACGGCGGCCCGCACCAGCTGCGGGGCGAAGACGTAGAACGTCGACACGACCAGCTCGGGGGCGCACGGGCCGAACGCCGAGGCGCGGGCGGCGAAGTACCCGGCGCGGGTGGCCGGCACGCCGAACCGGTCGTAGGCGGCGTTCACCTCGGGGGCGAAGAAGCCGGTCACGTGCAGGGTCTCCAGCGTGCCCCAGGCGCGGCGGGCCAGGGCAGGGGTGACGGTCATGCCCCGATCCTGCCCCGCCGTCCGACCGCGGGCAGCACGGTCGTGCACCACCGGTCAGACTGGGAACCGATGAACACGTCTTCCTCCCGATGGTGGTCGGCCCCCGTCCAGGGGCCCGGGGCGAGCCTGCGAGGCCCGGGGGGGACGGGGGTCCTTTCGCGTGCCTGAGGGCCACACCCTGTTCCGGCTGGCCCGCCAGCAGCACGCCGCGTTCGCCGGCCGCGAGGTGCACGTGACCAGCCCGCAGGGCCGGTTCGCCGCCGAGGCCGAGCTGGTCGACGGCCGCGTGCTCGACGAGGTCACCAGCTGGGGCAAGCACCTGTTCGCCGTCTTCGGCCCGGACGTCGTCCACGTCCACCTGGGCCTCTACGGCAAGTACACGTCGGGCACCGGCCTGCCCCCGGAGCCCCGGGGCGCGCTGCGCATGCGGTGGGAGGGCCCCGGCGAGGACGGCGAAGGCGTGTGGACCGACCTGCGCGGCGCCACGGCCTGCGAACTGCTCACCGACGGCGAGATGGGGCTGATCCTGGACCGGCTGGGCCCCGACCCGCTGCGGCGCTCGGACCCGGCGAAGGCGTTCGCCCGGATCAGCCGCTCGCGGGTGACCATCGGTGCACTGCTGATGGACCAGGCCGTGCTCGCCGGCGTGGGCAACGTCTACCGGGCCGAGATCCTCTTCCGGCACCGCATCTCGCCCTTCCGCCCGGGCAAGGCGGTCACCGAGGCCGAGTGGACGGCGATGTGGGCGGACCTCGTGACGCTCATGAAGGCCGGCGTCCGGTCCGGGCGGATCATCACCACCCGGCCCGAGGACCGGGACCGCAAGCGCGGGGCGGCCAGCCGCACCGACGCCAGCTACGTCTACCGCCGCACCGGCCTGCCGTGCCGGATCTGCGGCACCCCGGTCCGCACCGAGGTGATGGTCGGCCGCAACCTGTTCTGGTGCCCCACGTGCCAGGCGGTCTGAGCATCCGGGTCGACGACCTCGCCGATCCCCGCGTGCGCGAGCTGGTCGCCCTTCACGTGGGGTCGATGCTGGCGGACTCCCCGCCCGGGACGTCGTACGCCCTCGACCTGACGGGGCTGACCGGCCCGGGGATGACGGTCTGGACGGCGTGGGCGGACCACGACCTGGCCGGCATGGTCGCCCTCTCGGCCACCGGCGAGCTGAAGTCGATGCGCACCCACCCCGACCACCTGCGCCGGGGCGTGGCCGCCGCGCTGCTCGTGCACGTCCTGGACCGGGCTCGCGCCCGGGGCCTGGACCAGGTGGTGCTGGAGACCGGCACGGGGCCGGCGTTCGCCCCCGCGGTGGCGCTGTACCGCCGGCACGGGTTCGTCGACCGGGGCCCGTTCGGCACCTACGTCGGTGGACCGGACAACCAGTTCCTGGAGCTGCGGCTCAGCTGAGCGTGCCCTTGGCGGCGTCCCCGGCCGGCAGCGGCTCCAGGATGTGCACGACCAGCGGCTCGGCCAGGTCCTCCTTGACGCTCTCGCTGAGCTGGTTGAACGTCGTGCCGGCGCCGTGCGCCTTCAGCGCGGCGCCGTCGCGCCAGCGCTCGACCATCACCAGCACCCCCTTGCCGGTGTGCAGCGCGTAGAGCTCGCAGCCGTCCTCCTCGTGGACCTTCGGGACGGCCTCGGCGAACGCGTCGCGGACGACGTCGTAGCGGTCGGGCTTCGGGGTGATGGTGGCGACGACGGTGATGGACATGGTGCCTGCGTGCCCGCTGCCGACGGGTCTCACGCCTGGGGCGGTCCCGGCCCTGGTGCGCCGGCGTGCGGTCGGGCAGTGTGCGGGCATGGACCGACCGTTGCGGGTGGCCGTCGTCGGTGCGGGCCCCGCCGGCATCTACGCCGCCGAGGCGCTGGCGAACCAGGACGACGTCCCCGTGCTGGTCGACCTGCTGGACCGGCTGCCGACCCCGTTCGGGCTGGTGCGGCACGGGATCGCCCCCGACCACCTCAAGATGCGGGCGCTGGCCGAGACGCTGCGGCACACCCTGGACCACCCGGGGGTGCGGTTCGTCGGCGACGTCGAGGTGGGTCGGGACCTGTCGGTGGCCGACCTGCGCGCGCACGCGGACGCCGTCGTGTTCACCCACGGCTCCTCCGGCGCCCGCCGGCTCGGCATCGAGGGCGAGGACCTGCCCGGCAGCCTCGCCGCCACCGACCTGGTGGCGTGGTACACCGGCCACCCCGACGCCGACCGACCGCGGGTCGAGGCGGCGCTGGCGCGGGCCCGCGACGTCGTCCTGGTCGGGGTCGGCAACGTGGCGCTGGACGTCGCCCGGGTGCTGGCCCGCTCCCCCGCCGAGCTCGAGCACACCGACATGCCCCAGCACGTGCTCGACGTCCTGGCCGCCGCCCCGGTCGAGCGGATCACGCTGCTGGGCCGCCGCGGCCCGGCGCAGGCCACGTTCACCACCCAGGAGCTGCGCGAGCTCGGTCACCTCGAGGCCGCCGTCGCGCTGGTCGACCCCGACGGGCTGGACGAGGAGTCGGAGGTCCGCGCGGTGGCCCGCAACCTGGCCGCGCTGCGGGACTGGGCCGACCACGTCCCGGAGGCCGGCAAGGCCAGCGTGCGGCTGCGCTTCTTCGCCCGGCCGGTGCGCGTCCTCGGGGACGACGCGGTCACCGGTGTGGTGGTCGAGCGGACCGCCGTCGACACCGCGGACCGGCTCAGCGGCACCCGGGAGACCGACGTCCTGCCCGCCGACCTGGTGGTCGCCGCGATCGGGTACGTCGGCCACGACCTGCCGGGCCTGGCGGTGGACGGCGGGACCGTGCCGAACGCCGGCGGCCGGGTGCTCCGCGACGGCGCCATCAGCCCCGGCGAGTACGTGGCCGGCTGGATCAAGCGCGGGCCCACGGGCGTGGTCGGCACCAACAAGCACGACGCCCGCGAGACCGTGGCCGCCCTCCTCGAGGACGCCGCCGGGCTTCCCCGGGTCGAGGGCCCGGACCTGGTGGAGACCCTGCGCTCCCGCGGGTGCCACCCGGTCCTGCTGGAGAACTGGCGCACGATCGACGAGGCCGAGCACGCCCTGGGCGCCACGAAGGGCCGCGCGAGGACGACGATCCACGACCGCGACACCCTCCGCGCCCACGCCCACGGGATGCAGCGTTGATCAGGGGGGTGCACGGAACTCCCTCCTCCTCCACGAGATCTGGTGGCGGAGGACGGACGTCGGTGGAGGAGGTCGCACCTGCTGCCGAGCCCGAGCCCATGCCGGTGACCGGGGTGGCTCTCATCGCCGCGGCCGTGCTGCACGCGGTGGTGTCCGTCCTCGTGTCCATCCCGCTGCCGAGCTACGTGCCGATCGCGTTCGACCTCGCCCGCGAGCCGGTGGCCGCGGTGTCGCCGGGCGTCCTGCTGCTGCTCCTGCTCGTCGTCCCCCTGGTCGTGGCCGGCGGCGCGGCGGTGGTGGCCGTCGTCCTCACGCGGGCCGGGCACCCGGTGCGCGGGGACCGGCTGCGCCACCTGGCTGCGGTGACCCTGCTGATGCTCACCTTCGAGGTCGCCGCGGTCTACGGCGCGCTCGGCGGGATCGCGGTCGCGTCGTGGACGGGCGGGGGCGACACGTACCCGACGGGCAGCGTCGCCGTGCAGGGGTTCCAGGACGCCGGCGGCCGGTTGCCCACCGTGGCGCTGGTCGTCGCCGCGGTCTACCTGGCCTACCTGGTCACCTGGGCCGTCGCCGTCCGCCGCACCCGCGCCGGCGTGGATGAGCTCAGCTGATCACCGGCCGTCCTGGCTCACCGGCGTCGGCGAGCCAGGACGGATCCCGCTGCACCCGGCTGATCCACGCCGGGAGCGCAGTGGTCAGCCGGAGTTGCGGAGGGCGGTGGCCACGCCGTTGATCGCCAGCTGGATGCAGCGGCGGACCAGCTCGTCGTCGTCACCCTCGCGGCGGCGGCGCAGCATCTCGACCTGCAGGTGGTGCAGCGGCTCCAGGTAGGGGAACCGGTTGCGGATCGAGCGGGCCAGCGACGGGTTGTCGGCCAGCAGGTGGTCGTCGCCGGTGATCGCCAGCAGGACGGCGACGGTGCGCTCGTGCTCGGCGGTGATGACGTCGAAGACCCGGTGCCGCAGCTCCTCGTCGGGCACCAGCGAGGCGTAGCGGGCAGCCAGCTCCAGGTCGGTCTTGGCCAGCACCATGCCCATGTTCGACAGCACGGTGCGGAAGAACGGCCACCGCCGGTGCAGCTCCTGCAGGTGGGCGAGCTTGGCCGGGTCGTCGTCGATCCACGACTGCAGCGCCGTCCCGGTGCCGAACCAGCCCGGCAGCATGATCCGGGCCTGCGACCAGCTGAACACCCACGGGATGGCCCGCAGGTCGGCGATCTTGTCCCCGGCCTTGCGGGACGGCGGCCGGGACCCGATGTTGAGCTCGGCCAGCTCGCGGATCGGGGTCGCCGCGCGGAACCACTCCACGAAGCCCGGGGTGTCGTGCACCAGGGCCCGGTAGGCGGCCTGCGCACGGGCGGCGAGGTCGTCGAAGAGCGCGTAGACCTCCTCGGCGTCGCCGTCCAGACCCTCCAACGACAGCAGCGAGCTCTCCAGCGTGGCCGCGACCAGCGCCTCCAGGTTCCGGCGGGCCAGGTGCGGCTCGGCGTACTTGGCCGCGATGACCTCGCCCTGCTCGGTGACGCGCAGCTGCCCGGCGACCGACCCCGGCGGTTGCGCCCGGATCGCCTCGTAGGAGGGGCCACCACCACGACCGACGGTGCCGCCCCGGCCGTGGAACAGCCGCAGCTCCACCCCGGCCTCGCGGGCGACGTCGACCAGCGCCAGCTCGGCCCGGTACAGCGCCCAGTTGGCGGCCAGGTAGCCGCCGTCCTTGTTGGAGTCGGAATAGCCGAGCATGACCTCCTGCGTGCCGTCCCGGCCGTCGACCATCGAGCGGTAGAGCGGCTCGGCCAGCATCGCGGCCAGGGTCTCGCCGCCGCCCTGCAGGTCGCCGATCGTCTCGAACAGCGGGGCGATCATGATCGGGGAGCGGGGCAGGCCGTCGTCCCCGAGGGTGACCAGGCCGACCTCCTTCAGGAGGACGGCGACCTCCAGCACGTCCGACACCGACTCGCACATGCTGATCACGTAGTTCGGGATGGCCCGCGCGCCCAGCCGGCGCACCTGCTCGGCCGCGGCGGCCAGCAGGTCCAGCTCGCCCCGGGCGAGGTCGGACAGCTGCGCGTCGGCGCCCACGAGGGGACGACGCAGCCGCAGCTCGCCGGTCAGCAGCTCGCGCCGGGCGGCCTCGTCCAGCGCGGCGTAGTCCTCGCACACGCCGGCCCAGGCCAGGACCTCGGTCAGCACCTCCTCGTGCACCGAGGAGTTCTGCCGCATGTCCAGGCCCGAGAGGTGGAACCCGAACACCTCGACGGCGTCGCGGAGGCGGCACAGCCGGTCGTCGGCCAGCGCCCCGGCCCCGTGGGTGCGCAGCGAGGCCGCGACGACGTCCAGGTCGGCGAGCAGCTCCTCGGGCGCGGCGTAGGGCTCGAGCTCGACGTCGGGCAGGGGCCCGGGCACGTGCCCGACGACGCCGAGCGCGGTCGCGGCCAGCCGCCGGTACATGCCCCGCAGCGCGCGGCGGTAGGGCTCGTCGGCGCGGAACGGCGAGTCGTCCTGCGACGCGTCGGCCAGCGCCTCGAGCTCGGCGGTGGGGGTGACCAGGCGCTCGGACATCGACAGCTCGTCGGCCAGCTCGACCAGCTCGGCGAGGTGGTGGCCCAGCGCGGTCTCGGCGGCCCGGGTGGTCGCCCTGCGGACGGCGTCGGCGGTGACGAAGGGGTTGCCGTCGCGGTCGCCGCCGATCCACGACCCGGTGCGCAGCATCGGGGTGGGCAGCAGGTCGGCGTCGGGCCAGCGCTCGTGCAGCGCGGCCCGCAGCTCGGCGTTGATCGCCGGGACGACGGCGAACAGCGACAGGTCGTAGTAGCGCAGCGCCTCGTCGATCTCGTCCTCGAGCCGCAGCCGCGACAGGCGCAGCAGGGCGGTCTGCCAGAGCGTGAGCACCTCGCGCCACAGGTGCGCCGACCACTGCGCCTCGTCCGGCGCCGTCTCACGGGTGCGGATCAGCTCGGTGACCTGCCGCTGGACCTGCGAGATCGTGCGCCGCCGCACCTCGGTGGGGTGGGCGGTGACCACCGGCACCACCAGCGCCCCGGCCAGCTCGCGCTGCACGTCGGCGACGTCGAGGTCGGCGGCGTCGAGGAGGTCGAAGCTGGCCGCCAGCGTGCCCTTCTGCGGCGGGGAGCCCTCGCGGCGGTGGTGCCGGCGGCGCCGCTCGTGGTGGACGTCCTCGGCCAGGTTGGCCAGCAGCGAGAAGTGGCTGAACGCCCGGATGACGTGGTTGGCGCTGCGCACGTCGAGCCCGGCGAGGCTCTGCGCCAGCCCGCTGCGGCCCACCTCGGAGCGGCGGATCCGGAACGCCTCGACGCGGGCGGCCTCGACGACGTCGAACACCTCGTCGCCGGCCTGCTCGCGCACCACCTCGCCCAGCACCCGCCCCAGCAGGCGGATGTCCTCCCTCAGCGGGGCCTCGTCCTCCGGCCCGTCGGGGTCGGTGCGGCCCAGGTCGGCGACGTCCACGGTGGCTTCAGACACGGGGCGCATTGTGCCGACCGGGTGTGACGGCCTCGTGTCCCGGGGAGGATCGGGCGGTGCTCACCCTCACCGCCACCCCCGTCCTGGACGTCGAACCCGCGATCCACGGCGAGGGCCCGACGTGGGACGCCGCCCGCCGGGAGCTGGTCTGGGTGGACATCGACGCCGGCCAGGTCCGCCGCGCGACCGTCTCCCCGGCCGGCGTGGTGGCCGAGGTCGGCATCCACCCCGGAGGCGGCACCGTCGGCTTCGTCGTCCCCTCGTCGGACGGCGGGTGGCTCCTGGGCGCCGACGGCGGGTTCACCCACCTGTCGGCCGACGGGGCGGCCACCGTGCTGCTGGCGCTGGAGGGCGAGGGACCGGCCGCCGGCACGCGGATGAACGACGGCGCGGTCGACCCGGCGGGTCGCGTGCTCGGCGGCACGATGGCCCTCGACGAGACCCCGGGCGCCGGTTCCCTGTACCGGGTCGACCTGGACGGCTCGGTGCACGTCGTCCTGCGTGACCTGACCATCAGCAACGGGATCGAGTGGACCGCCGACGGCCGCACCGTGTACCTGGCCGACTCGGGGGCGGCGGAGATCCGGGCCCACGACTACGACATCGCGACCGGGGAGTTCGGCGGGAGCCGGGTGTTCCTGGACCTGTCGTCGGACGACGGCCCGCCCGACGGCCTGACCATGGACGACGAGGACCACGTGTGGGTGGCCCTCTGGGGCGCCGGCCAGGTGCGCCGCTACTCCCCCGCCGGCGAGCTGGTGGCCGTCGTCCGGGTGGGGGCGGCCAACACCTCCAGCTGCGCCTTCGCCGGGCCGGGGCTGGACCACCTGGTGATCAGCACGTCCACCCAGGGCCTGGACGAGGCGGCGCGGGCAGCCCAACCCGACGCGGGGCGCCTGTTCGTCGTCCGCCCGGGGGTGACCGGCCGCCCGGCCGGCGTCTACCGCGGCCCGGTCGACGCCCTCCACCGGGCCGAGTGATCCCGGCATGGGAGCCCATGCACCCAGGTAGCAGCCCCGTGGATGGGTGCATGGGCTCCCATGCCGGGGTTCTTCAGTTGATCGGCGAGCCGCCCGTGACGCCGATGACCTCGCCGCTGGTGAAGCTGGCGTCCTCGCTGGCCAGGTAGACGAAGGCGCCGGCCAGCTCGGCGGGCTGGGCGGCCCGCTGCAGCTTCGACTGCTCGCCGAACCCCTCGACCATGTCGGGGGGCATCGTCGCCGGGATGAGCGGGGTCCACACCGGTCCGGGGGCGACGCAGTTGACCCGCACCCCGACCTGCGCGAACTCCTCGGCCATCGACGCGGTGAGGTTGACCAGCGCGGCCTTGGTGGCGGCGTAGGCGGCCAGGTTCGGCGAGGGCGTGAAGCCCTGCACCGAGCTGGTCACGATGACCGACGACCCGGGTGCCAGCTCGGGCTTCGCCGCCTGCAGCAGCCAGAGGAACGCGTAGACGTTGGTGCGGAACGTGCGGTCGATCTCCGCGGTGGTGAACTCCCGGACGTCGGTGACCACGTTCTGGAAGGCCGCGTTGTGCACCAGCAGGTCCAGCCCGCCCAGGCCCTCCACGGTCTGCGCGACCAGACCCTTGGCGACGGCCTCGTCGGAGATGTCGCCCGGGAGCAGCAGCGCGGTGCGGCCGGCGTCGCGGACCAGCCGGGCGGTCTCCTCGGCGTCGGCGTCCTCCGAGAGGTAGGAGATCGCGACGTCGGCACCCTCCCGGGCGTAGGCCAGCGCCACGGCGCGGCCGATCCCGGAGTCGGCGCCGGTGATCAGCGCCCGCCGTCCCTCGAGCCGGCCCGAGCCCCGGTAGGACTCCTCGCCGTGGTCGGGGGCGGGGGTGAGCTCCGCCGTCGTCCCGGGGTGCGCGATCTGCAGACCGGGCACGTCGGAGGAGGTGGGGTGCTTCGTGCGGGGGTCGACGAGCGTCATCAGGAGAACGCCTTCCGCCAGGCCGGCATGAGCTCGCGCTGCGTCCACTCCAGGTAGGGCTGCTGCTGGTCGCCGCCGATCTGCACGAGGGCCAGGTGCGTGTAGCCGGCGTCGGCGTACTCCGTCGCGGCCTCGATCACGGCGTCGACGTCGTCCCCGCACGGGATGGAGCTCTCGACGTCGTCCTCGCGGACGAACTGGCTGGCCGCCTCGAAGCCCGCGGTGCCGGGCAGATCGGCGTTGACCTTCCAGCCCAGGCCGAACCAGCGGAACAGCTCGTGCGCGCGGGTGACCGCCGCGGCCTTGTCGGTGCCGAAGCTGATCGGCATCTGGCCGACCCGGTTCTTGCCGGCCCCGCCGGCCGCGTCGAACATCTCGCCCAGCTCGGGCTTCGGCTCGGTGCCGATCATGACGTCGGCGTACTCACCGGCCAGCTCGCACGACTTCTTCCCCGACACGGCGATGCCGATGGGCACCCCGCCGTCGGGCAGGTCCCAGATCTTCACGCCGTCGGCGTGGAAGTGGTCGCCGTGGAAGGTCGTGTAGCCGTCGCCGGCGAGCAGCTCCTTGATTAGCTGCACGGCCTCGGTGAACATCTCCTGCCGGACCGAGACCGCGGGCCAGCCCTCGCCGGCGACGTGCTCGTTGAGGTTCTCCCCCGAACCGAGCCCGAGGGTGAACCGCCCGTCGGCCAGGATCTGCAGCGTGGCCGCCTGCTGGGCCACCACGGCCGGCCGGTAGCGGAAGGTCGGGCAGGTCACGTAGGTCATCAGGTCGATCCGGCTGGTCGCCTGCGCGGCCGCGCCGAGGGTGACCCAGGCGTTGGGCGCGTGGCCCATCGAGTCCAGCCACGGGAAGTAGTGGTCGCTGCTGACCGCGAAGTCGAAGCCGACCTCCTCGGCCCCGACCACGTGCGCGACGAGGTCCTTGGGGCCCGCCTGCTCGGTCATCATCGTGTAGCCCAGCTGCATGCTCATGCGCAGCCCGCTACCCCCGGGCCGGGGACCCCCAACCGCTCACACGCGCTCGGCGCGCAGGGCCTCCCGGAGCTTGACCTTGCTGCCGGTGCGCAGCAGGGCGCCGGCGTACACCCGGCCGCCGATGCGGACCACCAGGGCGATGGCCAGCAGCATGATGACCACCGAGACGGCGATCTCCCAGCCCGCGGCCTCGCCGGCGGCGATCCGCACCGGCATCACCAGCGGCGACATGCCCGGGACGAAGGAGGTGACCGTGGCCAGCGTCGACCCCGGGTCCTGGGCGGCCTGGATGGAGACGATGAACCCGACGACGAGCAGCAGCGTGGTCGGGGTGAGCACGCTGGGGAGGTCCTCCTGGCGGCTGACCAACGAGGCGGCCGTCGCGAAGACCGAGGCGTAGAGGGCGTAGCCGAGCAGGAACCAGCCGATGACGACCAGCACGGTGCCGATCAGCTGGCCGGGCAGGTCGACGACGTCCAGGGCCAGGGCGCCGGTCACCCCGACCACCGCGATGAGCACGATCTGGACCAGGCCGAGCAGCCCCAGCCCGAGGATCTTGCCGGCCAGCAGCTGCCAGGGCTTCATGGTGGACAGCAGCAGCTCGACGACCCGGGACGACTTCTCCTCGACCACGCCCTGGGCGACGAACTGGCCGAAGAGGATGTAGAGGGCGTAGAGCACGACCACGCCGAGCAGCGCGACGACGACCGCCTGGCCGCGGTCCTCGGTGCTGGGGTCGAGGACGTCGTAGGAGATGGCCGGCGGCGGGGTCAGGCTCACGCCCTGCTCGCCGAGCTGCCGGGCCACCGAGAGCGCGCCGACCGCCGTCTCGGCGATCGCCGACGCAGCGCCGTCCCGGCTTGACTCGACCACGACCTGGGGGTCCTCGCCGGCGGCCCCGACCAGGACGGCGTCGACGTCCCCGTCGGTGACCGCCTGCCGCGCGGCGGCGGTGTCGGCGTACTCGGTGACGGTCACCTCGGTGCCGACCTGCTCACCGGACCGGACCAGGGCCTGCTCGACCTGGGCACCGCCGTCGACGGTGCCGATCGCGGTCGAGGACCCCGACCCGCCGGAGAGCAGCTGGAACACCATGACCCCGAGCACCAGCAGCACGATCACCGCTGAGCTGATCAGGAAGCCCTTGTCCCGGGCCCGGGTGGTGATCTCCCGGCCGGCGACCAGCCGGATGCGCGCCGCCGTGCTCGGGGCGGCGGTCACGCGGCCACCGCCGGGGGCACCGCGACGGCCTCGCGGAAGAGCTCGACCAGCGTGGGTTCCCGCCAACCGAAGTGGGTCACCCGGCCGGTGCGCAGCGCTGCGGCGAGCACCGCCTGGTCGTCGGTGCCCGCGTCGAGCTCCAGGAGGGTGTCACCGCGCTGCTCGCTCACCACCCGCACACCGGGGACGGCGCCGGCCCAGCCGGTCGGCGCGTCGGGGACGACCACGCGCAGCTGCCGGCCGCCCTCGGCCGCGCGCAGCTCGGGCACGGTGCCGCTGGCGACGATCGTGCCGCGGGCGAGGATGCCGACGGCGTCGCAGAGCCGCTCGACAAGGTCGAGCTGGTGGCTGGAGAACACCACCGGGACGCCGGCGCGGCACTGCTCGAGCAGCGCCTCGGCCAACGAGTCGACGCCGACCGGGTCCAGGCCGGAGAACGGCTCGTCGAGGATCAGCACCTCGGGGCGGCCGACCAGCGCTGCGGCCAGCTGGACCCGCTGCTGGTTGCCCAGCGACAGCTTCTGCACCTGCTCGTCGCGGCGGTCGGCGAGGCCCAGCCGCCCGGTCCAGTGCTGCGCGGCGACGGCGGCGTCCGCGCTGCTCAGGCCGTGCAACCGGGCGAAGTAGGCGAGCTGCTGCGCCACCTTCATCTTCGGGTAGAGACCGCGCTCCTCGGGCATGTAGCCGATCCGCTGGCGGCTGGCCTCGTCCAGGGCCTGCCCGCGCCAGCGCACCTCGCCGGCGTCGGCCCGGGCCAGGCCCATCGCGATCCGCATCGTGGTGGTCTTGCCGGCGCCGTTGGAGCCGCAGAACCCGAACATCTGCCCGGGTGCGACGGTGAAGCCGACCCCCTGCAGCACCCGGTTGTCGCCGTAGCTCTTGACCAAGCCGTCGAACTCGAGCACGCATCCTCCGCACGGTCGGGAGTACCGACCCGGACCGTATCCCGGGCCGGCACCGGGGACCGGTCGAGGGTCAGCGCTCGCCGGCGGTGGGGAACAGGTGGGTCACCGCACGCAGCGCGTCCACGGCGGTGGCGCCCGGTCCGCCGACCGGCGCGCCGACGGCTGCCCGGACGACGACGTCGGGCACCCCCCGGGCGACCACCGCGGGGTCCGTGGTGCCCCGGTCCCGAGCGGCGGCGCAGACGGCGACCAGCTGGACCGCCCGGCCGACGGCGACGACGTCGACCTCCGGGTCCGCCAGGACCAGCACCCCGCCGACGGCCGAGACGTGGTCGTGCCACCACCGGTCCCGGCGCCCCCGCGGTGCACCGGGACCGGGGGGTTCGTGGGGGCCGGGCAGCGTCGGGACGACCCAGCGCCCGGGCTCTCCCAGCAGCGGGAGGACGGCGGCCACCAACGCCGCAGCAGCGGGGTCGGGAGGCCCCTCGTCCCCCCGACCCCGCAGCACCCGCGCTCCGTCCACCGCACACCCCCGTGTGACCGGCCGGGCGGTGAGCCCGGCACGTGCTCCCCATGCAGCCACACCGCACACCCCGCACGGCTCGCCGACCGCGCGCAGGTCCGCGCACGCCGACGCCGGACCGCGCAGAAGACCTGCTCAGCGCCGCGCAGTGGCGTAGGTCACCATGTCCCCGTGGCCGAGGACGGGGACGGGGACGGGGACCCCTTCGTGCGGCAGCTCGCCTGGTTGGTCGACCGGGCGGGAGGCAAGGAGGCCCTGGTCCGGGCCAGCGGGAACCGGGTCGGGCTGCGCACGCTGGACACCTGGAGCCGGGGCGGCTACCCGCGGACCTCGGTGTCGGGAGCCGTCCGCGACCTGGACGCGTGGGCCCTGGCCCAGGACTTCGGCTACCCCGACGCCGCCGGGGCACCGCGGTTGGTCAGCAGCTGCGGCACGGCGCGCGTCGTCCCCCCGCCCGTCGTCGCGGGCGGACAGCCGACCGGGGTCCCGACGGTGCACCGGGCGCGACGGTGGTGGGCGCTCGCCGCCGCGCAGGTGGCGGTGGTCGCCGGCACCGTGGCGGTCACCCTCGCGGTGGTCGACGGCGGGACCGGGGCACCGGCCGCGGCTGGTGCCTCCGCCGCCCCGACCGTCGCCGTGCCCGGGCTGCTGCCCAGCCAGGGGGACGGCGAGCCGCGGCCGCAGACGGTGGGGGCCGACGGGGTGAACACCTTCGCCGACCCACGCGGGTTGACCGTCGGGGGCGGGGCGGTCCCGGCCGGCACCGTCGTCGACGTCCGCTGCCGCATCGCCGCCGCCCCCATGCCGTCGGCCGGGCTCGACGGCTGGTGGTACCTCGTCGACTCCGGCCCCTGGGCCGGGCTCTGGGCCGCGGCGGACGGTTTCGTCGGCGGGCGCTCGCCCGGGGACGACGGCGGGTACCCGACCGACCTCGACGTCCCGGTGTGCACGGCGGCCTTCACCTGGTCCCCCGGCCGCTGAACCGGGTCAGCCACGCCGGATGTCCACCCATCGGGCCCTCGACTGCACTACCTTCCCGGGCGACGTCACCGGCCCCGGTGACCCACGGGGGACCCACCGCATGACCGACACCCAGAAGCCCGGCACCCAGCAGCCCGGCACCCAGCAGCCCGGCACCGCGCAGGACTCCGCGCCGTTCGTCCGGCAGATCACCTGGCTCGTCGACCACGCCGGCGGGAAGGACGCGCTGGTCCGGGCCACCGGGAAGAAGGTGAGCGCCCGCACCCTGGACAACTGGGTGCGCGGCGACTACCCGCGGGCCGCCGTCACCGGTGCGGTGCGCGAGCTCGACCGCTGGGCGCTGGCCCAGGGCTTCGGCTACCCGGAGGCGGCCGGGGCACCCCGGTTGATCGACGCCTGCGGTCCGGCAGCCGGTGCGCAGCCGGTGGACGAACCGCGCGTCGCGGAGACCGGGCCGACCCGGCGGCGGGCCCTGCTCGCGGCGAGCGCGGCCGCCCTGGTGCTGGCCACCGCGGTCGTCTCGGTGCTGGTGACCCTGGCCGTCGTGGGCCGGACCCCCGGACCCGCCGCCACGGTGACCGTGGCCGCCCCCACCACGGGCCTCCCCCCGCTGCCGACCACCGGCGACGGGACGCTGTACACCGAGCAGACCGGGTCGCAGGGCTCCAACACCTTCGCCGATCCCCGCACCCTGGCCGACGGGAACGTCCCCGTCCCGGCCGCCACCGACGTCCAGGTGGTCTGCCGCTACTACGCGCCGTCGATCCCCAGCGTCGCCCCCGACGGCTTCTGGTACCTCCTCGACACCGAGGGCTGGGCGGGCCGCTGGGCGCCGGCCAACACCTTCTGGAACGGCGACGTGCCCGGGGTCTACCCCTACACGCACAACACCGACTTCGCGGTCCCCCTCTGCTCCTGAAGGCGGCCGGGACCATCGGTGGAACGGTTCCACGGCCACTAGCATCGCGGGCGTGGAGCCCATGGTCCCGACGGTGGAAGGTCTCGTCCTCCGCCGGGCCGCGGCCGGCAACCTGCTCCCCCGCCCCGGGGCGGGGCACTCCCCGCAGCGCCTGCTCAGCACCCTGCTGGGCGAGTACTGGTCCGACACCGACGACGCGCTGCCGCTGGGCGCGCTGGTCGACCTGCTGCAGGAGTTCGGCATCTCCGAGACCAGCGCCCGGGCGACGGTCACCCGGCTGGCCAAGCGCGGGATGCTCGAGATGGAGCGGGTGGGCCGGCTGACCCGCTACCGGATGACCGCCGACGGCCGTCAGGACGTCGGCGAGCAGGGCGGGGCCATCCGCGACTTCGCCGCCGTCCCCCGCGACTGGGACGGCCGGTGGACGGTGGCGGCGTTCAGCGTGCCCGAGGACCAACGGCAGCTGCGGCACCACCTCCGCAGCTACCTGCGCTGGCTGGGCTTCGCCAGCCTGTTCGACGGCCTCTGGGTGGCCCCGCGCGGCAGCACGGCCACCCTCGAGCAGGTCTTCCGCACCGTCGGGGTCGACCAGTTCGCGGTGTTCCGCACCTCCGACGACCCCTGCGGACGCGAACCGCTGACCGCCTGGGACCTCACCGGTGTCGAGACCGCCTACCGCACGTTCGTCACCGAGCACCGCCCCCTGCTGCACGGGGTGGCCGACAGCACCCCCGCGAGCGCGCTGGTCACCCGCACCCGGGTGTTCGAGGCCTGGCGCACCTTCCCCGCCCTGGATCCCGACCTGCCCCAGGCCTGGCTGCCGGAGGGATGGCCCCGCGCGGAGGCCCGGGAGGTGTTCGTCGGCCTGTACAACGGCCTGGCCACCCCGGCGACCGCGCGGTTCCGGCAGCTGGTCGCAGCGCACGACCCGGTGGCCGCCGGGCGGGCCAGCGAGCGGCGACTACCGGCCTGATCCCGGCCGCACGCGGGTGTCCAGGAAACCGGTGATCGCCTCGGTCAGCGCCTCGGGGTCCTGCGCACGGGGGTCGGCGTTGTTGGCCCGCACCTCCAGCACCGGGATGCCGGCGGCCTCCAGCCCCCGGGTGGTGAACGAGCTGGCCGGGACGTCGTCGGCGACCAGGTGCACGACGCCGTCGACCCCGTGCAGCCGGGCCTCCTTGACGTACCAGTCGGTCGACCACGGCGGGGTGTAGAGCTGGTCGGTGAACCCGGCGAACCGGGCGGCCAGCCGCCGCACCGGGTCACCCCCGGCGCGCACGTACCCGTCGGCGGCGATGGCCAGGTACATGGACCAGACGAACACCGCACCGTGGCTGTCCTGGAACCGCCGGTAGAGGTCCATGTCGAACCACATGCCCCGGCCGATCCACATGAGCCGCACGCGCTCGTCGGGGCAGACCGCGACGCCGGAGTCGACCAGCCCGGCGACCTCCTCGTACAGCCGGCGGGCGGCGTCGCGGCCCCACTCGGTTCCCCGGTGCCACTGCGGCACCATCACGGCGGGGATCGAGTCGGCCACCGCCACCGGGGTGGGCCGCGCGGCGGCGACCAGGTCGCGGGTGCGCCGGTTCCAGCCGGCCTGCTCGTCGACGAGGTCGAGCACGTGGGCCAGCCGGTCGCGGTCGAGCACCCGGCCGGTGCGCTGGGCGAGGAACTGCACGAGCTCCTCGATCTCGGCCACCATCAGGTCCAGCCGGGCCGGGCCGAACGCCTCCTCCCAGCGGTGCGGCACCAGCTCCCACCACCGGTCGGGCACCCGGGTGGCCGACGAGCGCTCGAAGGCGAAGAACTCGGTGTCCGGGTGCTCGCCCCACAGGTCGAACACCTTGCGCTGGGCGTCGCCGCTGGTCTCGGCCAGCACCACCGACGGGCGCGGCAGCCCACCCCACGGGGCGCCGTCGGCGGGCAGCTCCATCGCGCCCAGGGCGATGGCGTCGTACTGCCGGCTGTCGTCGGGGTAGCCCTGCACCCGCAGCACGTCCAGGCTCTCGTCGGCCCGGCGCTTGGCCGACACGATGCTGGCCCACCACTGGTTGACCACGTAGGGCAGGTCCAGGGCACGCAGCACCTCCTGGGGGGCGTCGGCGTTGACCAGCACCAGGGGTTCGCCGGCGGCCGCCCGGGCGCGCACCTGCTGGAACCACTCCTTCTGGTGCGCCGTGGCCGCGGTCGCGGAGGCCAGCCGGGTCACGCGGCGACCGCCGGGGCGGCCAGCGCGGCGAGCAGGTCGGCGGGCGCGGTGCGGTGCGGCTGACCGACCAGGGTCACCAGGGGCACCCCGCAGGCGGCCAGGGCCCGGCGCTGGGCGGGTACGTCCCAGCCGGGCGCCTCGTCGTGCGCGCGCACCAGGGACAGCACGACGTGGGCGCCGCAGCGCGCCGCCTCGGCCGTCGTCCAGGCCGCCCGGTCGGGCACCGACGCGGTCGGGGACGCCGGGCCCCGCCGCTGCCGGGCCAGCGCGAGCGCGCCGGCCGTGGGCTCGGCGGGCACCTGCACGGTCAGCGCGAGGTCGCCCCGGTCGTGGTCCTCCCCCGCGACGTGCCAGCCGGCGTCCTCCAGCGCCGCGTAGTGCGCGTCGTGGTCCTGCACGCTGCCGGTGAGGAACACCCGCCGACCGGCGGACAGGGCGGGCAGGTCGGCGGCCAGCAGGGCGTCGAGCAGCTCGACGGCCTCGGCCGCCGGCACCGTCGACACGACGCCGTGCACGTGCAGGGCCAGGCTGCCGGTCACCGTCGGCTCGGCGGCCCGGCGTCGCTGCTGCACCAGCAGCAGCCGCTCGCGCAGCGCGCGGGCCGGGCGCAGGGCGTCGGCGAGGGCGCCGGCGGGGGCGTCGGGGCCCAGCGGTGCGCGCCCGGTCCACCCGGTGAGGACGTCGGCCAGCCGCAGCACCTCGGCGGTGTCGTAGGCCGTGGTGGACGCCCGGGGCAGGTGCAGCAGGTCCAGCAGGTGCACCGGCGGCAGGCCTCGCCAGGGGTCGAGCCGGCGCAGCTCGCGGAGGGCGTAGAACATCGCCAGCGACGACTGGCAGTCCCGCGACACCACCAGGCCGGCCAGCCCGGCCGCGGAACCGCCCAGCAGCCGGGTGAGCAGGGTCAGCGTCGGTGCGTCGACGGCCGCACCGAGCACGTGCCGTGCCTCGGCCGACGGCGGGCCGGGGTCGCCGGTCAGCCGCACCGGCACCGCCCCGGCGGCCTCGACCAGCTCGACCGGGACGTCGGCGCCCACCACGCCGACCACCGGGGTGCCGGCGGCCACGCGGTCACCGACGTCGTCCCCGCGGGTGCGGTAGCGCTGCGCCCACCAGGCCGGGTCGGCCGGGCCCACCTAGACCACCCCGGCGGCGAGCAGCTCGTCGATCCGGTCGGCCGGGTAGTGCAGCAGGTCGGCCAGCACCGGTCGCACGTGCTCGCCCAGCTGGGGGGCGGGCCGGTCGAGGGTGGTCGCCGCGCCGGACATGCGGATGGGCACCCCGGTGGCGCGCAGCTCGGGGAACAGCCCGTGCCGGGGGTCGACGACCGGCACGACCTCGCCGCGGTCGGCGACGATGGCGTCGCGCACGGCCGCCGCCGGGTCGCGCACCTCGGCGGCCGGTGCGCCGTGCGCGGTCAGCGCCGGGAGCGCCTCGGCCAGGGTGCGCCGCTTGGCCCAGTCGGCGATGAGGGCGTGCAGCTCGGTGGCGTTGGCCACGCGGCCGTCGCGCTCGGCGAAGCGGGGGTCCTCGACCAGGTCCGGTCGCTCGATGGCGCGCAGCACGCCAGCGGCGAAGGCGTTCGTCGGCGCGCAGAGGGCGAACCAGCCGTCCTCGACCTCGAACACCCCGAAGGGGGCCAGCCGGGGCACCGTGGCGCCGGTGCGCACCGGCAGGCCGATCTCCTCCAGCGCGTCGAAGGGTTCGCAGGCCACCAGCGACGTGAGCGCGCCGAGCATCGAGACGTCGACGTGCTGGCCGGGGCCGTCGCTGCCGCGCTGCAGCAGCGCGGACACCGTGCCGATCACCGCGTAGAGCGGGGCCACCAGGTCGCCGACCGGCAGGCCGAAGCGCACCGGCGGCTCCCCCGGCGTCCCGGCGGTCATCATCAGCCCGCTGAGCGCCTGCACGATGGTGTCCATCGCCTTGCCCGAACCGGGCCCGCCCTGGGCGCCGAATCCGCTGATCGAGGTGTAGACGATGCGCGGGTTGATGGCCCTCGCCCAGGCGTGGTCGATGCCCAGCCGGGTGGTCACCCCGGCGCTGAAGTTCTCCACGACGACGTCCGCGGCGCGCACCAGGTCGCCGAGCACCTCGCGGCCGCGCGGGTCCTTGAGGTCGAGGGTGACGCTCTCCTTGCCCCGCCCGCGCACGAGCATCGACAGCGAGAGGTCCTCGGGGTCCTGCCGGCCGATGGTCAGGCCCTCGGCGCTCAGGTAGGGCGAGTTGTTGCGGGAGGAGTCCCCTCCGGTGGCCGGGTTCTCCACCTTGATCACGCGGGCGCCGAGGCCGGCCAGGAGCAGGGTGGCGTACGGGCCGGCCAGCGCGGTGGTCAGGTCGACCACCACGACGCCGTCCAGGGGGCGGGCGGTCATGCGGGGGTCCTCTCGTCGGCGGCGGTCACGAGGACGTCGTCCCCGGACCAGGTGAAACGGGTGTCGAAGCCGGCGCGGCGGCTGATGTCCTCGACGTAGGCGGCCACCTGCTCGGCACGCGCGCCGCGGGTCAGCGGCACCGGGCGGGCGTCGTCGTCGATCCAGGTGGGTCGGAACCCGGCGGTGACGGTCCCGTCGTCGGCGAACCGGCACACCGCGACGGCGGTGTTGCGGCTCTCGGGGTGGAAGGCGTAGGTGGGCATGGCCGGGTCGGGGCTGAACCCGAACATCTCCTTGCGCCGACGGCCCCAGGCCTCGACCTCGGCGGAGTTCTGCCCCGACGGCGTGAGGGCGTGGGTGACGGTGACGAAGTTGCCCAGGCCGTGGAACACCGGCCTGCCGCGGTGCACCTCGATGCCGCGCATGATGTGCGCGTGGTGGCCGAAGACGGCCGAGGCGCCGGCGTCGATCGCCGCGTGCGACACCTGCCGCTCGTAGTCGGCCACCAGCGCCGGGGTGTGCCCGATGCCCTTGTGCAGCGAGACCAGCACCAGGTCGGCGGTCCCCGCGGCGGCGGCGACGTCGTCCTGCATGCGGCGCAGGGTCTCGGGGGCGGCGAACGTGTAGACCGTCGGCGGGCCACCGGGGTTGGCGAACTCGAGGTCGTAGTGGGTGAGCACCTTGACGTAGGCGCAGCCGGCCTTGCCGCTGGTCGCCCACGACTCCTTGGGTCCCACGCAGTTGTAGCTGAGCACCGCGATCCGGCGCCCGGCCCGCTCGACCACCGCGGGCACCCGGGCCTCGGCCAGGGAGGCCCCGGTGCCGGTGACCACGAGGCCGGCGGCCCGGGCGTGCGCGATGGTGTCCAGCACGCCCTCGGTGCCCAGGTCGTACGCGTGGTTGCCGGCCGTCGTGGCCACCGCGAACCCGGCCCGGGCCACCGCGGCCAGCGCCGCGGGGTCGGCCGGGGGCGCCGGCACGTCGACGACGGCGGGCACCGTGGCCGTCGTGTGCGGCACCTCGACGTGGCCGATGGCCAGGTCGGCCGAGTGCAGGTACTCGCGGGCGGGGTCGAAGAACGAGTCGGGGTCGGGCTCGTCGAGCACCAGGTCGCCGACGGCCAGCACGGTCAGCTCGCTCACCGGGCGACCTCCAGCACCGGCAGCCCGGCCAGGAACTCGGTGATCGGGCCGACCAGCCGCTCGGGCCGCTCGTCGGCGACGAAGTGGCCCTCGTCCTCGAACAGCACGCCGACCGAGCCGCGCACGCTGGTCAGCGCCCGCAGGGTCGACTGCGGGGAGATGACGCCGTCGCGCATGCCGCCGATCACCAGCACCGGCAGGTCGATCCCGGCCAGCACGGCGCGCAGCGCGGTCTCGTCGGTGGCGTCGGGGTAGGGCATGCCCTGGTTGATCCGGGCCTCCTCGTCGTCCATGGCCAGGAACGCGGCGACCTTCTCCGCCACGAACGCGTCACGCAGCGCGACCCGCTCGGTGCCCTCGACGGGGCCGCCGATGGTGCGCATGGCCTTCTCGATCACCGCCGGGTCGCGGCGGTTGGCCACGATCTCCCGGCGCCCGGCCGAGGAGGAGGTGTCGCCGTCGCGGTCGTGCGGGGTGCCGACGACGGAGACCAGCGCGCGCAGCCGGTCGGGGTGCCGGCGGGCCAGGTGCCAGCCGATGCCCGCGCCGTGCGAGACGCCGGTGTAGACGAACCGGTCGACGCCCAGGGCGTCGGCGACCGCGACGACGTCGTCGGCCCACTGGTCCAGCCAGCCCGGGGCCGGGGGCTCCGGCGACCGCGACGAGCGACCGAACCCGCGGGCCTGCACGGTCACGACGTGGGCGCCGGTGGGGTGCTGCGCCAGGATCGCCGGGTAGCGCGAGAAGCCCATGGCGGAGGACAGCACGTGCAGGTCGCCGGTGCCGTGCTCCTCGACCCACACGTGCGCGTCACCCGCGAGCGGGATGGTGGTCATGGTCGTCCTCCGGGGTTCTCGGGGTCGGGGAGCTCGGGCACGTCCTCGGGCAGCAGCAGGCGCTGCTCCACGAGGGCCCGGGTGGCGTCGGTGAACCGCTGCACCCGGTCGGGCGCGGGGTCCAGGGGGGTCTGCACGCCGACGAGGTCGGCCACGACCTGGGCGTCGAGGTGCGGGGGCGCGAACGGCGAGGGCACGCAGCCGCCGGGTGCCGGGGTGGCGTAGGGCCAGTAGGACGCCAGCGGCGCCTCCACCCAGGGGGTGCGCACACCGCCGAGCACGTTGCCGACGGCGTCGCGGGCCAGTGCCCGGGCGCCGTCCGGGACCCGCCGGTCGCTCCCCTCGGCGAAGGCGAACCGGTCGGCCCGCGGCATGGGGACGCCGTCGGCGACCCAGGCGTCGAGCGCGGCGACCACCGCGCGGGCGACCAGGTCCAGCCGGGTGCGCGAGCGCTGCTCGAGCACCTCGTTGCTCCCGGTCGGCAGCCCCTTCGCCCGGTACTGCGCGGCGTTGACCAGCACCTCCGAGGGGCCGGTGCCGTCGTGCGCGGTGCCGGCGACCTGGTAGAGCCGGTAGCGGTCCCCGGGGGCGTCGGAGTCCGGGCGCAGCACCGGGGCGTGGGTGGCCGACTCGGTCTCGCTGAGCACCTCGACGACCGGCACGTCGTGCCCGCCCACGGTGCGCCGCGGGTCGTCGGGGGCCGGCACCGGCTGCCCCGGCGGGGGTGGGTAGCCGGCCGGCCCCGCGCCGCCGGAGGAGATGCCGAGGACGTAGCCGTCCAGCACCGGGGCGCCGTCGGGCAGCCGCACGGCCTCGTGGAACCCCTCGCCGAGCAGCACCCGCACGAACGACCCGGTCATCGACCAGCCCGACAGGTGCGCCCGCGCCACCGGCTGGCCGGCGAGCAGGTCCAGCTCGCCGGTCCGCACCGCCCGCACGACGGCGGTGAGCACCTCCTGGCCGGCGACGTCGGCGGGCAGGTCGAGGTCGCCGTAGCGCGCGGGGTCGAACTGCTCGCGCATCGAGGCCGCGGTGACCCGCGCAGTGGTGACGCCCAGCCACGCACCGCCGGTGCGCAGCATCCACGGGTGCAGCACGCGCCAGGTGGCCGCGGTGTCGAACTCGGGGTGCAGCGCCTCGACCTGCAGCACCCCGCTGGCCCGGGCCGGGTCGGCCGGTCGGCGGACCAGCACCCGGGTGGTCCACCGGTCGCCGGTCACGAGGAACTCCTGCTCGACGTAGCCGTGCGCAGCCAGGTCGACGCCGCCGGGCAGCCCGGGGACCGCGGCGGCCCCCAGCGGCCGGGACACCTCGGTGACCGGCAGCTCGCGGGCGATCACGCGACCACCGCCGGCGGCAGCGTGGCCACGGCGTCCTCGGTGCGGTGGCAGGTGACCTGCGTCCCGGACGGCGAGGTGCGCAGGGCCGGCCGCTGCTCGTGGCACACGTCGGTGGCCAGCAGGCAGCGGTGGGTGAAGGGGCAGGACTCCCCCAGCGGAGCCGGGGCGCTGCGCACCGCGGCGGCGCGGGCGGCCCGGGCCTCGCGGCGGGCCCGCTGCCGGTCGGGGTCGGCGACCGGGGCGGCGGCCAGCAGGGCCTGGGTGTACGGGTGCGCCGGGGCGCCCTGCACGGCCACCGCTGCGCCGGACTCCATGACCCGGCCGCGGTAGAGCACCAGCACCTGGGAGGCCATGTGCTCGACCACGCCGAGGTCGTGGGAGATGAACAGGTAGGCCAGCCCCAGGTCACGCTGCAGCTCGGTGAGCAGGTTGAGCACCTGCGCCTGCACCGAGAGGTCCAGCGCGCTGACCACCTCGTCGCAGACCACCAGCCGCGGCGCCACGACCAGGGCGCGGGCGATGGCGATGCGCTGGCGCTGCCCGCCGGAGAACTGCGCGGGGTAGCGGGTCGCGGCGTCGGCGGGCAGCCCGACCCGGGCCAGGATGTCGGCCACCCGGGCCCGCACGCCGTCGGCGCCGGGGCGCCGGCCGTCGCGGTCGCCGAGGGCCAGCAGCGGCTCGGCCACCGACCAACCCACCGTCCGGGTCGGGTTCAGCGAGCTGTTCGGGTCCTGGAACACGTACTGCACGTCGCGCAGGAACCCGCGGTCGCGGCGGCCGGCCGGGTCCTGCACGACGCCGTCCAGCCGCACCTCGCCGGCGGCGACGGGCGCCAGCCCCACCAGCGCCTTGGCCAGGGTGCTCTTGCCCGAGCCCGACTCGCCGACCAGGCCGAGGGTGGCGCCGGCCTCGACGCGGAAGCCGACGTCGTCGACCGCCCGGCGGGTGCCGCGCCGGCCCCACCGGTAGTCCACCGACACCCCGTCGAGCTCGACCAACGGCGCGGCCCCGGTCGCCCTCATCGCGACCGCTCCAGGGTCAGCCCGACCGGCTGCCCGGCGGGGACCAGCGGGTGGATGCAGCGGGCCACGCGGCTGCCGGCCAGCTCGACCATCGGGATGCCCTCCTGGGTGCAGTCGTCCTGGGCCCGCGGGCAGCGGGCGGCGAAGTGGCAGCCGGTGGGCCAGGCATCCGGCGGCGGCACCGTGCCGGGCACGGTGCGCAGGGTGCCGTCGGGGGCGGGCTGGTCGGGGCTGCAGTCGAGCAGGGCCCGGGTGTAGGGGTGACCCGGCCCGGCGAAGACGTCGGCGGCGTCGGCGCGCTCGACCACCTCGCCGGCGTAGAGCACCACCACCCGCTCGCAGGCGTCGGCCACCACGCCCCAGTCGTGGGTGACCAGCAGGATCGCCATGCCGGTCTCGGCCTGCAGCGCACGCAGCAGGTCGAGCACCTCGGCCTGCACGGTCACGTCCAGGGCCGTGGTGGGCTCGTCGGCCACCAGCAGCCGGGGCCGGCCGGCCAGGGCCATCGCGATCGCGACGCGCTGGGCCATGCCGCCGGAGATCTCGTGCGGGTACCGCCTGGCCACCTCGGCCGGGTCGATCACCTGCACCTGCTCGAGCAGCTCGACCACCCGGACCCGCGCGGCGCGGCGGCCGACCCGGTCGTGCACCCGGACCAGCTCGCCGAGCTGGGCCCCGATCCGCGAGGTCGGGTCCAGGGCGCGCAGCGGGTCCTGCGCGACGAGGGCGATCTGGCTGCCCCGCACACCTCGCCAGCCCCGGCCGCGCAGGCCGGTCAGGTCGGTGCCCCGCCACCAGGCCGAGCCGGCCACGACGGCGCCGTTGCGGGGCAGCAGGCCGAGCACGGCCTTGGCCACGACGCTCTTGCCGCTGCCGGACTCCCCCACCAGGCCGACGGTCTCGCCGGCCCGGACGTCGAGGTCGACGTCGCGGACCACGGTGACCTCGCCGGCCGCGGTGGCGAAGGCGACCTCCAGCCCGCGCACGGCGAGCAGGACGTCGGGGTCGCCGGGGTCGGCGGCGGGCACCCGTCCGCGGCGCCGCACGCTGCGCCCGCCGGAGGCCGACGACCGGTCGGCGGTGGTGTCGCGGACGACGTCGCCGAGCACGCCAAGGGCCAGCACGGTGATCGCGATGACCCCGCCGGTGGGCACCATCAGCCAGGGGTAGCTCTGCACGACCGAGGCGGCCTCGCCGACCATGCCGCCCCAGGTGGGTTCCGGCGGCGGGGCGCCCAGCCCGAGGAACGACAGGCCGGTCTGGACGCCGAGGGCGATGGTCGCGAACAGCGTCGTCTGCACGATGACGACCCCGCGCACCCGCGAGAGCACGTGCCGCACGGCGACCTGCCGGCGGGACAGGCCCATCAGCCGGCCGGCGGTGACGTGCAGCTCCTGGCTCGCCGCCAGCGCCGCGCCGCGCACGATGCGCACCAGCCCGGCCGAGCCGAGCAGGCCGAACACGGCCATGCCGATGAGCAGGTCGTTGCCGAACAGGGTCAGGACGCTGAGCAGGATGACGATGGTCGGCACGGCCATGACCAGGTCGACGACCCGGGTGATGACCTGGTCGACCCGGCCGCCCAGATGGCCGGCGGCGAGGCCGAGAGGCAACGCGACCACGGTGCGCACGAGCACGGCGACCAGCACCGCGACCAGCGAGGACGCCCCGCCCTGCAGCAGCCGGCTGAGGACGTCGCGCCCGAGCAGGTCGGTGCCCAGCCAGTGCGCACCCGACGGCGTCTGCCGGGCCGCGGCGAGGTCCTGCGCCAGCGGGTCGTACGGGGTGACGAACGCGCCGACGAGGCAGGCCAGCACGACGACGAGCAGGACGGCGCCGGCGGTGCGGCCGCGCCAGGTGGCCAGCACCCCGCGCAGCAGCGACCCGCGGGCCGCGGTGGCCGGTGCGGTGGCGGCGGTGGCCGCGACGGTGGCGCTCACGCCGTGCGCACCTTCGGGTCGAGCAGCCCGTAGGCCACGTCCACGAGCAGGTTGACCAGGACGACGACGAGGGTGAAGTAGACCCCGATGCCGAGGATCACCGACACGTCGTGGTCGACGGTGGCCTGGGTGGCCCGGCTGCCCAGGCCCGGGAGCACGAACACGTTCTCCACGAACACCGTGGCGTCCAGGCTGCCGACGAACACCACCCCGATGGCCGAGACCACCGGGATCGAGGCGTTGCGCAGCACGTGGCCGAGCACGAGCCGGGTCTCGGGCAGGCCGTTGGCCCGCAGCACCGCGACGTGGTCGCTCTCCAGCACGGTGAGCGCGGCGTCGCGGGTCTGCTTGGCGATGACCGCCACCCCGAGCAGGCCGAGGGAGACCACCGGCAGCACCAGGGAGGAGGCCCAGCCGCCCAGCGACTGGTCGGGCGAGACGTAGCCGGTGGCCGGGAACCACCGCAGCTTGACCGCGAACACCGACACCAGCACCAGCGCGACCCAGAAGCTGGGCAGCGCGATGCCGGCCAGGGACACCACGTCGAGCACCCGGGCGGTGATGCCGCCGCGCAGCGCGCCGACCACGCCGACCGCCACCCCGACCACCGAGCAGACCACCACCGTGGTCAGCACCAGGGCGAGGGTGACGGCCAGCCGGCTGTTCAGCGCGGTGGTCACCGGCTCCCCGGTGAACACCGAGGTGCCCAGGTCGCCGTGCGCCAGCCCGCCCAGCCAGCTCAGGTACTGCTCGTACCAGGGCCGGTCCAGGCCGAGCTCGGTGCGCAGGGCGGCGACGGCGTCGGGGGTGGCCGACTCGCCCAGGATGGTGCGGGCCGGGTCACCGGGCACCAGCGAGGCGAGCAGGAAGACCACCAGCGAGACGCCCAGCACCAGCGGCACCGCCCACAGCAGGCGCCGCAGCACGATCCTCAGCACGGCGTCCTCCCGCGCTGCGGTGCCGCCGGGCTCACGAGGCCGGCCGCCAGGCCAGGTCGGCCTCGGGGGCGACCGGCATCGGGTTGGGGTTCTGCACCGACGCGGTGACCCCGGTGATGTCCTCGGCGACGTAGTAGATGTTCTGCGTCGAGATCACCGGCACGACCCAGGCCAGCTGCTCCAGCCGTTCGTTGGCCTGCTCGTAGAGGTCGGTGCGCTGCTGACCGGTGGCGGCGAAGGCCTGGCCGAGCAGGTCCTGCACCTGCGGGTCGGTGCTGTCGAAGGGGTTGAAGACCGTCCCCGGCGCCAGGATCTGGTTGGTCACCTGCGCCATGTCCGCCCCGGCGGAGGGCCACATGAGCGCCTCGTACCGGTCGGAGGTGCCGGCCTGGATGAACGCCGGGACGCCGGTGGACTCCACCTGGAGGTCGACGGTGATGCCGATCTCGCCGAGCGCGCTGGCCACCGCCTGCGAGATGGCGGTGTTGGGGTCGAGGACGGGCTGGGTCAGCAGGGTCATCGAGAACCCGTCGGCGTAGCCGGCCTCGGCCATCAGCTGCTTGGCCTCGTCCAGGTCGAAGTCGTAGCCGGCCGCGTCGTCGTCCACGTAGCCGTCGAGGTCCGGGAGGATCACCTGCGTGCTGGGCGCGAAGGTGTCCGGCCCGAGGGCGCCGGCGATCGAGTCGCGGTCCAGCGCGTAGCCCATGGCCCGCCGCACGCGCTCGTCGGCGAGGGCCGGGTTGATCGTGCCGGCGCGGTCGGCCAGCACGAGCGACCAGTTGAAGAACGGCGCGGTGACCACGCCGAGGCCGGCGTCCTGGGCCAGCGACAGCGTGCTCGTGTCGCCCTCGGCGACGTCGAGCTGGCCGGTCTGCGCGGCCGACAGCACCGCGTTCGGGTCACCGATGACCCGGACGACGACGGTGTCGTACTGCTGGGCGTCGGGGTTCCAGTAGCCGTCGTTGCGCTGGTAGGTGTACCGGTCGCCGGTCACCGAGGAGCCGGCGTCGTAGGTGTACTGCCCGGTGCCCTGCGAGGCGTTCAGCAGCGAGTCGGGGTCGGCCAGGCCGGCCGGGCCGATGACCACGCCGAGCCCGAAGTACTGGGTCATCGTCGAGGCGGCGTCGGGGTTGGGCCGCCCGTAGGTGACGCGCACGGTCGACTCGTCGGTCGCCTCGACCGACTGGACGTCGCCCACCTGGCCGGCCAGCGAGCCACCGGCCTGGAGGAAGTACTCCATCGAGGCGACGACGGCGTCGGCGTCCATGGGGCTGCCGTCGGAGAAGGTGACGTCGTCGCGCAGCTGCAGCTCGAAGACGGTGTTGCCCTCGCCCACGTAGTCCCACGAGGTGGCCAGGTCGGGCACCAGGTCGCCGTCGCCGGAGAGGTAGATGAGCGGGTCGTAGGCCAGCATCGTGAAGACCGAGGACCCGCCGTTGCCGCCCAGGGCGGGGTTCAGGCTGATCGGGGCGCCCGGGAACTGCAGCTGCAGGGTGCTCGCGTCGCCCCCTGCGCCACCTCCCCCGGAGGACTGCGACGTGCAGGCGGTGAGCGTGGCCACGAGCGCCAGGGCGGCGACGGCCACCCAGCGGCGTCGCGAGGGACGGAGGGTGGGGCGGGGCATGGGGTTGCTCCTCATCGAGCGGTCCGACAGCGGGGCTGCGCGCGCTGGGCCGGGACCGGAGGATCATCCGGGGAGCAGGGTCCGGGAACCTTCCCATGACACTTGGCTCAGCGATCGACAGGCAGAGTGTCATGCATTGGTGTGAGCCACGTCAAGGAGGTGGCCCGCGCCACGCTCAGTCCTGCTCGGGGTACCGCCCTCCAGCTGCCACCCGGCTGCCGTCGGCCAGCCGCGCCGCCAGCCCGACCAGCGCGACGTCCCCGTCCCCGCCCACCTCGGCCCCGCGACCGACGTCCACGCCGTCGTCGAGCACCGCCCTGTGCACCCGGGCTCCCGACCGCACCCGCACCCCGGGGAGCAGCACCGAGTCGGTCACCGTCGCCCCCTCCTCCACGACCACGCCGGGCGACAGCACCGAGCCGCGCACCGCGCCGGCGACCCGGGTGCCGCCCGAGACGAGCGAGGACTCCACCGCCGCTCCGGGCAGCAACCGGGCCGCCGAGTGCCGGCCGCCGCGGGTGTGCAGCGGCCAGGCGGGGTCGTCCAGGTCGATCGGCGGCTCGGGGGCCACGAAGTCCATGTGCGCCTGCCAGTAGGCGGCCACGGTGCCGACGTCGCGCCAGTAGCCCGCGAGCCGGTGCGCCCGCGCCAGGCCGTCGGCCGTCTGGGCCGGGAGCAGCCCGTCGCCGAGGTCGCCCACGCCGTCCTCCCCCGCGTCGGCGGCCAGCGCCTCCAACCGGTCCAACGTGGCGCCGGGGGTGAACACGAAGACCTCGTTGGTGGCCGTCGTCGTCGCCGGGTGGTCGGGCTTGTAGGCGTAGTCGGTGACCCGGTCGCCGTCGACCTGCACGATGCCGTAGCGGGCGGCGTCGTCCGCGGCCACCTCGGTGGTCACCATCGTGACCTCGGCGGACGACGCCAGGTGCTCCTCGACGACCTCGCGGTAGTCCAGCTCGTAGACGGCGTCCGCGCTGACCACGACCAGTGCGTCCGGGGCCGCCTCGCGGACCAGGTCGGCCTGCCGCCAGAGCACGTCGGCGGTGCCGGTGGCCCAGCCGCCGCGGTCGGTCCCGCGGAACGGGGGCAGGGTCATCAGCCCACCCGTGGTGCGGTCGAGGTCCCACGGTCGACCGTTGGCCAGGTGGTCGGCCAGCGAGGTGGGGTGGAACTGCACGGCGACCCGGACGTCGGCGATGCCGGAGTGCTGGCAGTTGGACAGCGGGAAGTCGATCAGCCGGTAGACCCCGGCGAACGGGACCGCCGGCTTGGCCCGCTGCTCGGTGAGCAGTTCGAGGCGCCCGCCGGCGCCGCCGGCCAGCACGAGCACGAGGATCTTGGTGAGGGCCATCCACCTCCAGTGCCCGCGGCGGTCAGGTCGTACGCGCCGCCCGCGAGGCCCGGAACAGCCAGAACGACGGGACGGCGACCGCGACGACCGCCATCGCCACCACGATGACCACCCCGCCGGTCCACATCGCCACCGAGACGCCGAACGCGCTGGCCAGCGCCCCGGCCCGCAGGTCGCCCAGCCGCGGCCCGCCGGCCACGACCACGATGAACACGCCCTGCATGCGCCCGCGCATGTCGTCGGGGGCCGCCAGCTGCAGCATCGACGAGCGCAGGACGGCGCTGACCATGTCCCCGGCGCCGGCCACGGCCAGGCACAGGACGGCGAACCACAGCGACCCGGCGAAGCCGAACCCGATGATCGCGACGCCCCACACCGCGATCGCGCCGAGCACCACCGCGCCCTGCCGGTCCACCCGCGAGACCCATCCGCTGGTCAGACCCATGACCAGCGAGCCGAGCGAGATGCCGGCGTAGAGCCAGCCCAGGCTGTTGGCGTCGCCGCTGAACTCGGTGGCGGCCAGCTGCGGGAAGACCGCCTGCGGCCACGCGAAGAGCATCGCGATGATGTCGACGACGAAGGTCATCAGCAGCACCGGCTGGGTGCGCAGGAAGGTGAAGCCCTCCCCCACGCCCCGCACGGCCGCACCGAGCCGGAGCTTCGCGGCCGCGCCGGCCACCGGCAGCGGGGGCAGCCCGCGCACCAGCAGGACGGCGACGGCGAAGCCGACCGCGTCGACCACGTAGGTCAGGAACAGCTCGCCCTGCCCGATCAGCACGCCGGCCAGCAGCGGCCCGGCGATGACCCCGATCTGCCGCACGGTCATGGCCAGCGCGTTGGCCGCCGGCACCAGCTCGGCCCCGACGATGGCCGGGATGGCGGCGCTGCGGGTGGGCTGGTTGACCGCCGAGAACGCCGAGACCAGCGCGGTCAGCACCCACAGGACGGCGAGGGAGCGCATGCCCAGGCCGGCCTGCACGGCCAGCAGCGCGCTGGTGACCGCGGCCCCGATCGAGGTGATCAGCATCAGCCGGCGGCGGTCCATCGCGTCGGCGATCGCCCCGCCGAGCAGGCCGAACACGACCAGCGGCACGAGCGCGACCACGGACGTGACGCCGACCAGCAGCGACGAGCCGGTGATCGCGTAGACCTGGTACGGGACGGCGACCAGCGTCATCTGCTGGCCCAGCATCGTGACGGTGATGCCGCCGAACAGCCGCCGGTAGGCCGGGACGCGCAGCGGCGTGGTGTCGATGGCGAACCCGCGCCGCTTCGTGCGGGTCGGGGTCTCCTCGGGTGCGGGGCCGTCGATCGGGGACGTCATGGAGCGAGTCGGTCGACGGACCAGCCCGCGTCGGTGCGGGTGAACCGCAGCCGGTCGTGCAGCCGGTCGTGGCCGCCCTGCCAGAACTCCACCGTCCGCGGGCGCACCCGGTAGCCGCCCCAGCCCGCCGGCCGCGGCAGCTTCCCCTCGGTGCGCTCCTCCAGCTCGCGGAACGCGGTCACCAGCTCGTCGCGGGAGCCCACGGTCGAGGACTGCACCGTGGCGGCGGCAGCCAGCTGGGCGCCCCGGGGACGGGGGTCCCACAGCGCGTCGGAGCCGGCGTCGTCCAGCGGGGTCGCCGTGCCGGTCACCCGGACCTGGCGCTGCAGGGCGTGCCACGGGAAGACCAGGGCGACCCGGTCGTCGTCCGTCAGCTGACGACCCTTGGCCGAGCCCGCGTTGGTCACGAAGACGAAGCCGTCGTCCGACAGGCCCTTGAGCAGCACCACCCGGGCGTCCGGGGCGCCGTCCGGGTCGGCGGTGGCCAGCACCATCGCGTTGGGCTCGGGCAGGTCGGCGGCCACGGCGTCGTCGAACCAGCGCTGGAACTGCGCCAGCCAGGTGTCGGCGAGGGTGTCCTCGGAGAAGCTGCCCTCGTCGTAGTCGCGGCGCATCGTCGTCAGGTCGGGCACCCGCTCATGCTCCCACCCTGCAACCACCGCACGACCAGCTGTGACACCCGTCGCACCTCCCGCTGGGCGGGACCGTCCGGGTGCGCCCGCCGCCGGGCGTTGACCTAGGTTGTCGGCAGTCGTGCGTCCAGTGGCGCACGGGTCCCGCGCGCAGAGGAGCATGCAGGATGGCGGACGACTTCGTACCGGGTCTGGAAGGCGTCATCGCCTTCGAGACCACCATCGCCGAGCCGGACAAGGACGGCGGTTCGCTCCGCTACCGCGGCGTCGACATCGAGGACCTCGTCGGCAAGGTGACGTTCGGCGACGTCTTCGGCCTGCTGGTCGACGGCCGCTTCGGCGAGGGCCTCCCGCCCGCCGAGCCGTTCCCGATCCCGGTGCACACCGGTGACGTCCGGGTCGACGTGCAGGCGGCGCTGGCGATGCTGACCCCGATCTGGGGCTACCGCCCGCTGCTGGACATCACCGACGAGGAGGCCCGCGACGAGCTGGCCCGCGCCGCGGTCATGGCGCTGTCCTACGTGGCGCAGTCCGCCCGCGGGATCGGCGTCCCGGCCGTGCCGCAGAAGCGGGTCGACGAGGCCTCCACGATCGTCGAGCGCTTCATGGTGCGCTGGCGCGGCGAGCCCGACCCCCGGCACGTCGCCGCGGTCGACGCCTACTGGACCTCCGCCGCCGAGCACGGCATGAACGCCTCCACCTTCACCGCCCGGGTCATCGCCTCCACCGGCGCCGACGTCGCGGCCTCGCTGTCCGGCGCGATCGGCGCGATGAGCGGCCCGCTGCACGGCGGCGCGCCCTCCCGGGTGCTGCACATGCTCGACGAGGTCGAGGGCACCGGCGACGCGGAGAAGTACGTCAAGGACCTGCTCGACCGCAAGGAGCGGTTGATGGGCTTCGGCCACCGGGTGTACCGCGCCGAGGACCCCCGCGCCCGCGTGCTGCGCCGCGCCGCCCAGGAGCTCGGCGCCCCCCGCTTCGACGCCGCCCTCGCCCTGGAGAACGCTGCGCTGAAGGAGCTCCGCGAGCGCCGTCCCGACCGGCCGGTCGAGACCAACGTCGAGTTCTGGGCCGCGATCGTCCTGGACTTCGCCGAGGTGCCCAGCCACATGTTCACCTCGATGTTCACCTGCGCTCGCACCGCGGGCTGGTGCGCCCACATCCTGGAGCAGAAGCAGACCGGCCGGCTGGTCCGCCCGTCGGCCCGCTACGTCGGCCCCGACCCCCGCAAGCCCGAGGCCGTCGAGGGCTGGGAGACGGTGCAGACCAAGTCGATCAACGAAGCCGCGCCCGCATGACGATCCAGATCCCCGCCGAGCTGCTCCCCGCCGACGGCCGTTTCGGCTGCGGCCCGTCCAAGGTCCGCCCCGAGGCCATGGCCGCGCTCGCCGCCGAGGGCGCTGCGCTCATGGGTACCTCGCACCGCCAGGCGCCGGTCAAGGGACTGGTCGGGCGCGTGCGCGAGGGCCTGGGCCAGCTGTTCGACCTGCCCGAGGGCTACCAGGTGGTGCTCGGCAACGGCGGCACCACCGCGTTCTGGGACGCCGCCGCGATCGGCCTGATCCGCGACCGCGCCGCGTTCGGCACCTACGGCGAGTTCTCCGCGAAGTTCGCCTCGGGCGTCGCCGAGGCGCCGTTCCTGGCCGACCCGGTCATCACCAAGGCCGCCCCCGGCTCGGTCGTGCTGCCCGAGGCGGTGGCCGGGGTCGATGCCTACGGCTGGGCGCACAACGAGACCTCGACCGGCGCGATGGCCCCGGTCCGCCGTCCCGAGGGGGCCGACGACGACGCCCTCGTCCTGGTCGACGCCACGTCCGGTGCCGGTGGTCTGCCGGTCGACGTGCTGGAGACCGACGTCTACTACTTCGCCCCGCAGAAGTGCTTCGCGGCCGACGGCGGCATCTGGCTGGCGCTGATGAGCCCGAAGGCGCTCGAGCGGGTCGCCGAGATCAAGGCGTCGGACCGCTGGATCCCCGGGTTCCTCGACCTGTCGATCGCCGTCGACAACTCCTCGAAGGACCAGACGTACAACACCCCGGCCGTGGCCACGCTGTTCCTGCTGGCCGACCAGCTCGACTGGCTCAACGGGCTGGGCGGGCTGTCCGGGGCCGTCGCCCGCACCCAGGACTCCTCCTCGCGCCTGTACGAGTGGGCGGAGGCGAGCGAGTACGCCACCCCGTTCGTCGCGGACCCGGCGCACCGCTCGCAGGTCGTGGGCACGATCGACTTCGCCGAGTCGGTCGACGCCGCGGCCATCGCGAAGGCGCTGCGGGCCAACGGCGTGGTCGACACCGAGCCCTACCGCAAGCTGGGCCGCAACCAGCTGCGGGTGGGCATGTTCCCGGCCGTCGACCCCGACGACGTCACCGCGCTGACCGCTTGCATCGACCACGTCGTCGGCCAGCTGTAGCCCTCGGATCCCGGAAACCGCGGCGGTTTCCGGGATCCGGTGGGTCAGGGCAGGAGCCAGGTGTCCTTGCTGCCGCCGCCGCGGCTGGAGTTGACCAGCAGCGAGCCCTCCTCGAGGGCCACCCGGGTCAGCGGCGCCGGCACCACCCGGGTGGCCGAGCCGGCGACGGCGAAGACCCGCAGGTCGGCCCGCCGCGGCTGCACCACGCCGTCGACCAGCGTGGGCACCGTGGAGAAGTCGACCGGCTCCTGGGCGACGAACCGGTGCGGGGTGGCCGCGACCTCGGCCTGCAGCTCGGCCAGCTCGGCAGCCGAGCAGGTCGGCCCGAAGACCACGCCCTGGCCGCCGTAGCCGTCCACCGGCTTCACCACCAGCTCGCCCAGCCGGTCCCGCACCGCGGCGTAGTCGCCGGCGTCGGCCAGCACCCAGGTCGGCACGGTGTCCAGCACCGGCTCCTCCCCCAGGTAGAACCGGATCATCGCCGGCACGTGGCAGTAGGTGGCCTTGTCGTCGGCGACGCCGTTGCCCGGCACGTTGGCCAGCGCCAGCCGCCCGGCCCGCACGGCCTCGCCGAGCAGCACGTCCAGCGGGGTGCCGACCGGGTTCAGGTGCGCGGCCAGGTCGTCCTCGTCGAAGCGCCGGTAGAGGACGTCGACCGGCACCCGCTCGCCGTCCACCGCGACCTCGACCCCGCCGTCGGCCCGGGCCCACAGCGTGTCCGGGGTGGCGACCGGGATGCCCATGGCCTCGGCCAGCAGCCGGTGCTCGAACCAGGCGGTGTTCACCGGCCCGTCGGTGAGCAGGGCCAGCTGCGGGGTCCCGGTGCAGGCCGGCGGCGCCGCGTCGGCCAGCGCGGCGCGCAGCACCACCACCGCCTCGTGCGGCTCGGCGAGCCCGGGCACCCCGTCGAACAGGGCCGGCAGCGCGGCCCGGGCGCTGTCCCGGTTGACGATCGCGTAGCCCAGGCCCGACGGCACCCGGAGGTTGTCCTCCAGCACCACCCACCCGTCGGCGGCCCGCAGCAGGTCCAGCCCGGCCACGGTCACCCGGGCCTGGCCGGGGCCGGCGAGGGAGACGGCGCCGGGCCGGTAGCCCGGGCTGCGGGTGACCAGCCACTCCGGCAGCACCCCGGCCTGCACCGCCTCCGGGCGGGCGTCCCGGCCGTCGCCGCGGCGGCGACCGGCCGGCCGGTAGGCGTCGGCGAGGAACGCGTTCAGCGCGCGGGTGCGCTGCTCGACCCCGCGGGCCAGGTGCGCCCACTCACCCGCCGGCACCAGGCGGGGCAGCGGGTCCAGCGGGAAGGGCTGCTCGACCAGCTCGCCGTCGACGAAGGTGCCGAAGACGACCCCGCGGGCCCGGCGCTCCCGACCCATCTCGCCCACCGCGGCGGCCAGGCCGACCCCGCCGAGCTCCTCCAGAGCGGGCACCACCGGGCCGTAGCCGGGCCGCAGGGCGCCCTCGTCGTCGACCGCCTCGTCGACGGTCGTCGACCGGTAGTGCTCGAACAGTCCCGTCGTGCCGGTCACGCGCACCTCACAGCCAGCGGTCGAACCACTCCGCTATCGCCTCGGTCAACGTCACCAGGTTCTCCCGGCCCACGACGGTGTGGCCCTCCCCGGGGAGCAGGAGCAGCTCCGCCGACTTGCCGAGGGCCGTGCACGCCTGGTGGGCCTGCACGGACTCCGCGACGGGCACGTTGGTGTCGCGATCACCGTGCGCCAGCAGGACCGGCGAGCGCAAGGCCTCCAGCGCGGTGATCGGACTGATCGTGGCCAACATCTCGCGGTCGGTGACCGGATCGCCGTACTCGGTGACCGATGCCGCAGCCATCCACGGCTCGGTCCCGGCGAAGAAGCTGCGCAGGTCGCTCATCCCGGCCAGCGACACCCCGGCGGCGAACAGGTCGGGCCACCGGGTCAGCGCCACCAGGGTCAGGTAGCCCCCGTAGGACCAGCCGTGCGCGCCCACCCGACCCGGCACCGCGATGCCGGCGTCGACCAGGTGCGCGACGGTGTCGGCCACGTCGGTGAACGAGGCCTCGCGGGCGCCGACGTCGTCCAGGCCCATGAAGGCCGTGCCCCGACCGCCGGACCCGCGCACGTTCGGGGCGAACACGGTGAACCCGGCGGCGACCAGCGCCTGGGCGACCGGTGACCAGGCCGGTCGCTCCTGCCCCTCGGGGCCGCCGTGGAAGCTGACCACGGTGCGGTTCGGGCCGACCGTGCCGGGCGGGGTGTAGAGCCAGCCCTCGAGCTCCAGGCCGTCGGCGGCGCGGTAGTGGTGCCGCACCGGGGCGACCAGCAGGTCGTGGTCGGGCAGCCGCGGTGAGCTGGGCAGCCGGGTGACCGACCCCGAGGCGAGGTCCACGACGTGCAGGCTGCGCGGGGCCCCCGGGCCGGTGAGCTCGGCGACCAGCGACGACCCGTCGGCGGCCAGCGACCAGCCGGGCATCACCGGCAGCGGCAGCGCGACGCGGGCGACCACCTCGCCGTCGGCGACCCGTCGCACGTCGACCTCGGTGCTGCCGTCGGCGTTCCAGACGCACAGCACCGTCCCGTCGGCGCGCACCGCGTAGCCGTCGAGGTCGGCGTCCCGCCGGCGCACGATCACCTGCGCGACCCCCGGCTCGCCGTCGGCCGACAACGGGACGACGACCAGCGCGGTGCGGTCCTCCCCCAGCTCCCCCGGCTGGGCGGCCCGCAGGTAGACCGACCGGCCGTCGGGGGCGAACCGGCCGTCCTCGCTCTGCCGGCCACCGGCGGCGTCCGCCGGGACGACCCGCCGCTGCTCACCGGTCGCGACGTCGATCAGCACCACGTGCCGCCAGCCGCGCGGACCCCGCCGGGCCAGCAGCCGGGACTCGTCGGCGGCCACGGCGGTGACGGCCAGGAACCCGCCGGTGGCCAGCGTGCGGCGGGCACCCGAGACCACGTCGACCAGGACGACGTCGGCGCCCGGCCCGTCGGCGATCGTGCAGGCGTAGTGGCCCGGCCGGGCGGTCCAGCCGCCGGCGAACACCGTGCAGCGGGGGTCCTCACCCGCGACCAGCCGACGGTCGGAGCCGTCGGGCCGCACCACCCACAGCTCGGCGCAGATCGACCCACCCGGGCTGACCAGGTAGGCCAACCACTCGCCGTCGGGCGACCACGCGACCGACACGACCTCCTGGTCGGGACCCGACAGCACCGCCGGCGGCGTGCGCTGGTCCAGCGTCGCGACCTCCAGCCGAGGGCGGCCGCTGCGGTCGGCCACGTAGGCCACCCGCTCGCCGTCCGCGGCCAGGGCCGGGCACCAGGTGCCGGGCGCGGCGGCGATCTGGGTCAGCGCCAGCCGCACCTCGGTGGGCAGACCGGATGAGGTCTGCAGGGCGGTCTCGGGCCGGGTCATGCCACCTCCAGGTGTCGTGTGCTTCTCGCCGGGGCAGCCACCGCGGGCCGGCAGATGTTCCTATCGGCGCTGCGGTTCAGCGGATGCCGTGCCGCTGCAGCCACAGCTCCAGCAGCCCCACCTGCCACAGCTGGTTGCTGCCCAGCGTCGTCCGGTGGGTGTTGGGGTCGGCCAGCAGGCGGTCGGCGTAGTCGGTGCGGAACAGCCCGCGCTCCCGGGCCTCGGGGGCGTGCAGGGCCGCGCGGACGCTGGCCAGGTACTCGCCCTCCAGGTGGATGATCGCCGGCACCGGGAAGTAGCCCTTGGGCCGGTCGATGACGTGCGCCGGGATGACCGCGCGGGCGGCCTCCTTGAGCACGCCTTTGCCGCCCTGGGCCAGCTTGAGCTCGGGCGGGACGGCGGCCACCAGCTCGACGAACTCGTGGTCCAGGAACGGCACCCGGGCCTCCAGGCCCCAGGCCATGGTCATGTTGTCCACCCGCTTGACCGGGTCGTCGACCAGCATGATCGTCGAGTCCAGCCGCAGCGCCCGGTCCAGCGTGGTGTCCGCGCCGGGCCGGGCGAAGTGGTCGGCCACGAACGCCCGGCTGACGTCCTCGGTCAGCAGCCAGCGGTCGGTGAGGATGCCGGCCAGCTCGGCGTGCGGACGGTCGACGAACACGCCCGCGTAGGCCTCGACGGCCCGGTCGACCGGGACGCCGTCCAACGGCGGGTACCAGTCGTAGCCGGCGAGCACCTCGTCGGCGCCCTGCCCGCTCTGCACCACCTTGACGTGCTGGCTGACCTGCTGGGAGAGGAGGTAGAACGCCACGCAGTCGTGGCTGACCATGGGCTCGCTCATCGCGCCGATCGCGCCGTCCAGCCCGGCGTGCACGTCGGCGGTGGGCACCAGCAGCCGGTGGTGGTCGGTGCCGAAGTGCTCGGCGATCACGTCGGAGTAGGCGAACTCGTCGCCCTCGCGGCCACCGACCGCCTCGAAGCCGATGGAGAAGGTGGCCAGGTCGCGCTGCCCCTCCTCGGCCAGCAGCCCGACGATCAGCGAGGAGTCCAGCCCCCCGGACAGCAGGACGCCGACCGGGACGTCGGCGACCATCCGGCGGCGCACCGCCGTCCGGAGGCTGTCCAGCACCCGGTCCTGCCACTCGACGGCCGACAGGCCGGCGAGCTCGGCACGGCGCTCGTGCACCGGCGTCCAGTAGACGTGGTCGGACTCGCGTCCGTCGGCCTCGTAGGTGCGCACCGTGGCCGGCGGCAGCTTGCCCACCCCGGCCAGGATCGTGCGCGGCGCGGGGACGACGGAGTGGAAGCTCAGGTAGTGGTGCAGGGCGACCGGGTCGATGCTCGTGTCCACCCCGCCGGCCCGGACCAGCGCGGGCAGGCTCGAGGCGATCCGCACCCTGCCCGGCCCGCGGCTGAGGTAGACCGGCTTGATGCCCAGCCGGTCCCGGGCGACGACGACCCGGCCGGTACCGCGCTCGACCACCACGACGGCGAACATGCCGAGGAACTTCTCCACGAACGCGGTGCCCCAGCGGTGGTAGGCCTTGAGCACCACCTCGGTGTCGCTGGTGGAGGCGAACCGGTACCCCTCGGCACGCAGCTCCTCGCGCAGCTCGCGGTAGTTGTAGATGATCCCGTTGAAGACGCAGGTCAGGCCCAGCTCGAGGTCGACCATCGGCTGGGCGCCGGCATCGGTCAGGTCGATGATCTTCAGCCGGCGGTGGCCCAGCGCCACCGGGCCGGACTGCCAGACCCCCGAGCCGTCGGGGCCGCGGGGGGCCAGCTGGTCGCACATCGCGGCCACGGCGCCGACGTCGGCCACCCCGCCGTCGAACCTGATCTCGGCCGATATGCCGCACACGAGCGACTCCCCTCGCCCCGGCGCACCGGGGGTCGTCGAAGCACCCACCCTGCCCGCTCCGTGTTGCCGCGGCATGTCGCGGATCTGGCGTGTCCGGCGGCGGTGGCCCGGGCGGCGCCGTTAGCCTCGTTCCTGGTCCCTGTCCGCCGTCGAAGATCCGAGAGGTCGTCTACCCATGCGCACCCTGCGCCTCGTGGCGCTCTCCGACGACGGCCGCAGCCTGGTCCTCGCCGCGGACGTGCCCGACTCGATCGACAACGGCGAGCGCTTCTACCTGCCGATCGACGACCGCCTGAAGGCCGCGTCCCGCGGGGACGCGCAGCGCATGGGCCAGATCGAGCTCGACGCCGCCAACGCGCTGTCGCCGCGGGTGATCCAGTCCCGCATCCGGGCCGGCGAGACCCCCGAGCAGGTCGCGCACGCCTCGGGCACCTCCGTCGAGCGGATCATGCGGTTCGCCCACCCGGTGCTGCAGGAGCGCGCCCGGGTCGCCGAGCAGGCCCAGGGGGCCCGCGTGCGGCTGTCCGAGGGCACGCCGGCCGTCGCCCTCGAGCAGTTCATGTCCGACCGGCTCCGGCTGCTGGGCGCCGACCTGGACGCCGTCCGCTGGGACTCCCACCGCACCGACGACGGCACCTGGCAGGTCCGCGCAGCCTGGAAGGCCGGCCACAAGTCGGGCACCACCAAGTGGAGCTACGACACCGCCACCCGCACCGTCACCCCGGTCGACGCCACCACGATGGACTTCGCCGAGGGCACCCGCCTGGTGCGCGTCGTCCCCGACGTCCCGGCCGGCCTGCCGGCGGCACCGGGCCCCCGCCGCACCATCGCCGCCGTCCCCGTCGAGGACGCCTGGGACGCCGCCGAGGAGCCGGAGGCGGCCGAGGACGACGAGGTGCGCAACGTGGTGCCCGTCGACGGCAGCCCGGTCGACGTCCTGCTGTCCGGCGACGGCGGCCCCGAGCACGACACCGTCGTCCTCGACCGGGTCGACCCCGAGGCCGAGGACCCCCGCGCGGCGATCCCGGCCTGGGAGGACATCGTCTTCGGCGTCCGCCGCCACCGCTGAAGGACCCCCTCGCCCCCCCGAACCACGCTCCGCGCGGCCCGGGACCCTGCGAGGGGGCCGTTCCAGCACGTCACCTGTGATCGGGCACTCCGTGTCCGAGCTGCGCGTTCCGGGTAGTGCTGGTCTCGGCAACAACGCCGCAGCACGAGGAGGACGACGACCATGACCGCTTCGGTTTCCATGCCCGCCGGGGGTGTCCAGGTGGGGACCTACGCCGACTACGCCCAGGCGCAGCGCGCGGTCGACTACCTCAGCGACGAGCAGTTCCCCGTCGAGAACGTGCAGATCGTCGGCACCGACCTCCGCTCCGTCGAGCAGGTCGTGGGTCGGCTCACCTACGGCCGCGCCGCCGGCGCCGGTGCTGCCTCCGGCGCCTGGTTCGGTCTGTTCGTCGGGTTGCTGCTGGGCATCTTCGCCCCCGACGGCTCCAGCTGGATCAGCTCGGTGCTCACCGGCCTGGTCATCGGGCTGGTCTTCGGCGCGCTGTTCGGCGTGGCCGGCTACGCCGCCACCCGGGGGCGCCGCGACTTCGCCACCACGGGCCAGAAGATCGTCGCCGGCCGCTACGACGTGCTCTGCAACCCGCAGTTCGCCGAGCAGGCCCGCGCCCACCTGGCTCGCCTCAGCCTCAAGGGCTGATCACCTGAGCTGGGCGAAGGCGACGGCGGCGGCCGCCGCGACGCCGAGGGAGTCCACGCCCGAGCGCATCGGGATGCGCGCCCGCACGTCGACCGCCGCCATCGCCCCGGCCGACAACCCGGGACCCTCGGCGCCGAGCAGCAGCGCCGTCCGCGGGTGCTCGGCCGGGTCCAGCGAGCTCAGGTCGACCTCGGCGCCCGGGGTCAGCGCGACGGTGGTGAAGCCGGCCGCCCGCACCCGCTCCAGGTCGCCGGGCCAGTCGGTGAGCACCCGCACCGGCAGGGTCAGCAGGTGGCCCATCGAGACCCGCACCGACCGCCGGTAGTACGGGTCGGCGCAGGTCGGGTCCAGCAGCAGCGCGTCGATGCCCAGGGCGACGGCCGACCGGCCGATCGACCCGATGTTCTCGTGGTCGTTGAGCCCCTCGAGCACCGCGATCCGCCGGGAGCCGGCCAGGACGTCGGCCAGCTCGGGCTGGGCGGGCCGCTCGGCCGACGCCAGCACGCCCCGGGTCAGCCGGAAGCCGATGGTCTCCGACACCACCCACTTGTCCGCCTCGTAGGCCGGCACGCCCGCGGGGAGGTCCAGCGCCGCCAGCCGCCCGGCGACGCCGTAGACCGCCCGCAGCGCGAGCCCGGTGGTCAGCAGCCGCTCGACCGCGGTGACGCCCTCGACCACCACCGGGCCGGTGCCGCGCGCCGTACCGGGACGACGGTCCCCCGCGTGCAGGTCGTGGAAGTCGGCCACCCGGGGATCGCGCGGGTCGGTGATCAGCTCGGGCACGGCTGCCGATCATGCCCGCCGCGCCCGGCGGACCCGCGTTCGGACTGCAGGTCGGCCACCCGGCGCGCACTGTGGGACGTGTGACCACCACCGTGATCGGCGCCGGCATCGCCGGCATCGCCGCCGCCAGCGCCCTGCGCGACGCCGACCGGCCGGTCCGGGTCCTGGACCGGGGACGCCGCCCCGGGGGGCGGATGGCCGGCCGCGAGCTGCACGGCCGGGTGGTCGACCTCGGCGCCTCCTACCTCACCGCCACCGCGGGCACCGCGTTCGCCGACGTCGTCGCCGACTGGGTGGACCGCGGGGTGGCCCGGGAGTGGACCGACACCTTCGCCGTCGCCGGACCCGACGGGCTGACCGACCGGAAGACCGGCCCGATGCGCTACGGGGCCGCCGGCGGGCTGCGTTCGCTCGTGGTCGACCTGGCGCGCGACCTCGACCTCACCAGCGGGCGCACGGTGCAGCAGGTCGGCGCCGGCCCGGTCGTCGACGGCGAGGCGACCGACGCCGTCGTCCTCGCGCTGCCCGACCCGCAGGCCCGCCGGCTGCTCGACCCGGGGTCGCCGACCGAGCGGGTGCTCGACGCCCGCGGGTGGCAGGCCACCCTCGCGGTCGTGCTGGGGTGGGCCGACCGCCGCTGGGCCGCCGACCTGCACGGGGTCTTCGTCAACGACCACCCGAGCCTCGAGTGGATCGCCGACGACGGCGACCGGCGAGGAGACGGCGCCGGGGTGCTGGTCGCGCACACGACCCCCGCCTTCGCCGCCGGCCACCTCGCCGAGCCCGCCGCGGCCGGCCCCGGGGTCGCCGCCGCGGTCTGCGCGCTGCTGGACCTGCCCGAACCGGCGTGGACGCACGTGCACCGCTGGACCTTCGCCAAGCCGGCCGACCCGCGCCGCGCGCCCTTCCACCTGGCCGACGGCATCGGCATCTGCGGCGACGGGTGGTCGGCGCCGTCGAAGGTCGAGAGCGCCTGGACCTCGGGCCACCTGCTGGGTCAGGAGCTCGCCCGCGGCTGAGCAGGTCGGGGTCGTCGTACCCCCGACCGATGATCCTCGGGCACCGGAGACGTCCTCACTGCGACCGTCCCGCCCCGAGGAGGAGCCCGCGATGAGCCGCACCCCCGCACTGGACCTCTCGTCGGCCCCCGAGCGGGCCTTCGCGCACGTGCTCGGCAACAACCTGCTGGTCTCGGTCATGAACTGCACGGTGTGGTTCGCGTTGACCTTCTGGGTGTTCCTCGAGACCGGCTCGGTGTTCGGCACCGGGCTGATCGCCGGCATCTTCCTGGTGGCCACGGCGTCCACCGGGATCTGGTTCGGCAGCCTGGTCGACCACCACCGCAAGCACGCGGTGATGCAGGCCTCGGCGGTCGCCTCCGCGGTGCTCTACGCGGTGTCCCTCGCCGTGCTGCTGCTGGCGCCCGACGCGTCCTTCACGACGGTGGCCAGCGTGCCCCTGTGGGTGTTCGTCGTGCTGCTCATGCTCGGCGTCATCGCGGGCAACCCGCGGTCGATCGCGCTGCCCACGCTGGTCACCCTCCTGGTCCCGGCCGACCGGCGGGACCGCGCGAACGGGTTGGTCGGCACCGTCACCGGCGCCTCGATGCTGGTCACGTCGGTGATCAGCGGGCTCCTGGTCGCCTACGGCGGGATGACCGCGGTGCTGGTGCTGGCCCTCGCCGTCCTCGCGGTCTCCGTCGGCCACCTCGCCCGGGTGCACCTCCCCGAGCCGGGGGTGGTGACCACCGGGTCCGACGCGGGCGCCGGGGTGGACCTGCGGGGCACGCTGCGGCTGGTCCGCGGGGTCCCCGGGCTGCTGCCGCTGATCCTGTTCTCCTGCCTCAACAACTTCCTCGGCGGCGGGTTCATGGCGCTCATGGACCCCTACGGCCTGTCGCTGGTGTCGGTGCAGACCTGGGGCCTGCTCTGGGGCGCGTTGTCCGCGCTGCTGGTCCTCGGGGGCCTGCTCGTGGCCCGGATCGGGCTGGGCAGCCGCCCGATCCGCCTGCTGCTGCTGGCCAACGTGGTCATGTGGGCCGGGACGATGCTCTTCCCGCTGGTCTCGTCGGTGCTGACCCTCACGGTGGCGATGGCGGCGTTCATGCTGGTCATGCCGTTCGCGGAGGCCGCCGAGCAGACCGTGCTGCAGCGGGTGGTGCCCTACGAGCGCCAGGGCCGGGTGTTCGGGTTCGCGCAGAGCGTCGAGCAGGCCGCGTCGCCGCTCACGGCGTTCCTGATCGCGCCCATCACCCAGTTCCTCGTCATCCCCGCCATGACCGACGGCGCCGCCGCGGACGCGATCGGCAGCTGGTTCGGCACGGGTCCGGCCCGCGGCATCGCACTCGTGCTCGTGGTGACCGGGGCCCTCGGGCTGCTCGTGGTCGGCCTGGCGTTCCTGACCCCGGCCTACCGCCGGCTGTCCGCGGCGTACGCGGCCAGCCCCGCCCCCGATCCCGAGCCGGGCACCGCCACGAGCCCGCCGCCGGCCGCCGGGGTGCCGGCGGCCCTCGCCGCCGGGGGCGAGCCGACCTAGGCTGCCGGCGATGGCCCTCGCCCCGACCGGCCCCGCGGCCGCCTGCGACCGGGTCGTCAAGACCTACCGCACGGCGACCGAGTCGGTCACCGCGCTGGCCGACGTGAGCGTGCAGGTCCCCCGCGGCCGGGTGACCTGCGTCGTCGGGCCGTCGGGGTCGGGCAAGAGCTCGCTGCTGCGGCTGCTGGCCTGCGTCGACTCCCCCGACTCCGGGTCGGTCACCGTCGGCGGCGAGCGGGTGGACCACCTCGGGGCCCGGGGGCGCCGGCGGCTGCGCCGGCGGCAGGTGTCCTACCTGTTCCAGCGTCCCGGCGACAACCTGCTGCCCTACCTGACCGCCGTCGAGCAGGTCCGGCTGGCCGCCGACCTCCGCGGCGCCCGGGTGGACGACGACCAGGTGCAGCAGCTGCTCGCGCGGTTGGGGCTGGCCCACCGCGCCGACCACCACCCGGTGCAGCTGTCCGGCGGTGAGCAGCAGCGGCTGGCGGTGGCCTGCGGCGTGGTCGGCGGTCCCGCGCTGGTCGTCGCCGACGAGCCGACCGCCGAGCTGGACACCGCGGCCGCCGTCCGGGTGCTCGGGGCCATGGAGTCCCTGGCCGCCGACGGCGTGGGGTTCGTCGTCTCCAGCCACGACCCGCGGGTGATGGCGATCGCCGACGGTTTCGTCCGGCTGGACCAGGGGCGGCTCGTGTGAGCGCCGTGCGGGCCTCGGGGGTGCGCAAGTGCTTCACCCGCGGAGCCGAGACGGTGACCGCGCTGGACGGCGTCGACCTCGTCGTGGACGCCGGTCAGGTCGTGGCGCTGGTCGGCCCGTCCGGCTCGGGGAAGTCCACCCTGCTGGCCGTGCTGTGCGGCTGGGAGGTCCCCGACGCCGGGGCGCTCGTGGTCGGGGGCGGTGGTGCTCCCGACGCCCAGGGCTGGGGCGAGCTGGCCCTGGTCCCGCAGGCGCTGGGCCTGGTCGCCGACCTCTCCCTGCTGGACAACGTGCTGCTCCCGGCCCGGCTGCGCGGCCCCCACCGCCGGTCGGCGGCCCCGACCGCGCTCGCCGGGCAGCTGCTGGCCGGGTTCGGCCTGGACCACCTGACCGACCGGTACCCGCACCAGGTCTCCCTCGGTGAGCAGCAGCGGGCCGCCGTCGCCCGGGCGCTGGTCCTGCGCCCCGCCCTGCTGCTGGCCGACGAACCGACCGCGCACCAGGACCGCGAGCACGCCGACCGGTTGCTCGACGCCCTGCACGACGCCGCCGACGACGGCACCGCCGTGCTGGTCGCCACCCACGACGAGGTCGCCTGGTCCCGGGCCGACCGGGTGGTGTCGATGCGCGACGGCCAGCTGACCGACGGGCCGCCGTCGTGAGGGTGCTCCCGCCGTGGACCCGGGCGCCCCTGCTGGGGCTGCGCCAGCCGGCCGCCGTCCTCGCCGTCCTGGTGACCACCGCGATCCTGGCCTGCGCGGTGGCCAGCGCCCCGCTGTTCCTCTCCTCGGCCCGCTCCGCGGCGCTGCAGGAGCAGCTGGCCCCGCAGTGCGCCGAGGCGGCCTGGCCGGCGATCGGGATCTTCGCGCCGGCCCCGGTCGGGGAGCAGGCCGCGGTGGCCGTGGCCGGTGCGCCCCGGGCGGGGTGGGCATCCATCGGCCAGGACGCGGTGCCCGCGCTGCACCTGGGGTCCTCCCTCGGGCCCGGCGGGAACCCGCAGACCGGGGTGCCGGTCACCGGCCCCGGGGGCGAGCGCCTCAGCCAGCCCGCACAGGTGTTCTGGCAGCCCGGAGCCCTCGACCACGTGCAGGTGGTCGCCGGGGCCGGTGGCCGGGGTGTGTGGCTGCCGGCGTCCTACGCCGAGGCCGCGGGGGCTTCCGCCGGGGGCACCATCACCGTGGGCGACGCACCCCTGACCGTGGCCGGGGTCTACACCGACCTGTTCGACACCGAACCCGGCGCCTACTGGTGCGACCACGCCGACCTGTTCACCAACGCCGCCAGCGCCGACACCCCGCCCCCCGCGCTCCTGCTGGCCACCGACCCGCAGACGGTGGTCGCCCTGGCGGCCGCCGTCGGGGGGTCGCTGCGGGCCACCGCCGCGGTGCCCGAGGACGGCAGCCGGCTCACCGCCAGCCGGGCCGAGGAGCTCGCTGCGCAGACCGCGACCGCCCTGGCCGCCGCGACCGCCGCCGCGGGCACCGGGGCCGGCGGCCCGGACCCCCGCCTGGCCGACGCGCGGGACCGCGCCGTGCAGCTGGAGCAGGGGCTGCGCGGACCGGTCGTCCCGGTCGCGGTCGCCGGTGGGCTGCTCGCGCTCGTGCTGGTGGCCGCGGCGGGGAGCGCCTGGGCCGACCGCCGGGCGACGGAGGTCCGGCTGCTGGCCGCCCGCGGGGTCGGCCCGGTGCCGTTGGCCGGCAAGGCGGCCCTGGAGCTCGGCGCGCCCGCCCTGGTCGGCGCCGCGCTGGGTGGGGCGGCGGCCCGGTTGCTGGTCGGGGCGCTGGGGCCGGCCCCGGAGCTGGACCCCGGGGCGACCTCGGCGGCCGTGCTGGTCGGGGCCGCGGCGTTCGTCGTCGGCCTGGGCGCGGCCGCCGTGGTCGCCGGGCTCCGGGCCCGGGGGATGGCCGAGCGCCCGCTCGGTGCCGCCCCCAGCTGGCCGGCCCGGGTGCCGTGGGAGGTGGCCCTGCTGCTGGCCGCCGGGGGCTGCTGGCTGCTCCTGGAGGGTCGGGACGCCGTCGTGTCGCAGGCAGGTGTGGCCCAGGTCAACGGGCTGCTGGTGGCCTTCCCGCTGCTGGCGCTGGCCGGGGCGGCCGTGCTGCTGGCCCGGCTGCTCACGGCGGCGCTCCCCCGGGTGCGCCGGTGGGCCGGTGGGCGCGGGATCCCGGTCTTCCTCGCCGTGAACCGGCTGACCGCGGCCCGGGGCGCCGCGGCCGTGCTGCTCGTCGCCGTCGCCCTGCCCGTCGCGGTGCTCGGGTACACCGCCACGCTGACCGCCGGCTCCGCGGCGACCCTGACGGCGAAGGTCGGCGTCCAGCTGGGAGCCGGGGGCTTCGCGGCCACGGCCACCCGCGTCGACCCCGCCGCCGTCCGGGGCGGCCCCGGCACCACCGTCACCCGGTACGCCGACTCCACGCTCACCGGCGCCGACGGCGACCGCGTCGCCGTCCAGACCCTGGGGGTCGACCCCGCGACGTTCGCCGGCACCGCCTTCTGGGTCGACTCCTTCGCCGACCGGTCCCTCGACGACCTCGTCACGGCCCTCACCCGCGAGGGCGGCGCCGTCCCCGTGGTGGCGGCCGGGCTCCCGCCCGGGCCCTACCGGCTCGACCTGGGGAGCCTCCCGGTCGACGTCGAGGTGGTCGCCACCGCCGACGTGCTGCCCGGACGACGCTCGGGCGACCCCGTCGTCCTCGTGGCCCGGGACCGGGTGCCCGAGGTGCCGCCGACCGCCGGGGCCGACCAGTCGGTCGAGCGGTGGACCGACGGCGACGTCGCGGTGGCCGCGCAGGCCCTGCGGGACGCGGGGGCGGTCCGGGTGACGGTCACGGTGCCCGACGACGTCCGGCGGACGGCGAACTTCCTGGGCATCACCTGGACCTTCGGCTACCTCGCCGCGCTGGCCGTGTTCATCGGCGTGATCGGCGCCGCGGGGCTGCTGCTGCACCTGGAGGCCCGCTCGCGCAGCCGGGTCGCCGGCTACGTGATGGCCCGCCGGATCGGGCTCACGCGCGGGGCGCACCTGCGCTCGCTGCTGGTCGAGCTGGTCGGGGTCGCCGCCGCCGGGGTCGTCCTCGGCGGGGCGCTGGCCGTCGGCGCCGTGGCGGCGGTCTACCGGCGCCTGGACGTCGACCTCCTCCGGCCACCCACGCCGCTGCTCGACGTCCCGTGGCCGGCGCTGGCGGCCACCGTGCTGGTGGCGCTGGCCGTCGCCGGGCTGGCCGCCCTCCACGGGCAGCGGGCCGCCGACCGGGCCGACCCGGCGAGCGTCCTCCGCGGGTGAAGGACCTCGTCGCCCCACCTCACCGGGCGGTGCGGGCCAGCTGACGGGACTGCGCGACCAGCCGGCCGGTGGAGTCCCAGACCCGGTAGTCCTCGTCGACCCAGCCGCCGGAGGCCTCCCCGCCACGGGCCTCGACCAGGCACCAGCCCGGCGCCGGCAGCGCCCGCACGAGGGTCTGCAGCTGCACCGTGGGTGCCCAGCCCAGCTGACCGGTGGCCCACGAGGTGGGCGGCAGCGCGTCGGTGAACGCCACCAGGCCGAGCGGGTCGGGCTCGCGGCCGTCGGCGAACCGCAACCAGGCCCGGATCACCGGCTCGTCGGAGAACTCGCCCAGCGCCCAGCCCGCGGTCAACGGGTCCAGCCGGGTCTCCACCTGCTGCGAGAGCCCCGGGACCGGCATCCCGGGCGGCGCCAGGTGCGCGTGCTCGGCGATGGAGAAGCAGTCCTCGACCGGGGTCGCGGCCGGCGGGGGCACCGGGTGGTCGGGCGTCGCGTCGGGCAACGTCGCCGTGGTCACCTGGACCGTGACCGCCGGGCCGGTGGCGTCGGCGAGCACGACGTGCACGTGCTGCAGGGTCCGGCCGGCCCGGCCGGCGGTGACGGTCAGGGTGGCCGGTCCCGGGGCGGCCACCCGCAGGTAGCTGGCCGACAGGGCCACCGGGTGCGCGTGCGGTGACGCCTCGACGGCGGCCCGGGCCGCCACCGCCAGCAGGTACCCGCCGTTGAGGATGCCGCCGCCGACGTCCCAGCCCGGGTCGAGCTCGGCGGTGAACCCGCCGTCGACGGGGGTCAGGGCGGTGGCGGACTCGAAGCTCTGCGGCACCCGGCACAGGGTGCCAGTGTGGGTCGCATGGAACAGACCCACCTCGGCCGCAGCGGACTCTCGGTCTCCCGCCTCTGCCTCGGCACGATGAACTTCGGCCCCGAGACCTCCGAGCCCGACTCGCACGCGATCATGGACCGCGCCCACGCCGCGGGCGTGAACTTCTTCGACACCGCCAACGTCTACGGCTTCGCCGCCGGCAAGGGCCGCACCGAGGAGATCCTCGGCACCTGGTTCGCCCAGGGCGGCGAGCGCCGGGAGAAGACGGTGCTGGCCACGAAGGTCTACGGCTCGATGACCGACTGGCCCAACGACACGTTCCTGTCCGCCCGCAACCTCGTGCGGGCCTGCGACGCGTCGCTGCGGCGGCTGCAGACCGACTGGATCGACCTCTACCAGTTCCACCACGTCGACCTGCGCACGCCGTGGGAGGAGATCTGGCAGGCCTGCGAGACCCTGGTCGCGCAGGGCAAGGTGCTCTACGTCGGGTCCTCCAACCACGCCGGCTGGCAGCTCGCCGCCGCGCAGGAGGCCGCCCGCAACCGGCACTTCACCGGCCTGGTCAGCGAGCAGTCGATCTACAACCTGCTGGTGCGCGACATCGAGCGCGAGGTGGTCCCGGCAGCCGAGCACTACGGCATCGGCATCATCCCGTGGAGCCCGCTGCAGGGCGGCCTGCTGGCCGGGGTGCTGGCGAAGCAGGCCGGCAACCGCCGCACCAGCGAGCGCGCGCAGGCCCGCATCGAGGAGGTCCGACCGCAGCTGCAGCGCTACGAGGACCTCTGCGGGGAGTGGGGGCTGGCGCCGGCCGACGTGGGCATCGCGTGGCTGCTCAGCCGCCCGGCGGTCACCGCGCCGATCATCGGCCCGCGCACGATGGAGCAGTTCGAGTCGTCGTTGTCCGCCGTCGACATCACCCTGGACGACGCCCAGCTCGCCGCGCTCGACGAGGTCTTCCCGGGCCACAGGACGGCGCCGGAGGACTACGCCTGGTGAGCTGAGGGCCAGCCGGTGACCCGCTCGTGCGGCCGGCCGGCCGGTGACCGCCACAGCACCACCTCGGTCACCGGCCAGGCCGGCCCGTGGTCGCCGGCCAGCCGGTCCACCAGCCCCACGTCCGGCGTCCCCGGGCCCGGCCAGCGACCCAGCGTGAGGTGCGGCCGGAACGGCCGCTCGTCCACCGGTACCCCGGCGTGCCGGGCGGCCGCGGCCAACCGGTCGGCCAGCACGGTCAACGCGTCGACGTCCCCGCCGACCCCGGCCCACAGCACCCGCGGACGACGGCCGCCGAACCGGCCCGCCCCGGTCAGCTGCAGGGTCACCGCGCGGGAACCGACGACGGCCGGACCCAGCGCCGACAGCAGACCGGTCAGCCGGGCCCGCGGGACGTCGCCCAGGAAGGCGAGCGTGACGTGCAGGCTCGCCGGGTCCGCCCAGCGCGGCGCGCCCGGCGCGTCGCGGATCCCGTCCACCGCACGCCCCAGCGCGGCCACCACGGCCGCCGGTGGGGTGACCGCGAGGAACAGGCGCCCGACGGTCAGCCGCGGTCCTGGGGGTCGCTGATCACCAGGCCGGTGTCGGCCAGCGCGGCGGCCAGCCGCAGCCGCTCCAGCTCGCGCTCCTCGCCGGCGCAGGCCTGGCGCAGCCGGTGCGGCACCTCCAACGAGTCGGCGGCCTCGACCAGGACGTCCTCGTAGGCGGCGAGCACCCCGGCGCGGTGGGCCGCCGACCCGGTCGGGACCAGCGCCAGCTCCCGCCGCAGCCGGCGCAGGTCGGCGGCGATCACCTGCACCGAACGCCGCTGCGGCTCGGCCACCGGGACCGGCCGGCGCGCCGTGCCGCGGCCGGGACGACGTCGCCCGCGGCGTCGGCGACGGGGACGGCGGAGCTCGCCGGAGAACGCGCGCATCGTGAGGTCCATCAACCAGGCCGTGCCCACCGTCATCGCGATGACGGCGGCGAGCTGCACCCACCAGGCGTTGACGACGGCGGGGGCCACGTGCGCACGGTAGGACACCGGTGACCGGACCCACAATCCTCGGGTCACCGCCGGCTCGTCACCTCGGCCCCGGGCGCCTCGGCGCCGGCCTCCTCGACGGCCGCCCCGACCGTCGGCACGGCGGCGACGGCGGCCACCGGCAGGGCGTCGACGTGCAGCCGGACGCTCGGCGGGGCGACGTGGGTCTCCAGCCGCACGTGCCGCCCCCGGGAGAGGACCGCGCCGACGACGACGGCGACCACCACGACGACCAGACCGCTGGAGACCAGCCCCCACCGGGCACCCAGGTGCTGCGAGACCCAGCCGATCAGCGGCGCACCCACCGGGGTGCCGCCCATGAAGCACATGAAGTACAGCGCGAGGATGCGGCCGCGCATCTGCGGTTCGACGCCCAGCTGCACGAAGCTGTTGCAGGCCACGCTGAACACCAGCCCGGCCGCCCCGCAGGGCACCAGCAGCAGGGCGTAGGACCACTGCGTGGGCATCAGCCCGCTGACCACCGTGAGGACGCCGAACGCCAGCGCGGCCAGCAGCAGGAACCGCTGCAGCGGGCGGGCATCGCGCCGGGTCGACAGCAGCGCACCGGACAGCGAGCCGACCGCGAACGCCGTCGACAGCAACCCGAAGGCACCGGCGCCCAGCCCGAACACCTCCCGGGCCATGAGCGCGATGGTGATCTGGGAGTTGAAGCCGAACGTGCCGACCACGAACGCCAGCAGCATCGCCAGCTGCAGGTCCGGGTGGGCCCGGGTGTAGGTGAGCGCGGCCCGCAGCTGCCCGCGGGCCCGGGCCACCGGCACGCTGTGCTGCAGCTCGGCGTCGCGCATGAGGGCCAGCGCCACGATGGTGGCCGCGAAGCTGGCCGCGTTGACGAAGAAGGCCGGGGCCGTGTTGCCGCCCGAGGCGGCGATGACCCCGCCGGCCACGGCGGGCCCGACCAACCGGGCGCCGTTGAAGACCGTGGAGTTCAGGCTCACCGCGTTGCCCAGCAGCGTGGGCCCGACCATCTCGGACACGAAGGACTGCCGGGCCGGGGTGTCCAGCGAGCTCACCACACCCAGGCCCAGGGCGAGGGCGAACACCTGCCACAGCGCGATGCCGCCGGTGGCCACGAGCAGCGCGAGGGCCAGCGCGAGCAGGCCGAGCACGCCCTGGGTGACCATCAGCATGCGGCGCTTGTCGTAGCGGTCGGCGAGCAGCCCGCCGTAGAAGCTCAGCGCCAGGGTGGGGGCGAACTGCAGCGCCGTCACCACGCCGAGCGCCGTGCCGCTGCCCCCCGACAGCTGCAGCACCAGCCAGTCCTGGCCGATGCGCTGCATCCAGGTGCCGGTCATCGACACCAGGTTCGCGCTGACGTAGAGCCGGAAGTTGTGCACCGAGAGGGCGCGGAACATGCCGGCCCGACGGGGGGCGGTGCTCGTGCGGTCAGGCGTGGTCGGTCGCCTCCGTGGTCATCGGCAGCTCACCCGGCGGCGAGCTCGTCCATGATGCGGGCGGCCTCCCGCAGGGTCGCCCGGTCCTCGGGCGAGAGGGCGTGCAGACGGCCGGACAACCACGCCTCGCGGGCCCGGGCCTCCTCGGTCAGCAGCGCCTCGGCCGCCGGCGTGAGGTCGATGACGACCTGACGACGGTCGGTGGGGTGCGGGGTGCGCGAGACCAGGCCCTTGCCCTCGAGCGCGACAACGACCCGCGTCATCGACGGGGGCTGCACCCGCTCGTGGCCGGCCAGCTCGCCCGGGCTCATCGCCCCGTGCCGCTTCAGCGTGGACAGCGCGGCGAGGTGGGTGAGGGTGACCGAGGTGTCCACCCGCTGGTTGCGCAGCCGCCGGGAGAAGCGCATGACCGCCAGTCGCAGGTCGTGCGCCAGGGCAGCGGTGTCCAGCGTCGTCCGCGCCATGCGTCACCCCGTCAGTTCGTTAGCCACGCTCAAGGTACACCGAGCGGCGCCCGCGGCTCAGAGCAGCTGCTGGACCGGCTCGATCGCGAAGTAGACCACGAAGAGCAGACCCACGACCCACATGAGGGGGTGCACACGTCGCGCCCGGCCGGTGGCGGCCATGAGCACCACGTAGCTGATCGTGCCGGCGCCGATGCCGTTGGTGATCGAGTAGGTGAACGGCATGAGCGCGATGGTCAGGAACGCGGGGATGGCGAGCGTCAGGTCGTCCCACTGCAGGTTCTTCACCTGCGCGATCAGCAGGGCGCCGACGATGACCAGGATCGGCGACGCCGCCTCGGAGGGGACGACGTCGACCAACGGCGAGAACAGGGTGGCCACCAGGAACAGCGCGCCCGTGACCACGCTCGCCAGGCCGGTGCGGGCGCCGTCGGCGACGCCCGCGGTGGACTCGACGTAGGTGGTGTTCGAGGAGACGCCGGCGAACCCGCCCGCGGCCGCTGCGACGGAGTCGACCAGCAGCACCGGCTGGGACTTCGGCAGGTTGTTGTGCTCGTCGAGCAGGCCGGCCTCGGCACCCACGGCGGTCACCGACCCGACGGTGTCGAAGAAGTCGGCCAGCATCAGGGCGAAGACGATGAGCAGCGCGGCGACCACGCCGATGCGGGAGAACCCACCCAGCAGCGAGACGTGACCGATCTGGGAGAAGTCGGGCAGGCCGACCACCTGGTCGGGCAGCGTGGGCACCTGCAGCGCCCAGCCCTTGGGGTTGACCGACCCGTCGGCCAGGAAGGTCGGGCCGACCTTCGCGATCGCCTCGATCACCACGGCCAGCACGGTGGTCACGACGAGCCCGATCAGCAGGGCCCCCCGGGTCTTCCGGACGACGAGGACGGCGGTGAGCAGCAACCCGACGACGAAGACCAGCTGCGGCCAGCTGGCCAGGCTGCCGTCGATGCCGAAGGTGATGGGCACCGTGCCGGTCTGCGCCCGGCGGACGAAGCCGGAGTCGACCAGCCCGATGAGGGCGATGAAGAACCCGATGCCGACCGCGATCGCGGTCTTGAGCTGGTCGGGGATCGCCTCGAAGACGGCCTTGCGGAACCCGGTGAGCACCAGGACGGTGATCAGCAGGCCCTCGAGCACGACCAGGCCCATGACCTCGGGCCAGCTCAGCTGGGTGGCCGCGTAGGCGGCGACGACGGCGTTGATGCCCAGCCCCGCAGCCAGGGCGAACGGGTAGCGGCCGATCACGCCCATGGCGATGGTCAGCAGCCCGGCGACCAGGGCGGTGACCGCGGCGACCGACCCGAAGTCCAGGGTGTTCCCGTCGATGTCGACGCCGGACAGGATGATCGGGTTGAGCACCACGATGTAGGCCATCGTGAAGAAGGTGACGACCCCGCCGCGCACCTCCCGGCCGACCGTGGAGCGCCGCTCGCTGATGGAGAAGTAGCGGTCCAGCCCGTTCTTCGGCCTGCTCCGCGGACCAGCACTGCGCCGCCTGGCGGCACTGGTCGCGGCGGCGTCGGTGGTCTCGGTGTCGTCCGGCACGGCGACAGGGTGCCATGCGTGACCGGCGTGCGGGTCTCTGCTTGGTTACAGTCCCGCCGTGCCCGCCCCGACCCGCCCCTCGCCACCGCCGCTGCGGGTCGAGACCCGCCGGGTCGTGCTCGTCGGCGCGGCCCTGTGGGCGATCGCCCTGGTGGTGGTGCTCGTCCTGCCCGTCGACGCGGTGTGGGTCTGGACCTGCGTCTGCGGCCTCGTCCTCGCCGTCCTGGGCCTGGCCCTCATGCGCTGGCAGCAGCGCTCCTAGAGGGCGTCGTAGGTGTCCGTGTTGTAGAGCGGGGTCAGCTGGATCTCCGTGGTGTCGACGGGGACGACGCTGGCCTCGCTGTGCGCGCCGCAGCCGTGGTCGGTGGTGACGACGTGGCCGTCGGCGGGGGCGTAGGCGTTGGCGCAGACGCCGAGCTCGAGGCGCACCGAGCCGGCCAGCGGCATGAGGAAGCCGCAGTCGCCGCAGGAGCCGGGGGCGTGCCGGGCGATCGCCGCGGTGGGGCCCCACTCGCCGGAGCTCCAGCGGGCCAGCGCCTCGCGGCGGCCCTCGACGGACAGCACGCGCTCGCGGCCGATGCCGATCTCCTGGGCGACGACCATGCCGGCGGGGTCGGCCGCCGAGTCGTCGTCGGCGAGGTAGGCGGGCACGAGGCGGGGGTCGTCCTCGGTGACCGGCAGGACGTCGCCCACCGACAGGTCACCGGGCCGGATCCGCTCGTGCCAGGGCACCCAGGACGGCGCGAGCAGGGCGCTGTCGCCGGGCAGCAGCACGACCTCGTCGACGGTGACGTGCTCGTCGCCGGGGACGTGGGCGAGGGTGACCGCCCAGTGCCAGCCCACGTAGCCGGGCAGGCTGGCGGCGAAGGTGTGGGTGAGCACCTCGCCGAGCACGTCGGGGTCCGGGACGGCCTCGCGGGAGGTGCCCAGGTGCTCCCCGACCTCGGCGGCCAGCCCGGCGACCTCGACGGCGGCGGCACGCGCGGTCTCGACGGCCGCGGTGAGGACGTCGACCGAGGGCGTCGCGGGTGCGGTCACGGGGGCGGGATCGGGAGCGGGCACGCGCTCCATGGTGCCCCACGTCCACGCCCCGGGGTGGGCGAGGCGCACGGGCGTGCCCCCGTGGTGGGGCACGATGGGGTCGTGAGCGAGCGGTCGAGCGGTCGGGGCCCGCGCCGATGAGGCGCGTCCGGCGCTGGGGACGCCCCCCGCGGGTGGACGTCGACCGGCAGCGCACCGGACCGCTGCGCGCCCTCCGCTCGCCGACCCGTCCGCTGCCGCAGGCCTCCGGGCCCCCCGGCGACGACTCGCCCACGGTGACGACGCCGACCGTCGCGGCACCGTCGGACCCGGTCCGGCCCGACACGTGGCGCCCGACCCCCTCCCCCACCGCTCCGGTGGCGCCCCCGGTCGGTGCGTCGGCCGGCCTGGGTGCCCGACCGCCCCGGATCACGGTGACCCGGGTGGCCGCGCGCCGGTCCCGCGAGCTGACGGTGGCCGCCGTCCGCCGGGTGAACGCGGCCAGCCGGGCCGACGGCGCCGGGGACAGCGGGCTGTCCCACCTGCTGTGGGTCAACGCGCTGCACGCCGCGGGCGACGCGATGATCGCCGTGTCGCTGGCCGGCACCCTGTTCTTCGCCGCGTCCTCCGATGCCCAGCGCGGCAACGTGGCGCTGTACCTCCTGGTCACGATGGCGCCCTTCGCCGTGGTCGCCCCGCTGCTGGGTCCGTTGCTGGACCGCCTGCAGCGCGGCCGCCGGTGGGCGATGGCCGCGAGCCTGGGCGGCCGGGCCGTGCTGGCGCTGGTCATGGCGGCCAACTTCGACGGGCTGTGGCTCTACCCGGCTGCGCTCGGGGTGCTGGTGCTGTCGAAGGCGCTGAACGTGCTGCGGGCGGCGGTCATCCCCCGGGTCCTGCCCCCGACCATGTCGTTGACCAGCGCGAACGCCCGCACGTCGGTGTTCGGCCTCGTCACCTCGGGCGTGTTCGGCGGCATCGGCGCCGGGATCGCGGTCGTCGCGGGCTTCCCGCCGCTGCTGTGGACGATCGCGGCGGTGTTCGGCGGGGCCGCCGTGCTCGCCGTCCGGCTGCCGCGGCACGTCGACGTCCCGGCCGGCGAGGAGTCCTCCGACCTGCTGACGACGACGATGGAGATCCCCGTGGTCGGTCGCGGTCGGCGCCCGGTCAGCCCGGCCGTGGTCGACGCGTTGCGCAGCGCCGCCCTGCTGCGGGTGCTCGGCGGGTTCCTCACCATCTACGCGGCGTTCCTGGTCCAGGCGGCGCTGCCCGGCGGCTGGGAGCGCACGCTCGCGCTGGGCGCGATCGCCGGCGCGGCCGGGCTGGGCAGCTTCCTGGGCACCGGCATCGGGTCGCGGCTGCACCGCGCGTCGCCGGACTCGCTCGTCCTGTGGGCCACCGTCGCCGCGGTGGCCACCGCCGCCGTGGCCGCCGGGTTCTTCTCGATCACCCTGTTCGCGGTCACCGCCGGTGTCGCCGCCCTCGCGGCGGGGCTGGGCAAGGTGTCCCTGGACGCGATCATCCAGCGCGACGTGCCCGGCGCCCAGCACGCGTCGGCGTTCGCCCGCTCGGAGACGCTGCTGCAGCTGGCCTGGGTGCTCGGCGGGGCCCTGGGCATCACCTTGCCGGCGAGCGGACCGACCGTCGCCTTCGCGGTCACCGCGGGGCTGCTGGTCGTGGCCACAGCTCTGCTTGCTTGGCTGGGGCACCGCCGTCCGACCCGTGGCCGCGGCAGGACGGCGGCACAGGAGTGGACATGAGCAGCGCACGGAGGACCACGGGCACCACGACGGGCATCACGACGGGCATCGCGGTCCTGGCGCTGGTGGCCGGCTGCAACGCCGGCGGCAGCAGCGGCTCCTCCTCCGAGTCGGGGACCGCTCCGACGGTGCGGGTGCAGGCCGGCCCGCAGGACGTGACGGTGCAGCCCACCCAGTACTGCCTGGCCGGCTCGGGCGAGCGCTATGCCGGCACCCCGCCGATCGTCGAGGTCTCCCCCGACAGCACCATCGCGCTGACCGTCTCCGACGCCGTCGCCGAGCAGGGCTGGAGCGTGCAGGTCTACGACGACCAGCTGAAGACGTTGCTGGGCGAGGTCGACGTCGAGGACGGCACGACGGTGTTCACCGGCATCAACAGCTCCGACGTCGTCCCCGCGTCGTTCTACCTGGTGGTCGTCGAGGACTCCGTCGACGCCGCGTGCAACGGGCTGTCCGGCGCCTGGCCGGTCGGCTTCATCCGGGCCGTGCCCGACACCGCCACCGCCACCGCCACCGCCACCGCGACACCCACGGCCACGCCGACCGGCTGAGCCTTCGTCAGCCCTCGAGGTCGGTGGCGACGGCGCGCAGGACGGCGGCGACCTTGCCGGCGGACTGCTTGTCGGGGTGCCGGCCGTGCCGCAGCCCGTTGCCGACGCCGTCCAGGAGCCGGATGAGGTCCTCGATGATCGGGACCAGGTCGTCGGGCTTCTTCCGGGTGCCCGCGACGGCGGAGGGCAGCGGGTCGAGGACGACGACCTGCAGCGCCTGGTCGCCGCGGCGGCCGGCCACGACGCCGTACTCGACCCGCTGGCCCGGCTTGAGCTCGGTGGTGCCGGCCGGCAACGCGTCGCGGTGCACGAACACGTCGGGGCCGTCCTCCTGGGACAGGAAGCCGAAGCCCTTCTCCGGGTTGAACCACTTCACCTTGCCGCTGGGCACGTCTGTTCCTTCGTCACGCGTCGAGAACCGCACCGGGAGGTACGGGCCGCCCAGGCTAGCCCGGGACCGCGGCCGCGGCCGCCGAGTTCCCGCGGGTCAAGTTACCCACGGGTAGGCGGGGCTCGGGTGCGGATGCGACGATGCCCGCATGGCTGCCCGCAACGCTGCGTCCCGCGTCGTCACCTCCCTCGCCGCGGCGATCCGGTTGATCACCTCGGTCGTCGGCGGGCTGATCGTGCTCTACGCGGTGTTCGTGCTGTTCGAGGCCAACCCGGACAACCCGATCGTGGAGTTCACCGCCGGCGTGCGCGACGACCTCGGGGCCTTCACCCGCGACCTGTTCACCCCCGACGACCCGAAGATCGCCGCGACGGTGAACGCCCTCATCGCGGCGATCGTCTGGGTGGTCGGCGGCAACCTGCTCTCGAAGGCGATCACCCGCCTGGCCCCTCGTCCCAAGGCCTCGTCGAAGGACTGAGCGACCCGGCCGACGGCCCCCTCGTAGGGGCCCGGCCCGCGCGGAGCGTGGGTCGGGGGGCAAGGGGGTCCTTCCGTCAGGCGGTCGCGACCTCGGTGAGGCCCAGCTCCTCGCTGGAGACCTGGCGCATCTCCACCTTGCGCACCTTGCCCGTGACGGTCATCGGGAAGCCCTCGACCACCTTGACGTAGCGGGGCACCTTGTAGTGCGCCAGCTTGCCGGTGCAGAACTCGCGCAGCGCCTCGGCGGTGAGCTCGGGGGCCCCGGCGCGCAGCTGCACCCAGGCCATCAGCTCCTCGCCGTATTTGGCGTCGGGCACGCCGATCACCTGGACGTCGGCGATGTCGGGGTGGGAGTAGAGGAACTCCTCGATCTCCCGCGGGTACACGTTCTCCCCGCCGCGGATGACCATGTCCTTGATCCGGCCGACGATGTTGACGTAGCCCTCGGCGTCCATCACCGCGAGGTCGCCGGTGTGCATCCAGCGGGCGGCGTCGAGCACCTCGGCGGTCTTGGCCGGCTCGTCCCAGTAGCCCAGCATCACCGAGTAGCCGCGGGTGCACAGCTCGCCGGTGGTGCCGCGGGGCACGGTGAGCCCGGTCTCGGGGTCGACGACCTTGCTCTCGAGGTGCGGGTGGGTGCGGCCCACCGTCGAGGTGCGGCGGTCCAGGTCGTCGTCGGCGCCGGTCTGCGTGGAGACCGGGGAGGTCTCGGTCATGCCGTAGGCGATGGTCACCTCGGCCATGCCCATCTCGTCGACGACCCGCTTCATCACCTCGACCGGGCACGGCGAGCCGGCCATGATCCCGGTGCGCAGGCTGGACAGGTCGTAGGAGGCGAAGTCGGGCAGCGCGAGCTCGGCGATGAACATCGTGGGGACGCCGTAGAGCGAGGTGCACTTCTCGTCCTGGACGGCCTGCAGCGTCAGCGCGGGGTCGAACCCGGGCGCGGGGATGACCATGGTCGAGCCGTGCGAGGTGCAGCCGATGTTGCCCATGCCCATGCCGAAGCAGTGGTAGTAGGGCACCGGGATGCACACCCGGTCGGCCTCGGTGTAGCTGCAGCCCTCGGCCACGAAGAAGCCGTTGTTGAGCAGGTTGTGGTGGGTCAGGGTGGCGCCCTTGGGGAAGCCCGTCGTGCCCGAGGTGTACTGGATGTTGATCGGGTCGTCGGCGCTCAGCTGGGTCTCGCGCTCGGCCAGCAGCCCGTGGTCGGCGGCCCGGCCGGTCGCCATCAGCTGCTCCCACTCGGGGTCGCCGAGGAAGAGCACCTCGCGCAGGGCGGGGCACGAGTCGCGCACCTCGGCCACCATCGCCCGGTAGTCGCTGGTCTTGAACGCGGGCGCCGCCACCAGCACCGAGATGCCGGCCTGCTGCAGCACGTACGAGAGCTCGTGCGTGCGGTAGGCCGGGTTGATGTTGACCAGGACGACGCCCAGCTTGGCGGTGCCGTACTGCACGAAGACCCACTCGGCGCAGTTGGGGGCCCAGATGCCGACCCGCTCGCCCTTCTCGACGCCCAGCGCGTGCAGGCCGAGGGCGAAGGCGTCGACGTCGTCGACCAGCTGCGGGTAGGTCCACCGCCGACCGGTCGAGCACTCCACGAGCGCCTCGTGGTCACCGACCCGCGCCGCCGTCCGGTCCAGGTTCGCCCCGATGGTGTCGCCCAACAGGGGGACGGTCGAGGTCCCGCTGGTGTAGGACGGCAGCGCGGGGGCGGTCATGCCCGCTCGCCCGGACGGAGCTGGACGCCGGCCCGGTTGGGCTTGTCGGTCGGGTGGGCGTAGCGCAGGTACTCCACCGGCAGCGGGAAGGAGTGGTCCTCGCCGAAGGGCGACAGCGACCCGGTCATCTCGCTGATCAGCTCGGTCAACGGCGGTCCGCCGTCCACGGACTGGCCCCAGGTGGGCTCGACCAGGTGCGCGTTCTTGGAGTTCTTCTTGGCCATGCCGGGCTCCCGCCGTCCGTGGCCGGCAGTGCGCCGGCGCTCGGGGACATCTTCCCGTGCAGTAGACCGCCCCCGCACGCACCCACGCCAGCCCCGGTGCAACGGCGGCGCATCCCCTGCCGGTCCGCGCCGAGGTCGTGACCGGTTCTCCGGGGTGGTGACCCATCACCGCGGCCGACCACCCGCAGGGATCGGTCACCACCCCCGGTCTCGCCGTCGGCGAACTCCGGCGACACCGGGCGCGGTGCCGCCTAGGGTCGACTCCCCGTGGGGCGCATCGTGGAGACCGTCGTTCCGGCGCGGCTGGGCGTCGGCTTCCGGTGGCTGCTGGCCTCGTCGTGGACGTCGAACCTGGGCGACGGGATCGCGCTGGCCGCCGGGCCGCTGCTGGTCGCCTCGCTGACCCGGGACCCGTTCCTGGTGTCGCTGGCCGCCGGTGTGCAGTGGCTGCCGCCGCTGCTGTTCGGGCTGCTGGCCGGAGCCGTCACCGACCGGGTGGACCGCCGGTTGCTGGTGGTGGTCGTCGACCTGCTGCGGGCCGCCGTCCTCGTCGTCCTGACCCTGGCGGTGGCCACCGACCTGGTGACGATCGCCGGGGTGCTGGTCGCGCTGTTCGTGCTCGGGACGGCGGAGGTGTTCGCCGACAACAGCTCGCAGACCCTGCTGCCGACGCTGGTGCACCGCGACGACCTGGCGGTGGGCAACGCCCGGATGATGACCGGCTTCATCACGGTCAACCAGCTCGCCGGCCCACCCCTGGGGGCCGCGCTGTTCACCGCGGGCGCGGCCTGGGCGTTCGGGACGGTCGCCGTCCTGGTGGCGCTGGGCGCGGTGCTGGTCTCGCGGATCGTGCTGCCGCCGGCCGAGCCGGCCACCCGGGGCGCGGTGCACACCGAGATCGTCGAGGGCTTCCGGTGGGTGCGGCACCACCCCGCCGTGCGCACGCTGGTGCTCACGATCTTCAGCTTCAACCTGACCTTCGGCGCCGCTTGGTCGGTGCTGGTGCTCTACGCGACGGAGCAGCTCGGGCTCGGCGAGATCGGCTTCGGGCTGGTCACCACCGCCCAGGCGGCCGGCGGCATCGCCGGGATCGCCGCCTACGGCTGGATCACCGCACGGGTCAGCCTGGGCAACCTGCTGCGCGTCGGGCTGGTCGTCGAGACCCTCACCCACCTGGCGCTGGCCCTGACCACCAGCCCGTGGGTGGCGATGCCGGTGTTCGTGGTGTTCGGCGCGCACGCGTTCATCTGGGGGACGACGTCGGTCACCGTCCGGCAGCGCGCCGTCCCCCGCGAGCTGCAGGGCCGGGTGGGCAGCGTGAACCTGGTCGGCACCTTCGGCGGACTGGTGATCGGGGCCGGCATCGGCGGGGTGGTCGCCCAGCGGTTCGGGGTGACCGGACCCTTCTGGTTCGCCTTCGTCGGGTCGGCGCTGTTCGTCGTCCTCATCTGGCGCCAGCTCCGGCACGTCGCGCACACCGACGAGACCACATGACCTGCAGCCACCCCACGATCCGGCACACGGTGCCCGGCACACCGGCGGCAGGACCCGGGTCGCGAGCGGGGAGGTCCAGCCGGCAGGAGCACTACACGCCACGCTCGTGGACGATCTCCAGGCCGTCCTCGTCGTCCCACTGCTCGCCCACCGCGGTGAAGCCGTACTGGGCGACCAGGCCGGACGACGCGGTGTTGTCCGGCGTGATCGTGGCCCGCACGGTGCGCACGGCCGACTCCTCCTGGGCCCTCCGCAGCAACGCCTCGAGGGCGGCGCGCGCGTACCCGCGGCGGCGGTGCGCGGGCTCGACGGCGTACCCGATCTCCACCATCCCGGCGGCGTCCGGCGGTCCGTGGAACCCCGCCCGGCCCACGACCACCCGGCGGTCCTCGTCCCAGATCAGACCGGTGACCCAGTCCGCGGCGGCGGGATCCCGGCGGACCTGTTCGCTCCGCCTGCGCCACACGCCGCGCCAGGCGGGACCAGCGGCGTACCCGCTGAGGGGCACCGGGCTGCCCAGGTCCGCGGCGGCGAGGTCACCCACCGCCAACGCGTCGAGGACCGCTCCGGTCAGGTGGACGACGCGGACGCGCGGCAGCGGGTCGTCGGGGCCCAGCGCACCGTCCACGGACCGACCATGCCAGGCCGGGGCGACCGGACGCACGTAGCGTTGTCCCGATGGCCACCACCGAGGGGACGACGGCGCCGGCCACGCTGGCCGCGTGGTTGCGCACCCGCACCGACGAGCAGCTGGGTGCCCTGCTGGCGCTCCGCCCGGACGTCGCCCGACCGGCACCCTCGGACGTCGTGGGGCTGGCCACCCGCCTGGCCGTCCCCGTCTCGGTCGACCGCGCCCTGGACGAGCTGGACGCCGCGACCCTGCAGGTGCTCGACGTCGTCCTGCTGGCCCCCGGGGACGGGCTGACCCGCGCCGAGCTCGTGGCTGCCCTGCCCGGGGCGCCGGTCGAGGACGGCCTCGAGCTGCTCACCGCCCGCGCCCTGCTGTGGGGGGACGACGTCGTGCACGCACCGGAGCCGGTGCGCCGCGCCGTCCGGCACCCCGCCGGGCTGGGCCGGCCGCGCACCCCTCCCCCGGCCGACGTCGAGGACGACCTCGCCACCGCCGACGAGGAGGAGCGGGCGGTGCTCGAGACCCTGGCCGGGGACAACCCGGTGGGCCGGCTGCCGGTGGACAACCGCGGCACCTCCCCCGCCGGACCTGCCCGCCGGCTGCTGCAGCGCGGGCTGCTCACCCGGGTCGACGCCGCCACCGTCGAGCTGCCCCGGCAGTACGGCCTGGCCCTGCGGGGCGACCGGCCCTACGGCCCGTCCCGGGTCCGGCCCGAGCCGCCGACGGTGTACCGCGACCCGGAGATCACCGACCGGCGCGGGGCCGGGGCGGCGCTGGAGAGCGTCGGCCGGGTCGGCGAGCTGCTCACGGCGCTCGAAGAGGACCCCGCCGGCCTGCTCCGCAGCGGGGGCATGGCGATCCGCGACCAGAAGCGGCTGGCCAAGGCGTTGAAGGTGGACGAGGCGGCGGTCGCCTTCCACATCGAGGTGGCCCACGCCGCCGGGTTGCTGGACCTGGGTGGTCCGCACCGCGACGAGTGGTTGCCCAGTCGCGGCTACGACACCTGGCGCGAGCAGGCGCTGCCCGAGCGGTGGGCACTGCTGGCCGCGTCGTGGCTGGACTCGCTGCGGCTGATCGCGCTGGTCGGGCAGCGGGACCCGGCGGGCAAGGCGGTGAACGTGCTGTCGCCGGACGTCGTCCGGCACACCGTCCCGGCGGTGCGGCGCTCGGTGCTGACCACCCTGGGCGAGCTGCGACCCGGCCTGGGGCTGAGCACCGACGACCTGCTGGCCCTGCTGCGCTGGCAGAGCCCCCGCCGCAGCGACCGGTTCGTGCTCGTGCCGGCCCTGGTCGCCGAGGCCGAACGGCTGGGCATCGTGGTCGAGGGCCGGCTGTCCTCCGGCGGTCGCGGCCTGCTGACCGGCGGCGAGGAGGGCGCCGCCGACGGCATGCGCGGCCTGCTGCCCGAACCGGTCGACCACGTGCTGGCCCAGCCCGACCTGTCCCTGGTCGCGCCCGGCCCGCTGGTCGCCGAGCTGGCCCGCACCCTGGCCACGGTCGCCGACGTCGAGTCCTCCGGTGGCGCCACGGTGTTCCGGGTCAGCGAGGGCAGCGTCCGGCGGGCGCTGGACTCGGGGTGGTCGGCGGCCGAGCTGCACGACTTCTTCGCCCGCGCCTCCCGCACCCCGGTGCCGCAGGCGTTGGACTACCTCGTCGACGACGTCGCCCGCCAGCACGGCCGGCTGCGGGTGGGGGCGATCGAGAGCTACGTGCGCAGCGACGACCACGGCCTGCTCTCCCAGGTGCTGTCGGACCGGCGCACGGCCGGCGCCGAGCTGCGGCGGCTGGCCCCCGGCGTCCTGGTCAGCGGGCTGCCGGCCGACGAGGTGCTCGCCGTCCTGCGCTCCTCCGGCTACGCCCCCGCCGGCGAGTCCGCCGGCGGCGCCGTCCTCACCCGGCCCGCTGGGCGCCCCCGGGCGACGGCGCGGCCGGGCAGCCGACCGGCGACCGGACCGCGACCGCTGGGGGCCGAGGAGGTCGAGGCGACCGTGCGCGAGATCCGGGCCGGGGACGCCGCCCTCGCCGCCCGCCGCACCGACCCGGCCCGGCAGGTCCCGGGCGTGACGACGGCGAGCACGCTGGAGCTGCTGTCCCGGGCGGTGCGCGAGCAGCTGCCCGTGTGGTTGGGCTACGTGGACGCGCAGGGCTCCGGCAGCCGGCGCACGGTGCAGCCGCTGACCCTGGGCGGCGGCTTCCTGTCCGGGTTCGACGAGGGCCGCGGCGAGCAGCGCACCTTCGCCGTCCACCGGATCACGTCGGTCGAGCTGGTGGACGGCCCGACCGGTTGACCTGCGTGGTGGCGAGGACCACCATGGCTGCCCCTCCCGGAATGCCCGGCGGGGTGATCGACTTGTGCAGGTCGTTGGGTTGAACAACGAGTTCCACAGGTGGTGCGGACATGGCAGGCGGACGGACGGTCGCGGACCGGTTGGCGACGGTGCTGGGCACCGTCCTGGGGAGCGCGGAGCTGCCGGTGCGGCTGCGCGGGTGGGACGGCTCGGTGACCGGTCCGCCCGGCGCCCCGGTCATCGCGGTCCGGAACCGGCGGGCCCTGCGCCGGCTGCTGTGGTCCCCCGGCCAGCTGGGCCTGGGCCGCGCCTACGTGGCCGGCGACATCGACGTCGAGGACGACGTCTTCGAGACCTTCGCGGCGTTGAGCTCCGCCGGACGGCTGGCCGAGACGGGGCCGATGCGCCCGGTCACCACCGCCGAGCGGCTGACCCTGCTCCGCACGGTGGCCGGCCTGGGCGGGCTGGGCACCGACCCGGCGCCCCCGGCCGAGGAGGCCGACCTGGGCCGGCACGGCCTGCGGCACTCCCGCCGACGGGACGCCGCGGCGATCGCCCACCACTACGACGTCGGCAACGACTTCTACGAGCTGGTCCTGGGTCCCTCGATGGTCTACAGCTGCGCGGTCTGGGACACCCCCGACGTCGGGCTGGACGCCGCCCAGGAGGCCAAGCTCGACCTGGTCTGCCGCAAGCTGGGGCTGCACGAGGGCGACCGGCTGCTCGACGTCGGCTGCGGCTGGGGCTCGATGGCCATCCACGCCGCCGGTCGCTACGGCGCCGACGTCGTCGGCATCACCATCTCCGAGGAGCAGGCCACGCTGGCCCGCAAGCGGGTGGCCGAGGCCGGGCTGACCGACAAGGTCGAGATCCGGGTGCAGGACTACCGCGAGGTCGACGACGGCCCCTTCGACGCGATCAGCTCCATCGGCATGGCCGAGCACGTGGGCCGCGCCCGGCTCGGCGACTACGTCGACCAGCTGGTCGGCCTGCTGCGACCGGGCGGCCGGCTGCTCAACCACGCGATCGCCTGGAACGCCGGCGAGACCACCTGGGACGACACCAGCTTCATCGCCCGCTACGTCTTCCCCGACGGCGAGCTGCTGGGGCTGCACGAGATGGTCGGAGCCATCGAGGCCGGCGGCCTGGAGGTCGTCGACGTCGAGGCGCTGCGCCGGCACTACGCGCTGACCCTGCGGGCCTGGGTGCAGCGCCTCGAGGAGCACTGGGACGACGCCGTCGCAGCCAGCACCGAGGGCCGGGCGCGGGTGTGGCGGCTGTACATGGCCGCCTGCGCACTGGCCTTCGAGGGCGGCTCGATGGGGGTGGACCAGGTGCTCGCGGTGAAGCCCGGCGGCGAGCAGCCCCCGCTGCGCCGCACCGCCTGGGTCTGAGCCTGCGGCGTCCGGCGCCGTCCCCGGTTCCGGGGTTCCCGCCCTCTCCCCCGCATCAGAGGGGGCGGCAACCCCGGAACCCACCTGCATGGAAGGTCCTGTCGGTGCGCGCGGTTACCTTCTCGATGACCCGACGCGGAGGAGAGCTGTGAGCGACGGACCCCTGATCGTGCAGTCCGACAAGACCCTGCTGCTGGAGGTCGACCACCCGCAGAGCAAGGAGTGCCGGGCCGCGATCGCGCCGTTCGCCGAGCTGGAGCGCAGCCCCGAGCACGTGCACACCTACCGGGTCACCCCGCTGGCGCTGTGGAACGCGCGCGCCGCCGGGCACGACGCCGAGCAGGTGGTCGACGCCCTGGTGCGGTTCAGCCGCTACCCGGTGCCGCACGCCCTGCTGGTCGACGTGGCCGACACCATGGACCGGTTCGGCCGGCTGACCCTGGCCAACAACCCGGTGCACGGCCTGGTGCTCACCACCACCGACCGCGCCGTGCTCACCGAGGTCGCCCGCAGCAAGAAGGTCGCCCCGATGCTGGGTGCCCGCATCGACGACGACACCATCCAGGTGCACGCCTCCGAGCGCGGGCGGCTCAAGCAGGCGCTGCTGAAGGTGGGCTGGCCGGCCGAGGACCTCGCCGGCTACGTCGACGGCCAGGCGCACCCGATCGAGCTCGACCAGGCCGACTGGCACCTGCGCGACTACCAGCAGGAGGCCGTCGACGGCTTCTGGGCCGGCGGGTCGGGCGTCGTCGTCCTGCCCTGCGGGGCCGGCAAGACCCTGGTCGGCGCCGCGGCGATGGCCGAGGCCAAGGCGACCACGCTGATCCTGGTCACCAACACCGTCGCCGGGCGGCAGTGGAAGCGCGAGCTCATCGCCCGCACCACGCTGACCGAGGACGAGATCGGCGAGTACTCCGGCGAGCGCAAGGAGATCCGCCCGGTCACCATCGCGACCTACCAGGTGATCACCACCCGCCGGAAGGGCGAGTACCGGCACCTCGACCTCTTCGACGCCCAGGACTGGGGCCTGATCGTCTACGACGAGGTGCACCTGCTGCCCGCCCCGATCTTCCGGCTGACCGCCGACCTGCAGTCCCGTCGCCGGCTGGGCCTCACCGCCACGCTCGTGCGCGAGGACGGACGCGAGGACGACGTCTTCTCCCTCATCGGGCCCAAGCGCTACGACGCCCCCTGGCGGGACATCGAGGCGCAGGGCTACATCGCCCCGGCCGAGTGCATCGAGGTCCGGGTGGCCCTCGACGACGAGGAGCGCATGACCTACGCGGTCGCCGAGCCCGAGGAGCGCTACAAGATCGCCGCGACGGCCCAGTCGAAGATGCCGGTCATCCGCCGCATCCTCGAGCGGCACCCCGAGGAGCAGAAGCTGGTCATCGGCGCCTACCTCGACCAGCTCGAGGAGCTGGGCACCGCGCTCGACTCCCCGGTCATCCAGGGCTCGACCACGAACAAGGAGCGCGAGCGGCTGTTCGCCGCCTTCCGCACCGGCGAGATCAAGACGCTGGTGGTCTCCAAGGTCGCGAACTTCTCCATCGACCTGCCCGAGGCCGCCGTCGCCGTCCAGGTGTCGGGCACCTTCGGGTCCCGCCAGGAGGAGGCCCAGCGGCTGGGTCGGGTGCTGCGGCCGAAGGCCGACGGCCGCACCGCGCACTTCTACACCGTGGTCAGCCGCGACACCCTGGACAGCGAGTACGCCGCGCACCGGCAGCGGTTCCTCGCCGAGCAGGGCTACGCGTACACGATCGTCGACGCCGCCGACCTGGCCGGCCGCGGCGAGGTCAACGGCCCCGACTGGGTGGAGCCGACCGCCGACTGAGCGTCCCGGTTCGACAACGATCCGGGCGCTCCGTTTCGTGCCGGAAACGCACGCGGTGCAAGATCCTGGGGCTGCACCCCGACGAAGGAGACCCATCCGTGCCCCAGCGCCACACCGTCCGCCGCTCGTTCGCCCTGGTCGCCGCCGCCGGCACCGTCGCGCTGGGCCTCACGGCCTGCGGCGGTTCCTCCGACGAGGGGAGCGATGCACCGGGCGCCGCGGCCTCCGCGACCCTGCCCTCCGTCTCCGCTGACGAGGCGCTCGCCGCCCAGGTCCCCGAGGCCATCGCCGAGGACGGCACGATCACGATCGGCACCGACAGCACCTACGCGCCCAGCGAGTTCCTGGCCGCCGACGGCACGACCATCGAGGGCTTCGACGTCGACCTGTTCACCCTGGTCGCCCAGAAGCTCGGCCTGGAGGTCGACTTCCAGACCGCGTCGTTCGACTCGATCATCGCCGGCGTCGACTCCGGCAAGTACGAGGTCGGCGTCTCCTCGTTCACGATCAACCCCGACCGGCTGGCCCAGGTCACCATGGTCAGCTACTTCTCGGCCGGCACGCAGTGGGCCGTCAAGAGCGGCAACCCCGAGGACGTCGACCCCGACGACGCCTGCGGCAAGAGCGTCGCCGTGCAGACCGGCACGGTGCAGGTCGACGACGTCACCGCGCGCTCCCAGGCCTGCACCGACGCCGGCAAGCCCGAGATCACCATCGACCAGTACGAGTCGCAGGCCGACGCCACCGCCGCCGTGGTCTCGGGCAAGGACGACGCCGGGCTGGCCGACTCCCCGGTCATCGCCTACGCGGTCTCCCAGACCAACGGGCAGCTCGAGCTGGCCGGCGACATCTACGACTCCGCCCCCTACGGCTACGTCGTCCCGCAGGCCGAGACCGAGTTCGCGCAGGCCATCGCCGACGCCGTCCAGTCGCTGATCGACGACGGCAGCTACGACGAGGTGCTGCAGAAGTGGGGCGTCGAGGCCGGTGCCATCGACGACCCCACCGTGAACCCGCAGGTCAGCTGATCAGCCGGTGAGCGAGGACGGGCGGGGGACGCCCCCGGAACGGATCAGGGCGGTGCCGGTGCGGCACCCGGGGCGCTGGGTCGGCGCCGCGGTCATCGCGGTGCTGGTGGCCATGTTCGTGCACATGCTGGTCACCAACCCGGTGTTCCAGTGGCAGTTCATGGTCGACAACATGTTCAGCGACCCGGTGCTCACCGGTGCCCGCACCACGGTGATCATGACGATCCTGGCCATGGTCCTCGGCGTGCTGCTCGGGGTGGTGATCGCCGTGCTGCGGCTGTCGCCGAACCCCGTGCTGTCGGGTGTCTCCTGGGCCTACGTCTGGTTCTTCCGGGCCATCCCCCGCCTCGTCCTGCTGTTCTTCGTGGCGAGCCTCGGCGCGCTCTACGCCACCTACGACATCGGCTTCCCGTTCGACACCCAGCTGATGGACCTGTTCGGCTTCTCCGCCGACCTGCGGTTCCTCAGCCTGGACGGCAACCAGATCTTCAAGGGCTTCCTCGCCGGCCTGATCGGGCTGACGCTGTCGGAGGCCGCCTACATGGCCGAGATCGTGCGGGCCGGCATCCAGTCGGTCGACCCGGGCCAGACCGAGGCGGCGGCGGCGCTGGGCATGGGCCGCGGCCAGATCATGCGACGCATCGTGCTGCCGCAGGCGATGCGGGTGATCATCCCGCCCACGGGCAACGAGACGATCGCGATGCTCAAGGACACCTCGCTGCTGATCGCCGTCCCGGTGACCAGCGAGCTGAACTTCCAGCTGCGGGCGATCGGCAGCCGCACCTTCCAGGTCATCCCGCTCGCCGTGGCCTCGATCCTCTGGTACGTCGCGCTGAGCAGCGTGCTCATGGCCGGGCAGTACTTCCTCGAGCGCCGGTTCAGCCGGGGCGTGGGCAACCGGGAGACCCGCGCCCAGCGGGCCGCCCGCCGAGCGGACCAGGTGGGCACGGCGTGAGCGACGACCGGTTGATGGTGCAGGCCGAGCAGGTGCGCAAGAGCTTCGGCCGCACCGAGGTGCTCAAGGGCATCGACCTAGCCGTCCGTCCGGGCGAGGTCATGTGCGTGATCGGCCCGTCCGGGTCGGGCAAGTCGACCTTCCTGCGCTGCATCAACCACCTGGAGAAGATCGACTCCGGTCGGTTGTCGGTCGACGGGCACCTGGTGGGCTACCGCGAGAAGGGCGGGGTGCTGCACGAGCTGCGTGACCGCGAGGTCGCCGCCCAGCGCCGCGACATCGGCATGGTGTTCCAGCGGTTCAACCTCTTCCCGCACATGACGGCGCTGGAGAACGTGGTCGAGGCACCGATGCGGGTCCGCCGCACCGCCAAGGCCGCGGCCCGCCAGCGCGGCGTCGAGCTGCTCGAGCGGGTCGGGCTCGGCGACCGGGCGCACAACTACCCCGCCCAGCTCTCCGGCGGGCAGCAGCAGCGGGTGGCCATCGCCCGGGCGCTGGCCATGGAGCCCCGGCTGATGCTCTTCGACGAGCCCACCTCGGCGCTGGACCCCGAGCTCGTCGGCGAGGTGCTCGACGTGATGCGCGGGCTGGCCACCGACGGCATGACGATGGTCGTGGTGACCCACGAGATGGGCTTCGCCCGCGAGGTCGGCGACACCCTGGTCTTCATGGACGACGGCGTCGTGGTCGAGGCCGGCGACCCCAAGCAGGTGCTCACCGACCCCCAGCACGAGCGCACCCGCGCCTTCCTGTCCAAGGTGCTCTGACCCGGCGAGACCCTCGCCACAGATCATCGGCGGCTCCACGAGGAAGCCCTGCTCAGCGGCCTGCCGGCCGGTGCACTACACGACATCCGCCGGCAGGCGAAGGGCAACCCGGGCTGGGCGTGTCGCCTCGGGACGGGTCAAGATGGACGACGCCATGGCCTCCCCCGCACCCGTCTACGCAGCCGGCGCACGCCCTCTCCGGGCCTGGCAGCAGGAGGCGCTCGAGCGCTACGAGGAGGAGTCCCCGAAGGACTTCCTGGTCACCGCGACCCCCGGCGCCGGCAAGACCACCTTCGCCCTGACCCTGGCCGCCCGGCTGCTGCAGCGCCGCGAGATCGCCCGCATCGTCGTCGTCGCCCCGACCGACCACCTGCGCCTGCAGTGGGCCGACGCCGCCGACCGCGCCGGCATCGTGCTCGACCCCGGCCTGACCAACGCCGTCGGCCCGGTCCGCGCGGGCACCCAGGGCTACGTGACCACCTACGCCCAGGTCGCCGGCAAGCCGATGCTGCACGCCGCCCGGTCCACCACGGTCAAGACGCTGGTCATCCTCGACGAGATCCACCACGCCGGCGACGGCCTGTCGTGGGGCGAGGCGGTCGCCGAGGCCTTCGGCAGCGCGCGCCGCCGGGTGTGCCTGACCGGTACGCCCTTCCGCACCAAGGCCGACGAGCGGATCCCCTTCGTGCGCTACGAGGAGGACGTCTTCGAGGCCGACGACGGCGAGCGCGGCGTGGGTCTCGCCTCGCGCGCCGACTACACCTACGGCTACAAGGAGGCGCTGGCCGACAGCGTCGTCCGGCCCGTGGTGTTCGCCGCCTACACCGGCACCGCCCGCTGGCGGAACTCCGCCGGCGAGGTGGTCGCCGCCTCCCTGACCGAGGCCGGCACCAAGAGCGTCGAGATGGCCGCCTGGCGCACCGTGCTGGACCCCAAGGGCCAGTGGGTGCCGCACGTCATCGCCGCCATGGACGAGCGCATCACCCACCTGCGCGAGCACGGCATGCCCGACGCCGCCGGGCTGGTGCTCGCCTCCGACCAGGACGACGCCCGCGCCTACGCCAAGATCGTCCGCCGGATCACGGGCAAGGCACCCGAGCTGATCCTCTCCGACGACCCCAAGGCGTCGAAGAAGATCGAGCGGTTCGCCACCGGGTCGGCCCGGATCGCCGTCTGCGTGCGCATGGTCTCCGAGGGCGTCGACATCCCGCGGGCCGCCGTCCTGGCCTGGATGACCAGCTACCGCACGCCGTTGTTCTTCGCCCAGGCCGTCGGCCGCGTCGTCCGCGCCCGCGACCCGCAGGAGTCGGCGACGGTCTTCCTGCCCGCCGTCCGGCCGCTGCTGGCGCTGGCCGCGACGATGGAGGAGCAGCGCAACCACGTCATGCCGCCGCCGCGGAAGACCGAGGAGGACCTCGAGCAGCTCGACCTGCCCGAGCGCGAGCCCCGCGAGGGCGAGCTGCAGAAGTGGGAGGCCCTGGAGGCCGACGCGCGCTTCGCGCACGTGCTGCACGGCGGCACCGCGCACACCGGCGCGGGCAACCGGCCGGCGCTGGCCCCCGACGAGGAGGACTTCGTCGGCATCCCCGGCCTGCTCACCCCCGAGCAGACCGCCGAGCTGCTCAGCAAGCGGGACGACGAGCTGCGCATCCGGATCGCGGCCAGCCACCGGGCCGACACCGACGAGTTCATGGTCGTCGAGGACCACCCCGACGAGCACGAGACCAACGGCTGGCGCGACGCGGCCGACCTCCGCCGCGAGATCAACCGGCTGGTGTCGCGGGTCTCGGCGAAGACCTCCACCCCGCACGCGGTGGTGCACACCCAGCTGCGCCAGTCGGTGCCCGGTCCCCCGTCGGCCAGCGCATCGGTCGACGTCCTGCGCATGCGCCGGGAGCGCCTCCGCACGATGCTCTAGCCCGGAGGGAGCTGCACCTCGGACCAGTCGAGGCCGGCGAGGTTGACCACGACCGCCTCCTGGGTGGTGCGGGCGATGACGACGACCGCCTCGACCTCGGGGTCGGGGTTCTCCTCGCGGTGCGGCACCCACGGCGGCACGAAGACGTAGTCGCCGGGTGCGGTCTGCACGACGCGTTCGACCGGCTCGTCGCCCTCGACGTCGAGGAAGACGAAGCGCGGGGTGCCCGAGACGACGTAGATGGCGGTCTCGGACGCACCGTGGTGGTGGTTGCCGGAGTTCGTGGACCCGGGCACGTGCGTCTGGCCCATCCAGAGGTTGCGCGCGCCGACCGTCGCGCCGCTGATCGCCTCGCGCCGGCGCATGCCGGCCGTCTGCGCTGTGCCCCCCACCAGACCGGACGGCGCGACGTGGTGCAGCACCCGGTGGAAGGGGTCGATCGAGGCGGGTACGAGGACCCCGCTGGGACTGCGGACGACGTCGTCGGTCACGCCCTCACCTTGCCCCCGCCGGCCCCCGCCCGTCGAGCCGGACCGCCTCCGGGGGCACGACGACCGCGCCGGCCGCGACGTCGGTGCGCACCACGGCACCCGCGCCCACCACGGCCCCGTCGCCGACCCGGACCGGACCCACGACCACCGCACCGGCGCCCAGCCGCACGCGGTCGCCGATCACCGGTTGGCCGCGGCCGGTGTGGCCGACGGTGACGCCCTGGTTGACCCAGCAGTCGGCCCCCACCGAGGACGCCGTCAGCACCGTCGCGAAACCGTGCTCGACGAACAGACCCGGGCCCACGTGGGGCGCTCCGATGTGCAGGGTGGGCAGCGGCGGGTAGGCGCGCCGCAGCAGCCAGCGGAGCACGGCGGGCAGCGGGGCCAGCCGGTAGTGCACGACCGAGCGGAACTCGGGGTGGTGCAGCACGAGTTGACCGAACCGGGCGCGCGGCGACAGCACCGCCCACCCCGGCCGGGGCAGGCAGTCGACGAACCGCTCGGCGTCCCGGCGCAGGTAGGGGCCGGCCTCGGCGCGCTCGACCACCGCCCACAACGGGGAGGTCAGGAGGACGCCGGCCCACACGGCCACCCGGGAGGTCACCCGGTCACCCTCCCCCACGTCACCTCAGCTCGGTGCCCTTGGTCTCCTTGAGCGTGAGGATGACGCCGAACGCGATCGCGGCGGCCACGGCGACGTAGACGAAGAAGAACACCGGGTGCCCCGCGTCGGAGAGCGCCGTGATCACCAACGGCGCCGTGCCGCCGAACAGCGCGACCGTGAGGTTGTACCAGGAACCGATGCCGGTGGCCCGCAGCTCGGTCGGGAACAGCTCGCTCATCACCGCCGGCGCCAGCGAGGCCATCATCGCGTAGAGACCCAGGCCCACGCTGAACACGACGGCCAGGGAGAACAGGTTGTCCTGCACCAGGAACGACAGCGGGATGACCAGCACCGCCGTGGCCCCGGACCACACCAGCATCTGCGGCTTGCGCCCGACCCGGTCCGACAGCGCGCCGAACGGGTAGCAGAGCGCGACGAACAGCGCCGTGCCGATCGAGAGGGCGATGAAGACGTCGTTGCCGTCGGCGCCGCGGAAGTTGATGGCGAACGGCGTCAGCGCGCTGAAGAACGTGTAGTACGACAGCGTCGACAGCAGCGTGAACGCGCACAGCTGCAGCACCGCCCGCGGGTGGTGCCGGATGGTCTGCATGAGCGGGTTCTTCGTCGCCCGCGCCTTGGCGGCGTTCTCCTCGAACTGGTCGGTCTCGACCAACGAGCGGCGCAGCCACATGCCGACGAACCCGAGCAGGCCGCCGACCGCGAAGGCGATCCGCCAGCCGTAGGCCTGCAGCTGGGCCTCGTCCAGCACGCTGGTCAGCAGCACGCCCATCAGCGAGGCGGCCAGCAGCGCGGTGCCGGTGGAGATGTAGAAGAAGGCGGAGTAGCGCCCGCGCCGCGCGGGCGGGGCGATCTCGGCCAGGTACGCCGAGGCGTTGCTGACCTCGCCGCCCAGGCTCATGCCCTGCGCGATGCGGGCCAGCAGCAGCAGGACCGGGGCCAGCCAGCCCACCGCGTCGTAGGTCGGCAGCACCGCGATGACCAGCGACCCCCCGGCCATCAGCAGGATGGTCACCAGCATGCCGGCCTTGCGGCCCTTGAGGTCGGCGAACCGGCCCAGCACGTAGCCGCCCAGCGGGCGGAAGAAGAAGGCCAGCGCATAGGTCGAGGTGGCCCCGATCAGCGCCAGCGCGGCGTTGTCGCTGGGGAAGAACTGACCGGCGAAGTACACGACGAAGGTCGCGTAGACCGTCCAGTCGAACCACTCGACCGCGTTGCCGATGCTGGCCGAGACCAGGGTCTTGATCGGCAGCTTGTGCTGGGTCTCTGGTGCTGCGGTCGTGGTCACGGTTCTCCCGTTCGGTGCAGCGCTGGGACCTGCGTCACGGTAGCGATCACGGTCCCAGCGCGCTCACCGAGCACGCACAGGGATCAGCCGAGGCGGTACTCCGCGTCGTCGTCGACCACGTCGGTGTCGTCGTCGTCCCCGTCGTCCTGGGGCTCGGGGACGGCGACGTCCCCGGCCGACCAGCTGCCGTCGCCGTCGGTGTCGGCGTACAGGGTCGCGGTGATCTCCGTGCCGTCGTCGTCGCCGGTCGCCGCCGGGACCGGGGTGTCCAGGTCGACCACGACGTCGGTCGTGGTGCCGGCGGGCACCTCGGCCGAGCCGAGCACCTGGTCGTCGCCGGGCTGGTCGTCGTCGTCGAGGGTGACGACGACGAAGCCGGCCTCCGGCGCGGTCACCGAGGCCACCTGCACGCTGCCGCCGTCGCCGGACTGGTCCTCGAGCTGGAGCGCGGCCGCGGCGGAGATGCCGCCGCCGGCGGCGTTCGGCGACGACGACGAGGCCCCGCCGGTGGTGGACCCCGCGCTGCCCGACGTCACGGTGCCGGTGACGTCGTCGTCGGAGCCGCAGGCGGTCAGCGCGACCAGGGCGGCGGTGGCGGGGAGGGCGATCAGCAGGCGTCGTGGGGTCATGCGCCGCCCGTTGCCCACCGCCCCCGGGTTGCACACGGCAAGCAGTGAGCGGACTCATCCGGATTCACAGGCGTACGTCCAGGTCGGCGGGGCATGCACCCGCGGGAGAACCACCGACGAGAGGAACACCGTGCCCGAGAACGGGACCACGACCGACAGCGACCTGCCCCCCACCATCTTCGTGCTCTACGGGGCCACCGGTGACCTCGCCCGGCGCATGGTGCTGCCGGCCTTCTACCAGCTGGCCCAGTACGGCCTGCTGCCCCCTGAGTGGCGGCTGGTCGGCAACGGCCGCGGCGACGTGTCGCACGAGGACTTCCAGGGCCGGGTGCACGACGCGCTGGCCGAGTTCGGCCCGCACCCCGACGAGGGCCCCTGGGACGACTTCGTGAAGAACCTGCGCTTCGCCGGTGGCGGGTTCGACGAGACCGACCCCGGCAGCCTGCTCGACGTGCTCGAGGAGACGAAGGCGGAGATGGGCGGCGACCCCCAGCACGTGCACTACCTCGCCGTCCCGCCCTCGGCGTTCGAGAAGCTCACCAAGGGGCTGCAGGAGCACGGGCTGACCGAGGGCTCGCGGGTGGTCTACGAGAAGCCCTACGGCACCAGCCCGGAGTCCTTCCGCGAGCTCGACGAGCTGGTGCTCTCGGTGCTCGACGAGGAGCAGGTCTTCCGCATCGACCACTTCCTGGGCAAGGAGGGCACCCAGGACCTCCACGTGCTGCGCTTCGCCAACGGCCTCTTCGAGCACGTCTGGGACCGCGAGCACGTGCAGCAGGTGCAGATCGACGTCCCCGAGACCCTGGACGTCGCCCAGCGCGCCGAGTTCTACGACGCCACCGGCGCCACGCTGGACATGCTGGTCACCCACCTGTTCCAGGTCGCCGCCGAGGTCGCCATGGAGCCCCCGGTCGACCTGTCCCCCGAGGCCCTGCAGGACGCCCGCGAGTCGGTGCTCGCCGCGTTCCGGCCGCTGGCGAAGGAGGACGTCGTCCTGGGCCAGTTCGACGGCTACACCGACATCGAGGGCGTGCCGTCGGACTCCACCACGGACACCTTCGTGGCCGCCCGGCTCTGGGTCGACACCGACCGGTGGCACGGCGTCCCGTTCCTGCTCCGCACCGGCAAGAAGCTGGCCGCCTCCGAGCAGCGCGTGTCGCTGCTGCTGCGCAAGCCCGACGGCCCGGTGACCCACGTGCCCGGGCACGGCAACGTGGTCTCCCTGTCGCTGTCCGGTGCCGGCTCGCTGGACCTGCAGTTCGTGGCCAAGAAGCCCGGCCCGTCGCTGGAGCTGACCCAGACCACGACCTCGCTCGACCTGGCCGACATCGAGGGCGGCACGCCGCTGCCGCCCTACGTCTCGCTGATCCACGACGTCGTCACCGGTGACCGGTCGCTGTTCACCACGAGCGCCGGGCTGTCCAAGGCGTGGGCCGCGGTCGAGCCGCTGCTGGACGACCGGCCCGAGGTGCAGCCCTACGCGGCCGGTTCCTGGGGACCGACGGCGGCCAACGAGCTGGCCGCCCCCTGCGGCTGGCTGCTGGGCCAGACGGACGAGTGATGCGAGGAAGGCCCCTCCCCGGCGGGAGGGGCCTTCGTCGTGCGTGGGGTCCGAGCCGGACGCTGGTCGCCTCGCGGCGAGTTGCGCATCCGGGGCTCCAGCCTCGTGAGAGCGGTATTCCCCGGCGGCAGTTATCCAGTGGAGCCCGGGGACACAGATCGCCCGGCCCGGACGGGGACCACCGTACGCCTCACCCGAAGCCGCGGTCGTCCTGCTTCAGCGCCGTGTCCACCGTCAGCGCGCTGGCCAGCACCAGCGAGGCCAGCGGCTCCTCGAGCCGGCGGTGCACCTGCACGGCGTAGTTGTCGGCCGTGGTGAACAGCGTCTTGGCCAGGCCCTCCCAGGTCTTGGTGATCCGCGCGATCTCCTGACCCGTGTGGTCGGTGACCGCGAAGTTCCAGGCCCGCCAGTTCTCGGCCTGGATCGCGCCGACCAGCTGCCCGCCCACCACGAGGTCGAAGCGGATCTTGCCGAACACGTTGGCCTGCACGATCTCGCCGACCGGCTCGCCGGAGGCCCGCGCCACCTGCACGCGGGACTTCACCAGCTTGGCCGGGCGGGTCAGCACCAGGACGACCCCGGTGGCGTCGCGCACCTCGAGCTTGTGGGTCAGGAACTGGTCGATCGAGGAGACGAACCGCAGCGCCTTCTTCGCCGCCGACTGCCCCACCTCGACGACGGCGCCCAGCTGCTGGCCGCCGCCGTCGAACACGGCGTACTCGTTCGTCAGCTCGATCAGCTTCGCCTTCTGCTGCACGACGAGGACCGCCTGCTCCAGCAGGACCGACCGGCCCTGCTGGTGCGGGGTGTACTGCTGCTGCGGGGCGTACTGGGGCTGCTGCGGCGCGTACTGGGGCTGCGCGGCGTACTGCTGCTGCGGCGGCGGTGCCTGCTGGGGCTGCTGGAGGTGGTCGGTCCAGTTCTGCCCGTCCCACCACCGGCTGGCGGGGGTGCCGGCGGGGTCGGGGTACCAGCCCGGCGGGGGCGGCGGAGAAGACATGCCGTGCAACCTAGTGCGCCAGACTGGGTCCGTGGCCCACCTGACCGACGCCGAGCTGCGCGTCCTCGACGCCGTCGACGAGCCGTGGCTGCTGGCCCGGCTGCGCGAGCTGGTCGCCGTCCCCTCGGTGGGCGGCACCCCCGCCGAGTCCGACGCCCAGCACCTGGTGGCCGGCTGGCTGCGCGGCATGGGCGCCGACACCGACGTCTGGGACGTCGACCTGGTCGACGCGGTCACCGCACCCGACGCCCCCGGGCAGGAGGTGGTCCGCGAGGAGGCCGTGGGCGTGGTGGGCACCGTCGGCACCGGCTCGGGGGAACCCGGGCTGGTGCTCTGCGGGCACACCGACGTCGTCCCCGCCGGTGATCGGGCGCTGTGGCCGGGCGACCCTTTCGCCCCTCGCCTCGAGGGCGGCGTGCTGCACGGCCGGGGCACCTGCGACATGAAGGGCGGCCTGGTCGCCGCGCTCGCCGCGGCCCGGGCGGTGGCCGGCTCCGGCGTCCGGCTGGCCCGGCCGCTGGCGGTGCACAGCGTGGTCGGCGAGGAGGACGGCGGCCTGGGGGCCTGGGCCACCCTCCGGCGGGGGCACCGCGGGGCGGCCTGCATCATCCCCGAGCCGACCGCCGGGGCGGTGATGACCGCCAACGCCGGCGCCCTGACCTTCCGGATCACCCTCACCGGGCTGGCCGCCCACGGCGCCATGCGCGACCAGGGGGTCAGCACGGTCGAGCTGTGGGCGGAGCTGCACGCGGCGCTGCGGTCCTTCGAGGCCTCCCGGCAGCGGGACGTCGACCGCTTCCTGGGCACCCGGTTGCCCTACGGGATCTCGATCGGCACCCTCCACGCCGGCGACTGGTCCTCCACCGTCCCCGACCGGCTGGTCGCCGAGGGCCGGTTCGGGGTGCAGGTCGACGAGCCGGTCGAGACCGCGCGGGCCGCCCTGGAGGCCGCGGTCGCCGGGTTCTGCGCCGGGCACGACTGGCTGGCCGACCACCCGGCCCGGGTCGAGTGGGTGGGCGGCAGCTTCGCCAGCGGTCGGCTGCCCGAGGGTTCAGCGATGCTGCCCGCCGTCCAGGACGCCGTCGTCGACCTGGGGCGCGCCCGCCCGGCGCAGCGGTACGTGCCGGCCGGCACCGACCTGCGGCTCTACGCCGCTGCCGGGGTGCCCACGCTGCACTTCGGCCCCGGCGACCTGGCGCTGGCGCACGCCCCGCGCGAGCAGGTGCCGGTGGCCGACGTGGTGCACGTGGCCCGGGTGCTCGCGCTGACCGCGCTGCGGCAGTGCACGGTGGAGGCATGACCGTCCGGTACGAGGACTTCGCCGCCCTGACGCAGGACTCCCCCACCGCCCGCACCGAGTGGGCCGCCGTCGTGGCCGCCTGGGCCGAACCGCACCGCAGCTACCACGACCTGGCGCACCTGGCCGCCGTCCTCGGGCTGGCCGGTGAGCTGGCCGGGCACGCCGCCGACCCGACCGCGGTGGCGCTGGCCGCCTGGTACCACGACGTCGCCTACGACCCCACCGCCTCGGACAACGAGGAGGTCAGCGCGCAGCGGGCCGAGGTCGGCCTGCGCGGGCTGGTGCCCGACGACCGGCTGGCCGAGGTGGCCCGGCTGGTGCGGCTGACCGCCGGGCACGACCCGGCCGACGACGACGCCGACGGCGCCGTGCTCTGCGACGCCGACCTCGCGGTGCTGGCCTCGCCGCCGGCGGCCTACGCGGCCTACGCCTCGGCGGTGCGGGCCGAGTACGGGCACCTGGACGACGCCACCTTCACCGCGGGTCGCACCGCCGTCCTGGAGTCGTTGCTGGCCCTGCCCGCGCTGTTCCGCACGCCGACCGCGCAGCCGTGGACCGCGCCGGCCCGGGCCAACCTCACGGCCGAGCTGGAGCTCCTCCGCGCCCGGGCTTCCTGAGACGAAGGCCCGCGGCCAGCAGCCGAGACAGCAGCTCCCGGCAGGACACCGACTCCGCACCCGCGGCGACCGCCACCTCGTGGAGCTCCTCGGGCACGTCGTAGTGGTCGCCCTGGAACGCCCGCCGCGGGATGCCGAGCTCGGCCTCGACGAAGGCGTGCAGCTCGTCGTAGGAGGTGTCGCTGACCAGGTGCGACCACAGCCGTCCCCGCCAGGGCCAGACAGGGGTGTCGATCAGCAGCGCCACCGTGTCATCGTCGCAGCATGACCGATGCCCGGGCGTGCCCGATCCTGCCGGTGACCGACCTGGACCGGGCACTGGCGCACTACGCCGCGCTGGGTTGCACGGTGAGCCGGCACGACGTCACCTACGGATTCGCCGCCCTGGCCGGCGTGGAGCTGCACCTGTCGGTGGTCGCCGACCACGACCCGCTGCGGACGGCGTCCGCCGTCTTCCTGCACGTGCCCGACGCCGACGACCTGGCCCGCCGTTGGGCCGACGTCCCCCGCACCGGCGAACCGGTGGACACCGACTACGGCATCCGCGAGGGCTGGCACATCGACCCCGACGGCAACCTGCTGCGCTTCGGGTCGCCGCTACCGTCGACCCGGTGAGCACAACGACCCGCTGGGGCATCGTCGGACCCGGTCGCATCGCCGAGAACGTCGTGCGCGACTTCGAGCACGTGGCCGGCGCGGAGGTGACCGCCGTCGGGTCCCGGTCCACCGACCGGGCACGGGCGTTCGCCGACCGGCACGGCATCGGCACCGCGCACGGCTCCTACGCCGACCTGGTGGCCGACCCCGACGTCGACGTCCTGTACCTGGCCACCCCGCACCCGCAGCACCACGCCGTGGCCCTGGACGCGATCGCCACCGGCAAGCACCTGCTGGTCGAGAAGTCGTTCACCGCGACCGTCGCCGGGGCGGAGGAGGTCGTGGCCGCCGCCCGCGCCGCCGGGGTGTTCGTCATGGAGGCGATGTGGACCCGCTTCCAGCCCGCCGTGGTCGAGCTGCGCCGGCTGGTCGCCGACGGCGCGATCGGCGAGGTGCGCAGCGTGCAGGCCGACCTCGGGGTGGCCCGCGAGTTCGACCCCGCCGACCGGTTGTTCGCCCACGAGCTCGGCGGCGGCGCGCTGCTGGACCTCGGCGTGTACGTGGTGAGCTTCGCCCAGCTGCTGCTCGGTGCCCCCGACACCGTGACCGCGACCGGCTCGACCTTCCCGACCGGGGTGGACGCCGAGGCCGCGCTGCTGCTCGGCTACGCCGACGGGCGGGCGGCCACCCTGCTGACCTCGCTGCGCAACGCCCTGCCCGGCCAGGCGCGGGTGTTCGGCACCGAGGGCTGGATCGACGTCCTGCCGCGGTTCCACCACCCGGCCACGATCGTGCTGCACCGGGCCGGCGCCGAGCCGGAGGAGATCACCCGGCCGGCCACCGGCACCGGCTACAGCCACGAGATCGCCGAGGTGCACGAGGGCGTGCTCGCCGGCCGCGGCGAGTCGGCGGTGATGCCGCTGGCCGACACCCTCGCCGTCATGCGCGTGCTGGAGGAGGCGGCGGGCCAGCTCGGCGTCGCCTTCGCCGAAGCCCCCGCAGAGGCATAGGAACCTCTGCACCCCCTCTGCGACGCGCGAGAGGGTGCAGAGGTTCCTGTGCCGAGGGTGCCGGACGTCAGGCGGCGGTGGGCTGCTCCACGACCGTGGCCGGGTCGCCGTCGGCTGCGGCGGCCAGCGGGTCGACCAGCTGGTCGAGCAGGTAGGGCAGCGACAGCGGGCTGCCGAAGCCCAGAGCGGCCGAGATCGCGCTGGAGTACTGGCCCAGCAGCACCGTGCGGTCCTCGGTGACGACGTCGAGGCCGGCCAGGAGGGTGTCGGCGTCCAGGGCGGCCTGGTCGTAGCCGTTCTCCACCAGGACGTCGGCGTCGAGCAGGTCCAGCCGCTCGGCAGAGAGCTCCTGGCTGGTCTCGGGCACGGTGAAGCCGAGGTCGGAGAAGAACTGGGTGCGCAGGTCGTCCTGCCCCAGCAGGTAGTGGCCCGAGCCGCCGAGACCGGTCAGGTCGACCGCGATGTCCTGGCCGGCGAAGTCCGGGTTGTCCGTGACGGCCTGGGAGAACCGGCCTTCGACGTCGTCGACCAACGCCTGCGCGTCGTCCTCGACGCCCAGGGCGCGGCCGGTGAGCAGGGTCTGCTCCTGCCACGGGGTGGCGCCGTCTGCGTAGTCGTCGGTCTGGGCCAGCGTCGGGGCGATCGCGCTCAGCTGGTCGTAGACGTCCTCGGTGATGAAGGAGTAGACGCCCACGATCAGGTCGGGCTGCAGGGCGGCGATCGCCTCGAGGTTGAGCTCGTCGCTGCCGACGGTCGGGACGGCCTCGTCGGGCAGGACGTCCTGCGCCCACGGGCGCTGGGTCGCGTCGTAGTCGCCGATCAGCTCGCGCTCGCCGACCAGCGTGCCGCCGAGGGCCAGCACGAAGTCGGCGTCGTTGAAGCCGACGGTCACGATGCGCTCGGGCTGCGCGGGGATCTCCGTGGTGCCGAACCGGTTCTCGATGCTGACCGGGAAGGCGCCGTCGCCGGCGGACGAGGACGGCGCGGCGTCGCGGGTGTCGTCGGACCCGCCGCACGCGGCGAGGGTCAGGGCGAGGGCAGTGGTCGCGAGAGCGGCCAGGGGGCGGCGCATGGGGACTCCAGAGCTGGAACGGAAGCGTCCAGATGAGGTTAGCCTGCCCTATTCCCGCGCCGCGCAGGGGTGGAACGCCGAACGGGCGGCCTCCTCGCGAAGACCGCCCGTCCGGGTGGTGCAGGTGTCAGCTGACGCCGACGGCCGGACTCAGAAGTCCATGCCGCCCATGCCGCCGTCGCCACCCGGCATCGCCGGCGCGGACTTCTCCGGCTTGTCGGCGATGACGGCCTCGGTGGTGAGGAAGAGCGCCGCGATGGAGGCGGCGTTCTGCAGCGCCGAGCGGGTGACCTTGGCCGGGTCGATGATGCCGGCGGCGACCAGGTCGACGTACTCGCCCGAGGCAGCGTTCAGGCCCCAGCCGATCTCGGAGTTGCGCACCTTCTCCGCCACGACGCCGCCCTCGAGGCCGGCGTTGACGGCGATCTGCTTCAGCGGGGCCTCGAGCGCCACGCGGACGATGTTCGCCCCGGTGGCCTCGTCGCCGGTCAGCTCGAGCTTCTCGAAGACGGAGCTGGCCTGCGCCAGGGCGACGCCACCCCCGGCGACGATGCCCTCCTCGACGGCGGCCTTCGCGTTGCGGACGGCGTCCTCGATGCGGTGCTTGCGCTCCTTGAGCTCGACCTCGGTCGCGGCACCGGCCTTGATGACGGCGACGCCACCGGCGAGCTTGGCCAGGCGCTCCTGGAGCTTCTCGCGGTCGTAGTCGGAGTCGGACTTCTCGATCTCGGCGCGGATCTGGTTGACCCGACCGGCGATCTGGTCCTGGTCGCCGGCACCCTCGACGATGGTGGTCTCGTCCTTGGTGACGACGACCTTGCGGGCGCGGCCCAGCAGGTCGACGCCGGCGTTCTCCAGCTTGAGGCCGACCTCCTCGGAGATGACCTGGCCACCGGTGAGGATGGCGATGTCGCCGAGCATGGCCTTGCGGCGGTCGCCGAAGCCGGGCGCCTTGACGGCGGCGGACTTGAACGTGCCGCGGATCTTGTTGACCACCAGGGTCGCGAGGGCCTCGCCCTCGACGTCCTCGGAGATGATCAGCAGCGGCTTGCCGCTCTGCATGACCTTCTCCAGCAGCGGCAGCAGGTCCTTGACCGAGCTGATCTTCGAGTTGACGACGAGCACGTACGGGTCGTCGAGGACGGCCTCCATGCGCTCGGTGTCGGTCACGAAGTAGGGCGAGGTGTAGCCCTTGTCGAAGCGCATGCCCTCGGTGAGCTCGAGCTCGAGGCCGAAGGTGTTGCTCTCCTCGACGGTGATGACGCCTTCCTTGCCGACCTTGTCCATCGCCTCGGCGATGAGCTCGCCGATGGCCGGGTCAGCAGCGGAGATGGAGGCGGTGGCAGCGATCTGCTCCTTGGTCTCCACGTCCTTGGCGGTCGAGAGCAGGTAGTCGGAGACGGCGGCGACGGCCTTCTCGATGCCCTTCTTCAGGGCCATCGGGTTCGCGCCGGCGGCGACGTTGCGCAGCCCCTCGCGGACGAGGGCCTGGGCGAGCACGGTGGCGGTGGTGGTGCCGTCACCCGCGACGTCGTCGGTCTTCTTCGCGACCTCCTTGACGAGCTCGGCCCCGATCTTCTCGTAGGGGTCCTCGAGCTCGATCTCCTTGGCGATGCTCACACCGTCGTTGGTGATGGTGGGGGCACCCCACTTCTTCTCCAGCACGACGTTGCGGCCCTTGGGGCCGAGGGTGACCTTGACGGCGTCGGCGAGGGTGTTCATGCCCCGCTCGAGGCCGCGGCGGGCCTCTTCGTCGAAGGCGATCATCTTGGCCATGTGGTGGTGTCCTCCATGCGTGGCTCGCTGCTGGTCGGGCGGCGCCCGCGACGGACGGCACCCGCGCCGTGGACGCTCCTGCGGCCCACGCGCCGGTACCTCACCGGTCCGACCTGGTTGGCACTCGGATACCCCGAGTGCCAGTCCGAGTCTGGCACTCGACCCCGGCGAGTGCAAGAACGGGGGTCACCCCCGCCGCCGGTGCAGCACCTCCCCCACGGCCAGGTCCAGGCACGCGACCACCCCGGCGGCCACCACGGCCAGCAGCGCGAACGGCCACAGGTAGAGCGGCAGGACGGCCAGCAGCGGGGCCGTCGGGCCGGACAACCCGGCCAGCCACACCGCTGACCACACCCACACCCCGAGGACGACGAGCCCGGCCACCGCTGCCCACCGACCGCCCCGGGCCTGCGGCCGCGGGCCGTGCCGGCGGCCCGCCGCGCCCACGACCAGCAACCCGACGACCACCCCCACCACCCGGTGGCCCGGCCACTCCTCGTCGGCGCCCAGGGCCAGCAGCACCAGCGACACCGCGGCGGCCCCGGCGCCCAGCACGACGTGGCCGACCAGGAGCGCCGGCGCCCAGGAGCGCGGTCGGGGCGGCGGTCGCTCCGCGGTGGCCATCCCCCCGCACGCCAGCTTGGTCGAGGCCTCAGACCGCGACGGCGACCGGCAGGGCGGCCGGCACGGCGCGGTGCGCTGCGGCGAGGGTGAGCGCCGCGATCCGCTCGGCGGCCCGGCCGTCGCCGAACGGGCTCGCCGTGCGGGCCAGCTCCTCGGGCCAGCCCGGTCGCAGCAGCCACCGCGCGGCCGTGGCCACGCCGCCGGCGTCGGCGAGGACGGCGAACCCGGCGTCCACCGACTCGGGGCGCTCCGTGCTCCGGCGGACGACGACCAGCGGCTTGCCCAGCACGGTGACCTCCTCCTGCACGCCGCCGGAGTCCGACACCAGCAGCCGGGCGCCGGCCGCCAGCGCCAGGAACGTCGCGTGGTCGACCGGGCCGCCCAACCGCACGGCGGGCGGCACCGGGCACCCGCCCGAGACCACCGCGGAACGGGTGCGGGGGTGCAGCGGCAGCAGCACCGGCAACCCGAGGTCGCCCAGCGCACCCAGCAGGGCACGCAGCCGCGCGGGGTCGTCGGTGTTCTCCGGCCGGTGCACCGTGGCCAGCACGTAGCCGCCCTCGACGACGCCGTGGGCGGCCTGCACCGCGGCACGCTGCACCGGCCCGGGCAGCGCCCGGCGGGTGGCCTCCACGATGGTGTTGCCGGTGACGTGCACGGCGTCGGCGGGGGTGCCGGCCCGCAGCAGGTGCTCGGCGTTGCCCGTGGTCGCCGCGCAGTGCACGTCGGCGACCGCCCCGATCACCAGCCGGTTGACCTCCTCGGGCATGGCCCGGTCGAACGAGCGCAGGCCCGCCTCGACGTGCACCACCGGGATGCCCAGGTGGTGGGCGGCCTGCGCGCCGGCGTTGGCCGAGTTGGTGTCGCCCTGGACGACGACGGCGTCCGGGCGGTCGGCGCGGAAGACCGCGGTCAACCCCGTGAGCATCGTCGCCACCTGGTCGGCGCGGTCCCGACCCCCGACGCCGACCAGCGGCTGCGGAGGCGGGGCCATGCCGACCCCGGCGAAGAAGACGTCGGTGAGGTCGGCGTCCCAGTGCTGGCCGGTGGCCAGGGGGTGGGCCGCCGGGCCGAGGGCGGCCACCACGGGGGCCAGCTTGATGATCTCCGGCCGGGTGCCCATCACCACGGCGACCCGCGGGGTCACCGGGCCGGCACCACGCCGCGGGTCCGCCGGCGCACGACGCGCGCGACGAGGTAGCCCCAGACGCCCAGCACGGCCGCGGACACGAGGGTCCAGCCGGACAGCGGCAAGGCCGGCACGGGCACGGTGGCCACGTTCAGGCCGCAGGTCGAGGAGGCGACGTCGACCCGGACGGTGCCGGTGAGCAACGAGACGTAGAGGGCGCTGACCCGCACGCTGCCGGCGCCCTGCGGCTGGGTCTGGCCGCCGAGCAGCAGCGTCGCGACGCCCGGCACGGACACGCTCGTCCCGGGTGCCGGGCTGCTGGGCAGGCCGATGGCGACCGCCGTGGACACCCGGGCGTTGGCCAGCGACGAGCCGGCCGTGGTCACCCCGGCCGAGGTCGCCGTGCACCGCGAGGAGATCGAGTCGGCCAGCACGTCGACCGGGGTCAGCCCGCCGACCAGCCGGACCGACACCCCGCCGGTGCCCGGGGTCACCGTGCAGGTGCCGTCGCTGCCGATGCTCACCCCGCCGCCGGACCCGACCAGGGCGGCGCACGCCGCGGAGGTGCCGTCGGCCAGGGCGACCGCCTTCTGCACCAGCGCGCCGGAGGTGATCAGCGTCTGCGACCCCAGCACGGACAGCGCCGGCGCGCTGTTGCCGGTCGTCGTCCCCGTCTGGCCGTCGTGGGAGGCCGAGAAGGAGCCGGAGGACGCCGCGCTGCCGTTGGCCAGCACGAGCGAGGCCGCCGTCGCCGAGGCGGCGGAGGTGTCCGCGGCGGCCGGGCCGGCGCAGAGGACCACCAGGGCCGTGGTCGCGGCGGCGAGCACGCCCGCGCGGCGGCGGTGGAGCGATGTCACGAGTCGGTTCTCCGGTCGGTGGGCGACGGGCGGCCGCGGGGCGGGGTCGGCCGGTCGGGGCGGGCGGTGAGCACGGGCGGGATGCGCTCGGTCCGCGGACCGCCGGGGTCGGCGGCCGGGGACGGCGTGCTCGGGGTCGGGCTGGGCGGGGTGGTCGGGTTCGGGGTCGGGGTGTGCCGGGTCGACCGCGGTGCGGCCGGCCGGACGGCCGGTCGGCGCGACCCGCCCGGCACGGCGGGCTGGGCCGCCGTCGGCGGGTCCTCGAGCAGCAGCCGGCCGGTGGCGGCCTCCGCGGGGGCGAACTGCCCCTCGGCCCACGCCGGCCCCGGCGGCAGCGCGGCGAAGACGGACCCCTCGGCCCGCGGCACCGCACGACCCGGCGCCGGCGGGCCCGGGCGGGGAGGGCCGCCCGACTCGGAGCGGGCGGTCTTCTTCCAGTCCCGCCGACCGCGCAGGATGCGGGTGAACGCCCACCACACCGCCGCCTGCAGGAGGTAGGCGTAGGCGACGTTGAGCAGGCCCAGGGCCACCGCCCGGCGGCGGCTGACCGACCCACCGCTGCGCGAGCGGTAGACCGGACCCCAGACCACGTGCGGCAGGACGCCGAACAGCGCGGCCAGGGGCACCAGCCCCCAGGCGCCGTCCGACCACCACGAGCCGACGCCGTCACCGGTGTGGGTCATGTAGTAGACCTGCACGGCCATGGCCGCGGGGAACACGACCGAGCCCAGCAGCTGCGACCACGGGACCCACAGGTAGTAGGCGATCTCCAGGGCTCCGGGCAGGCTGACCTGCGGGGAGCAGATGATCCGCCAGAGGTAGCGCAGGCACTGCATGCCGCCCTGCGCCCAGCGGCTGCGCTGGCGGAGCAGCGGCCGGATCCGGGGCAGTCCGGTCTGGGCGACGAAGGTCTCGTCGCAGTACTCGGTGCGCCCGCCGGTCAGCAGCACGTGCAGGCCCAGCTCGAAGTCCTCCAGCAGCGCCCCGTGCCACGGGGTGCCGAACTCGTCGGCGATCCGGTCCAGGGCCGCCATCCGGGTGAACTGGCCGTTGCCGCCCATGCCCACGCTGCCGGTCCGCCGGCGCAGGCTCTGCATCGCCGCGATCGGGCCGGTGAACTCCAGGTCCTGCAGCTGCACGAGCCAGGAGTCCTTCCGGACGACCAGGTCGTCGTCCGGGTCGACCAGCATGTCCAGGTCCGCGGCGGCCAGGCCGTCGATGTCGTCGGTGACGCGCACCTGCACCTGCACCGCGGCGACCCGCGGGTCGACCAGGTAGCCGCAGATCACGTCGGGGCCCAGCCGCTCGAGGCGGGAGTCGGCGTCCAGGACGCCGACCAGCACCCGGTGCCGGTCCGCGCCGGCCGGCAGCGACTCGTCGATGGCCCGCCAGGCCGCGTTCAGCGCCTCGCCCTTGCCCCGCTGGGCGTCGGGCAGCAGGCGGGTGATCACCCGCAGCTCCGGGAACTGGTCCTGCAGGTCGTCGAGGATGTCGGGGGTGAGGTCGGTGGACGCGTCGTCGACGACCCAGACGGTGGCCTCGGGGAAGGTGCCCAGCAGGTGCCGCACGGTCCCGCCGACGACCAGCTCCTCGTCCAGGCAGGGGACGACGAAGTGCAGGTCGTAGCCCTGCCGGCTGCCGGGCACGCTGTCCGCGCGGGCCAGGAAGGGCCGCATGATGAACACGATGTAGAGCAGGAAGCTCACGCAGAGCATGAACGCCGTGGTGTTGAGGGCGGCCAGGGCGATGTTGTCCTCGTTCACCGCGGCGCCCGGTCGGCCTCGACGTCCCACGGCGACAGCGCCGGCGAGGGGTACGTACCGCGCAGCAGCACCACCAGGTAGCAGGTGCCGGCCAGCACCACGCCCAGCGTGCTGACCGCCGTGCCCACCAGCACGTGGGTGCGGGCGTAGCCGACCTCGGGGCCCCAGACGGACATGCCGGCGGTGATCGCCAGCATCCGGGCCTGGTTGACGGCCAGGATCACGACGACGGCGACCGCCAGGGAGGAGAACGCGCGCACGGCCGGGATCCGGCGGACCGCGAGCAGCACGGTGGTCGCCACGACGAAGGGCAGCAGCAGGAACGCCGCGGTGCAGCCGACGGTGATGTCGATGCCGGTGGGCTGCCCGTCCACGGTGAACAGCACCGAGCGGCCGACCTGCCGGGCGTCCTCCAGGCCGATCAGCCGGGCCCCGGGGACCGCCGCGGCGGCCTCGAGGTCCTGCAGCCGCGTGGAGAAGACCACCATCGCCAGCACCGTCAGCACACCGCCGACGACCATGCCGGGACGGACGAGGCCGACGTCGGAGGTGCGGTCGGTGTCGGCGGCCAGCAGGAGGGCATCGGCCCCGCCCGCGGTCACCGGCCCCGACCCAGCGCCTGCTCCCGGCGCGCCAGGACCAACGCGTTCTCCGCCCGCGCCCAGGTGGTGGCCAGCGGCTCGACGCCCGAACGCATGGTGTGCGCGGTCGCCGTCCTGAAGCCGGCCCCCTCGAGGCGGGCCTGCACCAGGTTGGACACCCGGGCGACCTGCGAGGTCTGGTGCCCCCCGGCCAGGATGCCGAGCTGCCGGGGACCGACCCGGGCGAACTGGACGTCGCCGGCGGCCTCGCGGGCCACCGACACCGCCCGGCGCAGCGAGCGGACCGTGCGGACGACGCCGAGGTCCACCAGCGCCAGCCCGACCGGGTCACCGACCGGGGTGGCCAGCTTCTCCTCGGTGGCGAGCAGAGCGGCCCAGCCCCGGCGGTTGGGGAGCCGCGTGACGTCGTCGTGGCTCTCGAGGCTGCGCTCGAAGCTGTCCCGGCGCTTGCCGTCCAGGGCCGCGATGTCGGCGCTGAGGGAGGCCTGCAGCGCGGTGGCCTGCACGGCCAGCAGCTGCGACCAGTCCCGGTCGCCGGGGTCCACCGGGGAGGCGCTGAGACCGGCGAGCGAACCCAGCTGGCGTCCGTCGGGGGACATCAGCGCGATGCCGAGGTAGCCGTGCAGGCCCCAGCCGTCGGCGATCCGGCGCAGGTCGGGCTCGGGGCTGCGGCGCAGGTCGGAGACCGTGATCGGCTGCGGGCCGGCCAGCAGGTGGTGGCACAGCGACCGGTCCCGCGAGATGGGGGTGCCGACCTCGTACTGGGCGGCCCGGGTACGGGTCCACCGCGACGCGGGATCAGCGGCCTGCGGGGTGGTCTGGACCGCGAGACCGGTCCAGGTGTCCTCGGTGATCCGGGTGACGGCCCAGGCGTCCACACCTCCCAGGCTGCCCAGCAGCGCCAGGGCCGCGTCGGCTCCGGGCAGCGTGCCCCGGGACCAGACGGACCCGACGGCGGGCAGCGACGGTCCGGCCGTGCGGGTGTCGAGCACCTGCACCGACGGGGCGATGACCAGCTCGTCGACCCACCCACGGGCGGCCGGGGCCTGAGACTCCATCTGGCGCACCGCCACTCACCTCTGTTCTCGCATGCTTTCGTTCCGGATCTACGATCTCCCTATCGGCAGGAGTCCGGGGACCTGGCACCTGGTCAGCCGGCGGCCGACCCCGACCGCACGCGCACCAACGCGTCCTCCGCGCGCCACCAGGTGCTGACGACGCTCTCCAGCGGCTCGCGGACCGCCCACCCGCTGGTCGCGGCGTAGCCCGCAGCCCGCAGCGCGTCCTGCGCCCGGGTCGCCGTGGCCGCGGGGTCCAGCTGCGCCAGGTCCCCGCCGACGACGCCGAACTGCCGGTTGCCGAGCCGGCTGAGCGAGACGTCGCCGAGCTCGTCGCGCAGCACGTGGGCGGCGCGTCGCACACCGCGGACCGAGCGCACCAGCCCCACGTCGAGCACGACGACCGAGAGGTCCTCCGCCAGGTGCCGCGCGCGGTCGTCCTCGTCCTGCAGCAGCAGACCCCAGCCGCGGCGGTCGGGCAGGCCGGTGACGTCGTCCCGGCTGGCGAGGGCCCGGTCGTAGGCGGCCCGGCGGTCGTCGGCGACGGCGTCCAGGGCCGCGGACAGCTGCCGCCCCAGCGCGTCGGCCGCGTCGCCGACCCGGCCGGCGAGCCCGCCCGGGTCGGACCCGGCCCACCGGTCGACGGTGTAGCCGCACACGCTGCCGAGCAGCCGGCCGTCCGCCCGCCGGAGGGGCGCACCCACGTAGCTCGTCACGCCGTGCTCGCGGGCCATCGTCCGCAGCACGGGGTTGCGGTGCCGCCGCAGGTCGCGGGCCAGCACCGGCAGCCGGTCGACCAGCAGGTGGTGGCAGGCGCTCTGGCCCACCGGGAAGGACAGCCCGGTGACGTCGGGCAGCGCGCCGGACCGGGCGGCGAGCCCGGTCCAGGACCGGTCGGTCATCCGGGCGACGGCGAACCCGTCGAAGGTCTCGGTGGCGCTCAGCTCCGCCACGGCCGTCGCGGCCGACGCCGCGAAGACCGATCCCAGGTCGGAGCCGCGCCCGGGCGGCACCGCCGCCGCGGCGCCCCCGGACCAGCCGAACATGCTCATGGACCCTCCCGCGGCGATGCGTCCGGATCTGTTCCGGACGAATACGTTCTACATCGTCGTGCGGGGTGGAACCTTGAGCGCTCCGGCCGGCGTCCCCCGTCGGGGGGAGGCCGGCCGGGTCGGTCACCTCAGGCGATCAGGCCGGCCTCGCGCAGGGAGCGCAGCGACGGCTGCACCCGGTGGGTGGGCCCGACGACCGGCGCGAGCGGGTCGAGGGTCTTGAGGCCCTCACCGGTGTTGAGCACCACGGTCTCCTGCGCCGGGTCGAGCAGGCCGCGCTCCACGAGCTGCCGGAGCACGGCCGTGGTCACCCCGCCGGCGGTCTCGGCGAACACGCCCGTGGTGCGGGCCAGGTCGCGGATGCCGGCCACGATCTCGTCGTCCCCGACCCGGCCGACCGAGCCACCGGTGCGGCGGATGGCGTCGAGGGCGTAGGGGCCGTCGGCGGGGTTGCCGATGTTCAGCGACTTCGCGATGCCGGTGGGCTTGACCGGCTTGACGACGTCCCAGCCGTTGTCGAAGGCCGTGGCGATCGGGTCGCAGCCGGCCGACTGGGCGCCGAAGACCTTCCAGGGGGTGTCCGCGACGATGCCGGCGGCCACCAGCTCCTTCCAGGCCTTGTCGACCTTGGTCAGCAGCGACCCCGACGCCATGGGGATGACCACCTGGGCCGGGATGCGCCAGCCCAGCTGCTCGGCGATCTCGTAGCCGACGGTCTTGGAGCCCTCGGCGTAGTAGGGGCGCACGTTCTGGTTGACGAAGGCGGCGTCCTCGAACTCGTCGGTCTCGGCCAGCTCGCTGGTCAGCCGGTTGACGTCGTCGTAGGAGCCGTCGACGGCGATCAGCGCCTGGCCGTACACCGCCGACTGCACGATCTTGCCCGGCTCGAGGTCGCTGGGCACGAAGACGTACGAGGGGATGCCGTTGCGGGCGGCGTGCGCGGCGACCGAGTTGGCCAGGTTGCCGGTGGAGGCGCAGGCGATCTTCGCGTAGCCGAAGCCCTTGGCCGCGGTGGCGGCCAGGCTGACCACGCGGTCCTTGAAGGAGTGCGTGGGGTTCGCCGAGTCGTCCTTGACCCACAGCGGCGCGGTGAAGCCGAGCTCGTCGCCCAGCCGCTGCGCGCGGACCAGCGGGGTCATGCCCGGGTCGAGGCTGACCCGGCTGGCGGGGTCCTGGCCGGTGGGCAGCAGCGGGGCGTACCGCCAGATGTTGTGCGGGCCGGCCTCGATCTGCTCACGGGTGACCGCGCGCATGAGCTCGGGGTCGTAGTCGACCTCGAGCGGGCCGAAGCACTCGGCGCAGGCGTGCTCGGCGATCAGCCCGAACGTGGCGCCGCAGTTGCGGCACACCAGGCCACGCGCGGGGTTGGCCGGGATGCCGGTGGGGGCGGGTGCGGTCAGGGTCATGCGACGACTACCTCCTCATCTTCCCTGCGCCGGGGTCGTCGACCCGCGCAGGACGGATGGGGCACCTGCTGCTCGCGCAGTGGTTGCCGGGGCTTCGTCGGGCCGTGTCCCTCTGCCCCTCTGGATGAGTGGAACGCCTGGACCCTACTGCAGGATGGACGCCGTGCCCGCAGCAATCGTCTACACCGACCTCGACGGCACGATGGTCGGCCCGCGCGGGTCGTTCGTTCACACCGCCGCCGGGGAGCTCACCGACCGGCCCTGGACGGCGCTGCTGGAGCTGCACGCCGCCGGCGTCCCCCTGGTGCTGGTCTCCGGGCGCACCCACGCGCAGCTGCAGGAGGCCGGGCGTGTCTTCGCCGTCGACGGCCACATCGCGGAGCTGGGCTCCCTGGTCAGCTGGGCCGGCGGACGGGAGACCCACCTGCTGACCGGTGACCTGCCCGCGGAGTTCGCCGGACGCGGCCCGGTGGAGGTCATGGCCGACCTCGGCGTGGTCGACGCGCTGCTCGCGGCCCGGCCCGGCCGGCTGGAGTGGCACGCGCCGTGGTCGGCCACGCACACCGGCGACGCGATGCTGCGCGGGCGGGTCGACACCGCCGAGGTCGACGCCTGGCTGGCCGACCGCGGGTGGGGGTGGCTGACCCTCAAGGACAACGGCCGGGTGCCGCGCACGTCACGGGTGACCCTGGCGGTCGAGGGCGACCCGCACGTCTACCACCTGATGCCGCGCGGCATCGGCAAGGGCCACGCCATCGCCTGGGACCTCGCCCGCCGCGGCCTGGACCCCGCCGACGCCGTGGCGATCGGCGACTCGGTCAGCGACCTGGAGATGGCCCCCGCCGTCGGGCGGTTGTTCGTCACCGCCAACGGCGCCGCCGTCCCCGGCATGGCCCAGGCGATGGCCACCCTGCCGAACACGACCGCGACGGACGGCGCGATGGGCCTGGGCTGGGCGCAGGCCGTGCGGGAGTCCCTCAGCTCGTGACGTCGCGGCGGGCGAAGTGGCGGAAGGCCAGCGCGGTGAAGACCGCCGCGTAGAGCAGCGACTGGATGACCCCGCGGTACAGGTCGCCGCTGTCGACCGGGGTCTGCAGCAGGTCGGTCCAGGCGAACTCCTCCGCGGTCGGGAAGTAGTCACGGATGCTGCCCAGCTGCTCGACCTGGTCGAGGATCGCGAAGACGAACATCGTGAACACCGACCCGCCGACGGCGGCCAGCGGCGCGTCGGTGATCGTGGACAGCCAGAACGCCAGCGTGCCGACGACCAGCAGGTGGACGGCGAGGTAGCCGACGATGCCGGCCAGCCGCAGCAGCCCGTCGCCCTGGGCGATGCTGATCCCGATCGGGGTGCGGATGTCCCCGAACCCGAAGGCGATCCCGCCGGCGACGAGGGCGACCACGGTGACGGTGACCAGGGCGGCCACGCTGGTCACCAGCGCGGCCAGCCACTTCTGCCGGAGCAGCCGCATGCGGGGCACCGGGGTGGCCAGCGCGTACCGCAACGACCCCCACTGTGCCTCGCTGGCCACCGTGTCGCCGAAGAACAGCGCGTAGACCACCACCAGGAAGAACGAGGTCGTGGCGAACAGCACGAACAGGGTGAAGTTCAACCCGGACGCCGTCGCGACGTCGACCAGGTTGAGCCGGCTGTTGGCCTGCGCGTCCTCCGAGGCACCCAGCTGCAGGGCCGCGATGAGCACCAGCGGCAGCGCGACCATCAGCGCGAAGACGCCGATCGTGCGCCGCCGCTTGAACTGCCGGCGCAGCTCCACCGACAGCCGGAGCGTGCGCTCGGGCCGGTACCCGGCGACCGCGCCGGTCGACTGCACCGTGCTCATGACTCCCCCACCAGCGACAGGAACGCGTCCTCGAGCCGACGACGCGGGCTGATCTGGTCGACGCCGACACCGGCCTCGACCAGCGCCGCGACGGCCTCCGCCCGGGACAGGTCACCCAGCTCGACCACCAGGCCCTCGTCGGCCCGCTCGACGGTCGCACCGAGGCCGGTGAGCACCTCGGCGGCGCGCTCGGGGTCGCCCTGGACGACCAGCAGCACCGCTCCCCCGGTGCCGATGATCTCCTCGACCGTGCCCTCGGCGACCTTCTGGCCCTTGGCCATCACGACCACGTGCGAGCAGGTCTGCTCGATCTCGGCCAGCAGGTGGCTGGAGACGATGACCGTGCGGCCGGTGGCCGCGTAGTCGTGCAGCACCTGCCGCATCGCGTGGATCTGCGGCGGGTCCAGCCCGTTGGTCGGCTCGTCGAGCACCAGGAGGTCGGGCAGCCCGAGCATGGCCTGGGCGATCGCCACCCGCTGCCGCATGCCCTGGGAGTAGGAGCGCACCCGCTTGTCCAGCGCCGTCCCGAGGCCGGCGATCTCGACCGCCTCGTCGAGGTGGGCGTCCTCGAGGGGCCGCCCCGTGGCCGCCCAGTACAGCTCGAGGTTGTCCCGGCCGGACAGGTGCGGCTGCAGGCCGGTGCCCTCGACGAAGGACCCCAGCCGGGACAGCACCGGGGCGCCCGCGGTGGCCGGGTGGCCGAAGACCGAGATGGTGCCCTCGCTCGGCCGGATCAGGCCCATCAGCATGCGCAGCGAGGTGGTCTTGCCCGCGCCGTTGGGGCCCAGCAGCCCGAGCACCTGGCCGCGCCGGACCTCGAAGGACAGGTCGCGGACGGCGGTGAAGCCGTCCTTGTAGCTCTTGGTGACACCGGTGAACCGCAGCGGTACGTCCTCGCCGTCGGGCTCGACGACCGACAGCTGCCGTCGACGCCGGGCGCCCCAGAGCTTCGCGACGACCACCCCGGCCACGCCGAGGGCGGCCAGCACCCCCAGCAGCACCCACCAGCGGGTCGCCCCGGAGGTGCTGGTGACCGTGCCGTCGACGTCCGGCGCGGCCAGCACGGCGCCGTCGGCCAGGCCCACGGCGTAGACGCCGGACTCGGCCGGGGCGGCGAAGGCCTGGTCGGTGGAGGAGACCAGCACCCGCATCGTGTGGCCGGTCTCGAACCGGTGCACGATGCCGGGCAGCGTGACCTCGACCTCGGTGGGCGCGGTCGGGTCGGTCGACAGCCCGGTCAGCGCCAACGGCGCCACGAGCCCCGAGGGCAGGGTCTGGCTGCCGTCGGCCGAGACGTCGTAGAGCTTGGCGAACAGCGTCGCGGTCCCGGTCGGCGAGGAGACCGCGAGGGTGACCGTCGAGGCACCCACCACGTCGACCGCGTCGGTCAGGGGCTCGGAGTCGAAGGCCGCGAACTGGCCCGGGATCTCGACCGTCGTCCCGCCCAGGGCGGCGGTGACCGCGCCGAGGCCGGGCACCGTCGTGATGGCCGCCGGGTTGCCGCCCGGTGGTGTGACGACCGGGAAGGTCGTACCCGACAGCGGGACGTCGGTCCGCTGCACCTCGTCACCGGCCAGGCCCGGGTAGTCGGTGGCCGTCTCGGTGCGGCTGCCGCCCTGCACGCTGCCGACCGCCGCCCCCACACCGGTGGGCACCGGGAAGGTGAAGCCCGTGCCGGGGTCGGTGCCGTCGCCGCGGAGGTGGAAGTCGAACCAGCCGGCGACCAGGTCGCGGAGGTCGGCGGTGTCGCCCTCGGAGGCGCTGGCGTCGTGGCCGCCGTCGTACCAGACGACCTTCACCGGGGTGCCGTTCGCCGCGATGCCGCGGGCGTTGGCGTCGGCCTGGCCGAGCCCGAAGAGGGAGTCCTGGGTGCCCTGCACGAGCAGCGTGGGCGCGGTGATCCGGTCGAGCACGCCGGCCGGCGAGGAGCGGTCGAGCACGGCGGCGATGTCCGGGGTGAGCGTGCCGCTGGCGGCCGCGACCTGGTAGGCCGCGCAGATGTCGGCCCGGAACCGGCCGCAGGTCAACGCCTGCTCGACCGCGGCGGAGTCCAGGGTCGAGGGGTCGACGTCGGGGACGCCCGCGCCGCCGCCGGTGGTCGCGCCGCCGGTGAGCGAGGCGAGCAGGCCGTCGCCGGTCGGCACCGACCCGGCCCCGAAGAACAGCCCCGACCACAGCCGCTTGAACACCCCGCTGTCGCCGGTGGAGGGGGTGACCGCCGGCGTGGCGCCGTCGACCGCGCCGGCCTGCGACGGGAAGAGCGCGGTGGTCAGGGAGTTCCAGGTGATCTGGGGGGCGATGGCGTCGACCCGGTCGTCGTAGGCCGCCCCGAGCAGCGAGAGGGCCCCGCCGTAGCTGGCACCCGCCACGCCCACCCGGGGGTCGCCGGGGGCGTCGAGCTGGACGTCGTCGCGCTGCGCCAGGAGGTCGAGCATCGTGGACAGGTCGGCGACCTCGTAGCGGGGGTCGTCCAGGCCGATCTGCCCGGTGCTCGAGCCGAAGCCGCGGGCCGAGTAGGTCAGCACCACGTAGCCCCGGCCGGCGAGGTCGCGGGCGTCGTCGGCCACCGACTGCTTGCTCCCGCCGAAGCCGTGCGCCAGCACCACCGCGGGGGCCGGGTCGTCGCCCGTGGCCGAGGCCGGCACGTACACGGTGGTGTCGAGCTCGACGGCGTCCTCACCGCTCCCCGAGGGCACCGTGGCGTCCTCGGTGGTGACGTCCTCGGCGGCCCGAGCCGGGCTGGCCGAGGGGACGGCGAGCGGCACCGCCAGCAGGGCGGCGCTGAGCAGGGCGGTGGTGAGGGCAGCGAGCGCCGCGCGGGCGCCGGAGCGCGGGCGGTGACGCACGAGCCCGGCGGTGGGGCGCACGGCAGCTGAACGGACGGCGGACGGGCTGTGTTCCGCCGGCGCGCAACCTGTGCGCGAGCTGTGCCGGACGGGCCGGGTCAGGGCTGCCAGTTGCCGGTGGCGACGACGACGATGCCGGGGTCGGGCTCGCCGGCGACGTCGAAGAACCGCTCGGAGGGACCGCCGAGGATGTCGGGGAACTGCGCCTGCAGGGTGGCCGCGGCTGCCTGCTGCTGGACGTCGCCGGCGGTGTAGAAGACGGTGGTCACGGCGACGTCGCCGGTCGTGTAGGAGTCCTCGCCCCGGATCTCCCAGCCGCCTGCGGACAGCGCCGCGCCGATGGCCCCGGCCAGTCCGTTCACGGTGGTCGCGTTCAGCACCGTGACCGGCGCGAAGACCGGGCCGGTCGGCACGGCGGACGTCGGGGCCGGCGCCGAGGTGGCCGGCGCCTGGCTGCTGGAGGCCGGCGCGGCGGACGAGGTGGTGGCCGGCGCGCTGCTGGCCGACTCCTCGGTGCCGGGGCGCTGGAAGGACCACACCCCCAGCAGCACCAGGGCGATGACCACGGCCGCCACCAACCCGAGCACGAGGCCCCGGGATCCGCGCCGGCCCTCGTCGGGCAGCGGCGGGATGGGGGTGATGCCCTGCCGGCGTTCCTCGCGGCGCCGCACGACGTCGACCGCCTGCCGCTCGGCCCGGCTGGCGGCCCGGCCGCCGATGACCCCGGTCTCGCCGCTGCCCGGCTCGGTCGAGCGCTCGGGTGACCGCCGGCCCGCGGGGGCCGCCGCTCCTGGGCTGGTACCCGGGCCGGCCGTGGGACCCGGTGCGGGCGCGGCCGCCGGACCGGGCGGGGGCAGGCTGGGGAGCGGGGGCCGCTCGGGCACCGAGTGCGTGCGCGCACCGCGCCGGTCCCCCGTGGCGGGGACGCCCTCGGGGCGGTCGGCGGATCGGCGCTCGGGGCCGGTCCAGGGAGCCGGCTCGGGCGCGGTCTCGCGGGCGGTCTCGGTGCCCGGCGGCGGCGTCGGCGGGCCCAGCGAGGTCGCCCAGGCCGGCAGGCTGGAGGTCTCGGGCGCCCGGGCGGCCGGTGGGCGGCTGCCCGGCAGGGGGTCCACCGACGTGCGCGGGCCCTCGCCCCCGGCTGCCGGTGCCTGCTCGGCGGGGGGCGGCACCGGGGTGGGCAGGCCCCGCGTCGGCGGGGGCGGCGTGGGCTGTGCGCGGGTGGCCCGGTCGGCAGGGGGCGGGGGCGTACCGGGGCCGCGCACCGGCGGGGGTGCCCCGGGGCCGCGCGCGGGCGGCGGGGGCGGCGGGGTGGCCGGCCCACGGCTGACCGGCGGTGCGGTGTCCCGCGCCGGCGCCGCCCGCCGGGGGCCATCCGTCCGGGAGGCATCAGACCGGGGGATGTCAGACCGGGGGACGTCGGGCCGCGGGGCGGGAGCGGCCGGGATGCCGGTGACGTAGGTGCGCGGGCCGGCCTGGGCCGGTGGCCGGGAACCGGCGGGCTGGTCGGCACCGGGAGCCCCCGGGCCACGCCCGGACATGGGGTCCTCGCCCCGCGGCAGCTGGCCGTCGCGGCGGCGTTCGGCCCGGGTGCGCCGGCCCAGCGTCGTCAGCTCGTCGTCGTCGGGCCAGGCGCCGGTCGTGGGCTGCTCGTCGGGAGCCGAGGGCGGCTCACCGTCCGGTACTCCATGCCTCCCCACGGTGATCGAGCCTAGTGGGCGTCAGAGGTCGACGCCCAGGGTCCTGGCCGAGCGCTGCCGCTGCCGGGTCGCACGCATGCGGCGCAGCCGCCGGACCAGCAGCGGGTCGACGACCAGCGCCTCGGGGCGGTCGATGACGCTGTTCAGGACCTGGTAGTACCGGGTCGCCGAGAGCCCGAACTGCTCCTTGATCGCCGCCTCCTTGGCGCCGGCGTAGCGCCACCACTGCCGCTCGAAGGCCAGCACGTCGCGTTCACGGCGCGGCAGCCCCGAGGGGTCGGCGTCGCCCTGCGGCGTGGTCTCGACCGGCCCCCCGGGACGGGGGGCCGGCTCGACGGACCCGTCGGGGCGGGGGGCGTGGGCGGCGTCGCTGCTCATCGGGGGACGACCTTCCAGGTGGCGGGCGGGACGGGGGCGGCGTTCACAGGCCGGCCGGCGCGGGTTCGGGGAGGGCACGGCGGCTGGACCGGGTGGCCCGCAGGCTGTCGACGGTGAAGATCGCCAACGCGACCCAGACCACCACGAACCCGGCCAACCGGGCCGGCGGCATGGGTTCGCCGTTGACGAAGACGCCGATGGCCAGCTGCATCAGCGGGGTGACGTACTGCAGCAGCCCGACGGTGGACAGCGGGATGCGCCGCGTGGAAGCGGCGAACAGCAGCAGCGGGACGGCGGTGGCGATGCCCGAGCTGGCCAGCAGCAGGACGTGGCCGGCACCGGCCTCGCCCAGCGACCCGCCACCACGGGCCTGCAGCACGACGAGCACGACCAGCGCGGGGCCGACCAGCAGCAGGGTCTCGAGGAACAACCCCGGGGCGGCGTCGACGCGGACCAGCTTCTTCAGCAGCCCGTAGGTGGCGAAGGTGCCGGCCAGCAGGATCGCGATCCACGGCGGGCGGCCGTACTCGACGGTGAGGATGGCCACCGCGACCGCCGCGGTGCCGACGGCGACCCACTGCAGCCGCCGCAGCCGCTCGCCCAGGAAGCAGACCCCCAGCAGCACGCTGACCAGCGGGTTGATGAAGTAGCCCAGCGAGGTCTCGACGACGTGGCCGGCGTTGACCGCGATGACGAAGGTCAGCCAGTTGCCGGTGATCAGCACCGCGGCACCGGCCAGGATCAGCAGGGTGCGGCGATCGGCGGCCGCGCGGCGCACCGCCGCCCAGCCGCGCAGCACCGTGAGCAGCAGCGCGACGAACAGCAGCGACCACACGATGCGGTGCGCGACGATCTCGACCCCGCCGGCCGGCTCGAGCAGCGGGAAGTACAACGGGAACAGCCCCCACAGCCCGTAGGCCGCCAGGCCCGTGAGGACCCCGGTGCGCCGCTCGCTCATGACCCGAACACTAGGTCGGGGGTCCGACAGTCCCCGGGCGGACCGACCCGGGCATGGTGGGACCGCACACCGGCTCGACGAGAGGACCCCACCGCGTGGACGTGGCACCGCTGCTGGCCCTGGCCGTCGGCGCCGTGGGCGTGACCGCCCTGGCCCGCAGGCTCGGGTGGCAGGCCCCGCTGCTCCTGGTGCTGGTCGGGTTCGCCGCCAGCTTCGTGCCCGGGGTGCCGCAGTTCGCCATCGACGGCGACCTGCTGCTGGCCGTCGTCCTGCCGCCCCTGCTGTACTCCGCCGCGCTCGAGGTCTCCTACGCCGACCTCCGCGCCCTGCTCCGACCGATCGTGCAGCTGGGCGTGGGGCTGGTGGTGGTCACGGCCGTCGCGGTGGCCCTGGTGGCGCACGCCGTCGTCCCCGGGTTGAGCCTGCCGGCCGCGCTGGTGCTGGGTGCGGTCGTGGCGCCGCCCGACGCCGTCTCGGCGGCCGCCATCGGTCGGCAGCTGGGTCTCCCGCGGCCGGTGATGACCGTGCTGTCGGGCGAGAGCCTGATCAACGACGCCGCCTCGCTGACCTTCTACAAGGTCGCCCTGGCCGCGGTGTTCGGCGCCGGCGGGGTGCTGCTGGGGCTCGACGCCTCCGACGCCGCCGCCACGTTCGGGTTGGCCGTCACCGTCGGGGTCGCCCTCGGCCTGGCCATCGGCTGGGCGGTGCACCTCGTGCGGGTCCGCCTCGCCGACCCGGTGGTCACCTCCGTGCTGGGCGTCGTCGTCCCGTTCGGGGCCTACCTGCTGGCCGAGGAGCTGTCCGGCTCCGGGGTGCTCGCGGTGGTGGCCGCCGGTCTCTACCTCGGGCACCGCTCCCCCGAGGCCGGGTACGCCAGCCGCCTCCAGGAGCGCCCGCTGTGGTCGTCGCTGGACCTGCTGCTGCAGGCGGTCGTCTTCGCCCTCATCGGGCTGCAGCTGCGCTACGTCGCGGAGTCGGCCGAGGCCTCCGCCCGGTCGAACTGGGCGCTGGCCGGGGCGGGGCTGGCCGTGCTGGTGACGGCGGTCGTCGTCCGGCCGCTGTTCGTGTACCTGGTCGAGGCGCTGCGGCGCGTGCCCCGGCCCTGGCGGCGCCGACGGTCGCGGTCCCACCGGCCCAGCTGGCGGCAGCAGGCCGTCATCTCCTGGACCGGCATGCGGGGCGTGGTGACCCTGGCCGCGGCGGCCGCCGTCCCCGAGGACTTCCCCGACCGCGACGTGCTGCAGCTGCTGGCCTACGTGGTCACCATCGGCACGCTGCTGGTGCAGGGCCTCAGCCTCCCCTGGCTGATCCGCGTGCTGGGTGTCACCGACCCCGACCAGGCCCGTCGCGACGCCGCCGCCGAGGTGCACCTGGCCGAGCGGGCCACCGCGGCGGCGCTGGAACGGGTCGCCGAGCTCGAGCAGGAGCTGGCCGAACGGGTGGGTGCCGAGCGGGCGCACGCGGTGGCCGAGCGGATCCGCGGGCCGCTGCTGGCCCGGGCCCGGTCCATGTCGGCCTCGATGCGCGCCGAGGAGAGCGAGGAGACCGACCGGGACCGCAAGCGCGCCCGCACCTTCCACCGCGTGCGGCAGGAGATCATCCAGGTGCAGCGCCGGGTGCTGATGGAGGAGCGCGACAAGGGCCACCTGGCCGACGAGGTGATGCGCGCCGTGCTCCAGGAGCTGGACTACGAGGAGGCCGCGACCGCCAACTCGTGGGTCGGCCGGCTCTGAGTCACGCCAGCGCCAGGACCACCCCGACGACGGTGCCCACGAGCAGCAGCCCGACGACGGCCAGCGCCTTCCCCGCGGTGCCGGTCCGCCCGGTGGCCGGTGCATCGGGGCGGGTGGGCATGCCCCACACCCCGGCGGCGGCCCGGGGCACCACGTAGCGCCCCTGCTCCTGCCCGGCCCACACGGCCCGCCCCACCACGTCGAGGACCGCGGGCCCGGCCTTGCGCAGGCCGTTGGCGTCGACCGTGACCCCCGCGACGTCGTCCCGCAGCACCAGCTGCACCGCGCGGCCGGTCGCGGTCGAGGTGACCGAGATCAGCCGGGTCAGGTCGATGCCCTGCCGGCCCAGCAGGCCGGTGCCCTCGAGCACCCACCCGTCGGAGCGCACCGAGTAGACGGTGTCCTGCAGCAGCGTGGTCAGCGCCACCAGGCAGGCGATCGCCGGCAGGAACCACAGCAGGACCTGCAACCTGCCGCCGCCGTTCCGCGCGACCTCGTAGCCCCCGAAGGTCGACAGGCCCACCAGCGCTGCGCCCAGCAGGACCACCGCGGTGGTCCGGGCGCCGGCCGGGACGCGCTGCGGCGGGCCGAGGGGGGCGACGAGGCCGGGCGGCGGCGGGTACGGGTTCTGCGGGTGCACCGGGGCATCGTGCCAGCCCCGGGAGCGATCAGTCCTCGTCGACGGCGGTGAGCAGCTCCAGCACCTCGTCCACCGACGACGCCGCCCGCAGCCGGGCGGCCCGCTCGGGGTCGACCAGGACGTCGGCCAGCGCGGCCAGGACCGGCAGGTGGCCCTCGCCGACCGCGGCGATGCCGATGACGACCTGGGCCGTGCCGTTGCCCCAGTCGACGCCGTCGGGGTACCGGACGACGGTCAGCGCATCGGCCAGCACCGCCTCCTTGCCGGAGTTCGTGCCGTGCGGGATGGCCACGCCCTCGCCCATGTAGGTCGAGACCGACTCCTCGCGCTCGAGCATGCTGGCCACGTACGCCGGGGTCACGGCGCCGGCGGCGACCAGCAGGTCGCCGGCCTGCCGCACGGCCTCGGTGCGGTCGGCGGCCCGGCCGTCCAGCCGGATCCGGCTGGGGTGCAGCAGGGCGTCGAGCTCGGCCACCGGGTCAGCCGTCGATGGTCGTGCCGCCGTGGATGGCCGCCACGACGCCGTCGACCGCGGGGTCGCCGATGAAGTCGGTGAACGCCACGACCGGCCGGTCGCCGGCGTGCGCGCGGGTGCGGTCGGCCAGCTTGGTGTGGGTGAGCACCAGGTCGGCGTCGGCCGGGATGGCGTCGATCGGGCTGTGCTCGATGGTCACGCCGTTGTCCCGCAGCCGCTTCTTCAGCTGGTTGGCCATGAGCACGCTGCTGCCCATGCCCGCGTCGCACGCGATGACGAGCTTGCGGACCTGGGCGCCTTCGATGCTGGGCACGGTGGAGCTCCTGGGGACGTCGGGACGAGGACCGGCTCAGCTTCCCACCTCGACGGCGGGACCGGGGGGTCAGACCCGCTGCACCCGGGGCCCGGCCTCGGCCAGCTCGGCGGCCGTGCGCTCGTCGAGGCCGGTGTCGGTGATCAGCAGGTCGACCGCGTCGAGCTCGGCGAACCGGGCGAAGTGGTCCCGGCCGACCTTGGTGTGGTCGGCCAGCAGCACCACCCGCCGGGCCGCGGCGACCATGGCGGTCTTCACCGCCGCCTCGGCGGGGTCGGGGGTGGTGAGGCCGCGCTCGACCGACACCCCGTTGGTGGCCAGCAGCGCGAGGTCCACGTAGATGCCCGACAGGGCCGACATCGCCCACGGGTCGACCGAGGCCAGCGTGCGGCTGCGCACCCGGCCGCCCAGCAGCAGGACGGTGAGGTTCGGGAAGGCGGCCAGCCGGCCGGCCAGCGACAGCGCGTTGGTCACCACGGTGAGCTCGCGGTCGGTGGGCATCAGGTCGCCCAGCCGCGCAGTGGTGGTGCCGGCGTCGATCAGCACCGCCCCCTCCTCGGGGAGCTCGGCGATCGCGGCCTTGGCGATGCGCTCCTTCTCGGCGGTCAGCACCACGTCGCGCGCGGCCACCGGCGGCTCGAAGCCCAGCCGCTCGACCGGGATGGCCCCGCCGTGCACGCGCCGCAGGACGCCGACCCGCTCGAGGGCGGTGAGGTCCTTGCGGATCGTCTCGGGGGCGACGTCCAGCTCGACGGCCAGCTCACCGACGTCGACCCGGCCGATGGCCCGGGCCGCCCGCAGGATGTGCTCCTGGCGTTCCTCCGCGTACACGCGCTCCCCCTGCTCGACCGGCTCCAGGCGTGCATACGGGCCCGAACGGGCCCCGTCAAGGCGGATCGGCGCTTCCGCAGGTGGCGGACAGCCGACCGTCAGCCGCCTATGGTCAGGGGTGCCATGGCCCACCGACGCCCCAACCCGGTGCAGTGGACCTGGTACGCCCTCGGCGGCGGACTCCCGCCGGCGTTCAAGGACTGGGTGCTGGCCGACACCACCGGGCCCGGCTGGGCACGCCGGCACCTGCTCCGCGCCGTGGTCCAGCTGACCCCGGTGCTGGTGGCCGTGCTGCTCGTCGTCCCCGTGCCGCTGGCCTACCGGGTCTCGGCCTGCGGCGGCGGGGTGCTGCTCGGGCTGCTGTTCTCCGCGGCCTACATGACCGAGACCAGCGAGCACCGGGCGGTGAAGGCCGGCTGGCCGCCGGGCACGACGCGACGGATCCGCGAGGCCCGCGCCGAGCGCCGCGCGGTGGAGCGCGGCGCCCGCTACCGCCAGGACGGCGCCGGCTCCTACGACTGAGCGGGCGCAGCCCGTACGGCCCGACCGCAGGGTCCCGCGGCGCGCGGAGCGCGCTGCGGGGGGCGGTCGGGTCCTTCCTCATTCGACGCGGAAGCCGATCTTGACGGTGACCTGGAAGTACTCGACGGCGCCGTCGGTGACGTGGCCGCGGACCTCCTGGGTCTGGAACCACTCGATGTTGCGCACCGTCTCGGACGCCTTGGACACCGCCGCCCGGATGGCGTCGTCGACGCTGGTCGTGCTGCTGCCGACGACCTCGGTCAGCCGGTACACGTGGTCGCTCATGCTGGTCTCCCCTGGCCCGGACCCGGGCCGACCCCGGGACACCGACCGACCCTCACACGGCGCCCGGGGTTCCGCAGGCCGACGGGTGGAGCCCCGTGTCCGGATTGAACGGACGACCTTCCGCTTACAAGGCGGGTGCTCTACCACTGAGCTAACGGGGCGCAGGTGCCGCGAGCACGTTACCCGGGGCCGTGCACGAACTCGGCCGGGTTGCGGCTCACCGGGCTGTCGTCGGCCAGCCACCGGGCGAACCCCGCGGGGTCCCGTCGTTCGAGCTCGTCGAGGGTGTCCTGCCGCCGGGTGGCCACCGCCTGACGGGTCGCGGCCGCGAGCGGTCCGCCCAGCGCCGACGAGGTGCGCAGCCACTCCCGGCCGAGCAGGTCGGTGGACAGCGTCGTCACCGGCGGGAGCACGGGAGCCGCCGCACTGCTCGCGGCGCGCCGCCGCCACGCCCGCACGGCCACGGCCCCCACACCCGCGCCGCCGACCACGGCCAGCCCGACCGACACCACGGCCCACCCGGCCAGGGCGGTCGCCGCGACGACGGCGAGCACCGCGATGGCGACCACGGAGAGGACGGCGGCGGGGCGCTCGGGCACAGGCACCCCTTCGGCGCGGGTCGGGACGGGCAGCGGGGGTTCGCAGCAACCCGGGGGTCCGGATTGGCCGGCGCCGCACCGGCGGACCCCGCCGTCCAGACACCTCACAGGCCACGTGCAGCCACCACCTACGCGGGGCGCCGATGGTGGTCCCTGCGAGCGGAGAAGCCCTCGCGTCGTGGGGAGGAACCACAGTGACCGAGCAGCACCGTCCGGGCGACGAGAACGGACAGCACGTCAACCGCTACCCGGGCGCGCCGGCGCAGCCGCACTTCCCGGCCATGGGCCCCCAGCAGCCGGCCGCCCCCCGGTACCCGACCGCGCCCCAGGCCGTTCCACCCCACCAGGGGTGGACCGGCCAGCACGTCCAGCAGCCGGTGTTCGACGTCCCGGCCGGTGGTCCCTTCGGCGGCACGCAGCACGGCGGTGGCCTGCCCCCGCTGTTCACCCCCGGTGGTCCGACCGGCACCCTGCCCCCGGCCGCGCCCCGACGCACGGGTCGCTGGCGGATCGCGGTGGCCGGGCTGGCCGCCGGCGCCCTCATCGGCGGCGGCGCCGGGGCCGGCGTGGTGACCCTGCTGGGCAACCCGTCCAGCTCGAGCACGTCGGCCACCGCCGCGCAGAACGTCGTCATCACCGACCCGCAGAACGCCACGTCGGCCACGGCCGCCGCGGCCAAGGCGGAGCCCAGCGTGGTCACCGTCTACGTCGCCGACGGGTCGGGCTCCGGGTCGGGGTCCGGCGTCGTCCTCACCGACGACGGCTACGTGCTCACCAACAACCACGTGGTCACCCTCGACAGCAGCACCACCTCGGCGACGGTCCAGGTGACGACGTCGGACGGCAAGCTCTACGACGCGACCGTGGTCGGCACCGACCCGACCTCCGACCTGGCCGTGATCAAGCTCAGCGACGCGTCGGGCCTCACCCCGGCCACCTTCGCCGACTCGACCAAGGTGCAGGTGGGTGACCAGGCCGTGGCCATCGGCGCACCGCTGGGGCTGTCCAACACCGTCACCACCGGCATCGTCAGCGCGCTGGACCGCGCCGTGGCCACCGGCTCGGACACCAACACCACCGTCATCGACGCCATCCAGACCGACGCTGCCATCAACCCCGGCAATTCCGGCGGGGCCCTGGTGAACGCCGCCGGCGAGGTCATCGGCATCAACTCGGCGATCGCCACGGTGGCCAGCGGCCAGAGCTCGCAGGAGTCGCAGAGCGGCAACATCGGGGTGGGCTTCGCGATCCCCTCGGACACCGCGCAGCGGGTCGCCCAGCAGATCATCCAGACCGGCAGCGCGACCCACGCGCTGCTCGGGGTGAGCGCGCAGACCGCCTCGCAGAGCGGCTCCGAGGTCGGCGAGGGCGCCCAGGTCGCCCAGGTCGCCGCCGACGGGCCGGCGGCGGAGGCCGGCCTGCAGGTCGGCGATGTGATCACCGCGGTCGGCGACCGCGAGATCACCACGTCCACCGAGCTCACCGCCGCGGTGCGCAGCGCCTCCCCGGGGGACGAGGTCTCGCTGACCGTCCGCCGCGGGAGCAGCACCAGCACCGTCGACGTCACCCTGGGCACCGCCTCCAGCTGACGGACGACGACGAGGGACGGCCGGCCCCCCGGTGATCAGGTGACCTGATCACCGGGGGGCCGACTGCACGAACGGTGGCGCGGTCGGCGCACCGTTCGTGAGGACGGCGGCCCCGCGGAGCCGATCCCTACGCTGGACTCCGTGGCCGCACCCCTCCCGCTGACCGGCGCCCTGGACGACCCGGCCCGGGCCAGCGACCTGGCGAAGATGAAGCGCCTGGCCACCGGGCTGTTCGTGGCCGCCGCGCTGGTCTTCCTGGCCTGCGTCCTGCTCGGCGGCGACCGCACCTGGGTCGGCTACGTCCGGGCCACCGCCGAGGCCTCGATGGTGGGTGCGCTGGCCGACTGGTTCGCCGTCACCGCGCTCTTCCGGCACCCGTTGCGGCTGCCGATCCCGCACACCGCGATCATCCCGCGCAAGAAGGACCAGATCGGCGAGAGCCTCGGCGTCTTCGTGCAGGAGAACTTCCTGACCCCGGCGGTGGTCGACGAGCGGCTCGCCGCCTACGACGTCCCGGGCCGGATCGGCGAGTTCCTCGGTGCGCCCGGGCGGGCCGAGCGGCTGGCCGCGGACGCCGGGACCGCCGTCCGGGCGTTGTTCGACCTGCTCGACGACGACGTGGTGCAGGAGGCGGTGGGGTCGCTGGTCGACCGGAAGGCGCGCGAGACGCCGGCCGCGCCCGTCCTGGCCCGGGTGATCGAGGCCGTCGTCGACGGCGACAAGCACCAGGACGTCCTGTCGGCCGGGCTCACCGGGCTGGCCGGGTTCCTGCGCGACAACCGGTCGCTGTTCCGCGCGCAGCTCTCCGACGCCTCGCCGGTCTGGGTGCCCGACTGGGTCGACGACCGGGTCTTCGTGCGGGCCTTCGACGGCGTGCAGCGCTTCCTGGCCGAGGTCGGTGCCGACCCGCAGCACGAGCTGCGACGCTCCTACGACGCACGGCTGCGGGCCTACGTGCAGGCGCTGCGCACCGATCCGGCGACCGCGGCGAAGGTCGAGGAGTTCAAGGCCGACCTGCTGGACCACCCCGCCGTCCGCACCTGGTCGGCCGGCCTGTGGGGCACCGCCAAGACCGCGCTGCTGACCGCCGCCGACGACCCCGACTCCGTGCTGCGGGCCCGGGTCGCCGACGTCGTCCGGCGGGGCGCCCGCCTGCTGCGCGAGGACGAGACGGTCCGCACGAAGGTGCAGGAGCAGACCCGGCGGGCCGCGCGGTGGGCCGTGCAGCGCTTCAGCGGGGACGCCGCGGAGCTGGTCAGCACCACGGTCGCCCGCTGGGACACCGAGGAGACCAGCCGCCGCATCGAGCTGCAGGTCGGCCGCGACCTGCAGTGGATCCGGGTCAACGGCACCGTCGTCGGCGGCCTGGCCGGCCTGGTCATCTACTCGATCGCGCAGCTCCTGGGCTGACGCGGCACGTCACCAGTCCTCGGGCGGGGCCACCGCCTCGACGAGCACCCGTCCCGAGGCGTCGCGGACCCGCGCGCGGAACCCGCCCCGCACCGCCCCGGAGACCACGACCCACCCGGGGGTCCCGGTGAGGGCGCGGCTGGTCGTGACGCCGTCCTGCTCGACCTCCACCGTGGCCGCCGCCGCGCCGGCCTCGCCCCAGAGCGCGATCAGCTCGAGCCCCCCGGCTGACCCGCCGACGACGCCGCCGAGGTCCGCGTGGTCGGCCGCGACCTCCAGCCCGGTCAGGGTCGGGGCGGACCAGCCGCCCGCCCCACCGCTCGGGCCGGTCTCCCAGGCGTCGCCGACCCGCTCGAACAGCTGGACGTCGACCTCGGTCCAGGGCTCGTCGGAGTCATCGGCGTCCTGCAGGTCCTCCGGGGGCCAGCGGCGCACGTGCAGCACCGCCGCCGAGTCCGGCCCGGTCCACCAGGCCACCGGCACGGACTCGCCGTCCTGCAGCGCCGCGGGTGGCTCGGGCAGGCCGTGCTCGAGCACCCACCGGCTCCACTCCTCGCTCAGGGCCTCGGCGAAGCTCCCCGGCCTCATCCGAGGGTGAACCCGGACCACTCGAAGCCGGGCGAGACCACGCAGCTCACCAGCACCTCGTCGGCTACCGGCTCGGCCCGCTGCCGCACCCCGGCCGGGACGAGGCACTGCGGCTCCTCCGGGCCCAGGACGACGGCGGCGTCCCCCACGTGCAGGCGCAGGAGCCCGGGGCCGTGCCAGAGCCACAGCTCGTCGGCGTCCACGGTGTGCCACGCCGAGGACTCCCCCGCCGCCAGCAGGAACAGGATCGCGGTGGCCTGCGGACGCCCGCCGTCCCCGGCCGGCCCGGTCCAGGTGCGCCGGAACCAGCCGCCCTCGGGGTGGGCGGCCAGCTCCAGCCGGATGGCGGTGGCCGGCCGGGACGTCACCGGCGGCGGGCGGCGGCCGCTGCGTAGAGGGCGATGCTCGCGGCGACGCTGACGTTGAGCGACTCGGTGTCCTTGGTCATCGGGATGCGGAGGACGACGTCGCAGCGCTCGCGCACCAACCGGGACAGCCCGGTGCCCTCGTTGCCCACGACCAGGGCCAGCGGGTCGGCGAACCCGGTGAACTCGTGCAGGTCCATGTCGGCCTCGTCCCCGGCCAGGCCGACGGTGGTCAGACCGGCGTCCTGGTAGGAGGCCAGGGCACGGGCCAGGTTGACCGCGCGGGCCACCCGGACCCGGGCCGCGGCACCGGCGGAGGTGCGCCAGGCCGAGGCGGTCATGCCGACCGCCCGCCGCTGCGGCACGACCACGCCGTGCGCGTCGAACGCCGCGGCGGACCGGACGACGGCACCCAGGTTGCGCGGGTCGGTGATGCCGTCCAGCGCCACCACCAGCGGCGGCCGGTTGCCGTTGCGGGCGATGTCGACCAGGTCGTCGGGGTGCGCGTAGTCGTAGGGCGGCACCATCAGGCCGATGCCCTGGTGCAGGGCACCGTCGCTCATGCGGTCGAACTCGGCGCGCCCGACCTCGAGCAGCGGCAGCCCGCGGTCGGCGGCCAGCTGCACGGACTCGGCGATGCGCTCGTCGGTGCCGCCGCGGCTGGTGTCGCCGGTGACCACGTAGAGCGCAGTCGCCGGGATCCGCGCGCGCAGCGCCTCGACCACGGGGTTGCGACCCAGCAGCAGCTCGGGCTGCTCCTCGTTGCGCTTGGTCACCCGGGCCCGGTTGTCCCGCCGCGCCGCGGCCTGCTTCGCCGCCTTGTACGCCGGGTGGTAGGGCCGGTCCTCGGCCTTCGGGGTGGCTCCGCGGCCGGCCAGGGACCGGCGGTTCTTGCCGCCCGTGCCGCTGGTCGCCGTCTTCTTCCCGGCGCCGGCCGATCGGCCGCGTCGCTGGCTGTTGCCCGCCATCAGCGGGTCACCTCTTCCTGTGGCTCATCGTGCTGCTGCCGTGCGGTTCACCGGGAGAGCTCCCAGCGCGGACCGGACGGGGTGTCCTCGACGACGACGCCGAGGGTGGTCAACTGGTCGCGGATGGCGTCGGCCGCCGCGTAGTCCTTGCGGGCCCGGGCGGCCGCGCGCTGGTCGAGGGCCAACCGCACCAGGCCGTCGGTGACCTCGGTCAGCCGGTCGTCGGCACCGCCGTCGGCCCAGTGCGGGTCCAGCGGGTCGAGCCCGAGGACGCCGAGCATCGACCGGACGGCGCCGAGCTCGCGGCGCACGGCCTCGTCGTCGCCGTCGGCCAGGGCGGTGTTGCCGGCCCGGGCGTGCTCGTGGGCGACGGCGATCGCGGCCGGGGTGCCGAGGTCGTCGTCGAGGGCCTCGACGAACGCCGCCGGCAGCGACCCGACCTCGACCGACCCGACCCGCTCGACCGACCGGCGGACGAAGGACTCCAGCCGGCGGTAGGCCTGCCCGGCCTCGGCCAGCGCCGCGTCGGTGAACTCGATCGTGGACCGGTAGTGCGGGGCGACCAGGTAGTAGCGCAGCTCGACCGGGCGCACCCGGGTGACGACGTCGTCGACGAGGGCGGTGTTGCCCATCGACTTGCTCATCTTCTCCCCGCCCAGGGTGACCCAGCCGTTGTGCAGCCAGTACCGGGTGAACGGGTCGCCGGCGGCGCGGGACTGCGCCTGCTCGTTCTCGTGGTGCGGGAAGCGCAGGTCCAGCCCACCGCCGTGCAGGTCGAACTCCGCGCCCAGGTACTTGTGCGCCATGGCCGAGCACTCCAGGTGCCAGCCCGGCCGGCCGCGTCCCCACGGGGTGTCCCAGGAGGCGGTGGCCGGGTCGGTGGGCTTGTGCGCCTTCCAGAGGGCGAAGTCGCGGGGGTCGCGCTTGAGGTCGTCGGTGTCGGAGTCGGCCGCCGGCTGCAGGTCGGCCAGCTTCTGCCCGGTCAGCTCGCCGTAGGCCGGCCAGGACCGGACGTCGAAGTACACGTCGCCGCCGGCGGCGTAGGCGTGCCCGCGCTCGACCAGCCGGGCGATCATCGCGATCATCTCGGGCACGTGCCCGGTGGCCCGCGGCTCGTAGGTGGGGGGCAGCGTGCCGAGCACCTCGTAGGCGCGGGTGCAGGCCAGCTCGTTGCGGTAGGCCCAGTCCCACCACTGGACGCCGTTGGCCTCGGCCTTGGCCAGGATCTTGTCGTCGACGTCGGTGACGTTGCGGACGAAGGTGACGTCGAGCCCGGCGTGGGTGAGCCAGCGGCGCAGCACGTCGAAGGCCAGCGCCGCCCGCACGTGCCCGATGTGCGGCGGGCCCTGCACGGTCAGCCCGCACACGTACATCGACACCTCGCCGGCACGCAGGGGCGTGAAGTCGCGCACGGCGTGCGCGGCCGTGTCGTACAGGCGGAGGCTCACTGCCCGGAGTGTACGGACCCCACCCGACCTCCCGGTCCGCGCGACCGACGCTCCTGGGTAACGTGAGCGGGATGCCCCCGACCGGCGCCCCCGCGCCCTCCCGCGGCCCCGCGCGGGCCACCGGCCTGCTCGGCCTGGTCGTGGAGAACCCCGCGGGCATCACCGACCTCCGCCTGCAGGGGCGCCCGCTGCCCGCGCACGGCGTCGACACGCTGTCCGGCGTGGGCACCGTGCAGGTGCGCGTGCTCGGCCGCGGGCTGGCCGGTGCGCTCGGCCTGCACCCCGGCGAGCACTGGCGGTCCCTGGCCGTCGACGGCCTGGTGCTGCACGACGCGCACTGCCCGCTGCTGCCGGCCTCGTCGGTCCGCGAGGCCGTGCAGCTGCTGGCCGCCGCCGGGCCGCGCGCCGTGGTGGTCGGCGTCCGGCCGGTCACCGACACGGTCAAGGAGGTCGTCGACGGCGCCGTCGTGGGCACCGTCGACCGCGACGCCCTCCGCGCGCTGGCCTCGCCGGTCGTGGTCGGCGCCGGCCTGCTCGACGTCCTGGCCGCAGCGCTCCCCGAGGCCGGTCAGCTGGCCGACCTGACCGCGGTGCTCGAGGCGCTCGAGGGGGCGGGCACGGTGGTGCCCTTCGAGGTGCCCTCCGCCGGGCGACGCCTGACCGACGCCGACGACGTCGTCCTCATGGAGTGCCTGCACGGCCTGCGCGGCCGCCTCCGCGAGCGCTGAGGAACGACAGGGGCTCAGCGGCCGCGGAGCAGGGTGCCCAGCTCGTCGAGCAGCTTGCCGGGCTGGCGCAGCAGGGCACCGGGCAGCTCGCGGGCGAACCGCAGGGGGTCGCGGCGCGCCCGACGGACCATGCGCACCGGCTTGCTGGTGACCCGGTGCTCGAGGTCGTGCAGGTAGCCGGTCAGCATCGACCGGGGCACGACCTCGACGACGTGCCCGCACGCGGTGCAGGTGGTGGTGGCCAGCAGCCGGCCCACGTGCCGCAGCTCGTGCTCGGCGGTGCGGCCGCAGGCCGTGCAGGTCAGGTCGGCGTACTCCGGCTCCTCCACGTCAGCTCCCCCCTGCTGCCCCGGGCCCGAGCCGCCGCACGTCGAACGACGACCGGGCCAGCAGCGCCTCGGCGAGGAAGAGGTCCTCGGCGTAGGTGATCTTGATGTTGGTCGAGCTGCCCGGCACGTTGCAGATGCGCACCTGCGGGGCGAAGCGCTCGATGCTGGCCGCGGTGTCGGAGCCCTCGAACCCGGCCTCGGCGGCCGCGCGGTAGGCGCCGACCAGCTCGCGGGCGGTGAAGCCCTGCGGGGTCTGCACGCCGACGGCCTCCCCCGCCCGGACGGCGAGCCCGTCGCGGTGCAGCAACCCGGGCTGCCGGCGGCCGGGGACCGCCCCGCCGTGCCGCCGTGCGGCATCGGCGACGTCGCGGAACAGACGGGGGCCGCTCAGCGGGCGGGCGGCATCGTGGATCAGCACGACGTCCACCTCCCCCTGCTCGATCGACGGCAGCAGCTCCTGCACCGCGCTCCACTCCGACGCGTGCCGGCTGGCCCCGCCGACCACCACCCGGACGTCGCGGCCGGGGGCCTCGCGGGCCAGGACGGCCTGCGCGGCCTCGACCTCGTCGGCGCGGACGACCAGCACCACGGGGCCGATGCCGGGGTCGTGCGCGGTGGCGTCGAGGGTCCAGACGAAGACCCGCCGGCCGGCCAGCGGCAGGAACACCTTGTTCGTGCGGTGCCCCGTCCGCGAACCCGTACCCGCCGCGAGCAGCACGAGGGCTGCCCGCGGCGGGGTCGGCTGGCCGGTCACCCGACCAGCCTAGGACGGTCAGGCCGGGACGCCGCCCAGCGCCGCCACCAGGTCGGCCTCGCCCGGCGCGGTGCCGGCCGGGGTCGAGTCCTGCAGCTTGCGCAGCGCCACGATGACCGAGTCCGGCGCCAGCTCGACGTCGTCGTAGGTCAGGTACTCACCGGCCGGGACGTCGCGGACCAGCCGCGCGCCGGCGATGACGCCCAGCGGCACCCGGTTGCCCGCGGCGAAGTCGCCGGCGTCCTCGATCAGGCCGTGCACGTGCGCACCGCCCACGCCCTCGAGCACGCTGCCCGCGGCCAGGTCGGCCTTGGTCACCGCGCCGACCTCGGCGGTCCAGAACTCCGACGTCAGGCTGGCCCGCCGGTCGACGACCATCTCGGCCACGGTGAGCGGGGCCTCGACGCTGGCCAGGTGGTACGGCCGGTAAAGCGCGAAGTACGGGCCCGCGCCCATCTTCAGGTAGGACAGCTCGTGGTTGACGTAGGGGTCGTCGGTGCGGACGACGACGAAGACGCCGGGCGCCACCGGGCCGGTGCAGTAGTCGACGACGCCGGCCTTCTCCAGCACCCCGCCGTCCTCGACGAGGGCGAAGGTGTCCTGCAGGGTCGGCACGGTCGACGCCGGGCCGTGCATGCCGCGGGTCGAGACGCCCAGGCCGGTGGTGTTGGCCAGCGCAGCCATCTCGATCATGGCCTTGGAGCCGTCGACGAAGCTGCACAGCATCTTCGGGTTCATGCCCTTGGCCTTCGCCTCCTCGGTCAGCGAGGCCGGGGTGGCGGTCGGGTCCAGCGCGTTGTTCTTGCCCTTGCCGGCCATGACCACCTCCATCGAGAGGTCGCGGGCGTAGTCGACGAGGATCTTGCACTCGACCGGCTCGTCGCCGCGGCAGATGGAGTAGATCGCACCCGTCGACTGCGCCAGGTCGTGCAGCAGGCGGCCGATGGTCACGTCGGACTCGACGTTCAGGGTGGCGATGTCCTTGCCGGCGAGCAGGCACCGGACGGCGACCTGGGCGCCGATCTCGGGCACGCCGGTGGCCTCGACGACGACGTCGACGGGCAGGTCGGTGAGCAGCGAGAGGTCGTCGAGGGCCACGGCGCCCCCGCTCTCGACCACCCGGACGACCTCGTCGAGGTCCCGGCTGATCACCGGCTGCTGCCCGGTGCCGACCAGGGCCTCGGAGGCGCGCTCGGCGACGACGTCCACGACGGCGGAGACGTGCACACCGGTCATGCGGTGGGCCTGGGCGGCGAACCCGCGGCCCATCTGGCCGGCACCGACGAGCGCGATGCGGACCGGGCGGCCGCGCTCGGCGGCCAGGGCGGCGAGCCGGGAGCTGTAGCTCATGAGGGGTCCTCGGGGGTGGCGACCGGGCCGGCCGGTCGCAGGATGCGGAAGGTGTCGCCCGGCTGGGGCAGCACGAGGCTGCCGACGGGCAGGTTGCAGTCGCCGGGCATGTCGGCCTCGGTCGAGCCGTTGGCCTTGAAGTCGATGTGGCCCAGGTTCACCAGGTTGGCCTCGACGACGGAGCCGACGGCGAGCACGGGGATGCGGGTGCTCCCGAGCTCGACGACGTCACCGGGGCGCGGGCCGGCGCTGGCCACCGTCGCCTCGTGGATCGCGGAGAACTCGTGCAGCTCGGCCGGGGAGTCGGCGCCGAAGAGGACCAGGATGCCGTGGTCCCCGACGAACATGCCGACCTGCTCCCCGACCGCGGTGACGGTGGAGGAGTAGAGGACCTCCTCCTCCACCGTCACCTCGGGCGCGGTCACTTCTCGACCACGTCCGCGACGCCGACGCCGGAGACGAAGATGTCCTCCTTGATGAAGGAGGCCAGCGGGCCCGACGGCGACGTCGCGTGGACGTCGACGGTCATGACCTTCTTCATCGGGTAGACGCCGACCCGGGCGGTGCCGCCGCAGTCGATGACGGCCACGGCGATCTTGTCGAACGGGGCGGAGCTCTTGAAGCCGTCGAACGCCTGGCCCCCGGTCAGCTCGGCGATCCGGGCGGCCACCGGGTGGATGCCACCGCCGGTGACGCTGTAGACCAGCGGCCGCTCGTCGGTCGGGGTGATGGTGAGGGGGCCTCCCCAGCCGCCCCGGCCCTTGCTGATGGTGACGGACTTGTACTCGGGCATCTCGTGCTCCTCTGGTGCAGTCGTGTGCGGTGGTGCGGGGTGGGTCAGTTGGACGAGTACAGGCCGAAGCTGGCGAAGTACGCGATGACGACGGCGATGGGTCCGGTGACCAGGCGGCTGAACAGCACCGCCGGGACGCCGGCCTCGACGGTCTCCGGCTCGGCCTCGCCGAGGGCCAGGCCGACGGGGATGAAGTCGCAGCCGACCTGCGGGTTGATGGCGAACAGGGCCGGCAGGGCGTACTGCGGCGGGATGTCGCCCTGCCCGATGCGGGTGCCCAGCAGCACGCCGACGACCTGCGCGATGACCGCGCCGGGGCCGAGCACCGGCGACAGCACGGGGATCGCGCAGAAGATGCAGATGGCCAGCAGCCCGATCAGGCTCGACGCCAGGGGGGCGACGAAGTTCGCCAGCAGGTTGCCCAGGCCGGTGTAGTTGACGATGCCGACGATCACCGACACGAAGGCCATGAACGGGATGATGTTGCGGATGACCGTGTCGATCGTGTCGCGGCCAGCCTGGTAGAGCACGCCGACGACGCCGCCGACGGCCTTGCCCACGCGCACCAGCACGCTGCTGGCCTTGTTCGCTGCCCCGACGCCCTTGCTCGGCTTGCGGGTCTCGGTGGTGGCGCTCATGCCACGACTCCTTCGTTGCGGGTGTTGCGGGCCAGCAGGCGGGCGGTGATGAGCTCGGTGACGACGCCGCGGATGAGGATCACGACGAGGCCGACGAGCAGGAAGCGGACGGCGAGGTCGCCGAGGCCGAAGCCGAGGGTGGTGATGCCGGCGGCGATGCCGTAGTAGACGAAGAGCTCACCGGGGTTGGCGTGCGGGAACAGGCCCAGGATCGGGTGCACGAAGGACACCGAGGAGTCGTAGAAGGCCGGCTTGTACTTCTCGGGCAGGAAGCGGCCCATCGTGTAGCACATCGGGTTGGTCAGGAAGAAGACCGAGAGCACCGGGAGGAGCAGGTACCGCACGGGGTACCACTGGATCCCGGGGCGGGCGGCCATCTCGCCGAACCGCTCGATCCGCTCGACGCCGATCGCCCGGACCAGGGCGTTGACGGCGGTGAGCAGGACGATGAGCAGCGGGATGATGCCGACGAGCAGGCCGACGAAGTTCGTGGCACCGGCCTGGAACAGGCCGATGAACCACTCGGCGGCATGGGCGAGGACACCGAAGAAGCCGGTGGGGTCCTCTCCCTGGGGTGCGTCTGCTGCCAGAACGAGCATGGCGGGCGTCCCTCCTGGGGAGCGTGGGTGAGGTGGTCGCGGGCACGGCTGAGGGACCGTTCCCGGTGCTGCGGTGGGTCGGTCGTGCGGTGGAGCGGGGCGGCGTCCCGGCGGGTCTCGCCGGGGGGCGGCCTAGGTCGTCCCGGCGCTGACCGGGGGCCCGGCGGGGCTCGTGGCACCGGGTCCGTCGGCCAGGGCGGTCCGGAGCATCCCGGCCGCCTCCCGAGCGGCGATCCGCTCGGAGTTCGTGAGGCCCTCGAGGGGCCGGTCGCCGGCCACCACGGCCAGCCGCACGCCCACCAGGGCGGGCAGCGGCGCGGGGCGGGCGAAGGTGGTGAAGCCGCGGAGGGAGAAGGCGCCCGTGACCCGCTTGTCGGCGACCGCGAGGGCGACGAACGCCTTGCCGCCGCGGTAGCGACGGCCCCCGCTGCCGACGGCGGTGGCGCCCAGCGGGCGGATCCGCCGCAACTCCTGCGCCCAGGCGGTCGTCTGCTTGGCCGTCAGCCACAGCTGAACGACGGTGCCGAGCACCACGGGGACCAACAGCAGCCACCAGCTCATCGGGGGGCCTCGCTCTCGTCGATGTCGGGGTCGGTCTCGCGGCCCAGCGCGAGGACGGCGCGGGCCAGGCTCTCGTCGCAGACGAGGACGTCGATCAGCCGGCCGCGCAGCGCACCCAGCACACCGGCGGCCTTGACCCGGCCGCAGGCCACGCCGACGACGGTCGGGATGGCGGCCAGGTCGGCCAGGGTGACCGCGAGCACGCGCTCGTGGACGGCGCCCATGACCGGCTCGCCCTGGGCGTCGAAGTAGCGGGCCGCGATGTCGCCGACCGGCTCGGCCTTGCGCAGCTGGGCGGCCTCCTCGGCGTCGAGGGCCAGCGCGGTGAGCACCGAGGCCGACGAGCCGTGGGACGGCGTGCCGATGCCGACGAAGGCGATGTCGGCGCGGCGGGCCTCGGCGAGCGCCTGCTCCACCGAGGCCTCCTCGGCGAGGGCGTCGCGGGCGCTGGCCGTCGTCAGCGTGGCCGGGGCGTGCAGGTAGCGGTAGGTGGCACCCAGCCGGGAGGCGAGCTCCCGGACCAGCTCGTGCCCGGAGACCTCGTTGTCCACCGCCGACAACCCGCCCACGAGCTGGACCAGCCGCACCGCGTAGTCGTGCTCGGCGGTGGTGTGCCACACCATCGACTGCAGGGCGCTCCCCCAGGACAGCGCGACGGTCATGCCGTCGCGGAGCTCGCTGAGGAGGAACCGGCCGGCCTGGGTGCCGACCTGCTCGTCGGCGTGGCCGACGGCGGTGCGCTGGGCGACCCGCACCGAACGGAGGCCGAACCGGTCGCGGAGCGCGTCCTCGAGCTGGCGCTCGCGGCCGGCCGGGTCGTTGACCCGGATCTCGACCACACCCTGCTCGACGGCGGAGGCGAGCATGCGCGAGACGTTGCTGCGGCTGGTGCCCAACCGCTGCGCGACCTCGGCCTGGGAGAGGTTCTCCAGGTAGTACAGCCGGGCAGCGGCGACGAGCGCCTCGACCTCTCGGGGAGCGGGCATCGTCACCTCCGTTCACGTTGGGCGCACCGTTGTGCGCGACGAAGAGTGGCATGTGACTGCTGTCACCGACAAGTAGGGCGTGCACTTTTTCCCGTTTTTCTTGCACATCGGTGCACACGGCGCCGGGACCACGCAGGGCGGGTGGCCCACCCGGCGGGGTGGGCCACCCGCCCTGCGGCGGTCCTGCGGCCGCTCAGGGCCGCCGGAGGTGCGTCAGCTGCCGGCCTTGGCGATGGCGAGCCAGGTGTCGACGACGGTGTCGGGGTTCAGCGACATCGACTCGATGCCCTGCTCCACCAGCCACTGCGCGAGGTCGGGGTGGTCGGAGGGACCCTGACCGCAGATGCCCACGTACTTCCCGCGGGCCAGGCACGCGCTGATGGCCATCTCCAGCACCTTGAGCACGGCGGGGTTGCGCTCGTCGAACGTCGCCGCCACCAGCGAGGAGTCCCGGTCCAGACCCAGCACCAGCTGCGTCATGTCGTTCGAGCCGATCGAGAACCCGTCCACGTGGTCTAGGAACTCATCAGCCAGCAGCGCGTTGGAGGGCAGCTCGCACATCATCACCACCGACAGGTCGTTGTCCCCCCGCACCAACCCGTGGGAGGCCAGCAGCTCCACCACGCCCTCGATCTCGGCCACCGTCCGCACGAACGGGATCATGATCTTGACGTTCGTCAGACCCATCTCGTCCCGCACGTGCTTCAACGCCGCGCACTCCATCGCGAAGCACTCCGCGAAGTCCGCCGACAAGTACCGGGACGCCCCCCGGTAGCCCAGCATCGGGTTCTCCTCGTGCGGCTCGTAGGCCTCCCCACCCAGCAGGTTGGCGTACTCGTTGGACTTGAAGTCACTCATCCGCACGATCACCGGCTCCGGGG
>NZ_FNIR01000014.1 GCF_900103975.1 Klenkia soli
GCCCGCGGGGTCACCGTCCAACGGGTGCTGTCCGACAACGGGTCTGCCTACCGGTCCTTCGCCTGGCGCGACGCCTGCGCCGGCCTCGGGATCGTGCACAAGCGCACCCGCCCCTACCGGCCACAGACCAACGGCAAGATCGAACGGTTCCACCGCACCATGGCAGAGGGCTGGGCCTACGCCCGCTTCTACGACTCCGAACAACAACGCCGCGACGCCCTGCCAGGATGGCTGCACTTCTACAACCACCACCGGCCCCACAGCGCCACCGGAGCCCTACCGCCGATCACCCGGCTGGACAACCTGCCTGGACATCACAACTAGCGGGCCGACCGGCTGACCTCTGCCCAGCGGGCCAGGAGGGCCTGCGCCCGACCGTCGTCCACCGCCGCCGCGGCGCGCTCCAGGCCGGCCGCGAGCCGGTCGTGCAGCCGGCCCCCGTGCTCGTCGAACGCCACCAGCGCGGCCGCCGCGTTGAGCAGCACGGCGTCCCGCACGGGGCCGCGCTCGCCCGCCACCAGCCGCCGGACGACGTCGGCGTTGGCCGCGGCGTCCCCGCCGCGCAGCGCACCGGGCGCCGACACCGGCAGCCCCAGCGCCGTCGGGTCCACCCGGTCGGCGACGACCTCCCCGTCGCGCACCACCCACACCGCCGACGTCGTCGACGTCGTGAGCTCGTCCAGCCCGTCGTCCCCCCGGAACACCAGCGCCCGGGAGCCGCGCCCGGCGAGCACCTCGGCCAGCACCGGCGCCATCCGGGCGTCGGCGCAGCCGATGGCCGACGCAGCGGGCCGGGCCGGGTTGCTCAGCGGACCGAGGAAGTTGAAGACCGTGCCGATGCCCATCTCGCGGCGCGGAGCCGCCACGTGCCGCATGCCCGGGTGGAAGACCGGGGCGAAGAAGAACCCGATGCCGGCCTCGGCCACGCAGCGCGCCACCCCCGCGGCCGGCAGGTCGATGACCACGCCCAGCGCCTCGAGGACGTCGGCCGACCCGGAGGACGACGACGCCGCCCGGCTGCCGTGCTTGGCCACCGGCACACCGGCCGCGGCCGTCACCACGGCGGCCATCGTCGAGATGTTCACCGTGTCGGCACCGTCGCTCCCGGTGCCCACGATGTCGACGCACTCCATCGGCAGCGTCACCGGGGTCGCCTTCTCCACCATGGTGGCCGCCATGCCGGCCACCTCCGCCGGCGCCTCGCCCTTGGCCCGCAGGGCCACCGCGAAACCGGCCACCTGCGCCGGGGTCGCGGCACCGGCCATGATCTCGCGCATGGCCCACGCGGTCTCGGCGGCGGAGAGGTCCTGCCGGGCGATCAGCCGGCGGAGCAGACCGGGCCAGGTCGGGACGGCCTGCGTCATCGTGCGGTCACCCGTGCACGGCCGGCCGGCCGGCGTGGGTGCGCAGCAGGTCGGCGACGACCTCGGGAGCCACCAACGGGTCGACCGGGTGGGCCAGCGTGGCCTCGGCCATCGACCAGTGCGCCAACCACCGGTCGGCCTGCCGGGCGATGAGCACCAGCACGGGCGGGCAGTCCGTGATCTCGTGCTTGAGCTGGCGGCCGATGCCCATGCCTCCGGTCGGCTGCGCCTCGCCGTCGAGGATGCAGAGGTCGACCCCGCCTCCGTCGACGGCGGCCACGACCTCGGCGCCGGTGGCGCACTCCAGGTACCGGACCGGGCCGACGTCGGCCGCGGGGTGCGTGCCGACGGCGGTGCGGACGGCGTCCCGGACCTCGGCCCGGTGGCTGAAGACCACCACTGATCGGGGTCCTGTTCCGGCCGGTGCGGCAGCGCTGCTCACGGGGTCGACCCTAGTGCCCGCCACCCCCCGGTGGGCGCCCGCTCCGTCGGCCACCCAGATCACGGACAGGTCACGCCGGGCCCCGGACGCGACCCGCCGCGCCACCCCGGACCGGGCCCGGGCGGCCGCTGCCCAGGGTGATCGCCACGTCGCACGGGGCATCCGGCGCCACCGGACGCACAGCCGGCTCCCGGCTTCGCCACGCCGTTGCACCCGCACTCGTCGGTCGGCTGCGCCGATGCCATGATGGCGCTGTGACAACGGCCCCCGTGGCGAGCAGCACCTTCGACACTTCGCGGGTGCACTCCCTGACCCGACCGAACATGGTCAGCGTCGGCACGATCATCTGGCTCGCCAGCGAGCTGATGTTCTTCGCCGGTCTGTTCGCCATGTACTTCACCGCGCGCGCCCGCGCGGGCGACCCGTGGCCTCCGCCGCCCACCGAGCTCGACCTGCCCTACGCGGTCTTCTTCACCACCGTGCTGGTCGCCTCGTCCATCACCTGCCAGCTCGGCGTCTTCGCCGCCGAGCAGGGCAACGTGTACGGGCTGCGCCGCTGGTTCACGATCACGTTCGTGATGGGCCTGGTGTTCGTCCTGGGCCAGGCCAACGAGTACCGCGTGCTGGTCACCGAGCACGCGACCACGATCTCGTCGTCCACCTACGGGTCGGTCTTCTTCCTCACGACCGGGTTCCACGGCCTGCACGTCATCGGTGGCCTCATCGCCTTCGTGTTCGTGCTCATGCGGTCCACGATGGGCCGCTTCACGCCAGCGCAGGCGACCTCGGCGATCGTGGTCTCCTACTACTGGCACTTCGTCGACGTCGTGTGGATCGGGCTCTTCGCCACGATCTACCTGATCCGCTAGGGAACCGGTGTCCACCACGAACCCCACCTCCGACGCCCCGAACGCCGAGGGCCGCACCACCGGGCTCCGCGCGCGGTTCGGCCGCCGTGCGACCGGTGCGCCGGCCAGCGCCGCCCGGCTCCGTCGCCGCTCCAAGCAGCGCCGTCGCCTCGCCAACGTCGCCGGCCTCATGGCCGCCCTGGTGCTCACCGGTGTCGGCTACTCGGCCCTGGCGCCGGCCAACGCGGCCGACGACGCCGTCGCCGGCCAGTCCTCGGCCGAGGCCGCGGGCCAGGCGCTCTACGAGCGCAGCTGCATCAGCTGCCACGGGTCGAACCTGCAGGGCGTCTCCGACCGCGGCCCCTCGCTGATCGGCGTCGGCGAGGCCTCGGTCTACTTCCAGGTGCACACCGGCCGCATGCCGCTGGTCCGCCAGGAGGCCGACGCCGCCCGCAAGCCCCCGGTCTTCGACGACGCCCAGATCGAGCAGCTGATGGCCTACATCCAGGCCAACGGCGGTGGCCCGACCCTCCCCTCGGGCGACCTGCGCGACGGCGACCTGGCCGAGGGCGGTGAGCTGTTCCGGCTCAACTGCGCGAGCTGCCACAACTTCGTCGGCGAGGGCGGCGCGCTGTCCTCCGGCAAGGCCGCACCGAGCCTGGCCGACGCGAACGACCTCGAGATCTACGCCGCGATGCTCTCCGGCCCCGAGAACATGCCGGTCTTCGGGGACAACCAGCTCACCCCGGAGCAGAAGCGCTCGATCATCGACTACGTGCAGACCCTCAAGGAGCAGGCCGACCCCGGCGGCGCCGGCATCGGCCGCGCCGGCCCGGTCTCCGAGGGCCTGGTCATCTGGGTCGTCGGCATCGGCGCCCTGCTGTTCGGCATCTTCTGGATGGGGACGAAGGCGTGAGCACCCACGACCGGCCCGGGTCCGACCCGAGCGACGAGCCGGGCATGCAGTACGGCGGCCCGGACGACGACTTCTCGCCCGAGCGCCTGGCGGGCATGCAGCGCGAGGACCTCAACCGCCTCGGCGCCCGCTACGACGGCGTCGAGGTCCTGCACGTCGACCCGCCGCCGCCGCCGGGCTCCGGCCTGGAGAAGCAGGCCGAGCGCCAGGTGGCCATGGCCTTCGGGCTCGCCGGCCTGTTCGCCCTGGCCTTCGCGGTCGTCTACTTCGGCTCCAACTGGTTCCTGCCCGACTGGCAGTGGGCCTCCGAGGACAACGGCTGGAGCGCGCTCTACACCCCGCTCCTGGGTCTCACCATGGGCGGCGCGCTGATCTTCATCGGCGTCGGCCTGGTGCTGTTCGTCAAGAAGCTGCTGCCCCACGAGACCGCCGTGCAGGACAAGCACGACGGCTCCCAGTTCGACCGGGCCACCACCGCGGCCACCCTCATGGGCGGGCTGGACAAGACCGGCTTCCCGCGGCGCAAGATGATCGGCCGCAGCCTCGGCTTCGCCGGCGGCGCCCTGGGCCTGATGCTCATCGCCCCGCTGGGCGGTCTGATCAAGAACCCGAACAAGGGCAACCCGCTGGGCACCACCGAGTGGGCCGAAGGCGTTCGTCTCGTCCGCGACGACGGCACCCCGATCCGCCCCGGTGACCAGGAGCCGGGCTCGCTCGAGACGGTCTTCCCGGCCGTCGAGGGCGGCAACCGCGCCGCCGACGCCGCCACGATGCTGATCCGGCTCCGCCCCGAGCAGATGGCCGCGCTCGAGCCCCGCGAGGGCCAGGCCGACTTCGGCTACGGCGACTACGTCGCCTACTCCAAGATCTGCACGCACGCCGGGTGCCCGGTGTCGCTGTACGAGCAGGAGACCAGCCGCATCCTCTGCCCCTGCCACCAGTCGCAGTTCGACGTCATCCAGGGCGCCAAGCCCGTGTTCGGCCCGGCCACGCGCTCCCTGCCGGAACTGCCGATTACGCTGGATGACGAGGGGTACTTCGTCGCGCGCAGCGACTACATTGAGGCTGTTGGCCCCACCTACTGGAACCGAGAGCGGATCTGATGGCTACTGCGGTCGCGCCGGGACAGCCGGCTACGAAGATCGGCAAGGCAGCAACCGAGATCGACGAGCGTCTCATCGTCGCCGGTCCGCTCCGCCGCACGCTCAACAAGGTGTTCCCCGACCACTGGTCGTTCCTGCTCGGTGAGATCGCGCTCTACTCGTTCATCATCCTGCTGCTGTCGGGTACCTACCTGACCTTCTTCTTCGACGCGTCGATGGCCGAGGTGCCCTACCAGGGCTCCTACGCCCCGCTGCGCGGCGTCGAGATGTCGCAGGCCTACGAGTCCACGCTGTCGCTGAGCTTCGACGTCCGCGGTGGTCTGTTCATCCGGCAGATCCACCACTGGGCCGCCCTGCTGTTCGTCGCCTCGATCGTGGTGCACCTGCTGCGCATCTTCTTCACCGGCGCGTTCCGCAAGCCCCGCGAGACCAACTGGGGCATCGGCGTCGTGCTGCTGGTGCTGGCGCTGCTCATGGGCGTCACCGGCTACTCGATGCCCGACGACCTGCTCTCGGGCACCGGCCTGCGGATCATCTCGGCGATCCTGCTGTCGATCCCGGTGATCGGGACGTGGGCGCACTGGGCGGTCTTCGACGGCGACTACGTCGGCGACGCGATCATCGGGCGCTTCTACATCGTCCACGTGCTGATCCTGCCGGCGATCATCCTGGCGCTGATCGCGGTCCACCTGCTCCTGCTGATCAAGCAGAAGCACACCCAGTTCCCCGGGCCCGGCCGCACCGAGCACAACGTGGTCGGCAACCGGCTCTTCCCGGCCTTCGCCGGCAAGGCGACCGCGCTGTTCTTCATCGTCTTCGGCCTCTGCGCCGCCCTCGGTGGTCTGGTGCAGATCAACCCCATCTGGCTGTGGGGGCCCTACAACCCGGCCCAGGTGTCGGCGGGGTCCCAGCCCGACTGGTACATCGGCTTCCTGGACGGCTCCACGCGTCTGATGCCCGCCTGGGACATCAACCTGCCCGGTGACTACACGATCCCGGCGCTCTTCTGGCCGACGGTCGTGGTGGCCGGTGCGATGTTCACCGTGCTGGCGCTCTACCCCCAGCTCGAGCGCAAGCTCACCGGCGACACCGCGTCGCACCACCTGCTGCAGCGGCCGCGCGACGTCCCGGTGCGCACCTCGGTGGGCGCCATGGCCCTGGCGTTCTACTGCGTGCTGTGGATGTCGGGCGGCAACGACCTCATCGCCGACAAGTTCGACATCAGCCTCAACGCGATGACCTGGGTCGGCCGCATCGGCATGGTCATCATCCCGCCGATCGCCTACATGATCAGCTACCGCATCTGCCTGGGCCTGCAGAAGCACGACCGCGAGGTCCTGGAGCACGGCATCGAGACCGGCGTGATCCGTCGTCTGCCGAGCGGTGAGTTCATCGAGGTGCACCAGCCGCTGGGCCCGGTCGACGAGCACGGCCACGGTCAGCTGACCTACGCCGGCGCTCCGGTGCCGAAGAAGATGAACCAGGTCGGGGGCGCCCGCCGTGCGGTCAAGGGCTTCTTCAAGCCGATCGAGCAGCCCGCCCAGGTCGAGCTCGAGGCGCAGCAGGAGCGCCGCGGTCTGGCAGCCGCCGAGTCCGACGAGCACGTCACCTCGGGCCGGCCGTCCGAGGGTGGTCGTCCCTCCGAGGGCGGACGCCCGCAGGACCCGCGCGACTGATCCACCGCACCACCGCACAGCGGGCCCCCTCCCCCACCGGGAGGGGGCCCGCTGTCGTCCGGGGCCACGGCGTCCTCCTGAGGGCCTTGCCGTGCGGTCCGGATGACCGGGTCGTCCGGACCGAGGCCCACACCGCCGGGACGCACGGTGGCCGCGACGGGCGTACGGCCACCGCGCGCCCACGGCGGCGGACCCTGTGCTCGGTCCGGGTCGCCCTCCCCCGCGCGCCGGGTGTCCACCGGTCCGCGCGGGCATCGGCGACCGGCAGCGCGCGCCCTCAGCGGTTTCCCGGGTGCCCCCGGTGGCCGTGCACCGGGTACCGCACGTGGGTGCCGGTACCGGCGAGATCCCCAGGATGCGGGGCGCGACGGGGACGGCGACGTCCTCCTGCACGGGAGTCCGTCCCCCTCCACCAGATCTGACCCAGGGGGATGGAGTTCCGCGCACCCCCCTGATCCACGCTGCCCCCATGAGTGCTCATGGGAGTGCCCAGGACGACGGAGGGCCCCCCACGCGGTACGTGGGGGGCCCTCCGAGTCGTGCAGGTCAGCTGTGCGCGTTCTGCCCGGTGTAGTACTCGAACAGCAGGCCACCGATGGTGATCAGCAGCGCGGCGCCGGCCATGAGGATCAACCACACGTGGAAGAAGGCCAGCGCCAGACCCATCATCGCGGCCGACAGCGCCAGGCCGAAGGGCCAGTAGCTCCCCGGCGAGAAGAAGCCCAGCTCGCCCGCGCCGTCGGCGATCTCGGCGTCCTTGAGGTCCTCGGGGCGCGAGTCGATGCGCCGGGCCACGAACCAGAAGAAGCCACCGATCAGGCCCAGCAGCCCGGCCGAGAGCGCCAGCGCCGTGGTGCCGATCGGCTCGCGCGACCAGAAGCCGTAGACGACCGCCGCGACGACCGCGAACAGCGCGATCAGGTTGAAGATGAGCGCTTCGACCTTCACGGTCGGTCCTCCCGCTGCTGGATGGGGGTGGGGGTCACGTCAGTTCCCGGCGGCGTCGAGCCGCTGGGACTCGGTGAGCTGGTCGAAGGGCTGCGTGGTGGTCGCGGTGCCGTCCTGGCCGATGCTCTCGAGCGCGTCGTGCGTGGACTGGCCGGCCTCACGGGCGGCGAGGTACTCGTCGTACTGCTCGCCGGTGACCGCACGGACCTCGAAGTTCATGTTGGCGTGGTAGGTGCCGCACAGCTCGGCGCAGCGGCCCACGAAGGCGCCCTGCTCGCGGACGGTCACCTCGAAGACGTTGTCGCGGCCGTTCTCGTTGCCCGGGATGACGTCGAGCTTGAAGAGGAACTCGGGCACCCAGAACGAGTGGATGACGTCGGCCGAGGCGACCTCGAAGCGGATGGTCTGGTCGACCGGGACAACCAGGATCGGGATCTCGGTGCTGGACCCGGTCGTGCTCACCGGGGTACCGCCGTTGGACTCGGTGGTCTCCGGGTAGACGAACTGCCAGTTCCACTTGAAGGCGTTGACGGCGATGGTCACGTCGGGGTTGTCGCTGCGCTCCTGGACCTTGTTCTGCACGACGACCGTGTAGAAGAACAGGACGGCGATCATCACGAACGGGACGATCGTGTAGACGATCTCCAGCGGCAGGTTGTAGGCCGTCTGCTTGGGCAGCTCGTCGCCGCGCTTGCGGTGCCGCACCATCGACCAGAAGATCAGCGCCCACACCGCGATGCCGACGATCAGGGCGGCGATGACCGAACCGGTCCACAGGTGGCGCATCTGCTCGGCCTGGTCGGTGACGCCCTCGGGCCACCCGAACCGCCAGAACTCGTTGTTCAGATCGCACCCGCCGAGGGTGAGAACGGCCAGGACGCCGAGCGCGGCGACCCGCGCGAGCTTGCTCCGTCGAGCCACTGCCCGCTGCCTCCTTGTTCCTCCGCGCGGCGGGTGCTGCGCGGTACGGCTCCGTGTTGGTGGAGCGGTGGCCCTCTCGGTCTCCCGACAGGTCCTGCCCACCCCGACCACAGTCACGGCGAGCGTAGCCGACCGCACCCGGGCGGCGACCCCTGGCCGGGAGGCCCGCCGCCGGGGTGTCGTGGACCCCGGGCCGGCCCGTGCGACCGGGCTGTGACCTACCTCGTGGGCGCCGGGACCGGCAGGTGCGACGGCTACAGTCGAGGGCGTGCTCCCCCGGTTGTTGACCCCGCGCTGGGTGCTGCTGCACCTGCTGGTGGCCGCCCTGTTCGTGGCGACGTTCTTCCTGGGCTACTGGCAGCTGACCAAGGCCGAGAACGGCGGCGGCGCGGTCAACTGGAGCTATGCCCTGCAGTGGCCGCTCTACGGGTTCATGGGGCTCTTCTTCTACGCGAAGATGGTCAAGGTCGAGCTCAACCGCGACCCGGACGAGGACGAGCCCGGCCAGGACGTCGTCCTGTACCAGCGCCCCCGCATCGACACCACCGGCGACCCCGAGCTGGCCGCCTACAACCGCTACCTGGCCGAGCTCAACGAGAAGGCACTGCGAGGACGAGATGGCAGCTGAGCCCACCACCGCCCCCCGCCCGGGCGGGAAGACCTGGGAGCAGCGCAAGATCCCGGCCGCCCTGCTGCGCTACCGGGTCATGGCCTACGTCGTCGGCGTCCTGCTCGCCGTGCTGGTGCTCGTCGCGATGCCGCTGAAGTACTTCGGCGACCAGCCCCGGCCGGTCGAGATCATCGGCACGCTGCACGGCTTCCTCTACGCGATCTTCCTGCTCACCGCGTTCGACCTCGCGCTGCGCGCCCGGTGGACGGCCAAGGGCATCCTCGGCGTCCTGCTCGCCGGCACCATCCCGTTCCTGTCCTTCGTGGCCGAGCGGATCGTGACACGCAGGACCCGCGCCGGCGAACGCGTCTGATCCCGGGCCCCGCGCCCACCCCCGACCCCCGGAGACCTGACCCCGATGTGCGGCCTGCTCGCGTACCTGTCCACCGATGCCGAGCGGGTCGACGAGGCCCGCGTCGACGGCGTCCGGCACGCCCTGCACTGCCTGCACCACCGCGGGCCCGACGACACCGCCGTGTGGTCCGACGCGCACACGGTGCTCGGCTTCAACCGGCTGTCGATCATCGACGTCGACGGCAGCCCGCAGCCGCTGCCCTGGGCCGGCGGCCGCTACCGGATCCTGTTCAACGGCGAGATCTACAACTACCTGGAGCTGCGCGAGGAGCTGCGCGGGCTGGGCGCGGAGTTCGCCACCGAGGGCGACACCGAGGCCATCGTCGCCGGCTTCCACCACTGGGGTCCCGACGTCGTCCACCGGCTGCGCGGCATGTTCGCCTTCGTCATCTGGGACACCGAGACCGGGACGGCGTTCGGCGCCCGCGACGCGTTCGGCATCAAGCCGCTGTTCACCGCTCGGCTCTCCGACGGCGGACTGGTGCTCTCCAGCGAGAAGAAGGCGCTGCTGGAGCTGCTCGGCGGGTCGGCGGGCGCCGGCGGCGTCGACCCCACGGCGCTGCAGCAGTACCTCACCCTGCAGTACGTCCCCGAGCCGGCGACCCTGCACCGGGGCATCTCCAGGATCGAGAGCGGCACGCGGTTCACCGTCGTCGGCGGCGAGCTGTCCACCGAGCGCTGGTTCCACCCGGAGTTCCGGGCGACGCCGGTGGCGGCCGGTCGCGAGCAGGAGCTGTACGACCGGATCGCCGCGGCCCTGGACGAGTCGGTCGCCAAGCACATGCGGGCCGACGTCACCGTCGGGTCGTTCCTGTCCAGCGGCATCGACTCCACGGCCATCGCCGCCCTCGCCCACCGGTACAACCCCGACCTGATGACCTTCACGGTCGGCTTCGAGCGCGAGTCCACCTCCGAGGTCGACATCGCCGCCCGGTCCGCCGCCGAGCTGGGCGTCGCGCACGTGCCGGTGGTCATCACCGCCGAGCAGTTCGCCGCCGCCATCCCCGAGGTGGTCTGGTACCTGGACGACCCGGTCGCAGACCCCGCCCTCGTGCCGCTGTACTTCGTGGCCCGCGAGGCCCGCAAGCACGTGAAGGTCGTGCTGTCCGGCGAGGGCGCCGACGAGCTGTTCGGCGGCTACACGATCTACCGCGAACCGCTCAGCCTGGCGTGGGCGCAGCGGGTGCCGTCGGTGGGCAAGAAGGTGATGGCGGCCCTGTCGGGCCGGCTGCCCGACGGTCTGCGGGGCAAGGACCTCCTGCGCCGGGCCTCCATCCCGCTGGAGGAGCGGTACTACGGGAACGCCCGCAACTTCTCCGGCGCGGAGCTGGGCGCGCTGCTGCGCGGCCACGACGCCGACGTCTCCCACGTGCAGGTCACCGAGGACCTCTACCGGCAGACCCGCGCGGCCGGGTACGACGACGTCACCGCCATGCAGTACGTCGACCTGTTCACCTGGCTGCGCGGCGACATCCTGGTCAAGGCCGACAAGATGACCATGGCCAACTCCCTCGAGCTGCGCGTGCCCTTCCTCGACGCCGAGGTCTTCGACCTGGCCCGCACCATCCCGCTGGACCAGCGCGTCCCCCGTGGATCCGACGCGACGAAGTACGCCCTGCGCCGGGCCATGGAGCAGATCGTGCCGCCGGCGATCCTGCACCGCCGCAAGCTGGGCTTCCCGGTGCCCACCGCCGAGTTCCTCGCCGGTCCGCTGCACGAGTGGGCGCACCAGGTCATCGCCGGGAGCCAGACCGACGAGTGGCTGGACCGGGCGAAGGTCGCCCAGCTGCTCACGTCCCTGCGCTCCGCCGACGTGCCGAGCAAGCGGGTCGCCCGACAGCTGTGGGAGGTGCTGGTGTTCATGGTCTGGCACGGCATCTTCGTCGAGGAGCGCATCGTGGTCGACGTCCCCGAGACCGTCTACCCCGTCAAGCTGTAGGGACGACGAGAGCCCGGCACCCCGTGGGGGTGCCGGGCTCTCGTGGTGCGTCAGGTCAGGAGAACGAGTCCCCGCAGGCGCAGGAGCTGCCGGCGTTGGGGTTGTCGATCGTGAAGCCCTGCTTCTCGATGGTGTCCACGAAGTCGATCGTCGCGCCGCCGAGGTACGGCGAGCTCATGCGGTCGACGATGACCTCGACGCCGCCGAACTCGTGGGTCTGGTCGCCGTCGAGAAAGCGCTCGTCGAAGAAGAGCTGGTAGCGCAGACCGGAGCAACCACCGGGCTGCACGGCGATGCGCAGCCGCAGGTCGTCGCGGCCCTCCTGGTCCAGCAGAGCCTTGACCTTGGCCGCAGCCGGGTCGCTCAGGAGGACGCCGGTCGCGGCGTCGGGGGTGGTCGCAGTGTCCTGCACGGTCATGTTCTGTCCTCCCACATCGAGGGTCGGGGTGCATCGTCTCGCCGTCCCGACCAACACCGCCGTGGCGGGGCTGCTTCCCACTGTACGGCGCGAACCCGCGTGCCCGGGTGTTGCGCAGGTCTCGCCGGCCCCGGGAGCACCCCTGCGGGCCACGTAGACTCCTCGCCGTGAAGCTCCGCCTGCCCGGCCGCCGCCCTGCCGAGACCAAGCCGGACCCGGCTGCCGACCTCACGGCCCAGCTGACCGCGGCCGGCAAGGGGCGGCCGACGCCCAAGCGCAGCGAGGCGCAGGGCCGCCGCCCGGGCCCCCCGCCTCCCCCGCCCACCACGCGGAAGGAGGCCTACAAGCGCATGCGCGAGCAGCAGGCCGCCGGCCGCGGCAGCGCCCGCGAGGCCGCGGCCCGCGGTGACGACAGCGCGCTGCCCGCCCGCGACCGCGGTCCCGAGAAGCGGCTGGTCCGCGATGTCGTCGACGCCCGCCGCAACGCCGGAAGCCTCTTCCTCGTCGTCGCCGCCCTGGTGCTGGTCGGCTACTTCATCCCCAACACCGCGGTGCAGAGCTACACCGTGTTCCTGTGGTTCGCCTTCTTCCTGGTCATCATCGGCGACTCGATCGTGCTGGGGCGCAAGATCAAGAAGGTGGTGGCCGAGCGGTACCCGAACGCCCGCACGCGCGGTCTGGTCTGGTACGGCATCAGCCGGGCCACGATGATCCGCCGCTGGCGGTTCCCCAAGCCCCAGGTGGAGCTCGGCGCCACCGTCTAGCGTCGGTGCACGTGCAGACACGTCGACTGGGCCGTTCCGGCCTCAACATCACCGAGCTCGCCTACGGCAACTGGCTGACCCACGGCAGCCAGGTCGAGGAGGACGCCGCGCACGCCTGCGTGCACGCCGCCCTCGACGCCGGCATCACCACCTTCGACACCGCGGACGTGTACGCCGCCACCAAGGCCGAGTCCGTGCTCGGCCGTGCCCTGGCCGGGCAGCGGCGGGAGTCCCTGGAGATCGCCACCAAGGTCTACTGGCCGACCGGCCCCGGCGCCAACGACCGCGGCCTGGGCCGCAAGCACGTCGTCGAGAGCTGCCACGCCTCGTTGCAGCGGCTGCAGACCGACTACGTCGACCTCTACCAGGCGCACCGGTACGACCCGAGCGTGCCGCTCGAGGAGACCATGACGGCCTTCGCCGACCTGGTCCGGGCGGGCAAGGTGCTCTACGTCGGCGTCAGCGAGTGGCGGGCCGAGGAGATCGCCGCGGGTGCCGCGCTGGCCCGCGACCTGGGCATCCAGCTGATCAGCAACCAGCCCCAGTACTCGATGCTGTGGCGGGTCATCGAGGCCGAGGTCGTCCCGACCTCCGAGGCCGAGGGCGTCTCGCAGATCGTCTGGTCGCCGCTGGCCCAGGGCGTCCTCACCGGCAAGTACCTCCCCGGCCAGGCCCCGCCCGCCGACAGCCGCGGGGGTGACCCGCAGGCCGGGGGCTCGATGAAGGGCTACCTGACCGACGAGATCCTCACCCGCGTGCAGCAGCTGCGGCCGATCGCCGACGACCTGGGGCTGTCCATGGCCCAGCTCGCCCTCGCCTGGGTGCTGCAGAACGGCAACGTCGCGGCCGCGATCATCGGCGCGACCCGCCCCGAGCAGGTGCACGACAACGTGGCCGCGGCCGGCGTCGAGCTGTCGGCCGAGGTGCTGGCCCGCATCGACGAGGCACTCGGCGACGTCGTCGAGCGCGACCCCGGCAAGACCAGCCGGGGCTGACCCTCAGGACGCCGCGAGCCCCATCGGGCCGTACACCACGGTGTCCCCGCGCAGCAGGGTGGCACTGGCCACGCCGCGCTCGAGCAGGTCGCGCCAGTGCTCCCCCAACCACGACTCGGCCTCGGCCTGGGCGTCCTCGACCGGGACGGCCACGCCGAGGTCGGTGGGGGCCACCTCGGCCCCCGTCGGGTCGTGCAGCCGCCAGGTCCAGCCGTTCGCGGGCGTGGTCATGCCCTCACGGTAGTGCGCCACGCCGAGCGGGCCACGGCGGTTCGACGTGCCTGCGGACGGGCACAGGAGCAGGGATCCGCTCCCACCCCCGAACCGTCACGAGCACTGGAGGTCCGATGAGCCACCCCACCGGGTCCCGCCCCGATCCGTCCTCCGCCTCCACCGGCCAGCTCATCGGCGAGCTGCCCGAGCTGGTCACCCGCCTGGTCCGCGACGAGGTGCGCCTGGCCCAGGCCGAGGTCAAGGGCAAGGCCAAGAAGCTCGGCATCGGTGCCGGTCTGTTCGGCGGCGCCGGCCTCGTCGCGCTGCTCGGCCTCAACGCCCTCATCACCGCCGGCATCCTCGGGCTGGCCAACGTGCTGCCCGGGTACCTCGCGGGGATCGTCGTCGGCGTGGCCCTCTTCCTGGTGGCCGGCGTGCTCGCCCTGCTGGGCAAGAAGGACATCGCCGACGCCAAGCCGCCGCTGCCCACCGACACCCTCGAGAGCATCAAGGCCGACGTGGCGACCGTGAAGGAGAGTGCGGCGCGATGAGCGAGTCCACCACCCGCCCCGAGGGGGCGCACGGCCCGGGCGCCCCCGACGTGTCCGGCCCCACCGAGCCCGACGCGATCAGGGCCGACATCGAGGCCACCCGCGACCAGCTGGCCGCCACCGTCGACGAGCTCAGCCACCGCCTGGACGTCGGCTCCCGCGCCAAGGAGTCGGCCGCCCAGGCCAAGGACACCGCGGTCGAGACCTACCGCGAGAACCCGCCCGTGGTGATCGCCGCCGGTGTAGCCCTGGTCGCCGGCATCGTGGCCCTCGTCGTCTGGCGGACCCGCCGATGAGCGGAGGCGCCACGCTGGCCTACCGCCCGGTCGGGCTCGTCGCCGGGGTCGCGGCCGGCGCGATCTCCGGACGGCTGTTCACGGTCGTCTGGAAGCGGATCGCCGGCGAGGACGACGCCCCCGGTGCCCTGCAGAGCGAGTACAAGACCTCGCACGTGCTGCTGGCCGCAGCCATCCAGGGCGCGATCTTCGCCGTCGTGAAGGCCGGGGTCGACCGGTTCGGCGCCCAGGCCTTCACCAAGCTGACCGGTTCCTGGCCCGGCGACTGACGAAGGACCCCAACGCCCCCCACCACTCGCAAGCTCGCGGCGGGCCCCTGCGACGGGGCCGTTCCACACCCTCACCTAGGAGAGACCGATGGCCGAGATCAAGCGGCCTGACAGCGCCGTCGACCGGATCCGCGAGCGCGTGCAGGAGAAGGCGGCTCGACGGGCCGCGGCCCGGGAAGCGGCCGAGCGCGCGGAGGACGGCGGTCCACGCCGCAGCGCGACCTCTCCACCTCAGGTGAAGGGTGAGGGTGACCGGTTGCCGGGCGTGGACGCGGACAGCCCCACGGAGATCCCGGCCCGCGGGTGGGTGCAGATCCTCAAGCGCGCGTGGGCCGAGAACAAGGCCGACAACATGCCGATCATCGGCGGCGGTGTGGCCTTCTTCGGCTTCCTGGCGATCTTCCCCACGCTGATCGCGGCGATCTCCCTCTACGGGCTCGTGGCCTCCCCCGCCACGGTGCAGGACCAGGTGGACGGTCTGCGGGGGACGGTGCCCCGCGAGGTCCTCGACATCATCCAGACGCAGCTCACCTCGGTGGCCGGGGCCGGCACCGGGGCGCTGTCGGTGAGCCTGGTGATCTCGATCCTGGCCGCGCTGTTCTCGGCGTCGGGCGGGGTCAACAACCTGATCACCGCGGTCAACCTGGCCTACGACGAGGTCGAGACGCGCGGCGCGATCAAGCTGCGCCTCCTGGCCCTGGGGCTGACCTTCGGCGCCATCGTCTTCGTGCTGCTGACGCTGACCCTGGTCGCGGTCACCCCGGTCGTGCTCGACGCGCTGCCGCTGGGCATCGTCGGCACGATCTTGGCCCAGGTGGTTCGGTGGGTGCTGCTGCTCGGGCTGATGGCCGGCGCCCTGTCCGTCCTCTACCGCCTCGCCCCTGATCGCGACGCGCCCAAGTTCCGCTGGGTGTCCCTCGGTTCGGGGGTCGTCACCGTCGCGTGGGTCGTCGTGTCGGTCGCGTTCAGCTTCTACGTCAGCAACTTCGGTTCCTACGGGGCCACCTACGGAGCCATCGCCGGTGTGGTCGTGCTGATGCTGTGGCTGCAGCTGACCTGCTTCCTGGTGCTGCTCGGAGCCGAGATCAACGCCGAGGCCGAGCACCAGACCGCGCACGACACGACCGAGGGCGCCGCTGTGCCGATGGGCGACCGGCGGGCCACGGTGGCCGACGAGCTGCCCGACCCCGCCGTCCCCGGCAAGGCGGAGAAGACCAGCGCCTGATCAGCGCACATGGGAGGGCACGAAGGGGGGCTTGACCACCTCGACCGTCGAGGTCCGACCCCGGACGTCGACGGCCAGCTCCAGCCCCGGTGCGGGCCGGGCCGCGGTGTCCAGCAGCGCCAGGGCGATCCCGGCGCGCAGGGTCGGGGAGAACGTGCCGCTGGTGACCTCGCCGACCCGCTCGCCGGCGGCGTCCAGCACGGCCATCCCCGGCCGTGGGATGCCCCGGCCCGGTGCCCGCAGGCCCCACAGCTGCCGCACCGGGCCCGCGGCCCGCTCGGCCAGCAGGGCGTCCCGGCCCCAGAACTCGGGCTTGGACCAGCCGACCGCCCACCCGGCACGGGCCTGGACCGGGGTGATGTCCACGGACAGCTCGTGGCCGTGCAGCGGGTAGCCCATCTCGGTGCGCAGGGTGTCCCGGGCGCCCAGGCCGCACGGCCGGATCTGCTCGGTCTCCCCGGCCGCGAGGAGGGAGTCCCAGAGCTCGCCGGCCCGGTCGGCCGCGACGAGCAGCTCGTAGCCGTGCTCGCCGGTGTAGCCGGTGCGGCACACGGTGACGTCGCCGCCGCCCTGGGTGGCCGCGAACGCCATGTAGTCCAGCGCCCCGGGCAGGCCCACGGCAGCCAGCACCTCGGCGGCACGCGGCCCCTGCAGGGCGAGCACGGCGACCTCGGTGTGGCGGTCGGTCACCGTGACCCCTGCGGGTGCCGCCGCGGCCAGCCGGGCCAGCACCTCGGCGGCGTTCGCGGCGTTGGGCACCAGCAGGACGTCGTCCTCGGCGTGCAGGTAGACGATCAGGTCGTCGACCACACCGCCCGCGAACTCGTCGCCGTCGGGGCGGCAGCACAGGGTGTACTGCGCCTGACCCGGGCCGATCCGTCCCAGGTCGTTGGTGAGGCACCGGTCGACGAGGGCCGCGGCACCGGGGCCGCGGACGGTGCCGGTGCCCAGGTGCGAGACGTCGAACAGGCCGACCCCCTGGCGCACCGCCGTGTGCTCGGCGATGACCCCGCCACCGGCGTACTCGAGCGGCATCGACCACCCGCCGAAGTCGGCCATCTTGGCGCCGGCCGCGAGGTGGCGCTCGTGCAGGGGCGAGGTGAGGGCGGTCACCCGGCGACCGTAGCGGGCCCCTCGTAGGGTGGGTCGGTGCCGCCGACGATCTCCGCCACCGACCGCCCGCTCGAGAAGCTCACCGCCGACGCCGTCGTCGTGGGGGTGGGGAAGGGGCCCGACGGGCCGCTGACCACACCCGGGGCCGAAGCCGTGGACCGGCTGCTGGGCGGCCGCCTGATGGCGGCGCTGGCCGACCTCGGCGCCCGGGGCGGTGAGGACGAGGTGACCCGGTTGGCCACCTTCGGCCAGGGTCCGTTCCCGGTCGTGGCCGTCGCCGGCCTGGGTGCCCCGCGTCCCGACGGCAGCTACCCCGGCGAGGCGGTGCGCCGGGCCGCCGGCGCGGCCAGCCGCGCGCTGGTCGGCCGGGCCTCGGTCGTCTCACTGCTGGCCGCCGTGGGTGGCGCTCCCGACGACGACCGGCTGCACGCCGTCGGCGAGGGCGCGCTGCTGGGTGCCTACGAGTTCACCGCCTACAAGTCCGACCTCCCCGCCGCCCGGCCCGCGCCGCCGCGATCGGTCGAGCTCGTCGTGCCCGACGCCGGCGCCGCGAAGGCCGCCCTGGCCAGGGTGCGGGCGGTCGCCGACGCCGTCGCCCTCACCCGCGACCTGGTCAACACCCCGCCCAACGACCTGTACCCGGCCGAGCTGGCCGCCCGCGGCGCGGCCGCCGGCAAGAAGGCCGGGCTGTCGGTCGAGGTGCTCGACGAGGAGCAGCTGGCCGCCGGCGGGTACGGCGGCATCCTGGCCGTCGGTGGTGGCTCGACCCGCGGCCCCCGCCTGCTGCGGCTGACCTACCGCGGTCGCCGGGCCCGCCGCTCGGTGGCCCTGGTGGGCAAGGGCATCACCTTCGACAGCGGTGGCCTGTCCATCAAGCCCGCCCTGCACATGGAGGACATGAAGAGCGACATGGCCGGGGCCGCCGCCGTGATCGCGACCATCTGCCTCGTGGCCGACCTCGGTCTGGCCGTCGACGTCACCGCCACCGTCCCGATCGCCGAGAACCTGCCCTCGGGCAGCGCGTACCGGCCGGCCGACGTCGTCACCTTCCGCAACGGCAAGAAGGCGGAGATCACCAACACCGACGCCGAGGGCCGCATCGTGCTCGCCGACGCGATCGCCCGGGCGGCCGAGGACTCCCCCGACTACCTGCTCGAGACCTCGACCCTCACCGGCGCGCAGACCGTCGCCCTGGGCGGCCGCACCGCCGGCGTCATGGGCAGCGACGACCTCCGCGACGCCGTCGTCGCCGCCAGCACCCGGTCCGGCGAGCCGATGTGGGCCATGCCGCTGCCGTCCGAGCTGCGCCGCGGGCTGGAGTCGGCCACCGCCGACTTCGTCAACGCCAACCCCGACCGGCTGGGCGGCATGCTCGTCGCCGGGCACTTCCTCGCCGAGTTCGTGCCCGAGGGCCTGCCCTGGGCGCACATCGACGTCGCCGGCCCGGCCTACAACACCGGCGCGCCGTGGGGCTACACGACCAAGGGCGGCACCGGGGTCCCGGTCCGCACCCTGCTGGCCACCATCGAGGCGCTGGTCGAGAGCTGACCCGACCTCAGCCCAGCTTGTCCTTCTGCCGGGCGGACCACTCGCGCATGCGCTGCGGGTAGCCGGTGACCTGGGCGTCGTACACCGGGATGCCCAGGTCACGGGACAGCTTGCGGGCGACGTCGGGCCCGTCGATGCGCCGGCGGGTCCACTCGCCGTCGGCGGCCACCAGCAGGATCGTGGTCTCGGTGACGGCGGTGCGCGGTTCCACGTAGCCCTCCACGCCGCGACGGCTGGCGACGAACTGCTCGATGTGCCCCAGGTCGGCCTTGCCCGAGGCACGGTCCAGCGTGGCCCGCTGCCCCCCGCGGGCGCCCTGCCCGCTGCTCGGGCGAGCACCCCGCAGCTTGTCGAACAGCCCCATCACCGACTCCTCCCCGCCCACCGCGCGGGGGACGGCGTCCGGGCGCGGGGGTGCCGACGACGGCACCCAGCGGGCCAACGGAGCAGGTCGGGTGCGCGTTCCCGACAGGTGGCAGGATGGGCGCCAGCACAGCACAGCACTCCCCCGCACCGGGTCGCGGTGAGCACGACCTGCTCCCGCCGACCGAGCCGTCCCGCACCGAGGAGAACCCGTGAGCGCACCCGCCCAGACCGCCGACCTCGTCATCCTGGGAGGTGGCTCGGGCGGCTACGCCGCGGCGCTCCGCGGGGCCGAGCTCGGGCTGTCGGTGGTGCTGATCGAGAAGGACAAGGTCGGCGGCACCTGCCTGCACCGCGGCTGCATCCCCACCAAGGCGCTGCTGCACGCCGCCGAGGTCGCCGACTCCGCCCGCGAGGGCGAGCAGTTCGGCGTCAAGACCTCGCTGGCCGGCATCGACATGGCCGGGGTCAACGACTACAAGGGCGGGGTCACCGCCAAGCTCTACAAGGGCCTGCAGGGCCTGATCAAGAGCCGCAAGATCACCTACGTCGAGGGCGAGGGCAAGCTCGTCTCCCCGACCGCCGTCGCGGTGGGCGACACCACCTACGAGGGCAAGCACGTGCTGCTGGCCACCGGCTCCTACGCCCGCAGCCTGCCGGGCATCGAGCTCAACGGCTCCACGATCATCACCAGCGACCAGGCCCTCGAGCTCGAGCGCGTCCCCAGCTCGGTGATCATCCTGGGCGGCGGTGTCATCGGCTGCGAGTTCGCCAGCGTCTGGAAGTCCTTCGGTGCCGACGTCACCATCATCGAGGGCCTGCCGCACCTGGTGCCGCTGGAGGACGAGTCCTCCTCCAAGCTCCTGGAGCGCGCCTACCGCCGCCGCAAGATCGAGTTCTCGCTCGGCAGCCGGGTCTCGAAGGTCTCCACCACCGAGAACGGCGTCTCCGTCGAGCTGGAGAACGGCAAGTCCTTCGAGGCCGAGATCGTGCTGGTCGCGGTCGGCCGTGGCCCCGTCAGCCAGGGCCTGGGCTACGAGGAGGCCGGGCTGACCATGGAGCGCGGCTTCGTGATGGTCGACGAGTACATGCAGACCAACGTGCCCACGATCTCCGCCGTCGGCGACCTGGTGCCCACCCTGCAGCTGGCCCACGTCGGGTTCGGCGAGGGCATCCTGGTGGCCGAGCGGCTGGCCGGCCTGCCGGTCGTGCCGATCGACTACGCCGGTGTCCCGCGGGTCACCTACTCCGAGCCCGAGGTCGCCTCGGTCGGGCTCACCGAGGCCCAGGCCAAGGAGCGCTTCGGCGAGGTCGAGGTCGTCAACTACGACCTCGGCGGCAACGGCAAGAGCCAGATCCTGAAGACGTCGGGCGCGGTCAAGCTCGTGCGCGCCAAGGACGGCCCCGTCGTCGGCGTCCACATGGTCGGCAGCCGGGTCGGCGAGCTCGTCGCCGAGGCCCAGCTCATCTACAACTGGGAGGCCCTGCCCGACGAGGTCGCCTCCCTCGTGCACCCGCACCCCACGCAGAGCGAGTCCCTGGGCGAGGCGCACATGGCCCTCGCCGGCAAGCCGCTGCACTCGCACAGCTGATCCCGCACCACCCCCCCACCCCTGACCTGAGGAGAACTGCACTCGATGCCGACGTCCGTCACCATGCCCGCCCTGGGCGAGAGCGTCACCGAGGGCACCGTCACCCGCTGGCTCAAGCAGGAGGGTGACACCGTCGAGGTCGACGAGCCCCTCCTGGAGGTCTCCACCGACAAGGTCGACACCGAGATCCCCTCGCCCGCCGCCGGTGTGCTGACCAAGATCGTCGTCGCCGAGGACGAGACCGTCGACGTCGGCGCCGAGCTGGCGATCATCGGCGGCGAGGGTGAGGGCGGGGGCTCGTCCGCCCCGGCCGAGGAGCCGGCCGCCGCCGAGGAGCCCGCGCCCGAGCCCGAGCAGCCGGAGGCTGCCGCCCCCGAGCCCGAGCAGCCGGAGGCTGCCGCCCCCGAGCCCGAGCCCGAGGCCGCCCCGGCGCCCTCCGCCGGTTCGGATGCCGGGTCCGGCGAGGGCACCCCGGTGACCATGCCGGCCCTGGGCGAGAGCGTCACCGAGGGCACCGTCACCCGCTGGCTCAAGGCCGAGGGCGACACCGTCGAGGTCGACGAGCCCCTCCTGGAGGTCTCCACCGACAAGGTCGACACCGAGATCCCCTCGCCCGCCGCCGGCACCCTGACCACGATCCTGGTCGCCGAGGACGAGACCGTCGACGTCGGCGCCCAGCTGGCGATCATCGGCGGCGGCTCGGGTGGCTCGGCCCCCGCGCAGCAGGCACCGGCGCAGCAGGCACCGGCCGAGCCGGCACCGGCGAAGCAGGAGCAGCCGGCCCAGGAGCAGCCCGCCCAGGAGCAGACCGGGCCCACCCCGACCGAGGCCGAGACCGACAACTCGACCCCGGGCGGCGACTACGGCTCCAGCGGCGCGCTGCCGGCCGGGTCCCCGACCTCGCAGCCGGCCCCGCAGGTCGCACCCCAGGCATCCGCACCCAAGGCCGCCCCGGCGGCGCCGACCGGCGACGGCGGCGGGGCCTACGTCACGCCGCTGGTCCGTCGGCTCGCCGCCGAGCACGAGGTCGACCTGTCCGCCCTGTCGGGCACCGGCGTCGGTGGCCGGATCCGCAAGCAGGACGTCCTCGCCGCCGCCGAGAAGCCGGCCGAGGCCCCTGCTGCTGCACCGGCCCCCGCGGCCACCCCGAACGCTGCACCGGCGGCCAAGGCGGCTCCCGCCGTCCCCGCGCCGGACACCAAGCTCCGCGGCCGCACCGAGAAGCTGTCCCGCCTGCGCTCGGTCATCGCCAAGCGCATGGTCGAGTCCCTGCAGGTCAGCGCGCAGCTGACCACCGTGGTCGAGGTCGACGTCACCCGCATCGCGCAGCTGCGCACCCAGGTGAAGAACGACTTCGCGGCCCGCGAGGGCGTCAAGCTCTCGTTCCTGCCGTTCTTCGCGAAGGCCGCCGTCGAGGCCCTCAAGGCCCACCCGACGGTGAACTCCTCGCTGGACATGGAGGCCGGCACGGTCACCTACCACGACGCCGAGAACCTGGGCGTCGCGGTGGACACCGAGCGCGGGCTGCTGGTCCCGGTGATCCAGGGCGCCGGTGACCTCAGCATCGCCGGCATCGCCCGCAAGATCGCCGACCTGGCCGAGCGGACCCGCACCAACAAGGTCACCCCGGACGAGCTGGGCGGCGGCACGTTCACGCTGACCAACACCGGCAGCCGCGGGGCCCTGTTCGACACCCCGATCATCAACCAGCCCCAGGTCGCCATCCTGGGCACCGGTTCGGTGGTCAAGCGGGCCGTCGTGGTGCAGGACGCCGAGCTCGGCGAGGTCGTCGCCGTGCGGTCGATGGTCTACCTGGCCCTGTCCTACGACCACCGCATCGTCGACGGCGCCGACGCCGCCCGCTTCCTCACCACGGTGAAGGAGCGGCTGGAGGCCGGCCAGTTCCACGGCGAGCTCGGCCTGAGCTGACCGCACGCAGCACCCACCACCTCGGGCCCCGGCGGACTCCGCCGGGGCCCGAGGTGTCGGCGGGCCCCGACCGGGGCAGCCACCTCGCACATCCCCGCACCCGGAGGTCGACCACCCATGCACATCGCCGTGACCGGTTCCTCCGGCCTGGTCGGCACCGCGCTCGTCGCGGCGCTGCAGGCCGACGGGCACGACGTCCGCCGGCTGGTCCGACGGACGCCCCGCACCGCCGACGAGCACCGCTGGGACCCCCAGCACCACGAACTCGACCCGGGGGTGCTGGCCGACGTCGACGCCGTGGTCAACCTGGCCGGCGTGGGCATCGGCGACAAGCGCTGGACCGACCAGTACAAGCAGGAGGTCGTGGCCAGCCGGGTCGACAGCACCACCACCATCAGCTCGGCCCTCGCCCAGGCTGCCGCCGCCGACCCCGACCGCCCTCGGGTGCTGCTGTCCGCCTCGGCCGTCGGCTACTACGGCGACGGCGGCGACCGCGTGCTGGACGAGACGAGCCCGGCCGGCGAGGACTTCCTGGCCGACGTGTGCGTGCAGTGGGAGGCGGCGACCGGCCCCGCCGAGGCCGCGGGTGTCCGGGTGGCGCACCTGCGCACCGGACTGGTGCTCGGTCGCGGCGGGATGATGGCCAAGCTGCGGCCGCTGTTCACCCTGGGGGTGGGCGGCAAGCTCGGCTCCGGGCAGCAGTACTGGCCCTGGATCAGCCTGCGTGACGAGGTCGACGCGATCCGGTTCCTGCTGTCCGCCGACGTCTCGGGACCGGTCGACCTGACCGGCCCCGAACCGGTCACCAACGCCGTCTTCACCGAGGCCCTGGGGCGGGTCCTGCACCGCCCGACGCTGCTGCCCGTGCCGGGCTTCGCGCTCTCGCTGGTGCTGGGGGAGTTCGCGCAGCTCGGTGTGCTCGCCGGGCAGCGCGCCCTCCCCCGGGTGCTGATGGACGCCGGATTCACCTTCACCCACGGCGACGTCGAGTCCGCCCTGCGGTGGGCGGTCGACGCCGGCTGACCCGGCCCGCTCAGGCGACCAGCGCTGCGGACGCGATCCGCCACCCGTCCGCGGTGCTGACCACGGTCATCTCGACCGGGCGGTCGGGCTGCCCGGGCACCTCGGTGCGTCCCCCGGCCTCGTCGAGCACCCCGTAGGCCGGGACCCGCTCGGTGAGCTCGACCAGGTAGCCGCCGTCCACGGCGGCCGTCGACGTGACCGCGACGACCTCCGGGGAGAACCCGGCCAGCTGCTGGCCGGCCGACCGCAGCTCGGCCAGCCGCGCCGCGTCGGTGGTCAGCAGGGGGCTGTCGGCGGTGAAGACCCGGTCGAGGACCGCGGGGTCGCCCTCGGTGAAGGCGTCGGCCCGCTGCGCGTACAGGCCGGCCAGCAGGTCGCGCCACGCCGCCGCGGTGGCAGGGACCCCGGCCGGGTCCGCCGACGTCGGCTCCCCCGTGCTCGGCTCCCCCGCGCTCGACCCGCCGGCGGTCTCCGTCCCCGTGACGTCGCCGGAGGTCGTCTTGGCCGCGCTCGGCGCGCTCGACGCGGCACCGGTACGGGCAGCGGGCACCGTCGGGTCCGCCGTGCTCCCCCACCGGACACCCACCCACACCGAGCCGAGCAGCGCCGCCGCCACGGCGAGGACGACGGCGGCCCGGCGGACCACCCCGGGCGCCGCCACCGGGCGGTGTGCGAGCACCCGGGCCCAGCGGCCGGGGGTCTCCGGCGCGGCGTGCGCCCGGGGCGGCCGGCGGACCTGGTGGGTGAGCTCGGTCCGGGGGACCTGCCCGGTGCGGCCGAGGGCGGCGGGGTCGGTGCCGGGGGCCGGCAGGACGACGCGTTCGGGCCGGCAGGCGTGCCGCAGGTCGAGGGCGAAGGCCGCCGCGCTCCCGCGCAGGTGCGGGTACGGGGAGAGCCCCCGCTCGACGACGGCCACCAGGTCGGCCGGCGCCTCGGGGGCCAGCAGGGCCAGGTCGGGCACCTCCCCCGACGCGGCGACCACCAGGGTGTTGCCCGCGCCGGCGGCGTTCCAGGGCGGGATGCCGGTCAGCGCGTGGAAGGCCGCCGCGGCGACCCCGAAGACGTCGGACGCCGGACCGGCCGCGCCGCCGCGCGCCACCACCGGGTCGACGTAGGGCGGCGTGACCTCGCCGCCGCCCCGTTCGCCGATCACCCGGGCCACACCGAGGTCGGTCAGCACCGGGCGCCCCTCCTCGGTGAAGACCACGTTGCCCGGCGACAGGTCCCCGTGCACGATGCCGCGGTCGTGCACGTGGGCCAGCGCGGCGGCCACCGGCGCGATCGCCGTGACCACCTCCCCCGGCCGCAGACGCCCCCGCGCGGCCAGCAGCGCGGCCAGGCTGCCCCCGCCGAGCAGGTCGAGGACCAGGGCGACCTGGTCGCCGGAGGGGGTGCGGCGGCGCACGACCTGGTGCAGCCGGACGAGGTGCGGGTGGTCCAGCTCGGCGAGGAGACCGGCCTCGCGCACCTGCCGCTCGGGTTCCCCGCGCACCAGCACCTTGACCGCCACCGGCGGCCCACCCACCCGGGGGCGGGCCCGCCAGACCTCGCCGGTGCCGCCCCGGCCGAGGAGCTCCTCCAGCACGTAGCCGGGGACGACGGGGACGGCCCGGCGGGCGGGTTCGGCGTCGGCTGTGGGCACGGACCCGACGCTAGGGCCTCCACCGACTCCGACCCCGAGTTGTCCACAGGGCCCGGGTCGGTCCACAGCTCACCGGGTCGCCGTCGGCACCGGGCCGTAGGTTCGGGTCATGCCGCTCCCCGCCCGCGCCGAGGTCGTCGTCGTCGGGGCCGGTCTGGCCGGGTTGTCCGCGGCCACCCGGCTGGCCGCCGCCGGGCGCGACGTCCACCTCGTCGAGGCCGCCGACCACCCCGGAGGCCGGCTGAGCACGCAGCGCATCGACGGCTTCACCGTCGACCGCGGGTTCCAGGTGCTCAACACCGGCTACCCGCGCGCCGCCGACCTCGACCTGGCCGCGCTCGACCTGGGCTGGTTCTGGACCGGGGCCGTGGTGCGCGTCGACGGGCGTCCGCACCGCGTCGTCGACCCCCGGCAGCACCCCTCGACCCTGCCCGGCACGGTGCGCGCACCCGTCGGGAACCTGCTGCAGGAGGCGGCCCTCGGGTTGTTCTCCGCGCGGGCCGGCTACCTGCCCGTCGACCGCCTGCTGGCCGCACCCGAGCGGTCGGCCGAGGAGGCGCTGCGCCGGGCCCGGGTCGGCGAGGTCGCGATCGAGCGGTTCCTCCGGCCGTTCCTGTCCGGGGTCCTGCTGGAGGCCGAGCTGACCACCTCGAGCCGGTACCTCGACCTGCTCTGGCGCAGCTTCGTCCGCGGGCGCATCGGCCTGCCCGCCCGCGGCATGCAGTCGGTGGGCGAGCAGCTGGCCGACCGGCTCCCGGCCCACGCACGCCACCTGGGCACCGAGGTCATCGCCGTCACCGGCACGACGGTCCGCACCGCGGCCGGTGAGACCCGGGCCGACGCCGTGGTGGTGGCCACCGACCCGGGCACGGCGTCCCGGCTGCTGCCCTCGGTCAGCGCCTCGGCACCCCGGCAGGTCACCACCCACCTGCACGTGCTGCCCGCCTCGCCGTGGGAGGCGCCGCTCATCGTGCTGGGCACGCCCGGCGGCCGGTTGGTCAACTCGGTGGTGGTCAGCGACGCGCAGCCCGCCTACAGCCCCGACGGCCGAGCCCTCGTGGCGTCGTCCACCCTGGCGCCGACCACCGAGGCGCAGGTGCGCGAGGAGGTGGCCCGGGCGCAGGGGGTCGCCACCGGCGACCTGGCGCACCTGACCAGCGTCACGGTGACCGGGGCCCAGCCCGCCGTGCAGCCGCCGCTGCAGCTGCGCCGTCCGGTCGACCTGGGTGAGGGCCTGTTCGTCTGCGGTGACCACCGCGACACCCCCTCCATCCAGGGGGCCATGGCCAGCGGTGCCCGCGCCGCCCGGGCCGTGCTCCACCGGCTGACCGGGTCGGTCCCCTCCGGCGGGCAGCGGGCCTAGGCTGGACGCCGTGACCGAGCTGCAGGTGATCCGGGCGGGCCTCGTCGACTACCAGGAGGCGTGGGACCGCCAGCGCGAGCTGCACGCGGCGCGGGTGGCCGGCACGGGCCCCGACACCATGCTGCTGCTCGAGCACCCGCCGGTCTACACCGCGGGCAAGCGCACCGAGCCGCACGAGCGGCCCCAGGACGGCACCCCGGTGGTCGACGTCGACCGCGGCGGCAAGATCACCTGGCACGGGCCCGGGCAGCTGGTCGGCTACCCGATCGTGAAGCTGGCCGGGCAGCTCGACGTCGTCGCGCACGTCCGCCGGCTGGAGGTGGCCCTGATCGCGGTCTGCGACCGGTTCGGCGTGGCCACCGAGCAGGTCGAGGGCCGCAGCGGCGCGTGGGTGCGGGCGGACTCCCGCGGCCCCGACCGCAAGATCGCCGCCATCGGCGTCCGGGTGGCCCGCGGGGTGACGATGCACGGCTTCGCGCTCAACTGCGACCCCGACCTCACCGCCGGCTTCGGCGGCATCATCCCGTGCGGCATCGTCGACGCCGGGGTCACCTCGCTGACCGCCGAGCTGGGCCGCGACGTCCCGGTGTCCGAGGTGGTGGACGCCGTCGAGCAGGAGATGCGCGCCGTCCTCACCCCGGTCCTGGCGTCGTGACCGCACTCCCGACCACCCGCTACGTCAGCCTGACCACCTTCCGGAAGTCCGGCGCCGCCGTCCCCACGCCGGTCTGGGCGGCCCCCGACGGCGCCGACCTCGTGGTCTGGACCCGCGCCGACTCCGGCAAGGTGAAGCGGCTGCGGCACACGTCGCGGGTGACGGTGGCGCCCTGCGACGTGCGGGGGAACCTGCAGGGTGAGCCGGTCGACGCGCTGGCCCGGTTGCTGCCGCCGCAGGAGTGGCGGACAGCGATCGCCCCGCTGGCCCGGAAGTACGGCTGGCAGTGGCGGATCACCTACGGCGCCGGCCGGCTGGTCGGCCTGCTCCGCCGCCAGGAGCGTCGCGCCATGATCCGCATCTCGCCCGCGAGCTGACCTCCTCCCCCGGAGTCCGTCCCCCTCCACGAGAGCTGGTGGAGGAGGACGGACGATGATCAGGGGCCCTGATCATCGCTGCGGCGCGGCGCTAGTTCGCGACGACGTTGACCAGACGGCCGGGGACGGCGATCACCTTGCGCACCGTCTTGCCGTCCAGCAGCTCCACGATGCGCGGGTCGGCCAGCGCAGCCGCCTCCAGGCCCGCGGCGTCGACGTCGGCGGGCACGTCCAGCTGGGCCCGCACCTTGCCGTTGACCTGCACCGCGATCTGCACCGTGTCGTCGACCAGGTAGGCCGGGTCGGCCACCGGGAACTCGGCCCAGGCGGACGACGACGAGTGGCCCAGCCGCGACCACAGCTCCTCGGCCAGGTGCGGGGCCAGCGGCGCGACCAGCAGGGTCAACCACTCGCACACCTGCCGCGGCACGGGCCCGGACTGCCCGTAGGCCTGGGTCAGGTGGTTGGTCAGCTCGGTGATCCGGGCGATGGCGATGTTGAACCGCAGCGTGGTCATGCCGTCGCGCACGCCGTCGACCGCCCGGTGCAGGGCCTTCAGCGTGTCGGTGGTCGCCTCGACGTCGGCGGCCCGCACCTCACCGGTCACCTCGTCGACCACGACCCGCCAGATGCGCTGCAGCAGGCGCTGCGAGCCGACGACGGCCTTGGTCTCCCACGGCCGCGACTGCTCCAGCGGGCCGGTGGACATCTCGTAGACCCGGAAGGTGTCCGCGCCGTAGGCCGCCGTCATCTCGTCGGGGGTGACGACGTTCTTCAGGCTCTTGCCCATCTTCCCGTACTCGCGGTCGACGGGGGCGCCCTCGAAGAAGTACCCGCCGTCGCGCTCGACGACCTCGGCGGCGGGCACGTGGAAGCCCCGCGCGTCGGTGTAGGCGTAGGCCGAGATGTAGCCCTGGTTCACCAGCCGGCGGAAGGGCTCCTCGGAGGAGACGTGGCCCAGGTCGAACAGCACCTTGTGCCAGAACCGGGCGTACAGCAGGTGCAGCACCGCGTGCTCGACGCCGCCGACGTACAGGTCGACCCCGCCGACGTCGCCCTCGCCGCGCGGGCCCATCCAGTAGGCCTCCAGCTCGGGGTCGACGAAGCGCTCGTCGTTGCCCGGGTCCAGGTAGCGCAGGTAGTACCAGCAGGAGCCGGCCCAGTTGGGCATCGTGTTGGTCTCGCGGCGGTAGGTGCGCGGTCCGTCGCCCAGGTCCAGCTCGACCGTCGTCCACTCGGTGGCCCGGGACAACGGCGGCTCGGGTGCCGAGGTGGCGTCGTCGTCGGCGAAGGTCGTGGGCGAGTAGTCGTCGACGTCGGGCAGCAGCACCGGCAGCTGCGCGGCGGGGACGGCGACCGGCAGGTCGGCGTCCGGGCCGTCGACGGCGTACACGACCGGGAACGGCTCACCCCAGTAGCGCTGCCGGCTGAACAGCCAGTCGCGCAGCTTGTAGGTGGTGGTGGCCTCGCCGTGGCCGCCGGCGACCAGCCAGTCGGTGGCCGCGGCGATGGCGGCGGGCTTGTCCAGCCCGTCCAGGGACAGCTGCTCGTTCGAGCTGTTGATCATGGCGCCGGAGCCGGTGAAGGCCCCGCCGTCCCAGCCCGCCGGCGGCTGCACGGTGCGGACGACGTCCAGCCCGAACGCGGCGGCGAAGTCCCAGTCGCGGGTGTCCTCGCCGGGCACGCCCATGATCGCGCCGGTGCCGTAGCCGGTCAGCACGTAGTCGGCGACGAACACCGGCAGCTCACGGCCGGTCAGCGGGTTGGTGGCGTACGCGCCGGTCCAGACACCGGTCTTGTCCCGGCCCTCGGCCTGCCGGTCCAGCTCGGACCGACGCGACGCCTGCAGCTGGTAGGCCGCGACCGCCTCGGCAGGGGTGTCCGCGCCGCCGGTCCACCGATCGTCGGTGCCCGGGGCCCACGCGTCGGCGGTCAGCGACTCGACCAGCGGGTGCTCGGGGGCCAGCACCAGGTACGTGGCGCCGAACAGGGTGTCCGGCCGGGTGGTGAAGACCTCGATGTCGCCGAAGCGGATCCGGGCGCCGGTCGAGCGGCCGATCCAGTTGCGCTGCATCTGCTTCAGCGAGTCCGACCAGTCCAGCCGGTCCAGGTCGGTCAGCAGCCGCTCGGAGTAGGCGGTGATCCGCATCATCCACTGGGTCAGCGGGCGACGGAAGACGGGGAAGTTGCCGCGCTCGGAGCGGCCGTCGGCGGTGACCTCCTCGTTGCTCAGCACGGTGCCCAGCCCGGGGCACCAGTTCACCGGCGCCTGGTTCAGGTAGGCCAGCCGGTGGGCGTCGACGACCCGGCGACGCTCGACGTCGTCCAGGTCGGCCCAGGTGCGCCCCGCGGGCAGCGTCCCCGGGGCGGGCTCACGCCCGGCGTCCAGCTCGGTGACCAGCTCCTCGATGGGCCGCGCCCTGCCGGCGACGTCGTCGAACCAGGCACCGAAGATCTGGGTGAAGATCCACTGGGTCCACCGGTAGTAGCCCGGGTCGATGGTGGCGAAGGTGCGGCGGGTGTCGTGGTCGACGCCCAGCCGGCGCAGCTGCGCCGAGATCGCCTCGATGTTGGCCTCGGTGGTGACGCGGGGGTGCTGCCCGGTCTGCACCGCGTACTGCTCGGCCGGCAGCCCGAAGGCGTCGAAGCCCATCGGGTGCAGCACGTTGTGCCCGTCCATGCGCAGGAACCGGCTGGTCACGTCGGTGCCCAGGTAGCCCAGCGGGTGCCCGACGTGCAGCCCGGCACCCGAGGGGTACGGGAACATGTCCATCAGGAACGCCTTCGGCCGGTCGGCGACGCGGTCGAACCCCTCGCTGAGCGTGCCGGTGGGGTTCGGCGTGCGGAAGGTGCCCTCGGCCTCCCAGCGGTCCTGCCAGGCCAGCTCGATCTGCTGCGCCAGCTCCGGGGTGTACCGGTGGGCGGGGACGGTGTCGCTCATGGTCGGTGCTCCTGGGGTGCCGGTGCCGGTGGGTGGGCATGAAAAAACCCCTCACGCAGGAGGGGTCGCCGTGCTGACGCTGGGGGTGCGGTCAGCACGGCCTCGGAAGGAGCAGTCCACCGGACACGCTGCGAGGTTACCCCGGACCGGGGCCCGACCCGTACCGGGAATGCAGGTCGTCGGCCAGCCGGCGCAGCTGCGCGCGGGCGGCGGGGTCGGCGAACTCCAGCGCGGTGCCGAAACCGGCCAGCTCCAGCGCGACGAGCTCGGCCACGGGGCCCAGGACGACGACCGGCACCCGCCCGTCCGGCGCCGACCCGTCCTCCTCGACCAACCGGTGGGCCAGGACCCTCCGCAGCCGGGGCAGCACCCGCGGGTCGACGAGCACCCGCGTGCGCTCGACGTGCCGCTGCTGCTCGAACTCACCGCGCCGCACCGCCCAGGCCCGGCGGAGGTCGAACCCCTCGGGTCGGGCGGCCGGGGCGCCCGTGGGCCGCACGCCGGTCACGCGGTCCAGCCGGAAGGTCCGCTCCCCCGCGGGGGTGCCGGCCAGCAGGTACCAGGTGCCGTCCTTGCTCACCAGGCCGAGCGGGTCGACGACCCGCGTCGTGGCCCCCGTGCGGCCCCGGTGGTCCAGCTCGACCTGCTCGCCGTCGACCACGGCCCGCAGCAGCGGCGCCAACGACGGCGGGTCCGCGCGCGGCCGGGCGCCCCAGGACGCGGTGTCGACCAGCACCGCGTCGGCCGCCCGCTCGGCGTCGGCCCGCCACCGGGCCGGCAGCGCGGCCAGCAGCTTGCGGATACCGGCGCGGGCGGCCGGACCCCCGTCCCCGGTGCCGAGGCCGACGAACAGGGCCTGCGCCTCCCCCGCGGTCAGCCCGGTGAGGTCGGTCCGGGCGCCGCCGACCAGCGACCAGCCCCCGCCCCGGCCGGCGCTGCTGTACACCGGCACCCCGGCCAGCGCCAGGGCCTCGAGGTCGCGGCGGGCCGTGCGGGGCGAGATCTCCAGCTCGGCGGCCACCTGGCCGGCGGTGACCGTGCCGCGCCGCTGCAGGAGCAGGAGGACGGCGATCAACCGGTCGGCGCGCACCGCAGCAGTGTGCGCCCAGAAGTGGCCAGAGGATGGCCACTTCACCGGCGACGGTGACCCCATGACCTCCACCAGCGACCCCCGACCCGCCTTCACCGCCGCCACCCGGGCCACGCTCGACGTGGTCCTCGACCTCCCGGTCGACGCCCTCCACCGGCCGACGCCCTGCGCCGAGCTCGACGTCTCGGACCTCCGCGGTCACCTGCTCACCGTGTTCCGCCGGGTCGCCCACGTCGGCCGCGGCGGCGCGCCGTTCGACGTCCCCCAGGTCCCGGCCCCCGTCGACGACCTGGACGACGCCCTGCGGGTGGCCGCGGACGACGCCCTCGCGGTGTGGGCCGACCCGGCCCTGCTGACCCGCGAGCTGCAGCACCCGGCCGGCACCCTGCCCGGCGCGGCGCTGCTGGCCACCTACGTGGGCGAGCTGGTCACCCACGCCTGGGACGTCGGCGTGGCCGTCGGCCGCCCGGTGGTCGTGGCCGACGACGTCGTGGCCGTGGGCTCGGCCGCGAGCCACCAGCTCCTGCCCCCCGGAGAGCGGCCCCCCGGGTTCCCGTTCGGCCCCGAGGTCGACGCCCCCGCCGACGCGACGCCGCTGGAGGCCCTGGTGGCCTGGCAGGGCCGCGATCCGCGGTGGACGGCCTGACCCCGCAACGATCACCCCGTGGGGGCAGGCGCGGGCCGGGCAGTTCCGGTGCGGCCATTCCGGTACCGATAGGGCCTGCATGCGCACAGCTGTGCTGGGACCACGCCCGCGGATCCGGACGGCCCTCGTGATCGGCCTGGGGTACGCCACCGCGGTGGTCGCGGTGCCCGACGCGTCCTGGCGGCCGGCGGCCGGAGCGGCCGTCACCCTCGTGCTGCACGTCCTCGCCGTCGTCTCGTGCCTGGTCGCCGCACGGCGCGAGCCGGACGAGCGCGTGGTGTGGTGGGCGGTGGCCACGACCTTCGCGATGAACCTGGTCGGTTCGGCGGTCGCCGTCGTGGAGTCCGAACTCGGCGACCCGCCGTTCCCGTCCGCGGCCGACGTCTGGTGGCTGGCGGCCTACCCGTCGCTCGCGGTGGGCATCCTGGGGCTCTACCGCTCCCGCGTCGCCGCACGCGGCCTCAGCACCTGGCTGGACGCGGCCACGGCCGGCCTGGGTGCGGCGGCGGTGGCCGCGGCCGCCTACGCCGTCGTCCCCCAGCACGGCAACCGGCTCGGTGACCTGGGTACGGCGGTCGCGCTGAGCTACCCCAGCGCCGACCTGGTCCTGCTGAGCCTCGCGATCGGCCTGGTCTCCGTCGCCGGCCGACGAGCCGACCACGTCGTCCTCCTCATGTCCGTCGTGCTGTTCACCAAGACCGTCGGCGACCTCGCCCTCGCCACGACCCAGACCACGGGCGGGACCGGGTCCGGGGTGCTGGCCGAGATCTGCTTCGTCGTCGCCACCGCGCTGGGCACGGTCACCGCGGACCGCGCCGGCCGGCGCGACCGTCGGGTCCCGGCCGCCCCCGTGCTGCGTGCCGCGCTGACCCCGGTGCTGGGCACGGTGGCCGGGCTCTGCGTGCTGTCGGCCACCTGGGGGGACGGCCGGGCCACGGTGGCCGAGGCCCTCGCCCTCGGCTGCCTGGCCGCCGCGGTGGCGCGCTCGGCCCTGGGTGTGCGCGACGCGGAACGGTTCCGCGAGATCCACCGGCTGGCGTCCACCGACGAGCTCACCGGTCTGCCCAACCGGCGCGCCTTCCTGGCCGTCGCGGAGACGCTGCTCGACGACGGCCGGCCCGTCGGGATCCTGCTGCTCGACCTCGACGGCTTCAAGGCCATCAACGACGGCCTCGGCCACGCCGCCGGGGACGACGTCCTCCTGCACGTCGCAGGAGCCCTCTCCGACACCGTCAGGACGGGGTGCACCCCGGCCCGGCTCGGCGGCGACGAGTTCGCGGTCCTGGTGCCCGACGCCGACCTGGCGGCGACCCGGGCGGTGGCCGCGGCCCTGGAGGCATCCGTCACCCGCCCCGTGCCCACCTCCGGGACCTCGGTCCGGGTCGGGGTCAGCATCGGGGCGGCCGCGGCGCACGGGGCCGGTACCGGCGCCGTGGACCTGCTGCGCGCGGCCGACCTGGCCATGTACGACGTCAAGCGCTCGCACCACGGGACCGGCGCCGAGGCCCCGGTCCTGCCGTCGGGCGCCGGCTGAGGGATCAGCCCAGCTGCGGTGCCACCTGCCCGGCGACGAGGTCGAGGTGGTCGAGGTCGGCGAGGTCGAGCACCTGCAGGTAGACGCGGGTGGCCCCGGCCTCGGCGAACCGGCCCAGGGTGTCCACCGCCTGCGCCGGTGAGCCGGCGACCCCGTTCGCGACCAGCTCGTCGACGTCCCGGCCGATCGCGGCCGCCCGCCGGGCGAGCTCGGCGTCCGAGGACCCGACGCAGAGCACCAGGGCGGAGCTGAGCACCAGGGACGCCGGGTCGCGGTCGACGGCGGTGCAGGCCGCGCGGACCCGGTCGAACAGGACGGCGGCGTCGGCCGCCGAGGCGAACGGGGTGTTGAACTCGGTGGCGTAGCGGGCGGCCAGGGCCGGCGTCCGCTCCTTGCCCCGGCCACCGACCAGCACCGGGATGCCGCCGGCCTGGACCGGCTTGGGCAACGCCGGGGAGTCGACCACCGTGTAGTGCTCGCCGTCGAAGGAGAAGGTCTCGCCCGGCGGCGTCGACCACAGCCCGGTGACGACGGCGAGCTGCTCGGCGTAGCGGTCGAAGCGCTCGCGCAGCGACGGGAAGGGGATGCCGTAGGCGGTGTGCTCGGCCTCGAACCACCCCGAGCCCAGACCCAGCTCCACCCGACCACCGCTCATCTGGTCCACCTGCGCAACCGAGATGGCCAGCGGTCCGGGGAGCCGGAACGTGCCCGCGGTCATCAGGGTGCCCAGCCGGATGGTGCTGGTCTCCCGGGCGAGCCCCGCGAGGGTCAGCCAGGCGTCGGTGGGCCCGGGCAGGCCGTCGCCACCCATCGCGAGGTAGTGGTCGGAGCGGAAGAAGGCGTCGAAACCCGTCTCCTCGGCCCGGCGGGCCACCGCGAGCAGGTCGTCGTAGGTCGCGCCCTGCTGGGGCTCGGTGAACACGCGCAGCTGCATGGCCCCAGGCTGGCACGGACGGCGCCGCCGGTCACACCTGCGTGCTCGGGGTGTGGGGCGGACCCGGAGCGGGCAGGATGGCCCGAGACGATCAACTCGGAGGTGCGTTCGTGTTCCGCAAGAAGAGCCATGCCCAGGTCATCGGCGCCGAACTGCAGGAGGGCCTCGCGCACATCGGGTCCGCGGTGAGCGAGGCGGGTCGCGCCACGGCCGAGCAGCTCGGCCCGCGGTACGAGGCCGCCGCGAAGTCGGCCCAGAAGACGCTCGAGAAGGACGTCGCCCCCCGTCTGGAGGCCGCCGTCGCCGCCGTGGGCCCCCGGTTGGAGGCGGCCCGCGACGCGCTCGAGCCGCGCCTCGAGGCTGCCCAGAAGTCGCTCGCCCCGCAGCTGAAGAACGCCCAGAAGGTCTACGAGAAGGACGTCGTCCCGCGCCTGGAGGCCGCCCGCGACGCCGCCGCCTCGGGTGTGGCCACCGCCGTCGCCACCGCCGGCCCCAAGCTGGCCGAGGCCCGCGACGCCGCCGGCCCCCGGATCGAGGCCGCGGCGAAGAACGCGCAGAAGACCTTCGAGAAGGACCTCGCCCCCCGGGTGCAGGCCGCCGTGCAGCCACGCCTGGAGGCCGCCCGCGACGCCGCCGCACCGGCGCTGCACAACGCCAAGGGCAGCCTGGTCGCCACGCTCGAGACCGCCCGCGGTGAGCTCGAGGCCCGCCGCTCCGAGCTCACCTCGGCCGCGGCCGCCGCCGGCGGCACCGTGGCCGCCGCCGCGGAGCAGAGCGGCAAGACCACCCGCAGGGCCCGGAAGAAGGCGGCCAAGAAGGCCGAGCAGCTGCAGAAGGACGCCGCCGAGCGCGCCAAGGCCGTCAAGAAGCAGGCCTCGTCGGCCCGCTCCGACGCCGCTGCGGCCGCCGAGGCCGCCCGCGACCAGGCCGCTGCCCGGGTCGCCGAGCTGCGCTCAGCCGCCGAGACCAACCGCAAGGCGGTCTCCAAGAAGGCCGACAAGCTGTCCCGCAAGGCCGAGAAGCGCCGCAAGGAGCTGGCCAAGGCGGCTCACAAGGCGACCAAGGACACCCGCAAGCAGGTCGCCGCCACCTCCACCTCGGTGAAGCGCACCGTCGGCATCGAGAAGAAGCCGCGTCGCTGGCCGTGGCTGCTCGTCGCCCTCGGCGTCGGCGGCGCGGTGTTCGCCGTCGTCCGCCGGTCCACCGCCGCGGACGACCCGTGGACCCCCGCACCCACCGGCGACGGCCCGGTGCCCACCTACCGGGAGGACCCCGTGCCCACCACCGAGAACCCGTCCGACCCCTCGACCACCAAGACCGACGGCGGCCAGGCCGTCTCGACCGCCGAGGACGCCGCCGGCGACGCCACCCCCGAGAGCACCGACCTGGGCTGGCGGGACGGCAACCACCACGACGCCCAGTCCACCTCCCCCGACGGCGCGCCGCAGGTGAACACGGTTCCCAGCGAGGAGACCCTCGACAAGCCCCCGCTGGGCCGCGAGAACTGACGCAGCAGCATCGTGACGAGGGGCACCCCGGGACTCCCCGGGGTGCCCCTCGTGGCATCTCCTGACCGGGCGCACAGGCGTACCGTGGAGATCATGAGCGCCCCGATCGAGCCGGCCGGCCGCAAGATGCTGCGCCTGGAGGTCCGCAACTCCCAGACCCCGATCGAGCGCAAGCCCGAGTGGATCAAGACCCGCCTCAAGACGGGGCCCGAGTACACCGAGCTGAAGTCGCTGGTCAAGCGCGAGGGCCTGCACACGGTGTGCGAGTCCGCGGGGTGCCCCAACATCTACGAGTGCTGGGAGGACCGCGAGGCCACCTTCCTCATCGGCGGCGACCAGTGCACCCGGCGGTGCGACTTCTGCCAGATCGACACCGGCAAGCCCGCGGACTTCGACCGCGACGAGCCCCGCCGGGTCGGCGAGAGCGTGGCGAGCATGGCGCTGAAGTACGCCACGATCACCGGGGTCGCCCGCGACGACCTCGAGGACGGCGGCGCCTGGCTGTACGCCGAGACCGTCCGCCAGATCAAGGCGCAGGTCCCCGGCTGCGGCGTCGAGCTGCTGATCCCCGACTTCAACGCCGACCCCGACCAGCTGGCCGAGGTCTTCTCCTCGCGCCCCGAGGTGCTCGCGCACAACGTCGAGACCGTGCCGCGCATCTTCAAGCGCATCCGGCCCGGTTTCCGCTTCGAGCGCTCGCTGGCGGTCATCACCGCCGCTCGCGAGGCCGGCCTGGTCACCAAGTCCAACCTGATCCTGGGCATGGGCGAGGAGCCGCACGAGGTCACCGAGACCATGCAGGCCCTGCACGACGCCGGGTGCGACCTGCTCACCATCACCCAGTACCTGCGCCCCAGCCCCCGGCACCACCCCGTCGTCCGCTGGGTGAAGCCGCAGGAGTTCGTCGACTTCGCCGCGCAGGCCGAGCAGATCGGCTTCCCCGGCGTGCTGGCCGGTCCGCTGGTCCGCAGCTCCTACCGCGCCGGTCGGCTCTACCAGCAGGCCGTCACGGCGCGCGGGCTCACCCCCGCCGTCTGAGGCGCGGCGTCGGCGTCCGGGGGCCGTATCCTCGGGCGCATGGCACGCAGCAAGCCCACAGACACCCCTGCTCCCGCGACGACCAAGGCGGGCAAGGGGGCGACGGCGTCCGGCAAGGGCGCGAAGAGCGAGAAGCTGGGCAAGGACGGCAAGCCCAAGGTCGGCCGCTGGAAGAAGTTCACGACGTCGCTGGGCCAGATCAAGCAGGCCTACACGCTGACGTACAAGAACGACCCGAAGCTGCCCTGGGTCATGCTGATCGCCTTCGTGGTGGTCGCCGCCGTCGTCGAGTTCGTCGCGATCCTGCTCGACTCGCCGCTGCTGTTCCTGCCGATCGCGATCCTGCTGGGCCTGCTGGCCGCCCTGGTCGTCTTCAGCCGCCGCGCGCAGGGCTCCGCGTACCGCCAGGTCGAGGGCCAGCCCGGCGCCGCGGCGTGGGTGCTCGAGGGCATGCGCGGTGACTGGCGGGTCTCCTCCGGCGTCGCCGGCACCTCGCAGCTGGACGCCGTGCACCGCGTGCTGGGCCGGCCGGGCATCATCCTGGTCGCCGAGGGCCAGCCGCAGCGGGTGCGACCGCTCATCGCCCAGGAGAAGCGCCGCATCGCCAAGGTCGTCGGCGACACCCCGATCTACGACATCACCGTCGGCGACGGCGAGGGCCAGGTGCCGCTGAAGAAGTTGTCCTCGCACGTGATGAAGCTGCCGCGCAACCTGGACGGCGCCGAGGTCAACAGCCTGGGCAAGCGGATGAACGCCCTGGGCGGGGCCCGCATGCCGATCCCCGGCGGCCCGATGCCCGGCGGCAAGCAGATGACGGTCAGCCAGCGCCAGATGCGCCGGAGGTAGGGGGTCGGACCGACCGGATGACGGCGGTGTTCGTCACGCGGTCGTGCAGGCCGCGGCCGTCGCCGTCGACGACCAGGGCGGGCACCAGCAGCATGAGCAGGGCGGTGCGGACGACGGCCCGCCACAGGGCGACCCGCTCACCCTGCCGCGGGTGGGCCAGCTGCAGCTTGAGCAGCGCCTGGCCCGGCGTGCGACCGACCAGCACCAGCGACACCACGGTGATCAGCCCGAAGGACACCAGGCTCCAGTTCTGCGGGAAGCCCTGCACCACGGCCGTCGCCACCACGGCCGCGACCAGGGCGTCGACGACGAAGGCCACCGCGCGGACGCCGAAGCCGGCGACCGACCCCGGCCCGGTCGCGGGCAGACCCAGCGAGGCGCCGCGGACCCGGCCCTGAGAGGGTGGTGTCTCGTCCCTGACCATGCCGCCAGCGTATGACGCTCGACCGCGGTGCCCCGGCCACGGCGTCCGCGGGCCCGACCCGCGACACGCCGGAGCCGGTGTTACCGCGAGGAAACATGCGAGACACCGGAGGGCAACCCCCCGCTCGTAGCTTCCGAGTCGGCCGTCCGCCCACTCCCGGAGGATCGATGTTCAACTCTCCCGACGAGGTCACCAAGTACATCCAGGACAACGACGTCAAGTTCGTCGACGTCCGGTTCTGCGACCTCCCCGGCGTCATGCAGCACTTCACCATCCCCGCGGAGACCTTCGGGGAGGACACCTTCTCCGACGGGCTCGGCTTCGACGGTTCCTCGATCCGCGGCTTCCAGGCGATCAACGAGTCGGACATGCTGCTGCTGCCCGACGCCAACAGCGCCTTCCTGGACCCGTTCCGCACCTACAAGACGCTGAACGTCAACTTCTTCATCCACGACCCGATCACGCGGGAGTCCTACTCGCGCGACCCGCGGAACGTGGCGAAGAAGGCCGAGGCCTACCTGGCCAGCTCCGGCATCGCCGACACCGCGTACTTCGGCCCCGAGGCCGAGTTCTACGTCTTCGACTCGGTGCGCCACAACACCTCGATCAACGAGGGCTACTACCACATCGACGCCGTCGAGGGCTCCTGGAACTCGGGCTCGCTGACCGGTGAGAACGGCCTGGGCCCCAACCTGGGCTACAAGACACGGCAGAAGGGCGGGTACTTCCCCGTCGAGCCGACCGACCACCAGAGCGACCTGCGCGCGGCCATGATGACCAACCTGGCCAACGCCGGCCTCGAGCTCGAGCGCGGCCACCACGAGGTGGGCACCGGCGGTCAGGCCGAGATCAACTACAAGTTCGACACGCTGCTGCGCTCGGCCGACAGCCTGATGCTGTTCAAGTACATCATCAAGAACACCGCCTGGGCCCACGGCAAGAGCGCCACGTTCATGCCCAAGCCGCTCTTCGGCGACAACGGCTCGGGCATGCACTGCCACCAGTCCCTGTGGAAGGACGGCGTCCCGCTGTTCGCCGCCGAGACCGGCTACGCGGGCCTGTCGGACATGGCCCGCCACTACATCGGCGGTCTGCTCAAGCACGCCCCGTCGCTGCTGGCCTTCACCAACCCGACGGTCAACAGCTACCACCGCCTGGTGCCCGGCTTCGAGGCCCCGATCAACCTGGTCTACTCCGCGCGCAACCGCTCGGCCTGCACCCGGATCCCGATCTCGGGCGACAACCCGAAGGCCAAGCGCATCGAGTTCCGCGTGCCCGACCCGTCGGCCAACCCCTACCTCGCCTTCTCGGCGATGCTGATGGCCGGCCTCGACGGCGTGAAGAACAAGATCGAGCCCCCGGCGCCGGTGGACAAGGACCTCTACGAGCTGCCGCCCGAGGAGGCCCTGGGCATCGAGAAGGTGCCCGCTTCGCTGGACGCCGTCCTCGACCGGCTCGAGGTCGACCACGACTACCTGCTCGACGGTGGCGTGTTCACCCCCGACCTGATCGAGACCTGGATCGAGTACAAGCGGGAGAACGAGATCACCCCGATCCGCCTCCGCCCGCACCCGCACGAGTTCGCGATGTACTACGACATCTGAGTCGTACCCGGCCCTGACCTGCAGGTTCTCCGCAGGTCAGGGCTAAAAGTCCGCAGAGAGTCCGCGCGAGTCGCCAGCACAGCACCAACGGCGGCTCGCGCGGACTCGTCTCGGTCGGGCATCAGGTGCCCGTAGGTGTCCAGCGTCGTGCTGGCCGAGCCGTGCCGGAGCCGGTGCTGCACCACCTTCACGTCGAGCCCGGACGCGATCAGCAGGCTCGCCAAGTAGTGCCGCAGGTCGTGGAACCGGAACCCCGCCGGCAGACCGGCCACCTTCGGCCGGGCCGCCCGCACCGCGCGCTCGATCGCCCACGTCGACGACGGGCCCCCGATGCCGTCCGTCACAAGCCGGTCGCTCCCCCACCGCTTCACCGCAGCCGCCAACTCGAGCGCGAGCTCGTCGGGGATCGGCAGCGGCGTGCGGGACGTCTCGGTCTTCAGCGGCTGCCCGTCGCCCTGCTGGACCGGCCGCACGACGCCACGCATGAAGTCGACGTCCTCGACCCGCAGGCCCACGACCTCAGCTGTCCGAAGCCCCACAAACGCGCCCAGTAGCACGGCCGGCTGCAGATGCTCGGGGACTGCGTCGTGCAGCGCCCATACCTGCTCCGTCGTCGCGACGTAGGGCCGCTGCTTGCCTGCGCCCGGGCTGGTCCGCCTCGAGCACGGGTTCCGCGGGATCAGCCCGTCGTGCACGGCATCGCTCATCAGCTGGGACAGCCGCTGGTGCAGGGCGTAGACGTAGCTGTCCGCCAGACCCTGGGCGCGCAGACCTGTCGTCCAGGACCGGACGTCGGACGGCTTCACCGACGACAGCCGGCGCGGCCCGAACGCCGCGGTGATGTGCGCGATGTGCACCTCCGCCTGGCGCACAGTGCTGGCCCGCCGGGTCCCATAGCCGGCCAGCCAGGTCTCGGCCCACTCCCCCACCGTCGTCCTCGCCGTTTTTGGGTCGACGTACGCGCCGGTGACGACGCTGGTGGTGACCTCGTCAAGCCAGCGCTGACCGTCCATCTTCCGATCGAAGTGGCGGGCGTGCTCCTTGCCAGCGAGGTCCCGATATCGAGCCCGCCAGCGACCGTCAGGGCGCTTCGCGAGGCTGCTCATCGACGCCGTAATCAGATGGCTGCTTGGCCTCGCTGAGGGCTGTCCGGTACTCCGTCAATGCTCGGTCGTGGTCGGCTCGAGATAGCTCAGCAGCACGTTTCACTGCAGCGATCCGCGCTTCTGCCAAGGTCACCTGGGCCTCCGCCTCCTCCAGCCGGATGGCGGTCTCGGTCACTCGGTCGACGGCGTCGAGTAGGGGTGAGCCAGCGTCGTACTGCACAAAGGTCTGGGGCGCTACATGGAAGACGCGGGCCAGCGCGTTGAGCTCGTTGACGCGCAAGGGCCGAGATCCAGCCTCAAGCTTCGCGACGGTCGATTGCTGCATCGGGCGCCCATGTTGGCCGAGCCGCGTCCCTAGGTCCGCCTGACTCCACCCTCGCTGCTCGCGGATGCGCCTCACTCTGCGGCCGACCATCGCCTCCAGGTCCAAGTCGTCAGTCGTCACGGGCGTGAGCGTGTCATTCCGGAAGAGCTTGCGCTAGCCCCGACTCGCGCGTATCACTCTAAGTCGTGACGGGAATGTCCCGAACATCGCTGAGAGGAATCAGGGTGACCGACAAGCTGCTCACCATCCACGAGGCCGCGGAGCGCCTCCGTGTGCCGATCTCGACGCTCCGCTACTGGCGTCAGGCACGAAAGCCCTCGCCGCCTTCCGTGAAGATTGGACGTCGGACGCTGTTCCCGGCAGCCCAGCTCGACGCCTGGATCGATCAGCAGCGCGAAGCGGCATGAGCACCGGCGTCGCCCAGGCCGAGGCCAACCGTGACGACTGGTGGTGGTCTCCGGCGATGGCCGCTGTCCGTCATCTGGCCGCGTCAGGGCTGCCGTTCACCGCCTGGGACCTCACCGACAAGCTCGGAGTCCCCGACCCGGACCACCCCGCACGGTGGGGCGGGCTGTTCTACGCCGCCCGAACCGCCGGGATCATCGAGCGAGCCGGCATCACAGAGTCGAGCCGGCCGAGTCGGTCCGGTGGGTTGTGCCGGGTCTGGCGAGGGGTGCGGCCGGGGTGACCTGGACCAAGCTCGGCGACGAGTTCGCCGACGAGGCCGCAGACCTATCCGACGCGGCCTTCCGCACCCACGTCGAGGCGCTCCTCTGGAGCAACAAGCGGCTGCTGGACCTCGTCGTCCCCAAGCGAGACCTACGCCGGTTCGCCTTCAGCGAGTCGGTCGACGTCGGCACCCCGGACGGGGACGAGGCCGTGCGAGAACTCGTCGCTGCCGGGTGGTGGACCGATCAGCTCGACGTGTGGGACATCGGCGTGCGGTGGCCGGACTGGCAGCTCGACAAGGCGCAGGTAGAGCGAGCCCGTGCGAGGGATACAGCGAAGAAGCAGCGCCAGCGTGCCCACGCTCGAGGCGAGCACCACCTCTGTACGGGTTCCTGCAGCTCCGGGACTTCACCTAGTTCTTCTCTAGATCCCGTCCCGTCCCGGGTCCCGGGGGCCCGTCCCCCGGGGGCGTCCCCCGGGGGTGTCCCCCCGGGGACAAGTGGCCCTTGCTACGACCACCCCGGTCAGCAGCTTCACAACTGCAGCGGGTGCCGAGCTGACCGCATCGCTGCCCGAGAGGCCAGCTGATGACCGCCCGACACGACCGGTACGGCGACCCTGTCGAGGACGAGGGTGGGGACCAGCTCCGACCCCTGCTGCATGACGCCAACTGCCGCGCCGGATGGCTCGGCGAGGACGACTCCGGACGACCCCGGCCCTGCCTTATCTGCCGGCCGCACCTCCGACCCCGTGACGCGTCACGCCACCCGTCACGTAACGCGTCATGACCCGCGAGAGCACGTTCGCGAAAGGCCGGCGGCTTCTCACCGAGGGGCGTTTGAACGTCCGCTCGGTGACCGCGGCCGAGATCGTCGCCGTCTGCCGAGGCGACTCGGCCGAGGTCTACGCCGCCGGCTGGGCCCCCGGCCCCGGCTGGACCTGCACCTGCCCCGCCCGCACCACAGAGTGCGCCCACCTGGTCGCCCTCCGACTCGTCACCGTCGTCACCCGGGAGCACTCATGACCACGACGCCCGACCCGCTCGACGTCCTGAAGTACGCCTACGTCGTGACCTGGGCGGAGATCAACGGCCACGAGGACTTCGAGCAGCTGCAGGACACCCTCGAAGCACTCGTTGCCCCTCTGGTGACCTCCGGGGTCATGAACCTGGACGACCTGCGCTACAGCGACGGCCGCCTCGTCACCGTCACCACGGAGATCGATGTCCCGTCCCGCGGACCCATGGACGTGATCCAGTTGCCGCCGGGCTACCCCACCGGCCAGACCGCAGCGTGACCGTCCCCGGGGACATCCCCGGGGACGACGTCCCGGGGACACCGCACCTGCTCCCGCACCAGCGTCCAGCCGCTGTCCGAGCGGCCGCACACCTCGCCGCCCAGCTCGAGACCTACGCCCCCGTCGCCTGCCAGGTCCGGCCCGACACCTGGTGGTTCCCCGAGCGCGGCGGCTCCTCCGAACCGCAGACCGCCGCAATCCACCTCTGCGCCGCCTGCCCCGTCACCACGGCGTGCCTGGACTACGCCCTCGCCGCCGACGAGCGGTTCGGCATCTGGGGCGGCACCACACCCACCCAGCGCACCACCCTCCGGAAGGACACCCCGTGACCAACGCCGAGCTCACCACCGCCCAGCTCCTCGCCGACATCTCGATGCTCCTCGACGACGTAAGCGAGAAGATCCACGTCGCCGCCGCAGCCAACGACCTGCTGAATACCGCGGAGATCCACGCCTGCCAGATCTCCATCGCCGAGAAGCAGCTCGAGCTGAACCGGCGCTTCCGCACGGCGGCGGCCGGCTCGTGACGGGGGTGGGGCGGTCGCAATCTCTGCACCCCGCGCCACAGCAGGACCCGCCACTTGGGCTTTTGTGTGAGGTGAAGAAGACCCCCGCCGAGGGGCCCGGGGGTCGTGGCATCTCTGCACCGCATGGCCCAGCAGGACCCGCCACCCGCCCTCCCTCTCCCTGCCCTCAAGGATGTCCGCGGACATCTGCTCGGACATCGGGTGTCCGGTGAGCGGGCAGGGGATGGGGGAGGCCGAGGAGCTGCTGGCGCACATCGCCGCCGCGCTGGCACTGCACGCCCGGCGGCTGCGGTCGGAGGGTCTGCCGGTGCCCCCTGCGCTGCTGGTGGCCGCTACCTGGGCGACCGACTGCGTCAGGACACGTCAGGTCGCGACATCGCTGGACCGTCTGGTCGAACTGCTCGACGGTGAGCGTGTGGAGAAAATGCTGCTGACCAAGGACCAGGCCGCGACGGCGCTGGGGGTCTCGGTGCGCACGCTGGATCGAGTCGTTGCCAGTGGTGCGCTGACCCTCGTCAAGGTCGAGGGCTCCGCCCGGATCCGCCGAGCCGACCTGGACGGCTACGTCGCCGGCCTGTCCGCTGGTTCGGCTGTGCCTGCCGTCGAGCTGGCGGCCACGGCATGACCCGCCGCCATGCGATCTGCACGGTCAAGGCCGCTGGCGACGGGGCCGGTAGCGGCGAGTTCGAGGCGGTGCTGTCCGCGGCCACCCTCGACCGGGACGGCGAGGTCATCGACGCCGGCGCCTTTAACCCGCTGCCCGACCGGATCCCGATCGACATCGACCACGGCATGAGCGTGGACACCACCGTCGGGTCGGGGGTGCCCTACTACGACGGCGACGTGCTGAAGATCCGCGGCACGTTCTCCTCGATCCCCCGAGCGCAGGAGCTGCGCACGCTGGTCGTCGAGGGGCACATCGCGAAGATGTCGGTGACGTTCATGTCGGCGCTGCGGGAGACCGTGGAAGGCGCCCCGCACGTGCGGCGGGCCGAGCTGCTGAACGCCGCGTTCGTGCCGATCCCGTCCAACCGTGAGGCCTCGGTGCTCGTCGCCAAGGCCTTCGCACCCGGGGCGCGGACAGCACGGCCGGCCATCTCCGAGGCCCGTAAGGCCATCGCTGGCGCCCTGGTCGCCCTCGCCCAGGCTGAGCTCGCCGAGCTGCGCAACGCCGATCTCACCCCTGCTGCCGGTCCTGCTCGTCAGCAGGTCGAGGCAATCCTGCGAGGACTCCGCTGATGCCCCAACCGAGGAGCACCCCGCCCGCTCCCGACACCTTCGCCGGCCGCCGGGCAGCGCGCCTGCAGCACGAGCAGGAGCACGGCATCCCCACCCGCCGGATCTTCAGCCTGCGGGCCGGCGAGAACGCCCAGAACACCTTCACCTTCGTCGACGACACCGACGCCACCCCCGGGAGGACCGCATGACCAACACCCTCACCGCCCGTCCGCAGCGGTGCCTGGAGCCCAGCACCTTCGCCAGCCGCCGAGCGGACCTCGAGCAGCGACCGAGCGGGCAGCCCCGGCTGATCTCCTACGGCACCGTTCGCCGGCTGATCGAACCGACGGGTCGGTTCCAGCGAGCCAAGACCGTGATCTTCGAGTACCTGGCTGACGTGGCGGACCCCTCGCGCACCTACGTCCGTGCTCTGCCCGGGGGTCAGCTGCAGGCCCTGTTCGACCAGCGGCCGCCCGAGGAGCCCGAGTACCTGGTGATCCCCGAGGCGGAGAAGATCACCGAGCGGTCGAACGGCTACGGCGACGACCCGGCACCCGAACCACTCGGCGTCGTCGCCCGCGACTGGACCGGCGCATCGTCGTTCGGCTCGTCCCGCAGCGACCCGCCCGCGACCCCCATCGTCTGACCCGAGCTGGCCGTCGTCTCTCGTGCTCACCGCCTCCTGGGGCCACGCGTACGGCGGCCCGGTCAGCAGCCGTAGGGGTCCCGGCCGGCTGACCAATCCGGGGGTGGTCCCAATCTCTGGGGCCACCCCCGGCGCAGGACCCGCCACTGAACCTTTTCTCCCCCCGGCCCCCTGAGGGGGGTCGCCCGCGCACGCGCACGCGAGAGGAACCCACATGAGCTCTCCCCTGACCGAGCGTCTGCGCCTTGAGGTCGACGCCGACACCTCCCGCGGGCAGGGCGCGTTCGACCGTCTGGCCCGGTCCGCTGACGAGACTGCCCGCCGCGCCCGGTCGTCCGGCGAGGACGTCGCTGCTGCTGCCGACAAGGTGGCGCAGGCGCGGCTGAAGGAGCAGGACGCCGCCGGCAAGCTCTCGGTCGCCGAGACCCGTCTGGAGGAGGTCCGCGGCCGGCACGCCGCCGGCTCGTCGCAGGTCGTCGCTGCCGAGGAGAACGTCGCGGCGGCGCAGCGCCGGGTGCAGGCCGCGTCCGGTGCGACCGCCCGGGCGGTGGAGGAGCAGACCGTAGTGCAGCGCCGGGCGGGGGAGGCCGTCGAGGAGCACGCCCGCCGGCAGGACATCCTGGGGCAGTCCACCGGGCGGACCACCGAGGCCCTGCACAGCGCCGTCACCGCCGCTGCTGCCCTGGCTGCGGCTGGGCTGGCCGCCGGCATCAATGAGACGGTGACCGCCTACGCCGACGGTGCCCGGTCGGCCGGGCTGTTCGCCAACGCCACGAACTCCTCGACCGAGGAGGCCGGCCGGCTGCTGGGCCTGGTCGGCGCGCTGGGCCTAGACATCAACGACCTGATCGAGATCCAGGCCGAGTTCGCGCAGAAGTCCGGCGACCTCGACCAGGTCGGGGTCACGCTGCAGAAGAACGCCGACGGCACGGTGAACTGGACGACCACCATCGAGGCCACGCTGGTGGCCCTGCAGAAGATCCCCGACGCCACAGCGCGCAACGCCGCCGGGTTCAAGTTCTTCGGCGAGGAGGGCTACAAGCAGCTGCAGCGGCTGGTCAACGGCGGGGTGTCCGTCGCCGACGCCCTCGAGCAGATCGGTACCCCGTTCGACGACAGCGACGTCGCCGCGGCCGCCGAGTTCGACGCGACGATGATGCAGGTCAAGCTGTCTGGCGGGGAGCTGGCGCGCACCGTCGGGAGCGAGCTGCTGCCGGTGGTCACCGCCCTGTTCGGGGCCTTCCAGGTCGCGGCCGGGGTCATCGGGTCCATCCCGGCACCGATCGGCCTGGCGGTCGTGGCTGCGGTCGGTCTGGGCGTCGCGCAGCGGGTCGCGGCCACCGAGGGCACGTTCCTGGCTACCGCGCTGCTGGGCGCCCAGGGAGCGGCCGCCCGGTTCAGCGCGACCGCCGCCGCCTCCGGGGCCAGCACCGCCGTGCTGAGCGCCGGGCTGGCCGGTGCGCGGGCCGCAGGTGCCGGGCTGCTGGGCATCGTCGGAGGGCCGCTTGGTGCCGCCCTGCTCGCTGCCGGGGCTGGCTTCGCGCTGCTGAACAGCAACACCGGGGAGAACAGCGAACAGGCCGAGGCGAGCGCCCGCGCCAACGACGACCTCGCCTCGGCGCTGAAGGAGACCAACGGCGTCATCACCGAGTCGGTGCGCCGGCAGGCCGCGCTGTCCGCCCAGCAGTCCGGGCTGCTCGACACCGCCACCGCCGCCGGTGTCGCGCAGGGCGACGTCACCGAGGCGCTGCTGGGCAACGAGGCCGCCTACGACCGGGTGCGCACCGCCCTGGAGGCATACCAGGCCGCCGGCACCACCCGCCGCGAGTCCAACCTCGGCGTCACCTCCGAGCAGCTCAACGACCAGGCCGAGGCCGCCCAGTCCGCCCAGGGCGAGCTGGAGCGCCTGGCCGGCACTACCGCCGACCAGGTGTCCCAGGAGCAGCAGCTGTCCAGCGAGCTCGACGTCACCGTCGACGCGCAGGCCCGCTCGACCGCGGCTACCGAGGCACTGAACGCAGCCATTGAGGCCGGGCAGACCACCGGCGCTACCTACGCCCAGCTCGTCCGGGACGCCGCCCTCGCACAGGGGGAGGCGACCGCTGCCACCGACCGGTCCAAGGCCGCCATCGACGCCTACATCGCCTCCACCCAGCTGGCCGTGCAGACGACCCTGGACTCCATCAACGCCCAGCTCGGGCAGCAGGACGCCCAGTACGCGTTCCTGAACGCGATCGACGCGGCCAACTCGGCAGTCGACGACCAGGCCACGCTCGTGGACGAGGTCGCGCAGGCCAACACTCGGCTGCAGTCGTCCGCGATCCAGGTCGCCGGGGCTGCCGCCGACGCGGCGGTCGCTGCAGCCGCGGCCGCAGGGCAGCCGTTGGACGACCTCGCCGAGGCGCAGGTGCGGGCCGATGCGACCATCGCCAGCCTCCAGGAGAGCCTGAACAACCCCAACCTGAGCCAGGGGGTGCGGGACCAGATCCAGGGCATCGTGGATCAACTTGTGGTGGCGAAGGACAACGGCACCATCCAGGCCACCCTCGAGGCCGTGGGGGTCGCCGAGACCACCACCGAGCTGGACACCGCCACCGAGGACCGTGACGTCACGGTGCAGATCGACTCCACCGGCGGCCCGGCAGTGATCAACTACCTGCGCAACGACATCGCCGGGGGCACCTACCTGGCCACCGTCCGGTTGGAGTCCCGCAACGGGCCCGAGGTCATCCGCTACATCAACTCGATCATCGAGGCGCAGCGGCAGGCCCTGATCTTCGTGGAGTCCCGCGGCGGGCCGGCGGCCGACAACTACATCGACTCGATCGCCGAGCAGAACCGGCTCGCCCTCATCTACGTCGAGTCCCGCGGCGGCCCCGCGGTGGACGACTACCTGGACCGCCTGGCCCGCACCCGCACGGCGACCATCCAGGTCCGTCAGCAGGCCGTGGGGCCGCCCGTGGCCTCCTCTGGCCTCATGGGGGCACCCATGCCCGGGCTGCGTGGCGCACCGGAGATCACGGGCCTCGGCGGGAGCGGTGCCCGTGTCGGCGAGGTGACCCTCGATCTCGACATCAAGGCCACCGGGACGCTCGACCGCGGCGTCGCCGCCCTGATGAGCAGCGGGGGTGCCAGCCGCGGGCAGCAGATGATCCGCGACATCCGGGCCGCCGAGCGTCAGGGCGGTACTGGCTGGAGGAAGCGGCTCTAGGGCGAAGTGTCGGTGACCTCTGCGATGGTGCGGGGGTGGCCGCGATCGACCAACGTCCCGAGACCCTGCGCGTGAAGGTCAAGCTGGTGCTCGAGCGTTGGAGCGCGGCCAGCGAGGAGCAGTCCGACATCACCAGCCGACCCAAGATCCACCCCGCGCACTTGCTGACGGTCTGGGGTCTAACAGCCCACGTGTTCAACCAGGGTCGCTTCCTCTTCCCCCACCTGGGCGTCACCGGTCTTGAGATTGCGCCCATCGTCAGGAGCCAGTTCGAAACCGCGCTGACCGTTCAGTGGATCGTCCTGCGCGGGCCGAAGGCTCTGCCAGGGTTCCTCAACGAGGGCGTGCGCCAGCGAGTCAACCTGGGCCGATCCATGCAACAGGCTGGCTGGGGCGGAACAAGCCCTGAACTCATCGAGCGCCTCGCTGCCGAGCGGGTGCCCAGCGAGGGGCTCGACGACCAGGCCAAGAACCTCCTCCGGATGGTGGAGTGCTTCAAGGGCCACGAATCGCTGTACGCCCTGTACCGGTTCATGTCCGGGCTGTCCCACCCGAGCGCCTCGGTAGTCGACGAGTACGCCAACCAGACGGAGGGCCCCGGGCTGGGCGTCGAGCTGATGCGGGAGGCGCAGTCCCTGGGGCAGATGCCGTGGGAGTGGTCGGTGCTCTGCTCGCTAGTTTGGGCCGGGCGCGCCCTGGACTACATCTCCCACGAGAGCCCTGACCGGCACTTCTACAACAGTGTTGCCCGGGAGGCCGGGATGGGCAGTGCCATGCTGCAGCTGACGCCGCCGGCAGCGGCCGCGGCATTCGTGGACCAGTACAACGCTGGACGACGACGTCGGGAGTAACCAGAGGTTCGCAGATCATCGAACGGGTGTTCGATATCTGTGCCATCCTGGGCGGGTGACGAGCGGTATTGGCGGGACTCCGGCCCGCCACTGCTGGGTGACCGGGATGCCTGGCCAACCGGCAGGCGCCTACCCGGCCCTCCTGCACGCCTGGCAGCAGGACGAGGACGGCCAGTGGTGGGGGCGGGTCACCTACTCCACGCCGCGGGAGCTCGGCCCAGCCGTCGTCGACACCTGGGTGCAGGCCGGCTACCTCGCAGGCCTTGACACCGGACTTCCCCCGTCGGCGCCGGGGCAGGTGGATCGGTAGGTGAGGGCGGTGCTGAAGATGTGCAGCGTTGCGGCCGAGGACTGGGTGTTTCCTTCAGAGCCTGGGGTCGACTGGGGAGCGGACATACGGCACAGTGGCGACTCACTCGCCCATCTCGGCCCGGATGACCCGAGCCGCCTCGGATTGGATCCTCTGCTGGCATCGCACTCGCTTGTCGCGTTCCGAGTCGTCGTGAAGGACAGGTACCAGCGGAAGGGTGGCCGGGTCTCCTACCCGTTGAGTGCGCTCCCGGGGAGTCCCACCCGTGACTCCCTCATGGCCGTCAGCGTGTTCTTCGAGTCGCTCGCCGGCGTCTTGGATGCACACAAGGACTCCTACTTCGGAGAGGTCACCTCCGTCCACCGCCGTGGTCGCACCATCGCTGCAACCATGAACGCAGGCAGGGGTGGACTCGAATCGATGCTGAGCGACCCGTCTCGGAACGACGAGGCGCCGTTCATGCGCGAGAGGCGCCATGTCGAGCGGGTGCCGATCCGTCAGCTCGTAGTCATCCCGGAGAACAGCGTCACGGGCTACTGGATCATCGAGGCCGTTGGACTACGCACATTGAGCCACGCCTACCGCCAAGCCTTCCGCAGGGAGTTCGGGGGCCGCTGGAAGCGGCTGACCTGGAAGTTCGAGCCGATCGTCCACGAAGAAGCTTGGGAACAGTACGAGGCCAGCGACGACGCGATGCTGGAAGAGGTCCGAGTTGTTCGGCGTCGAGCCACACGCGACCGAGCAACCGCCTTGGGAGTCGGCGACGTCGAGGGCGAATACATCGAGATCATGCAGCAGGCGAGTCCGAAGCGGGGCGGCAAGCTGCTCCGCAAGATCCGACGCAAGCACTACCGCCGGAACGATGAGGGGAACCTCGTTCCGCGGGACGCAGACGTCACGGAGGTGTCGGTCAGAGTCCGCATCGGTGACCACGAGACAAGCGTGATCATCGATCGGGAGCGCGCCGTAGGGATGCGCGTGCCGCTCACCACGGAGCGCGACGAGCGCCCCACAGACTCCTACTTCTATTCGAGGGCACGTGAGTGGGTAGTCGAACTTGCCGGACGCGACGACGTTCTCCTGCCCGCCGACTGGGCGCAGACTGAGTGGCAGCACGACCCGACGTTCGGACAGCTGGGGGCTGAGCATGGGGCTGATACGGAATCTGACGAGCAAGATCGGCATGACGGAACTGGTGAAGGCTCAGACGGAGACCCTGTCGACTGAGCGCCAGGGGAACGACGGCCCCGAGTCCGAGCTGAGCCCGTGGGACCTGGTCACCTTCGTTGGGCTGCCCGTCCTAGTCGCGGGCGCGGCCGTCTTGCTCGACCTGCGCGCCCCGAAGATCGACCCCCTGCTGTCGGCGGTGTCCATCCTGTTCGGCCTGCTGCTAGGTCTTCTGGTGCTCGTGTTCGACCAGCTGAAACGGGAGGCGCAGCGTCCATCGCCAGCCGCCGGTAATGACCCCTTGGTCGATTCCTGGCAGCTGTTCGTCAACGTCAGCTGGGCGATCCTGGTCTCGACCGTTCTCCTTGGTGTGCTGATCACAACGACCGTGATCACTGATCAGGCTCTGCCGGCATGGCTTACAGGACTTGTCGGTGCGCTTCTGCTTCACCTCCTCCTCACATTCTTGATGATCCTGAAGAGGTTGTTCTTCATGGCGCGGCGGATCACCGGCAACCTGATGACGGGCCGCAGATAGTCGTCATGCCCTACCCACCGCGCCCACACCTGCGCCCGCTGGCGGAGTTCGCGGGCACTGCCTGGCCGGCGTGCGGTCCCGGGATGCAGGCGCGGGTGGAGCGCTTCGTCCTCGAGCAGTACGCCGCCGGCCGGTCGCTGCGTGAGCTGGCCGAGCTCACCGACCGGTCGTTCTCGGCGGTGCGGAAGATCCTGGATCGGCACGGGGTACGCCGGCGCCCGGTCGGTGCGGCGGCCGTGGAGGACGCGTGACCGACGTGCTGGCCGAGCTGCGGGCCGCCGCCGCGGTGAAGCGTGCAGCTCGCCACCGCCTGGCCGACGCTACCGCAGAGCACGGGCCGCGATCACCCGAGCTGGCGCAGCACCACCAAGCCCACGACACCGCCGTCGAGCGATGGGTTCGGCTGCTACTGGACGCGCACGAGACCGGTCACTCCACCGTCGTCGTCGCTAGGGCCGCAGGGGTGGCTCCGTCGTCGGTGCACTACCGCCTGCAGCAGGCGGCGGCATCGAACTGACGGTCGCCGACCATCGCCACCAGGTGCGTCCGTGGTTGTCCGTGTCGTCGTCCAGCTCGGTGACGACCATCGTTGTCCAGTCGGGCGCCTGCGGCCCGGCCTCGGTGTAGGCAGCCTGTAGGCGCAGCTCCCCGCGCAGCGCAGCCTTAGCTCGCTCAATGTCGGGGAACGGCAACGTGACCGCCGCCTTGAACTGGTGCACGCTGACCTCGCTCATGGAGTTGCTCCAGCCACGACGCAGCTGGAGACGGCCAGCATCCATGTTGAAGACGGGCGAAGGTGGACTGCGGGCCGCAGCAGTCGCCCGCAGGGGTGACTGTGGCGCAGGCAACGTGCAGCATGGGGGCCATGACCTCGAGCCGGCATGACCTGGTGACGGCAACCCAAGAGCAGCAGGTCACCAGGGCTGGCACCACCGGCTTCGCCAACGTGACCCACGCGGTCGACGGTGGAGATGCCGTTGCCGGGGGGCGAGGCTCGGCGTTATGCGGGCGGGTGTTGCAGATCGACAGCCCCCTCCAGCAGTTCCCCGAACTCCCGTCACTCGACTACGACGAGTGCTCCACGTGCGCCCGTCTCGCCCGTGGGCGGCGCAGCTAGCTCATTGGCGGCACCGGCTGACCCACCCGGAGGTCGTGCAGGGTCGGCCGGCACGCGTTAGCCGACGGTCGAGGCTGCTAGTGCAGCTCGACGCCGCGCTCCGCCAGGCACTGCGGTGTAGATCTGCGTGGTCGACACGTTCGCGTGACCCATCAGGTCCTTGACGGCCATGATGTCCCGGTCGACCTCGTACGCCTTCGACGCGAACCGGTGCCGCAGGTTGTGGGCGGTCCAGTGCTCGGACAGCCGCCGGGCGACCAGCTTGCCCACGTGGGCCGGAGACAGGTGCCCGCCGTCGTTGCCGGGGAAGACGTAGCCGGGGGGCAGAGCCGCCAGGCGGTCACCTAGCTCCTCGGTCACGGGCAGGTCCCGCACCTGGTCGCCCTTGCCCTCGACGCGCAGCCACCAGCCGTCCGAGCGTCGGTCCAACCACGAGGTGTGCACCCGTGCGATCTCAGATCGGCGCAGCCCGAGGGTGGCACCGAGCTCGACCATGTCCCGAACGCGGTCGTCACCGACCAGAGCGGCGGCGACCGCCTCCTCCGGCGCCGGGCGAGGCACCGCACGCTTCGGCCGAATGTTCGGCAACTCCGCGGCGGGGTTCATCGAGACACGTCCGGTGGTCAGACCCCACCGGTAGAACGCCCGGAGCGACTGCAGCAGCGATCGACGGCTCGAGGTGGAGATCTCAAGACCGCCCATCCAGTCCGCGAGGTCGTCCAGGGTGATGTCCCACGGCCCCCACTGCGGCAACGCACAAGCCAGCCGGCGCAGGTGGTAGGTGCGCTGCGCGATCGTCAGCGGGGAGTTGTCCGAGGCCCGCAGCCACGTCGCCCAGGTCGCGAGCTCGACGTTCCACACGTCGACCGCCGGCATCTTCACCAGCGCTTCGTGCCGTGTTCTAGTCGGCACTGTCGTCGTCCAGCCGCGGCCGACCGCGAACTCGTAGAACAGCCGCAGGGTGCGGATCCAGGTGTCCCGGGTGTAGTCAGACCACGACTGCTGGTCGGCGTAGCGCTCGACGCGGTCGGCGCTCACCTCCCACGGACACCCCGCGAACGCTTGCGCCGCTCGCCGGACGGCGCGGATCCGGTCGCGGACCGTGCCGTCCGCGAATCCATCGGCCCGCAGCTTGGCCTCCCACTGCGCGACTGGCTGCACCCACCGCTCCGGCAACGGCCGGGCCACCATCACCATCGGGGCACCTGCCGCTGGGCCGGGATCGCAGCGGGGATGCCAGCACTACCGTCGTTCAAGGGTCCTCGTCCTCTAGTCAGGGTGGGGATCAAGGCCCTGCCAGCGGTTGCATCCGCTGGCAGGGCCGCCTAGATCACTGCTCAGCTATCTCCCGGGCCCCGACCCAGGCCACCAGCGCCTCGTGGGTCACCCCACGCCGGCGGCGGCCCTCGCCGTACCCAATGGACCGCAGCTCGCCGTTGACGATCATCTGACGCAACGTGCGCTCGCTGATCGAGATCTGCGCCGCCGCCTGTTCGTAGTTGTAGACGAGCTGCTGGTGGGGACCGGGGCAGGTGTTCACGTGTCGGACGTGCCCTCCCATCGGTCGCAGCACTCGACGATGGCCGCCGCATACGCACGGGCCTGCTCGGGGCTGTCGAAGGTGGTGTCCAGGTCGTTGAGGAACACGGCCGGCCGGCCACGCTCGTAGACCACACCTTCGGTGTCCTTCACCTTCAGATCGTCGATCTGGCTCAGGCAGACGCTCATCCTGTACTGGTCGTCGCCGCTGCCGGTCGACCCGAGGGCCAGCACCTCTGCAGTCCAGGTGTGCCGGATGCTGGCGCCGTTCAAGTCGTCGAAGACCTCGGTGACGGCAGCCCACACGGGGCGCCCCAGCTGCAGCCGGTCATCACCCTCTGCCGGGTGACGCGATTCCGTGCCGTCGTGGTCGATGATGCTCATGGGTCCTCGTCCTCTACTCAGGGTTGGGGATCAAGGCCCTGCCGTCGGGTGCAACCGGCGTCAGGGCCGCTCTGTTCAGTCCGCAGCTAGTCCGCAATCAGTCCGCAGAACAGCTATCGCGAACTGGATGCGACTTTCATTCTTGTGGCGACTACCCGCAGCTCAGACGGTAGAACTAGTACGAACTCGGCGCAACTAGCAACATGAGACGAGTTCGCGATGTACTACGACATCTGATCGACGTCACCACGACGCCCCCGATCTCGCCGAGGTCGGGGGCGTCGTGCTGTCCGGGGTCACGTCACTACGGAACGAGATCTGCCGATAAGGGCCTGCAGTTGATCCCCCGGAGGTCCCGATGCTGCGCCGCCCCCCTGCCCACCCCACCGACAACGGTGACGTCCCGCGTGACGTCGAGGCCCTCGAGCAGGTGATCGAGGTGCTGGACGGCGGGGTCGTCGACGCCCGGGACGCCTTCCGGAGGGCCACCGAGACCTTGGTCCACGAGCTCCGGCTGTCCTACGGCGCGATCTGGGTGCCCGCGGGCGACCGGTTCGTCCTGGCCGGTGAGTACGGGCCGCTCGTGCCGTCGATGGCCGACGCGCCGGGCGCACGCGACGGGGGCCTGCCCCGGACGGTCGGCTTCGGCGGCGTCGCGATCCGCACCGGGCGACCGACCATCATCGACGAGACCAGCGACCGCACCAGCTGCCTGCGGTGGGCCTCGGCCGCCCGCAACGGAGCCACCCAGGGCTGCGTCCTCCCGGTCCTCGAGGACGGCGAGGTCGTCGCCCTCCTGGAGTACTACGGCTCCGCTCCCCTGCCGTTCCTCGGCGGCCGCGCCAGCAAGTGGGAGGCCATCGGCCGGCTGGTCACGCACGCCCGCCGCGCGGCCCTGGCCAGCGCCGCGCTCCAGGAGACGATCGACGACCGGGGCGCGGTGACCACCGTCGTCCAGGAGGTCGGCGCGGCGACCGACGAGCGAGCAGCGCTGCTCGCGGCGCTGGACAACGTGCGGACGGCCTTCGGCTGGGCCTACGGCTCGTACTGGGCGTTGGACCCCGCCACCAACACCCTGCGGTTCGACACGGAGTCCGGTTCCGCCGGCGAGGAGTTCCGCCAGGTCACGCTCAGCGCGAGCTTCGCCGAGGGCGTGGGGCTCTCCGGTCGGGCCTGGCGGGCCCGCGACCTGGTGTTCGTCAGCGACCTCGCCGAGATCACCGACTGCGTCCGCGCGCCCGCCGCCCAGCGGGCCGGCGTCCGGTCCGGGGTCTGCTTCCCGGTCCTCGTGGACGGCGACGTCATCGGCACCATGGACTTCTTCACCACCGCGACCATCGAGCTGTCGGAGTCCCGCGCCTCGGCGCTGCGCAACGTGGCCCAGCTGGTGTCGCAGCGGCTGGACGGGCTGGCCCGCACCGAGCGGGACGGCGACAACGCCCGGGCGCTGTCCGAGACCATCCACCGGCTGCGCGAGGCCGCTGACGACGCCGGCCGGGTGGCCGACTCCGCGGTGTCCCAGGCCCGGTCGATGGCCGGTGAGGTGGACGCGCTCGACGAGGCGTCGGCCGCGGTGGGCGAGGTCATCCGGATCATCAGCCGGATCGCCGACCAGACCAACCTGCTCGCCCTGAACGCCACCATCGAGGCCGCCCGGGCCGGTGAGCTCGGCCGCGGCTTCGCCGTCGTCGCCAACGAGGTCAAGGAGCTGGCCCGCGAGACCGCAGGGGCGACCAAGCGGGTGTCCGAGCACATCACCGGGATGCAGGAGACCACCCGGTCGGTGTCGGCCGGCATCCTGGCGACCGGTGAGGAGATCGCCCGGCTGGGCGACGTCCAGGCCCGGATGAACGACGTCCTGGAGGAGCAGGCCCGCATGGCGGCGGCGTTCGACCGCTGAGCGAGCAGCGGTGGACGGCGCCACCGGGCGCCGTCCACCGCGACGGCGCGACCTGCCTGCTCGGCGGCTGGGGCTCGGCGATGTTCGCCGACGAATCGACATGTCCCCTGCCGATAACTTTGTGTACATGCCCACCTACCAGGAGCGACTCATGACCAGCTCGACGACACGCCGTCCGCGACCCGAGCTCGACGTCCTCCGGGACGACGACGGCTGCGCCTGCGGCCCGCGTTGCACCCTGTCCGGCCCCTGCCTGGAGACCGCCCTGGCCGACGAGCGGTTCGGCCTCTGGATCCGCGAGTCCCGACCGGTCCTGCGCCTCGCCTCCTGACCCCGGCCTCCCGGGGCGATCCGGACCCAGAGGTTCCGGACCCCCTCCCGCCGGGCATGACTGGTCGGTGCATCTGCCGACGCCCCGCGGTCCGCTGTCCACCCTCCTGTTCGCCGACCTGACGACCGGGGGCGACGTCTCACCGGCCACCCTCGCCCTGGCCGACCAGGCCGCGGGCACCCCCGTCCCGCTGGCCGACGACGACCTGCAGATCAGCCTGTACGCCTGCTACGAGCTGCACTACCGCGGCTTCGACGACGTCGACGACCGCTGGGAGTGGGCCCCCTCCCTGCTCGCCCTCCGCGCCGTCCTCGAGGCCCGGTTCGAGGACGCCCTGCACGAGGCGGCGGACCCCTGGGTGCGGTCCTTCACCGCCGAGGGCGACCCGGTCGACCGGCAGCTGGCGGCCATGGTCGCCGCCGACGACGGCCCCTCGATGTCCGAGCACATGGCCAAGCGCGCCGACGAGGCGCAGTGGGCCGAGTTCCTCGCCCTGCGGTCGGTCTACCACCTCAAGGAGGCCGACCCGCACACCTGGGCCATCCCGCGCATCGCCGGCCGCGCCAAGGCCGCCCTGGTCGAGATCCAGGCCGACGAGTACGGCGGCGGCTCGTACCGCCGCATGCACTCGGTGCTCTTCGCCCGGGTCATGCGCGCGTTCGGCCTCGACGACACCCACGGTGCCCACGTCGACGCCGCGCCCGCCGAGCAGCTGGCCACCCTCAACGCGATGAGCTACCTCGGGCTGCACCGCCGGCACCGCGGCGCGGTGGTGGGCCACCTCGCCGCCCTGGAGATGACGTCGACGGTGCCCAGTCGGCGCTACGCGTCGGGCCTGCGGCGACTGGGCAAGGGCGAGGACGCGACCCTGTTCTACGACGAGCACGTCGAGGCCGACGCGGTGCACGAGCAGGTCGCCTCGGTGGACATGTGCGGGTCGCTGGTCGCCGACGACCCGTCGCTGCGGGCCGGGGTCCTCTTCGGGGCCGCCGTGGCCCTGGAGCTGGAGGCCCGGGCCGGCGCGCTGGCCCTGCAGGAGTGGACCGCCGGTCGGTCAGCCCTCCGTCGGACCACCCCGGTCGTCGTCCGCGCCGTCTGACAGCGCGGCGAGCCGGGTGCTGGGCCGCGCGCTGCGGGGCGCGGACGGCGCGGAGAACCCGGCCCGCTTGTGGCTGCCGTCGCAGAACGGCTTCAGGCCGGACTTGCCGCAGCGGCACAGGGCCACGGTGTCCCGGCCCGGGTCGATCTCGACGCCGTCGGCGTCGACGAGCCGGAAGTCACCGCGGACGACGAGCGGGCCGTCGCGGTAGGGCGTGATGGTGGCGGGTTCGCGGTCCTCGGGCACCGGGTCCCGATGCCCGCCGCCGACCAGGCCCAACCGGTCTCAGTCGACGGCGTCCTGGCCGTAGAAGACCCGGTCCACCACCGACCGGGCGTGCCGGGTGGCCCGGCGGTAGTCGTCGACGAACTCCCCCGGGTCGGCGTCGGCCGGGTAACCGCTGGCCCGCGCCACCCCGGCGAGCTCCAGCCCGGGTCGGGGCAGCTGGTCGCCCGGGCGGCCGCGGACCAGGAAGACCGCGTTGCGGGCCCGGCTGGCCCGCTCCCACGCCACCCGGAGGGCCACGGCGTCCGCGGCGTCGAGGAGGCCGGCCGCCTGGAGGCCGACCAGCGCGTCGACGGTCGGGGTGACCTGCAGCGCCGGGTGGTCGTGGGCGTGCTGCAGCTGCAGCAGCTGGACGGTCCACTCGACGTCGGCCAGCCCGCCGCGACCCAGCTTGGTGTGGGTGGCGGGGTCGGCACCGCGGGGCAGCCGCTCGCTCTCCACCCGGGCCTTGATCCGGCGGATCTCGGCGACCTGGGCGTCGGTGAGGCCGTCCGCCGGCCAGCGGAGCGGGTCGACGAGCGCGCAGAACTCCCGGCCCAGCTCGGGGTCGCCGGCGACCGGCTCGGCCCGGAGCAGGGCCTGCACCTCCCAGACCGACACCCAGCGCTCGTAGTACTCGCGGAACGCCGACAGGCTGCGCGACATCGACCCCTGGCGGCCCTCGGGGCGCAGGTTGGCGTCGACCTCGAACGCCGGGTCGGGCGCGGGCTCGGCCAGCAGCCGGCGCAGTGCGTGCGCGATCTGGTTGGCGGCGCCGACCGCCCGGGACTCGTCGGCGCCCGGGCGCACCCGGTGCACGAAGAGGACGTCGGCGTCCGAGCCGTAGCTCATCTCGCGCCCGCCCAGCCGCCCCATGCCGATGACCGCCATGTCGACCGGCACCTGGTCGGCGGGCAGCTTGGCCTCGGCCGCCCAGCTGCGCACCGCGGCGGCCAACCCCGCCTCGAGGGTCGCCACCGCGACGTCGCGCAGCGCCACCCCGACGGCCACGACGTCCAGCAGCCCGAGCAGGTCGGCGCAGGCGATGCGGAGCAGCTCGGTGCGGCGCAGGCCGCGGAGCACCCGCACCCCGTCGGCCGCGTCGCCCGCGCGGGCCACCGACTGCAGCCAGGCCGAGGTCAGCGAGGCCGCCGTGCGCGGCACGAGCTCCTCGTCGCGGGCCAGCAGACGCAGCGCCTCGGGCGTGCGGGTGAGCAGTCCGGCGACGTACTGCGAGGAGCCCAGCAGCTGCGCGAGCCGCTCGGCCACCTGGCCCTCGTCGCGCAGCAGCCGCAGGTACCACTGGTTGCCGCCCATGGCCTCGGACACCTGCCGGTAGGCCAGCAGGCCGGCGTCGGGGTCGGCGCACGAGGCGAGGGTCTGCAGCAGCACGGGCAGCAGGTACCGCTGCATGGACGCCGAGCGGGACACCCCGCCGGTCAGCGCGGCCAGGTGCCGCAGCGCGCCCTCGGGGTCGGCGAAGCCCAGGGCCCGCAGCCAGACGCCGGCGGCCTGCGGGCCGAGGGCCAGCTGCTCGCCGGGGACCCGGGCCACCGCCGACAGCAGCGGTCGGTAGAACAGCTTCTCGTGGATCCGGCGCACCTCGCGGGTGTGCAGCGCGAGCTCGGCACGGAGCACGGCCACGGCGTCCCCGCGGTGGTCGGGCTTGTAGCCCAGCGAGCGGGCCAGCCAGCGCAGCTGCACCTCGTCGGTGGGCAGCAGGTGGGTGCGGCGCAGGCGGAGCAGCTGCAGGCGGTGCTCGACGGTGCGCAGGAACCGGTAGGAGGCCAGCAGCGTGGCGGCGTCCTCCCGGCCCACGTAGCCCCCCGCCGACAGCGCGAGCAGGCCGGGCAGCGTGCCGCCGGTGCGCAGCGTGGTGTCGACCCGGCCGTGCACCAGCTGCAGCAGCTGCACGCTGAACTCGACGTCGCGCAGCCCGCCGCGCCCCAGCTTGAGCTCGCGGCCGGCCTGGGCGGGCGGGATCAGCGACTCGACCCGGCGGCGCATCGCCTGCACCTCGCCGACGAAGCCGGGGCGGTCGCCGGCCTTCCAGACCAGGGGCCAGAGCGCGTCCACGTACTCCCGGCACAGCGCCGGGTCGCCCGCGACGCCGCGCATCTTCAGCAGCGCCTGGAACTCCCAGGTGCTGGCCCACTGCTCGTAGTAGGCGACGTGGCCGGCCAGGGTGCGCACCAGCTGCCCCGCCTTGCCCTCGGGGCGCAGCGCGGCGTCGACCTCCCACGCCGCCTCGTGGCAGACCCGCATGAGGGTGGCGCAGACCTTGGCCGCGGTGGCCGTGGCGGTGGAGTCGTCGGCGCCGTCGAGCGGTTCGGCGACGAAGACGACGTCGACGTCGCTCACGTAGTTGAGCTCGCGGCCCCCGCACTTGCCCAGCCCGATCACCGCGATCCGGCACCGGGTGGCCCCCGGCGGCTGGTCGGCGACCGCGATCGCCAGGCCCGCGACGAGCACCGCGCCGGCCAGGTCGGCGAGCTCGCCGGCCACCTCGTCGGCGGTCAGGTTGTCGCCGAGGTCGCGGCCGGCGACCGAGAGGACCGCCCGCAGGTAGGCCCGGCGCAGGTCGCGCACCCGGGAGACGTCGGAGTCCGGCGCCGGCGTGCCCAGGCCGACGCCCCACGGCGGGTCGTCGGGGTCGGCCCCCACGGCCCGCAGCATCTGCTGCTCCAGGGCCCGCGGGGTCGGCCGGAGCAGACCGTCGTCGCTGTCGAGCACCACCCAGTCCTCGGGGTGGGCGACGAGGTGGTCGTCGAGCCCGGCGCTGGCGCCGAGGACGGCGAGCAGCCGGGCGCGCAGCGGCGCCGAGCCGCGCAGCCGGGCCAGCAGGTGGGCGGCCAGCTCGCCGCCCGGGTCCTCGCGGTCCAGCGCGTCGACCAGCCGGGAGAGGGTGAGCAGGGCAAGGTCGGGGTCACCGGCCCGGGCCAGCGCCGAGACCACCGGCGCGGCCTCGGGGTCGGCCGGCTCGTTGCGGGCGAGGTCCCACAGGCCCAGCTGGGGCGAGGCGAGCAGCCGGGCCGCCTGCTCGCCGTCCTCGAAGCCGAACCGGACCAGCCGGACGACGGCAGGTCGCGGGATCGTGCCCCGGTCGGGTCCGGTCACCTCAGCGGGTGGCCGCGCGCGAGCGGACCAGCTCGGCGAACCGGCCGGCGAACGGCGACCACACCTGCTCGAGGTCCGGGTGGACGGCCTCGGCCTGGGCGCTGACCTCTGCGGCGTCGAGGCCGGTGGCGGCCACCCCGACCGGGTCGTGCTCGGCCCAGGACGCGGTCATCGCCGGGGTGGTCTCGACGTGGAACTGCAGGCCGTAGACCGCCGAGCCCAGCCGGAAGGCCTGGACGTCGCAGACCGGGTTCGCCGCCAGCACGACCGCGCCCTGCGGCAGCCGCTCGACCTCGTCGTGGTGCCAGGCGATGACGTCCGGGGAGAGCGGCAGGCCGGTGAAGACCGGGTCGGTCTCGGCGGCGTCGCGGCGGGCGACCAGGGTGGCGCCCACCTCGGGGCCGTCCGGGCGGACCCGGGTGGACCCGCCGGCGGCCTGGGCCAGCAGCTGGGCGCCCAGGCAGATCGCCAGCGTGGGCACGTCGTCGGCGGTGGCCCGGGCGAGCAGCTCGCGCACCGGCCCGAGCTCGGCGGCGGTGTCGTCCAGCGAGGACTGCGGACCACCCAGCACCAGCAGCCCGTCGTGCGCGGACAGGTCGGCCGGCACCGGGTCGCCGGCGTCGAGGTGCCGCTCGTCGAGCTCCAGCCCGGCCGCCGTCAGCCACTCCCCCAGCCGCGCCGGCGGGTCGGTGTCGGACGGGACGACGACGAGCAGGCGCATGGCCGCAAGGTTAGAGGCCGGGGAGGTAGCGCCTGAGCTCGAAGGGGGTCACGTTCTGCCGGTAGGAGTTGAACTCCTCCCACTTGTTGCGCAGGAAGAACTCGAACACGTGCTCGCCCAGGGTCTCGGCGACCAGCTCGCTGCCCTCCATCGCGGTCAGCGCCTCGCCCAGGCTGACCGGCAGGTCGACGTAGCCGGCGGCGCGGCGCTCGGTGTCGGTGAGCGACCAGACGTCGTCCTCGGCCTCGGGCGGGAGCTCGTAGCCCTCCTCGATGCCCTTGAGCCCGGCGGCCAGCAGCACCGCGAAGGTCAGGTAGGGGTTGCACGCGCTGTCGGGCGACCGGACCTCGACCCGGGCCGAGTTGGCCTTCGACGGCTTGTAGGAGGGCAGCCGCACCAGCGCCGAGCGGTTGGCCTTGCCCCAGGTCGCCGCGGTCGGCGCCTCGGTGCCGGCGAGCAGGCGGCGGTAGGAGTTCACCGTCTGGTTGGTGACGGCGGTGACCTCGCGGGCGTGGGTGAGCAGCCCGGCGATGAACTGCTTGCCGGTGGTCGACAGCCGCATCGGGTCGTTGGCGTCGTGGAAGGCGTTGCGGTCGCCCTCGAACAGCGACAGGTGGGTGTGCATCGCCGAGCCGGCCAGGTCGGTGAACGGCTTGGGCATGAAGGTGGCGTGCACGCCCTGGGCCAGCGCGACCTCCCGGACCACGTGCCGCAGCGTCATGATGTTGTCGGCCATGCTCAGCGCGTCGGCGTAGCGGAGGTCGATCTCCTGCTGGCCGGGCGCGACCTCGTGGTGGCTGAACTCGACCGAGATGCCCATGGCCTCGAGCGCGAAGACGGCCTCGCGGCGGAAGTCGTGGGCCACGTTGTGCGTGGAGAGGTCGAAGTAGCCGCCGGTGTCGGCCGGGGTGGGCGGCGTGCCGTCGTCGGGGAGGTCCTTGAGCAGGAAGAACTCGATCTCGGGGTGGGTGTAGAAGGTGAACCCCATGTCGGCGGCCTTGCCCAGCGCCCGGCGCAGCACGTGCCGCGGGTCGGCCCACGCCGGCGAGCCGTCGGGCAGCGTGATGTCGCAGAACATGCGGGCGGTCTCGCTGGTGCCGCCCTTGGCCGACGGCATCACCTGGAAGGTGCCCGGGTCGGGCTTGGCGAGCATGTCGGACTCGTAGACCCGGGCGAAGCCCTCGATCGCCGAGCCGTCGAACCCGATGCCCTCGGCGAACGCCGCCTCGATCTCGGCCGGGGCCACCGCGACGGCCTTGAGGTAGCCCGAGACGTCGGTGAACCAGAGCCGGACGAACCGGATGTCGCGCTCTTCCAGGGTGCGCAGGACGAACTCCTGCTGGCGGTCCATGCTCGGCATCCTGTCCTCCACGCGTGTCCGGTTCGTTACGACCCGCCCAGAGCCTGCCCGAGCGGGTCGGCGGCTACGCGCCGGGGTGCAGCGCCGAGCCGGCCACCCACTGGTCCCAGCTGACGTTCCAGTCGCCGAAGCCGTCGGTCTCGGCCAGCGTCGCCCCGGCGTTGCTCACCTCGACGACGTCGCCGCGGCCGAAGTTCTCGTAGAACCAGCCCGCGTTCGCCGTCGAGACGTTCAGGCAGCCGTGGGAGACGTTGCGATACCCCTGCTGGCCGACCGACCAGGGCGCCGCGTGCACGAAGATCCCCGAGTTCGACAGCCGGGAGGCGTACTCGACCTCGGAGCGGTAGCCGCCCGGGGCGTCGATCGGGACACCGTAGGTCGAGGAGTCCATCGTGTAGCGCCGGGACTGCTGCATCACCACGTAGGTGCCCGAGGGCGTGGGGGTGGAGTCCTTGCCCAGCGAGGTCGGCATCGTCTGCACCAGCTGGTCGTCGACGTAGAGCCGCAGCACCAGCTCGGTGGCGTCCACCACGCCCACCTTCTTCGGGCCGATGTCGAACTCGACGTGCTTGCCGGCCTGCCCGCTGATGCCGTCGCCGACGTCGACGCCGTAGGTGTCCACATCCACGGCGACGTGGGTGTGCGCCGGCCAGAAGTCCGCCGGGCGGTAGTGCACGGTGCGGTCGGACAGCCACGACCACGAGCCGTCCACGTGCGGCGTCGTCACCACCGACAGGTGGCTCTCGACCGCGGCGCGGTCGGTGATGTCCTCGTCGAAGGTGATCGAGATCGGCTGGCCCACGCCGACGACCGGGGTGTCGGCGTTCGGGAAGACCGTGGGCATGGTGAAGGTGCGCGGGGTGACCGTGGCCACCGTGCCCGTGGTGGTGGACGTCCGCCCCGCGGCGTCGGCGGCCGTGGCCGTCACCGTGTAGGTGGTGCCGAAGTCCAGGTCCGCGGACGCCGTCCAGGTCGTGCCGGTCGCGTCCAGCCCGCCGGGCAGGGCCGTGCCGTCGGCGGCGGTGACCCGGACGACGCCCAGGGAGCCGTGGTCGGCGAGCACCTCCAGCGGGGCCACCGGGTCGACGTCCACCGAACCCAGCGGCGGGTCGGCGGTGACCACCGCGGCCGGGACCGGCGGGGTGGTCGGCGCCGCCGAGGTCGCCGCGGCGTCCGGTGCCGGGTCGCCGTCGACGCCGTTCTGGCACCCGGCCAGCAGCACGACCAGCAGGAGGAACGGGGCGCAGCGGCGGCGGACCACGGACATGGGGACCTCGGGCTCGGGAGCAGGACTGGTGGAGCGGATCCAACCAGTGCCCGGGGCGTGCGGGAACCGTGTCGCGCCGTCCAGGAACGACGACGTCCGGGTCCGCATCTGTCAGGTGTCACCCGCCGGGCCCGCAGGGCAGGATGGACGCCGTGACCACGCCGTCGTCGTCCTCCCCCGAATCCGTGCTCTACGGCGGTGGCTCGCCCACCGCCCGGGTGCGCATTCACCACCTGCAGCAGGCCAAGGCCGCCGGCGACAAGTGGGCCATGCTCACCGCCTACGACACCTACGCGGCGCGGGTGTTCGAGGAGGCCGGCATCCCGGTGCTGCTCGTCGGCGACTCCGCCGGCAACGTGGTGCTGGGCCACTCGTCGACGGTGCCGGTGACGGTCGAGGACCTGCTGCTGTTCACCAAGGCGGTCACCCGGTCGACGTCGCGGGCGCTGATCGTGGCCGACCTGCCCTTCGGCTCGTACGAGGCCTCGCCCGAGCAGGCCTTCGCCACGGCGGTGCGGATGATGAAGGAGGGCGGCGCGCAGGCGGTGAAGCTCGAGGGCGGCGCCCGGGTCGCGCCGCAGGTGCGGCTGCTGGCCGAGAACGGCATCCCGGTGATGGGCCACGTCGGCTTCACCCCGCAGTCCGAGCACGCGCTGGGCGGGTTCCGGGTGCAGGGGCGGGGCGAGGGCGGTGACCAGGTGCTGGCCGATGCCCGCGCCGTGGCCGACGCGGGCGCGTTCGCCGTCGTCCTCGAGATGGTCCCCGCCGACGTCGCCGCCCGGGTCACCGCCGAGCTCGCCGTGCCCACCATCGGCATCGGCGCCGGCGTCGACTGCGACGCCCAGGTGCTGGTGTGGCCGGACATGGCCGGGCTCAACGGCGGCCGGGTGCCGAAGTTCGTCAAGAAGTACGCCGACCTGCGGGGTGAGCTGCTGCGGGCGGCCCAGGAGTACGCCGCCGAGGTCCGCGGAGGTCAGTTCCCCGGCCCGGAGCACAGTTTCTGAACCCGTCCGGGTGAAAAGTGCCGAATTGAACTGAACTGGATCGTCCGTATTGCCGATCTCCGTGGCAACCACCCCCGGAGAGGATCGACCATGAAGTTCGACCGCACTGCTGTGATCGGCGTCGCCTCGGGCGTCGTCTTCCTGGCCGCCGTGATCGGCGGGGTGGCGGCCAACGCCGCCCCCGGCGACCCCGGCACCGCTCCCGCGGCCGAGACGGCGGCGGTCGCGGCGACCGCCCCGACCGCGGCTGCTGCCCCCACCGCTGCGGCGGCCCCCACCGCCGACGTGGGCAACGCCGCACCGGTCGCACCGGTCGCCGGGACCGCTGCCGTCGCCGGCACCGCCCCCACGGCCTCGCCGGCACCCACGGCCGGTCAGGGCACCGTCGGGGTCACCGCCGGGGTCGGCTCCACCGCCGGCCTCGGGGCGACGGCCGGGGTCGGCGCGGCAGCACCCACCGCCACCACCGGCACGATCGGCGTCACCGGCACCGTCGGGGTCGCCGCACCCACCGGCAGCGTCGGTGTCACGGGCACCGTCGGGGTCGCCGCACCCACCGCGGCCGTGGCCGCCATCGCCATGCCGGCGAGCGGGACCTGCCCCACCGGCACCACCGCCGGCATCGGTCTCGGCGGCCTCGCCGTCTGCATCAAGCTCTGACCCCGGTGACCGGCCGCCCACCCGGGCGGCCGGTCACCGGTCCAGCGGAGCGCCGTTCAGCTCGATGCCCGTCGTGCCCCCTGCCCCGGGCATCGACGCGGCCAGCTGGTCCAGGAAGTCGTCCACCGCCGCCTCGGCGTAGCCCCGCTTGCCGATGGGCGGCTTGCGGAACACCACCTGCTGCACGTCTGCGGCGTCCATCCCCGGCGGGTGCCCCGCGGCCAGCGCGTCCAGCGCCGCCGCCGCGCGGTCGAGGAACGCGTCGACCTCATCCGGGGCGTAGCCCCGCTTCCCCCAGCCGGGCTGGCCGAAGGCCACCGCACGCACGTCGTCCCCGGTGAGCCGCGCCATCAGACGCCGGTCACCCGCACGCCGGCGTGCGCCTTGTACCGGCGGTTGACCGACACCAGGTTGATGGTGAGCGCCTCGACCTGGCGGGCGTTGCGCAGCCGGCCGGCATAGACCCCGCGCAGCCCCGGCAGCTGGCCGGCCAGCGCCTGCACCAGGTCCATCGCGGCCCGGTCGTCGCCCACCACCAGCACGTCGCCGTCCAGCGTGGGCTGCGAGAGGTCCTCGAGGGTCACCGCGGACAGGTGGTGGAACGCGCCGACCACCCAGCTGTCGGGGAGCAGCGCGGCGGCCTGCTGCGCGACGCTGCCCTCCTCGACGTCCAGCACGTACGCGCCCAGCTCGTCCCAGCCCATCGGCACGACGCAGTCGACGACGACCTTGCCGGCCAGCGCCGGTGCCAGCTCGGCCAGCAGCTCGGCGTGCCCGGCGAAGGGGACGGCGACGACGACCAGGTCGGCCGCACCGGCGACGTCGGCGTTCGAGCCGCCCTGCACCGAGACCTCCTCGCCGCCGGCCGCGGCGGTCGCCCGGGCAGCCACGGCGGCGGCGACCTCACCGGCCCGGTCGGCGTCCCGGGAACCCAGCAGCACCCGCTGCCCGGCCGCCGCCCAGCGGACGGCCAGCCCGCGCCCCTGCGGCCCGGTGCCGCCGAGGATCCCGACCACGAGCTCGCCCACCGGCCGGCCCCCGGCCGGCGCACCGCTCTCGCTCACGTGCGGTCGCCCTGCTCCCACGCCCGGTCCGCGGCGTCGGCCTGCTCGTTGCGCTCGGCCACCTTGTCCAGCGCGGCGGCCGCCTCCTCCTGGGTGGCGAAGGGGCCCAGGCGATGGCGCTCGGCACACCCGTCGGGTCCTTCCACGGTGTGGTGCTTGAGGCAGAAGAACCACGGTCCCTGGCTCATGTCGGCGTCCTCCTCGTCGTGGCGTGCAGGCGTGCGCACGACAGCCTGGCACCCCGGACCGACGGTCGCCCGCCGACCGACCACGGCGGGACGGCGACCGGCCACGGATGGTCCGTCGTGCGGCACACTTCCGGGGTGCCCGCGGACCGGAGTGCCCCGACCGACGCTGCCGGGGGTCCGCCGGCGGCCACCGACGAGGTCGTCGGCGGGGTGGTCGCCGCCCGGGTGCTCGCCGTGCTCATCACCGTCGGGGCCGGCCTGGGCTCGCTGAACCTGCTGGTCGACGGGGTCCTGCGCCCGGGCGCGCCGCGCGGTGTGTACGCCGGCACCATGCTGCTGCTGGTGGCGCTGGCCGTGCTGCTGCTGGTCACCCGGCGGATCAGCCTGCCGGCCATCGCCGGCCTGGTGGCCGTCGGCGACCTGGTCTACGTGGTGGTCGCGCTGTCGATCACCGACCCGATGCTCTACTCGCCGCCGCTGATGATGCTGTTCGCGGCCTTCACCGCGGCGTGGTTCCTCGACGGCTGGATGCTGGGCCTGCACATGCTGGCGGTGCCGGTGGCCTGCTGGATCGCCCTCATGGGCAGCTTCGAGGACCCCGCGGCCCTCGGCGTCCAGGTCGTGGTGCAGTCCGTCGTCCTGGACGTCGCGTCGGCCGGGGTGTACGTGCTGCGTCGCCGGGTGCAGCGGCTGCTGGCGGCCACCGAGCGGCTGTCGTCCACCGACCCCCTCACCGGCCTGGCCAACCGCCGGTCCATGACGGCCGCCGCCGAGCGGCTGTGGCGCCAGGCCCAGCGCGAGGGCGGGTCCGTGGCGGCCTTCCTGCTCGACCTCGACCGGTTCAAGCAGCTCAACGACGAGCACGGGCACGCCGCCGGCGACGCCGTCCTGCTGGCGGTCGCCGGGTCGTTGGCCCGCACCGTGCGCCCCACCGACGTGCTGGCCCGCACGGGCGGCGAGGAGCTGGTCGTGCTCGGCCTGGTCGACGACCACCACGACGCCCGGCAGCTCGGCGAGCGGTTGCGCACCGCCGTGCACCAGGCCGGCCACCAGCGGCACGCGGTGACCGCCTCGGTCGGGGTCGCCCTGACGTCCCCGGTCCTCGGCGAGAACCCGCAGGACGCCGTCTGGCGGCTGATCGACCGGGCCGACCTGGCCATGTACGCCGCCAAGGAGGGGGGCCGCGACCGGGTCGAGGTCGCCGTCCCCGTCGTCCCGCGACCTCGCGTGGGCGGCACCCCCGCGGGCGCCGGCTGACCCGGGCTGGTCTGATCGGGGGCATGACGACCACCGTGCCCCTCCCGCTGCGCGAGCAGGCCGCCGTGCGGGACCACTGGCTGGACCGTCGCATCGACGACCTGCTGCCGGGGTTCATGGACGAGGCCGGCATCGACCTCTGGGTGGTCGTCGGCCGGGAGTACCACGAGGACCCGGTGCTGCCCACGATGCTGCCGGCGACCTGGCTGTCGGCCCGGCGCCGCACGGTGCTGCTGCTGCAGCGCACGGCCGAGGGCGTCCTCCCCCAGGCCGTAGCCCGGTACCCGGTGGGTCGTTTCGCCCAGGCCTGGCAGCCCGAGGACGACGACCCGGCCGCTGCGCAGGAGGCCGCGCAGTGGGCCGCCGTGCGGCGAGCCGTCGACCGCGCGCAGCCGCGGCGGATCGGCGTCGACGTGTCCGCGACGTTCGCCCACGCCGACGGGCTGGCGCACACCGACCACGGGGCCCTGCTGGCCGCGCTCGGCCCCTGGGCGGACCGGGTGGTGCCCGCCGAGCAACTCGCGGTGCGCTGGCTGGAGACCCGGCTGCCCGAGGAGATCGCGGCGCAGGACGCGATGAACGGCCTGGTGCACCGGGTGGTCGACGAGGCCTACTCCCCCGCCGTGATCACCCCGGGCAGCACCACGGCCCTCGACGTCGCGTGGTGGATCCGGCAGCGTTTCCACGACCTCGGCGTCGACCCGTGGTTCCAGCCCACCGTCGGCCTGCAGCGCGCCGGCACCCCCTTCGGCGGGGTCCCCGACGACGCCGTGGTCGAGCCCGGCGACCTGGTGCACTGCGACGTCGGGCTGCGCACGCTCGGCCTGACCACCGACACCCAGCGCAACGCCTACGTGCTGCGCCCGGGCGAGACGGCTCCGCCGGCCGGGCTGGTGGCGGCCCTGGCGACCGGGAACCGCATGCAGGACCTGGTGACCGCGGCGATGGTGCCCGGCCGCACCGGGAACGAGGTGCTGGCCGCCGCCCGGGCCGGCGCGGCCGCCGAGGGCATCGACGGCGACGTGTACTCCCACCCCGTCGGCAACCACGGGCACGGGGCCGGCCCGGCGATCGGCATGTGGGACGCGCAGGACGGCGTCCCCGGCACCGGTGACGCGGTGGTGCGCACCGACACGGTGTGGGCCCTCGAGCTGTGCGTGCGGGTGCCGGTGGCCGAGTGGGGCGGCCAGGTGGTGCGCATGGCGCTGGAGCAGGGCATCGCGCTGACCGCCGACGGCGTCTCCTACCTGGCCGGCCGGCAGACCACCCTGATCACGATCTAGCCTCGCGCGTCGCCCGGTCGTTGGCCTTCTCGAGGGCCTCGACCAGTTCGTCCTTGGTCATGGTCGAGCGGCCCTCGACGTCGAGCTGCTGGGCGCGCTCGTAGAGGTGGGCCTTGCTGGCGTTCGCGTCGACGCCGCCGGCGGTGCCCAGGTCGGTGTCCCGGTCCCCTTGCGCCGACTGCTCGTCGGAGGGCCCCTTCTCCTCCTTGGGCTCCCAGTGGTCGCCGACCTTCTCGTGGGTGTGCTTGACCGCCGACCAGGCCACCCGGGCCGCGGCCTGCTCGTCGCCGTCGTAGGTGTCCAGCGCGCTGTCGTGGGCCTGGGCGAAGGTGTCCTTGGCCTTCTCGTCGGACCGCTGCAGCGTGCTGGGCAGCTCGTCCTCGATGGGCGTCCCGCTCTTCGTGGTCTTCGGCATGGCGCGGCTCCTACCCGGCCGGCTCCTCGAGGAACGTCGTCCACCAGGCCCGCTCGGCGTCGGTCAGCGGCCGCGACGCGTCGCCGTCGACAACCACGAGCACCGCGACGACCGAGATGGCCACGGCGCCGTCCTGGTGCAGGTCCTGCCGGGTGGTGATCGAGCTGCGGCCCAGCCGGGTCACCCAGCTCTCGACCCGCACCTGCTCACCGGGCCGGTAGAACAGCTGGCGCCGGTAGTCGACCTCGAGCCGGGCCAGGATCACCGGCGGGGCCGCCCCGCCGTCCCCGGCCTCGGACGCCATCGTCAGCCGGGCGTCCTCGAGCAGGCTCAGCGCCCGGGCGTGGTTGACGTGGCCGTAGACGTCGGGGTCGGACCACCGCAGCTGGACGGCGTGCTGGTGCCGCACCCGCTCAGACGGTCTGGTCGGAGGTGCGGTGGCCGCCCTCGTCGGCATCCGGGTGCAGGGTGCGCTCCTCGGACTCGGCGAGGATGGCCGCGGCCTGGGCCTCGGGGTCCGCGCTGCCGCCGGCGGCGTCCTCCTCCGGCAGCAGCTCGGCGCGGGTCTCGACGTTGTGGTCGGTGACGTTGTCGCGCGCCTCGGGGCTGGGGTCCTGGGTGGAGGTCATGCCCCCAACCTAGGAGTCAGCCCATCAGGTCGCCCAGGTTCATGAAGGCCGGACCCAGCACGACGACCAGCAGCGCGGGCAGGATGCAGACCATGAGCGGGAAGGAGACCTTCACGGGGACCTTCATCGCCCGCTCCTCCGCCCGCTGCCGCCGCTTCATGCGCATCTCGGCCGCCTGCACGCGCAGCACGTCCGCCATGGCGATGCCGTAGCTGTCGGCCTGGTTGACCGCCGCGACGAACCGACGGAGGTCGTCGATCTTGGCGCGGGCGACCAGGGCCTCGTAGGCGGCCCGCCGCGGCCGACCGACGTTGATGTCGGCGAGGGTGCGCCTGAACTCCTCGGCCAGCACCCCCGTGCCGTGGTTGGCGACCCAGGCGAGGGCGGCCTCGAAGCCGAGGCCGGCCTCGACGGCGATGGTCATCTCGTCCAGGACGTCGGGCAGCTCCTGGGTCAGCTTCGCCTGCCGCTCCTTGCCGCGTCCGTCGAGGATCGCGTCGGGCAGCCAGTAGGAGCCCACGGTGGCCGCCAGGCCCAGCAGCACGACCAGCGGGCCGGGGTAGGCGTCCACCACGGCGAGGGCGAGCAGCCCCACGACGACCACGAGGAGCGGCTTGGCCGCGAGCACCCGGGTCATCGTCATGCCGGCCGGGTAGCCGGCCGCCTGCAGGAGGCGGCGGGCCCGGCGGGCCTCCCGCTCCGGGGTGATGGTGCGGAGGAACGCCGTCGCGCCGTTGCCCCGCGACTCCAGGGACCCACCGGTCGGGGTGCTCGTGCTCAACCCGCGGGTGAGGTTGCGGTGAGCGATCGCCAGCGGGCGACGCGAGGTCCCGGCGAGCAGGTACACCGCCGCCGCGAACGGCAGCGCGACGGCGAACGAGGCACCGAGGAGCAGGGGGGACATCAGAACCTCAGCTTCACGATCGAGCGGAGCCAGAAGGCGCCGACGGCCATCAACCCCAGGGCGACGAGCAGGAGCAACCAGCCGGTCCCGGTGCTGAACAGGGGGGTCAGGTAGGCGGGCGCGCTGAGCGACATGAGCAGCACGACGCCGAACGGCAGGGCCAGCAGCACGATGCCCGAGGTGCGGCCCTCCGCGGAGAGCGCGCGCGCCTGGCGGAACAGCTGGGCGCGGTCGCGGAGGGTCTCCCCCACGCGGTCGAGGACCTCGGCGAGGTTGCCGCCGACCTCGCGGTGCACCCCGATGGCCTGCACCAGCCAGCGGAAGTCGTCGCTGCCGGTGCGCTCGGCGACCTCGGCCAGCGCCTCGGTCACGTCCCGGCCGACCCGCACCTCGTTGACCACCCGGGAGAACTCCTCGGACATCGGTGCCGGGGTGTCCTTGGACACCGCGTCGATGGCGCGGAGCAGGCTCAGCCCCGCGCGCAGGCTGCTGGCCATGAGCTGGAGGGCGTCGTCCAGCTGCTCGGCGAAGGCCTTGCGCCGGCGGCCGGCCCGCACGGACAGGAAGCCCCACGCACCGATCGGCACACCGACCAGGAGCAGGGCGGCCAGCGCCGGACCGCCCAGCACGCCACCGAGCAGCAGCCCGGTCAGCGACCCGACGGCCACGACGACCAGCAGGTCGGCCGCGGCGATGCCGAGGCCCGCCAGCTCGATCGCGGCGCCCAACCGGCTCTGCGGGTCGAGGCGGCGGAGCAGCCGTTCGGCGACGGCGACGGTCTCGTCGGCCGTCGTCGGCTTGCGCGTGGACGTGGCCTCCCCGCCGACCTGCAGCCGGGTGATGTCCACCCGGGGCGGGCGGGTCAGCAGGACGCCGACGCCGACGGCCAGGGCGAGGGCCAGCGCGGCGACGGCTCCCCAGACGGCGGCGGGCATCAGGCGCGCCCAGCCGTGAGCGGACGACGTCCGGGGGCGGTCGGCGGTGCGGCGAACACCCGCGACGAGACCGAGACGCCGAGATCGGCGAAGCGGTCGACGAAGCGCGGGCGCACCCCGGTGGGCACGGCCTTGCCGAGAAGCCGGCCGTTGAGGTCGGCCCCCGCGGAGTGGTCGAAGAGGAACGCGTCCTGGAGGGTGACGGTGTCGCCCTCCATGCCCTGCACCTCGGTGACGTGGGTGATCCGGCGCGTGCCGTCCCGGAGCCGGGAGATCTGCACCACCAGGTCGACCGCCGACGTGACCTGCTCGCGGACGGCCCGCAGGGGCAGGTCCATGCCGGCCATGAGCACGAGGGTCTCGAGCCGGGCGATGGCGTCGCGCGGGGTGTTGGCGTGCACCGTGGACAGCGAGCCGTCGTGGCCGGTGTTCATCGCCTGCAGCATGTCCAGGCTCTCGCCGCCGCGGACCTCCCCGACCACGATGCGGTCCGGGCGCATGCGGAGCGAGTTGCGCACCAGCTCGCGGATGGAGATCTCGCCCCGCCCCTCGATGTTCCGGGGCCGGGACTCCAACCGGACGACGTGCTCCTGCTGCAGCTGCAGCTCGACGGCGTCCTCGATGGTGATGATCCGCTCGGACTCCGGGATGAAGGAGGACAGCACGTTGAGCAACGTGGTCTTCCCGGTGCCGGTGCCCCCGGAGACGATGATGTTCAGCCGTGCCTCCACGCAGGCGCGCAGCAGCTCGGCCATCTCCGGGCTCAGCGTCCCGTAGGAGATGAGGTCGCCGATGCCCAGCGGGGTGCGGGCGAACTTGCGGATGGTCAGCGACGACCCGCCGAAGGCCAGCGGCGGGATGATCGCGTTGACGCGCGAGCCGTCCGCGAGCCGGGCGTCCACCATCGGCGAGGACTCGTCGATGCGGCGGCCGACCCGGGAGACGATGCGCTCGATGACGCGGCGCAGGTGCTCCTCCGAGGTGAAGGTGGAGGCGGTGCGCACCAGCCGGCCGTTGCGCTCGACGTAGACCGACTCCGGCCCGTTGACCATGATCTCGCTGACGTCGGGGTTGTCCAGGTGCGGCTGCAGCGGCCCGTAGCCCAGCACCTCGTCGGTGACCTCGGTGATCAACCGGCGGCGGTCGGCGTCCGAGAGCGGCGTGGGGTCGTTGGCGACCACGCGCTGCAGCTCGGAGTTGACCAACCGGTGCAGCTGGTCCTCGGGGACCTCGGAGCTCGACAGCTTGCTGCCGAGCCGGTCGAACAGGGCCTGGGTGGCCCTGGCCCGCAGCTGCGCCAGACCGTCGCCCAGGATGACCGGGGCCTCGGGCTGCGCGTGCCGGCTCAGCGGGTCGACCTCGACCGGCGCGTGGGAGGCCCGGGCCGAGAGCGAGACGTGCTCCTCCGCGGGTGCGGTGCGGGCGGCCCGGACCGGGTCGGGGCCGAAGGCCTCGTCGCCGCGGGCCGTGGCCAGCCGCTCGCCGAGCCTCATCGGGCACCGCTCCGGAGCCGGCCGAGGACACCGCGGGGAGCGGCGGCCGGCTCGGGCAGGAAGCGGTCGACCAGCGACTGCAGCCCACGCACGACCTGGTCGCGGCCGCCGCCGGACAGCAGCATCGGCACCCCGGTGTTGGTGGACAGCGGGACGGCCGAGCTGCGCGGCAGGACGACGTCCAGGGGGAAGCCCAGGGTGGACTCGACGTCGGCCAGGCTGAGCCCGCCGGAGGTGTCCGAGCCGTTGAGCAGGAGGTGGCGCCCCTTCGGCACCAGGTTCAGCTCCGTCAGGACGTCGAGCTCCTTGCGCATGCCGCGGACGCCGGGGACGTCCATGCTGCTCATGAGCACCAGGTCGGTGGCCCGCTCCAGGGTGGTCAGCGTGTGGTCGGACAGACCGGGGGCGGTGTCCACCACGACGTAGCGGAACTCCTGCCGCAGGGTGTCGACCAGGCGGGCGACCTGCTGCGCGGTGACGGCGTCGCCGGCGGCCGGCGACTCGCTGCCCGCGACGACGTAGAGACCGCTCTCGTGCCGGCTGAGGAAGCTCTTGAGCACCAGCGGGTCGGTCGACGCCGCGCCGTGCACGGTGTCGGGGAGCGTGTACTCGGGGACCAGAGCCAGGGCGCTGGCGACATCGCCGAACTGCACGTCCAGGTCGACCAGCACGGTGGACCCGGTGCCCGAGCGGGCGAGCCCGACGGCCAGGTTGGTGGACACGGTGGTCTTGCCGACCCCGCCCTTGGCCGAGCCCACCACGACGACGCGGTGGCCGCGGTCGCCGGTGGTCTCCCGGAGGGCCTCGCGGCGGGCCTCGGCCCACTCGGCCCCGCGGGCCACGACGCCGTCCACGTGGTCCTGGTGCGCGTCGGAGGTCAGCAGGTCGCGGACGCCCGCGTGCATGGCCCGCATCCACAGGTCCGGGTCGGTCGAGCTGGTCGCCATGACGATGCACGTCGGGGCGGCCAGCACGTCCGCGCGGGTGGCCAGGGCCAGCGCGCGCTCCTCGGGGACGTCGGGCCCCAGGACGGTCACGCCGGGCGAGCCGGCCTCGGCGACGCGGGCGAACAGGCCGCCGTCCGCGTCCAGCGCCTCCACACCGAGGGCGACGACGTCGCCGTCGCAGGCCAGCGCGAAGCGTGCGACGAGCTCGGCTCCGACGCCGACGGTCAGGACGGTGCTCACGAGTTGCCTCCGGAGGACGAGGTGGTGGTGGACGAGGAGTCGGACGAGGAGTCGCCCCCGGCCAGCCCGCTGATGTCGCTGGAGTAGCGCGACGCGGCAGCGGTGCCCGCCGCCTGCAGCGAGAGGTAGACGGTGCCCTTGGACTGCGCCGCCTGGACGACGGTGGACGCCTCGGGGCTCAGGGCGAGGGTGATCGTGTAGATGCCGTCGGGGTCGCTCGGGCTGGCAACCCGGGTCACCAGGACGCCGTCGAGCTGGAACGAGACCTCGGGACCGTCGTTGATCGTGTCGGCAGTGCCGAAGACCCCGACCAGGTCGCCGGGGGCGAGGGCTCCGCCGACCGAGCGCTGGCGGTCGAGGGTCACGCTGATCTCCTCGGTGCCCGCCGGGGCGGGGACCGACCCGTCGGCGCGGGCCGCGGTCGGGTCCCCGAAGCGGCCGCTCTGCACCATGTCGCCGGGCAGGAGGTCGGTGGTGGTGACCAGACCGGTCACGCTGGCCAGGTCGCTCAGGGTGCCCGAGGTGACCAGACGGGCCGGCACCTGCTGCAGGGAGACCGCGGTCCCCAGGTCGGCGACCGGGGTGCCGGCCGGCACCTCGGAGGCCACGACGAGGACGGGGGTGAGCTGCTCGGCGGACTGGGCGCGGGCGTCGGCGCCGCGGACGTAGCCGAGGATCACCCACGCACCCGCGGCGGCGACGAGCACGGCCACGACGGCGGCCACGAGACGGCGGTTCATGGAGTCCTTCTCCTTCGATGGGTGGGGTGGGTGATCGGGGGCGGGGTCAGCAGGGGCACCGGGTGCCCTGCCAGTCGTCGGGGTCCCAGAGGAAGACGCCGCGTGCGCCGAGGTCCGGCGCGGTGGGCATCGTGCTGGGGGTGTCGATCTGCCGGCCCTCGTAGGTGAACCAGCCGGTCACGCTGGCCGGTGAGCCCGAGCTCACCGACGTCACCCGCAGGGCGGCGTAGCCGTACACGCGGACCGACGAGGAACCGCTCTGGTCGTAGACCGCGAGCAGGATGTCGGTCCCGATCAGGCCGTTCAGGTAGGCGGCCGTGCAGACGGCCGGCGCCGAGGTGGCGGTGGTGACCGTGGTCCCCGCCGTCGAGGCCGTGCCGCAGCGCGAACCGGTCGGCTGCAGGAGGGCGCTGGTCCCGCGGACGGCGGTGCCGTTCGGGGCGTTGCAGGAGGTGGTGGTCACGGTGCTGAGCGACACGGTGGCGGTCGCCCGCGTCGACCCGACCCCGCCGTTCCCGATGGCCGACTGGTAGGCGCAGTAGGACACCGCGACCGGGAGGTCCGCCGTGGCGGTCTGCAGGCCCGCCCAGCGCGCCATGGTCTCGACGGTGAGCTGCACGTCGGGGATGCCCAGCGCCGCTCCGAAGAAGTGCCGGATGGTCCAGGTCCCCTGGCCGCGCGTGGCCCGCTGCCCGGTGTCGGTCTGCAACCAGCCCGTGCCCGGCTGCAGCGAGGCCAGCTTGGCGCCGGAGTTGTTGGTGATCCCGTAGTGCGAGATCATCGTCTCGCCCTCGGTCTTGGTCGGGCAGTCCTGCTCGGCGCAGTCCATGGCCGCGGCCAGCGCGAAGGCGTCGACCGACGAGAAGACCTGGGTCCTGGCGTTCCAGACGGCGGCGGTGTCCACCGCGAGCGCCGCGGCCCCGAAGAGGATCGGGAAGAGCAGGGCGACGGCCACGGCCACCGCGCCGCGCTCCCCCGCAGGTCCGCGCACCCACAGGCGGCGCCACGGGCGGGTGGTCATCGCCCGCACCGGTACAGGGCCTTGCCCGTGATGGGGAACGCCAGGCCGGCTGCGTAGCTGCCGGTCGGCTGGAAGGTGTAGGTGATGGTGACCGTGACGTCGGCGCCGGGACCGGCGGTCGCGCACGAGGAGGGGCTGATCGAGATGTTGGCCGTCGACAGGGTGACCGCCGAGGTGCCGGCGGCGTTCACGGCCCTGGTGCGGGCCGAGGCCACGTCGTCGTTGATGGCGTAGTCGCGGGCCGCCTCCCGGGCGGCGCCGGACAGCGCCGCCTGCACCTGGAAGGCGCGGCTGACCGAGACGATGCTGAACAGGAAGAGGAGCAGCAGCGGGACGACGAGGGCGAACTCGACGGCGGACGCGCCGCGCTCACCGCGTGGTCGGCCGAACCGGCCGGTGCGGCGGGTGCGGGTCATGCCGATCTCCTCTGCTGCTGGTGGGGGTGTGCTGATCGGGCCGGCGGGCGGGAGGGTCTCCCGCCCGCCGGGCCCAGCGGGTCACGTCAGGGCTTGGTGCCGTTGACGTTGATGTTGGTGAACAGGGCGTTGAGCTTCGGGCCGAAGAGGCCCACGGCGGCGACGACGGCGAGGGCGATCGCACCGACCAGCAGGGCGTACTCGACGGCGCTGGCACCGGTCTCGCGGGCCTTGAGGGACTTCAGCTGGCCGCCGACGCGGTCCGCGCTCGTGACCGACAGCGCGAAGAGGGTCTGGAACAGGTGGGTCATGTCGTGCTCCTTCAGGTGACCGTCACCCGGAGGGACCACGGTGGTCCCAGGTGCGGCTGCAGGAGCGACATCGGGTTGCGCCCAACCGGTCATGAGCCCAGTCGGCCGGGTCTCCCCCGGAGGGGTGAACAGGCCGCGACCGCGGTTTCAGGCGGCGAGCAGCCCCACCACGAGGGCGCCGGCCAGCAGCGCCGGGCCGAAGGCCAGCTGGGTGTCCCGGCCGGCACGGCGTGCGGCCAGCAGCACCATGGCCACCAGCCCCTGGACGACGAAGCCCAGGAACACGCCGGTGAGCACCGCCGACCAGCTCAGCCAGCCCAGGTAGAGGCCGAGCACGAGGCCCAGCTTGACGTCGCCGAGCCCGAGGCCCGACGGGTTGACCGCGGCCAGCGCGAAGAGCCCGGCGGACAGCGACAGGGCGGCCAGCACCCCCCTGACCAGCGCGGACCAGTCACCGGTGGCCGCGGCGACCACGGCCAGCGCCACCAGCCCGACCACCCCGGTGGGCAGCAGGACCCGGTTGGGCAGCAGGTGGTGCTGCAGGTCGATGACCACCAGCACGACGGCGCACCCGGCGAGCCAGAGCCAGGCGGGCAGCAGGGGGACGAGGCCGAACCGGGCGAGCACGAGGGCGGCCAGCGCCGCGGTGCCGAGCTCCACCCACGGCCCCGGGACGGCGACGCGGCGGGTGGTCGTGGTCCCGGGCAGCAGCTTCGCGGCATCCGGCCGGCGGACGACGACCCGGTGCGCGAGCACGTTCAGCCCCCGCCCGGCGAGCAGGCCCACGACGGCCCCGACCACACCCAGCAGCACCGGCTCGCCCACGGCGGGGAGGGTCGCACGGGGGCACCCGTCCGGGTGGGAGGCGGCACGGGGATCGTGGTGGTGTGCCGAGCCACCCCTGCGGGTTTCGTCACATGTGTCACCGGATCGACCGTCCGGCAGGCGGGAGGCCGGGGCGTCGTCCTGCCTACCGTGGATCCATGCCTCGCACCCAACTCTCCCCGGTTGACCGCAGCCTGGCCGCCCGCGTCCGCCAGCTGCACCTCATCGCCGCCGCCCGCGTCTCCGCCGCCCGGGCCACCTCCCCGCAGCAGGTGGCCGACATCGTCCGGGTCACGGTGGACGACGAGGTCGACACCCGCACCTTCGCCGCCATCGTCACCGACTGCTCGGCCGGCCTGCCCCGCCGCTGACCCACCCCTGTCGGTCCCGGCCCGGACGGGCCACGATGGACCGGTGGCCGAGGTCGTGGACGAGCACCTCGTCGCGCCGCGACCGCACCGGCACCTGGCGGGCCTGAGCGGCTGGGCCCAGGCCGGCACCACCCCGCAGGTGCACCACGGGCTGCCCTCGCCCTGGCTCACCTTCATCGTCACGCTGCACGACCCCCTGGTGGTCGCGGCGCACCCCGACCCGGCGCAGCGGCCCGACCACTACGAGGCCCTGCTCGGCGGCCTGCACACCCGGCCGGCGCTGATCACCCACGGCGGCCGGCAGTCCGGGGTCCAGCTGTCGGTGCACCCGCTCGCCGCCCGCGGACTGCTCGGTGTGCCCGCCGGCGAGCTGGCCGACCGGGACGAGCACGCCGTCGACGTCCTCGGGCCGTGGGTGCAGGACCTGCAGGACCGTCTGCGCACCGCGGTCGGGTGGCCCGAGCGGTTCGCGGTGGTCGCCGAGGAGCTGGCCGGCCGCCCCGAGCTGCCGGTCGTCCCCGAGCTGCGCCGGGCCTGGGCACTGCTGACCCGCACCCGCGTGCCGGTGGCCGAGGTGGCGGCCGACGTCGGCTGGAGCGCCCGACGGCTGCACACGCGGTGCCGCGCCGAGACCGGGTTGTCGCCCCAGGAGCTGCGCCGGGTCACGAGGTTCGACCGGGCACGGCGGGCACTGGCCGCGGGCGCCACGCCGTCGAGCGTGGCCGCCGACCACGGCTACACCGACCAACCGCACCTGACCCGCGAGTTCAGCCGGTTCGCCGGCCTCCCACCGCGTCGGTGGCTGGCCGCGGAGGGCCGATCCGTGCAAGACACCGTCGCCCCGCCGGACGCAGGATGACCCCATGACTGCTCCCGCACCCCAGGTCTGGCCCACCCTCCGGGCCACGGACGCACCCGCCCTCATCCGGTTCCTCGTCGACGCCTTCGGGTTCGAGGAGGTGGCGGTGATGGCCGACGGCGACACCGTCCACCACGCGCAGCTGGCCTGGCCGCTGGGCGGCGGCGTGATGCTCGGCTCGGCACGGCAGTCCGACGCCGACCGCTGGCCGCTGCGCCCGGGCACCTTCGGCGCCTACGTGGTGTGCGACGACCCCGACGCGCTGTTCACCCGGGCCGTCGTCGCCGGGGCCACGGTCGGCCGCGAGCCGGAGGCCACCGGCTACGGCTCGCGGGAGTGCCTGCTGCTGGACCCCGAGGGCAACCACTGGTCCTTCGGCACCTACCGCGGCGAGCCGCGCCCCTGATCGACCCGCTCGACGCAGACCGGGCAGGCATCGGGGTCCGCGCCGTCGAACGGCTCGCCACCCATCACCCGCACCGCGTGGTTGCACAGGGAGGTGGCGGCCTCCAGGTCGGCCAGCCCGGCGGGCACCGCGTGCAGCGGCCCGGTGGCCTGCTCGCCGGCCAGGTCGCCGTCGGGACCCTGGACGACGACCGGGGTCGTCTCCCGGCCGATGCCGTGCTGCGCGGAGTGCTCCGTGGTCGGGTCCATGCCGGGTCCTTGCCCAGCGCACCGGACCGCTACCCGCCGGCGACCACCCGGTCCAGCCACTCCGCCAGCAGCTGCTGCTCGGCCGAGGTGAGCGCGGTCAGCTCCGCGGCCCCGGCGCGCAGCGCCACGACGGCCGGGAGGAGTCCGGCCGTCGTGGCGGGCTCCGCGGGGTCGACCAGCACCTGCTGGAGGACGGCGTCCAGCATCGCGGCGGACAGCTCGCCGTCCCGCTCGGCGGGCGGGACGGCCAGCAGGGCGAGGACGGCGCCGGTCCCGGCGGCGTGCACGAGCTCGGCGGCGTGCCGCTCCCCCACCCGCAGCCGGCCCGCGAGGGCGACCCGGTGCACGCGGGCGGCCAGCACCTCCCGTCCCGACCGGGCCGCGGCCGAGCGGCCGGCGCGGGCGGGGTCGCTGAGCAGGGCGAACACCGCCGGGTGGGTCAGGCCGAACTCGACCTGTCGGTGCCAGCCGGCGCGCAGGTCCGCCACCGGGTCGTCGTCGGCGTCGGCGGCCGCCCTGACCTGCGCCGCCTTGCCCGCCACGAAGGCGGCCAGCTCGTGCTCCACGACGGCCTCGAGCAGCCCGTCCTTGTCCCCGAACAGGCGGTAGAGGGTCGGCGCCTGCACGCCCGCGGCCTCGGCGACCGCGCGGGTGGTGACGGCGTCGCCGCCGGCATCCCGCAGCAGCCGGGCGGCGGCCTCGACGAGCGCGGAGCGGGCGACGTCCCGTGGTGGGGCGCTGGGAGCCATGCCCCGACGATAGCGCGGATCCGGTCTCGCTGTTAGCGTCGTTAACACCACCGGGCTACCAGCGATACGAGGCCAGCATGATCACCGTCACCGGCGCCACCGGCGCGCTCAACGGCGCCACCGTCGACCACCTGCTGCAGCACGTCCCGGCCGAGGGCGTGACCGTCGTCGTCCGCGACCCCGCCCGGGCCCGGCGCTTCGCCGACCAGGGGGTGACGGTCCGCCGGGGCGGCTACGACGACCCGGCGGCGATGCGCGAGGCGTTCGCCGGCGCCGACCAGCTGCTGCTGGTGTCCTCCAACGACCCGGGGGCCGACGCCGTGGCCCTGCACCGGGCCGCCGTCGAGGCCGCGGTCGCATCCGGGGTCGGCCGGGTGCTCTACACCAGCCACCAGGGCGCCGCGGCGGACTCCCCGTTCGCGCCGGCGCGGGTGCACCTGGCCACCGAGGAGCTGCTGGCGGCGTCCGGCCTGCCCTGGACCTCGCTGCGCAACGGGTTCTACGCGCACAGCCTGGCCTGGTTGGCCGGGCCGTGGCGCGAGACCGGCATGGTCACCGTCCCCGTGGACGGACCGGTCTCCTGGACCGCCCGGGACGACGCCGCCGAGGCCGCAGCCGCCGTGCTGCTGTCCGACGGGGGACACGACGGCCCGGTCACGCTGACCGCGCCGGCCGCCCCGACCTTCGCCGAGGTCGCCGAGATAGCCGCGCAGGTATCCGGCCGGCCGGTGGGGATCTCCGTCGTCGGGGAGGAAGCGTGGCTGGCCGGGCAGGAGGCCGCTGGGCGTCCGGCCCACGTCGCGCGGTTCACCCTCGGCATGTACCAGGCCGCGGAGCAGGGCCTCTTCGCCGGCACCGACCCACGGCTCGCCCAGCTGCTGGGCCGGGAGCCCTCCGGCGTGCGCGACCAGCTGACCGCACCGCCGGAGCTCTGAGACCGAACCGAGACCTCCCGCCTCCCTACGCAGACCGCTCCGTATCGATACCTTCCCGGTCAACTGCTCACGGGGAGAACACGATGCACGAAGCGACACCCATGCCGACAGGCCAGCAGCCCTTGGCCGCGCCAGCGAGGAGCCGCTCCTGGTACCAGCGATGGCAGCTGTGGACCGGCGTCGCGGCACTCATCGCCGTCGTGCTGGGGGCCGCAGCCATCGGTGCCGCATCCGTCGACCCGACCGCCAGCGATCAGTACCGACAGGCGATGTCCGATCTGGGGGACAGCGAGGCAGAGGTGGCGACCTTGCACGAACAGGTCCGACGCCTCGGCGAGCAGGCCGAGGATGCACGAGCCGAGAGCAGCGCGGCGATCGCCAGCGCCTCCGCGAGGTCGACGGAGCTGGACGCGCAGGCGGCGGACATAGCGGCGCGAGAGGCGGCCGTGTCTGCCACCGAAGCCGTCATCGCGGCCAACACGGTCGGACCTGGCACCTACGTGGTCGGCGTCGACATGCAGCCCGGGACCTACCGCAGCGAGTCGGCCGTGTCCTCCGACTGCTACTGGGCCATCCTCGTCAGCGGCACCAACGGGGACGACATCGTCGAGAACGACCTCCCGGGCGGCGGCTTCCCCACCATCACCGTGTCCGAGGGACAGGACTTCAAGAGCAACCGGTGCGGGAACTGGGTGCTGCAGTAGCCCTGACCGGGTGAACGTCGACCTGGCCCCCGTCCTCCGCGGAGGGGCGAGGCCAGGTCCACCCAGGACCCTCCCGGGCATCGCCGAGGTCAGATCGGGACGACGGACGAGTCGGCCTGTACGCCGGGTTCTGTCCCCGGGTGCCTCGCGGCGGTCCCGATGGGCGGTCATCCATCTAGGCCTGCGATTGCTCGCAGGCTCGAGCGGTCTACCCGGAGACTCGGGCGGGCAGCCCTCGAACGCCTCCGCGGGTCCTCGGCGAACCGAGGGCCCTTCCTGACCTTGCTCCGGGTGGGGTTTACCGAGCCGCACCGGTCACCCGGCACGCTGGTGGTCTCTTGCACCACCGTTTCACCCTTACCAGCCTGCACCGTCGAGACGGCACCGCTGGCGGTCTGTTCTCTGTGGCACTGTCCCGCGGGTCACCCCGGGTCGCTGTTGGCGACCACCCTGCCCTGTGGAGCCCGGACGTTCCTCGGCGGCGGGGTCTCCCCCGCCGACGCGACCGCCCAGCCGACTCGTCCGTCGTGCCCGGGAGCCTACCGGCCCGCGGCGAGCAGCCGCGGCAGGTCCGCGAAGACGGCGTCCAGCGCGGACCGACCGGCGCCGAGCAGACCGGCGCGGGGGCCGGTGCGGCCCACCACGACCTCCAGGCCGTCGGTGACCAGCGGCGGGCTCTGCGCGTAGACCGCCGAGCGCACACCGGCCACGAACGCCTCGGCCTGGCTCAGCCACCCGGCGAGCACCAGCCGGTCGGGGTTGACCAGGTTGACGATGGTGGCCAGCACGGTGCCGGTGCGGTACCCGGCCTCGCGCAGCAGACCGGTGGTCTGCGGGTGGGCGTCGCGGGCCAGGTCGAGCATCGCGTCCACGCCGTCGACCGGCACCCCGTCGTCGCGCAACCGCTGCGCCAGGGCCGCACCGCTGGCGACGGCGTCCAGGCAGCCCACGCGCCCGCACGAGCACGGCACCGGCTCGGCGTCGGGCACGGTGACGTGGCTGATGTCGCCGGCGAACCCGCGGGCCCCGCGCTGCAGCACCCCGTCGACGACCATCCCGCAGCCGATGCCCGACCCGGCCTTGACCAGCACCAGGTGTGCCGCGGTGGGGTCGGTCGCGTGCTCGCCCAGGGCCATGAGGTTGGCGTCGTTGTCGACCACCACGACCGCGCCCGCGGGCAGGTGCGGGCGGGCCAGCGCCGCGACGTCGGCACCGTTCCAGCCGGGCATGCGGGCCGGGGAGGTGACGGCGCCCTGCGGGTGGGACACCGGCCCGGGGACGCCGAGGCCCAGCCCCAGCAGTGGCCCGGCGCCGTCCCCCTGCCCGTCGAGCAGCTCGGTCAGCACCCCGGTGACGACGGCGAGCACCGCCTCGGGCCCGTCGCCGATCTGGACCGGGACCCGGCGCTCCGCCAGCACGACGCCGGTGGCGTCCAGCACCGCGCAGTCGGCGTGCTGCTCCCCGAGACCGACCGCACCGACGACGCCGAGACCGGCCCGCAGGGCCAGGCGCCTCGGTGGCCGGCCGCTGCCGGTGGCCGGCCCGACCTCCTCGACCAGCACACCGCTGCGCACCAGCTCCTCCACCCGGGCCGCCACCGTCGTGGGCGACGCGCCGGTGCACCGGGCCAGCTCGGCCCGCGAGGCCGCGGCCCCGGTGCGCACCAGGGACACCAGGGAGGCGGGCGATCCGGGCCGGACTGTCATGCCCGGCAGTAGAGCACGCAGGCGTCCGAATGTCCCGCCTGTTAAAACCTTTCTGGATTAATTCCTACCCCTTTTGCATGGAACACCCGGGTGCTTACTGTTCGCGGCGTCACACCCCCACCGCCCCCGGCCCAGGAGTTCCCCGTGTCCGCAGCTGCTCCGAGCCGGACCCCGATGGTCAGCCTGCAGGCCGTCGACAAGCACTTCGGTGCCCTCCACGTGCTGCAGTCGGTGGACCTGGACGTCGCCGCGGGCGAGGTGGTCGTGGTCATCGGCCCCTCGGGCTCCGGCAAGTCCACGCTGTGCCGCACCATCAACCGGCTCGAGTCGGTCGACTCGGGCCAGGTGCTCGTGGACGGCGTCCCGGTGCCCGCCGAGGGCGCCGCCCTGGCCCGGCTGCGGGCCGACGTCGGCATGGTCTTCCAGTCCTTCGACCTGTTCGCGCACAAGACCGTGCTGGACAACCTCTGCCTGGCCCCGGTCATGGTCCGCGGTACCCCGAAGGCGCAGGCCCGCCGCGAGGCGATGGAGCTGCTCGAGCGGGTCGGCATCGCCGACAAGGCAGGCCACCTCCCCGCCCAGCTCTCCGGGGGCCAGCAGCAGCGCGCGGCGATCGCCCGCGCCCTGGCGATGCGGCCCAAGGTGATGCTCTTCGACGAGCCCACCTCGGCGCTGGACCCCGAGATGGTCGCCGAGGTGCTGGCGGTCATGACCTCGCTGGCCGACGAGGGCATGACGATGGTCGTGGTCACCCACGAGATGGGCTTCGCCCGCCGGGCCGCCGACCGCGTGGTCTTCATGGACGCCGGTCGCATCGTCGAGGTCGCCCCGCCCGAGCAGTTCTTCGCCGGCGGCGGCAGCGAGCGCACGCGCAGCTTCCTGTCCGCGGTGCTCACGCACTGATCCCCAGCTCCGGCGCCCGGACCCCCGCGCGCCGGCCCCACCCCCCGCACCGACCCGCGGGGTTCGTCGAAAGGCAAGGAATGAGCCGCACCCTCCGGCGACGCTCCACGATCGCCGCCTCCCTCGCGCTGGTCGCCTCCCTCGGGCTCGCCGCCTGCGGGGGCTCCGACTCGGGGTCCTCCGCCGTGCCGCCCTCCGCCTCGGGTGGCGGGGAGGACGCGCTGCAGTCGGTGTACGACGCCGCCCCGGTCGCCGACGCCGCCGCGCTGCTGTCGGACTCCACGATGGCCGCCATCAAGGAGCGCGGCGTGCTGCGCGTCGCCGCCGCCCTGGACGCCCCGCTGCTCAGCCAGCAGGACCCCAGCAACCCCGACGACATCCAGGGCTTCGACATCGACCTGGCCAAGATGCTGGCGATCTACATCATCGGCGAGCCCAACATCGAGGTCGTGCCCCCGGCGTCGGAGACCCGCGAGGCGCTGCTGACCAACGGCACCGTCGACGTCGTGTTCAACACCTACACGATCACCGAGGAGCGGGCGCAGCAGATCGAGTTCGCCGGCCCCTACTTCGTCTCGGGCCTGGCCGTGGCCGTGCCGTCGGACAACACCGACATCTCCGGCATCGACGACCTGGGCGGCAAGACCGTCATCGTCGGCGCCAACACCCCCGCGGTGACCGCGGTCCCCGAGCAGCAGCCCACCGCCGAGGTGGTCAGCTTCGCCACCGACCCGCAGTGCGTGCAGGCCCTCACCCAGGGCCGCGGCGACGCCTACGTGCAGGACTACACCCTGCTGGCCGCCGACGCGCAGTCCAACGCCGGCATCAAGGTCGTCGGGCAGCCGTTCACCCAGGAGGCCTACGGCATCGGCCTGCCGCCGGACGACCAGGACTTCAAGGACTTCGTGAACGACTGGCTCGAGCAGATCTACGCCGACGGCTCCTGGGCCGCGGTCTTCGACGCGACGCTGGGCACGGTCGGCGACGGCAGCACGCCCGAGCCGCCGACCATCGGCTCCGTCCCGGGTTCCTGACCCACCCGTGAGCTGCAGCAGCGTCGGCAGGAGGACCCGTTGAGCGCCCTCGTCGAGAACTGGCCCGCCCTCCTGGCGGGTCTGGGCACCACCCTGCTCGTCCTCGTCACCTCCGCGGTGGGCGCCCTCGTCCTGGGCACCCTCGTGGTGGTGGCGCGGGTCAGCCCCGTCCCCGTCCTGCGGGCCGCCGCGTTCGGGTACGTGCAGGTGCTGGTCAACGTCCCCCTGCTGGCGCTGCTGCTGCTCGCCGTCTTCGCCCTGCCCGACGCCGGGCTCCTGGCCCCGCTGACGCTGACCGCGATCATCGTGCTCACCGTCTACGAGGCCGCCTACGTCGCCGAGGCCCTGCGCAGCGGCATCAACACCGTGCCGCGCGGGCAGGTCGAGGCATCCCGCGCGCTGGGCTTCACCCTCTCCCAGACCCTGCGGCTGGTCGTCGTCCCGCAGGCCGCCCGGGCCGTCGTCCAGCCGCTGGGCAACGTGCTCATCGCCCTGCTGATGAACACCGCCCTGGCCGCCACCGTGGGCGTCGTCGAGCTGACCAGCGCCGTCAACAAGGTCAACCTGGTCCAGGCCGAGCCGATCCCGATCTTCGGCGCCGCCGGCCTGGTCTACATGGCCCTGGCGCTGGTCATCGGGCTGGGCGCCGGCCGCATCGAGAAGAGGGTGGCGATCCGCCGATGAGGCAGCCCGAGACCGCCTACCTGTACGACGAGCCCGGCCCCCGCGGCCGCCGCCGCATCCGCACCGCCTCGGTGGTCAGCCTGCTGGTCCTCGCCGGGCTCCTGGCCCTCATGCTCCGGCAGTTCGCCTCCCGCGGGCAGCTGGACGCCGACCGCTGGACGCCGTTCCTGTCCTGGCCGATCTGGGAGTACCTGCTCGTCGGCCTGCGCGGCACGCTGCTCGCCGCCGCCGTCGTCGCCGTCCTCGGGGGTGCCCTCGGCGTGCTGCTGGCGCTGGGTCGGCTGAGCCCGATCCGGCCGCTGCGCTGGGCCTGCACCGGGTTCATCGAGGTGTTCCGCACCCTGCCGGTGCTGCTGCTGATCTACCTCATGCTGTTCGGCCTGCCCGCCTACGGCATCAACCTGCCGGTGCTGTGGAAGCTCGCCGTCCCCCTCACCGTGGCCAACTCGGCCGCGATCGCCGAGATCGTCCGGGCCGGCGTCCTCAGCCTGCCCCGCGGCCAGTCCGAGGCCGCCGCCTCGCTGGGTCTGCGGCGGCTGCAGGTGATGCGGGCGGTCGTGCTGCCCCAGGCGCTGCGCGCGGTCACTCCGTCGCTGGTCGTCCAGCTGGTCAGCCTGCTCAAGGACACCTCGCTGGGCTACGTCGTCGCCTTCACCGAGCTGCTCTACCGGGCCCAGGTGCTCAGCGCCTACAACCGGCTGCTGATCCAGACCTTCCTCGTGGTCACCCTCGTCTACCTCGTGGTCAACGGTGCGCTGTCGGCCCTGGCCTCACGGCTGCGCAGCCGCGGGTCGCGGAAGACCGCCGCCCCGATCGCCCCCGCCACCCCGGCCCAGCCGGGCGCACCCGCCGTGGAGGCCACCCGTGCCTGACTCACCCGCCGCCGTCCCTGCCCTGGCCGAGCTGGCCGTCGTCGTCCGGTCCGGGCTCGTCGAGAGCCGGCACCTGGGCAGCCTGGTCGCGCTGCGCGCCGACGGCTCCACCGCCCTGGCGCTCGGCGCCCCCGACGCCGTCGTCCTGCCGCGGTCGACCACCAAGCCGCTGCAGGCGCTGGCCTGCCTCGAGGCCGGCGCACCGCTGGCCGGCCCGGCGCTGGCCATCGCTGCCGGTTCGCACACCGGCGAGGACCGGCACGTGGACGTCGTCCGGGCGGTGCTGGCGCAGGCCGGGCTGGACGAGTCCGCGCTGCGCTGCCCGGTCGACCTGCCCGAGGACGAGCCGACCCGCGTGCGGCTGGTCCGCGACGGCGAGGAGGCCGCCCGGGTGCGGATGAACTGCTCGGGCAAGCACGCCGCGATGCTGCTGGCCTGCACGGTCAACGGCTGGCCGACGGAGACCTACCTGGACGCCGACCACCCGCTGCAGCGCCTGGTGCACGACGTCGTCGCCCGCGAGACCGGCACGCCGGTCGGCCACACCGCCGTCGACGGCTGCGGCGCCGCCCTCTTCGGGACGACGGTGCGCGGCCTGGCCACCGCCTTCCGGTCGCTCGCGACCGCGACCCACGGCCCGGCCGCCCGGGTCGCCGACGCGATGCGCACGCACCCCGAGTTCGTCGGCGGGCGCGGCCACGTCAACACCCGGCTCATGGCCGACCTCCCCGGCGTGGTCGCCAAGGGCGGCGCCGAGGGCGTCATCGGGGTGGCCACCGCCGACGGCCGGGCCGTGGCGATGAAGGTGGTCGACGGCAGCCCACGGGCCACCACCGTGGTCGCGCTGGCCGTGCTGCGTGCCCTGGGGGTCGACACCTCGCCGGTCGCGGACCTCGAGACCGTGCCGGTGCTGGGCGGCGGCGTGCCGGTCGGCGAGGTCCGCCCCGGTGCGGCGCTGGCCACGGACCGGACGACGACGTGACCGCCGTCGAGATCTGCGTCGACGACGTCGAGGGCGCGCTCGCGGCGGCCTCCGCCGGCGCCGACCGCGTCGAGCTGTGCGCCGCGCTGGGCGAGGGCGGCGTCACGCCCAGCGCCGGCACGCTCGCCGCCCTGGGCTCCCGGGCCCCGGCGCTGGCCGTCACCGTGCTGGTGCGCCCCCGCGGCGGGGACTTCGTGCACTCCCCGGTCGAGCTCGAGGTGGTCTGCGCCGACGTCTCGGCGGCCCGCAGCATCCTGCCCGTCGTGGGGGTCACCGTCGGCCCGCTGTCGCCCCGGGGCACGGTGGACCGCCGCGCCCTGGACGCCGTGGTCGCCGCCGCCGGCACCGCGCCGGTGACCTTCCACCGCGCCTTCGACACCCTCGCCGACCAGCCGGCCGCCCTGGACGAGCTGGTCGACGCCGGGGTCGCCCGCGTGCTCACCTCCGGCGGGGCGGCGACCGCGCTGGCCGGGGCCGACGCGCTGCGCGAGCTCGTGCAGCGGGCCGCGGGCCGGATCGAGGTGATGGCCGGCGGCGGGGTGCGGGCCGACCACGTCGCCCAGCTGGTCGCCACCACCGGCGTCCCGGCCGTGCACCTGCGAGCCGCCCGCACCGTGCGCTCCCCGGGCCACAGCAGCACCACCGCCGTCTCCTACGACGGCGGCACCCGCACGATCACCTCCACCGAGCAGGTCGCCGCCGTCGTCGCCGCGCTGGCGCCCCGATGAGCGCCGACCGGGCGGTGCTCGGCCTGGACGTCGGGGGCACCACCACCAAGTCGCTGCTGGTCGACGTCGGGGGGCGGGTGCTGCACCAGCAGCACCGGGCCACCGCGCTGGGCACCGACCCGGTGGCCACGCTGGCCGACGAGGTCGACCGGCTGACCGCGCTGGCCGCGGCGCGGGGGGTCACCGTCGTCGGCGCCGGCGTGGTCACACCCGGGATGATCGACGAGGGCACCGGCACCGTGCACTACGCCTCCAACCTGGGCTGGCGGGACCTCCCGCTGCGGGCTGCGCTGGCCGAGCGGCTGGACCTCCCGGTCACCACCGGCCACGACGTCCGGGCGGCCGGGCTGGCGGAGCGCCTGCTGGGCGCCGCCCGCGGCCTGGACGACGTCCTGCTGGTGACCATCGGCACCGGCATCGCCGCGGCGCTGGTCAGCGCCGGCCGACCGGTCACCGGCGGCACGGGGGCGGCCGGCGAGTTCGGCCACGCCCCGATCCGGCCCGGCGGCGAGCCCTGCCCGTGCGGGCAGCGGGGCTGCCTGGAGGTCTACGCCTCGGGCGCCGGGGTCGCCCGCCGCTACGCCGCCCGCACCGGGCAGCAGCGCTCGGCCGCCGGGGTGGTCGGCCGGCTGGACGACGACCCCGCCGCCCGCGAGGTGTGGGCCGAGGCGACGTCCGCGCTGGCCGACGCCCTGGTCACCGCGACCCTGCTGCTGGACCCGGCCGTCGTCGTGCTGGGGGGCGGGCTGACCGCCGCCGCCGGGGACCTGCTCGACCCGGTCCGTGCCGGGCTCGCCGCCGGGCTCACCTGGCGCCCCCCGCCCCCGGTGCACCTCACCGCGCTGGGGTCGTCGGCCGGCTGCCTGGGCGCCGCCGCGCTGGCCGTCCAGCACGCGGGGCTGGGCGACCTGCTGGCCGGCTGGTCGTCCGCGGACCGCTCGGGGGTCGTCGTCGGCTGACCTCCCGACGGGTCACGATCCGGTGTCGGGCCTGGTCGGGGCGTCGCGGCGGCCCCTAGGGTCCCGGCGATGAAGCGCTCCCCGTGCGTGCTCACCACCACCCTCGCCGCCGCCCTCGCCGCCGTCCTGGTCGGCGGCTGCTCGGCCTCGGAGGGGACGTCGTCCGACGCCGGCGCGGTTGCCGTGGCGGAGCCCGGTGTGCAGTCCGTCGCCCCCGGTGAGCCCACGACCGAGCGCCAGGTGGTCACGACGGCGTCCACCTCCCTGGTCGTGGAGGACGCCGCCGACTCCGCGCAGCGGGTCAGCGAGCTGGCCGAGGGCACCGGGGGCCGGGTCGACGAGCGGTCCGAGCAGCGCCTGCCCGACGGCGGGGGCACCGCCGACCTCGTGCTCCGCGTCCCGGCCACGGAGCTCACCGGGCTGCTCGACGACCTCGGCGAGCTCGGCGACGTCCAGGACGTGTCGGTGTCCCGCGACGACGTCACCTCGACGGCGGTCGACCTGGACGCCCGCATCTCGGCGCTGCGGACCTCGGCTGCCCGGCTCGAGGCGCTGATGGCCGGGGCGACCACGACCGAGGCGCTGCTGGCCGCCGAGCAGGCGCTGGCCGACCGGCAGCAGGAGCTGGAGTCCCTGCAGTCGCAGCGCACCGCCCTCGCCGACCAGGTCGACCTGTCGACCCTGGGCGTGCACCTGGCCGAGGACGCCGCCTCCCCCGACGCCGGCCCGGGCGGGTTCCTCGGAGGTCTCGACCAGGGGTGGCAGGCCCTGCTGTCCACGCTGGGCGCCGCCGTCGTCGTCCTCGGGGTGCTGCTGCCCTGGCTGGTCGTCGCCGCGCTGGTCGCCGTCGTGGCCGTGCCGCTGGTCCGCCGGGCGCGTCGCCGCCGGGTCGCCGCGCCCCCGCCCGAGCCCACCGGCGCCTGAGGGCCGCGGCGGACCCTCACCAGGGGACGACGGCGTCCTCGTGGTCGCGGAACTGCAGGCCCGGCTCGCCCGCGTGCGCCTCGATCGTGCGGGCCAGCCCGGCCACGCTCTGCTCGACGGTCAGCGGCGCGCCGGCGCCGCCCAGCTCGGTCTGCACCCAGCCGGGGTGCAGGCACAGCAGGGTGCGGCCGGGGTCGGCGCGGGTGGCGTAGCTGCGCATCAGCTGGTTCAGGGCGGACTTGCTGGCCCGGTAGACCTCGTGGCCGCCCCGGGTGTTCAGCGAGACGCTGCCCTGGCGGGAGGACATCACCGCGACGGTGCCGGTCGGGGTGACCAGCGGGGCGAGCGCCTCGATGGCCAGCATCGGACCCAGGGCGTTGGTCACCAGCACGCGGGAGAACTCCTCGGCGGTCACCTCGCCCACCGGCACGTCGGCCCCGGTGACCCCGGCGTTGACCAGGAGCAGGTCCAGCTCGACCCCCGCGAGCCGGTCGCGCAGGGCGGCGAGGTCGGCGGGCACGGTCATGTCCACCCGCTCGACGGTCACCCGGCCGGCGGAGGCCTCGGCCAGGTCGTGCAGACCGGTCCGGTCGGGCCCGCGGACGGTGCCGGTGACCTGCCAGCCTCCCCCGGCGAGCTCGCGGACCAGACCCAGACCGAGGGTGCGCGAGGCACCGAGGACGAGCGCGCGCCGTGTCGTCTGCACGGCGCCATCATGCGGTGCGGCTCAGCCCCAGAACAGCCGGAACCCCACCCGCCGGTCGCCGTCCTCGGTGAGCGTGGCCTGGTCGACCACCTGGCGGGCCTGGTCCTCGACGGGGACGTCGGGCGACAGCACCTCGAGGTAGCGCCGGTGCTCGGTGAGCGAGGCGACGGCGGGCTCGACCCCGTCGGTCACGTCGACCGCGTGCGGCGGGTCGCCGATGGTCTGGACGGCGACGTACTGCACGCCCGACCAGGGTTCGCCGGGCAGGTCCGGGAAGATCCACTCGTTGCCGGCGTCGGCCACCGCGTCGAGCACCGAGCGGGACAGCGCCCGGTGGTCGGCGGAGTTCCACGCGGCCGGGGTGACGTCGGGGCCGGTCCAGGTGTCACCGCCGTGCAGGGTGACCACCAGGTCGGGACGGTGCCGCCGGATCGCCGCCGCGAGGTCGGCGCGCAGGGGCGGGCCCTCGACCAGCAGGCCGTCGCGGTGGTAGAGGAAGTCCACCTCGGACACCCCGACGACGGCCGCCGAGCGGCGCTCCTCCTCCTCGCGCAGCGGGCCGGCCTCGCCCGGCGGCATCCCGGCGATGCCGGCCTCGCCGCGGGTGGCCAGCAGGTAGCGGACCTCCTTGCCGGCCGCGGTCCACACCGCGACGGCGGCGGCGACGCCGTACTCGATGTCGTCGGGGTGCGCGGCGACGACCAGCGCGCGGGACCAGTCGGCGGGGAACGGGGCAGGCATGCCGTCGAGTCTGCCCCCGATCTGCCTGCTGGTCAGCGGGCGGTCGCGGCGTCCGGGTCGGGTGCCCCCGCGGGGACCTCGTGCTCGGGCAGGTGGGCGGCCTCGTGCCGGCCCGGTCGGTGGTCCTCGGCGGCCTCGTGCTTGCCCACCCCCTGCGCGCCGTCGCCCTCCTGCCGGCGGTCACCGCCGTGCCCCTGCTGCGGGGACGGCCCGCGGACCATCAGCACCACCAGCAGGGCCCCGACCAGGCCGGCGGCACCGGAGACCAGCAGCACGTCGCGCAGCCCGTCCGCGTAGGCGGCGGCCAGCAGCTGGGACAACCCGGACCGGTCCTGCTGGGGCACCGAGCCCAGCAGCTGCTGCGCCTGCCCGCTCGACAGCGCCGACTCGGTGCCCGCCGGGTCCGGAGCGCCGGCGTCGGTCAGTGCTCGCGTGGTGCCCGAGGCGAACACCGATCCCAGGATCGCCACCCCGACGGCGAACCCGAGCTGGCGGGCGGTGTTCACCGCCCCGGACGCCATCCCGCTGCGCTCGCGCGGCACGGAGGCCAGCGCCGCGGAGGTGACCACCGGGTTGCAGATGCCGACGCCCAGCCCGAGCACCGCGAGGCCGGGGACGAGGATGCCCCAGCTCGCACCCCCCTCGACGCGGGCCATGAGCAGCGCACCGGCGCCGACGGCCACCAGGCCCAGCGCGAGCACGATGCGCGGCGAGCGGTCGGTGAGCGTGCGCCCGGCCACCGCGGCCGTCACGAAGCTGACCGCCGAGAGCGGGATGAAGACCAACCCGGCCTGCAGCGGGGTCAACCCGAGGATCGACTGCAGCCACAGCGACAGGTAGATGCTGCTGGCGAACGCCGCCAGGTTGAGCAGCAGCGAGCCGATCATGATGCCGCTGAACCGGCTGGTGCGGAACAGCCGCAGGTCCAGCATCGGGGCCTCGCGCCGCAGCTCGAGGAACACCCACCCGATCAGGACGACGAACCCCGCCACGATCGGCCCCCACGACCCGACCTCGGCCCAGCCGTTCGCCGCGGCCTCGACCAGGCCGAAGACGATCGCCCCGGCCCCGAGGGTGAAGGCGGCGATGCCGGGGACGTCGGGGTGCGGCGCCCCGCGCTGCTTGGACTCCTCGACCACCTTGAGGGTCAGCAGCACCGCGAAGAGGCTGATCGGCAGGTTGACCAGGAAGATCCACCGCCACGAGAGCTCGGTGAGCAGGCCGCCGAGGATCGGCCCGGCCGCCGCGGCCGCACCGACCACGGCACCCCAGATGCCGAACGCCGTCCCGCGGTCCTTGCCGCGGTAGATGGCGTTGAGCAGCGCGATGGTGGTGCTGAACATGGCGGCCGCGCCGATGCCCTGCACGGCCCGCGCGGTGATCAGCAGCCCCGCGTTCGGGGCCAGGCCGCAGGCCAGCGAGCTGACCGCGAAGAGCACCAGCCCGCCGAGGTAGAGCCGCCGGCGCCCGTAGAGGTCGGCCAGCGACCCGGCCCCCAGCACCAGCGCCGCCAGGGCGAGGGCGTAGACGTCGACGACCCACTGCAGCTGGTCGAACGACGTCCCCAACGACTCGGCGATGTCCGGCAGCGCGACGTTCACGATCGTGACGTCGATGAGCAGCATGAACGTGCCGGCACAGACCGCGACGAGCGGCCACCACTTGCGCATGGCGCTCAGCATGCCCGGTGGTTGCCCACCCCAACCGCAGGGCCTGCGGAAGCGGCGCTGGTCACACCCCCCGGGCGACCTGGAGGGCGGCCGCCACCATCGGCACCTGGAACGGGAGCCGGGCGAGCGCGACCGTGCGCCGTCGCCCGGACAGCGCACGGACGGTGTGCAGGTGCGCGGGCACGAACGCGGCCAGCAGCCCAGCCGCGGCCCACCCGCCCAGCGAGCGGGTCGCGGGGACGGCGAGCAGTCCTGCGGTGGCCAGCTCGGCCACCCCGCTGCCGGTCACCCACGGCCGCGCCGGGCCCAGCTCCGGCGGCACCATCCAGTCGAAGGTCCGCGGCCGGAGGAGGTGCAGCACCCCCGATCCACCCAGCGCCACGGCCAGTCCCGCTGCTCGCACGTCGATTCCCATCCGCTGACCGTAGGCTCGCCGCTCGTGTCCGCCCTCGACCTGCTCATCGCGGCAGGGGTCGCCCTCCTCGCCGGGGGCATCAACTCCATCGCCGGCGGTGGGTCGCTGATCCTCTTCCCCACCCTGGTCGCCCTCGGCCTGCCCACGGTGGCCGCCAACGTCACCAACTCGGTGGCCCAGTGGCCCGGCTACCTCGGTGCGGTGGTCGGCTTCCGCGACCACTACCGCGGCCAGCGGACCCGCCTGGTGGCCATGTCCGCGGTCGCCGTCCTCGGCGGGACGGCGGGCAGCATCCTGCTGCTGACCACGCCGTCGGCGGCGTTCGACACGGTCGTGCCGGTGCTGGTGCTGCTGGCCAGCTTGCTGATCGGGGCGCAGCCGCTGCTGACGAAGCGGCTGCAGGCCAACGAGACCGACGGCGAGCGACGCGACCCGCTGTGGCTGTACGTCGTGGTCTTCCTGGCCTGCGTCTACGGCGGCTACTTCGGCGGCGCGCTCGGGGTCATCCTCACCGCCGTGCTCGCCGTGGGGCTGGGCCGGCTCAAGCTGGCCAACGCGATCAAGAGCCTGCTGGCGCTGGTCACGGCCAGCACGACGGTCGTCGTGTTCGGCATCTTCGGCCCGGTCGACTGGCTGCTCGTCGCGGTCTGCGCCCCCGCCTCGCTGGTCGGCGGCTACCTCGGGGCCAAGGTCGCCGACCGCATCCCGAGCACGCCGCTGCGGGTGTTCATCGTCGTGTTCGGCATCGCCGTCGCGGTCTACCTCTTCGTGCGCCCGTGACCGTCGACGTGGTCGCCCTCGTGGTGGCGGGGGTGCTGCTGGTCGCGTCGCTGGTCGCCGCGGTCGTCGACTCCCCCCGCGTGCCGGCGGCGGCGGTCGCCGTCCCCGGTGCGCTCGTGCTCGCCCTCCTGGGCATCGTCGGGTGGGCGCAGGCCGAGGACACCGTGCGGGAGGTCGCGCCCACCGTCGGGTTCCTCGTGGTGATCCTGCTGCTCAGCGACCTGGCCGACCGCGAGGGCCTGTTCACCTGGTCCGCGGCGGTCACCGCGCGCCGGGCCGGGCGCTCCCCGCAGGGCCTGCTGGTGCGGGTGGTCGCGCTGTCCGCCGTCGTCACGGCCGTGCTGTCGCTGGACGCCACCGTCGTCCTGCTGACCCCGGTCGTGCTGGCCACCGCCGCCCGCATGCGGGTGCCGGCCCGCCCGCACGCCTACGCCGCCGGGCACCTGTCGAACTCGGCGTCGCTGCTGATGCCGGTGTCGAACCTGACCAACCTGCTGGCCTTCGCCGCCACCGGGCTGACCTTCCTGCACTTCACCGCGCTGATGGCCGCGCCCTGGGTGGTGGCCGTGCTGGTCGAGTACGTGGTGCTCCGCTGGCTGTTCCGCGCCGACCTCCGGGTGCCGGTGGGCGAGCCGGTGGACCACGTGCCCCCGCCACCCGTGCTGGCGCTGGTCGTCGTCGGGCTGACCGTCGTCGGCTTCGGGGTCGCGTCGCTGACCGACATCGCCCCGGTGTGGCCCGCGCTGGTCGGCGTCCTGGTGCTGGCCGGCAAGCAGCTGGTCCGCCGCCGCACCCGCCCGGTGGAGCTGGTGGTCGCGGCCAACCTGCCGTTCGCGCTGTTCGTGTTCGGGCTGGCGGTGATCGTGCTGGCCCTGCAGCTCAACGGGCTGGAGCGACTGCTCACCGCCGTGCTGCCGGCCGGCGACGACCTGCTCGCCCTGCTCGGCGTCGCGGCGGTCTCGGCGGTGGTGGCCAACGTGCTCAACAACCTGCCGGCCACCCTGGCGCTGCTGCCCGCCGCCGCCGCCGTCGGTGGGCCGCCGACGCTGCTGGCGGTGCTGATCGGCGTCAACGTCGGGCCGAACCTGACCTACGTCGGGTCGCTGGCCAACCTGCTGTGGCGCCGGGTCTTCGCCGCCACCGGCGAGGAGTCGCCCAGCGCGGCCAGGTTCAGCCTGGTCGGCCTGGCCACGGTCCCGCTGACCCTGGTGCTGGCCACGGTCGCGCTCTGGGCCGCCCTGCAGATCTAGCCGACCTCCCCGGCCCCCTGGGCAAAGGAACCTCCGCACCCCCTTCTGGGGCCAGGAGGGGGTGCAGAGGTTCCTTTGCCTGAGAGGGGGTGGTCATTCGCCGCCGCGGCCGGGTTCGCCGATGGCGATCATGGCCTCGACGGCCCTGCGGGCCTTCGCCGCGGTCTCGTCGGGCACCTCGATCGCGCCGTACCCGGTCTGCAGCGTGCGCAGCAGCTTGGCCGGCGTGATCATCTTCATGTAGCGGCAGGCCGCGCGGTCGTTCATCGGGATGAACTGCGTGCCCGAGTTCAGCGCCCGCAGCTGGTGCAGGATTCCGACCTCGGTGGCCACCAGCACCTGCTTCGCGGTGGTCGCCGCGGCGGCCTCGGCCATGCCGCCGGTCGAGAGCACCCGGGTGCGGTCGGCCGGCAGGTCGCCGTTGCTGACCAGGTCGAGCACCGAGGTGGTGCAGCCGCACTCGGGGTGCACCAGGATCTCGGCGTCGGGGTGCGCGGCGATCTGCGACCGGACGTCCGACGGCGAGATGCCGGCGTGCACGTGGCACTCCCCCGCCCAGATGCGGATGTTCTCCCGACCGGTGACCCGCTTGACGTGCGCGCCGAGGAACTGGTCGGGGCAGAAGAGGATCTCGCGGTCCTCGGGGATCGACCGGACGACGTCGGCGGCGTTGGACGACGTGCAGCAGATGTCGGTCTCGGCCTTCACCGCGGCCGTGGTGTTGACGTAGCTGACCACCACCGCGCCCGGGTGCTCGGCCTTCCACTCGCGCAGCTGCTCGGCGGTGATGGAGTCGGCCAGCGAGCAGCCGGCGTCGAGGTCGGGCAGCAGCACCGTCTTGGACGGCGAGAGGATCTTGGCGGTCTCGGCCATGAAGTGGACGCCGCAGAACACGATCTCGCGGGCGTCGGTCTGCGCGGCCACGCGCGAGAGGTAGAGGGAGTCGCCGGTGTGGTGGGCGACGTCCTGGATCTCGGGCACCTGGTAGTTGTGCGCCAGGACGACGGCCCCGCGCTCGTCGGCGAGCCGGCGGACCTCGGCCGCCCACTCCTCGTACTGCGCGGGGGTCAGGGTGCGCTCGTCACCGGTCACGGCAGGGGCTGCGGCAGTCACGGTGACCATGATCCCCCGTCGCCGTGACCGTGCTGTGACCAGCCTGCCCTTACGATTCTCGGGTTCTGTTGATCAAACCCTCAAGGACTCCCCGTGCGCCGTCGTCCGATCGCCCTCGCCGTGCTCGCCACCGCCGCCCTCGCGGTGACCGCGTGCGCCCCGCAGGAGTCCTCCTCGAGCTCCTCGGCCTCCGGCAGCGGCGGTGGCTCCTGCACCCCCGAGGACCTCGCCACGGTCGCCGACGGCACCCTGACCGTCGCCACCGACGAGCCGGCCTACGAGCCGTGGGTGGTCGACGACGACCCGACCAGCGGCCAGGGTTACGAGTCGGCCGTCGCCTACGCCGTGGCCGAGCAGCTGGGGTACTCGGAGGACCAGGTCGAGTGGACCCGGGTGCCCTTCAACACCGCCATCTCCCCCGGTGACAAGTCCTTCGACTTCGACATCAACCAGTTCACGATCAACGACGAGCGCCGCCAGGCCGTCGACTTCAGCTCGCCGTACTACACGGCCACCCAGGCGGTCATCACCACCGCCGGCTCCGCGGCCGACGGGGCCACCTCGATCGCCGACCTCCAGGGCCTGCGGATCGGCGCGCAGGTGGCCACCACCAGCCTCGACGTGCTCACCGACGTCATCGCCCCCTCCAGCGACCCCGTCGTCTTCAACACCAACGACGACGCCAAGCTGGCCCTGCAGAACGGCCAGGTGGACGCGATCGTCGTCGACCTGCCCACCGCCTTCTACATCACCAGCGCCGAGCTCGACGACGGCGTGATCGTGGGCCAGGTGGCCGACTCCGGGAACTCCGGCGACCAGTTCGGCCTGCTGCTGGCCAAGGACTCCCCGATCACCGACTGCGTGAGCCAGGCCGTCGACGCCCTCGACGCCGACGGCACGCTGGCCGACCTGCAGCAGCAGTGGCTCTCCGAGGCCGCCGACGCCCCGGTCCTGAGCTGACCGCGTCCCTGACCGGCGGCGCCCCGGGTCTCCCGGCACCGTCGGAGCTGGAGCTGGGCCGGCGGGCGTACCGCGCCCGCCGGTCCCGGCGCTCCACCGGTGTCGCGCTGGTCTCCACGCTGGTCTTCGCGGTGGTCGCGTACCTGGTGGTCACCCGGTCGCCGGGCTGGCCGCGGGTGCAGACGACGTTCTTCTCGCTGTCGGTGGGCCGCGACGCGTTCCCGTCCATCCTGCGCGGGCTCTGGCTGAACCTGCAGGTGCTGCTGATCGGCGGTGCCTGCGTCGTCGTCCTCGGGCTGGGCATCGCGGTGCTGCGCACCCTGCGCGGGCCGGCGTTCGCCCCGCTGCGGCTGCTGGCCACCGGCTACGTCGACCTCTTCCGCGGCATGCCGCTGATCATCACGCTGTACCTGGTGGGCTTCGGCCTGCCCGCGCTGCGGCTGCAGGGCGTGCCCAACTCCCCGTTCGTGCTCGGCACGCTGGCGATCGTGCTGACCTACTCGGCCTACGTCGCCGAGGTGTTCCGCGCCGGCATCGAGTCGGTGCACCCCAGCCAGCGCGCCGCGGCCCGGTCGCTCGGGCTCACCCACCGGCAGACCACCCGGATCGTGGTGCTGCCCCAGGCCGTGCGGAACGTGACCCCCGCACTGCTCAACGACTTCGTGGCGCTGCAGAAGGACGTCGGGCTGATCTCGGTGCTCGGCGCGGTCGACGCCGTGCGCGCCGCGCAGATCTACGTCGGGCAGACGTTCAACTTCACCCCGTACGTGGTGGCCGGGCTGCTGTTCGTGCTGCTCGCCGTCCCCTCGGCCCGGATCGCCGACGGCGTGGCCGCCCGGGCCCGGCGCCGCCAGCAGAGCGGGAGCGTGCTGTGAGCGCCGTCCTCGACGTCCGCGGGGTCGTCAAGGCCTTCGGCGACAACGTCGTGCTGCGCGGGGTCGACCTGTCCGTCGACGAGCACCAGGTCGTCGCGCTGATCGGCGGCTCGGGGTCGGGCAAGTCGACCCTGCTGCGCTGCGCCTCGCTGCTGGAGACGGTGGACGACGGCCAGGTGCTGCTGGACGGCGAGGACATCACCGACCCGCGGGTGGACGCCGACGCCGTCCGCCGGCGGCTGGGTGTGGTGTTCCAGGCCTACAACCTCTTCCCGCACCTGTCCGTGCTGGACAACGTCGTGCTGGCCCCCACCCGGGTGCACGGCCGTTCCCGGGCCGACGCGCGCGACGAGGCGCTCACGCTCCTGGGGCGGATCGGGCTGGCCGACAAGGCCGGCGAGTACCCCGACCGGCTCTCGGGCGGCCAGCAGCAGCGGGTGGCCATCGTCCGGGCGCTGGCGGTGCACCCCCGGGTGCTGCTGCTGGACGAGATCACCTCGGCCCTGGACCCCGAGCTGGTCGGCGAGGTGCTGCGGGTGGTCCGCGAGGTCGCCGCACAGGGCATGACCATCGTGATGGCCACCCACGAGATGGGCTTTGCGAAGCAGGTCGCCGACACCGTCTGCTTCCTGGACGCCGGCGTGGTGCTGGAGTCCGGCCCGCCCGAGCAGGTCCTGGGCGACCCGGTGGAGCCCAGGACCCGCCAGTTCCTCAGCCGCATCATCGACGCCGGCCGGTTGTAGCCCCCCGCAGTTGATCATCGTCAGGTGGCTGGCGGCGCCGGCGTGGCGACCGACCACTTGCCGATGATCAACCGCGAGGTGTGCCAGGCGGGCTCGTGGAGCACAGTCGGGCGGGGTGTGCTGGCGGGCGTCCACACCGGGTGGTGCCGTCCACAGGTTCCCCGCCCCGGGCCGACTCGTGTCCTTCCCGGGTCACCGTGCCGGCATGGACGCGCTGCCCCCCACCTTCTCGCTCGCCACCGCCCGCGCGGCCGGGCTCACCCGTGCCCAGCTGCGGGGTGGCCGGTACGTGCGGATCAGCCACGACCTGGTGGTCCGTCTCGACGACGCGATCGACAGCCGCGAGCGGTTGCGGGTGCTGGCCACCGCCCTCCCCCACGACGCGGCCTGGAGCCACACCACGGCGGCCCACCTCCTCGGCGCGCCTGTCGACCTGCCCGCCCGGCCGCACGTCGCACTCACCCCACGCCGGGTGCTGCCCCAACGGTCCGACCTGGTCGTCCACGGCCGACGGCTGCTCCCGGACGACGTCGTCGAGGTCGACGGGCTGCGCATGACGGGCGGGGCACAGACCTTCCTGGACCTGGCCGCGGTGTTGCCCCCGGCCGAGCTCGTCGCCGTCGGTGATGCGCTGCTCCGCCGGGGCCACCTCTCGCCCGAGACCCTGCTGGCGCGTCTGTCGAGGGCCGAGCGGGTGCGCGGCGTGGTGCGCGCGCGCACCTGCGCACCGCTGCTGTCACCCGCGGCGATGTCCCGGCCCGAGAGCCTCGTCCGGTTCTGGCTGACCGACAGCCACCTGCCCGACCCGGAGGTGCAGGTCCCGGTGCTGGACCGCTGGGGCACCACGGTCGCGCATGCAGACCTCGGCTACCGGCGGTACCGGTTGCTGCTGGAGTACGAGGGCCGCCAGCACGCGGACTCCGAGCGGTTCGGCGCCGACGTCGACCGGTACTCCCTCATGGCCGCCGAGGGCAACCTCGTCCTGCGGTTCGCCGCCCGCCATCTGAACCCGCGCACCGTCGTCGGCAGGACCGAGCGGGCCCTGCTCAGCCGCGGCTGGCGCCCCGGCACCGACCCCCGAGCCCGTTGATCATGGTCAGGTGGCTGGGCGACACGCCGCCGGCGGCAGCCACCCGCCGATGATCAACTCCTGAGGTGCGAGGTGTCGTTGACCAGGCGGACGCTGCTGGACCCGTCGCTGGACCACACCACCTCGCTCAGGCTGGCGGCCTCCAGGAAGACGCGGTGCACGATCTCGTCGCCCACCCCCAGGCCGGCGGCCAGCAGGAGCTTGATCGGGGTCACGTGGGTGACCAGCAGGACGGTCCTCCCGGCGTGCCGCTCCAGGATCCGGGCCCGTGCGGCGGCCACCCGGGTGGAGACGTCGGCGATCGACTCGCCACCGGGCGGGCGGACGTCGAGCGCGGCGCGCCAGCGGCGGAAGGCCAGCGGGTTGGCGGCCAGCGCCTCGGCGCCGGTCATGCCCTCCCAGCCACCGAAGTCCAGCTCCCGCAGGTCGCGGTCGACCTCGATGCCCAGGTCGAGCACCTCGGCGACGGCACCGGCGGTCTGCCGGCAGCGCTTGAGCGGCGAGGAGACGATCGCCTCGATGCCCCGGCCGACCATGGCCTGCGCGGCCGACGCGGCGTCGGCGCGGCCGAGGTCGGAGAGGTCGAGGTCGCTGCTGCCGCTGAACCGGCGCTCGGGGGTGTGCGCCGTCCGGCCGTGCCGCAGCAGCAGGGTGCGGGTGGTGACGACGGGGACCGGCTCGGCGGGTGGCGCGTCCTCGATCTCGACCGGGGCGGTGCCCAGGTCGCGGTGCACCGGCTTGCCGTCCATCGCGGAGTTGGCCAGCGCGTCGGCGGCGGAGTTCTGCGCGCGCGGGATCCAGGTGTAGCGGACCGTGCCCAGCTGCCGGGCGACGTCCCGGGCCTGGACGGCGAGCTTCTTCATGTCGGGGTGCTTGATCTGCCAGCGACCCGACATCTGCTCGACGACGAGCTTGGAGTCCATGCGGACCTCGACCGTCGCCTCCGGGTCGATGGACAGCGCGGCCTCGAGGCCGGCGACGAGCCCGCCGTACTCGGCGACGTTGTTCGTCGCCCGGCCGACCGAGGCGGCCCGCTCGGCCAGCAGGGCGCCGCTGTCGGCGTCCTTCACCAGCGCGCCGTATCCGGCCGGACCCGGGTTGCCCCGCGACCCGCCGTCGGCCTCCACGACCAGCCGCCGGCTCACAGCCCCGACTCGGCGGTGCGGACCAGGATCCGGTTGCAGTTCTCGCAGCGCAGCACGGTGTGCGGGTCGGCGTTGCGGGCGGCGGCCAGCTCGGTGCCGTAGAGCTCGATCCGGCAGCCCTCGCAGCGCCGGGCGTGCAGGGCGGCCGCCCCGGTGGTGCCGGTGGACTTGGCCACCCGGTCGTAGAGCGCGAGCAGCGGTGCGGTGATCGTGCCGGCGATCTCGGCCCGCTTCGCGGTGTGGGTCTGCTCGCCCTCGGCGATCTCGGCCAGGGCGGCGTCGCGGGCCTGCTCGGCGGTCGACTGGTCGGCCCGGGCGCCGGCGAGCCCCGCCTGGGCGGTCGCCAGCGTGGCGTCGGCGGCCTCGCGGCGCTCCATGAGCTCGAGCACCTGGTCCTCGAGGTCGCCCTGCCGGCGGGCCAGGGAGGCCATCTCCTGCTGCAGGCTGGTCATCTCCTTGGGCGTGGCCGCCCCCGAGTCCAGCCGCTGCTGGTCCTTGTCCGACCGGGCACGGACGGCGTCCACGTCGGTCTCGAGGCGCTTCTGCTCCCGGTCGAGGTCACGCACCTCGGTCTCGGCCCGGACGACGTCCGCGGTGAACTCCCGCTGGGCGTCCTCGGCCGCCGTGACGGCCGCGTTCTCGGGAAGGGTCCGCCGGCGGTGGGCGAGCTGCGCTAGCGCGACGTCCTCCGCGGCCAGGGCCAGCAGCTTCTGCTGGTCGAAGTGGTCTGCCTGCACCCGGTCAACCTACCCGCGCGGCGGACCGTCCCCGGGCGCCGAGGCCAACGGGTCCGGCAGGTCCCGCACGGAGGGGTCCTCGCGCTCGGCCGTGTAGTCGGTCTCCGCCGTCCCGTCGACGCCGTCGTCGACCTTCATCGCCCGCAGGACGACCGTGACGACGACGGTCACCAGCAGGTTCACCAGCAGCGCGAGGAAGCCGGCGTAGACGGTCGTGGTGGTGTCGAACCCGAGCTTGCCCAGCGAGAACGCCGACCCGCCGAAGTGCTCGCGGACGACGACGCCGCCCGGGCCGAGGCGCGGCACCGAGTAGAGCGTCCACAGCGCCGTCAGCATGCCGGCGGTCCAGCCGGCGACCAGCGCCCCGCGGTGCAGCCAGCGGGTGTAGAGCCCGATCCCGACCGAGGGCAGCGTCTGCAGGATGATCGCACCGCCGATGAGCTGCAGGTCGATGGAGAACTGCGGGTCGATGAAGATGATCGCCGCCACCGCGCCGACCTTGACCACCAACGAGGCCAGCTTCGCGACCTTCGCCTCCTGGGTCGGGGTCGCGTCCTTCTTCAGGTACTCCTTGTAGATGTTGCGGGTGAACAGGTTCGCCGCCGCGATGCTCATGATCGCCGCGGGCACCAGCGCCCCGATGCCGACGGCGGCGAACGCGACCCCGGCGAACCAGCTGGGGAACATCTGCTGGAACAGCGCCGGGACGATGGTGTTGCCGTCGCCGCCCACCGGCTCGGTGCCGGCCGCGATGGCCATGAAGCCCAGCAGCGCGATGAAGCCCAGCGCCAGGCTGTAGATCGGCAGCAGGCTCATGTTCTTCTGCAGCGTGCCGCGGCCCTTGGCGGCCAGCACGCCGGTGATGGAGTGCGGGTAGAGGAACAGGGCCAGCGCCGAGCCCAGCGCGAGGGTGGCGTACTGCACCTGGCCCGTGCCCGGCAGCAGGAGCCCGCCGGTACCGGCCAGGTCGAACTTCTCCTCGGCGGCGCCGAAGACGACGTCCCACCCGCCGAGCTTGGTCGGGATGACGATGACCGCGACGATGATCGTCAGGTAGATCAGGGTGTCCTTGACGAACGCGATCAGCGCCGGCGCCCGCAGGCCCGAGCTGTAGGTGTAGACCGCGAGGATCACGAACGCCACGATGATCGGCAGCTCACCGGTGACGCCCATCGTCTTGAGCACGGCCTCGATGCCGACCAGCTGCAGCGCGATGTAGGGCATCGTGGCGACGATCCCGGTGATGGCCACCAGCAGCGCCATCGTGGGGCTGTCGAACCGGGACCGGACGAAGTCCGCCGGCGTGACGAAGCCGCGCACGTGGCTGACCGACCACAGCCGGATGACCACCAGGAAGATCAGCGGGTAGACCACGACGGTGTACGGCACGGCGAAGAACCCGGCCGCGCCGGCCCCGAACACCAGCGCCGGGACGGCGACGAACGTGTAGGCGGTGTAGATGTCGCCGCCGATGAGGAACCAGGTGATCCAGGTGCCGAAGCTGCGCCCGCCCAGGCCCCACTCGTCCAGGTGCATGAGGTTCTCGGCGCGCCGCCAGCGGGCGGCCCCGAACCCCAGCGCGGTGACGACGACGAAGAACGCGATGAAGACCGCGAGCTCGACGGTGTTGATGCCCGCCACGCCTCAGCCCTGCTTCCGGCGCTGGTGGGCGCGGTACACGAGGGAGGTGGTCACGACGCCGACGACCACGAAGGCCAGCTGCACCCAGTAGAAGAACGGCCAGCCGAACAGCGCGGGCTCGGCGCGGTTGAACACCGGCACCAGCAGCGGCAGCACGATCGGCAGCAGGAGCAGCCAGTTCCAGGGGTTGCGGTCGCTGCGGCGGGGGGCCACGTCGGCCGCCCTCCGGCTGGTCGTGGGTGGCTGCTCGCTCACGGGTGGTCCCTCCCGGGCCGCACCCGGGAAGGGGTCAGCCGTGCGTCGTGTCGGTCCGCTCGCCTGCCGCGCGGACGGTGCGGGCGGCCACCGGGTCGGCGATCTCGTCGACCCGCTGGGCCACGTGCATCGTCCACGGGTCGGTGCTCAGCCGCGAGACCGCGACACCGACCCGTGACCTGAGGTCACGGTGCAGCACGTCGGCGGCCACCGACAACCAGGGCCACTCGCTGGCGAAGTGTGCCACGTCACAGATGGCCGGGCCGGGCACCTCCCCCGCCTCGACGGCGGGGTGGTGCTTGACGTCGCTGGTCAGCAGGACGTCGGCACCGGCCGCAGCAGCGCGGTCGTACAGGGAGCTGCCGCTCCCCCCGCACACGGCCACGGTGCGCACGAGCCGATCGGGGTCACCGGCCACCCGGACGCCGGCCGCGGTGCTCGGCAGCACCGCAGCGGCCCGCTCGGCGAACTCGCGCAGGGTGATCGGGTGGGCCAGCTCGCCGAGCCGGCCGAGACCGGCGCGGCTGGGGGTCTGGGAGTTCTCGAAGACCGCGTAGCCCGGGTCCTCGTAGGGGTGCCACTCGTGCAGGGCGCGCAGCACCTCGGCCTGCGCCGCCCGGGGCACGACCATCTCCAGCCGGGTCTCGGGCACGCGCTCGAGCCGGCCGTTGGACCCGATCGAGGGGTTGGCCTCGTCGCCGGGGATGAAGGTGCCGGTGCCCACGGTCTGCCAGGCGCACCGGGTGTAGTCACCGATGACGCCGGCGCCGGCTGCGCTGAGGGCGTCGACCAACCGGTCGCTGTCCTCGACCGGGGAGAACACGACCAGGGTGTTGGTGTGCGGGGCCCCCACGGACTCCAGCGGCACCGTGTTGCCCACCCCGAGCGCCGCGGCCAGGGCGTCGTTGACCCCGTGGTCGGCGGCGCGGTCGGCGTTGGTGTGGGCGACGAACAGGGCGATCCCGGCGCGGATCAACCGGTGCACGACCCGGCCCTTGGGGTCGTTCGCCGGCACCCCGTGCACCGGGCTCAGCAGCAGCGGGTGGTGGGTGACCACCAGGTCGACCCCGCGCGCGATGGCCTCGTCGACCACGGCGTCGGTGGGGTCGACGGCGAACAGCACGGCGTGCACCGGCTCGTCGGGGTCGCCGCAGACCAGGCCGACGGCGTCCCACTCCTCGGCCAGCGCCGGGTCGTAGCGGGCCTCGAGGGCGGCGATGACCTCCGCCAGCGGTGCGCCGGGGAGCGGGAGCGCGCGGACGTTCCCCTCGCCGGGGTAGCCGCCTTCGTCGATCGGTAGTGCCACGCCTTCCAACTCTAGGTGGGGTCGCTCCACCCCGCCCGCCCAGGCGGGAGCACCTCCCCCGTCGGGGACGGGGAGGCGCTCAGCGGGCTCATGGGCAACGGTGGTCATCACCGTGCATTCGCGGGCCGGACACCTCCTGGACGGGTCGAGCGGGCTCGGGTGGGGGTGGCGGACCTCACGCCCGTCAGTCGACCAGCGCGTCGGCGGCGTAGGCCGACCAGAGGACGGCGTAGGGGCCCTCGACCCCGATCAGCTCGTCGTGCGGCCCCTGCTGCACCACCCGCCCGTGGTCGAGCACGACCACCCGGTCGGCCCGGGCCGCCGTGGTCAGCCGGTGGGCCACCACCACGGTGGTGCGCCGACCGGACACCGCGTCGGCGGCCCGGTTCACCGCCGCCTCCGACGCGAGGTCGAGCGAGGCGGTGGCCTCGTCGAGCAGCAGGACGTCGGGGTCGACCAGCTCGGCCCGTGCCAGGGCCAGCAGCTGCCGTTGACCGGCCGACAGCGAGCGGCCGCGCTCGCCCACCCGCGTGCGGTAGCCCTCCGGCAGCGCAGCCACCATCTCGTGCGCGCCGACGGCCCGTGCCGCGCGCTCCACCTCGAGGTCCGAGGCGTCCGGGCGGCCGTAGGCGACCGCGTCGCGCACGGTGCCGTCGAACAGATGCGCCTCCTGCGGCACGACGCCCAGCCGGGCCCGGTAGGCACCCAGGTCCAACCCGCGCAGGTCGCGACCGTCGACGCGCACCGCACCCCCGGTCGGGTCGTAGAACCGGGCGATCAGCTTGACCACCGTCGACTTCCCGGCCCCGGTCTCGCCGACCAGGGCCACGGTCTCACCCGGGGCGATGCGCAGGTCGACGTCGCGCAGGGCCGGGGTCGGCGCACCCCGGTAGGCGAACGTGACGCCGTCGAGCACCACCTCGCCACGCAGCGGCCCCACCGGCGCAGGATCGGCCGCCGGCGGGGTGGAGGTCGGGGTCTGCAGCAGGTCGCGCAACCGGCGCAGCCCCACCGCGGCCTGCTGGTAGCTGTCGAACACCTGGGACAGCGACTGCACCGGGGAGAAGAAGGTGCCGACGTACAGCAGGAAGGCCACGAGCACCCCGGCGGTGATCGTGCCGGTGGTCAACCGCGCGGCGCCGACGACCAGGACGGCGGCGACGGCGAGCTCGGAGAGGAACTCGACGAACGGGAAGTAGGTCGCGATGTACCGCTGGGCCCGCAACCGGACGTCGCGGTAGGCCTTCGCCTTCTCGCGGAACACCTGCAGCGAGCGCTCGGTGCGCACCGCAGCCTGAGTGACCCGCACCCCGGCGACGTCCTCCTGCAACCGGGCGTTGACCGCGCTGACCCGCTCGCGCGCCTCGGTGTAGGCCGGCACCGAGCGCCGCCGGAACCACCAGGTGGCCACCGCGAGCAAGGGCAGGAAGGCCACCAGCACCAGGGCGAGCTCGCCGTCGAGCAGGCCCAGGGCGACCAGGACCCCGACCAGGGTGAGCAGGCTGACCACCGCGGTCGTGAGGCCGGTCTGCAGGAACGCCGACAGCGCGTCGACGTCGGTGGTCATGCGGGTCATGATCCGACCGCCGAGCTCGCGCTCGTAGTAGTCCAGCCCCAACCGCTGCAGCTGGGCGAAGGTCTTCACCCGCAGCGTGTAGAGCAACCGCTCGCCGGTGCGACCCGTCAACCGGGTGGAGCCGATGGTGACCGCCCAGTCGGCGAGCACCACCAGCAGCGCCAGCCCGCTGATGGCCATGAGCGCCCCGGTCGAGCCGGCCGACACCCCGCGGTCGATGCCGCCGCGGACCAGCGCGGGCACGGCGATCTGGGCGGCGGCGTCGGCGGCGGTGAGCACCAGCGCGAGGCCCAGCACCCACCGGAAGGGCCGCAGCAGGCCGGCCAGGGTGAACCCGGGGTCGGCCGCCCGGGCCCGGGCGGCCGGCACGTCGGGCTCGTCGACGGTGGGCGGCAGCGCCGCCACCAGGGCGCGCAGGCCGGGCGTGGGGGCCGCGTTGGCCGTCGCGGACCCCGGCCCGCCGATCGAGCCGCCCACCCCGCGCAGGGGCTGGTCGTGGTCGGCGGCGGACTCGACCGGCGGCCAGGCGGCCGGGTCGGGCTGCTCCGCGCTCCAGGGGACGTCGGCGGCCCGGGCCGGGCCTCCGTCCTCGGTGGGCTCGCTGACCCCGGAGACGAGCAGGCGGAACAGCCCGCTGCGCTCGGCCAGCTCGTCGACGGTGCCGACGTCGACCACCCGGCCGGCGTCCAGCACCGCCACCCGGTCGGCGAGGGCCAGGGTGGAGGCCCGGTGGGCCACCAGCAGCGTGGTGCGGTCGGCCCGGCCGTGCTCGCGCAGGCCCTGCTGGATGCGCGCCTCGACGGTGGCGTCGACGGCCGAGGTGGCGTCGTCGAGGACGAGCACGCGCGGGTCGCCGAGCAGTGCCCGGGCCAGCGCGACCCGTTGCCGCTGCCCACCCGAGAGCGTCAGGCCCTGCTCCCCCACCACGGTGTCGTAGCCGGCGGGCAGGTCGTCGATGAACCCGTCGGCCTGCGCGGTGCGGGCGGCGGCCCGCACCTCCTCGTCGGTGGCGTCGGGCCGGGCGAAGGCGATGTTGGCCCGCACCGTGTCGGAGAACAGGAAGCTGTCCTCGAACACGACCCCGAGCGCCCCGCGCAGCTGCTGGAGGTCCAGCTCGCGGACGTCGGTGCCGCCGATGCGGACGGTGCCGGCCCCTGCGTCGTAGAACCGCGGGAGCAGGCCGACGACGGCGGACTTGCCCGACCCCGCGGTGCCGACCAGCGCCAGGGTCTCCCCCGGCCGGACGGCGAGCGAGACCCCGTGCAGCGCGGGGCTGCCGCCGGCGAAGGCGAAGGTGACGTCGTCGAGCTGGACCGACAGCGGCCCGTCGGGCACCGGGGTCGACCCGGAGGCCAGGCCGGGGTCGGTGTCCACGATCTCCAGCACCCGCTCCACCCCGGCCCGGGCCTGCTGGCCGATGACCAGCAGCGCGGCCAGCTGGCGCACCGGGGAGACCAGGGCGGCCAGGTAGGTGGCGAACGCCAGGAAGGTGCCCAGGGTGATGCTGCCCTGCAGCGCCAGCCACCCGCCCAGGGCCAGCACGCCGACCTGCCCCAGGGCCGGCACCGCCTGCAGGGCCGGGTTGTACCGCGCGGTGAACGCGACGACCCGCATGCGGGCTCCGAACAGCCGCCGGGCGCCGCCGTCCAACCGGTCGAGCTCGCGGGCCTCCTGCCCGAACCCCTTGACCACCCGCACGCCGGTGACGGCGGCCTCGACGTCGCCGACCACGGCGCCGGCCTGCTGCTGGGCCGCCCAGTTGGCCGGGAACAGGTCGCGGCGCGAGCGCAGCGCCAGCCACCACAGCGCCGGCCCGACGGCGACGGCCACCAGGGTGAGCAGCGGCGAGAGCCACGCCATCACCGCGATCGAGACGACGAACAGCAGCGCGTTGCCGGCCAGGTTGGGCAGGAACGCCAGCAGACCCTGCACCAGGGTGACGTCGGAGATCGACCGGCTGACCACCTGGCCGGTCTGCAACCGGTCCTGCCCCGGGCCGTCGAGCCGGGACAGCGCCACCGCGACGTCGTTGCGCAGGTCGTACTGCACGTCGAGGCTCAGCCGCCCGGCGAGGTAGCGGCGGGTGAAGCCGGCGGCGAACCGGACGACGCCCGCGACCACGAGCAGCCACACGTAGGGCGCGACCGAGCTGGTGCCGCCGGCCACGACGTCGTCGACCACCGCGCGCACCACCAGCGGGACGCCGGCGGCGATCACCGAGCCGACCAGGGCCGCGGCGAAGGCCCCGACCAGGTCGCCGCGGTGGCGCAGGCAGTACCCGACGAGGCGGCGCAACCAGCCCCCGCGGTCGACGGTGGAGCTCGAGGGGCGCGGCACGCCGTCCAGTCTGCGCCCGGGGTCCGACAACCCGGGTGGGAAGCTGCTGGACGTGGCGGACAGGGGGTTGCGGGCGCCGGCCTGGCTGGAGGAGCTGGTCCGCACCGGGCGCCCCGCCGTCCCGTGGTCCGACGTCGTCCGGTTCGCCGTCGGCATCACCGGACCACTGGTCCTCGTGGCCCTGCTGGGTCGCCTCGACGAGCCGACCGCCCTGGGCGCCGGGGTGTTCGGCACGACCGGGGCGCTGGCCGTGACGCTGGCCCCGCAGGGCGGGCCGTTGCGCACCCGGTTGCGCCGGGTCGTGGCCGCGGGCGGGTTCGGCGCCGTGGGCCTGGTGGCCGGCGAGGCGGCCTCCGGTGCGGGCTGGCAACCGGTGCTGGTGATCGGTCTGCTCTCGGCCCTGGCTGCATTGATCAGCTCGATCGACGCCGCCCTCTCGCTCGGTGCCCTGCAGCTGCTGGTGTACGCGGCGCTGTCGTCGGGCCTGCAGACCACCCTGCCGCTGCCGGCCGAGATCGGGTTCTTCCTGGCCGGGGCGCTCTGGGCGGTCCTGCCCGTGCTGGTCCAGGCGGGCACCGAGACCGCCGACCCGGACCGTTCCTCGGTCGGTGCGGTCTTCACCGCCATCGGCGACCTGCTCGCCGCGGTCGGCACGCCGCGCACGGACGACGCACGCCGGGCGTTGACCGCCGCGCTGAACACCGGCTACGACCGGGTGATCCACAGCCGCAGCACGTCCTCCGGGCGCAGCGCCGAGCTCGCCGAGCTGGCCGGCCTGCTGAACGCCACGGCCCCCCTGGTCGAGGGCGCCGTGGCCACCGCGCGGGCCGGGGTCACCGCCGACCCGGTCGACGTGACCGCGGCCCACGCCCTGGGTGCCGCGGTGGTCAGCCGCCGTCCGCTGGTCGGCGACCGACCCGTGGCGCTGGCCGACGGTCCCCCGACGCGCCGGGCGGTGCGGCACGGCGTCCGGCTGGTGTGGAACGTGGTCGGCGACCCGGAGGAACGGGCCTCGGCCGCCGTCGTCCGCGAGGCCCTGCCGTGGCGGCTGCGGGTGCGCGACCTGCTGGACCGGACGACGGGCAACGCCGATTCCCGGGCCTTCGTCGTCCGGCTGACCCTGTGCATGGTGATCGCCGAGGTCGCGCGGCAGCGGCTGCCGATCGAGCGGCCCTACTGGGTGCTGCTGACGGTCGCCGTGGTGCTCAAGCCCGACTTCGGGTCGGTGTTCTCCCGCGCGGTGCAGCGCGGCGCCGGGACCCTGCTGGGCGTGCTGCTGGGCTCGGCGCTGCTGGCCGTGCTGCCGAAGGGCGCGCTCGTGCTGGTGGCGATGGCGCTGTTCGCGGCGGTGATGCCCTGGGCGCGCAACGCCAACTTCGGGCTGTTCTCGGTCTTCCAGACCCCGCTGGTGATCATGCTGCTGGACCTCGCCGCGCCCTCGCCGTCGGACCTGGTGGGCCCTCGCCTGGTCGACACCCTGATCGGCTGCGCGATCGTGCTGGTCTTCGGCTACCTGCTGTGGCCCCAGACCTGGCGGGCCCCGCTGGACGACGCGCTGCGCGGGGCCGCGACCGCGCTGGACCGGTTCGTCGACGCCGCGTTCACGGGGACGCCGGAGGAGACCCGACGGGCCCGGCGCACCAGCTACCGGGCGCTGACCGAGCTGCAGACCCAGCTGCAGAGACGGCTGGCCGAGCCGCCGCCGATCAGCACCCGGGCCGCGGCCTGGTACCCGGTGATCATCCAGCTGGAGCGGACGTCGGACGCCGTCACCGAGGCGGTGATCGCGATGCGGGCCGGCGAGGAGATCCCGCCGCGCGGCCAGGTGGAGGTGCTGCGCCGCTCGATCCGCGGGCTGGACCACGACCTCCGCCTGCACCGCACCCCCGACGACACCGAGATCCACGCCGAGGGCGTGCTCGCCCCGGTGGCCCGTGAGGTCGACGCTGCGCGGCGCCTCGTCCGCCAAAGAGCCCCAGGCATCCGGGGATGACTTCGTAGTAGTCGGTCGTGCAGGCTCAGGTCATGGACTTGTACGAGATGACCGTCCTTCTAGGGACACTCGATGCCCAGTGCTCAGCATTCGAGACCAACCACCAGCATCGGGACGACGCTTACCGGCGACTGGTGGATGCCATGGACACAGCTCATTCCAAGACTGCGCCAATATCGGATGAAGGCGACCGCGCGATCAGGCTCGATGAGCTGCGCACCGAATTGAACGTATCGGCGATTCAGACCGAGGTGTGGGCGTCGAACATCTCAATGTTAAATGCGGCCGCAAACGCCTACAAACTATCGTGGAACAAATCGAAGTATTCGACCGAGAGAGCCGAGCTGCGATCACTCCTCGAAGAACCGGACGAAGAACCCACAGGTGTTCGAGACGTCCGAAATAGCTTTGAGCACCAAGACGAGCGAATCTTCAAGCACTTCAAGGACGAAGCAGCTCGGCTGAGAAACGACTCGGACCATGGCCGTATCCATTTGTCCTACCTCATCGTCGATGACCCAGGAGTAGATCAGGTGGATGCGCTGCCCGACCGAAACCGCATCTACGGGCTGTGGAATGCGTCGTCCGACGTGATGTCATTCTGGGACGACGATGTAGACCTGCGGGCCGTGGCATCTCATCTAAGGTGCATGAAAGCCAAAATCCCAGCTGCACGTTCGGCAGCCGCGCATGCTTCTGGGGCGCAGATTCTATAGCCGTACGGTGCGGGATCCGGTGGGCGCGGCAGGGTTCGAACCTGCGACCGCTCGCTTGTAAGGCGAGAGCTCTACCGCTGAGCTACGCGCCCGGGAGCCGCCCCACCGTAGTGGGGCGAGCCGGGTTCAGGCCGCCAGTGCGGCGACGGCGTCCTTCCAGCCGGTCTGCGCGCGGGCGTCGCCGGGGCCGTTGACCTCGGCGAAGGCGACCTTGCCCTCGGCGTCGACCAGGAAGGTGCCGCGGTTGGCCATGCCGGCGGTCTCGAAGAACGCGCCGTAGGCCTTCGCCACCTCGCCGTGCGGCCAGAAGTCGCTGAGCAGGGGGAAGTCGAAGCCCTGCTCGGCCTTCCACGCCTTGAGCGCGGGCGCCGGGTCGCAGGAGACCGCCACGACCTGCACACCGGCGTCGGTGTAGGTGGCCAGCTCGTCGCGCAGCTGGCACAGCTCACCGGTGCAGATGCCGGAGTAGGCGAACGGGTAGAAGACCACCAGCACCGGCGAGCCGCGGTGCTCGGACAGCGCCCAGGGCTGCCGGTCGGAGTCGTTCAGCGTGAAGTCGGGCGCGGTGTCACCCACGGAGAGAGTCATGGATGAATCGTGCCGTCACCGCTTGGAGCGGGCCGCCTTGGGGGTGACCAGCCGGATGCCGGCCCACTCCTTGGCCGCGGAGATGCTGCTGGTCTGCTGCAGGCCGGCGGTCGGCGCGGCCTCGGTGACCTCGCCGGGCTCGACGTGGCCGGGGCGACCGGACTTCGGCGTGAGCAGCCAGACGACGCCGTCGTCGGCCAGGGCGGCGAGGGAGTCGACGAGGGCGTCGATCAGGTCGCCGTCCTCCTCGCGCCACCACAGCAGGACGACGTCGGCGACCTCGTCGGAGTCCTCGTCCACCATCTCGCCGCCGGAGAGCTCGACGACGGAGTCGCGGAGGTCCTCGTCGGCGTCCTCGTCCCAGCCGAGCTCCTGCACGACCATGCCCGGCTTGATCCCCAGCCGGGCCGCCATGCTGGCGCTGCCCGAGTCGACGCTCATCCCCGCTCGTCCTCCATGTCCTAGGTGATCCCGTTGTCGGTGTCCGCTGTGCCGCGGCGCACCCGGGTCGGTGCGTCAGTGTGTCCGACGCGCGGCCCGAGCGGTAGCCGACCGGTCCGATCCGTGCCCGGAACGTGTCCCGACCGGCCTCGTCGGGGTCCGGAACGCGAGGCGGCGTGACGTCGGCGGGGGCGGCAGGAGACGATGTGCGCATGAGCGCTTCGCAGCAGTCGGACGGAGACCCCGCCCGAGAGTCCGGCACCCCCCGCGCGGTCATCACCGACGGCCTGCCGAGCCAGTTGATCGACAACGACCCCGACGAGACCGGTGAGTGGCTGGAGTCCTTCGACGCCGTCGTCGACCACGCCGGCAAGGGTCGGGCCCGCTACCTCATGCTCCGCATGCTGGAGCGCAGTCGTGAGCAGCAGGTCGGCGTCCCCGCCCTGCGCAGCACCGACTACATCAACACCATCGCGCCCGAGCGCGAGCCGTGGTTCCCCGGCGACGAGCACGTCGAGCGGCGCATCCGCGCCTACATCCGCTGGAACGCCGCGATCATGGTGCACCGTGCGCAGCGGCCCGGCGTCGGCGTCGGCGGCCACATCTCGTCCTACGCGTCGTCCGCGTCGCTGTACGAGGTCGGCTTCAACCACTTCTTCCGCGGCAAGGACCACCCCGGCGGCGGCGACCAGATCTGGTTCCAGGGCCACGCCTCCCCCGGCATCTACGCCCGCGCCTTCCTCGAGGGCCGGCTGACCGAGCACCAGATGGACGGCTTCCGCCAGGAGGTCAGCCACCCCGGTGGCGGCCTGTCGTCCTACCCGCACCCCCGGCTGATGTCGGACTTCTGGGAGTTCCCGACCGTGTCGATGGGCCTGGGCCCGATCAACGCGATCTACCAGGCCCGGTTCAACCGCTACCTGCACGACCGCGGCATCAAGGACACCTCCGACCAGCACGTCTGGGCCTTCCTCGGCGACGGCGAGATGGACGAGCCCGAGTCCCTCGGCGCGATCGGCCTGGCCGCCCGCGAGGAGCTGGACAACCTCACGTTCGTCGTCAACTGCAACCTGCAGCGCCTCGACGGCCCGGTGCGCGGCAACGGCAAGGTCATCCAGGAGCTCGAGAGCTTCTTCCGCGGTGCCGGCTGGAACGTCATCAAGGTCGTCTGGGGCCGCGGCTGGGACAAGCTGCTGGCCGCCGACCGCGACGGCGCCCTGGTCAACCTGATGAACACCACGCCGGACGGCGACTACCAGACCTACAAGGCCGAGGACGGCGCCTACGTCCGCGAGCACTTCTTCGGCCGTGACCCCCGCACCCGCAAGCTGGTCGAGGGCATGACCGACGACGAGGTCTGGGCCCTGCAGCGCGGTGGTCACGACTACCGCAAGGTCTACGCCGCCTACAAGGCCGCGATGGACCACAAGGGCCAGCCGACCGTCATCCTGGCCAAGACCATCAAGGGCTGGACCCTGGGCTCGCACTTCGAGGGCCGCAACTCCACGCACCAGATGAAGAAGCTGACCGCCGAGGACCTCGCGAACTTCCGCGACCGGCTCTACCTGGACATCCCCGACTCCGCGCTGGAGGACAAGTACCTCCCGCCGTACTACAAGCCCGACCCCGACTCCGACGAGATGAAGTACATGCTCGAGCGGCGTCAGGCCCTGGGCGGTGCGGTACCCCGGCGGCACGTGGCGGCCAAGCCGCTGAAGGCGCCCGAGGAGAAGGCGTTCGAGGTGCTCAAGCGCGGCTCGGGCAAGCAGGAGGTCGCCACCACCATGGCGTTCGTCCGGCTGCTCAAGGAGTTCCTCAAGGACAAGGAGCTCGGCCCGCGCTTCGTGCCGGTCATCCCCGACGAGGCCCGCACCTTCGGCATGGACTCGCTGTTCCCGACGTCGAAGATCTACTCCCCGCACGGCCAGACCTACACCGCGGTCGACCGCGAGCTGATGCTGGCCTACAAGGAGTCGACGACCGGCACGATCCTGCACGAGGGCATCAACGAGGCCGGGTCCACGGCGTCGTTCACCGCCGTGGGGTCGTCGTACTCCACGCACGGCGAGCCGATGATCCCGATCTACATCTTCTACTCGATGTTCGGGTTCCAGCGGACCGGTGACGCCTTCTGGGCCGCCGCCGACCAGATGACCCGCGGGTTCGCCCTCGGTGCCACCGCCGGCCGGACGACGCTCAACGGCGAGGGCCTGCAGCACGAGGACGGCCACTCCCTGCTGCTGGCCGCGACCAACCCGGCGGTCGTGTCCTACGACCCGGCGTTCAGCTACGAGCTGGGGCACATCGTCAAGGACGCCCTGGCCCGCATGTACGGCGAGGACCCGGGTGCCCCGCTGGGCGGTGAGCGCAGCGCCGACGTCTTCTACTACCTGACGGTCTACAACGAGGCCTACCAGCAGCCGGCCGAGCCCGAGGGCCTGGACACCGCGGGCCTGCTGGCCGGCATCTACCGGCTCAACCAGGGCCCGTGGATCGACGACGCGAAGAAGGCGCAGATCCTGGCCTCCGGCGTCGGCGTCCCGTGGGCGCTGCGGGCCCAGGAGCTGCTGGCCCAGGACTGGGGCGTCTCGGCCGACATCTGGTCGGTCACGTCCTGGACCGAGCTGCGCCGCGAGGCCGTCGAGACCGACCGGTGGAACCTGGACCACCCGGCCGAGGAGCCGCGGGTGCCCTACGTGACCCGCACCCTCGCCGACGCCGAGGGCCCACTGGTCGCGGTGTCGGACTGGATGCGGGCGGTGCCCGACCTGCTGGCCCCCTACGTCCCGGGCCTGGTGTCGCTGGGCACCGACGGCTTCGGCCTCTCCGACACCCGCCCGGCCCTGCGCCGGCACTTCCGGGTGGACGCCGAGTCGATCGTCGTCCGTGTGCTGGGCGAGCTGGCCAAGAAGGGCCAGATCGAGCGCTCGGTCGTGGCCGCGGCGGTGGAGAAGTACCAGACCACCGACGCCAGCAAGGCGCCGGTGGACCTGACCCAGGACACCCCCGCCACCTGACCCTGCGCCCGGCCCCTCGCAGCGTTGATCAGGGGGGTGCACGACAGTCCGTCCCCCTCCACCAGATCTGGTGGAGGGGGACGGACTTCCGTGCAGGAGGACCCGCCGTCCACAGCGTCGGTCGTCGTCCACAGATCCGCCGAAGGCCTCCCGGCCGACCGCGCTCGGGCCACACCATGCCCTCGTGCACCCCGTCATCCGCGCCGCCATGGATGGCCACGGCCAGGTCTTCACCGCCGCCGATGCCCGCCGGGCGGGGGTGGGCCGCAACGACGTGGCGCCGCTGCTCCGATCCGGCGAGTGGTGGCGCATCCGTCACGGCGTGTACACCACCGGGGCCACGTGGCGCGAGCACGAGGCCAGCGGTCGGACACATCTGCTGGCGTCCGCCGCCGTGCTGGTCCGCCTGGACGGCCAGGCCGTGCTCAGCCACGCGTCGGCCGCCCGGCTGCACCAGCTCGTCCTGCCGGCCCGTGTCCCCGACGACGTCCAGCTGACCGATGCCGACAGGTTCCGGGCGGGGCGCGGCTACACGGTCCACGAGGCCGGCCTCACCGACGCCGACGTCACCGTGGTGGACGGGCTGCCGGTCACGTCCCTCGCCCGGACGCTGGTCGACGTCGCGCGGGAGTGGGACGTCGTGGATGCCGTGGTGGCCATGGACGACGCGCTCGCCGACGGGCGGGTGACGCCAGAGGTGCTGACCGAGACGATCCTGCGCCACACGCACTGGCCGGGCATCGGGCGGGCGTCGTCGGCAGTGCAGCTGGCTCGGGTGGGCGCGCACTCGCCGCACGAGACCAGGAGCCGGCTCGCCCTGGTCGGCGCCGGCCTGCCCGAACCGCTGCTGCAGGCAGCGGTGTACGTGGGGACCAGGCTCGTCGCCGTCCTCGACTGGGTGTGGGACGACGAGGGCGTGTTCGGCGAGGCCGACGGGAAGGCGAAGGTGCTGGATCCCTGGCGCGGTCGAACCCCAGGGGAAGCGGTGTGGCGCGAGAAGCGGCGGCACGACGAGCTGGTGGACCTCGACCTGCGCGGTGTCCGGTTCGCCCCGGCCGACCTCTTCGAGGCACTGCCCGGCAAGGTCGACCGGGTGCGCCGGCTGCTGGCCAGCCCGCCGCCGTCCGGCCCGCGGCGTTACCGGATCGAGCAGCGCAACGGGGGCCTCCGGATCACCCCGCGGGTCGCTCCGCCGTCCTCATCGGCGGCGTGACCCGCGTCTTGCTCCACGAAAGTCCATCCCCCTTCACCAGATCTCGCCGAGGGGGAAGGACTTCGATCAGGGCCCCTGATCATCGCTGCACCAGCCGGCTCGTCAGGGGGCCAGGGCGGCGAGGGCCATGCGGGTGTAGAGGGCCACGCCCGAGGGCAGCGCGGCCTCGTCGAAGACGACCAGGTTCGAGTGGTTGCCCGGCGACTCCCCCGGCACCAGGTCCGGCGGGCAGGCGCCCAGGAAGGCCATCGCGCCGGGCACCCGCTCCAGGACGTAGGAGAAGTCCTCGGCGCCCATCAGCGGGTCGACCATGGGCACCGACACCTCGGCACCCAGCAGCGCAGCCGCCCGCGCCTCCACCTGGCCGGCGACCACCGGGTCGTTGACCGTCACCGGGTAGCCCTCCACGTGCTCGAACTCGGCGACCAGCTCGTGGGCCTCGGCGACCTTCTCGGCCACCCGCTGCACCCGGGCCAGGACGTCGGCGCGGCGCTCGGCCGACAGCGTGCGGATGGTGCCCTCCATGAACGCGGTCGCGGGGATGACGTTGTTCGTCGTCCCGGCGCTGATGTGCCCGACGGTGACCACGGCGGGGTCGAACACGTCGACCCGGCGGGTGACCATCGACTGCAGGGCCAGCACGATCTCGGCGGCCACCGGGACCGGGTCGGCGGTCACGTGCGGGGTGGACGCGTGCCCGCCGGCGCCGTGCAGGGTGATCCGGAAGTGGTCGGCGGCGGCCATGAGCGGGCCGGGCCGCACGTTGACCGTCCCGGTCGCGAACGCGGTGCTGATGTGGATGGCGAACGCCCCGGCCACCGGCGCCCCGGCCACCACGTGGAGCAGCCCCTCGTCGAGCATGTACCGGGCGCCGTGGTGGCCCTCCTCGCCGGGCTGGACCATGAACACGACCTGGCCGGCGAGCTCGTCGCGGCGGTCGGCCAGCAGCCGGGCGGCCCCCAGCAGCATCGCCACGTGGGTGTCGTGCCCGCAGGCGTGCATCGTGCCGGGGATCTCGGAGGCGAAGTCCAGGCCGGTGTCCTCCTGCAAGGGCAGGGCGTCCATGTCCCCGCGCAGCAGGTAGGTCGGGCCGGGCCGGGAGCCGCGCAGCACGCCGACCACCGAGGACGTCGTCCGCCCCGTGGTCACCTCGACCGGCAGGTCGGCGAGGGCCTCCAGGACCATCGCCTGCGTCTGCGGGAGCTGCAGCCCGACCTCGGGACGGCGGTGCAGCCGGCGCCGCAGGTCCACCACCCACCCGGCGTCGGCACGGGCAGCGGCGAGCAGCGCGGTGTCGTCGGTCATGGCCCCAGTCTTCAGCAAGGCTCACGATCCGGTCAGTCGACCGCCCACAGGGGGCGGGCGCGGTCGAGCTGCCAGACGCACACCGTCGCCGGCCCGGTCACCCGGCCTTCCCCCTGGGTGGGCAGCGGACCGGCCCAGACCCGGTCGCGGGTGGCCACCACCCGCAGCCCCGGGGGGACGGCGACCGTGTCGTCGGCCTGCACGCGGGCCAGCCAGAGCCGGGCGTCGGGTCGGCCGAGGTCCACCCAGCCGCGGTCGAGGGCGGCGGCCCAGCGGACCACCCGGTGCCCCGGCTCCTGGCCGGCGGTCCGGGTGCGCAGGTAGGTCTGCAGCACGTGCGCGCCGTCGGCCCCGGCCACCTCGTCGTGCACCAGCCCGGTGCCGGCCCGCAGCACGCCGACGTCCCCGGGGCGCAGGGTCGACCGACCACCCCAGCCGTGCGCCAGCGAGCCCGACAGGACGACGGCCACCACGTCGACGTCGGCGTGGTGGTGCGCGCCGTAGCCGGCGCCGGGCATCAGCCGGTCCTCGGCGATGCGCAGCAGCGGGCCGGCCGAGCCGTCGGTGGGCTCGACCAGGTGCCGGGAGATCAGGCCCTCCTCCACCGCACCCCCTCGACCACCGCGACGACGAGCAGCGTCCAGCCGACGCCGAACGCCCAGCCGGCCAGGACGTCGGTGAGGTAGTGCACGCCCAGCAGCATCCGGGTCGTGCCGACCACCGCCACGACCACCACGCCGGTCAGCGTCCACCACCGGCGGGCCGTGCGGGAGAGGTTCGGCCAGGCCAGCACGAGGGCCGTCGTCACCAGGCAGGCGATGCCCGAGGAGTGCCCGCTCGGGAAGGACAGCGAGCCGTACTGCGCCCCGCCCTCGGCGAAGTCCGGCCGCACCCGCCCGACCAGCTCCTTGATCGCGCTGGTGGCCACCCCCACGCCGACCACCGACACGGTCACCCAGACCGCCGTCGCCCACCGACGCGCCCGCAGCAGCAGGACGACGACCGGCAGGAACACCAGGAACCGGGTCACCGACAGCCCCGGCGCGGTGAGCACCTCGAGCAGCACCGACACCCACCGGGGCCGGTCGTCACCGGTGTAGAGGGCCTGGCTGACCGTCGCGTCCAGCCTCAGCTGGGGCGCCCACCCGGCCGCCACCCCCACCCCGAGCAGGACGACGACCAGCGCGCAGCCGGCCACGGGCAGCAGCCGGACCCCGATCGGGTGGACCCGCTGCGCCGTCGTCACCGGGTCAGCCTGCCCCATGACAGGCTGACCCGATGACCGCGGCGGGCCCCTCCGAGGCGACGCTCCGGCTACTGGAGCGCGCATCGGGCTCGTTGGCCACCCAGGCCGTGGCCCGCATGGACGACTCCCTGCCCTGGTTCCGGTCGATGCCGGCCGACCAGCGCTCGTGGGTGACGCTGGTCGCGCAGGCCGGCATCGCGTCCCTCGTCGAGTGGTGCCGGCACCCCGGTCGCCCGCCCCGGCTGACCGGCGAGGTGTTCGGCGCGGCCCCGCGCGACCTCGTGCGTGCCGTCCCGCTCAAGCAGACCGTCGACCTGATCAAGGTGACCGTCGAGGTCGTCGAGGACCGGCTGACCCAGGTGGTCGGCCCCGCCGAGGCCGACGTGCTGCGGCTGGCCGTCCTGCAGTACAGCCGCGAGGTCGCCTTCGCCACGGCCCACGTCTACGCCAGCTACGCGGAGAACCGCGGCGCCTGGGACGCCCGGCTGGAGGCCCTCGTCGTCGACGCCCTCGTCCGCGGCGAGCGCTCCGAGGAGCTGCCCGGCCGGACGGCGGCACTGGGCTGGGCGACCACCGCGCCGGTGCTGGTGCTGGTCGGGCGGACCGTGCCCGACGTCGACGACCTGCACTCCACGGTGCGCCGGGCCGCGAGGTCGATGCGCGCCGAGGTCCTGGTCGGGGTGCACGCCGACCAGCTGGTCGTGGTGCTCGGCGGGTTGCCCGACCTCGGGCCCGTGGTCGAGCGGGTCGCCCGCGAGTTCGGTCCCGGGCCCGTGGTGGTCGGCCCGGCGGTCGACTCCCTGGCCCTGGCCGGTGACTCCGCGGCCGTCGCGCTGGCCGGCCTGCGGGCCGCCGTCGCGTGGCCCGGGGCACCGCGGCCGGTGACCGCCGACGAACTGCTGGCCGAGCGTGCGCTGGACGGCGACCCGCTGGCCCGTGCCGCCCTCGCCGAGCGGGTGGCCCAGCCCCTCGAGGCCGCCGGGAGCGGCGTCCCGGACACCGTGCGGGCGGTGCTGGCCAGCGGGGGCAACCTCGAGGCCAGCGCCCGGGCGTTGTTCGTGCACCCCAACACCGTGCGGTACCGGCTGAAGCGGGCCACCGAGCTCACCGGTCTGTCGGCCACCGACCCCCGGGGTGCGTGGACCCTCCAGGTCGCGCTCGCCTTGTCGGCTCTGGACGGCGGCCGCTCGCTCTGGTCCTGAGCTGTGACCGGACGCACCACCGGTCACAGATTTGTGGGAACCCTCCAGAAGTTCACCGGTGTTCTTCGTGGGGCGCGACGGCCCACCGGGCACCGATCACTGGCACCGTGATCAGCGTGCTCGCCGTCCTCGCCCCCGGCCAGGGGGCCCAGAAGCCCGGGATGCTCACCGACTGGCTGGAGCTCCCCGGCGCCGAGTCCTTCTTCCGCTGGGCCGGTGCGATCGCCGACGCCGACCTCCTGACCCTCGGCACGACCGGCGACGCGGAGGCGATCAAGGACACCGCGGTCACCCAACCGCTGGTCGTCGCGATGTCGCTGTTCGTCGCCCGCGAGCTCGGCGGCCTGCCCGGCCCGGTGGCGCACACGCCTCAGGCCGGCCGCGACGTCGTCATCGCCGGCCACAGCGTCGGCGAGCTGACCGCCGCCGTCCTGGCCGGGGTGCTCTCGGTCGAGGCCGCCATCGCGCTCACCGCCGTCCGCGGCCGGGCCATGGCCCGGGCCTGCGCGCAGACCCCCACCGGCATGTCCGCCGTCCTGGGCGGCGACCCGGCCGAGGTGCTGGCCGCCATCGAGGCGAACGGGCTGACCCCGGCCAACGTCAACGGCGCCGGCCAGGTGGTCGCCGCCGGCTCGCTCGAGGGCCTGGCCGCGCTGAAGGCCGCACCCCCCGCGAAGGCCCGGGTCATGCCGCTGTCGGTGGCCGGCGCCTTCCACACCGAGTACATGGCCTCGGCCCGCACCGAGCTCGAGGGCCTGGTCGGCGGCATCCGCCCCGCGCAGCCCTCCCGGTTGCTGGTGTCCAACAAGGACGGCTCCGCGGTCGAGACCGGCGCCGGCGTGCTCAACCGCCTGGTCAGCCAGGTCACCAGCCCGGTGCGCTTCGACGCCTGCCTGGACACCCTGCGCGAGCTCGGGGTCACCGCGGTCATCGAGCTGCCGCCGGCCGGCGCCCTGGCCGGGTTGGCCAAGCGCGACTGGAAGGGCACCCACGACGTCGAGGTCCTGGCGATCACCAGCCCCGCCGACCTCGACCGGGCCGCCGAGCTGATCGCCGCCGAGCGCGGCCGGGCCGAGGCCGAGCACTCCCCCGACTGGCGCGTGGTGGTCTCCCCCGCCCGCGGCACCATCTCCCCGGCCGCCGTCGCCGAGGGCACCGCCCTCCCCGCCGGCGCCACGCTGGCCACCATCGCGGGCCGCCGCGAGACCGTCGAGGTCGCCGCGGGCTACGCCGGACTGCTCGCCGAGTGGCTGGTCGCCGAGGGCGACCTCGTCGACGCCGGTGACCCGATAGCCCGTCTCTACCCGGAGGTCTGACGCATGAGCACCATCCAGCTGCCGGCCGGTTCACCCGGCGCGCAGATCCTCGGCGTCGGGGAGTACCGACCCCGCCGTCGGGTCACCAACGACGAGCTCTCGCAGACCATGGACACCAACGACGAGTGGATCCGCACCCGCGTCGGCATCCAGGAGCGCCGGTGGGCCGACGCCGACGAGACCGTCGTCGAGATGTCCGTCGCCGCCGGCGGCAAGGCGCTGGCCGCCAGCGGGCTCTCCCCCGAGGACGTCGACCTCGTGGTCGTCGCCAGCTGCAGCCTGCCCACCCAGATCCCCGGCGCCGGCCCCGAGGTCGCGCACCGGCTGGGCATCCCCCGCCCCGGCGGCTTCGACGTCAACGCCGGCTGCGCCGGGTTCTGCTACGCCCTGGCCGCGGCGTCCGACGCCATCCGCGCCGGCTCGGCGCGCAACGCGCTGGTGGTGGGGGTCGAGAAGCTGACCGACGTCGTCGACATGACCGACCGCTCGACCGCGGTGATCTTCGCCGACGGCGCCGGCGCGATGGTCATCGGCGCCAGCGACGAGCCCGGCATCGGCCCGGTGGTCTGGGGTTCGGACGGCGACCAGCGCGACGCCATCGCCATCCCGGCCCCCGGCCAGCCCGACGCCGGCAACCTGACCATGGCCGGGCAGGCGGTGTACCGGTGGGCCACCACCAAGCTGACCACCACCCTGCAGGAGGCCATGGACCGCGCCGGCGTCACCGCCGACGACATCGACGTCTTCGCCCCGCACCAGGCCAACCTCCGCATCATCGAGCTGATGGCCAAGAAGCTCGGGCTGCCCGAGTCCACCGTGATCGCCCGCGACGTCGCCCAGGCCGGCAACACGTCCTCGGCCTCGGTGCCGCTGGCGCTGTCGGCGCTGCTCGAGAGCGGCGAGGCCAAGAGCGGCGACCTCGCCCTGCTGCTCGGCTACGGCGCCGGGCTCACCTTCGCCGGACAGGTCGTCCGGCTCCCCTGAACCCCGGACGGCCCCGCCGTCCGGCTGCACGAACCCCCTGACCCGAACGACGAAGAGGAGGCCCTCGTGGCCAGCACCGCCGAGATCCAGTCCGGCCTCGCCGAAATCCTGGAGGAGGTCGCCGGGGTCGCCCCCGCCGACGCCACCCCCGAGAAGTCCTTCACCGAGGACCTGGACGTCGACTCCCTGTCCATGGTCGAGATCGCCACCGCCGTCGAGGACAAGTTCGGCGTGGCCATCCCCGACGACGAGCTCGGCGGCATCAAGACCGTCGGCGACGCCATCTCGTTCATCGAGAAGAACCAAGACTGACCCCAGCCTGACCGCACGTCCCTGATCCCCGGCCGGCCCGGCCAGCACGATCCCAGGAGGAAGAACGTGAACTTCAACAACGGCGACGTCGTCGTCACCGGTCTCGGTGCGACCACGCCCCTCGGGGCCGACGTCCCCTCCACCTGGGACGCCCTGCTGGCCGGCCGGTCCGGGGTCACCCGGATCACCGACGAGTGGGTCGAGCCCTTCCCGGCCCAGCTCGTGGCCCGGCTCGCGCAGGAGCCCGCAGAGAAGATCGACCGGGTGCGCTCACGCCGGCTGGACCGCAGCCAGCAGGTCGCCGTGGTCGCCGCCGAGGAGGCCTGGGCCGACTCCGGCGCGGGCGACGCCGGCTACGACTCCCTGCGCATCGCCGTGGTCGTCGGCACCGGCATCGGTGGGGCGCTGACCCTGCTCGGCCAGGACGACGTGCTCGAGGAGAAGGGCCCCAAGCGGGTCTCCCCCTTCACCATCCCCATGCTCATGCCCAACGGCCCGGCCGCCGCGGTCGGGCTGGCCATCGGCGCCCGCGGCGGCGTGCACGCCCCCGTGAGCGCCTGCGCCTCCGGCGCCGAGGCCATCCGCTGGGGCCTGGACATGCTCCGCCTGGACCGCGCCGACGTGGTGCTGGTCGGCGGCACCGAGGCCTGCGTGCACCCGCTGCCCATGGCCGGGTTCGCCTCGATGCGCGCCATGAGCACCCGCAACGACGACCCCGAGCACGCCTCCCGGCCCTTCGACGCCGGCCGCGACGGCTTCGTGCTCGCCGAGGGCGCCGCCTGCCTGGTGCTCGAGCGCGAGGACGCCGCCAAGGCCCGCGGCGCCAAGGTCTACGGCAAGCTGGCCGGCGCCGGCGGCACCTCCGACGGCTACGACCTGGTCGCCCCGCACCCCGAGGGCGAGGGCGCGCAGCGGGCCATCGGCGCCGCGCTGCGCGACGCCGGCCTCACCGCCGCCGACATCGGGCACGTCAACGCGCACGCCACCTCCACCCCGGTCGGCGACATCGCCGAGGCCGCCGCGATCCTCGAGTCGATCGGCGACCACGCCGCCGTCACCGCGACCAAGAGCCAGACCGGCCACCTGCTCGGCGCCGCCGGTGCGCTGGAGTCCGTCTTCTGCCTGCTCGCCCTGCGCGACCAGGTCATCCCGGGCACCCAGAACATCGAGCAGCTCGACGACGCCGCCGCCGTGCAGAAGCTCGACATCGTCCGCGGTGCGCCCCGCACGGCCACCTTCTCCGCCGCCCTGAACGACTCGTTCGGGTTCGGCGGCCACAACATGGCCCTGGTCTTCACCACCGCCTGAACGGCCCTGGAGGTCCCCGCATGACCACCGTCCACCCCGCCCCCACCTCCGTCGAGCCCGACCCGCGCGACCCCGAGGACCGCCTCGCGCGGTTCTTCGACCCGGGCACGATGCAGCTGCTCATGCCGCGCGACACCTCCGGCGCCCTGGCCGCCCGCGGCCAGGTGCAGGGCTCCCCCGCCATCGCCTACTGCACCGACGCCACGATCATGGGCGGGGCGATGGGGGTGGACGGCTGCCGGCACATCGTCGACGCCATCGACGCCGCGCTGCGCGAGCACGTGCCGGTCGTCGGCATCTGGCACTCCGGCGGTGCCCGGCTGGCCGAGGGCGTCACGGCCCTGCACGCCGTGGGCGAGGTGTTCGCCGGCATGATCCGCGCCTCGGGCCGCATCCCGCAGATCTCCGTCGTCCTCGGCCCCGCGGCCGGTGGGGCCGCCTACGGGCCGGCGCTGACCGACCTGGTCGTCATGGGGCCGCTGGGTCGCGTCTTCGTCACCGGCCCGGACGTCGTCCGCTCGGTCACCGGCGAGCAGGTGGACATGGAGGCCCTCGGTGGGCCCGACACCCACGGCCGCCGCTCGGGCGTGGTGCACATCGTCACCGACACCGAGCAGGACGCCCTGGACACCGCCCGCCAGGCGGTCGACCTGCTGGCCGCGCAGGGCACCTTCGCCTCCACCGACGGCGAGCCCGACACCGACCTCGCGGCGATGCTGCCCGAGGCCAAGCAGCGCGCCTACGACGTCAAGCCCATGATCGCCTCGCTCCTGGACGGCCCGCCGCTGGAGCTGCAGAGCCGGTACGCCCCCAACGTGATCACCGCCCTGGGCCGGCTGGCCGGCCGCACGGTCGGCGTGGTGGCCAACAACCCGCTGCGCCTGGGTGGCTGCCTGGACTCCCCCTCGGCCGAGAAGGCCGCCCGCTTCGTGCGCATGTGCGACGCGTTCGGCGTCCCGCTGGTGGTGCTGGTCGACGTCCCCGGCTACCTGCCCGGCGTCGGCCAGGAGTGGGACGGCGTCGTGCGCCGCGGCGCCAAGCTGCTGCACGCCTTCGCCGAGGCCGTGGTGCCGCGGGTGACCCTGGTGACCCGCAAGAGCTACGGCGGGGCCTACATCGCCATGAACGCCCGCTCGCTGGGTGCCACGGCGGTCTACGCCTGGCCGGGTGCCGAGGTGGCGGTCATGGGCGCCAAGGCCGCGGTCGGCATCCTGCACCGCAAGAAGCTGGCCGCCGCCCAGCCCGGTGAGCGGGAGGCGCTGCACGCCCAACTGGCCGAGGAGCACGAGCGGATCGCCGGCGGCGTGGCCCGGGCCCGCGAGATCGGCGTCGTCGACGACGTCGTCGAGCCCGCGCAGACCCGCAAGCGCCTGGTCGCCGCCCTGGCCGCGGCCCCCGCCGGCCGCGGCGCCCACGGCAACATCCCCCTCTGACGCAGCAGCACAGCGGCCCGGCACCCTTGATGGGTGCCGGGCCGCGGTGCGTCCGCAGACGGCATCGGTCCGGGGCAGGGGGCCGGCGCGATCTGCGGACGCGCTACACCACCTGGTGCAGCCAGCTGATGGGTGCGCCGTCGCCGGCGTGCCGGTAGACCTCGAGGTCGTCGTCCCAGGAGGCGCCCAGGAGCTCGTTGACGCCGTGCCGGAAGGCCTCGCCGGAACCGGCGGTGGCCGCCAGGTGCCGGAGCTGCTGCTCGGTGACCATGAGGTCGCCGTTGGCCGACATGGGCGCACGGAAGACACCCTGGCCGGGCACGTAGGCCATGCGCTCGCCGTCGTTGCCCTGGCTGGGCTCCTCGGTCACCTCGAAGCGCAGCATCGGCCACGACTTGAGGGCGGCGACGAGCTTCGCACCGGTTCCGGTGGCACCGGTCCAGGCGACCTCGGCACGGTAGGCACCGTGCTGCGCGGGCTGTTCGGCCCAGGACAAACTCACCGGCCCGCCGATGACCCGCTCGAGGGCCCAGTCGACGTGCTGGCAGAGAGCCTTCGGGCACGCGTGCACGAAGACAACACCCTGCGTAGACCGTCGTTGCACAGTGCACCTCCATCGGATCAAGACGGGTCTCGTCTTCCCCAACGGACCTGACTCGGCGATGGCAGTGCGTAGCTCGAACGGGTGAAGCGGAGTGCTCGGGACAGTCTGCCCGACTACCACGCCTCCGCGCTACTGCGGGTCCGAATCGCTGGTCCACGTGTGCCAGAAGTGACGTGTGGGGTTCATGGGGCGACCGGCGTGTCCACCGCCGACCACACATTCCGCCAAGGACTCATCGGCAGCCGCGCACGCACTGGGCAGATGTCGCTGGACGAATCGGCTCGAGGTGACCAGTCGCCGGGGCGGTTGGGAGTCGTGGGGCAGAACAGCCGACCGTGACTGTGTCGTTACGCGCCGTGCGGTCTGTCGGCCCGGTGACGCTGTGTGGAGCTGCCATGGTCCGTCCGTGACTTCGACACAGCGCCGCGGCCGGCACTCGGTCCTCAGCGACGAGACCTTCGTGTGCGGCCAGGCCGCCGTGCAGGTGCTCTGGAACGGCGTCAGCGGCACCCCGATCGTCGACTCCAGCGGGCCCTGGCACGCGTGCGAGCCCGGCCCGTCGGAGGTCGTCTACGCCCTGTGCGGCCGCGAGGTGGCCCGGATCGAGGGCGCCGCGATCTGGCCCGACGAGCGCCGCACCCCGGCCTGCGTGGTCTGCGTGGAGCTCGCGCTCGACTGACCGACCCGGACACGACGGAGCCCCGCACCTCAGCTCGAGGTGCGGGGCTCCGGTCGTCCGGGGATCAGGCGCGGCGGATGGTCATGGTCGGGGGCTCCTTGAGCGTCTGGGCGACCACGCAGTACCGCTCGGTCAGCTTCGCCAGGGTGGCCAGCTTGTCGTCGTCCGCGTCGGTGTCCAGGGTCATGACGACCTCGATGCCGGTCATGCCGACCGGGACCTCGCGCGAGACGCCGAGGGTGCCGCGGGCGTCCATGTCGCCGCGGGCGGTCAGCTGGGCGCTGCGGATCTCGATGCCCATGGCGGTCGCCACGCTGCGCAGGGTGACCCCGGAGCAGCCCAGCAGGGCCTGCAGCAGCATGTCCCCGGAGCAGGCGTCGGAGCCGTCGCCGCCGGTGGTCTCGTGGAACCCGGCGCGCTGCGGGCCCGACCAGGTGTCGATGGTGGCCGTGATGCCCTCGTCGCGGAAGTCGCCCTCGGCGTGCAGGTGGGCCAGCGCGGCGGCCGGGTCGTCCTTGTACCTCTGCTTGATCGGTGCCTGCATCTCGCGCAGGGTGGCGGCGTCCATGGTCACAGCCTCCCAGCCTGCTCGGCGAACCAGGCCAGCACCTCCTCGCCGGCCCGGATGCCGGTGGCGGTCAGCGCGGTGACGTGCGGTCGCGTCCAGCCGCGGTCGGCCAGCTCGCCGTGCCCGGGCCGGACGGCGAGGTCGGCGAACTCCAGCAGGTCGGTGTCCAGCAGCGAGTCCCCCGCGGCGAGCACGGTCGTGGCCCCGGTGCGCCGGGCCACCTCGGCGACCGCGGCGGACTTGGTCAGCACCGACGGCACCAGGTAGAGCTTGCGGCCCTGCAGCGAGACGCCCCAGCCCGCCGCCAGGCCCCAGGTGCGCAGCGCGTCGAGGTGCTCCGCCGTCACCGCCGGTCGGTCGACCACGGCGTAGCAGAACAGGCCGGGCACGGTGTACCGGCGGGCGCCGGGGTCGCCGGCGCACGCGCGGGCCAACGCGGCCTCGGCCTCGGCGACCGGGGCGACGGCGGCCAGGGCCGACCCCACGGTGTCCGCCCACGCCGGGTCGGGTTCGCCGGCCTCGAGCAGCACCCCGCCGTTGGCCGCCACCGCCCACGGCGCGAGCGGGCCGGGCAGCTTGATGCGGGCCAGCTGCGCCGGGGTGCGGGTGGTGACGGGGACGACCGGCCAGGTGCTCGCCAGCGCCTCGTACCGCTGCGCGGCCAGCACGGACACGTGCGAGATCGCCCGGCCGTCCAGGTGCTCGACCACGACCCAGGGCGGCTCACCCGGCAGGGGCTCCCCCGCCGCGGCCAGGGAGTAGACCAGCGTGCGGTCCAGGTCGGTGGCGATCAGCACGCTCACGCGACCTCACCGCCGCCCCCGGGCCGGATGACGCCGATGCAGGAGAACGGCATACCCTCGCGCGTCTCGACCTCGACCCCGCGGTCCCGCGCCAGGTGCAGCACGTGGGCGAGCTCGGCGGTGCGGTCGGGGCGCACCAGGACCTTCCACGGCACCCGGCGCAGCAGCACCCGGGTGGTCTCCCCCACCCCGGGCTTGACCAGGTTGAGGTCGGTGATGCCGAACCCGGCGGCCACCTCCTCGACGGCGGCCCAGCCGGCCCAGGTCGGGGTGCGGTCGACCGGCGCGGCCACCGCGCGCACCACGTCGTCGGCGACGTCGGCGAAGTGGCCGGAGACGGTGTCGAGGAACCGGCCCGAGACGTCCTGGGGCGCGAGTTCCCGGTAGAACTTCGCGCCGTGGTAGCCGCCCGGCGGCACCAGGTCGGCGCGCAGCACGGTGCGCGAGACCAGCCCGGAGACGGTCGAGTTCAGGCAGGCCGAGGGGATCAGGAAGTCCTCTCGGGTGCCGAACAGCGCCGTGCACCCGCCCGGGTCGGCGAGGACGGCCAGGTCGGGCCGGAATCCGCGGGGCTGCACCTGCTCCCTCTCCGCGACGGCGGCGAGCAGCTCACGGGTGATGGCGCCCTTGCCGGTCCAGCCGTCGACGAACACGACGTCGGCGGGGTCGTGGTGGGCGGCCAGGTGGTCCAGCGCCCGCGGGTCCAGGCCGCGGTCGCGCACGATGGACACCGTCAGGTGCGGGACGTCGACCCCGCGGGTGGCCGCCCACCGCCGCATGAGCACACCCACCGGCGTGCCGGCCCGCGCCAGCGAGACCAGCACCGGCGGCCGCGACCGACCGGCCAGCACGAGCTCGGTGACCATGCCGACCGCCTCGGCCACCCGGGCGGCCGACTCGGCCAGGGCCTGCTCGAACAGCTCGAGGTAGGCCGGCCCGGGCTGGTACTCCACCGGCAGGGACTCCGAGTAGTGCGCCCGCCCCGACTGGATCGCCTGCTCGCGCGCCTCGACCGGGGCCTCCAACGGCACGGCGGAGAGGTCGGTGAGCAGCCAGCCGACCTCGTCGGGGGCGTAGGACCCGAAGGCGGGGCCGCGCAGGGGGTCCGGGGTGGGCCGGTGGCTGGGCACGGTGAGGACGACGACCGGCCCGTCGACGGCCGCGGCCAGCACGGCCGGCAGCGCGGTGGGGTCGTCGTCGTCCCAGTCGTGGGACACGTCGTCCACGACGAGGACGGCGGCGGCGAACGGGTGCGCTCCGGCGCCGGGCGCGACGTTGTAGGCGAACCGGTGCCCGGGCCCGTCGGCCGGGCGGTCGTGGCTGGGGAACGTCAGCGCGGTCCGCACGGCGTAGCCGGGGTCGTCGACCGGCAGCACGGGCGAGCGGCTGGTGCTGGAGACGCGGACGTCGAGGCCGCGCCGGACCAGTTCGCCGGCCACCCGCACGGGCAGGTGGACCAGCTCCTCGGTGCCCAGCACGAGCACCGGGTCGGCCGGGGCGCCCAGGGCGGCGTGCACCTGCTCGGCGATGCCAGGCAGCACGGCCTCCAGCTCGCGGCGGTGGTGCGACGTGAACCCGTGCCGGCCGCCGTCGCGGGGCACGGCAGCGGTCACCTCGACCACCGGTCCGCCCCGCCCCCCGCGGGTGGCCGGTGCCGGAGCATCCGCCCACCGCGCCACCAGCGCGGTGCCGCGGGCCAGCACGTCGGCGGGCAGCTCGACCACGCCGCCGGCCAGCGCGACCACGTCGACCTGCACGTCGAGGTCGGCGGCGAATCGGTCGAGCTCGGCGCGGGCGGTGGGCGTGCGCAGGTCGACCAGGCTGGCGACCACCCAGCGCCGTCGGGGCGCGACGGCCTGGAGGCCGCGGATGGTGTCCATGACGGTGGCCCCGGTGGACAGCTCGTCGTCGACCAGCACGATCGGCCGCTCCCCCGCGAACAGCGCCGGGTCGTCGGGCAGCAGCAGGTGGCCGGTGGCGTGCGAGTGCACCTCCTCGAAGGTGCACAACGGCGTGGTGCCGACCGGTCGCCGGGTGGAGTGCAGGACGTCGGCGTCCAGGGCGTCGGCGACCAGGTGGCCGAGGCCGGTGGCGGTCTCGGCGTACCCGAGCACCAGCACGTCCGGCGCGGCGCGGTCCGGGGTCCACCGGGTGCGCTCGACGAGGTGCGCGGCAGCGTCGTCGTCCCCGCGGAGGGCGGCGGCGAGCAGGTCCCCGCCCTCGGTGGCCACCCCGCTGTCGACCCCGGCCAGCCGGTCGGCGACCAGGCGGCCGAGCAGCATGCCGGCGCCGCGGACGACGTCCGGGCGGGCCGGCACGTGCTTGCCCAGCACGCGGCTGACCAGCAGGTGCGCCCGGCGCGGGTTCACCCGCACCGCCAGGCCGACCAGGTCGGTGACGGCGAGGGACCCCGCGGCGTCGGTGGTGGTGACCACGACGTCCAGCTCGCGGCGCACCCAGTCGCCGGTCCACACCGGGGTCACCGGCGCATCCCGGCGCCGAGCAGGTCCACGAACGAGGTGGTGGGCCGCGCGACCCCGAACACCTGCGCGCGCTGCACCAGCCGCCGGGCCCAGGCCCGGTGCGGCTTGGACTCGTTCATCTTGTTGCGGTAGGACGACGCGGCGACCCCGCCCCCGGCCCCGGCGCCCAGCACGTCCAGGGCGTCGGCATGCTCCTCGTGCGGCACCACCGACAGCGCGTGCACGGCGGCGACGTGCGTCGGGTGGATGACCGTCTTGCCGTGCAGGCCGTTGGCCTGGTCGAGCACCACCTCGCGGATCAGCCCGTCCAGGTCGCGGGCCAGCAGGTTCGCCCGCAGCGGGCGCTCCTCGTGCTCGCGGAACGGGGTCTCGCGCAGCTGGGGCTTGAACACCCGGTCGGGGCTGTTGAAGTACTCCCAGACGGGACCGGTGACCACGTGGCCGGTGCCGTCGGACCGCCCCAGGACGTTGACGACGTCGGCGATGGCGTCGGCGACCACGCGCACGTCGTAGACGGTCAGCTCGCGACGCCGGCGGAGGCCGAACGCGGCCGAGAGGTCGGTGGCCCCGATCCGCACGGCGAGCACCTCGTCGCGGTGGTCGGCCAGGAGGTCCCGCACCTGCACCAGGGCGTCGACCCGGGTCTCGGCGTGCGCCATCTCCGGTGACTCCACGACCGGCATCACCCGCAGGCGCCGACCCAGCCGTGCCGACGCGGCCTGCACGGCCTGCAGGTACGCCGGCCCGGAGCGGCCGGTGAACTTGGGCAGCACGAACCCGGTGAGGACGGCGGCGGCGTCGCCCAGGGACTCGACGAGCTCGGCGACCTGCTCGGGCCGCCGGACGCGGACGAACACCAGCGGCAGGACGGCGGCGTCGGCGGCGAGGTCGCGCACGTGGTGGACGAGGTTGGCCTGGGCGGCCGGGAGGTCGTCGTCGGCGACGGCGTCCTCCAGGCACAGCACGACGCTGGTCACCCCGTCCGCGCACCGGCGGCGGACGTCGTCGGCCAGCGCCGGTCGGTCGGCGGGCAGGTAGAGCGTGGCGCCCAGGGCCAGCGCCAGCACCTCCGGGTCGCCGTCCGGGTCGACCGGCTGGGGCCGGTGCAGGAAGAGCCGCTGCTCGTCGGCGGGGTCGAGGTGGGCGAAGTGCCGCAGCGGCACGGGTGCCGCGCTCACAGCACCGGGGTGCGGGCGTCGGCCCAGGTGATGGCCCGGAAGCCGTGGGCGAGCGCGACGTCGCGGACCAGGCCGTGCACCGGGTCGAGCTCGGCGCGGACCACGAACTCGCCGTCCACCGCGTGGACCGAGGCGAGGACGACGGGGCCCGCGTGCGGGGCGAGGTCCAGCGGGATCTCCACGCGGGACCCGCCGTGGGTGGTGATCACCAGGGTGCCGCCCCAGGCCAGCTGGCCCTCCGACGCCGACATCGCGTGCACGACGAACCGGCGGAGCGACCGGGTCTGCCGCAGGTCGACCCGGATCTGGTCGTGCTCGTCGCGTCCGGCCTCCAGCACGGGACGGCGGGAGCGCGGTGGGGCCGTGGGCACCCCGGCGGTGCGGCTGACGACGCCGGAGCTGCCGTCGGCGAGCTGGTAGACCGCGCCGAGCACGAGGTCACCGACCGCCGGGGAGCAGACCGCGGTGATCGTGAGCGCCCCGACGCCGGACTGCACCCGGTCGAGGGTGACCACGGGCTCGCGCGGGGTCAGGATCACCCGGCCGCCGTGCGGCACCCGCGGGACCTGGCGCGCCACGGGCCGGGGCCGGGCGACCGGGGTCCGGGCCGGCGGGGCGGCAGGGGCCTCGGGGAACAGGTCCAGGCTGGACGACGCGGGCGGGGCCGGCGCGGGCGGAGCGGCCACGGGCGGCGGCCCCGACAGGTCCAGGTCCGACGAGCCCAGGTCGAGGTCGCCGCCGGCCGGCGGCGGGGTCGGCTGCGGGCTGGCCTGCGGGACCGGTTGTTTGATGGGCGCGGACAGGTCGAGCGGGTCCGCGGCCGACGTCCCGAGGTCCAGCGGGTCGGCCGCCCCCGGGGTCGGGACCTCGCGGGTGTGCAGTTCCGGGGGTCCGTCGGCCCGGTTGGACCCCGGGACCTGCACACTCGGGGCGGGTGCTGGCTGGCGGCGGGTGGTGCGGCCGGCGAGGAAGTCGGCCAACCCGGTCGTGCTGCCGGACCCGCCCTGGCCGGCCACCGCGTACGGCGCGACGGGTGCCGGGGCGGCGGCCACGGGGACCCGGCGGGTGCGGTGGCGCAGCCAGCCCAGATCCGGACGGGCCGGTGCGTCGCCGGGGGCCGGGATCACAGCGGCAGCCCGTAGTCGGCGGCGATGCCGCTGATCCCGTTGCGGTAGCCCTCGCCGACGACCTTGAACTTCCAGTCGCCGCCGTGCCGGTAGACCTCGCCGAGCACCAGCGCCGTCTCGGCCTGCAGCACCGGCGCGAGGTCCTCGGAGCGGACCAGCTCGCGGTGGGTGGTGGCGTCGCGCACCACCACGGACACCGCACGCAGCTGGCCCAGGGTGCGCCGCTGCGTCGTCCCCTCGTTGACGTAGACCACGGCGACCAGCCGGGCGACGTCCTCGGGCACCCCGCGCAGGTCGACCTCGATCTGCTCCTGGTCGCCGTCCAGGGCCTCGTCGCGGGCGGCGACGGACTCGTCGGGCGAGGTGAGCTGGTTGAAGAACACCATGTGCCGCTCGGACAGCACCCGGCTGTCGGGGCCGCACAGCAGCAGCGCGAGCACCAGGTTGTCCGAGAGCACGCGCTCGCTGCCGGCATCCCAGGCCACCCCGACGACGAGGCTGGTCAGGCCGGGGATCTCCCGGGTCAGGGCCACGTTGGCCCCGCGGGTCATGCGTGCCACGGTGCTCGCCTCTCAGATCGGGTCACAGGTCGAGGTCGGAACCGGAGAACTTGGTGCGCAGGAAGCTGCCCTGGGTCATCAGCGCGTCGACGTCCTGCCGCTGGGCGGCCGCGAGCACCTGCTCGGCGGCGCCCTCGAGCGCCTCCAGCTGGGCGGCCAGGGACTGGACGGGGGTCGTGCCGGACGTCGCCGGGACGTCGACCAGGTCCGGGTCCAGCGCCACGAAGCTGCGCACCGTGGTGGGCAGGTAGTCGGTGGCCGTGGCCCGCACCGAGATGGCCGCGTAGATGTCCAGCGGCCGGACGTCGGAGGTGCGCACGACCTCCGACAGCAGGTCGGTGATCCGGCGGGCGGCGACGACCGAGGCCACCGGCAGGTCGCCGGCCGACGCGTTGACCAGGCGGACCACCCCGGCGATGTCGGCGTCCAGGGCCGCCGGGGTGTCCTCCGGGTCGGGGCCGGTGACGGCGGGGACCGGCTGGGGCTCCTCGTTACGCCGGAACCAGGCCACGACGTCCCTCCCCGGCGGTCACGGCCTGCTCACTGCTCGATGGCCTCGTTCGCGCGCACCCGGGCCAGGTAGGGCTGCGCCCGCTCGAGCTGGCCCTCGAGGGCCCGCACGGTGTCGGCCATCGAGGTGACGGCCTGCGCCCGGAAGGTGTCGACGGCGTCCATGGTGGCGAACACGTTGTCGAAGGCGGCCTGCAGCTTGGCGACGTCGATGGTGGACGACGCGGCCTGCTCGTTGATCGCCGCGCCCTGGATGCGCAGCTGCTCCGAGGTCGACTGGATGAGGTCCGAGGTCACCGTGTTCAGCGCGTTGATCTGGTCGAGGACCAGCTTCTGCCGGCTCAGCGCCTGCGAGACGATGACCGCGGTGCGCAGGGCGGCGACCGTGGTGGTCTGCGCCCGGTCGACGCCGCGGATGAGCTCCAGGTTGTTGCGCCGGATGAGGTCCAGGGCCATGTAGCCCTGCACCGCGACGGCCATCTGCGTGGTGATGTCCTGGCGCCGCTGGCGGACCGGGAACAGCGCGTCGGCCCGCACGGTGTTCGCGTCGTCGCTGCGCCCGGCCGCCTCGAGCTCGGCGACCTTGCCCTCCAGCGCCTCGTCCAGGGCGGTGGCCAGCTCGTTGTACTCACGCAGCTTGGCCATCGTCGTCCACATGGTGGCCTTCTCGGTCTCGATGGCCGCGTTGTCCTTGCGCAGCTCGTCCTGACCGGAGTCCAGCGCCTTGATGATCGCGTCGAGGTGCGACTGCGCCGACTTGTACTTGTCGAAGTAGCGGTCGATCTTGTCACCGCCCGGCAGCCACCTGAGCACCTTCTTGACCCCGGTGAGGTCCGAGCGCTTGGGGTCGAGGTCGGTGACCGTGCGCCGCAGGTCGACCAGGGTGTTGGAGACCCGGGTCTGGGCGTCGCCGTCCTTGCCCTTGGCGCCCATCGCCGCCGCCGGCCGCTCGAGCATGCGGTTGGAGACCGCCGCCGAGGAGCGCATCTCCTTGTCGCCCATCGCGGTGATGGAGCCGACCTTCTGCGCGAACGCCGGGGACTTGGTGTCCAGGGAGACCAGGTCGGTGACGAACGCGGTGGCCTTGCCGCGCAGCTCGACCTGCTTGGCGGTCTCCAGGGTCACCGCGCCGGCGGCCTGCTCGGGGGCCACCAGGACGACCGGCGCCGGCGGCTGGAGGACCAGCGCACCCCCGGCGGGTGCGCTCTGCCCACCGGTGGTGGGCGTGGACGAGGAACCGAGGTCCAGCTCGGACATGGTGGCTGTCTCCTGGGCTGTGGGGGCGGGACTTACAGGGAGCCGGCGATGGCCGGGAGGAGGTCGCGGAAGGTGCGGCCGGACGCCGGCACGCCCAGCGCGGTCATCGACCAGCCGGCGCCGTCACGGGACACCTTGGCCATGATCTGCGCGTTGTGCCGCCCGGAGCCGCTGAGCTCGTAGCGGGCGATCTCGTTCTCGGTGGTCTCGTCGATCAGCCGGCAGAAGGCGTTGGCGATCTGCGAGAAGTCCTGACCGGTGAAGGAGTTCACCGTGCAGACCAGCGTGGTGACGGCGGCCGGCAGCGCGGTGAGGTCGACCCGGATCGACTCGTCGTCGCCGTCCCCGGCGCCGGTGCGGTTGTCACCGGTGTGCTGCACCGAGCCGTCCTTGCTGCGCAGCTGCTGGAACCAGACCTGGTCGACCAGCTGGCCGCCGGCGTCGAACATCAGCACGGAGGCGTCGAGGTCGACGGACTGGTCGCGGCTGCCGAAGAAGCCCTTCTTCTTGATGGCATCCCAGCCCAGGCCCATGCGGACTCGGGTCAGCTGGCCGCCGTCGCGCTTGGCCAGCGAGACCTTCTGGCCCTTGCTCAGGTTGACGCTCATGCAGAACTCCTCGGGTCGGTGGGGTGTGAACGGGCGGGACGGCGCGGGTGTCCCCGGGGCCCTACTTGCGGGCCGAGCTCCAGCGGATGCCCCAGCCGTAGGCGGCGTCGAGCTGCGGCTGGGCGCCGTCGACGTACCGGACCTCGCGGCGGATCTGGACGTCCCCGGCCGAGGGCGCCAGCAGCGCGACCGCGCAGCTGGTCGCACCGGCCCGGGGCTCGTCGAGGGCGACCTCGATCTGCGGGCCGTCGGGCGGGGTGAGGGTCACCAGCGCCTGCGCGGCGGCCCAGTTGGGCACGCCCTCGTAGATGTAGGCGAACACGAGCACCCGGCGGATGTGGGCGGCGTACTGCAGGTCGACGAACAGGTTCTCCCCGCCCGAGTTGGCACCGGACCGGTCGTCGCCGTCCAGCCAGATCGCCGCCGACGGTGCCCCCGGCAGGCCGGCGTGGAACCCGTTGCCCAACGCCTGGACGACGCCCTTGCTGCCGTCGGTGAACTCGTACAGGCAGCCGAGGTCGAGGTCGACGTCGGGCTCGCGACGGGCGAAGAAGCCGCCGCCCTGCTGGCCCGCGGGCCGCGCCGTCCAGTTCAGGTTGACCCGCAGCACCCCGCCGGCGGCCGCCTTCTTGGTGAGCGACACCGTCGGCGCGGACTTGGTCAGCGTGACCTTGCGCGGCGGGCCGTCGGCGGGTGGACCGGCCGGGCGCTTCGTGTAGTCGATGGGCACGGGGATCAGCCCACGTCCACGCCGAAGTCGCGGGCGATGCCGGCCAGGCCGGAGGTGTAGCCCTGGCCCACTGCGCGGAACTTCCAGTCGCCCGAGTGCCGGTAGATCTCGCCGAAGATCATCGCCGTCTCGGTCGAGGCGTCCTCGGAGAGGTCGTAGCGGGCGATCTCCACGCCGTCGGCCTGGTTCACCACCCGGATGAAGGCGTTGCGCACCTGGCCGAAGGACTGGCCGCGGTTCTCGGCCTCGTAGATCGACACCGCGAACACGATCTTGTCCGCAGCCGCGGGCACCGTCGGCAGGTCCACGGTCAGGGCCTCGTCGTCGCCGTCGCCCTCACCGGTGAGGTTGTCGCCGGTGTGGGTCACCGAGCCGTCCGGTGAGGTCAGGTTGTTGAAGAAGACGAAGTGCGCGTCGCTGAGCACCTTGCCCCCGGCGTCGACCAGCAGCGCCGACGCGTCCAGGTCGAAGGCGTTGCCCGACGTCGTGCGGGCATCCCAGCCCAGACCGACGAGGGCAGCGGTCAGGCCGGGCGCCTCCTTGGTCAGCGAGACGTTGCCGCCCTTGCTCAGGCTCACGCTCATGGTCCGCTCCCCTCGTCGTGGATCAGGTCAGACGTTGACGCCGAAGTCGGCGGCGATGCCGCCGAGGCCGGTCGAGTAGCCCTGCCCGACGGCCCGGAACTTCCAGTCGGCCCCGTTGCGGTACAGCTCGCCGAAGACCATGGCGGTCTCGGTGGAGGCGTCCTCGGAGAGGTCGTAGCGGGCGATCTCGGCGTTGTCGGCCTGGTTCACCACCCGGATGAACGCGTTGCGCACCTGGCCGAAGCTCTGGCCGCGGGTGTCGGCCTCGTAGATCGACACGGGGAACACGACGCGGTCGAGATCCGCCGGCGCTCCGGCCAGATCGACCTTGATCTGCTCGTCGTCGCCGGCGCCCTCGCCGGTCACGTTGTCACCGGTGTGCTCGATCGCGCCGTCGGGGCTGCGCAGGTTGTTGAAGAACACGAAGTGCTCGTCGGAGGCGACCTTGCCGTCGGGGCGGCAGCCGATGGCCGACGCGTCGAGGTCGAAGGGCTTGCCGTCGGTGGTGCGGGCGTCCCAGCCCAGGCCGACCGTGACCGCCCGCAGGCCAGGGGCCTCCTTGGTCAACGAGACGTTGCCACCCTTGCTCAAGCTGACTACCACGCGATGTCTCCGTCTCCTCGCTGGTGGACGGGGACCCGGGTCGTCCTGGGATCCCCGCGGCGCCGGGCTCCGGCACCGTTCGACCGATCCTATGCAGCCTCGGTACACCCGGCAGCATGATCACCCGGGCTCACGCCTGGTCCACAGCTGCCGCGGCCGGGCCGCGCCGCAGGTCGGAACCCTGCGGCCGGGGAGGGCCGGACGTATCGTGCCGGGACGTGGAACTCCCCGTCTGGTTCGAGATCAGCACGTTCGTCGGGCTCACGGTGCTGCTGCTGGCCGACCTGGCCATCGTGGCCCGCCGCCCGCACGAGCCCTCGGTGCGCGAGGCCAGCATCTGGGTGACCTTCTACGTCGCGCTGGCCCTGGCGTTCGGGCTGGTGCTGCTGGCGGTCACCAACGGGGACTTCGCCACCCAGTTCTACGCCGGCTGGCTCACCGAGTACTCCCTGTCGGTGGACAACCTGTTCGTCTTCGTGATCATCATGGCCCGGTTCAAGGTGCCCCGGAAGCTGCAGCAAGAAGTGCTGATGGTCGGCATCATCATCGCCCTGGTCCTGCGCGGGATCTTCATCCTCGCCGGCGCCGAGCTCATCGAACGCTTCACCTGGGTCTTCT
>NZ_FNIR01000015.1 GCF_900103975.1 Klenkia soli
CTGGAGGGCGTCGAGCTGGATGCCGAGCTCGCCTCGGTGCACCGGCAGATGTCCGCGCTGGCCGCGTACCGGGCGGGGTTGATCGAGCGCAAGGCCACCCTCGGTGCTCGACAGCCGTTGCCGTTCGCCCCCGGTGCCCGCACCGACACCCGCCCGGACGCCGATGTCGATGACCCGTCGCTGCAGGCGGCCGATGACTTCCTGCCCGACGAGGTGGCGGTCCTGCTGAACATGTCCGTGGCCTCCGCCCGCTACCTCGTGGACGACGACCTGGCGCTGGTGCGGCAGTTCCCGGTGGTGTGGCACGCGTTGGCCGACGGGCGCATCGACGAGGCCCGGGCGAAGGTGGTCGTGAAGGCCCTGCGCTACCAGGCCGCGACCTGGGGCGGGCCGGTCGACGACGCGGTGATCGATGCGATCGCCGCCCAGGCGGTGGGATGGGCAGCGGCCGGGTGCCCACCCACCACGCTGAAGGAGCGGATCGACGCCGCGCTGATCGCGGCCGATCCCGAGGCTGCGGATCGGCGGAAGGCGCTGCGCAAGCGGGAGGCCGGCGTCAGGGTGCAGGGCACCGGCGACGGCCTCGCCGACCTCCGGGCCACGAACCTGGAGGCCGCCGACGCCAGCTGGTGAAGGCCCAGCTGGGTGCGTTCGTGCGCAAGCTGAAGGCCGACGGGGACACCCGCCCGTCCGGGGAGATCGAGACCGAGCTGGTGGTCACGTTGCTGACCCGGCCGTGGGAGCAGCTGGACCCGGCGATCGCGCACCTGACCATCAACGCCGACCTGGCCGACCTGCTGGTGCCCGACCTCAGCGGCCTCATCGCCCACGCCGAGGCCCGCAGCGCATCCGCCGGGGCCGGGGACGACGACGGGACCAAGACCGAAGCCGATACCGACGACGAGGCTGAGGCCAGCGCCGATGCTCTGGCCGAGACCGCGGTCGAGGCTGCCGGGGATGTCGCAGCCGAGGGCGCGGTCGCCGCCGACACCTCCGAGCTCAGGCGCCCTGAGGCGTCAGCAGCGAGGACCGGTCCGCCCGATGGCGGGACCGGTCTGCCCGCCGGCGGGGTGGTGGCCGCCTGGGGTGCGCAGGTGGGGCACGTGGATGGGTTGCCGGTCACCCCGGCCGCTGTCAGGTCCCTGCTGACCTGGATCGACGCGCTGGGGCTCACCCACCCCGACGGCGGTGAGCTGGCGTTCACCATCACCGGCCAGCACGGCCGGCTGCTGGCCGTGGCCACCCCCGAGGAACTGGCCGCCGCTGCCAAGGCCGGGCGCGGGATCGGGCCACCACCGGCCACACCCGGCTACACCCCGACCGCCGCGCAGTACCGGTACCTGCGCGCCCGCGACCGGCACTGCCGGTTCCCCGGCTGCCGGCAGGTCGCCCGGGCCTGCGACGCCGACCACGTCGTTCCCTACGACCACCACAAGCCCAGCGCAGGCGGGCCCACCTGCGTCCGCAACCTGGCCATGCTCTGCCGCCGACACCACCGGCTCAAGACCCACTCCCCCGGTTGGTGGTTCGCCGTGGGCGCCGACGGCACCCTGCGCGTCACCACCCCGGGCGGCACCACCCGCACGACCAGGCCACCGGCCATGGGCGAGGTCCTCGACCTCGAGACCGAACCACCACCGTCCTCCGACCCCGCCGACGACCCACCACCGTTCTGAGCAGCCGGGCGGCGCCGGGCGGCACCGTCCGCCGACGTCCTGGGACCGGGAGCGACCGGCGCATGCCTAGGCTCGCGACCGTGATCGACTCCGACCACCTCCCGCTGCTCCGGCAGGCCGTCGCGCTCGCCGCCTCTGCCCGCGCGGCCGGCAACCACCCCTTCGGCGCCCTGCTGGCCGACGCGTCCGGGCAGGTGCTGCTGACCGCGGAGAACACCGTGGTCACCGACCGGGACGTCACCGGGCACGCCGAGACCAACCTGGTCCGACTGGCGTCCGCGCGGTACGGCGCCGTCGAGCTGGCCGACCTGGTGCTGGTCGCCAGCACCGAGCCGTGTCCCATGTGCGCCGGGGCGATCTTCTGGGCGGGCATCGGGACCGTCGTCTACGCGCTGTCCGAGGAGGGCCTGTACGGCATCACCGGCGACGAGCCCGGTGACGACGCGCTGCTGCTGCCGTGCCGCGAGGTGTTCGCCCGCGGCCGACGTCCTGTCACCGTGCACGGCCCCTACGACCTGCCCGAGGCCGTCGAGGTGCACGCCGGCTTCTGGAGCTGAGCACGCCGGCCCCGGGCTCAGCCCAGGGCGTCGACCGCCTTGTGGATGCGCTGCTCGCTGATCGAGCGGGGGGTGCCGACGGACGGCGCGAACAGGCTCACCCGCAGCTCCTCGACCATCCACCGGATCCGGGCCACCGGGTCGTCGGGGCCGCCCACCGAGGGCACCCGGGTGGCCAGCTGGCGGTGCTCCTCGGTGACCGCCTCCACCTGCTCCTGCCAGAGGGCGTCGCGTCCGGCGGCGGCCGGGAGCTTCTCCAGCCGCACCGCCATCGCCGCGAGGTACCGGACGGCGTCGCGCAACCGCCGGAACCCGAGGGTGGCCACGAAGCCGCGGTGCAGCAGGCCGGTCATCTGCGCCCGCAGGTCGGCCACCGCCGAGGCCGGCACCCCGCGCCCAGGCGCGGCACCGATCGCGATCGCGGTCTCGCGCGCCTGGGTGAGCACGGCCTCGACGCGGCGCACGGCCTCGGCGGTCAGCGTGTGCAGCTGGGTCCGCGAGGCCTCGACCAGCCCGGCGAAGGCCTCGGCCGTGCGCGGCGGCCCGCCGTGCAGCGCGATCAGCTCGTCGGCCGCGGCGTCGACGCAGTCGGCCACCAGCGCGGGGATCTCGCCGTCGGGGTTGAACTGCAGCGCCAACCGGGTGCGCGGCTGCAGCGACTTCACGACCTTCGCCGCGGGTGACCCGACGGCGAGCAGCAGCAGCCGGCGGGCACCCAGCCAGGTCAGCCGCGAGGCCTCGGCCGCGGTCGGCACCACCCGCACCCCGGCCGTCGGGCCCTCGTCCACCAGCGCCGGGTACGCCGTCACCAGGTGGCCCTGCCGGTCGACCTGCACGGTCTCGGGGAGCGTGCCGAGCGTCCAGGACGTGAGACCGGTCCGTGAGACGTCGGCCGACGCGCGCGCCAACGACCTCCGCGACTCCCCCGCCACCTGGGCCCGCAGTGCGTCCAGGTCCTTGCCGCTGGCCAGCGGCCGGTCCCGGTCGTCGAGCACCCGGAACGTGGCCCGCAGGTGGTCGGGCACCGACGACGGCACCCACGCGTCGTGCGGGATCAGCACGGCCACCGCCCGGCGGACCTCGCGCTCGAGGGCGGGCAGCAGCGGCTCGGTGGGGTCGATGTGCGGCAGCACCTCGCGCACCCGGTCGGGGATCGGCACCAGACCGCGGCGCACCTGCTTGGGCAACCCGCGCAGCAACGCCGTCACCAGCTCCTCGCGCTGCCCGGGCACGGTCCACGCCAACGAGGCACCCGAGGTCTGCGCGGCCACGGTGTCCAGCACGCCGAGGGGGACGTCGACGGTCACGCCGTCGTCCTCGGCACCGGGGTCGAAGGCGTACGAGAGCGGCAGCACCAGGCCCTGCGTCAGGTGCACCTCGTCGGGGAAGTCGCCGGCCGCGACCTGCTCGGCGACGCCCGCGTCGGTGACCATCGCCGGGGTGAAGTCGAGCAGGTGCGGGTGCTGGCGGCGGGCCTGCTTCCACCAGGTGTCGAAGTGCCGGGCGCTGACCACCTCGGCGCCGACCCGGGCGTCGTAGAGCTCGAAGACCGCCTCGTCGTCGACCCGCAGGTCGCGCCGGCGGGCACGCTCCTCGAGCTCGGCGACCTGGGCCAGCACCTGCTGGTTGTGCGCCCAGAACCGGTGGTTGGTCTGCCACTCCCCCTGCACCAGGGCGTGCCGGATGAACAGCTCGCGGCTGACCACCGGGTCGATCGAGCCGTACTGCACCCGGCGGCCGACGACCAGCGGGATGCCGTAGAGCGTGACCCGCTCGGTGGCGACCACCGAGCCGCGCTTGGCGTCCCACCGGGGCTCGGAGTACTGCCGCTTGACCAGGTGGTCGGCCAGCTTCTCGATCGTCTCGGGGTCGACGCGGGCGACCGTGCGGGCGAACAGCCGGCTGGTCTCGACCAGCTCGCCGGCGACCACCCAGCGCGGCGGCTTGCGGGTGAGCACCGAGCCGGGCGCGATGACGAACTTCGCGCCCCGGGCACCCAGGTACTCCCGCGAGCCGCGGCGCTTGTCCCCCGGAGAGGCGTCCTTGCCGAGGTCCTGCTGCAGCCCGACCTGGGAGAGCAGCCCGGCCAGCAGCGCGGCGTGCACCCCGCGCTCGTCGGGTTCGGCGGCCAGCTCGCCGCGCCCGTCCTGCAGGGTCATGCCGAGCCGGCGGGCGGTGCCGCGCAGCTGGCCGTGCAGGTCCTGCCACTCGCGGATGCGCAGCCAGTGCAGGTACTCGCGCTTGACGGTGCGCCGGAACTGGTTGCCCGACAGCTCGGCCTGCTTCTCGCCCAGATAGCGCCACAGGTTGAGCAGCGAGGTGAAGTCGGAGTCCTCGGCGGCGAACCGGGCGTGCAGCTGGTCGGCGGCGGCCTGCGCGTCGGCCGGCCGCTCGCGGACGTCCTGCACGGTGAGCCCGGCGGCGATGACCAGCACCTCCTCGAGCACCCCGCGCCGGTCGGCCTCCACGACCATGCGGGCCAGCCGGGGGTCCAGCGGCAGCGCGGCCAGCGCCCGGCCGGTCTCGGTGAGCCGGCCGTCGGCCAGCGCGCCCAGCTCGTCGAGCAGCGCGTACCCGTCGGCCACCGCGCGGCGGTCCGGCGGGTCGAGGAACGGGAAGTCCTCCACGGCGCCGAGCCCGAGGGAGGCCATCTGCAGCAGCACCGAGGCCAGCGACGTCCGCAGGATCTCGGGGTCGGTGAACTCCGGCCGGCCCGCGAAGTCCTCCTCCGAGTAGAGCCGGATGGCGATGCCGTCCGAGGTGCGCCCGCACCGGCCCGAGCGCTGCCGGGCCGAGGCCTGGCTGATCGCCTCGATCGGCAGCCGCTGCACCTTCGTGCGCGCCGAGTACCGGCTGATCCGCGCGGTGCCCGGGTCGACGACGTAGCGGATGCCCGGCACGGTCAACGACGTCTCGGCGACGTTGGTGGCCAGCACGATCCGGCGACCGGTGTGCGGCTGGAAGACCTTGTGCTGGTCGGCCGCCGACAGCCGCGAGAAGAGCGGCAGGATCTCGGTGCTGCCCAGCGCCGCCTCGCCGAGGGCGTCGGCGGTGTCGCGGATGTCGCGCTCGCCGGCCAGGAACACCAGGACGTCGCCGGGACCCTCGGCCACCAGCTCGCGGCAGGCGTCGACGATCGCCGTCGTCTGGTCGCGGTCGGGGTCGGCCTCGGCGTCGTCGGGGTCGACGACCGGCCGGTACCGCACCTCGACCGGGAACGTGCGCCCGCTGACCTCGACCACCGGCGCGTCGCCGAAGTGCTTCGCGATGCGCTCGACGTCGATGGTCGCCGAGGTGATCACGACCTTGAGGTCGGGACGCCGGGGCAGCAGCTGGGCCAGGTAGCCGAGCAGGAAGTCGATGTTCAGCGACCGCTCGTGCGCCTCGTCGACGACGATCGTGTCGTACTGGCGCAGCAGCCGGTCGCGCTGCACCTCGGCCAGCAGCACGCCGTCGGTCATGAGCTTGACCAGGCTGGTGTCGCTGACCTGGTCGGTGAACCGCACCTTGTAGCCGACCACCTCGCCGAGCGAGGAGCCGAGCTCCTCGGCGATGCGCTCGGCGACGGTGCGGGCGGCGATGCGGCGCGGCTGGGTGTGCCCGATGCGCCCGCGCACGCCGCGCCCGAGCTCGAGCAGGATCTTCGGCAGCTGGGTGGTCTTGCCCGACCCGGTCTCGCCGGCGACCACGACCACCTGGGCGTCGCGGATCGCCGCGGCGATGTCCTCGCGCCGGCCGCTGACCGGCAGCTGCTCGGGGTAGGTCACCACGGGGACGGCGGCCGCGCGAGCAGCGACGCGGGCCTCGGCCCGGACGACGTCGGCGGCGAGCTGCTCGTGCTTGCGGGCCCGGGCCGCCGGGTCGCGCACACCGCGCAGCTGGTCCAGCCGGCGGCGGAGGCGGTGCTCGTCCTCGAGGGTCAGCGCGGGCAGCCGGGACCGCAGTTCGTCGGTCTCGGTGCTCACACGTCCCAGTTTCCCACCCCACCGCCACCCGGTTGCCGGTGCAGCGCGCAACCAGTTGCGCACATCACAGGAACATGCACCCTGCAACTGATTGCATGTACCGCACAACGAGTTGTACCGTCCAACCGTTCCGCCGCCGCGGGGCCGTTCCACCCAGCTCCGGAGTCCGCATGACCGATTCCCTCCTCGCCCCGGGCGAGGTCGACCACCCGGCCACGAGCCGGCGCGGCGACGTCCACGACGTCTCCGACCAGGTGTCCCGCCTGATGCGGGTCGTGCACGCGCTGAAGAACGCGATCACCGCCGGCGGCGACCAGTCCCGCGAGCGGGCCGCCCACGTCCTGCTCTTCCCGCTGGTCCGGCTCGGCCCCCAGCGGCAGAGCGCACTGGCCGAGCTGGTGCACGCCGACCCGTCCACGATCAGCCGGCACGTCGCGGTGCTGGTCGAGGCCGGCCTCGTGCGGCGGGTCGCCGACGCCCACGACGGCCGGGCCAGCCAGCTGGTCGTCACCGCGGCCGGCGAGTCGGTCGTCGTGACCATGCACCGCGAGCGCGAAGCCCTGTTCGACTCCGTGACCGCCGACTGGTCCGACGACGAGCTGACCACGTTCGGCGCCCTGCTCAGCCGGTTCGTCGACGACCTCACCGAGGCCATCCCGGCCGTCGCCGACGCGGCCCGCCTCCCCCAGAACCCTGCTGCCGCCGCCGGCGACCAGTGGACCCGACCCACCCCCGAGAAGGACCGATGACCCAGACCACCGACCGCGCATCCGCGTCGGCCGACAAGCGGGACGCCCGCGCGGCAGCCGCCGCGCCGGACGCCTCCGGGGCCTTCACCCACCGGCAGATCATGACCATCCTGGTCGGCCTGCTGCTGGGCATGTTCCTGGCGGCGCTGGACCAGACCGTCGTCTCCACCGCCATCCGCACGATCGCCGACGACCTGCAGGGCTACGACCTGCAGGCCTGGGCGACCACCGCGTTCCTCATCACCTCGACGATCGCCACGCCGCTCTACGGCAAGCTCAGCGACATGTACGGCCGCCGGCCGTTCTTCCTCTTCGCGATCAGCGTCTTCGTCGTCGGGTCGTTCCTCTGCGGCATCTCGACCTCGATGTACGAGCTCGCCGCGTTCCGCGCCCTGCAGGGCATCGGCGCCGGTGGCCTGATGTCCCTGGCGCTGACGATCATCGCCGACATCGTGCCGCCGCGGCAGCGGGCCAAGTACCAGGGCTACTTCATGGCCGTCTTCGGCACCTCCTCGGTGCTGGGCCCGGTCATCGGCGGCTTCCTCGCCGGCCAGGACTCCATCCTGGGCCTGGACGGCTGGCGCTGGATCTTCTGGGTCAACGTGCCGCTGGGCGCCCTCGCGCTGGGCGTGGTCTTCAAGAACCTGCACCTGCCGCACCGCAGCAACAAGCACAAGATCGACTGGCCGGGCGCGCTGGGCCTGATCGTGTTCCTCGTGCCGCTGCTGATCGTCGCCGAGCAGGGCCGCACCTGGGGCTGGACCGACCCGAAGTCGCTCATCGCCTACGTCGTGGGCGCCCTGGGCTTCGTGTGGTTCTTCCTCGCCGAGCGCTCCTACGGCGACGACGCCCTGCTGCCCATCCGCATGTTCAAGAACCGCACGTTCACCATCAGCGCCCTGTCCAGCATCGTGCTCGGCGCCGGCATGTTCGGCGGCATCCTGCTGCTGCCCCAGTACCTGCAGATCGTGCACGGCTCCAGCCCGACCGTGGCCGGCCTGCAGATGATCCCGCTGGTCGGCGGCATCATGCTCGGGTCGATCTCCGCCGGCCAGATCATCGCCCGCACCGGCAAGTACCGGCTGTTCCCGATGGTCGGCGTCGTGCTCATGGTCATCGCGCTGGTCAGCCTGTCGTTCATCGTCGACGCCGACACCTCGGTGTGGTCGCTGGTGCCCTTCATGGTGCTGCTGGGCCTGGGCCTGGGCTGGAACTTCCAGCCGATCATCCTGGCCGTGCAGAACGCCGTCAGCCCCCGCGAGATCGGCGTGGCCACCTCCTCGGTGACCTTCTTCCGCCAGATGGGCGGCACCCTGGGCACCGCGGCGTTCCTGTCGGTGCTGTTCTCCGCCCTGGGCGACAAGGTGCCCGCCGCCTACGCCGCCGCCAGCGGTACCCAGGCGTTCCAGGCCGCGGCCGCCGCGAACCCCGACCAGGCCGCCCAGCTCCAGGGTGCCGGCACCAACCTGGCCGACACGTCGATCTTCCAGCGCATCGACGCGACGCTGGCGGCCCCGTTCAAGGACGGGTTCTCCAGCTCGATCGACCTGGTGTTCCTGATCGCCGCGGGCGTCGTCGCCCTGGGCTTCTTCGTCCTGGTCTTCCTGCCCCAGCTCGAGCTGCGCACCACCTCGGGCATGCAGGGCCAGCAGGAGGGCGCCGGCGAGGCCGCCACCCGGTCGGCGAACGCCGCCGGCGCCGCGGCACCGACCTCGGCCGCCGCCACGGCGGCTCCGTCCCAGGACGGCGCCCCCGCGGTCGACACCCCGGCGAGCAGCACCTCGACGACCGACACCGGTCGGCACGCCGTGGTGACCGACCAGCCCGTGGGCCGGCACGAGGACGTCGCGGCGCCCGAGCACGGCAAGCACGAGGGGGACGACGACACCCCGACCGGCCTGGCCAGCATCCCGGCCGACCACCTGCCGAGCGGCCGCCCGAAGGACTGAAGAAGGACCTCGTCCGAGGCCCCGACCGCATCCTGCGGCCGGGGCCTCGCCCGTTCCGGGAGGAGGCGGGTGGCGGCGCGGAGAGGGCGGTGGCAGCGTCGGGGGATGGGCGATCCGTTGTTCCCCTCCTTCGACGTCGTCGACCGGCACGTCGAGCACCCGCACGGGGGCACGCTCGTGCACGCCGTCACCGGGGGCGAGGGGCCACCGCTCCTGCTCCTGCACGGGTACCCGCAGACGCACGTGATGTGGTCGACGATCGCGCCCGAGCTGGCCCGCGACCACACGGTGGTGATCCCCGACCTGCGTGGCTACGGCGACTCCGGCAAGCCCGCGGACGGCGAGGGGCACGCCGGGCACTCCTTCCGCGCGATGGCCGCCGACGTCGCGGCCCTCATGCGGGAGCTGGGCCACGAGCGGTACGCCGTCGTCGGCCACGACCGGGGCGCCCGGGTCACCCACCGGCTGGCGCTGGACCACGCCGCCGCGGTCACCCGCGCCGCCGTCCTCGACGTCCTGCCGACGACCCACGTCTACGCGCACGTCGACCGGCGGCTGGCCACCGCCTACTACCACTGGTTCCTCTACCTGCAGCCCGAGCCGGTGCCCGAGAACCTCCTCGCCGGCGACCCGGTCGGCTACCTGCACAGCCTGCTCGGCGGGTGGGGCAGCGCGGCGCTGGACGCCTACTCCCCCGCGCAGCTGGCCGAGTACGAGCGCTGCTTCGCCGACCCGGCCACCCGGCACGCGATGCTCGAGGACTACCGCGCCGGTGCGTCGATCGACCTCGAGCACGACGAAGCCGACGCCGCGGCCGGCCGGCGGGTCACCTGCCCGCTGCTGGTGCTGTGGGGGGCGAAGGGGGTCGTCGGCACCGGGCCGGACGACGTCCTGGCGGTCTGGCGCGAGCGGGCCGACCGCGACGACCTGGTCACCGGCCAGGCCCTGGACACCGGCCACTTCCTGGTCGACGAGCGCCCGGGCGAGACCCTCGCCGCCCTCCGCGCCTTCCTCTGACACCCGGCGATCCCGGAAACCGCGGTTCCCGGGATCCGGTCGCACCCCACCCGATCCCGGGAACCGCGGTTTCTGGGATCGTGGTGAGGTGGCTGCCTCCCTGATCCTGTCCCGTCGCGACCTGGACTTCCTGCTGCACGAGTGGCTGCAGGTCGAGCAGCTGACGAAGCGGGAGCGGTTCGCCGGGCACGACCGGGAGACCTTCGACGCGGTGGTCGACCTGGCTGCCGAGATCGCGACCGAGCACTTCGCACCGCACAACCGCAAGGCCGACGAGAACGAGCCGCACGTCGTCGACGGCAAGGTCGTGCTCATCCCCGAGGTCGCCGCGGCGCTCAAGGTGTTCGGCGAGGCCGGGCTGGCCGCGGGCACGCTGCCCGAGGAGCTCGGCGGCATGCAGCTGCCCCAGGTGGTCAGCAAGGCCGCCACCGCCTGGTTCCAGGCCGCCAACGTGGGCAGCTCGGCCTACCCGTTCCTGACGATGGCCAACGCCCACCTGCTGCTCGCCCACGGCAGCCCGGAGCAGATCGAGACCTACGTGCGCCCGATGGCCGAGGGCCGCTGGTTCGGCACGATGGCGCTGAGCGAGCCGCAGGCCGGCTCCAGCCTCGCCGACATCACCACCAGGGCCGAGCACCAGGACGACGGCAGCTTCCGGCTGACCGGCACCAAGATGTGGATCTCGGGCGGCGACCACGAGCTCAGCGAGAACATCGTCCACCTCGTGCTGGCCAAGGTCCCGGGCGGTCCGGCCGGGGTGAAGGGCATCTCGCTGTTCGTCGTCCCGAAGTTCCTGCCCGAGGGCGACGGCGTCGGCGAGCGCAACGACGTCGTGCTGGCCGGGCTCAACCACAAGATGGGCTACCGCGGGACGACGAACACCCTGCTCAACTTCGGCGAGGGCGTGCACACCCCGGGTGGCGCGCCGGGCGCGGTGGGCTGGCTGGTGGGCGAGGAGAACCGCGGGCTGGCCGCGATGTTCCACATGATGAACGAGGCACGGGTGGGCGTCGGCCTGGGCGCGACCGCGCTGGGCTACACCGGCTACCTGCACGCGCTGGACTACGCGAGGACCCGCACGCAGGGACGACCCCCGGCCGGCAAGGACCCGTCGGCACCCCCGGTCCCGATCATCGAGCACAGCGACGTCCGGCGGATGCTGCTGGCCGCGAAGAGCTACGTCGAGGGCGGCCTGGCGCTCGGGCTGTACTGCGCGAAGCTGGTCGACGAGGAGGAGACCGCGGAGACGGAGGACGAGCGCGCCCGGGCGCACACGCTGCTCGAGGTGCTCACCCCGATCGCGAAGAGCTGGCCCTCGCAGTGGGGGCTGGTGGCCAACGACCTGGCGATCCAGGTGCACGGCGGCTACGGCTACACCCGCGACTTCCCGGTCGAGCAGTTCTACCGGGACAACCGGCTGAACCCGATCCACGAGGGCACGGTCGGCATCCAGGGCCTGGACCTGCTGGGCCGCAAGGTCGTGGCCGGGGGCGGCGAGGGCCTGCGGGTGCTCGCCGAGACGATCACGGCGACGACGGCCCGGGCCGCGGGCACCGAGTGGGCCGAGTTCGCCGCCGAGGTCGACGCGGCCGTGACCCGGGTGGGCGAGGTGACGGCGACGCTGTGGTCGGCCGGTGACCCCGACGTCACGCTGGCCAACGCGACGGTCTACCTGGAGGCGGTCGGCCACGTCGTCGTGGCCTGGCTCTGGCTGGAGCAGGTGCTGGCCGCGGGTGACGCGGCCGGGGACTTCTACGCCGGCAAGCGGGCGGCGGCCCGGTACTTCCAGCGGTACGAGCTGCCCCGCACAGGCCCGCAGCTGGACCTGCTGGCCAGCCTGGACCAGACCACGCTGGACGCGCAGCCGGGGTGGTTCTGAGCTAGGCGGAGACGGGCGCCGAGGCCGACTCGGCGGCGTGCCGGGCGCGCGGCGCGGTGGCCGTGCGCTTCTCGGCCTCGTAGCGGGAGGTCGAGTGGGTGCCCATGGCGATCACCACTCCGGTCAGCAGCAGGAACCCCACGAGGGTCACGAGCGGCCACAACACCATCAGGTCTGTCTCCCCATCCTCTCGGGCCACCGCCGGGGTCTCCGGCAGCACGTCCGCGATGACATCTGCCCGCATCTTCGGCAGCCCAACCCCCGTCCTGGGCAGAACCGAGGTGAACAATGGGTAACGCTGCTCACGATCCGGTCGATCGTGGTCTGATTCGGGGGTCCGCCCGCCGATCCACCCCTGGAGGACCCGTGCGCACCCGCACCCCCGCGGCCGGGCTGCTGGTGCTCACCCTGGCGCTCGCGGTCACCACGCTGTCGTTGCTGCAGTCCCTCGTCGTCCCCATGCTGCCGGTCATCGCCGAGCAGCTCGGCGTCGGCGCCGGTGCGGCCGGGTGGGTGCTGACGGCCAACCTGCTCGCCGCTGCCGTGCTCACCCCGGTCATCGGCCGGCTGGGCGACACCCTGGGCGAGCGCCGGGTGGTGCTCGGCGTCCTGGTGGTGATCAGCATCGGCACGCTGCTCGCGGTGCTGACCACCTCGCTGCCGCTGCTGCTGGTGGCCCGGGTGCTGCAGGGCGCCTCGTACGGGCTGTTCCCGCTGTCGATCTCGATCCTGCGGCGCGAGCTGCCCGCGGCGCGGCTGACCGTGGCGATGTCGATCGTGTCCAGCACGCTGGCCGTCGGCGGCGTGATCGGGCTGGTCGTCACCGGTCTGCTCACCTCGGACGGCGGCAACTACCACCGGCCGTTCTGGCTGGGCCTCGGCATCTCCCTGGTCGCGCTCGCGCTGGCCGCCTGGGCGCTGCCCGACCGGCCGGCCAGCGCCTCCGGCGGTGTCGACTGGTGGGGGGCCGTCGTCCTGGGCGTCGGCCTGGTGCTGCTCCTGCTGCCGCTCTCCCAGGGCCACACCTGGGGCTGGGGCTCCCCGGCCACGGTCGGCTGCCTGGTCGGCGCGGTCCTCGTGCTGGCCGGCTGGGTGGTGCTGCAGCGCCGGCGCACCCACCCGCTGGTCCGCCCGCAGCTGCTCACCGACCGCCGCATGCTGGTGCCCAACATCGCCGGGCTGATGACCGGGTTCGGGCTGTTCGCCTCGTTCCTGGCCGTCACCCAGTTCGTGCAGGTGCCCGCGGCCGCCGGCTACGGGTTCGGCGCCAGCACGCTCGAGGCCGCGGTGGTCTACCTGCTGCCCGGCGGCGTGGCGGGGATCGTGCTGGCCCCCTTCGCCGGCCAGGTGGTGGCCCGCATCGGCGGGCAGACCACGCTGCTGATCGGCGCGGCCTCCGGCCTGCTCGGGTTCACGCTGTTCGCGCTGGCCCGCAGCACCCCGTGGGTGGTCGTGCTGGTGGGTCTGCTCACCCAGCTGGCGGTCACCGTCGCGTTCGCGGCGCTGCCCGCCCTCGTCGTGCAGGCGGTGGAGCCCGCCGAGACCGGGGTCGCCAACGGGGTCAACTCGATCACCCGGTCGGTGGGCAGCGCCCTGGCCAGCGCGCTGATCATCACCGTGGTCGCCGGGTCGGCCGACGCCACCGGCCTGCCCAGCAGCGGGTCGTTCACCGTCGTGGCGGTGCTCGGCGGCGGCAGCGCGCTGGTCACCGCCGCCGCCGCGCTCTGGGGCCGCGCCGGCGAACGGCGCGCCGGGCGCCGGCCCGACGAGCTGGCCGACGTCGAGAAGGCGACCGCCTGCGCCGGGGAGTGGTCCCCGGTCTCCGGGATCCGCTGAGCCGGCTCAGCCCGCCGAGGGGCAGCGCGGAGCCAGGTTCTCCTGCGCCCACCCGGCCAGCTGGTCCAGCACCGGGGTCAGCGACGTGCCCGAGGCGGTGAGCGCGTAGGTCACGCCCACCGGGGGGCCGGCATCGACCGTGCGCAGCACCAGCCCGGCCGCCGCCAGCTCGGACAACCGGTCGGACAGCACCGAGTCGCTGATCCCCGCCACGGCCCGGCGCAGCTCGCTGAAGGTGGCCGGCCCGCCGCTGAGCACGCCCAGCACCATGCCGTTCCAGCGCTTGCCCAGGAACCCGAACGCCTGCGCCAGGGCGGCGTCGCACGCGCGGGGCTCGTGCCGGACGTCGTCGACCACGGCAGCAGCGTACCCGTGCTAGCTTCTCCGGCGTCGCTCTGTTTTTCCTAGCGACCCCTACGAACCTAGCGAGGTAGCCATGTCCCTGTTCCGCCTGGACGCCAGCATCCGCACCGAGGGCTCCGCCAGCCGCGCCGTCGCCGACATCGTCGAGGCGGAGTGGCGGGCCGGGAACGCCGACGCCCCGGTCACCCGTCGGCACGTGGGCACCGAGCCGCTGCCGGCCACCGCCTGGGCCGCCGCGGTGAACGGTTCCTACGTCGCCGCCGACCAGCGCACCCCCGAGCAGGCCGAGGCGGTCGCCCTGGCCGCCACCCTGACCGACGAGCTGGCCGACGCCGAGGCACTGCTGCTGGCCGTCCCGCTCTATAACTTCGGCGTCTCCCAGCACGTGAAGAACTGGGTCGACCTGGTCATCACCGACCCGCGCATGGCTCCCGGCCAGCCGCCGCTGCTGGCCGGCAAGCCCGCCGTCCTGGTCACCGTGCACGGCGGCAACTACAGCGCCGGGACCCCGCGCGAGGACTGGGACCACGCCACCGGCTGGCTGCGCCGCATCCTGGCCGACGTCTGGCAGCTCGACCTGACCGTGGTCACCCGCGAGTTCACCCTGGTCGGGGTCAACCCGGCGCTGGACGAGTTCACCGAGATGGCCGCGGACCTGAAGGCCTCGGCCGAGCAGGAGGCCGCCGAGCACGGCCGTCGGCTCAGCTCGGCGCGCCAGCCCGCCTGAGGTCAGTCCCGGTCGGCGGACCGGCGCATCGACCACATCTGCGCCGGCCGCTCGAACTGGGTGGCGATCTCCCAGCTGACGTGCGGCGGGCCGGTCTCCTTGCGGAAGTTGGCGACGGCGACGCGGGCCAGCTCAGGATCGGCCGCCACACGGGCGGCCAGCTCGCGGGCGCGGGGCTCGACGTCGTCGGTGGGCAGCGCCGCCCACGCCAACCCCAGCTCGGCGGCCCGGGCACCGCTGACCTCCTCGCCGAACAGCGCCATCGCCGCGGCGGCCTCGCGGCCGATCAGCCGGGACAGGATGACGAAGTGCCCGCCGCCGGGGTGCAGGCCGCGCTTGAGGAACCCGCAGATCAGCCGGGCGTCGTCGGCCACCACCCGCAGGTCGGCGGCCAGCAGCATGTTCATGCCGGCACCCACCGCCGAGCCGCGGACGGCGGCGACGGTGGGGACCGTGACCTGGCCCAGCCGGTAGAACGAGTCGTAGATGGCGCCCATGCCGTCCCAGGCGGCCGCCGCGGCGGGGTCCTGGCCGGCGTCGAGCAGGGTCTGCACGTCGCCGCCGGCGCAGAAGCTCCTGCCCACCGCGGTGAGCACCAGGGCGCCGACGTCCGACCGGCCGTCGACCTCCTCCAGCACGCCGATGAACTCCGCGGCCATGGCCGGGGTCAGCGCGTTGCGCCGGTCGGGGGCGTTCAGGGTGACGACGGCGACGCCGCCGTCCACCTCGAGCAGGACCTCGGGCATCGGGCTCCTCCGGGTAGGGCCGGCTCGTGGTCTGGTCACCGCCGGCTCGCCGATGAGACCACGCGAGGTCCCACGGGGCCCCACCAGGTGGTTCGATCCCCCCATGCCGGAGGGGAGCGACGGGGTACCGGCGTCCCAGACGCTGGACCGCGGCATCCGGGTGCTCGAGCACCTGGCCGCCACCCGCGAACCCCAGTCGATCGCGACGGTGGCCGCCGCGGTCGGCGTCCACCGGTCCATCGCCTACCGCCTGCTGCGCACGCTGGAGGCCCACCGGCTGGTCGAGCGCGACGCCGAGGGCAGCTACGGCGTGGGCCTGGGCGTGGTCGGGCTGTCCCGCTCGGTGCGGCGGACGCTGCAGGCCGCGGCCACCCCCGAGCTGGCCCGGCTCGTGCAGCAGCTGGGCATGACCGCGTTCCTCGTGGTGCGCGACGGCGACGAGGCCGTGACGGTGAACGCCGTGGAGCCCCGCGACTCCCCCGCCCACGTGGCCTTCCGCCCCGGCAACCGGCACCCGGTGCACCTGGGGGCCACGGGCCTGGCCCTGCTCATCCCGGAGGAGCCCGACGCGGCGGACCGGTCGGTGCTCGTGGACGCCCGCGCACGCGGATGGGTCTCCTCGCTCGGCGAGGTCATCCCGGGCATGCGGTCGGTGGCCGCCCCTGTCCGGCGGCCCGACGGCTCGACCGCCGGCGCCCTCGCGGTGATCTTCGTGGACCAGGCCGTCGACGACGCCGTGATCGGCCCGGTGCTCGTGGCCGCCGCCGACCGCGTGTCGGCGGCGCTGGGCTGACTACCGTGCAGCCATGACCGAGCCCGCCCCCGACCCGGCCCCCGACGAGACCCCCGAGCCGCAGAAGACCCCCGTCTGGTGGACGGCGGTCCCGGTGCTGGTCGGCGCCTACGCGGTGTACGGCCTGGCGCAGGGCGACACCGGCTCGATCTGGCCGTGGGGCGACCTGGTCATCCTGGCCGTCGCGCTGGTGCTGCTGGGGGTCGTGCTGGCCCCCCGGCTGCGCGGACGCCGCTGACCCGGTCGGGGAACGAGCGGTCGCCGAACAGCACCGCCCGGGCCGCGGCCCGGCCCGGTGGGGTGGCCAGCAGCGGGAACGCGGCGTCCACCAGCCGCGGCGACCGGACGGCGGCCAGCCCCCGGCGCAGCAGCAGCCGGCCGCGGAACCGCGCGCGCAGCTCGGCCCCGTCGTAGCCGGCCAGCGCGGCCGCCGACCCCGTGCGCAGCGCCGCGTCGAGCACCTGCGCGGCCAGCGCGGCCTGCCGCAGGCACGGGTCCAGGCCGCCGGCGGTCAGCGGTGAGACCGCACCGGAGGCGTCGCCGACCAGCAACCCCTCGGGGCTGCTGATCCGCCGCAGCAGCCCGCCGACCGGGATCGGCCCGCCCCGGTGCTCGGCGTCGGCCGGGACGGCGTGCGCGAGCCCCGGCGCGGTGGCGGTGAACCGGCGCAGCGCCGCCCGCAGGCCCTCGGGGTAGCGGTCGGGGTAGCCGGCGACGCCGACGTGCACGTGCCGGCCGTCGTCCACCACCCAGGCCAGGTAGCCGGGGGCGAGCACCGGGTCGAGCACGCAGTGGAAGGCCGGGGGCCGGTCGTGGGCGGGGACGGCGAACACCGCCTCGGCGCCCACCAGCAGCTCCCGGTTGCGGTCCAGGCCCAGCTCGGCGGCCACCCGTGAGCGGGCACCGTCGGCCCCGACGAGGAAGCGGGCCCGCACCCGCCGCTCGCCCTCCGGGCCGCTCTCCGGGCCGCTCAGCCGCCAGCCGCCGGCGTCCCGGCCGAGGAACCGGGTGCCCAGCGCGATGCGCACACCGGCCTCGACCGCGTCGGCGGCGGCCGCCAGGTAGAGCCCACCCATGTCGCCGACCCGGTACTCGTCGCGCGGGCTGTCGAGGGTCACCGACCGGCGGAGCCCCGGCGGGTGCAGGACCACCCGCCGGATCGGCGGCCCCAGGTGCTCCGGCGGGAGCGGGAAGTCCTCGAGGGTCTTCGCCACGAAGATGCCGGTGGTGCGCACCGCGCCGTCGAGCCGGCGGCGGCGGTCGACGAGGAGGACGTCGTGCCCGCGGCGGGCCAGGTCGGTGGCCAGGTGCAGGCCGGCCAGGCCGGCACCGACCACCAGGACGTCGGTCATCCCGGCACCTGTGCGTCCTCGTCGACCCACTGCAGGAGGTCGCCGGGCTGGCACTCGAGCACCCGGCAGATGGCCTCCAGGGTGCTGAACCGCACGGCCTTGGCCCGCCCGTTCTTGAGGACGGCGACGTTGGCCGGGGTGAGCCCGACCTTCTCCGCGAACTCCCCCACACCCATCCGCCGCTGCGCGAGCAGCACGTCGATGCGCACGACGATCGGCATCAGATGACCTGCTCGAGGTCGCTGCGCAGGGTGGTGGCCTGGCGCAGCAGCGAGCGCAGCACCAGCACGACCAGCTCGACGACGACGATGCCGACCAGGACCAGGAACAGCAGCAGCGGCAGTCCGGGGTCCTGCGCGGCGAGGCCCACCAGCCCGACCCCGACGGCGAACACGACGCCCCCGGCGGCCGTGGCCCGCACGACGAGGTCGACCCACGGCAGCGCGTCGGTGGTGAAGATCCGGTCGCGCTCGACCATGCCCAGCAGCTTCCAGGTGGCGACGAGGACCACCTCGAACCCCAGGAGGGTGAGGACGGCGACCCCGGTCAGCGGCCAGCGCAGCCAGGCCAGCTCGGCGTCCTCCCGGGCCATGGCCGCGAACTGCCCGGGGAAGGAGGAGGTCTGCAGCAGCAGCACCAGCGCGAACAGGACGACCAGGAAGACCCGGAGCAGCGGGACGACCCCGACACGGCGTGACATGCATCGATCATCGATAGCAATCTATCGATTGTCAATGGGCAGCGCCGGGGTCAGGCCAGTCCGTGCTGGTGGGCGAAGACGACGACCTGCACCCGGTCGCGCAGCCCGAGCTTGCGCAGCACCGCCCCGACGTGGGTCTTGACCGTCGACTCCGACAGGTAGGCCTGACCGGCGATCTCGGCGTTGGACAGCCCCCGGGCGACGGCGGCGAACACCTCGCGCTCCTTGTCGGTCAGCTCGCCGAAGGCCGCGGGCACCGGCTCGCGCGCCGGTGCCCGGCTGTCCAGCAGGGTGGCCAGGTCGCGCGGGGCCAGCACGGCGTTGCCGGCGTGCACGGTGCGGATCGCGTCGCGCAGCTGCACCGGGGTCGTGTCCTTGAGCAGGAACCCGCTGGCCCCGTGCCGGATCGCCGCCGCCGCCCGGTCGTCGAGGTCGAAGGTGGTCAGCACGACCACCCGGACCGGACGGGCGCGGGCGGCCACCGCCTCCGGCGCCAGGATCCGGCGGGTCGCCTCGACGCCGTCCAGGTCGGGCATCCGCAGGTCCATGAGCACGACGTCGGGCGCCAGCTCGTCGACCGCCCGCACCGCCTCGTGGCCGTCGCCGGCGACCCCGACGACGTGCATGCCCTCCTGCGCGTCGACGATCACCCGCACCCCGGCGCGGAACAGCTCCTGGTCGTCGACGAGCAGCACCCGGATGTCCTCGCTCGCCATGTCCTCGGTCACGGGAGGATCCTGCGTCACCGGCGGACCGGCAGCCGCGCGGTCACCGCGAACCGGTCGGCGCCGGGCTGCACGTCCAGCCGGCCGCCCACCGACGCCAACCGGTCCCGCATGCCGGCCAACCCGCGGCCGCCGGGGGTGGGCGCGGCACCGTCGCTGCCGTTGTCCACGCGGATGCGCAGCTCGTCGTCCCACGACCGCTGGACCAGCACCGGGGCGTCCCGCCGGCCGTGCCGCAGCGCGTTGGTGACCATCTCCTGCAGCACCCGGTAGGCCACCTGGGCCAGCTCGGGCGGCAACGGCTGCGGGCGGCCGGTCTGCTCGTCGACGACCTCCCGCCCGCTGCGCCGGATGCCCTCGACCAGGTCGTCGAGGTCGGCCAGGACGGCGACGGGGACGGCGGCGGGGGCGGTGTCGTCCGAGCGGGTGACCTGCAGCACCGCGCGGACGTCCTGCAGGGAGGTGCGCGCCGACGTCGCGATCACGGCGAGGGTCTGCTTCAGCCGCGCCGGGTCGTCGTCCGGGAGGTACTGGCCGGACTCCGCCTGCGCCAGGATCACCGCCAGCGAGTGCCCGACGACGTCGTGGACGTCCGCGGCCAGCCGGGCCTGGTCGCTGCGCAGCCGGGCCACCTCGGCGCTCTCCTGCTCGCGGGCCTCCGCGGCCAGCTGCTGCTCCTGCGACCTGCGGGCCCGGGCCAGGAACCGCACCGCGAGCCCGGCCAGCCACGGCAGCGCCAGCGTGCCCAGCCCCAGGAGGACGACGCCGACCTGGATCGTCGTGCTGCTGGAGGTGAGCGGGGCCAGCGCCTCGCGGAAGCTGCCCCCGCTGGCCGGGAACCAGCCGTCGCGCAGCAGCAGCAGGCCCACGAGCACCCCGAGCGGCAGCGAGACCCCGGCGACCACGACCGTCACCGGGCGCCCCCAGCGAGCCGCGCCGAAGGCGACCAGCGCGAGGGCGACCTGGGTGACCAGCGGCGGCACGTAGGTGACGACCTGCAGGGCGCAGGTCAGCCAGGCCAGCCCGATCCCCAGCGCCGGCAGCCGCCGCCAGGTCGCCACGGCCGCGGTCGTGCCCACCACCACCCACGCCAGCGCCGAGGTCCGGCCCTCGAGCAGCTGCGCCGTGCGGACGGCGTCCACCAGTCCGAACCCGGCGACGAGCAGCGCGGGCAGGACGTCGACGACCCACCCGCGCCGACCGGGGGGCGGGGTCTGCGGCGGCGGGTGCACCCCCGCAGCATCGCGCGCCGTCGTCCTCCTCGGCATCCCCCCGAGGTACCGGTCCCGCGGTACCGGCGGCCCGCTCCCGGCACCACGGGTGGAGGTGGAGCGGGTGCCCGACGGTCGAGCGTGCTCGCCATGACTCGCACCCGCGTCCCCGCCCTGCTGATCGGCTGCCTCGTGCTGGCCGCGTGCGCCACGACCGCCGTGGCTGCGCGGACGCCCTCACCGACCCTGACGACCACGGAGGGCACCGTGCTCGGCCCCGCCGACGGGTACCTGCCCGACGGCGAGGGGCTCTCGCCCTTCGACACCGCCGAGCCGGCCGTCGGCAACCTGGAGCGGGCCCTGCTCGACGCCCTGCAGGACGCCACGACCGCCGCCCGGGACGACGGGGTGACCGTGCAGGTGACCAGCGGGTGGCGCAGCGCCGCGCTGCAGCAGGCGCTGTTCGACCAGGCCGTAGCCGAGCACGGCAGCGTCGAGGAGGCCCGCCGCTTCGTGCTCACCCCCGAGCTCTCCCAGCACGTCACCGGCCGGGCGGTCGACGTCGCGCCCTACGACGCGATGGACTGGCTCAGCCGGTTCGGCTCGGACTACGGGCTCTGCCGCACGTACGCCAACGAGGCCTGGCACTTCGAGCTGGTGACCTCCCGCGGCGGCGAGTGCCCCGAGGAGCTCACCGATGCCACCGCCGGCTGATCAGACGGTGCGCACGGCTCGTTTGCGCTCGTACATCCCGCCGTCGACCACGGCCAGCGCCTGGTCCACCGTCTGGCCGGCGGTCAGCGTGGTGATGCCGACCGAGGCGGAGGTCTGCACGCTGTCCTCGTCGGGCAGCAGCACCTCCAGGTGGGCGAGCCGGTCGCGGAGCCGGCCGGCCACCGCCTCGCTGCCCGGCGGCAGGAGGACGACGAACTCGTCACCGCCCAGGCGACCCACCACGCCGCCGCCGAGCTCGACGCCGTCCTCGACGACCGACACCACCGCCTGCAGGACGACGTCGCCCGCGGCGTGCCCGAACGTGTCGTTGACGGCCTTGAAGTCGTCCAGGTCGAGCAGCACGAGGACGCAGCCGTCGGTCGCGGTGCCCTCGACCGCCTCGAAGAACCCGCGCCGGTTGGCGACCTCGGTTGGCGGGTCGACCCGGGCCTGCCGCTCCAGCTCGTCCTGCAGGTGGGTGCGCCGCCGGACCTCGTCGGCCAGGCGGGCGTTGGCCTCGGCCAGCCGGGTGTGCAGGCGCAGCCAGGGGATCGCGGTGATCGGGGCGAGGACCAGCGGCATCAGCACCGGTGCGCCGTGCGCGACCAGCCGCACCGGCAGCGCGTCGAAGGTCAGCCCGAACGCCCAGTAGACGAGGTGCGTGATCACCACCACGGAGCCCGCGGTCGCGGCCGCGGTGAACCGCACGACCGACTGGAGCGCGGACGGCGGCGGCACGTCGTCCGCACGGGTGGCGTCGGGGCCGGCCGTGGTCACGGGAAGATGATCGACTGCCCCCTGCCCGCGGTGCACACCGCCTGCGGCCGGCCACGCCCGGTGGGCCCCGTGGGGATCGAACCCACAACCCGCGGATTAAAAGTCCGCTGCTCTGCCAGTTGAGCTAGAGGCCCCGTGGCCCGTCGGCCACCGTCGGAGCCTACGGGCCCTCGCCGGTGGGGAGCGGCCCGTGACCGTCCGGGGACCCGGTCACCCGTTCAGGGCCGGGGCGGCACCGAACGAGGGATGCCGCGACCACGCAGCGTCACCTAGCGTCGAGCGCGTCCCGGTGCACCTGCAGGAAGCGAGCCCGCCATGACCGGCAAGGACCAGGTCGTCACGACCCGGCCGCTCGTCCGCGGCAGCGTCCTGCCCCGGCGTGCCGGCCGTCGTCCCCTGCGGATCCGGTTCGGCCGGCGTCCGCCGGCCCGGGTGACCCCGCAGCCGGGCTCGCGACTGCTGGTGCTGGTGCCGGCGCACGACGCCGAGGCCACCGTCGCGCGCACCCTGGCCTCGCTGCGGGCCCAGACCCGCCGACCCGACCGGGTGGTGCTGCTCGCCGACGACTGCACCGACGCCACCGAGGATCTGGCCCGGCGGTTCCCCGAGGTCACCGTCATGCGCACCGTCGAGAACACCGGCGGCCGTGCGGGCGCCCTCGGCCAGGGTTGGCGACGCTGGCGGGCCGGCCACGACCTGGTCGCCGTCGTCGACGCCGACACCGTGCTGGCCCCCGACTGCCTCGACCAGCTCACCGCCGACCTGGCCGCCGCGCCCTCCCCCGGCGTGGTCACGGTGCGCTTCGGGGTCGACCAGGGCCTGGGCTCCGACGCCGTCGCACGCCTGCTGGTGCGCCGGCACCGGGCCGAGACCACCGCCTGGACCACCAGCGCGCTGCAGGGCGACCGGTCCGCCTACGCGCTCGGCGGCCAGGTGGCCCTGCACCGCGCCGGCAGCCTCCGCGAGCTGGCGGGCGAGCACGGCACGCCCTGGACCGGCACCGACGACCAGCTGGTCCGGGCCCTCCGCCGCACCGGTCACCACACCGCGAGCTCACCGGGGGCGCGGGTCCACACCGGCCCGGTGCTCACCCTCCGCTCGCTCGCCGCCCGCCGCCTGGCCTCGGACGAGAACACCGCCCGGGCGCTGCGCACCCGTTTCCGGCGCGGCGCCGCGGCGGGGCTGCTCCGCCCCCAGCTCGCCCTGCTCGGCGGCCTCGCGGTCCGGCTCGTGGTGCTCGGCGCGCTGGCCGGCGTCGTCCCCCTCGCGCCGTGGTCCTGGGCCCTCCCGCTGCTGGCCGCCTCGGTGGTCGGCACCGTCCGGGCGCTGCGCACCCCGCACCGCACCGCGGCCGACGTGCTGGCCGGCCTGCTGGTGCTCCCCGCCGAGCTGGACTTCTGGATGCGCCTGGGGTGCGCGGCCACGGCCTGGGTGCGGGCGCTGCGCCGACCGGCCCGACGGTCCGGCCCCTGACCACCGCGGGACCAAACGTCCGTTGCCCGTGACAACCATCACGGACGGCGAGCAGGCCATCGGGAATGCACAGGGCGAACACTGGTGATCGAGTAGGAAGTTCCTCGAAGCAACCATCTGCGCGCACCGCCTGGAGACACCGTGACCTGCCCGAGCCTGCTCCGCCGCCACCCCGCGGTGGAGGTCGTCTCCGAGGCGGCCGAGGATCTCCGCGCGCAGTCCGAGCACCGCGCGGCCCACCTCCTGCAGCGGCTGCGCGACGGCGACCAGGGCGGGGCCCAGTTCGTCCGCTTCGCCTTCGTCGGGGCGATCTCCAGCGTGCTCTACGCCGTCCTGTTCGTGGCCTTCGACGGCATCGGCGACCAGCCGGCCAACATCGTCGGGGCGATCGCCTCCACCCTGCTGGCCAACGAGCTGCACCGCCGGCTCACCTTCCACGCCGGCGACCGCGTCGGGTGGTTCACCGCGCAGTGGGAGGGCGGCGGTCTCGCCGTCGTCGGCCTGGTGGCCACCTCGGTGGCCCTGGCCGGGCTCGACCAGGTCGTCGTCGACGCCTCGTGGCAGGTGCAGGTGCTGCTCATCGGTGCCGTGACCGGGGCGATCGGCGCCTGCCGGTTCGTCGCCCTGCGGGCCTGGGTCTTCACCTCCCGCGCGCTGCAGCGCAGCTGACGCCCCCACTACCGTTCTCCGGGTGACCGACCCGACGCCCGCGCCGGACGAGCTCCCCGAACCCGCCCGCACCGGTCTGCGCACCACCGTCCGCTGGCTGCAGCGGGTCGTCGTCGCCGTGGTCGGTGCCGCCCTCGGCGTCCTCCTGCTGGGCCGGGTCGACGCACCGATCGGGCCCTTCGACGCCACCGTCGCGTTCACCCCGGCCGTCGGCGGCGGGGCCGAGCTGGAGATCCCGCCGCTGGGCGCGCTGTCGGTCGACGCCTACGACGGCCCGCTGCGGCTGGACGTGCAGCTGCGCCGGGTCGACCAGCTGCGGGCCCAGGCCCTGGCCACCGACCCCGGCCAGCTCGACGGCGTCGTGGACCGGGTCAGCGCCGACCTGCGCGACGCCGTCACCGAGCTGGCCTGGCGCACCGCGGCCGCCGGGCTCGGCGGGGCGGCGCTGTTCTCCCTGGTCGCCCTCCGCCGCAGGCGGGAGCCGCTGATCGCCGTCGGGCTGTCGACCGCGCTGCTGGCCGGCACCGCCGGGCTGGGGGCGGCGACCTGGCGGCCCGAGGCGCTGAGCCAGCCCACCTACACCGGGCTGCTGGTCAACGCGAACAGCCTGATCGGCAGCGCGCAGGACATCGTCGCCCGCTACGACGCCTACCGGGCCTCGCTCGAGGACCTGGTGGCCAACGTCAGCACGCTCTACTCCGCGGTGTCGACGCTGCCCGACCCCACCGGGACCGGGGACGGCGTGACCCTGCTGCACGTCTCCGACATCCACCTCAACCCGGCCGGCGCCGACCTGATCGGCCAGGTGGTGACCCAGTTCGACGTCGACGGCGTGCTGGACACCGGCGACGTCGTCGACTGGGGCAGCCCGGTCGAGAACCAGACGTTCGGCTGGATCGGCGACCTCGGGGTCCCCTACGTCTACATCCGCGGCAACCACGACTCCGCCGTCACCGCGGCCGCCGTCGCCGCCCAGCCGAATGCCGTCGTACTCGACGACACCGCGACGACGATCGACGGCATCGAGGTCGTCGGCGCGCCCGATCCCCGCTTCACCCCCGACAAGGACGCCACCGGCGGCACCCAGTCCCTCGAGGAGACCGGTCAGGAACTGGTCGACCACATCGGCACCCTCGACGACCCGCCGGCGATCGCGATGGTGCACGACCCCAAGCAGGCCCCGCCGCTGGACGGCGTCGTCGACCTGGTGCTGGCCGGGCACACCCACGAGCGCGACGTCTCGGTGCTCGACGACGGCACCCGGCTGATGGTCGAGGGATCCACCGGCGGCGCCGGGCTGCGCGGGCTGCAGGGCGAGGACCCCACCCCGCTGTCGTGCACCGTGCTCTACCTGGACCCCGCGGGCGAGCTGACCGCCTACGACGAGATCACCCTGGGCGGGCTGGGTCAATCCGAGGTGATGATCCAGCGCACCTACGTCGACCCCCTGCCCACGGGGGACGACGGCGGGGACGGCGGCGGGGACGACGGCGGCGGGGACGACGGCGACCAGCGACCCACCGAGGGTCCCGCGCTGCCGACCGGCTGACCCCTACGCTCCCGGGCCATGACGACCCTCCGCGCCGCCCGGTTCGCCGTCCCCCTGCTGGCCGCCGTGGCCGTGGCCGGTTGCTCGTTCACGTCGAACAACGTGAGCTGCTCGGGCAACGAGTGCACGGCCACCCTGACCGGCGAGGGCAGCGAGGCCTCGATCCTGGGCAACTCGCTGGTGTTCGCCGGGACCCAGGACGGTCGGGCCACCCTCTCCGTGGGCGACGCCGAGGTGTCGTGCGCCGCGGGCGAGAGCGTGACCGCCGGCCCGCTGTCCCTGACCTGCACCACCGTCGAGGACGACTCCGTGGAGCTGACCGCCTCGCTCGGCTGAGACGGGACGCGCACCGCGCGCGGTCCCGGGGAGGATCAGTCCTGGACGTCGACCACGATGCGGGTCGGGTCCGTCAGCGAGAACACCCGGAACGGACGCTCCGCGGTCAGGCCGACGTAGGCCAGCGCCTGGCCCTCGTACACGGAGGCGTAGAAGAGGCCGACCACCGGCCCGGTCTCGGCGGGGATGCCTCCCGTCGCGGCCTCGGCCACCCCGGGGTCCATGTAGGGGTTCGCGACCGGCCGGATGCTGACCTGGAGGAATGCCGAACCCGGGACGTCGAAGAGGGCGCCGTTGGCGTCATCGACCGGCGCGTCCACGTAGGTCACGTACCAGCCCGGGACGGTGGTGCCCGAGATGTCGAACACCACCCGGGCGAAGCCGTCCTGCGTCCCGGCTCGGATGCCGGTGACCACCGTCGGTCCCTCACCCAGGACCGCGTCCGCGGTGTCCAGCGCCGTGTCTGCCGGGAAGGGCGGGGCGTCGGTGGTCTCCTCGCTCACCACGGTGCTCGAGGTCGCCGTCGTCGTGGCCGGAGTAGCCGCCTCGGTCTGCGCGGCCCGCTCGCCGCAGCCTGCGACCAGCACCAGGGCGCAGACCGGGACGACGGCCAGGACGTGGGCGGGCCGGGGACGGCGCATGCACCACCCTGGCACCCGGGACGCCCCGGCGGAAGTGCACGACCAGCCGGGTGCGCGCCGGGGTGGTGGGGGTTCGGTGACCCGGTCAGTCCTGGACGTCGACCACGACGCGGGTGGGGTTGCTCAGCGCGTAGACCCGGAACGGGTGCGGGGCGTCCAGCCCGACGTAGGCCAGCGCCTGGCCCTCGAACACCCCGTCGTAGTAGACGCCCAGCACCGAGCCGCTCTGCACCGCCTGGTTGCCCGACGCGAGCTCGGCCACGCCCGGGGCCTCGTAGGGGTTCGTGACGCCCGTGAGGGTGATCCGCAGGTAGGCCGAGCCGGGCACCTCCAACGTCGTCCCGCTGCCCTCCTGGGTGGGCGTGTCGGTGTACGCGACGTCCCACCCGGGGGTCGCCGTGCCGGAGATGTCGAGGACCAGCCGGGTGAAGCCGTCCTGCTCCGCGACCCGCGCGGCGGTGACCACCGTCGGGCCGTCGCCGGCCACAGCGGGCGCGGAGTCCGGGGAGGTGTCCGCGGGGAAGGTGGCCGCACCGGTCGGGCCGTCGGTGCCGGTGGCCGCTCCGGACGGCGGCGCGGCCGTCGTGCTGGGGGCCGTCGACGGTGCGCTGGTCGTGGACGACGCGGCGGTGCCGGTCGACGACGTCTCGTCGGTGTCCCCGCCCCCGCACCCGGCGAGCAGCACCAGGGCGGACAGCGGAACGGCGGTCATGCCACGGGCCAGGGCGGAGCGGCGCATGGGAGCACCCTGGCAGCCCACGAGCCCGGACCGGGAGAGCGGCACGCGGACACCTCGCCCGGACAGGTGAGGCTGCCCTGCCGTTTGCACCCGGTGGGCGGCGGGGAGATCTCCGCGGTCCCGCCCATCACCTGGAAGGTCCCCCGTGCTCGACGTCACCGACCTGGTCCTCGAGGACCACCACACCATGCGCCGCCAGTTCGCCCTGCTCGACGACGTCTGGGACGACCCGCGCGCGCTCGGCCTGATCTGGAAGGGCCTGGCCCGCCTGCTCGACGTGCACGCCGCGTGCGAGGAGGAGGTGTTCTACCCCTACCTGCTCAAGTACGGCGACTCCGGCGACGACGACGCCACCGAGGGCGACGTCGTGGACGAGACCGACGACGCGATCGGCGACCACAACGAGATCCGCGACGCCGTGGCTGCCGCGGGCAAGGAGGAGCCGGGCACCGAGGCCTGGTGGACCGCGGTGCGCAAGGCCCGCGAGGAGAACGACGACCACCTGGCCGAGGAGGAGCACGACGCGCTGCCGGACTTCCGCCGCAACGCCTCGGTCGAGCTGCGGGCCGAGCTGGCGCTGCGCTGGCTGGACTGGCGCTACGCGCACGACTCCGGCGAGGGGATCACCTACGACAAGGACCCCGAGGAGTACATCGAGCAGTACCGCGCGGAGCCCGTCGCCGACCCGGTCGAGCACCCGGTCGCGGCCACCTCGGTGACCCGGGACTGAGCCCTCCACGGCGCGCCCCGGCCCCCCTCGTCACGGGGGCCGGGGCGGCCATGTATGGTTCCTCCTGCCTCCAGCGAGCACGAGCCCTCATCGTCTAGTGGTCCAGGACGCCGCCCTTTCAAGGCGGTAGCACGGGTTCGAACCCCGTTGGGGGCACGCACCACAGCAGCACAGCACCACCAGCAAGGCCCTGTAGCGCAGTTGGTTAGCGCGCCGCCCTGTCACGGCGGAGGTCGCGGGTTCGAGTCCCGTCAGGGTCGCCGACCGATGTCCACGGACCACGTCCGCGGATGCCGGCAGCGGGCCAGGTAGCTCAGTCGGTACGAGCGCTCGCCTGAAAAGCGAGAGGTCGGCGGTTCGACCCCGCCCCTGGCCACACACACTGCAGCTGCCGGTCCACAGGATCGGCACATCCTCCCCACCGGGTCCTCCCTGGCTCGGCGCGCACCGTCCTCCTCGTCACCCGAGGAGGACCCGTGGACCCGAACGACCCCCGCCGCGCCGGTACCCGCCGGCTGCGCCTGGCCACCGCCGCCGTCGCCGGCGGCGCCCTGGTCGCCACCGGTGCGCTGACCGTCGTCGTCGCGGCCGAGCACCCCGCGGCCGCCGCCGAGACCGGTGGCACGGCGAGCACCACCGGGACGTCGGGCAGCACGAGCGAGCGGGACCAGCACCCCGCTCGCCCCGGCGGCTTCGGCGGCTCCTCCGGCGGCGGCTCCCACGCGTCGAGCGGTGGGTCGTGACCGCCGTCCGCGACCGCCCGGTCGGCACCGCCGACTGGACCGCCTGGACCTGCCGGGTCCGGTTGGCGGTCACCGACCCCGATGCCCTGCCGGCGGCACGGGCGCTCCTCACCGCCGAGCTGGCCGCGGTCGACCTGGCCTGCAGCCGGTTCCGCGCCGACAGCGAGCTGTCGGGCCTGGCCACCGGCCGGTGGACCACGGTCAGCCCGGTGCTGGCCGAGGCCCTCGCCGTGGCCCTGCGCGCGGCCCGGCTCACCGACGGCGACGTCGACCCCACCGTGGGCGGCGCGATGGTCGCGCTGGGCTACGACCGGGACCTCGACTCCGTCGACCCCGGCACCGTGCCCCCGGTCCTCGCACCGGTGGCCGGCTGGACGACCGTCGAGCTGGACGGCGACCGCGTCCGGGTGCCCTGGGGGGTGCGGTTGGACCTCGGCGCCACCGCGAAGGCGTGGACCGCCGACCGGGCGGCCGCCGCGATCACCGCCGCCACCGGCAGCGGCGTCCTGGTCTCCATCGGCGGGGACGTCGCGGTGGCCGGACCAGCCCCCGAGGGCGGCTGGCGGGTGCGGGTGGAGGACGTCACCGGCGACCCCGACGGCCCGGCACCGGCCGGGTCGACCGTGGTCGCGCTGACCGACGGCGGCCTGGCCACCTCGGGCACCCGTGCCCGGCGCTGGCAGCGCGGCGGCGTCGAGGTGCACCACGTGCTCGACCCGCGCACCGGGCTGCCCGCCTCCCCCGCCTGGCGGACGGTCAGCGTCGCCGCCGGCAGCTGCACCGACGCCAACACGGTCAGCACCGCCGCCGTGGTCCGCGCCCACGCCGCGGTGCCGTGGCTCGAGGGCCTGGGGCTGCCGGCCCGGCTGGTCACCGACGCCGGCGACGTCCTGACCGTGGGTGGGTGGCCGTCGTGAGCGTGCTCTCGGACGGCGCCTTCCTCTGGTACCTCAACCGGGCCACCGGCCTGGTCTCGCTGCTGCTCATGACCCTGACGATCGTGCTGGGCGTGGTCGTGCGGCGGCAGGGCCGCCTGCCCGGGTTCGCCCGGTTCGGCGTCGTCGGCCTGCACCGCAACGTGTCGCTCGTGTCGGCGGTGCTGCTGGTCGTGCACGTGGTCAGCGCGGTCGTCGACGGCTACGTCAGCATCGGCTGGCTGGACACCGTGGTGCCCTTCGTCTCGGGGTACGAGACCTTCTGGGTGGGCCTGGGCACGCTCGCGATCGACCTGACCGCGCTGGTCGTGGTCACCAGCCTGCTGCGCGGCCGGCTGCCCGTCCGGGTCTGGCGCGGGGTCCACCTGACCTCCTACGCCCTGTGGCCGCTGGCCTTCGTGCACGGCCTGGGCGCGGGCACCGACCTGGGCTCGGGCTGGGTGCTCGCGGGGGCGGTCGGCTGCGCCGTCGCCGTCCTCGTCGCCTCGGCCGTGGCGCTCTCCGGTCGGCTGCGCACCCGACCGGCCGAGGACCGGGCCGCCGACGCCCTGGCCCTGGCCCGCACCTCCCTCGCCACCGGCCGCCCCGCGGCCGCCTTCCGGAACAGGTGACCGCCATGAGCGCCCCTCCCCTGACCCGTGGCCTGCTCGGCACCGGGGACCCCTCCCTCGCCGCGCACCTGGCTGCGCACGGTCCGCTCACCGCGGTCCCCGACCTGGCCGGGGTCGCGGCCGACCTCACCGGCCGGGGTGGTGCCGGCTTCCCCGCCGCCCGCAAGCTGCGTGCCGTCGCCGAGGCGGCCCGCGCTGCCGGGACGACGGCCGTGGTGGTCGGCAACGGCGGCGAGGGCGAGCCCGCGGCCGCCAAGGACGCCACCCTGCTGTCCCGCTCCCCCCACCTGGTGCTCGACGGCCTGCAGCTGGCCGCGGGGTACCTGGGGGCGGGCACGGTGGTGCTCGCCGCGGGGTCCGCCGCCCTGCCCGGGCTGGACCGGGCGCTGGCCGAGCGCGGTGACCGCGGCCGCGTGCGGCTGGTCGCACTGCCCGACCGGTTCCTGGCCGGGGAGGAGTCGGCGCTGGTCGCCGCGGTCGACGGCGGCCCGGCCCTGCCCCGCACGAAGGTGCCCCCGGTGCGCGAGCGCGGGGTCGGCGGCCGGCCGACGCTGGTGCAGAACGTCGAGACCCTCGCCCGGCTGGCGCTGCTGGCCCGGGGCGACGCCGCGGCGGGGCACACCCTGGTCACCCGGCACACCGCCGGGCCGCACGGCCGCGTCGTCGACGTCGCGGAGGTGCCGCTGCACGCACGGCTGGGCGACGTCCTGCCCCTGCACGGCGGCACCCAGGCCGTGCTGGTCGGCGGCTACCACGGCAGCTGGCTGCCCACGGCGGTCGCCGCCGAGGTGGCCCTGGACCGGGCCGGCCTCGCCTCCGTCGGCGCGGCCCTCGGCGCCGGCGTGCTCGCCGCCCTGCCCGGCGACCGGTGCGGGGTGCGCGAGACGGCGTCGGTGGTCGGCTACCTGGCCGAGCAGTCGGCGGGGCAGTGCGGCCCGTGCCTGAACGGGCTGCCCCGCATCGCCGCCGCGCTGGAGCTGCTGGCCCGGCCCGGCCCCCCGCGCCGCGGCCTGCTCGAGGACGTGCAGCGCTGGTCGGGCCTGGTCGTGGGCCGCGGCGCCTGCTCGCACCCCGACGGCAGCGTCCGGTTCGTGGCCAGCGCCCTGCGGGTCTTCGCGCCCGAGCTCTCGGCGCACGCCGCCGGCTGGTGCACCGCCGCGCCGTCCTCCGCGCCGTTCCTGCCGGTGCCGGGCGGTACCCGGTGAGCGAGCGGCTGCGGGTGGACCCGATCGCGTGCACCGGGCACGGCGCCTGCGCCGACCTGCTCCCCGAGGTGGTCCGGCTCGACGAGTGGGGATACCCGCTGCTCACGGCCGGGGAGCTGCCGGCGGGGCTGCACCGGCCGGCCCGCCGTGCGGTCGCCGCCTGCCCCGCGCGGGCCCTGCTCCTGGAGCGGGCGTCCACGCCTGGGCCCCGCACCGCGGCGCGACAGGCACTTCCTGGACAGCTCACAGGAAGCACGCAGGATCGGGGCCCACAGTGATGTCCATGACCGCGATCGACGCCCGCCCCGTCTCGAGCTCCCGGGCCCAGCTCACCCGCCCCGACGGCAGCGCGCTGCGGGTCCTCGTCGTCGACGACGAGCGCTCCATCTGCGAGCTGCTCTCCCTGGCCCTCCGCTACGAGGGCTGGGACGTCAAGACCGCCGCCGACGGCACCGAGGCCGTCAAGGTGTCGCGGGACTTCCGCCCCGACGCCGTCGTGCTCGATGTCATGCTGCCCGACATGGACGGCCTGGAGGTGCTCCGCCGGCTGCGCGCGGACTCCCCGCTGGTGCCGGTGGTCTTCCTGACAGCCAAGGACGCCGTCGAGGACCGCATCGCCGGGCTCACCGCCGGCGGCGACGACTACGTCACCAAGCCCTTCTCCCTCGAGGAGGTGGCCGCCCGGCTGCGCGGCCTGCTGCGCCGCACCTCCCGCGTGGTGGCCGACGACGGCCTGCTGGTCGTCGGCGACCTCACCCTGGACGAGGAGTCGCACGAGGTCACCCGCGGCGGTGACGACATCCGGCTGACCGCCACCGAGTTCGAGCTGCTGCGCTACCTGATGCGCAACCCCAAGCGGGTGCTCTCCAAGGCCCAGATCCTGGACCGCGTGTGGCAGTACGACTTCGGCGGCCAGGGCAACATCGTCGAGCTGTACATCTCCTACCTGCGCCGCAAGATCGACGCCGGTCGCACCCCGATGATCCACACGCTGCGGGGCGCCGGCTACGTGATCAAGCCGGCCGCCGTCTGACAGGACCCATGACCGGCCCCTCCGCGCCCGCACCGAGCACCGCCCCCCGTCGGCGGCTCTCGCTGCGGGCGCGGTTGCTGGTGGCCTTCCTGGTGCCCACCGTCGTCGTCCTCGCCCTGGTGGCCTTCGTGTCGACGACGGTGCTGCGGCACGAGCTGATGCGCCAGGTCGACGACCGCCTCGAGGGCGCCGGGTCGCGGACCGAGCAGTACGCCGGCGACCTGGACGACCGGCCGACCGAACCCGGCGGCAGCGGCCCCTCCGACCGCGGGTACCCGCCCGGGCAGGGCGAGGGCACCCTGGTGGCGAGCTTCGAGGGCGGGGTGTGCACGTACTCCGCCGTCATCCAGCGCTCCGGTTCGGAGCTCGCCCTGACGTCGGCCCAGACCGCCGCGCTGGACGGGGTGGCCGGCGACTGGTCGGCGACCACCGTGGACGTCGGCGGCGGGCTCGGCGAGTACCGCGTGGTCGGCGCGACCACCCCCGACGGCGACCTGGTCGTGACCGGGTTGCCGCTGGACAGCGTCGACGAGGCGGTGCACTCGCTGATCCTGGTCGAGGCCCTCGCCGGGCTGCTGGCCCTGCTGGCCGCCGCCGGCGCCGCGACCGTGGTCATCCGGCGGCAGCTGCGGCCGCTCGACCGGGTCGCGGCCACCGCCACCCGGGTGTCGGAGCTGGAGCTGTCCACCGGTGAGGTGCAGCTGGCCGAGCGGGTGCCGCCGGCCGACACCGACACCAGCACCGAGGTCGGCCAGGTCGCCACGGCGCTCAACCGGCTGCTGGACCACGTCGAGACCTCGCTGTCGGCCCGCCAGGCGTCCGAGACCCAGGTGCGGCAGTTCGTCGCCGACGCCAGCCACGAGCTGCGCACCCCGCTGGCCTCCATCCGCGGCTACGCCGAGCTGGTGCGCCGGCAGCACACCGACGTCGAGCCCGAGGTCGGGCACGCGCTGCGCCGGGTCGAGTCCGAGGCGGTGCGCATGTCGGTGCTGGTCGAGGACCTCCTGCTGCTGGCGCGGCTGGACGCCGGGCGCGACCTGGTGACCGAGGACGTCGACCTGGCCGCGCTGGTGGTCGACACCGTCTCCGACGCGCACGTGGCCGGCCCCGACCACCGCTGGCGGGTCGACCTGCCCGACGTCGGCGTCGTCGTCCCCGGTGACGGCGCCCGGCTGCACCAGGTCCTGGCGAACCTGCTGGCCAACGCCCGCACGCACACCCCCGAGGGCACCACGGCCACGGTGCGGCTGCGCAGCGAGGACGGCTGGGCCGTCGTCCAGGTCGTCGACGACGGCCCGGGCATCCCGCCGGCCCTGCTGGCGCACGTGTTCGAGCGGTTCGCCCGCGGCGACTCCTCGCGGTCCCGGCAGGCCGGGTCCACCGGGCTCGGGCTGGCCATCGTCAGCGCCGTCGTCGAGGCGCACGAGGGCACCGTCGCCGTCGCGAGCGAGCCCGGCCGGACCGTCTTCACCGTGCGGTTGCCGCACGCCACCGAGGTCGCGGTCGACCCGGACAGCGACCTCGAGGTGGACGCCGACGGCATGCTGGTCGACGAGCGCTGACCCCGCACGCTTGATCGTCGCCGCTGCGGGTAGGGGCTGCTGGTGACGAATCCCACCGATCCGCCGCCGACCGCCACCGAGTCCCCCGTCCCCGAGGTGGCGGTCGAGCGGACCAGCCACGGCACGGTCCGCGTGACCGTCACCGGCGAGTTCACCGCCGAGGCCCGGCGTCCGGTGATCCGGGCCGTCACGGACCTCCTCCTCGGCGAGGACCCGCCGACCCACCTGCTCCTGGACATGAAGCCGGTGACGTTCCTGAACTCGGCCGGGCTGTCGACCGTGGTGCAGCTGCACCGCATGCTCGAGGGCCGGGGCTCCGAGCTCGAGCTGCTGGTGGGCAGCACCGTCGTCGCCCGCCCGTTGCAGCTCTCGGGCCTGTGGCACCGCTTCCACGTGCGCGACGAGCGGGCGCCCGGCAGCTGAGCCGGCGGCACCCTCAGCCCGGCAGCAGCTCCGCCGGGCCGCCCAGGGTCCACCGGCCGCCGCCGGCGGCCTTGGCGCGGTACATCGCCTCGTCGGCACGGTGCAGCACGCCGTCGGCGGTGTCCCGCCCGGTCCCCGTCACCGCCACGCCCACGCTCGCCGTCACCCGGACCGCACCCGACGTCAGCTCGAAGGGCACGGCAACGGCCTCGACGACCCGGGCGGCCAGCGACGTCGCACCCGCCCGGTCGCCGCCGTCGGCGCCGACCACCACGAACTCGTCCCCGCCCAGCCGGCCCAGCACGTCGTCGGCGCGCAGGCAGGCGCGCACGCGGTGCCCGACCCGCACGAGCAGCTCGTCGCCGGCCGCGTGCCCCCGCCGGTCGTTGACCGCCTTGAACCCGTCCAGGTCGAAGAACAGCACGCTCACGCCCGGCCCGCCGTCCCGGGCGCGGGCGAGGGCCCGCTCCAGCCGGCCGACCAGCGCCGCCCGGTTGGGCAGCCCGGTCAGCGGGTCCTGGTGGGCCTGCCGGCGCAGCTCGTCGTGCAGCCCGCGCATCTCGCGCGAGGAGATGTCGATGGACCGCTCCAGCAGGTAGCGCTCGTCGTCGACCTCGGCGTAGGTGCGGGCGACCACCTCGAGGACGGCGGCCCACTGCTCGCGGTCCGGGAGGTCCGCGATGCCCAGCCGACGAAGCTGACGGGCGAGCAGCCGGTGCGCGGTCATGCCGCCGACCGGGGGCGCTCGCCGAACACGGTCACGGTCATCGTCTGGTTCTCCAGGTGGCAGGCCCCGCTGGGCAGGGTGGTGAGCTCGCCGTAGGAGTAGAAGCCGACGGCCGGGGTGCGCGGGCCCAACGCCTCGACCACCACCTCCAGCTCCTCCTCGGTGCGCTGGCCCAGGTACTGCCGTCGTCCCACGCAGGAGACCAGCAGGGCCAGGGAGTCACCGGCGTCGGCGTCCCGGCGGACCTGCTGCCCGGCGTCCTCGGCGCCGTCGACGAGGCGGTCGGTGGTGCTGCGCATGAGCTGGGCGGTCGCGCCCTGCGGGATCTCGCCGGCGTAGGTGATCGACCGGGTGTCGTGGTCGACGCCCAGGATGGTGCGGACCACCTCGCGGCCGGAGCCGTCGAGCAGCCGCACCCCCAGCGGGAACAGCAGGCCGGTCGCGGGCAGCCCGTCGGCCAGGTCGCCGAGGTACTCGCGGTACAGGTCGAGCACGGGGCGGCCGTCGAGCTCGTGGAGCACGGTGCCGGCGGAGCGGGTGACGAGCCGCTCGGGGCCCAGCGGCGACCAGCCGCCGCGGGAGGCGTGGCCGACCTCGAGGTCGGCGCCGAAGAGGCCGACCGCGGCGACCGCACCCGCGCGGGGCACGCCGTCGACCAGGACCCAGGTGCGGGCGAAGCGCGGGCCGTCGCCGGCCAGGCCGCCGGCCACGAGCGCGCCGGCCGGCACGGTCTCCGACACGCCCCGCCCGAGAGCGGAGCCGTTGACCGCGAGGCCGTCGCTGAGCACCAGGGCCAGCGCGAGGTCGGCGCCGGACTCGGCCAGGCGCTTGCCCAGCAGCCGGCCGACGTCGTCGGACCCGCGGCCCTCGACCGGGGTGGTCTCGACGACGACCCGGGTGGTGGCGAAGCGGACGACGGCCACGGCCAGGGTGTCGTCGGACAGCTCGGCCCCGAGCACCTCGCCCGCGGTCGAGCAGCCGGCCAGCGATGCCACCGGGTACGTGCGGCGGAGATCGGCCAGTCCCGCGTGGTCGGGTTCGTCCACCAGCGCGGACGGCCCGAAGACGAGGACGAGGGTGCGGGCGGAGTCCCAGCCGGGCAACGCGGCCGACCACCCGGCACCGCGGACCCACCGGCCCGTGAACACGTCCATCACCCGTCCGTCCCCGGGGGCGCACACCGCCCCTCGCCCGTCCTTTCGGCACCGACCAGGTCCTCCTTGACCGGCCCACCCGCACGGGGGAGGCACAGCGCGCACCGGGCCCGGTTCCAGGGAGGCCCCCGATCGTGGGCCGGTGACCACCGCACTCCTGGACCAGCCGACCTCCGTCCCGGCCGCGCGCCCGCCGCGCCCGCGGTGGGTCCGCCCGTCGACGGCCGGCCTGCTCGCCGGCACGGCCGTGCTGTACCTGTGGGGCCTGTCGGCGAACGGGTACGGCAACGACTTCTACGCCGCCGCCGTGCAGGCCGGGTCGCAGAGCTGGAAGGCGTTCTTCTTCGGCTCGCTGGACGCCGGCAACGCCATCACCGTCGACAAGACCCCGGCCTCGCTGTGGGTCATGGAGCTGTCGGTCCGGCTGTTCGGGCTGAACCCGTGGGCGCTGCTGGTCCCGCAGGCGCTCATGGGGGTGGGCACCGTCGCGCTGGTGGTGGCCGCGGTCCGCCGCACGACGGGGCGTCCCGGGGCGGCGCTGGTGGGCGGTGCGGTCATGGCGCTCACGCCGGTCGCCGTCCTCATGTTCCGGTACGACAACCCCGACGCCCTGCTGGTGCTGCTGCTGACCGCGGCCGGGTACGCGTTGGTGCGGGCGCTGCAGAGCCCCCGGGCGCTGCGCTGGATGGTGCTGGCCGGCGCCCTGGTCGGGGTCGCGTTCCTGGCCAAGATGCTGCAGGCGTTCCTGGTGCTGCCCGGGTTCGCGCTGGTGTACCTCGTGCTCGCCGAGGGCGCCCTCCGCCGCCGGTTCGGCCACCTGCTGGCCGCCGGGGCGGCGATGCTGGTCGCCGGCGGCTGGTGGGTCGCGGTGGTGCAGCTGTGGCCCGCGGACTCCCGGCCCTACGTGGGCGGGTCGACCGACGACTCGGTGCTGGAGCTGGCCCTGGGCTACAACGGCATCAGCCGGCTGTCCGGCGGCGAGGGCGGGCCGCAGACCGGCACACCCGGCCTGCTGCGGCTGGTCGGCGCCGACCTCGGCGGCCAGGTGGCCTGGTTCCTGCCGGCCGCGCTGGTCGCGCTCGTGGCCGGTCTGGTCTGGACGGCGCGACGCCCGCGCACCGACCCGGTGCGGGCCGGGCTGCTGGTGTGGGGCGGCTGGCTGCTGGTGACGGGGCTGGTGTTCAGCCTGATGGCGGGCACCTTCCACGGCTACTACACGGTGGCGCTGGCGCCGGCGATCGCCGCGCTGGTCGGCATCGGGGTGGCCCTGGTCGGGGACCGACCGCGCACGGGCCCGCCGGTGCTGGCGGCGACGGTGGCGCTCACGGCGGTGTGGTCCTTCGTCCTGCTCGGCCGCAGCGCCGAGTTCCTGCCGTGGCTGCGGTGGGTCGTGCTGGTCGGCGGGCTGCTGGCCGCGGCGGGCCTGCTCGTCGGCCGGTTCGGCGCCGGCCTGCGGCGCGGGGCGGTGGTGGTGGCGCTGCTCGCCGCGCTGGCCGGGCCCGCGGCCTACTCGGTGCAGACGGTCGCGACGGCGCACACCGGGTCGATCCCCACGGCCGGGCCGACGGTCAGCGGGGGGACCTCCGGGTTCGGCGGCGGGCGCGGTGGGGGCGGCGCGCCGTCCGGCGGGTTCCCGGGACGCCCGGACGGGGCCGACGGGGCGACACCGGGCGGCGGCGCGACCGGCCTTCCCGGCGGGACGGACGGCGGGACGGACGGCGACGCGGCCGGCGCTCCCGGAGGGGCGGCCGGCGGTGGGCAGGGCGGGTTCGGCGGCGGCAGCGCCTCCGAGCAGGTCGTGGCGCTGCTGCAGCAGGATGCCGGGTCCTACCGCTGGGCGGCCGCGACGGTCGGCTCCCAGACGTCGGCGGTCTACCAGCTGGTCAGCGGTGACCCGGTCATGGCCATCGGCGGGTTCACCGGCAGCGACCCGAGCCCGACGCTGGCCCAGTTCCAGGCCTACGTGGCCGCCGGCGACGTGCACTGGTTCATCGGCGCCGGGCAGGGCCGGGGCGGCGACGGCTCGGCGTCGGAGATCACGCAGTGGGTGGCGGCCACCTGCACGGCGCAGACCGTCGACGGCGTCACCGTCTACGACCTGACCGCGCCGGCGTCCTGAGCCGCGCGCGGCCGGCGGAGGCCCCGCAGGCCGGTGCGGATCTCCTCGACCAGGAAGCCGGGCTGTTCGAGGGCGGCGAAGTGGCCCCCGCGCGGAGCCTGCCCGTGGTGGACGAGGCCGGGGTAGGTGGCCTCGATCCAGCTGCGCGGCGGGAGCGGGATGTCGCGCGGGAACACGGTCACCGCCACGGGCAGGTCGAGCCGGGGCCCGGCCAGTCCGCCCGTCCCGTTCTCCCGGTAGATCCGGGCCGAGGACGCCCCGGTGTTGGTGAACCAGAACAGCGAGACCAGGTCCAGGATCGTGTCGAGGTCGACGGCGTCCTCGGCACGGCCGGCGTTGTCGGTCTTGGACTGGAACTTCTCGTAGATCCAGGCCGCCTGGCCGGCCGGGGAGTCGGCCAGGGCGAACCCGACGGTCTGCGGCTTGGTGGCCTGCAGGTGGTTGGACCCGCCGAGCTCGCCCGTGTAGTGCGCGAGGGTGTCCAGCGACCGGCGCTCCTCGGGCGACAGGACGTCGGGGGCCACCGCGGGGTAGACGTACTGCGTGCTCAGGTGGACCCCGAGCAGGCCCGCCGGTCGCGCTGCCCCGAGGGCGGTGGTGACCGCGGCGCCCCAGTCACCGCCGTGGGCCGCCCACTCCTGGTAGCCCAGTCGCCGCATCAGGGTGGCCCAGGCCCGGGCCGTGCGTGCCAGGTCCCACCCGGTCCGGGTCGGCTTGCCGGAGAACCCGAACCCGGGCAGGGACGGGACGACGACGTCGAAGGAGTCGGCGGGGTCCCCGCCGTGGGCCGTCGGGTCGGTCAGCGGGCCGACGAGCTGGAGGAAGTCGGCGACCGATCCTGGCCAGCCGTGCGTGAGCAGCAGGGGCAGCGCTCCCGGGTGGGGCGAGCGGACGTGCAGGAAGTGGACGTCGATCCCGTCGATCTCGGTGCGGAACTGGGGGTGGGCGTTCAGGTCCGCCTCGAACCGGCGCCAGTCGTACCCGTGCTGCCAGCGGTCGACGAGGGCACGCAGGGCGTCGCTGCGGACGCCCTGCGACCAGTCGTCGACGGTTTCGGGGTCCGGCCAACGGGTCCGGGCGAGCCGGTGCTGCAGGTCGTCGAGGTCGGCGTCCGGGATCTGGACGGTGAACGGGCGGACGGGGGCTGCAGTCATGGTCTTGTCTCCTCGGAGTCAGTTGCACACTGGTGTGCAATCTAGGCTCATTGCACACTGGTGTGCAAACATGACCGGGTGCCTTCGCCCCGGACGACCCGGACCCGGATCCTCGACGTCGCCCTCGACGTCCTCGGGCAGGACCCCGACGCCTCGATGGCGGACGTCGCGACCGCCGCCGGCGTCGTGCGCCGAACGGTCTACGGCCACTTCCCCTCCCGCACGGACCTCGTGCTGGCCCTCGCGGAGCAGGCCGCGACCGAGCTGCAGGGCATCCTCGCCGAGGTCGCCGCGGTGGACCGGGCTGCCGATGCGACCTGGGCCGACTTCGTGGCGCACATCTGGCCCGTCGCGCGCCGCTACCGGGTGCTGCTGGCCCTGCGGCGCAGCGAGCACGGGGCCGGGATCCACGCACTGCTGGCACCGGTGGACCAGGCCCTGGCCGACCTGGTCCGGCGAGGCCAGGACGACGGGACCCTCGGCCGCCACCTGCCGGCGCTCGTGCTGGGCCAGCTGGCCTACGCCACCGTGTTCACGGTCGCGGAGACCGCGCTGACCGACGACACGGTCACCGTCGCGTCGGCGACCACCACCAGCCTGCTCGTCCTGGGAGTCCCCACCGCCCGTGCGGAGGAGCTCGCCCGCGCGTGATCGGCTCCGTGCGGAGCGGTTCGAGGTCGCGCAGTTCCCGTCATCCTTGGCCGTTTGAGCTGCACTTTCACCTTGTCGACGCACACCAGGTCGGGTAGGATTCGATCAGGTGTTCGACTGGACGGAGGTGATCGGGGTGGGTGAGTACACGGCGCCGGCCACCCAGTCCGACACCTTCCCGGACACCGGCATGCTCAGCGCTGCCGCGGCGGCCTGGGCGGCGCTGGATGCCGAGGTCGCCGCGACCCGTGCGGCCGAGGAGCAGGCTGCGCCGAGGCGAGCGGAGACGGACCGGGCGGCTCGCACCGCGGAGCGGGAGGCTGCTCGTCAGCTGTCGATGACCCTCCCCGCCGACGTCGCCGCGGTGCTCGACGCCGCCCGGGGACTGGTCGATGCGCAGGTGCCCCTCGGTGCGCCGGCCGTCGTGGCACCGGCGCTGCTGGCCCGGGTGCGCGGGCTGGCGCAGCTGGCCAACGTCGTCGACACCGCCCTGGCCCACGCCGTGCGGGCCGCGGAGTGCGCGCAGGCGGCGGAGTTCGACGGGCACAAGACCATGCGGGCCTGGCTGCCCGGCCACCTGAACATCAGCCCGGCGACCGCGGCCCGGGTCGTGCGCGCGGGGCGCACCCTGGAGCAGTTGCCGCGCTGGGACGCCGCCGCGCGTGAGGGCCGGGTGACCCCCGACCAGACCGCCACCGTCGCCCGCGTCGCCACCCCCGCCCGACTCGCCACCGCCACCGAGTTGGGTGTCGACGTGCACGGCGAGGACGGCCTGGACGCCACCCTGCTGGGCTGTGCCACCGGGCAGACCCCCGATGCGCTGCCGGCGATGGTCAAGCGGGCCCTGGACTGGATCGACCCCGACGGCCCCGAACCCGACCCCACCAAGCAGCGCGAGTTCCACCTCTCTCCCTCCCCGAACGGGGGCGGGACCTTCCACGGCCGGCTCGACGCCGTGGGGTTCGAGAAGGTCTCCACCGCCCTCACCGCACACCAGCAAGCCGGCCGGTGCGCCGCCGACGACCGCACCCACGCCCAGCAGATGGGCGACGCGTTCGTGCAGCTCGCCGACAACGCCCTCGCCGCAGCCACCACCCCGATGCTGCGCAAGAACCACGCCCACATCGCCGCCACCATCGCAGCCGAGGACCTCCTCGACACCGAGACCGTGGCCGGCGCCGCGCGCCTGGGCTCCGGGCAGCAGGTCTCCAACGACATCGCCCGCCAGATCACCTGCGACTCGATCATCACCCGCGTCCTCCTCGGCCCCGACGGCATGCCGCTGAACATCGGCCGCGCCCAACGCCTGGTCCCCGCCCACATCCGCCGCGCCGCCGAGGCCCGCGACGGCGGCTGCGTGTTCACCGGCTGCTCGGCACCGACCTGGTGGTGCGACGCCCACCACGTCGCCGAGTGGATCGCCGACCACGGCGACACATCGGTCGAGAACACCGCCCTGCTCTGCGAACGCCACCACACCCACGTCCACCACGGCTACTCGATCCGCTGGGACCCCGACGAACGACGATGGCGCACCCACCGCGAGAACGGCACCGAGATCATCACCGGCTACCCGCCTGACGGCTCCGACCGCAGCTCGACCACGTAGCAACCGCTCAGGACGTCGCGACTGTGCCCGACGGCCACTGCCCGGTGGGCTCGCACCCAGGGGCAGCAGCCGAGCCCCGGGCGGTCCAGGCCCACCGCGGCGAGGCTCCATCGCTGGCCCGAGGATCGACGTCCGACCCAGGACGCCGACAATGCGGTTGACGCGTCGCGCGGCGCTGGCGACCCTCGGGGACCGCCGACCCGAGGAGCCGATGGTGACCCCCCGCTGGAGCCGACTGACCGACGCCGACACCCCGGCGTGGGCCGAGCTGACCGAGGTGCTCGCCCGGCACGACGGCACCGACGAGGTCTACGGGGCCGACGACCTCCGCGAGGAACTGCGGGAACACGGCTTCGACCCCGCGCAGGACTCGTGGGCCGTCCACGACGGCGACGCACTCGTGGCCTACGGACAGCTGCGCACCAGCACCGCGCCGACCGCGGAGGGCTGGGGGCGGGCGACCTTGGGGGGTGGTGTCCACCCACGCTGGCGCGGCCGCGGTGTCGGCACCGAGCTGCTCCGCAGGATGGAGACCCGTGCCCGCACCCTGCTCGCCGCACGCCACCCCGGGCGCACCCTGCAGCTGCGGGCCGACGGCGGCCCGGCGGGCAGCGACACCTCCGCCCTGCTGTCCCGGCACGGGTACCGGCCGGCGCGGTGGTTCGTCGACATGCAGCTCGACCTGCGCACCCAGACGCCCCCGCCGGTCGACGACCGCACCGAGGTGTTCACCCCCCACCTGGCCGAGGCCACCCGGCTGGCCCACAACGACGCCTTCGCCACGCACTGGGGCTCCACCGCCCAGAGCCCCGAGCAGTGGCGGGACTTCGTCGCCGCCCGCTCCACCCGCGCCGACGACTCCTTCGTCGTCCGCGACCACGACGGCACCGTGCTCGCCTACGCGCTGACGGCCGAGTGGGTCGACCGCGAGCTCTACGTGAGCCTGGTCGGCACCCGGCAGGGCGCCAGGGGGCAGGGGCTGGCCCGCGCGGTGCTGACCTCCGTCGTGGGGGCCGCTGCGCGGTCGGGTCGCTACGACGTCGTCGACCTCGGCGTCGACTCGGAGAACCCCGGCGGGGCGCACCAGCTCTACACGTCCGTCGGTTTCGCGCCGGTCCGCACCACGGCCGTGTTCGCGAAGGTCGAGCCACCGCCGTCGCCGGTCAGCCCGCCCGACCGGTGAGCTGGTGCGGGCGGGCCGCCGCCCACGTCGGTCCGGGCGCAGGCGGACCGGACGACAGGACGTCAGAGGCGGGGCAACCAGTGCCCCAGGTCGGGGTGCTCGCCCAGCGGCTCGGCGGGGACCTCGACCGCCGCCTCCCCGAACACGGTCGACATGTCGACACCCCACCGCGCGCAGCGACGCAGGGCACGGGTCGCCGCCACCTCCACCGGCACCCCGCCGACGGACCCGGTCACCCGGCCGACGCCGCCGGGCCGCACCCGCTCGACCAGGCCCGCCAGGCCGCCGCGGGTCCACAGCACTGGTCCCGAGAGCGTCACCTGCGTGCGGCAGCGGGCCAGCACCGCCGCGGCCGGCTCGCCGACGTGCACGCGGGGGTCGCCGTCCAGCAGGTCCGGGTCGACGCCCCAGACCTGCAGGTCCACCCCGGCCGCGAGGAGCGACCGGACGCCGAGCACCGTCGCGTCGTCGTCGGCACCCGGGGCCATCCGGACGACGACGTCGGGGTACCGCCACCAGCCGCCGACGCCGCGGGCCGCCGGGTCGGGCAGCAGCCGGGCCAACGCGCGGGTCTCGGCGTTCTTCTCCCGCCGGGCGGCCACCGGGTGGTCGCCGCGCAGCCCCCAGTCCGGGCCGTCATGCCAGGCGACCGCCCGCTCGCGGTGGGCCAGCACCGCTCCGGCGGTGAACAACCGGTGCGCCAGCTCCCAGTCCTCGCCGCCGTAGCCGCCGAAGGTCTCGTCGAACCCGCCGACCTCGTCGAACAGCGCCCGCGTCGTCCCCATCACCGCGCTGATCACGAACCGGTACGAGCGGTCGTCGGCCTCGAGCAGCGAACCCGCGTCGCGCAGCCACGCCGGCTCGGTGAGCTCCTCGGGCGCCGGGCCACCGGCGAACCAGTCACGCAGCCGGTCCGGGGTCCAACCGGTCAGGTCGGCGTGCCGGCGGCGGCCGGTGACCAGCGCGTCGGGCAGCAGCGCGGGCAGCGCGGACAGCTCCTCGACGTAGGTGGGCTCGGGCACGGTGTCGCCGTCGACGAACAGCAGGACGTCGCCGTCCGCGGCCCGGGCACCCAGGTTGCGCGCCGCGGCGGCGCGGAACCCCCGGTCCTCCTGCCGGACGACGACCACCCCGGCCGGCACCCGCGGGGGCTCCGGCGACCCGTCGTCGGCCACCACCACCTGCAGCCGGGTGGCCGGGTGCGTCTGCAGCGCCAGGCCGGCCAGCACCAGGTCCAGCTGGGCCTGCGCGCGGTAGTACGGCACCACCACGCTGACCGTGGGCGGCACGGCGGGCCGGGCGTCGGCGAGGGCCGACCAGTCGTTGCCGCGGACGAACCGACGTCCGGGCTCGCCGAGTGGCGTCCCAGGGTTCTCCAGCGGCCCGTCGGGAACCATCAGGCGCCACTCGGCGGGGAGACGGCGCGCCAGACGGCGCGGTAGGCGGCCACCGTGTCCGGCATCGACGGGCCGACCGGTGTGCCCGGGGGCAGCCAGGTGAGCGACGGTTCGGCGACGGCCCGGGCCAACGCCTCGGCCAGGTCGTCGTAGAGCCAGAGCGCACCGGGGCAGCGTTCGGCGACCTCGCGGGTGTAGCCGACGTCGGGCACCAGCGGACGGCGACCGGCGGCCAGCCACGAGCCGATGGACCCCGACGCCGAGACGTGCCGGTGCGGCGCCAGCGGCACCGACGCCGCCCGCAGCCGCGCCGGCAGCTCGTCGTCGGGGACGTACCCGGTGACGGTCAACGGGCCGAGCTGCGCCAGCTCGGACACCAGGTCGTCGTGGCCGTCGGAGGGCGTGCCCAGCGCGGTCAGCCCGACCCCCGGGGGCAGCGCGCGCAACGCCTCGTCGTGGCCCTTGCCGGGGTAGAGGAAGCCCAGCACCACGACCTGCCCGTCCGGCGGCGGCACCGGGCCCGGGGGCAGCTCGTGCACCGGCAGCGGCACCACGGCCGGGACCACCGCGGAGAAGGCCTGCAACCGGGCCGCCTCGTGGTGGCTGTTCACCACGACCGCGGCCGCGGCGTCGACCACGGCCGCGTAGGCCGCGGCCCGGCGACGCTGCAGCACCGACCCGTCGTCGGGCGGGACGTCGTGCAGGGTCACCACGACCGGCCGGCCCAGCTCGGCGACCCGGGCGGTGAACGCCGCGGCCGACTCCTCGGCGGTGCGGCCGAACAGCCGGTCGGTGTAGTGCACCTGCACCAGCTGCCCGCCCGTGGACCCGTCGGCCTCGGCCAGCTCGCGGGCGTACCGGGCGACGCCGTGCTCGGGCGGTCCGACCAGCAGGTGCTCGACGCTCACGCGCCCGCGCGGTCGGCGGCGACCCGGCCGTAGACGTGGTCGTGCACGCGGCGCAGCTGCGTGCGCTGCTCGGCCCGCCAGGCCGGGTCGGCCTTCGCCGGCCACGGACGGGTGACCGCGACGAGGACCGCCGAGGTGAGCGAGCCGGTGTCCAGCCCGCGCACCTCGTCGTTGCCGTAGAGGACGACGTCGTCCCACTGGTCGGCGTAGTGCCCGCAGGTCGGCGCCACCACCCGGGTGCCGACGTCCCGGCAGACCTCCAGCCAGCCCGAGTGGGTGCCGAACCGGTGCGGGAGCACCGACACGGCCAGGGTCTGCAGGTAGGTGGTCAGCTCGTCGTCGGTGAACCGGGGGTGCACGACCAGCTCGTACTCCCCCGCGTCGGCGCCCTTCACCAGACCGGGCGCCCGGAGCTCGAGGTCGACGTCGTCGTGCACGTCCACCCGCAGCCGGCCGCCGGCCGAGACGGCACCCGACGCGGCCGCCCGGACGACGTCCAGCGGGTCGAGCAGGTTCGGGCGCAGCGACTTCAGGTGCACGCCGACCAGCCGCGGCTCGCGACCGACGTCGGGGAGGGGGGTCACCAGGCCGGGGTGGGCGGCCACGATGCAGGAGCGGGAGAACCGCTCGGCGATCTCGTCGGCGGCGCCCTCGGTCAGCGTGAGCACCACCTCGGCCGCGCCCAGCAGGGCCGCCAGGTGCCGGTCGTGCCGCTCGCGGGTGGAGTGGTGCGGGTTGCGCAGGTCGTGGACGGTGACCACCAGCGCGACGTGGCTGCGGCGGACGGCCTCGGTCCAGGCCAGCATCTCGTCGGGGGTGAGCCCGTCGAAGCCGAAGTGCACGTGGACGATGTCGACCTCGTCGGCGTGCGCGGTCAGGTAGGCGGGGTCCAGCCAGGGGCTGGGCGCCCACGGGTCGTCCTCGGGCGGCGGCGGACCGACCCGCACGACCGACCGCGGCAGGACGGCGTCCAGGTAGGGGTGGGCGTAGGGGACGGTGGCGACCCGGATCACGCGGCCACCCACCCGTCGGCCGTGCGCCGGACCAGGCCGCGCTCGGCGAAGGCGTCCAGCCAGCCCTGCATGGGCCACCAGCCCCAGCGGTCGGCGAAGACCCGCCCGTTGACCAGCACGTCGTCCAGGTGCTCGACCGGGGGGCGGGAGACCGGGTGGTGCTGGTGGAAGGCCGCGGCCCCGCCCACCCAGCGCAGCGGGACGCCGGCGGCGTGCGCGGTCTCGGCGAAGTCGGTGTCCTCGCCGCCGTAGCCGGCGTAGGCCTCGCAGAACCCGCCCAGCCGGGTCCAGGTGGCCGCGGTCAGCGCGAACGACAGCGACCAGAACAGCCGGTGGTCCTCGGCCACGAGGACCTCGCCGTCGGCGGGCACGGGGCGCGCGGGGTGCGGGTCGGCGAGGGTGTGCAGGGTCGCCAGGTCGTAGCCGTCGGCCTGCGGCAGGTAGCTCACGGGGCCCGAGTCCACCACGTCGTCCTGGGCGGTGCCTGCGTAGCGGGCCACCAGCTCCGGCCCGGGGATGCAGTCGACGTCCAGGAACACCAGCAGCTGCGCGCCGGCCGCCAGCGCGGCCGCCGCGCCGGCGTTGCGGGCCGCGGCCAGCGGCAGCCGGGGACCGCCGGGGACGTCGAGCACCCGGGCGCGGGCACCGACGACACCGCGCACGGCGGGGTCGCCCATCGCCACGACCACGTGGTCGTCGGGAGCCTGCGTCTGCCGGGCCAGACCGGCAAGCTGCCGGGTGAGGTGGTCGTGCCGGCCGTGCACGACGGTGACGACCGCCGTCCTCACGTGCGGGCCACCGCGGCGATCTCGCGGGCCGCCCGCACCGCGGCGTCGCCGGGCGACCAGCGCGACCAGCCCTCGCCGCCCAGGGCCCGGGCCTGCTCGAGCAGCCGCGGCCAGGCCGAGGCGTCGGGCCAGCGGGGCAGGCCGACCGCGATGCCCGAGCGGTGCAGGGCGTCGGTGCTGCGGTGCTGCTCGCGGAACGGGCGCTCCTGCGCCACCACCACGGCCGGACGGCGGGCGGCGGCCACCTCGGCCAGCGCGTTCTGCCCGGCGTGGGTGACCACGACGTCGGCGGCCGACAGCACGGGCCACGGGTCGTCGGACCACTCCCCCGGCCCGCCGAGCACCGTCCAGGTCAGCCCGGGGGTGACGGCGCGCAGCGCGGCGACGTCGGCCTCGGTCACGACGTTGCCGCCGCTGCCGGCCAGCAGCACGGCGGTGCCGGGTGCGGGCTCGGCCGGGGTGCGGCCGTCGAACCGGGACACCGCGCCGACGTGCACCACCCGGTCGCCCAGGCGGGCCAGCCAGGGCGGGTCCAGGACGTCCTGCGGCCAGAAGGCGAGCACGCGGTCGGCGACGGTGTAGCCGGTGGTGTGCGGGGCGTCGGTGCGGTCGCCGGGCATCGCGGTGACCACCACCGGCACGCCCATCAGCCGGAGGAAGACGCTGACCTCGACCGACACGTCGACCACGACCGCCGCGGGCCGGGCCTCGTCGACCCACGCGGCGAGCCTGGCCATGCGCTCGCGCATGCCGTCGTGCCCGCGGGGCGCCCAGTGCAGCGCGCCACCCGCGGTGACCTCCTCGACGGGGTGCCCCGCGTCGTCGGCCAGCGGCACCCAGCCGGCGAACGGTGCGCCGGGGTCGGGCAGCGAGGACAGGCCGGTGACCGGGACGTCGAGCTGCACCGCCACGGCCGCCGCGCGGTGCAGGTGCCCGCGACCCTGGTGGTGCACGTACCAGCCGATCACCGGGCCTCCCTCACGCAGTAGCCACAGCCGGCGCCGCGAGCGCGTCGTAGAGCTGCTCGTAGCGGTCGACCATCGTCTCCACCGAGCAGTGTGCCCTCGCCCGGTCGCGGGCCGCAGCGCGCGACAGCTGCTCGGCCTGCGGGATGGCCTCGGCCAGCGCGCCGACGTCGCCGGCGGGCACCAGCCGTCCGCAGGCGGGCGTCACGATCTCGGGGATGCCGCCGCGGGCGAAGGCCACCACCGGCGTGCCGCAGGCCAGCGCCTCGGCGACGACGAGGCCGTAGGGCTCGTCCCAGCAGGGGGTCACCAGGGCCACCGACGCCCGGCCGACGGCCCGCGCGAGGTCCGGGTGGTCGAGGTGGCCCAGGTGCGTGACGCCGCGGCCCAGGAACGGGGCGATGGTGCGGTCGAAGTAGCCCTGGTCGACGACCGGGCCGGCGATCTGCAGCTCGCGGCCGGCGGCCAGCGCCGCCTGCACGGCCAGGTGGGTGCCCTTCTCGGGCACGATCCGCCCCGACCAGATGAGCGGGCCGCCGCCGGGCCCGGCCACCCAGCGGTCCAGGTCGACGCCGTTGGGCACCACGCCGACCTGCCGCCGGACGCCGGCCGCCGTGCGCCAGGTGGCCGCCGTGTGCTCGCTGACCGCGACCAGGTGCGCGGGGGTGGGCCCGGCGGTCTGCAGCGCGGACTCCAGCCACGGGGTCGGCGGGCAGTGCAGCGTCGAGACCATCGGCACGCGCAGGGCGGGTGCCATGGCCAGCGGCAGGTAGTGCAGCGCGTGGTTGTGCACCAGGTCGAAGTCGTGGGCCCGGGGCCCGGTCAGCTCGACCATGAGCGACAGGTAGGCGTGGTGGTCCTCGAGGAACACCTCGGGCGCCATGCTCACGTCGGCCCGGGCAGCCGGGCTCATCTCGAGCCGGCGCACCGCGAGCGGTTCGACGGGGAGGCCGGGGTCGGAGCCGGGGCCGGCGAAGAGGGTGACCTCGTGGCCGCGGGCGACCAGCGAGCGGGTGAGCTGCCAGACGTGCGACTCGAGCCCCCCGGCGAAGGGCTCGGCGATCGGGTAGCGGCTGGACGCGATGAGGGCGATCCGCAGGCGTCGTCCGGCATCGAGCTCGGCCCGCTCGGGCGGGGCGGAGGGGACGGCGTGCAGCCGCCCGCGGCGGGGGGACGGCACACCGTGGGTACCCGGGGTGCGACTGGGCGTAAGGGTGTTCTCGGGCACGGGCGAGCGGCACCTCCTGAGCGCGGGGCACCCCGGGCCGTGGGGCCTGGCGGGGTGGGGACAGTGGCCCCCGCCCCGCTTCATGAGGCGACGCACCGGTCGCCACGGCCTCCAGCCGGCGCCCGGGCCGCGTCGGGCCGAACTGCTCACGATCTTCACAGACCCCCCGCCCCCCCGCACCTCGACCGGGCCCCCCGTGGGCGAGGTCACCCCCCGTCCGCCCCTGCGTAACCGCCGTTTCCACCCGGGAGGCTTCACCGGACCGGGTGATCGGGCGGGCCGGACACCGGGTGCGTTGGATACCGTCCCGAGGGGCACAGCTCGGGGCGGAACTGCCTCGTTCCGGCGACGAGGAGGACACGTGACCGAGCGCGGCGACGGCGGGGCTCCCGCGGGCGGTCCGGGCGGCTGGCAGTCCTGGGGCGGCGCACCGGGCGGTGGGTGGCCCGGGCAGGCACAGCCGGGGCAGGCACAGCCGGCGCAGCCGCAGCAGCCACCCGGTCAGCCGGGCTGGCAGCAGCCGGGCCCCCAGCAGCAGAACCCGCAGCAGCCGTGGCCCCAGCAGCAGGGCCCCCAGCAGCAGAACCCCCAGCGGCCGTGGCCCGCGGCACCGGGCCAGCAGCCCCAGCAGCCGGCCCCGGCCGGGGCCTGGAACCCGGCGAGCGGTCCGGCGCCGTGGGCGGTCCAGCCCTCCCGCCGCAGCCGGCGGACGCCGCTGCTGGTCGGCGCCGCGGTGCTGGTGCTGCTGCTCGTGGCCGGTGGCCTGTTCTTCCTCCTCCGCGGTGACGACCTCACCTACGCCGGCCGCACCGTCGCCGACCCGCAGGGGGTGCTCGACGACGCCGGGTCGAAGCTGGCCGCCTACGCCGACGGCCGCGGCGGGGCCACCTCCGACGACACCGGCTGCTGGTTCGAGTACCGCAGCAAGGACACCTCCGACGTCGAGGACGCCGTGGTCTGCGGCCCGGTGCTCTTCGTCGACGGCGACCCGTCGGCGGCCTACGTCGACCTGCCGCTGACCCCGTCGACCGGCTCGGGCGACGTCACCTTCGAGGTGGGGTCCGAGCCCGAGGACCCCGAGCCGCACGCGCTGGACGACGTCGACCTGCTGGTCCGCCCCGACGGCCGGACGCCGCCCGCGGACGCCGGCGACCTCCAGGTGCCCGAACCGCCGCAGGCCGCCGCCGACTACTCCGCCGAGGGGCCCTTCGACGACGTCGACCTGACCACCCCCGACGGCCTCGCGACGCTGTCCGGTGCCGCTGCCCGGGTGACCGTCACCGGTGTCGGCCAGGCCGACCGGGTGGGCTCGGGCGACGACGCCGTGCGCCCGGCCGACGGCGAGGTGTTCCGGGTGTTCCGGTACTCCATCGGGTCCGGCGAGGGCTACGCCAACAGCGCGCCCACGCTGTCCTACGTCGTCGACGGCGGCGACCCGGTCGCGGTGGACCCGACCCTGGTCGTCCCGGGTGCCACGGTCGAGGGCTTGCTCTCGGCGCCGGCCGACGCCGACGTCCAGCTGGTCGTCCTCGACGACGGCGTGACCCAGACCCTCTCGCTGGTCGACGGGAGCCCGGGCGCGGACAACCTGCAGGTCACCACCCGCGAGAACCGGGACTCCGCCGCCCCGGGGAGCCAGTCGCTGCCCGGGTCGATCAGCCGGGACGGCGCCAGCGCGGACGCCACCTACACGCTGGACGTCAGCGCGGTCCGGATCGGCTGGTACACCGGCACCGACATCACGGCCACACCGCCTGCGCCCGACCGGGCGTTCCTGGTCATCCAGGACAACCTGGTGGCCGACAACGCCAGCTTCATCGCCGGCAAGCCGCCGTCGGCCCTCTACACGCTCACGCTGCCCGACGGCACCGTCGTCCCCGGGCAGAACCTGTCCCCGGACCCCGCCTTCGTCGCGACCGCGTTCGACGTCCCCGCCGACTTCACCACCGGCACCATCACCTTCGGCGGCACCGCCTCCCTCGCCGACGGCTCGGTGCTCACCTTCGGCGAGACCCGGACCTTCCCGGTCAGCATCCCGGCCGGCTAGCCCGCCCGGAGCTCGGCGAGGATCGGCCGGGCGACGGCGAGGGCGTGGTTGGCGGCGGGCACCCCGGCGTAGACGGCGGTGTGCAGGCACACCTCGGCGATCTCCTCGTCGGTGAGGCCGTTGTGCACCGCGGCCTTCACGTGCAGGGCGAACTCGTCCCAGTGCCGCAGCGACGCGGTGATCGCCAGGGTGAGCATCGAGCGGGTGCGCCGGTCCAGGCCGGGGCGCTGCCAGAGGTCGCCCCACGCCACCCGGGTGATGAAGTCCTGGAAGTCGGCGGTCAGCGGGGTCACCGCGGCGACCGCGCGGTCGACGTGGGCGTCGCCCAGCACCTCCCGCCGGGTGCGCATGCCCGCCGTGCGCCGCTCGTCGTCGGTGCTCGGGTGCTCGCTCATCGGTGTCCTCCCAGGTGGGCCAGAAGCGCGTCGGTCACGTGCCGGGGCTGCTCCAGGTTGGCGATGTGCGCGGCGGGGGCGACGGTCAGCAGCGCGGCGCCCCGGATGCCGGCGGCGATGGCCTCCTGGTGCTCCGGGGGCAGCGCCGGGTCGTCGGCCCCGCTGATCACCAGCGTGGGGGCGGTGATCGCGTCGAGCTGGTCGCGCAGGTCGAGCGCGCCCACGGCGGCGCAGCAGCTGGCGTAGCCCTCGTCGTCGCAGGCGGCGATCGTCCCGCGCATGCGGGTCACCAGCTCGGGGTTCGCCTCGGCGAAGGCCGGGGTGAACCAGCGGCCGACCACCGCCTCGGCCAGCGCGCCGGTGCCCTGCGTGCGCGCGGTGGCAGCGCGGTCGCGCCAGGCGTCGGGGTTGCCCGGGTGGGCCGAGCTGCACAGCACGGCCAGCCGGTCGACCCGCTCGGGGTTGCGCGCGGCCAGCCGGAGCCCGGTCATGCCCCCGATGGACAGCCCCACGACGTGCGCCCGGCCGATCCGCAGCCGGTCCAGCAGCGCCAGCACGTCGTCGGCCAGGTCGTCGACCGTCGAGTCGCCCTGCGGCGCCGGCGAGCAGCCGTGCCCGCGGGTGTCGTAGCGGACCACCCGGAACCGCTCGGTCAGCGCCGGCACCTGCGGCTCCCACATCTCGAGCGTCGCGCCCAGCGAGTTGGACAGCAGGACGACGGGGGCGCCCTCGGGGCCCTCCACCACGGCGTGCACGTCGATCGGGGGCACGGGTCTCCTCAGCTCGGGTCGCGCGGCCGGCGGGACTGCTCGGCCACGGTGTGCTCGGCGAGGGCGGCGTCCACCTGGGCACCGGCCTCGCCGACGTCGGGGGTGCTGGCGGCGACCAGCCGGCCGGCGTCCACGTCGGTGCGCTCGGCGACGACGTCGGCCAGCGCGCGGCCCTCGCGGGCAGCCTGCCGCACGGCGTCCGCGGCGGCGTCGTGGGCGGGCCCGCGCCCCAGGGAGCCGGTGAGCGCGTCGGCGAGGGCCCCGGCCAGCTGGGCGCCCCCGGCGGCCTCCACGACCGCGGCCGCACGCACGATGTCGAACTGCAGCCCACCCAGGCAGTCGGCCAACCAGGCCGCGGCGGACCCGACGGTGGCCAGCAGCGCCGAGAGGGTGGGCCACTCGGCGTGCCAGGCCCCGGCCGACCGCTCGTGCTCCTGCTCCATGGCGGCGAACAGCGTGCCGACCAGGCCCGGGGCGCGGCGGGCGCAGGCCCGGGCCGAGATCGCGGCCACCGGGTTGCGCTTGTGCGGCATCGCCGAGGACCCGCCGCGCCCCTCGCCGGACTCGGCGGCCTCGGCCACCTCGGTCTGGGCCAGCAGGACGACGTCCAGCGCGACCGTGGCCACCACACCGGCCGCGGCGCCCAGTGCCCCGGCGAGGTCGGCGACCGGCAGCCGCACGGTGAACCAGGGGACGGCGGTCGTGGTCAGCCCCAGCTCGTCGGCGAACGCCGCCCTGAGGTCGACCCCCGAGCCCGAGCTGGCGGCCAACGTGCCGACCGCCCCGCCGTACTGCACCGGCAACGACGCGTCGACGGCGGCCAGCCGGGCGCGGGCGCCGTCCAGTCCGCTCAGCCACGCGGCCGCGCGGAACCCGACGGTGGTGGGCAGCGCCTGCTGCAGGAGGGTGCGGCCCATCGCGACGTCGTCCCGGTGGTCGGCGGCCAGCCGGGCCGCGGCGTCGGCGGCCGTGGCGAGGTCGGCGTCGATCGCGGCGACGGCGCGGCGGGCCACGAGCACCAGGGCGGTGTCGACGACGTCCTGGCTGGTCGCACCCACGTGCACCGCGGCGGCGGCGTGCGGGCCGACCGCCTCGGTGAGCACCCGCACCAGCGGCGGCACCGGGTTGCCGGCGTCGGCCGCCCGGGCGACCACGGCAGCGACGTCCAGGGCCTCGGGCTGCGCGGCGACCCGGGTGACCTCGGCCGCCGCCGTGTCGGAGACCAGCCCGCAGCGGGCGGCCGCCCGGGCCAGCGCGGCCTCGGCGTCGAGCATGGCCCGCAGCCAGGCGACGTCCGAGACCGCGGCGGCGGCACCCCCGCGCGCGAACGTGCCGTCCCAGAGTCCCGTCACGCGCCCATCCTGCCGCGCTCGTCCCTCACAGCGCGAAGAAGACGGTCTCGGCGTCGCCCTGCAGGTGGATGTCCAGCCGGTAGCCGTCCTCGGTCGGCGCGGCCACCAGGGTGGCCCGCTGGTCCGGGGTGAGCCCGCGCAGCACCGGGTCGCCGGCGTGGTCGTCGTCGGCGAAGTAGATGCGCGTGACGACCCGGTCCAGCAGGCCGCGCGCGAACACGGAGACGTCGACGTGGGGGGCCTGCAGGCCCCCGTCGCCGTCGGGCACCGGGCCGGGCTTGAGGGTGCGGACGGCGTACTCCCCGCCCGGCGTGGCGGACCGGGCGAAGCCGCGGAAGCCCGGGGTGGACGACGAGCCGCGCGGGTCGTCGGGGTGGGCGAAGCGGCCGTCGGGGTCGGCCTGCCAGGTCTCGACCACCGCGTCGGGGACGACGTCGCCGTTGCCGTCGACCACCGTGCCGCGCAGCCAGATCTCCCCCGCCGTGCCGGGGGCCACCGCGTCGGGGCCGTCCGGCCAGGTCAGGCCGATCGCGAGGTACGGGCCGACCGTCGCGCTCGGGGTGGTGTGCAGGGCCGGCGGCTCGTCGAGGAACCCGCTGCCGCGCCGCGGGGTGCCCGGGCGGCGGTCGTTGGTCTCGTCGGCACCGGTCACCAGCGGGCTGTCGTGCTCGAACGCGCTCACGCGACATCTCCGTCGTCGTCGGTCTCGAACGGGGTCTGCCCGGTGCCGCGCAGCACGATGTCCCACCGGTAGGCCAGCGCCCAGTCCGGCTGGGTGCGGGACAGGTCGAACCCGGCGATCGCCCGGTCACGCGCGGTGGGCGGGATGGCGTTGAAGATCGGGTCCTGGCCGAATAGCGGGTCGCCCGGGAAGTACATCTGGGTGACCAGGCGCTGGGTGAATGCGGTGCCGAACAGCGAGAAGTGGATGTGCGCCGGCCGCCAGGCGTTGTGGTGGTTGCCCCACGGGTACGCACCGGGCTTGATCGTTGTGAACTCGTAGCGCCCCAGCGCGTCGGTGACCACCCGGCCCAGGCCGTCGAAGTGCGGGTCCAGCGGCGCCGGCCAGTTGTCGACGACGTGCCGGTAGCGGCCCGCGGCGTTGGCCTGCCAGATCTCCAGCAGGGCGCCCGGCACCGGGCGCCCGCCGCTGTCCAGCACGCGGCCGAACACGATGATCCGCTGGCCCTGGGCCTCGCCGCCGGCGCGCAGCGTGAGGTCGCCGTCGCCGGGGGCCAGCCGGTCCTCGCCGAGCACGGGCCCGGTGATCTCGGTCAGCCGGTGCGGGAGGTCGACGGGGGTGCGCAGCGGTGCGCGCAGGCCGGTCGAGCGGTAGCCGTCGAAGGCGACGGGGGTCCGCTGGCCGGCGTCCTCCCGGAGGTAGCTGGGCAGCACCAGCCTCGATGTGGTCCCGGTCATGCCGGCGAACGTACGACCTGCGCCACACCTCTGGCACGCTGTGCATCCCGCTGGGCGGAAGGATGCCGACGAGGAGGGGACACGGTGGCCGGAGGTGCCGCGACGACCGGGCGGTCGGTGACCTCGCGCGCCCTGGGGGTCCTCGACGCCTTCGACGCCGACCACCCGAGGCTGACCCTGTCCGAGATCGCCGGGCGCACGGGCACCCCGCTGACCACCGCGCACCGCCTGCTCGCCGAGCTCGCCGACTGGGGGGCGCTGGTCCGGCGTCCCGACGGCCGGTACGAGGTCGGCCGCAAGCTCTGGGACCTCGGGCTGCTGGCCCCCGTGCAGGCCGAGCTGCGCCAGGTGGCCAGCCCCTTCCTGCTCGACGTGCACACCGCGACCCGCGACACCGTGCACCTGGCCGTCCGCGACGGGCTGGCCGCCCTCTACGTCGACCGGGTGTCGGGCCGGGAGTCGGTGCCCGTGGTCAGCCAGGTCGGCAGCCGGTTGCCGCTGCACGCGGTGGGGGTGGGCAAGGTCCTGCTGGCCGCCGCGCCGGACGACGTCGTCGAGCAGGTGCTGCGCTCCCCCACACGGGCCACCCGGCACACGGTGGTCGACCCGGCCCGGCTGGCCCGCGAGCTCACCGAGACCCGGCGCACCGGGTGGGCCCGCACGTCGGAGGAGATGTCCCTGGGGGCCGCCTCGGTCGCCGTCCCCGTCACGGTGGTGCTGCGCGGCGGGCGCACGGTGGTCGCCGCGGCGCTGGGCATCGTCGTCCCCACGCACCGCGCCGAGCGCGACCTCCCCCGCCTGGTCCCCGTCCTGGAGGTCGCCGCCCGCGGCATCGGCCGCGAACTGGCCCGCACCCCCGACTTCCGCTGACCGGGAGCCGGGCCTCGCGGTCCGCCTGTACCCGTGGTCACACTCCAGTCGTGCGTACTCAGGTGGGGATCATCGGGGCCGGGCCGGCCGGGCTGCTGCTGTCGCGGATGCTCGCGGTGCAGGGCATCGAGTCCGTCGTGCTGGAGAACCGCTCGCGCGACTACGTCGAGGCGCGGATCCGGGCCGGCATCCTCGAGCAGCACACCGTCGACACCCTGCGCGAGGTCGGCATGGGCGCCCGGCTGGACCGCGAGGGCCTCGAGCACGACGGCATCTACCTGCAGTACCCGGGCACCCGGCACAAGCTGGACTTCCCCGAGCTGTGCGGGCGCAACGTGTGGATCTACGGCCAGTCCGAGGTGGTCAAGGACCTGATCGCCGCCCAGCTGGACGACGGCCCGCCGCTGCTGTTCGAGGTCTCCGACGTCCAGCCGCGCGACGTGGACACCGACTCGCCCTCGATCGCGTTCACCGACGCCGACGGCGTGGCCCAGGTGCTGGAGTGCGACGTCGTCGCCGGCACCGACGGGTTCCACGGCGTCTCGCGGCCCATCGTCACCGCCGCCACCGACGGTCAGCTGTGGGAGCGCACCTACCCCTTCGCCTGGTTGGGCATCCTGGCCGACGTCGCGCCCAGCACCGACGACCTGATCTACGCCTGGCACCCCGACGGCTTCGCGATGCACTCGATGCGCTCGCCGTCGGTGTCGCGCCTCTACATCCAGGTCGACCCGACCGAGAAGATCGAGGACTGGTCCGACGACCGGATCTGGGAGGCGCTGGCCACCCGCATGGCGCTGCCGGGCTGGGAGCTGCAGACCGGGCCCGTGACCGAGAAGTCGATCCTGCCGATGCGCTCGTTCGTGTCCTCCCCCATGCGGCACGGCCGGTTGTTCCTGGCCGGGGACGCCGCGCACATCGTGCCGCCGACCGGCGCCAAGGGCCTGAACCTCGCCGTCGCCGACGTGACGCTGCTGGCCCGGGCCCTGGTGCGGTTGCTGGCCGAGAAGGAGACCGACCTGGCCGACGCCTACTCGGACAAGGCGCTGGCCCGGGTCTGGCGGTGCACCCACTTCTCCTGGTGGATGACGTCGATGCTGCACACCCACGGCGACGACTTCGACGCCCAGCTGCAGCTCTCGCAGCTGCAGCGGGTGTGCACCTCGGAGGCCGCGGCCCGCGAGCTGGCCGAGATGTACACCGGCCTGCCCGTCGCGCTGTAGCTCAGACCCGGACGTCGACCGTCTCGACCGGGTCGGGCTCGGGGTCGGCGGTCGCCCCCCGCCCGGAACCGACCAGCGTCGCCACCACGCCGACGACCGCGTAGGCCGCGAGCACCCAGCACGCCTGGGCCACCCCGGCGCCGTCGAAGTAGACGATGCCGCGCACCGCGCCGGTACCCGCGCCCGGCGGCAGCCAGGGGCCGATGGCCGACCAGAACGGCGGCAGCAGGGGCGCGGGATAGGCGCCGCCGGCGCTCGGGTTGCCCAGGACGACGAAGAGCACGATGGCCAGCCCGATGCCGACCAGCCCGGTCCACACCTGCAGCGCCGTCGTGAACGCGCCGACCGCGAACACCAGCAGCGCGCCGAACGCGGCGAGGGCGAGCAGGTGGCCGTCGAGGGCGCCGAGCACGGGGCCGGCGATGAGCGCACCGCCCAGGCCACTGACCAGCGCGTAGACCGCCAGCGCGCCGAGCCGGGTGGCGCCGCGGCCGCGGGTCGGCGGCCGCGAGCCCGCGCTGACGCCGATGATCGAGGCGGCGAGGTAGCCGCCGACCACCCAGCCGACGGCCAGGTAGAACGCCGAGAGGCCGCGGGCGTCGCCGTCCCCGGCCGGGATCGCGTCGGTGGTGGTGAGCGTGCGCTGCTGCGCGCCCTCGACCTGGGTCAGCACCTGCTCCAGCGCGCCGCTCACCGCCCCGCCCTCCGCGCCGGCGACCAGCAGGGTGTCCGCGGTGCCGGTGCCCGGGAGGAACACCCCGTCGACCTCGCGGTCGGCCAGCGCCTGCCGCGCGGCGTCCTCGTCGTCGTAGGCGGTGGCGTCCAGCGGCGCGCCCCCGAGCTGGTCCAGCTGGCGCACCACCGAGTCCGTGGCGTCACCCGGGGCGACCACCGCGAGCGGGATGCTGCGCGGGACCGGGGAGTGGAAGGCGCCGACGTAGCTGAGCACGAAGCCCAGCTGCAGCAGCAGGACCCCGACCACCAGGACGGCGGCCCGGCGGGTCACCCCCGGCAGCAGTTCCCGGCGGGGCGCCTCGTGCAGGCCGTGCTGGCTCATCGTCCACTCCTCGATACCAATGCGTATCCGATACCGACCAGTATGCTCGCGGTGGGTGGTGGGGCAAGCCCGGACGACGTGACGGTCCGCACGTGACCCGGCGGTCCGCTGCCCGCCGGGCGGTGACCGTGGGACGGGTGTGACCAGGATTGGCACACTCTCCGCAGCCGGATGGTGATGTTCGGTGACATCTGTCGGGGCGACGGACCGGTCGGTCACCTAGCGTCGACCCCATGATGTCGACGCTCGTGATCATCGGTGGTGTGCTCCTGGCACTGGTCGGGCTGCTCGCGCTGATCGTCAAGCTGAGCGCCCGCCCCGCAGAGCGCCGGGGCTCGACGACGGCCTCGCGCTCGACCCAGCGCACCCCGGGCTGGGTGGTCGACACCGGGCAGAAGCACCCCGACGCGTGGGACCCGCTGTCCCAGACCAGCACCCAGATCCGCGCCACCCGCTGAGGCCGGGGGGGGTCAGCCCGCGCTGCGCCGCGCCTGCTCCTGCCGGGCACCGGCCAGCCGGGCCCGGGCGACCTGGAGGTCCTGCTCGACGGCAGACCGGTCCCAGCTCTCGGGCAGCGGGCTCATCACCCGACCGTGCCGGCGCAGCAGCGGCACCCGGGTGCGGCCGGCCGGCACCAGCGCCAGCAGCTGCTCCCCCGCGTGCACCCCGGCGGCGGCCGCGAACGCGTAGCGCTCCAGCTCCGGCCGGCCCAGCCCGACCGGGTCGGCGGCGGTGGCGTCCGCGGCGACCCAGGTGAGGTAGAGCCAGTCCGCCCCGCCCATGCCGGTCCGCGCACCGGCGGCGGCCCGGTGGGCCACGGTCGGCACCGGCTGCCCGCAGGTGGGGCAGTGCCACGACAGCTGCCACCCCTCCCCGGTGTCGTCCGCGACCGGCTGCAGCAGGTGCGGCACGAGCGGCGGGGTGGTCGGGCAGAGCAGGACCTGCCGGCCCGGGTGCTGACGGGCCGCGCACAGCAGCTGGGCCTCCAGCTCGTCGGCCACCGCCGTGCCGTGCCGCAGCGCCACCCGGCGCGGCCACGCCCGCGCCGAGGGCAGCTGCAGCGGCAACCAGGGCAGCCACAGGTAGACCAGCACCACGTAGGGCAGCACGGCCGTCCACGGCGCGGGCCGGTCGTCGCCCAGCAGCATCGCGACCAGGGCTGCGGTGTAGACCACCGCGCCCACCAGGCCCAACCGGGCCAGGAAGAAGCCGTCGGCGAAGGCACCGGTGTGCACCACCCGCTTGAGCCCCCGCCAGGCCAGCGCCGCCGCCAGGAACGGCACCCCCACGACCGGCACCAGGAACACCGCGCGGAAGAACAGCCACAGGTCGCTGCCCAGCAGCTGGTACCCGAGCAGGACGGCGAGGGCCAGCAGCGCCACCGGGACCACCGCGAGCAGCGCCGCCGCCGCGAGCACCGGGGCCGGGGGGCGCAGGTGCCGCACCCCGGCCAGCACCACGCCCACCGGCGGCCCGAACCCGCGGGGCGGCCCCGCACCCTGGACCGCCTTGGCCGACTCCATCAGCGGGGGCAACGGCGCGGACACGGCCCGAGACTCCCACGCCCGGGCACGGTGCCGCACCGCCGGCGATAGGGTCGCGTCGATGTCCGCTCCCGGTGTCACCCCGCCGCCCGCGGCCGACCTGCTGCTGCCGATCGGCCACTCCCTCGGGCTGGGCGACCTGGGGGCCGTCGAGGTCCGGCTCGGTGCCGCGGTCGAGGAGCTGCCCCTCGAGGAGTTCTCGCTGTGGGCACTCGCGCACGGCGACCCCGACGGCGGCGACCGACCGTGGGGCGCCGACCAGGTCCTCGCCGCCGCTGCCCGGGCCGGCCTGGCCGACGCCGCGGAGCACCTCTCCGCCCTCGAGCAGCGTGGCCTGCTCGTGCGGGCGACCCCCGGTGCGGCCTCGGCGCGGGCCCTGGCCGACCGGGTGCGGCTGCTGCCGCTCGCGATCGGCCTGGGCAACACCCGGGTGCAGCCGCAGGTGTACCGCATGGGCCGGTCCGACGAGCTGCTCGCGGTCGGCAGCTCCACCACCTACGACCTGTTCACCTGGGCGCACATGGAGACCAGCCTGTGGCGGGCCTGCGTCGCCTCCGCCGCCGTCGCGTCGCGAGCCGGGGCGTCCGACCCCGGCCTGGTCGACCCCGACGAGCTGCTCACCGGCCTGCTGTCGACGCTGCACCCGCTGCTGGTCACCGGCGCCGTGTGCCTGGACACCTGGGGGGTCGCCGCGTGACGCTGCTGCTGCGGGTGGGCCACGCCCTCGGCCCCTTCCACCCCGCCCCGGGCGAGTTCGCCCGGCACCACGTCGTCCGCGTCGGGTGGGAGACGCCCAAGCTGGTCGGGGAGGTCGAGCGGAGCGCGTGGGAGCGCGCGCTGGGCCGGCCCGACCCCGGCACCGACCCCGCCGTCCTCGACGCCCTGGTCGCCCGCGGGCTGGTCGCCCGGGTGGCCGACTCCCGCGAGGCCCGGTTGGCCTTCGCCCGCACCCACCGGGTGCAGCCCCTGGGCGCGGGCACGCTCCCGACCGACGACGGCGGCCGCGTGCTGGGCACCTGGTCCCGGCCGGGGGCAGACGCCGACCCGGAGGCCTTCGACATCTGGGCCTGGGCGCACCTGTTCCCCACGCTCGAGGCCGCGGCGGCAGGGCTGGCCGGGGCGTCCTCGATCGCCGCCGGCGGTCCGCAGCCACCGACCGGCGACGCCGTGCTGGACCGGTTGCTGGAGCGGTTGCCCGAGCTGATGGCCGCCGAGCTCCTCTACCTGGACCTTCCCCGCGACGCCGTCGACGAGCCACGGCCGTGAGCGGGCCGCTCGTCGTCCCGCTGGGCCGCCAGCTCGCCGTCCTCGACCTGTCCCCCGTCGGCGCGCTCGACCCCCGCGGCGCGCGCGGCTTCGTGCAGGTCGACGGCGGGCCGGTGGAGCTGTCCGGGGCCGCCGCGCACGTCTGGCTGGCCTGCCACGGGCACGCCGCCGACCCCGCGCCGCACGGCTGGGGGCAGGACGACGCGACCGCGCTCGCCCGGCGCTGGGGGCTCGGGCCCGACGACATCGCCGCCGGCTGGGACGAGGTGCGGGCCGCCGGGGTGGTCACCGACCTGGTCGACGACGCCGACGGACGCCGCGCCTGGGCGCGGGCGCACACCCTGCACCCCCTCGTCCCCGCCCTGGGCGAGCTGCCCGACCGGCCCGCCGTGCACCAGGTGGGGCTCCCCGGCCAGCCCCGGGTCGAGCTGTCCCGGGTGCTGCGCGACGTCTGGGCGTGGGGTCCGCTGTTCACCGACCTCTGGACCGGGGTCCGCTGGCACGCCGAGGGCCACCGGGCCGCCGGCGTCGACGAGCCCCGCGTCGCCGACCCCGACCTGCTGCTCGCCGACCTGGTCGCATCGCTCCGGCCGCTGCTGCGGGCGAACGCCGCCTACGTCGACCGCGCGGTCGACGGGGGCGGTGCCCGGTGACCACCGGTCCGGTGCTGCCGGTCGGGTTCCGGCTCGGGGCGGAGACCGTGCCCGACCCGGTCGCCGGGTCGGTGCGGCTGGGCTGGCGGCGGCTCGGGCTGGACGCCGCCCAGGCCACGACCTGGGACCTCGCGCACGGCCTGCTCGACGACGACCCGGCCCGCAGCGGCGAGCTGCTGATCGAGCGCGCGGCGGCCGCCGGGGTGCCCGACCCGGCCGCGGTGGTGGCCGCCCTGGTCGAGCGGTCCCTGCTGGTGCAGGTGCCGCCTGCGGGCCCGGCCCTCCTCGCGACGGCCGCGGGCCTGCGGGCCCGGCCGCTGCTGCTCGGTCTGGGCGTGGGCGAGGACGGCACGACCAGCGTCCTCGGGCTGCCCGGGTGGCCGGTCCTCGAGCTGCCGCCGCCGGTGGTGACCCGGTGGGAGGACACCGCGGTGTCGCCCGACCTGCGCACGGCGGCCGAGCTGGCCGTGCTGCGGGCCTGGGACCTCGCCCACCCCGACGCCACGGACCCCGACGCCGCCCCCACCCCCACCGACGACCAGGTGCTCGCCGAGCTGTCCGGCATCGTCGCGGACCTCTCCGCGCTGATCACCCGGCACTGCGGCTACCTCGACCTCGCCGACCCCGGCGCCTGACCCGGCGCACCGGCCCCGCCGGTGGTCAGCCCGTGGTCAGCTCGGTGGTCAGCCGGGTGGACGGTCCGTGGTCAGCCGGTGGTCCGCACGGGACGCAGCCGGCCCAGCAGGTCGGCCACCGGACGCAGCCGCAGCGCCGCCGTCGCCGCCCCGGCCTCGGCCGGCGGGAGCTGCCGGGGCCCACGACCCGGCACCAGCTGCGGACCCGGGCCGCCCAGGGTGACCGGCAGCTCGCTGAGCACGGGCTCGCGGCCCCCCCGCTCGCCCAGCACGACGGCGTGCTCCAGCCGCCCGACCGGGGGGCGCAGCGCACCCAGCGCCTGGGCGGCGGCCTGCAGCACCGCCGCGGGCACGCCCCACCAGAAGCTCGACCCCGGGACGTCGGAGAGCACCAGGACCGGACGCTGGCCCGGCCCCGGGTCGACCCAGCGGACCAGGAGATCCACCTGCGACCCACCGGGGGCCACCACGGTGACGACGGCGGCCGTGGTGCGACCGGTGCCGCCGGGCCAGTCGTCCACGTCGACCAGCGGCGCCACCGCCGCCTGCGGCGCGGGCGCGGGGACCGGCCCGGCGGACGGCGGGACGGGCGACGGCGGCGGCGCGTAGGGCAGCGGCGGCCGCCCGACCGGAGGGGCCGCCGCGGGCGGAGCCGCGGGGGCAGGGGCCGGGCTCGGGGCGGGGCTCGGGGCGGGGGCCTGGCTCGGGGCGGGGGCCTGGGCGGGTGGCGCGCAGGCGCACGGACCGCCGGGCGGGCAGTCGCAGGCCTCCTCCGGCCACCACCCGGTCGCGTTGGCCACGGTGCGCACCCACCGCCACAGCTGCTCGTCGTGCCCGACGGCCGCCGCCGAGCCCACCAGGGCCCCGCTGATGGACGCCAGCGCGGTCGGGAGCGCCGTGCGGCGCCGAGCGGCCTCCGGTCCCGGGTCGAGGAGCCCGAGCCGGCGGGCGTCGGCGAGCACGGCACCGACCCGCTCGGCCCGCGCATCGGGAGCCGTCCCGCGCAGCTCCTCGGCCCGGCGGGCCAGCAGCGCCAGCTCCCGGGCGTCGGTGACCGCCGAGGGGTCGGGGGTCGTCGCCGGGCCGGGGGGCGTGGACCGGGCCAGGGCGCTCCCGGCCGAGGCCACCAGCGCCGCCGCCCGGTCGAGCACCAGCTGCAGCAACCGCGGACGCCGGGACCGCGTGACCGCGTCGTCCAGCCGCCCCCGGGCCGCGGCCAGGTCGGCCCGCGCGTCGGCGAGCTCGGCCTGCGCCCGCGCCTGCGCCTCGTCCAGGGCCCCCTGCTGCGCAGCCCGCGCGATCCCCGTCCACCGGGTGCGCCGCGCCTCGACCACCGCGGTGCGCGCCGCCTCCCGGTCGGCACCCGACCGGCGGGCGACGGTGTCGCCCACGACGGCCACCAGGGACGCCACGGCGGCCAGCCCCGCGGCGGCGGCGCCCCCGACCACCGGCAGCACGGGGGCCGCCAGCGCGTGCCAGGTCGCCGGCAGCACCAGGACCAGCGGCGTCACGTCGGTGGTCACGGCGACCAGCCCGACGGCCCCGCCGGCCACCAGCACGGCCGGCCCGGCGGCGCGCCGCAGGGCGGTCACGAAGCTGGCCCGTCCGGCCGCCGGGGTGGCGGTGCTGGTCGAGGTGCTGGCCGGGAGCTCGGCCCCGACGGTGGCAGCGGGGGTGGGTGCCGGTGGTGCCGTGGGTACGGTCCGCGGCTGCCGACGGCCGGTCGCGGCCGGGCGCCGGGCCGCGGCCGCCACCCGGGCGGCCCGGCTGCGGTTCTCGGCCTGCTGCTCGGCCAGCGCCGCGGTCGCGGCCGAGCGCGCCGCCGTGCGCTCGGCGTCGGCGGCGGCGAGCTCGGCGGTGGCCGCGCCCGACCAGAGGGTGCTGGGCCGTTTGCCGCGCTCCTTGTCCACCGCCGCGGCCCGCTCCCCGACCGAGGCGGACACCGCCAGCGCGACCGCGCCGAGGGCGAACCCGACCGCGGGCACCACCCCGACGGTCGCGGCGCCGAGGACGGCCGCGGTGACCGAGGGCACCACGGCGGCGGCCAGCCCCTTCGTCACCGCCCACCCGGGGCCGGGGACCGCGCTCGGGAGCTCGTCGAGGCCGGCGAGGCGCAGCTGCAGGGCGGGGTCCAGCGCGGCCCGCCGGTGGGACCAGCCCTCGGTGTCGGTGTCGCCCGGTGCATCCAGACCCAGGCCGGCGGCGAGGTCCCGGGCCCGGGCCACGGCGGCGGTGCGCGCCCGGCCGCGCGCGGCGTCCGCGGCGTCGAGCGCCCGGGTCAGGTCGGCGATCCCGGCGCGGTCGGCGGCGGTCAGCGTCCCGGGCTCCAGCGGGTCGGTGCGGACCCCGGGCACGAGCTGGTCGACCCGGGCACCCTCGGTGGGTGCGGCATCCACGGCGCCGGTCTGCTCACCGGTCAGCTCGGCGGCGAGGTCGACGGGGAGGACGGGGCGTCCGCCGGCTGCGGCATCGGCGAGCAGCGCGTCCAGGCGCCCGGCGATCCGCTCGGCCCGCCGGGTCCGCTCCTCGAGCTCGGCGTCCAGGGCCCTCCCCGCCGCCGACCGGGCCGCGCCCTCGGCCGCGGCACGCGCCCGGCGCCGCGCGTCCTCCAGGTCGGTGCGCCGGCCCTCGAGTCCTGCCCGGTGCCGGGCCTGGGCGTGCTCGACGGCGGTGAGGAGACCGGCCGCGACCAGGCCGCCGACGAGCGTGCCGATCGTCGTCGCCGAGACGGCCACCCACCCCGCGGCGCCTGCCACGAGGAGACCCACGCCGGCCACGCCCACGTTGGCCAGGGGACCGGCGAAGGTCCGCCGGGCCCAGGCCCGCCGGGACGGCGTGGCGTCGTCCCCGACCGGGCGGGGGACGGCCAGCTGCTCGGCACGGCCCGACCCGCCCGGCGTCCGGTCCCGGCGTCCCGCCGTGGCCGCGGGCGTGATGCCGGCCAACCGCTGCTGCAGGACCGCGCGCAGGCCGGGCCGGGCCACCGCACCGGCCCGCTCGCCGATCTCGGCCAGGGCCTCCAGCGAGGACAGGGTCCCGTCGCGGTCCACGGCCACGCGGTGCAGGGCGTCGGCGACCGCCTGGTCGTGGACGGCCACGGCGTCGCCGGGCAGCCCCCGCCGGACGTCGGCGGCTGCCCGGAGCAGCTCGGCCAGCCGGGCGTGCTGCCGGTCGGCCCGCGCCGCCACCGCGTGGCCCACCAGCGCTGCGCCGGCGGTGATGCCGGCGGTGACCGCCCGCCCGGGGTCGCCGCCGGCCAGGCCGACGGCCGCCGCCGCGCCGCCGGCCGCCGCCGCCGCGACGACGCCACCGGTCAACACCTTCCAGACGGCCGCGCCGGTGGTCGGCAGTCCGCTGGGCAGCACGCCGGGGTCGGCGACGAGGCCGAGGACGGCGACCGCCGTGCGGGCCTCCGCCGGCAGCCGGGAGGCGACCTCCTCGAGGTCCGGGGAGCCGCCGGTCCACGTGCCGTCGGCGGCCAGGCGGCCCTCGGCCAGCCCGAGCAGCGGCAGCAGCTCGGCCGCGACGGCGGCCGCCCGCCGCCGGACCCGGGGCCGCGGCGAGGTGGCCTGCTCGGCCAGCCGCACGAGGTCGCCGACGACCTCGGGGGTCAGCTCGGGGGTCAGCTCCGGGGTCAGGCCGGGCCGCGCTCCTGGCGCTCCTCGGTCACCTCGTCCTCCTGCACCGACGTCGTGAACACCGCCGGTTCGCGCTGCGTCAGGCCCAGGCTCTCCGCCTCGGCCTGGCTGTGGCCCAGGTAGCCCAGGTGCACCTGCCCCTCGCTCCGGCCCAGCACCTGGAACCGCAGACCCCGCCAGGTCGCCGTCGTCATCAACCGCCAGACCCTGACCTCCGTCAGCGGGACCTCCCGTTCGTACCCCCGGCCCGGGTTGCGGGGGGCGAACCCCTCCTCCTGCTCGGTGCTCAGCAGCACCGCCGTCTCCCTCGACCGCACCCCGCCCTTGTAGGTCCCGCCCCGCCAGGTCAGGTAGAGCCCGTCCGGCAGGGGCGTGTCCGGATCCAGCATGGGTTCCTCCAGGTGTGGTCGGGTCGGGTCCGGTCCGGGGGGGCGCCGTGTCGCCGCTGGCGGCCCAGGCGGCGGCCTCCGCCGTCGGGAACCACTCGCCGCTCGGCACGCGGGGGTCGGCGTCGGGGTCCAGGACGAAGACGCCGAGCAGCGTCTCGCCGCCCTGCGGGTCCAGGGCCCAGATCTCGGCCCGGTCGGGCAGGGCCTGCTGCTCGGTGGCCTCGAACTCCGGTACCGGGTCGACCGGGTTCTGCGTGAACCCGGTGCCGGTGAACGGGGGGTCGTACCCGACGTCGCCGTCCATCCGCTCGCCGTAGGGCGTGCGGTACCCGGCCGGACCGGGGGCGGCGAACCGGAGCACGGCGATGGACCCGTCCGACGGGAGGTAGGGGACCCGCCCCTCCCGCTCGACGTAGTCGTCGTCCCGGTAGTCCAGGCGGAGGGCACCCTGCGCGTCGGCCGGTCGTACGAGACCGAGGACGTCGACGGCGCGCGCGATGAACCCCTTCACCGTGGCGTGCGAGAAGACGGTGCCGACCCTGGTGCCGGTCAGGTAGTTGCGCAGCGCCTCCGGGGTGATCGCCTTCTGCAGCACCGCTCCCCGGTCGATGCGCACCGCGTCCCGGACCGCGTGGATGGCGGTCTTCTGCTGGTCGGTCAACGCGACGTCCGCCCCGCTGCCGGCCGCGGCCGCGAACTCGGCCTCCGTCATGCCGTCGGGGAGGGCGCCGTCCAGGTGGGTGCGCCAGTCCCCGGCCGGGTCGATGCTGCCCCGGGCGAAGGACGGCCGGACCGACGAGCCGTCGGCGAGGTGGACCCTGCCGTCCGGTCCGGCGTTCCTCGATCCCGCGCCGCCGGGTGGAGCTCCACCGTCGTCGGCAGTGCTCGTCGTCCCGGGCGCGTCCTCGGTCAGGCCTCGGGCCACCCCGGGTCGCCCGGGAGCGGGGTCCCCTTCATCACGTCGTCCGTCGCGTACATCTCCGCCGCGCCGGCCTCCGTCATCGTCCCCGGGCGGCTGTCCACCGTCCTGGTCACGCGTCCCCAGGGCGTCGTCCCCGGCAGACGGGTCGGACGAGGAGGTGCCCGAGGTCAGGGGGCCGTCAGCAGGGCGGTCAGCATCGGCTCGTCCGGCAGCGTCTGGCCGAACCGGGTCGCCGCCGTCTCGGCCTCCGCGCGGTCGACCTCCCGGGTCCTCGACGTCCCCTCCGCCTGGTCGACCACCGCCCTCGCCTGGGCTCGACCGGTCGCCTCCTCCCAGGTCCTCCGCTTGTGGCTGAACATCACCACGCCCGGCACCGGACCCTCGCTGATCAGCACGTTGACCGGGGTGCCCGTCTCCTCGTCCTGCAGCACCTCGTACCGCCACCGGTGCTCCGCCACGATCGCCTCCCATCCGTCCGGTCACCCGGGCGATCCGTTCCGCCGCCCGGGGGTCAACCCCCGCCGCCACCAGGTCGTCGACGACACGGGTGCCGTCGGGCAGTGCGGCCAGGTACTCCGCCACCATGGACCGGGACCCGGCGTCGGTGTGCCACATGTCCTCAGGTCGACTGGTCCGGGGCTCGCCGAAGGACTCGACCCCGTCGGGCAGCACGCTGTCGGCCCCGGAGGCCATGACCGCACCGAGCATGCGCGCCGTGGCGTGCATGCGGTCGGTCGCCGACACCTGCGGCAGCCGGGCGATCTCGTAGTCGCGGTGGGTCGCCTCGCCCACCGCAGCACTGGCGTGGGTCGGGAACTGCAGCTCGACGAGGTGTCCCTCGGGGCTGCGCAGCGGGATGTTGAGCCCCACGAAGCTGTTGCCCGCCAGCCAGTTGTTCTTCGTCTCCACGACCGAGTAGCGCTGTCGGACGAGTGCGTCGACCACGGCGGTCACGCGCGCGCCGTACCCCTCGGGCGAGCTGACGACCGAGAACCGGACGAGGTCCTTGGCCCGGTCGAGGAACTGCTCGAGGCTGGTCACCGTGCCGTCGTCCAGGGCACCGTCGAACTTGCGGGCGACCGACTCGGGGCCCTTCACCCGGTACTGCTCCTTGTGCAGCGAGGCGTCGCCGTCCAGCTCGTCGACGACGGCGTGCAGGTCCGCGCTGACCCGGGCGGCGACCTCGCGCGCCCGCTCGAGCCGGGCGTCGAGGAGCGCTCGGTCGGCCGGCGTCAGGTCGGCCAGCGCCTGGTCCGCCGCGGCGTCGGCGGCGTCCAGCGCGGCCTGCACCGGGTCCTGGGGCCCGGCGTCCCCGGACTCGGGTGCGCCTAGCTCTGGATCGCTCCCCCCGTCGGCCAGCTCCCCTCGCGCAGCTGGCGCAGCACCACCTTCCCGGCCACCGTCCCCCGGTCCCTCGGGTCCCCGTCCCCCCTCGACGGGGCCTCCGGGTCGGCGGGGTCGACCGTCACCGTCCACGGCAGGTCGTCCTGGTCGGTCCCCCACCGGTAGGTCACCTCGGACGGCGTCCGGGTCTCCAACCGGTAGCGCAGCAGCAGAGCCATGGCGGCCACTCCAGGTGTCGGTGTTCTCGTAGGTGGGCTCGCGTCGCCCGGCGTGCCAGTCGTGCTCGGCCTGCGCGTGCGCGTGCGCCTCCGGGTAGGTGGCCTCGGGGTGCGCGGCCATGTACGCGGCCTCGGTCAGCTCGTGGAGCAGCAGCTCGACGTCGCGCGGGTCCGCCTCGCCGGTCAACCGGATCCATGCCTCGGCCATGTCCGGGTTGGCGTCGAAGCGGCCCATCACGTGGGCGCCGGGCATCAGGTCGCCGTCGTCGTCGTAGACCCCGAGCCGGTGCTCCTCGTGGAAGACGTGGTCCTTGACCCGGGACACCTCGTCCGGGGTGAAGCCCGTGCGGCCGTCGCTGCGCGGCATCCCGGCGGTCGACCGCACGATGTCCGCGACGTCGTGGCCGTCGGCCCGGATCGTGTCGTAGGTGCTCTCCGCCCAGGCCTCGGCGCGCACGTCGGACCGCGGCCGGACCGCCCCACCGGCCTGGGCCGGGTCCGCCCCCTGGTCGCCCGACGTGGTGTCGTCGCCGTGGGGGCCGGTACCGCTGCGGTCCACCGCCGCCCGGTGGATCGCATCGAGAGCCTGGACGACGTCGGCCCGGGTCAGCGGGTCCGCGCCGGTGGCCGCGCGCTCGGCCGCCACGGCCGCGGCCAGCGCGTCGATCTGCCGGTCCACCCGGGCGGCCCGGGCGGCATCCCGGCGGCTCTCGGCGCGGGTCGTCGCGGCAGGGGTGGTCGCGGCAGGGGTCGTCGCGGCGGCCGCTCCGGCCGCATCGGCGGAGGAGGCGTCCCCGGTGCTCGGGTCGGCACCGGTGCTCGGGTCGGCACCGCTGTCCGGGTCGGCCTCGCTGCCCGGCTGGGTGTCGGTGCCCGGTTCGGTGCCGCTGCCCGGCTCGGCGTCGGTGGTCGGGGAGCTGCCACCGGGCCTCGACCCGGTGTCCCCGGAGCCGGTCTGGCCGGTTCCGCCGGTGGGCGAGGTCGCGGCGGACGTCGGGGAGGACGTCGGCGAGGACGGGGCCGTGGACTGGCTCGTGGGCGCCACCGGTGCCGCGGCAGCCGGCGAGGACGTGCTCGACGGGTCCGTCGTCGAGGGGTCACCGGCCGGGCCGCCGGGATCCTGCTGCACCTCGGTACCGACGGCCGGCTGCTGGGCCGTGGCATCGGCGGCCGGACCTGCGATGTCGGTGCCGGGGGCCACCAGAGCCCCGCCGTCCGGCTGTGCTGCGGTCGAGGACGGTGCCGTCCCGGTCGTCGCCGGCGTGGTGCTGGTGCTCGACGGGTCGGTGCTCGACGGGTCGGTGGTGGTGCTCGACGGGTCGGCTGCCGACGGGGGCCCGGCCGGGCCACCGGGATCCTGCTCCACGGCGGTCGCCGCGGCCGGCTGCTGGGCGCCGGGGTCGGCTGCGGGAGCCGCGACGTCCGTGCCCGGGACCGCCGGGCTCCCGCCGTCCGGCTGCGCCGCGGTCGAGGGCGGCGCCGCGTCGGTGGACGGCGTCGCCGGGGTGCCGGTCCCGCCGGGGGGGCCCGACGACGCGTCGGTCCCGCCCGGCGTGGCGGCGACCGGCCCGGATCCACCGGGGTCCGTCGGGGCCGGGGTCGCGGCGACCGGGGAAGCATCCGCCGCCGCCGGGGAGGCCACCGCCGGTGAGGCCACCGCCGGTGAGGCCTCCGCCGGGGCCTCCGCAGCCGGGGCCTCCGCAGCGGGGGCCGGGGTGGCAGCGGGGGATGCCGTCGCGGGGGATGCGGGTGTCGGGGAGGCCGCGGTCGAGGAGGTGGCGGTCGGGGAGGTGGCGGTCGGGGAGGTGGCCGCGGTGGACCCGGAGGCCGCCGTCCTCCCGCCGCCCTGGTTCGCCCCCCCGGAACCGGAACCGGACCCGGAACCGCCCTGCACCGCACCGGACCCGCCACCCTGGCCGGCGGCGGCCGACCCCACGGCCGTGCTCGTCCCCCCGACCGCTCCGGACCCGGCGCCGGCCAGGCCCGGGGTGCCGGTGCCCTGGAGCGCGTTCTGGGCGGCCATGCCGGCCAGGGCGTTGACGTGCAGCGTGCTCAGCGTGGAGACCGGGTGGGCGGCGGCGCTGATCACCGAGGGGTTGAACGGGCTCACCGTGCCGTAGCGCCCGACCGCCCCCAGCGCCGAGCCGAGGAAGTCGTCCCCGCTCAGCGACGGGAAGCCCTGTCCGGTGGCGAGGCTGGCCACGATGCTGCCCCCCGGCGAGGCCAGCGTGTTCGTGGCCGCGGTCGACGCCAGGCCGGTGCCGGTCCGCGCCAGCCGGTTGCCGACCCCGGGGAGGTTCACGCCGCCGGCACCGCGGCCGACGCGGTTGATCCCGGTGCGGCCGATGATCGGGGCGATCGCGCCGGCCCCGATCAGCCCACCGGCGCCGCCGCCGATGCCGGCCGCGACCGTCGAGAGCACGTTCCAGTCGGTGCGGGTGCCCTGGGCGAACTGGATGCCCTGGCTGATCGCGTCGATCGCGACCTCCTCGAGCACCTCCTCGACCACCTCGTGGGCCAGGTGGCGGGCGACGTCGCGGACCGTCGTCCGGGCGACCGCGTTGGCCGCGCCGCGCGCCGCGGCCGCCGCGATGGCCCGCGTCGCCGCGGCCCGCCCGGCCGAGGAGACCAGCTTGGAGATCGCCTGGCTGACCACGGTGCGGGCGGTGGTCGCGATCGGCCCGAGGGTGGCGAGCGAGACCCCGCCCGCCCAGGCCATGATCAGGGCGATGAAGGCGGCCGCGACGGCGACGGCGACCGCGACGTTGATCGAGATCTTCGCGTACTGCAGCTCGGTGCCGAAGGACCGCGCCTGCATGCCCATCGCGGTCGCGTTCTGCATGTGCCCGACCAGGCCGAACTCGGGGGAGGCCAGCAGCTGCTGGGCGAGGTCCTGGAACGTCTCGGTGGCCGGGGCGTCCCAGCCCTGCATCAGCAGGGTGGCTGCGTTGGTCAGCTCCTCGGCGCCGGTGGACAGCGCCTCGGCGAGGCCGTCCCACTCCTCGGTGAGCTCCCAGACCGCCGACTCGCTGCCCTCGGGCCACTTCGAGCCCGCGAAGATCATCGACAGCAGGTCGTTCCACCAGCCGTCGGACCCGCCCAGCCAGGCGAACGGGCTGGTGACGTCGTCCGGGTGCTCCACCGTCACCTCCCTCCGAGTCCGTGCCTGCCGGGTGCGCCGAGGCCGGCGCGGAGGGGCTAGAGCCCGCTGTCGACCTGGACGGTGACGGCGGCGGCCTGCTCGTCGTCGGAGGCCAGCGAGGCGTCGACGGCCTGGTGGGCCTGCTGGCCCAACCGGGTGATGTGGTCGGTGGTGCCCGAGAGGGCGTCCAGCGAGGGGCCGGACCCCTTCGTGTAGACCGTCTCGAACTCGGGCCCTCCGCTGTCGGAGCCCCACGGCTTGGCCGACTCGGCCGACCGGATGGCCGCGACCCGGGCCTGCACCGCCGTGCTCAGGATCTGCGCCGAGGACTCCCAGGCCAGCAGCCCGCTCGCCGCCACCGGGGGGTCGATGTGCACCTCGTCGTGGGCCATCTCATCTCCTGCCGTGCATCTGGTCGGTCGTGATCCCGGTCAGGGCCTCGTCGTCGCCGGTGAGGGTGGCGCGCAGCTGGTCGGCGTCGGCCACGCCGGCGAAGGTCTGCACCACCTGCTCCTGGGCCGCGGCGGTGGCGCGGTGCACCGTCTCGGTGATGGTGTCGGCCAGCGTGCGCGAGTCGGGACGTCGGTAGATGCGGGGGTCGAGGTCGAGCCGGACGAGGTCACCGCGCGCACCGACGGTCACCGACACCAGGCCGTCGGAGGACGTCTCGGTCACCTGGACCGCCCGCGCCTGCCGGGCGAGCTCGGGGCCCTGCTCCATGAGCTGGTGCAGCTTGACCTGCAGGCCCTCGGAGTACTCGCGGAAGGCATCCAGGTCGGGGCGCTCGGGCGTGCTCACGGTCCACCCTCCCTCCCCGGCCGGCGATCGGCACCGACCACCGCACGATACTGACGGCCAGCACACCCCGCGACGGACAGTGGTCGCGGCCCAGCCGATCGGAGGACGAGGTGACCCTGCCCGGTCGGCTGCGCATCGCTGCTGCGGCACTCGTCGCGGCGACCGCGACAGTGGGCCTCGGCGGGCCGGCACGGGCTGCGCAGGTGTGCGCCCAGCCCCCGGCCCCCGACTCCCCGCAGGCGGCGGTGCCGTGGGCCCAGCAGGCCTGGGACCCGGCCGGGCAGGTGTGGCCGTTCTCGACCGGCTCGGGGGTGACCGTCGCCGTCCTCGACACCGGGGTGCAGACGTCGAACCCCCAGCTGTCCGGGCGGGTGACCGCCGGGGTCGACCTGGTGGCGTCGGGCACCGCCGACGTGGACTGCGTGCCGCACGGCAGCGGGCTGGCCGGGATCGTGGTGGCCGGGCAGCAGGCGGGCACCGGTCTCCGCGGGCTGGCCCCGGATGCCCAGGTCCTGCCCGTGCAGGTCGTCGACCGGGCGGTCACCGAGCCGACCGGCACCCCGGCCGACCCCGGCCTGGTCGCCGCCGGCATCGGCACCGCGGTGGCCGGCGGGGCGCAGGTCGTGCTCGTGGGCCCCGTCGGGTACACCGACGACCCACGCCTCGCGGCGGCCGTGCAGCAGGCGCTGGACGCCGGTGTGGTGGTGGTGGCCGGGGTCGGCGACGGCCACGACGCGGAGCGCGACGGCGAGGGGCCCACCGCCGGCTCGGCGACCCCCTACCCGGCCGCCTACCCCGGGGTGCTGGGCGTGGCGGCCGTCGGCACCGACGGCCTGCGCACGGACACCTCGCAGGTCGGGGACTACGTCGACCTCGCCGCGCCCGGTGCCGACGTCGTGTCCACCGGCACCACGAGCCAGCAGGTGTACCAGGGCACGGCCTTCGCCGCGGCGTTCGTCGCGGCCACCGCGGCCCTGGTGGTCGCCGAGCCGGGGCTGGTGCCGGCCGGTGCCGACCGGCCGGCCGCGGTGCAGGCCCGGCTGCAGGCCACCGCGTTGCCGGCGCCCGCCGCGAGCGGGTACGGCGCCGGGCTGCTGTCGCCAGGTCGGGCCGTGACCGAGGACCTGGCGTCGTCGCCGCCCCGGCAGGACGCCGGCTACCAGCCGCCCCCGACCGACGCCGCGGCCGCCGCGGCCGAGGTCGCCGCGGCGGACGCCGCCGACCGCTCCGCGTGGTGGGCGCTGGCCGCCGGCGCCGTCGTGCTGGTCTCCGTGCTGGCCGGCACCCTGCTGCGGCGGGCCCGCGGGCGGCGGTGGCGCACCGGCCGGGCCGCACCTCCCCCGCGCGAGGCCGAGCCCGAGGGCTTCATCCCCGCCAGCGCGCTGTTCGACCCGCCCCGCTGACCCCGAGGACGCGACGGGCCGCCCCGGGGAGTACCCGGAGCGGCCCGTCGATGCCGGTGGTGCAGGTCAGGCGCTGACCACGCCGACGTTGGTCTGCTCGGTGCCCTGCGACGTGTCGGCCGCGGAGTTCAGCCCGTTCACGAAGGCCTGGAGGGCCTCCTTGATGCGGGTCGAGGCGCCGGTCCACTGCTCCTGACGGGCCCGGTAGGCCTCCTGGGCGTCGCTGTCCCAGGTGCCGATCAGGTTGTTGATCTGGGTGTTCAGGTCGGCGAGCTGGGAGTCCATCGTCGCGACGGTGCTGCTCACCATCGACGCGGCCTCCTGCTGCTGACCCCAGTTGACCCGGTACTGGTCGCCACCACTCATGTCTGCTCTCCTCCTCAGACGCCGGTCAGGCCGGCGGTGATGCCGGTCGTCTGGCTGTTGACGGTGTTCATCTGCGACTGCTGCTGCTCGTCGGAGCTGGTGTAGTTGGCCGCCGCGGTGTTCACGTCGGTGCTGATGCCCAGCAGCGCCTGGTTCAGCTTCTTGGTCTCCTCGGAGACCGTCTGCGTGGTGGTGGTGAACGCGGTGCCACCGCGGCCCAGCCAGGTCGACTGCAGCGTGCTGAGGTTGTTCATGAGGCTGCTGATCGCGGCGGTGAGGCTCTGCGAGACCTCTTCGGCCCGGCCGGCGAACTGCGCCATGACCGCCGCATCGGTGGTTGTCTGCTGTCCTGCCATGCCGTTCTCCTCGTCTGCGAATGGGTGCTCGGTCGACGTCCCGGCGCCGCCCGGGGGCACCGCCGATCACGGAACCTACCGGTCCGCCCGCGATGCCGCCGAACGGTGCGCCCCACCTGTGGACGACGGAACCCCCGCCGATCAGGCCGCAGCGCGCGCCGCGGCCTCGGACAACGCGGGGCCCGGGGCGATCCGGGCGACCAGCTGCTCGGGCAGCGGGACGGCTGCCGCGGCGTCGTAGCCGAGGTCGGCCGCCTCCACCGGCGAGGGCACCGGGTACGCCCGCCCCTCGTCCGTGACCAGGAACAACGCCCCCGACGACGCCTCGGCCGAGGCCCGCGCCGACACCAGGGCACCGCGGCCCGGGGGGACCACCACGAGGTCGGCCAGCGCCGTGCCCGTGCTCGTGGCACCGGGCCCGAGCACACCGCCGGCGAGGTCGACCCGGGCGCCGACCCGGACGTCGTCCGGGTCGCCGCCGTCGGCGAACCCCGCGCACAGCGTCTCGTCGGAACCGGCCACCTGCGCGGGGGTGGGCAGCACCGCGGGCGGGTCGGCGGGGTCGGCCTCGGGCAGCTCGACGCTGTCGACCCCGGTCACGTCGACGGCCGACAGCTCGAGCGGGGTGGGCTCGCCGCCGCCGTAGGCCTGCTGCGCGGTGGACGGGTCGGCCAGCAGGATCCGCGCCTGCACCTCGGTGATCTCGACGACCCGGTCGAGGTCGACCTGGTACCACTGCGCGCTGTCGCCACCACCGTCGCCACCGCCGACCCGGCCCACCTGGCCGACCAGCGCCCCGGGCACCGCGGTGGAGGGGACGCCGCGGCCGGCCACCGGCTCGGGCTGCAGCGGCTGACCGGCCGGCAGCCCCGACAGCCAGGCGGAGCCCACCTCGACCTGCGGGACGTCGCGCAGCGAGAGGGCCAGCAGCACGGCGTCCTCGTCGACCACGAGGTGGTGCCGGCCGCGCCAGACCAGCTGCAGCTCGCCCGTGCCGCGGTCGCGGACCAGCAGCACGTCGTCGCCCAGGGAGCGCCCGCCCCCGGCCCCGCCGCCGACCAGCAGCGCGGTCAGCGGGACCGACTCCCCGCTGGCCGCGCTGACCGGCGCCGAGCACAGCGTCCACGGGTCGGTGAGCAGGTCGTCGGCGGCCGGCAGGGCGTCGGGGGCGCCGTCGATGCCCAGCCGGGGCCCCCGGAGCACGCCGTCGAGCGAGGCCGAGGACACCGACACCACCTCGGTGGACCGGGTCAGCAGGGCCGCCGAGGCGAAGTTCGCGACCTGGTGCAACCGCATCGTGCCGTCGTCGTCGGGCAGGTAGACGAACCGGGTGCCGGTCTCCTCCTCGACCACGACCGCCCCCGCGGTCTGCCAGGTGCTGTTGCCCCCGGGGTTGATCACGCCGATGACGCCGACGACGGCCAGCACCAGGACCGCGACCATCACGCTGCCGAAGGCGGCCCCGCCCATGCGGCGCACCGGCGACTGCAGCGGGTCGCTCTCGCGCAGCACGAGTCCGGCCACCACCCGCTGGGTGAGGAACTGGTAGCTCTGGAAGAGGTCCCGACGGCTGGCCACGACGTGCTCAGCCGTAGAGACCGCGGACGTAGCCGTACAGCCCGGCGACCAGGCAGGCCACGGGCACCACGGCCAGCACGACCAGCACGTCGAGCACGTCGGCGACCCGGCCCAGGTACGGGCTGGGGGCTCGGTCCTGGAACCGGAGCAGGGCGACCAGGGCGGCCAGGGCGAGGACGACGAGCGCCGGCACCAGGTAGCGCAGCTGCTGCGCCGCGTCGAGGGCGAGCGCCGCCAGCACCAGCAGCACGACCCCGCCCAGGCCGGTGGCCACGAGCGGGAGGCGGTGCCGCGACGCCGGGAACAGCCGGGACCGCAGCAACCCGCCGACGGCGACCAGGGCGACGAGGACCAGGCCCGCGCGCCCGCCGTCGGCCACCAGCACGACCCCCGCGGCCAGGGCGGCGACGGCGAACCCGGCGAGCAGCCCGGTCAGCAGCTCGTCGGCCCTCCGCACCCGGGCCGCCACCCGCGAGCGCGGCACCTGCGGCCCGTCGGCCAGGAGGTCCTCGGTGGTGGACGGCAGCAGCGGCATGGGCACCTTGCCGAGCCGGACCGAGAGGATCGGCAGGGCCGGCACCAGCACGACGGTCAGCGCGGCCACCAGCGCCGCGGCGGACAGGGCGTCGACCGCGTCGGTGAGCGCGGCGGCCGCGGCGACGGCGCCCAGCAGACCCAGCGCCGCACCCGCGACCGGCCCCTCGGCGGACACCGAGACCGCGGCCAGCACGACCAGCGACACCGCCACCAGCGCCAGCGCGCCGGCCAGCCACTGCCAGGGCCCCAGCGTGGCCAGCGGCTGCGCGCCGAGGCCCACCACCAGGGCCCCGCCGGCCGCGGTCAGCTGGGCGACCGTGCCGAACGGGACGGCCGCGCCGGCGTCGCCCACCGCCCGGGCGAGCAGCACGGCCGCCACCAGGGCCACCACGGCCAGGCCCAGCAGCACCCCGCCGGCCCGGCCCCAGTCCTCCGGCCCGGTGCCGGCCGTGACCAGGGCGGCCAGCACGAGCCCGACGACACCGGTCGCGATGCCGGCCCGCCGGGTGGCGGCGCTGCCCCAGCTGCGGCTGCGGTCGCGGGCGCTGCGGGCGATGGCGTCGACGACGTCGTCGTAGTCCAGCTCGGGCCACTGCTCGCGGCTGGGCACCAGGTGCAGCACGTCGCCGTCGCGGACCTCCTGGGCCGCCAGCGAGCGGTCGGGCTCGACCGACGAGCCGTCGGGCCGGCGCAGCACCCAGCCGCCCTGCTCCTGGCCCAGGTCGGCGAGCTCGTCGCCGGCGTGCCGGAGCAGCATCGGCAGCAGCTCGGCGACGGCCACGCCGTCGGGCAGCGCGACGTCGACCCGCCGCGTGGGGGCGGCGACGGTGACCCGCGCCAGCCCCTGGCCGACCGACCGGGTCACGACGCGGGTTCGACGAAGACGTCGACCCCGTCGGGGCCGGCCGACAGGGTCGCGGTGACCGTTCGGGTGCCGTCGGAGGCCGTGTACAGCAGCTCGTTCTCGACGTCGGTGGTGTAGCCCAGGGCCGGGAGCGCCTCGCGGTAGAAGTCGATGCCCTGCTCCTTGTCGATGCCGTCGATCTCGACCTTCCACTTCCCGTCCTGGACGGTGGGCTCGCCCGGGGTGAGCCCCGGGGGCACCGGGATCGTGCCGCCGCCGAACTCGTCGGGGACGGCGATCGTGTCGTAGTCGGCGGTGGCCGTGCCCGACGAGCCCGACGAGCCCACGGCCGAGGAGGACGCGGCGGGCGGCGAGGCCGGGGCCCCGTCCGCGTCGTCGGAACCGCCGCACCCGGCCAGCAGGAGGGCCGACGAGGCGACGGCGAGCAGTGCTCCGGTACGGCGGCGGTGGCTCAACGGGTCTCCTGGGCTCGGGGCGGGTGACGTGGTCCGGGCGGCCCATACGATACGGCCGGGCCTCCCCACCGCCGGGGCAGCCGGGCGAGGAGGGCCGAGACCTGAGCACCGTCGTCGTCCGTCGCCGTCCGCGGCGGGACGCCCCCGAGCTGCCGGCCGGCGAGATCGTGCTCGACCCGCCGCCCGAGCTGCCCGCCGAGGCCGGCCGCAAGTGGTCGCAGATGCTGATGGTGCTGCCCATGCTGGCCGGCGCCGGCGCGATGGCGCTGCTGTTCACCAGCGGCCGCGGCGGCCCGCTCGGCTACGTCGCCGGTGGCCTGTTCGGCGTCTCCGCCCTCGGCATGGTCGCGATGGGCTTCCTCAACGGCGGCGGGCCGGGCAAGAAGGAGATGGCCGGACGGCGGCGGTCCTACCTGCGCCACCTGTCCCTGCAGCGGCGCTCGGCCCAGCGCGCGGCCGACCAGCAGCGGCGGGCGATGCTCTACCGGCACCCCGACCCCGACCAGCTGTGGACCACCGCCGCCAGCCACCGGCTGTGGGAGCGGCGCGCCGACCACGCCGACTTCGGCGTGGTGCGCATCGGGCTGGGCCCGCAGGCGCTGGCCACCCCGGTGGTGCCGCCGCAGACCGGGCCGCTGGACGAGCTCGAGCCGCTGTCGGCCGGGGCGCTGCGCCGGTTCGTGCTCACCTGGTCGGCCGTGCCCGACCTGCCGGTCTCCATGGCCCTCAACGGGTTCGGCCGGGTGCACGTGCTGGGGCCGGTGGAGCAGCAGCGCGCGCTGGCCCGGGCGGTGGTCGCCCAGCTCACCACCCACCACAGCCCGGACGACGTCCTGGTCGCCGTGTGCTCCGGCACCGACCGCCGCGACGCCTGGGAGTACGCGAAGTGGCTGCCGCACGCCCAGCACCCCGAGCGCTCCGACGCCCTGGGCCGGGTGCGGCTCATCGCCCCCACGCTGCCGGCGCTGGAGGCCCAGCTGGACGACCTGGTCGCCGCTCGTCCGCGGTTCAACCCGAGCGGACCGGTCACGACCGTCGGCGGCCCCCACGTGCTGGTCGTGCTGGACGGCGGCGAGACCGCCGGCTCGGACCACCTGGCCAGCGAGGGCGGGGTCGAGGGCGTCACGGTGCTGGACCTGTCCACCCCGCCGTCCCGGCTGCTGGACCGCGGCACGCTGGTGCTGGAGGTCACCGCCGACGGCCGGCTGACCAGCCGCACCACCGACGGCGAGGTCGAGCTCGGCCGGGCCGACGGCCTCTCCCCCGCCGCCGCCGAGTCGCTGGCCCGCCAGCTCGCCCCGCTGCGGCTGTCCGCGGGCGCCGTCGGCGAGAAGGCGATGACCGCCACCACCGACCTGGCCGACCTGCTGGGCATCGGCGACCCCTTCGCCTTCGACGTCTCCAGCGGCTGGGCCCCGCGGCCCAACCGCGACCAGCTGCGGGTGCCGATCGGCGTGGGTGCCGACGGCGCCCCGCTGGAGCTGGACCTCAAGGAGAGCGCCCAGGACGGCGTCGGGCCGCACGGGCTGCTCGTCGGCGCCACCGGGTCGGGCAAGTCGGAGCTGCTGCGCACCCTCGTCCTCGCTCTGGCCTGCACGCACGACTCCGAGACGCTGAACTTCGTGCTCAGCGACTTCAAGGGCGGGGCCACGTTCACCCGGCTGGACCGGCTGCCGCACACCTCGGCGGTCATCACCAACCTGGCCGACGAGCTCCCGCTGGTCGACCGCATGACCGACGCCATCAACGGCGAGCTGGTCCGGCGGCAGGAGCTGCTCCGCTCGGCCGGCAACTACGCCTCGCTGCGCGACTACGAGCGGGCCCGGCTCTCGGGCGTCCCGCTGGCTCCCCTGCCCAGCCTGCTCATCGTCTGCGACGAGTTCAGCGAGCTGCTCAGCGCCAAGCCCGACTTCATCGACATGTTCGTGCAGATCGGCCGGGTGGGCCGGTCGCTGGGCGTGCACCTGCTGCTGGCCTCGCAGCGCCTGGAGGAGGGTCGGCTGCGCGGCCTGGACACCCACCTGTCCTACCGCATCGCCCTGCGCACCAACTCGGCGATGGAGAGCCGCGTGGTGCTGTCGGCACCCGACGCCTTCGAGCTGCCCCGCGCGCCCGGGTTCGGCTACGTCAAGTTCGGCACCGACCCGCTCGAGCGCTTCCGCGCCGCCTACGTGTCGGGCACCTACCGCCGGGCGTCGGCGGCCCCCGACCTCGGGCCGTCGTCCGGCCCGGCGGTGCTGGCCTACGAGTCCTCCTACGTCGCGCCGGCCCTGCCGGTGCCCGGCGAGGACGACACCGCCGGCGCCGCCGACGTCCCCGACCCCACCGAGGTCGACACCCTGGGCGAGAGCCTGCTCGACGTCCTGGTCGACCGGCTCGAGGGCCAGGGCACCCCGGCGCACCAGGTGTGGCTGCCGCCGCTGCAGGAGCCGCCCACCCTCGACCAGCTGCTGCCGCCGCTGGTGTCCGACCCGGTCCGCGGTCTGACCGTCGACAACCCCGACCTGACGGGCACCCTGCGGGCGCACGTCGGCGTGGTCGACCGCCCCGCCGAGCAGCGCCGCGACCCGCTGGTGGTCGACCTGACCACCAGCGGTGGCCACGCCGTGGTCGTCGGCGGCCCGCAGAGCGGCAAGAGCACGCTGCTGCGGTCGATGGTCACCTCGCTGGCGCTCACCCACACCCCGCGCGAGGTGCAGTTCTACTGCTTCGACTTCGGCGGCGGCGGGCTCGGCGCGCTGCGCGGGCTCCCGCACGTGGGCGCGGTCGCCGGTCGCAACGACGTCGCCGTCGTCCGGCGCACCATCGCCGAGCTGCGCGGCCTGCTGGCCACCCGCGAGGCCCGGTTCGCCCGGCTGGGCACCGAGAGCATCACGGCCTACCGGCGGTCGCTGCGGGCCGGTCGGGTGCCCGACGACCCGTTCGGCGACGTCCTGCTCGTGGTCGACGGGTGGTCCACCATCCGCGGCGAGTTCGAGGACCTCGAGCCGCTGGTCACCGACCTGGCCACGCGGGGGCCCTCCTACGGCCTGCACGTGGTGGCCGCCGCGTCGCGGTGGCTGGACCTGCGGCCCGCCGTCCGCGACCTGTTCGGCACCCGCCTGGAGCTCCGCCTGGGCGACACCTCCGACTCGATGATCGACCGCCGCACGGCGACCAACGTGCCCACCGGCACCCCCGGCCGGGGCCTCGAGCCGGGCAAGGCGCACATCCTCACCGCGCTGCCCCGCATCGACGGCGAGCAGACCGCCGACGACCTCGCCGCCGGCCAGGCCGACCTGGTCGAGCGGGTCGCCGAGGCCTGGACCGGTGCTGCCGCCCCCGCGGTCCGGCTGCTGCCCGACCACGTCCTGCACGAGGAGCTGCTGGCCGACCCGAACCGCGGGTTCGCCGTCGGCATCTCCGAGGACGACCTGTCCACCGTGCACCTGGACCTCTCCGGTGACCCGCACCTGGTGGTCTTCGGCGACGCCGAGTCGGGCAAGAGCGCGTTCCTGCGGTCGTTCGCGCGCCGGATCGGCGAGCAGTGCACCCCGCAGGAGGCCCGGATCGTCGCGCTGGACTACCGGCGCAGCCTGCTGGGCGCGATCAGCCCCGAGCACCTGCTGGCCTACGGCACGTCCGGCCCCACGGCCACCACGATGATCGAGGAGATCACCGGGGTCATGCGCAGCCGGCTGCCCGGCCCCGACGTGACCACCGAGCAGCTGCGCAACCGGAGCTGGTGGACCGGCCCCGAGCTGTACCTGCTGGTCGACGACTACGACCTGGTGGCCGGCGGCGCCCCCAACCCGTTGGCGCCGTTGCTGGAGTTCCTCGCGCAGGGGCGCGACGTCGGCCTGCACCTGGTCCTCACGCGCCGCAGCGGCGGCGCCGGGCGCGCCCTCTTCGAGCCTGTGCTGCAGCGGCTGCGCGAGCTGGCCAGCCCCGGCATCGTGCTGTCGGGCAGCCGCGAGGAGGGCGCCCTCGTGGGTGCCGTGCGGCCCGGCCCCCAGCCGCCGGGCCGCGGCTGGCTGGTCACCCGGCGCGGGGGCACGCAGCTGGTCCAGCTGGCCTGGGCCGAGCCGACCGCCTGATCCCCGGGGGCCCGGCGCCGGGTGGCGGGACCGCGCCGTCCCGTTAGCATGGCTGACCGACGCCGCCGCCCGGCGCGGCCGACGCGAGGAGGGCACGTGGCCGAAGGCACCGACGTCACCCTGGACTCCGTCCGCGAGTTCGCCACGGCGATGGGCACCGAGGGCCTCGAGGTGCTGAGCGACGCATCGGCCCACATCGGTCCGATCTCGGCGGCCTCGGTGGGCCTCAGCGGGGTCACCGGTGCCGGGTCCGCCCAGGCGCACTACGCCCAGCTGGCCCAGTCGCTGACGATGTTCCTCGTCGACACCGGCAACAACGCCCAGGCGCTGCGCAACGTGGCCACCCTGGTCGCCTGGAACTACCAGCACGGCGACACCAGCCAGCAGGCGCAGATGAACAGCGTCAACTCAGCGCTGAACCCCGCCCCGGGCACCGAGACCATCCTGAGCGAGCAGGCCGCGCAGCAGGCCGCGGCCGCGGCCGAACAGCGCCGCCTGGCCATCCTGGCCCGCCGCACCGGCGAGGACCTCACCCCCGCGGGCACGCCCTACGTGACCGCCAGCGGGGTCACCCTCACCGGCCCCCAGGCCGACGCCGCGCGCGCCGCGGCCGCCGCCAACGCGCAGAACCAGCCGGCCACCGGCGCGGGGCCGGCCGGCCTCACCACCGCCCAGCGCATGGCCCTGGTCCGCTCCACGATCGAGAACCACCAGGAGGAGGTCCGGCAGGCCAGCGCCACCCGCCAGGTCACCGGCTACGACGACTACGGCAACCCGGTCTACGGGTACGTCGCGCCCGACAGCTACCAGCAGTCCAGCGGCGCCGGCGAGGAGAACACCAGCACCGCCGCCGAGTACGAGGAGGCCCAGGAGTGGGCCGCCCAGGAGCGGGACGACGGGTACCACGCGACGGTGACCGTCGGGCAGGACGGCGAGGTCCACCGCGAGACCGATCGGCCGCCGGCGGCGTACAACGACTACACGTCGTCCACGGGGACGACCTACACGCCGTACTCCTCGCCGAGCGTGGGCGGCTGATGTCCACCGGCTCCGCCACGGGGTCCTGACCGTGGTCCTGGACGGCGGCGGTGGGGGCGGCGCTGCGTACTACGACGTCGACGACGTCGAGGCCGGCACCGAGCGCAACTTCAACACCCTCGACGTGACGAGCATGTACCAGTTCGTCATGATGGAGAACCCGGGGTCGTTGACCGCGGCGGCCGACGGCTGGTCGTCCACGGCCGGGGTGCTGCGGGGCCAGGCCGCACTGCTGCGGCAGAAGGGCACCACCCTGGCCGAGGGGTGGACCTCCGAGGCCGCGGAGGTGTTCCAGGGGCGCATCACCGAGTCCGCGCAGAGCCTGGACAGCTGGGCCCGGCTGGCCGACGGCGCCAGTGCCGAGCTGACCGACCTGGCCGCGGTGGTCACCACGGCCATGAACGACATGCAGCGGATGTTCAACGACTACAGCAACGCCGTGGCCGCGGCCGAGCGCGAGGACAACGCCGGCCTCGACGCGAAGGACTTCGGGGAGTTCTTCACCGGTACCAACCGGGTCACCGAGAAGGCCCAGGAGCACGCCGAGAAGATCCGCCGCGAGGTCATCGAACCGCTGGCCACCGCCTACTCCCACGCCTCGGGCGGGCTGCGGCCCTACGGCACGGTCTTCCAGGGCCCCGTCGACGCCCCGACGGTGACGCCCGAGCAGATCGCCGCCCTCGCCGGCCTCGAGCCCCCGCCCACGCCCGGCGGCGGCCCCGCACCGGCCCCCGCACCCGGCCGCGGACCGGCCCCCGCGCCCGCCCCCACCGCCGGCCCGACGGCACCGCCCACCACCGCCCCGCCGCCGGCCACCCCGCCGACCGCCACCCCGACGACGGCCGCACCCACGGCCGCACCGACGGCGCCCGCCGTGCCGCCGGCAGCCGTCGCCAGCGTCGCCCCCGCGCCGCCCGCACCGCTGGCACCACCCGGCACCGGCCCCTCGGCCCCGCCGGGCGCACCCGTCTCCGCGTTCGCACCTCCGCCCGCGGTGCCCCCGGGTGCCGCCGGGTCCGTGGGTGGTGCCCGCCCGGGCGCACCGGCCGTCCCTCCCTCCACCCGCGGTGCCGGTGGCGGCCTGCCCGGCGCACCCACCGCGGCGCCGGGCTCGCCCGCCCAGCTCGCCGGACGCGGTGCCGGGCCGGCCGCACCGCCGTCGGCGGGCGCGGGCAGCGGCGGCGCTCCCCAGCTCCCCGGCCGCGGTGGCCCGACCTCCGCCTCGGGTGCCCGGCCGTCGTCCCCGCCGACCCTGGGTGGGCGCCGCACCGGTGCACCAGGCAGCCCCGGCGAGGCCGGGACGCCTCCTGGGCGTGCCGCGCAGCCACCGGGTGCGCCCGGCGGCCGGGCCGGCGCGCCGGGCCGTCCGTCCTCCCCGTTCGCCCCGCCCCGCGCGCCCGGCGCCGAGGGGCTGGCCGGTCGCCCCTCCGGGCCCGGGGGCACCCCTGCCCGGCCGGCCGCGGGGCCCGAGGGGCGCAGCACCCGATCGCCGGGCGTGCCGGAGAGCCTGCAGGGCTCCCGGGGCCCGTCGGCGCCGACGACCCCGCCGGGGGCCGGCGGCCGCGCCGGCGGCCGTGGGCCCGGCACCCCGCCGTCCACCCGCGGGTTGTCCGGTCGTCGCACCGCCGGGGCGGCGGGCAGCCCCGAGACGCCGTCGTCCACCCGGTCCGCGCTGCGCCGCGGGCTGGAGGGCCGCGGTCTCCCCGAGCCGGGGTCCCGCACGGCCGCACCCCGGTCGGGCGGACCGGGCCAGGGCGCCCCCCGCCCGCCGACGCGCACCCGGCGCCGCGAGGAGGAGCAGGAGACGCGCGCGCCCGAGACGGTGGGCGACGCCGAGCTCTTCGACGTCGAGGACGCCGGCACGGGCGTCGTCCAGCGGCCCGCGGAGCGGCAGGTCGGGCCCTCGGGTCCGGCCCTGGGCCGGCAGGGGTGACCCCGCCCGAGCACCCGCCGACCGGCCCGCGCGCCGCGGCCGCCCGCCCCGCCCCGCTGCCCCCGCCGCCGGCCTCGGCCGCCTACGCCGAGCGCCCCCTGGCCGTGCCCGCCGCTGCACCCGCGCACGCCGCACCCGGTGCGCCCGCACCCGCCGCCGACGCCGGGTGGGCCGGCACCGCGGCCGCCGGGCAGGACCTCGCCGGTCGCGGGGCCACCTCCGCCCGGGCGACCGTGGGTGGGCTGGCCACCGCTGCCCCCGACGCCGCCGTCCGCGCGGCAGCCGCCGCGCAGGCCCGGGCCAGGGCCGCCGCCGAGCGCGAGGACGGCGCTCCGCTCGCCGCCGCCGGTGCTGCCCGTCGCCGCCCCACCCCCGGTGACCCCCGGCCGCGGCGCCGGACGCGACCGGGCGGCCTGCGTCCGGGGCAGGTGGTCGCGGTCGAGGTGGCGCTCGTCGCCGGGCTCGTCGCCCACCGCCAGCCGTGGCCGGTGCTGCTGCCCGTGGCGGTGGCCGTGGTCCTCGTGCTGGGTCTCGCCCTGGCGCGGTGGTCCGGGAGGTGGGCCTACCAGTGGGCCGGGCTCCGGCTCCGGCACGGCGTCGCGCGCCGCCGCCGGGAGCTGCCGGCCGACGCGACGCTCCCCGGGACCGCCGACGCGCTGCTCGACGCCGTCGTGCACGGCGGGTGGCTGGACCAGCTCGACCTGGACGGCGTGCCCGCCGCGCTGTGGGTGCACGAGGGCGGGCTGTCGGTCGCCGTCGAGGTCACCGCCACGGCCGACCGGCCCTACCTCACCCGGTCGACCGCGCTGCCCCCCATCACGTCGCTGCTGCCGGCGGCCGACGAGGGCGGCACCCGGTTCACCCTGCAGGTCCTGGAGCAGACCCACCCCGCCGGGCTCGGCGAGGGGCCGGCGGCGCTGTCCTACCGCGAGCTGACCGGTGGTGCCGTCCCGGCCGCGACCCGGTGCTGGGTGGCCCTGCAGGTGCTCCGAGGTTCCGACGACGAGACCGCGGACCTCCGCACCGACCTGACCAACGCCGCGCGTCGGGTGGTCCGCCGGTTGCGCAAGGCCGGCGTGCGGGCGGTCCCGCTGGCCCCCGAGGACGCCGTGACCGGGCTGCTCGGGCTGCTCGGCGACGCGCCGGCGCCCCCCGGCGCGGCGACGCGCGAGCGGTGGGCGAGCTGGTCGGCCGGGACCCACCGGTGCGTGACCGCCGCCCTGGACCTCCCCGCCGACCACGCGGACGACCTCCCCGCCGCGCTGGCCGAGCTGCGCGGGCGCGCCCGGGCGTCCGGGGTGACCACCATGCTGGCCGTGGCCGCCCGCCGGGGCGACGACGGCGTCGTCGACGTCCAGGTCACGCTGCGCGCGGCGCTGCCCGGCGGCACCGACCTGCCGGCCGGGCTCACCGGACCGGTCGGTCGCGGCGTGCTGCGCCGGCTGGACGGTCAGCAGCGGTCCGGGGTGGCCGCCACCCTGCCGCTGGGCGGGTTCCTGCGGTGAGCGGCGAGCCCGGCGCCGTGCCGGTCCCGGCCCTGGAGGTGCTGCGCACCGGGGCGACCGCGGCCGCCGCCGTGCAGACCCTGGTCGGCGGCGGCGGTCTGGTCGTCGGGGTCGACGGCGCCGGCGCCCCGGTGGTGGTCACCCTCTTCCGGCCCGAGCCGACCGCGGCGGTCTGCCTCGGTGGGCTCGGCCTGGTGCAACGGCTGGTGCTGCGGGCGATGGCCCTGGGGGCCGCCGTCACGGTCGAGTCCGACCGGCCCTCGGCCTGGACGGCGCTGGTCGGGTTGGCCGGGGGCGACGGGCAGGTCGCCGTCGTCCCGCACGACCGGGGTCGGCTGGCACCCGCCGGCGACGAGCCACCCGGCACCCCGGGCCGACCGCGGTTGCTGGTGCTCGACGGCGACGCCGCGGCGACCGGCGACACCCGCCGGGCCGGGCGCTGGTCGGCGGTGCTGACCTGCGTGGACGGCACGCAGGAGTGGGGCCGCGCGGCGCTGGCCTCGGCCGACGTCGTCGTCTCGCGGCCGCTGTCCCGGACCGAGGCGCGGCAGCTCGGCCGCGTGCTGAACCTGGACGAGTCGGCGCTGCGGTCGACCGGCGACGACACCCTGCTGCTGGCGTCGCGGGCCGGGGTGGTGCAGGTCCGGCACACCGCGACCGGTGTCGAGCAGTGGCTGGTCGGGGCCTCGACCGGCCGCGGCTGAGCCCGCTCACACCTGCACGGGGGTCTGCTCCTCACGCACGCCGCGCACCTCGTCGGCGGGGACCCAGCGGTGGAGCACCCCGCGGTCGACGACGGTGAACCCCAGCTCGCGGGCCCGGCGGTCGTCGTCGCCGAGGGCCTGCAGCAGCAGCTCGCCGGCGCGCTCGCCGACCACCGCGCAGTCCACGCCCCGCCAGCTGCCGACCCGGCGCAGGTGCACCAGCACCTCGCAGCCGGCCAGGGGCAGCTCCCGCACCCACTCGTCGTCGGCCGGCCCCGGGACGAAGCCCGGGCGCTCGTGCGCCGAGAGCAGCCACACCCACCACCCGTCGGCGCGCAGCTCGGGGGCCGCGCGGTGCTCCTCGCCGTCGACCCGCGCCCGCCAGCTCACGCCGACCCCCGGGCCGGTGCCGGCACGACCAGCCGCCACCGACCGTGCAGGGCGTCGTAGCGGGCCCGCTGGGTCTCCGCGCCGTGCCGGTCCAGCTCGACCAGCGCGGCCCCGTGCGGCAGCGCGACCTGGTCGACGCGGTACTCGCGCACCGGGGTGGTGCGGCCCGGTCCCAGGCCCATCGTCGCCCGGGGCACTCGGTACAGCGCGGCACCCAGCGCCGGCCACCGCAGCAGGTGCACCGAGCCCTCGTCGGTGACCAGCGCGAGCTCCTCGTCGGACCGGCCGAGCGCGCGCAGCAGGACCGTCGGCGCACCCACGTGCTCGAGGTCGGCGGTGCGCTGCAGGTGCCCGGAGACCCGGGTGCCGGGTTCGCGCAGCAGCGGGTCGAGGCCGGCGAGGGGGACCAGCTGCTGCACCCACACCACCTGGTCCGGGGCGGCGGCCTGCTCGGCGTCCAGGTCGGGGGCCAGCAGCCGGGAGACGGTGCCCGGTTCCAGCAGCAGCGGGTAGGGGGTGCCGAGGTCGACGGCCAGGCCCCACCGGACGTCGGGCCAGTGCAGCACCAGCTCGACGAACGAGGCGACCTGCCAGGGCCCGTCCGGCCCGGCCGCCCCCATCGCGGCCGCCATCGCCGCGGGCGAGGTCCACACGGTCACCCAGTCGTGGCCCTCGTGGTGCACCACCGGCCACGGCGCGGAGCCGTCCGCGCTGGCCGGGACGGCGAGGTCGGCGCCGCGCAGCAGCGCCAGGCGGCCGGCGTCGTCCCCGGACTCCGCGGCGAAGGCCCACAGGTCGGCGAAGGGGACGTCGTCGGCCAGCGGCTGGTCGTCGTCCATCGCTGCCCACCCTAGGGCTCGGGTACCGTCGGCAGCCCCATGAGCCCTCGCCTGCAGGTGTCCGCGCACCGCCCCGGCAGCTACCCCACGCTCGCCGAGGCGCTCCTCGACGCCGCCGACGGCGACACCGTGGTGTTGGCGGCCGGTGACCACCCCGGCGAGCTCGACCTGCGCGGCCGGTCGCTGGTCCTGGAGGCCGACCCCGCCGCCGCGCCCGCGGTGGGCGAGGGCACCGCCGAGACCGCCGCCGAGGGCGCGGTCCGGCTGGTCGGCAGCGGGTACGAGGCCACCGTGCGGGTGCGCGGCGGCCGGCTCACCCTCCGCGGGCTGGTGCTGGTGGCCGGCGAGGGGCACGTCGTCGACGCCGCCGACGCCGAGCTGGTGCTCGAGGGCTGCCGGCTGGAGGCCACCGACGGGGCGGGGGTGCGCGCCACCGACCGCACCCGCCTGACGATGACCGGGTGCGCGGTGACCGGCGGGGCCCAGGGCCTCGTGGTCGAGGACGGCGGCGGCACCGTCGTCGGCACCACGATCACCGGGTCGGCCGACGACGGCGTCGTCCTCAGGCTGGGCGCCGACCCCGAGCTGCGGGACTGCGTGGTGTCCGGCAGCGGGGGCCGCGGGGTGTACCTCTACCAGTCCGCGCGGCCCACGCTGGTCTCCTGCGAGGTCACCGACAGCGGCAGCACGGGCATCGCGGTCGCCTCGGGCAGCACCGCGGTGCTGCAGCGCTGCGCGGTCCGCGGCACCGGCGGGGTGGGCATCGACTTCGCGGCCGGCACCGCCGGGCGGGTCGAGGGGTGCCGCACCGAGCGCACCGCCGAGCCCGGTGTGCAGGTCGACCCCGACGCCGACGTCACCGTGGTGCAGGCCACCCCGGCCGCCGCCGCGGGCGTCGGTGCTGCGGGGTCCGGGGGCGGCGACCCGGCGCGGGTCGAGGAGCTGCTGGCCGAGCTCGACGCGATGGTCGGGCTGGACGGGGTGAAGGCCGAGGTCCGCTCCACGATCGACGAGATCCAGGTCAACGAGTGGCGGCGCAGCGCCGGCCTCGCGGTTGGCGGCGCCAGCCACCACCTGGTGTTCGCCGGCGCGCCCGGCACCGGCAAGACGACCGTCGGACGCATCTACGGCCAGCTGCTGGCCGCCCTGGGGGCGCTGCCCGGCGGTCCGCTCAAGGAGGTCTCGCGGCGCGACCTGGTCGGGCAGTACATCGGGCACACCGCCGAGAAGACCGCCGCGGTGTTCGACGAGGCCGCCGGCGGCGTGGTGTTCCTGGACGAGGCGTACACGCTCACCCGGCAGGCCGGTGGGGGCGGCAACGACTTCGGCCAGGAGGCCGTCGACATGATCGTGAAGCTGATGGAGGACCGCCGCGACACCCTCGCGGTGATCGCCGCGGGCTACACCGCCGAGATGGTGCAGTTCCTCGAGGCCAACCCGGGCCTGGCCTCGCGGTTCGTCAAGACCGTCGAGTTCGCCAACTACGGCCCCGAGGAGCTGACGCTGATCATCACCCGCATGATCAGCGGCGGTGACTACCTGCTCGACGACGACGCGGGCCCGCTGCTGCAGGAGCACTTCGCCGGCATCCAGCGCGGCGCCGACTTCGGCAACGCCCGCGAGGCCCGCAAGCTGTTCGAGAAGCTGCGCAAGGTGCAGTCGCAGCGGCTGCGCCAGCTGGGCGAGCGGCCGACGGTGGCCCAGCTCCAGACCATCACCGCCGACGACGTCCGGGTGGCCGTCAGCTCGTAGCCAGCGAGGCCCCGAACGCCGAGGCGGCCAGGCGGACGGCGGCGGCCCGCGTGCGGTGGTCCAGCAGCTCCAGGCGCAGCTGGCTGCCGGCGGCCAGGTGCCGGTCGGCGGGCACCGTCAGGAAGTCGCCGGCCAGCCCGGCGAACCGACCGCGGGCCTGGCCGACGTCGACGGCCGCACCGTCGGCCGGGACGTTGGTGACGGCGACGATGCTGCGGTCGGCCAGGGCCTCGAACCCGCTCGTGCGCAGCCAGCGCAGCACGTTGTGCGCAGCCAGCATGCCGTCGACGCTGGGCGAGGTGGCCAGCACCAGGCTGTGGCAGCCGCTCACCACCCGGCGCATGAGCGGGGTGGCCAGACCGGCGCCGCAGTCGGTGACCATGACCGCGAAGTGCCGGAAGACGGCGTTCATGGCCTGGACGTAGACCTCCTCGGTGAGCGCCGCGCTCTGCTCGGGGTCGCGGCCGCTGGGCAGCACCCAGGCGCCGTCGGCCGAGCGGGCCAGCGCGCCGGCCAGGACCTCGAAGCGACCGGGGTCGCCGGCGCCGGCCAGCTCGTGCGCCGAGGCCTGCAGGGGGACGCCGGTGCGCAGCGCGAGCGACCCGAAGGTGGTGTCGGTGTCGAACAGCAGGACCGGGTCCGGCCGGGAGCGGGCGACCGTGCTGGCCAGCAGGACCGAGAGGGTGGTCTTGCCGACCCCGCCCTTGAGCGCGATGACGCCGATGCGCCGCGGCGAGGGCACCGGCGAGCCCAGGAACGCCGTCCAGCTCGCGAGGTCGGCGGCCGACGGGACCGGCTCGCCCTCGGCCAGCCCGCGGCCGAACAGCCGCCGCCGGGGGGCGGGACGGACGGCGTCGAGCCCGGCGACGGCGGGGTCGAGGTGGGGGGCTCCGTGCTGGCCGGAGTAGGGCATCGGGGGGTACGGCGAGCTCACGGTGCCAGCGACTCCTCGGACCTCATGCCGCACAAGATACGACGCCGCCGCGTCCTCAGCCGCCGGTCATCAGTTCTGCGGCGCGTTCCCCGATCGCCACGGCGGTGGCCGCCGGGCCGCGGGTGGGCACCGTGGGCAGCACCGAGGTGTCGGCCACCCGCAGGCCCTCGACCCCGCGCACCCGCAGCCGCTGGTCGACCACGGCGCCCGGGTCGTCGTCGGGTCCCATGCGCGCGCTGCCGGCGAGGTGGATCGCGGTGGCCAGGTGGGCCAGGTTCCAGCGGTCGAGGGCCGCGTCGTCGGCCAGGACGTCGTCGGGCAGGTCGGTGCGCCCCTGCACCAGCGACGCCATCCCACCGGCCCGCAGCAGGTCGGTGGCCAGCCGGACCGCCTGCCGCATGCGCGCGCGGTCGGACGCCGTCGACAGGTAGCGGTACTCGATCCTCGGTTGCACCGCGGGATCGGCGCTGGTCAGGCTCAGCAGCCCGCGGCTGTCCCCGGCCTGCAGGGCGACGCCGAGGTAGAGGTCGTCGCGGGTGCGGGCCTGCTGCCACACCTTCTGCAGGGACGTGCCGCGCAGGGCGCGCAGCGTCGCCGCCGGGCGGCGCAGCACCTCGGCCAGGCCGGAGAGCGCGTGCCCGTCGGAGCGGGACAGCATCACCTTCGAGAACGGCTTGAGCCACGGCATGACCTCGAGGTGGTCGGCCGTGTTCAGCGCCGTGGTCAGCGGCAGCATGCCGCGCGGCATCGGCGTCCGGCGGGTGGGCGCCCAGGTGACGTAGAGGTCGGGGTGGTCGGTGAAGTCCGCGCCCACGCCCGGCAGGTCGACCCGCACCTGCACGCCGACCGCCCGCAGCCGGTCCGCCGGCCCGATGCCCGAGAGCATCAGCAGGTGCGGGGTCCCCACCGCCCCGCAGCTCAGCACGACCTCCGCGGCCCGGTGCTCGGTGCCGTCGGCGCAGCGCACGCCCACCGCTCGCCCGTGCTCGACCAGCACCCGGACGACGGGGCTGCCGCCGCGGACGGCGAGCGCGGGGTGGTCGCGGCGGGGCGAGAGGTAGGCCATGGCGGTGTTCACCCGGAGGCCGTCCCGCACGTTCAGCGGCACCGGGCCCACCCCGGGCGAGGCGTCGGCGTTCTTGTCCGGCTCGGCGGGGAAGCCCAGCTCGAGGCAGGCGGCGGTGAACGCGTCGGTGATCGGGTGCGGGTCGGTGGTGCGGCTGACCGGCATCGGGCCCGTGGTGCCGTGCAGCGGGTCGGCCTCGCACCTGTCGAACGCCGGCCGGAGGGCGTCGGCGGACCACAGGTCGTTGCCGCGGGCGGCCCAGCCGTCGGCGTCCTCGCGGGTGGCCCGGACGAAGTAGGTGCCGTTGAGCGCGCTGGAGCCACCCACGACCCGCCCGCGCGGCACCGGCCAGCGCACGCCCTCGGTCAGCTCGCCGACGAGGTCCCAGTTCGCCGGGTGCCCGGGCACCGCGGCGCCCATGGTCGCGGCGTCCCGGATCGTGGCCGGGAAGTCCTCGGGACGACGGTGGTCGGCGCCGGCCTCGAGCAGCAGCACCGTGCGGCCGGCGTCCACCAGGCGCGCGGCCAGCGCGCTACCCGCCGACCCGGCCCCGACCACGAGGACGTCCGCGTCGACACCGGCGCCGGTCACCGCACCCCCTCCGGGGACACGAGGACGGCACCCTCGGCGACGTGTCCGGCGTCGTCGGGGTGGATCTGCAGACCCAGCACGGTGCCCTCGACGGTCTCCCGCCGGTGCAGGTCGACCCCCCGGACGCGCACCGCGGCACCGGACCCGACCACGGCCAGCACGTCCCCGGCGTCGACCACCCCCCGGCGCAGCAGGCCGGCCAGCACCGGACCCCGACCGGCGACCGTGCCGGCGAACTGCACCTCGTAGCGCACCGGCCCCGGCAGCACCCCGGTCGGCGCGGCGACGTCGGGCAATGGGTCGTCCACCCCCACCAGGACGGTGCCGGCCGGTACGGGGGCGTCCAGCAGCATCCGCGCCCCGTCGTCCTGGACCGCGCGGACCTGCACGCGGGCGCCGGTGTGGGCCACCACCAGCACGTCCCCGACCTCCGCCCGGCCCTCGCCGACCACCCACGGACCCCGGCCGGTCATGGCCAGGGACTCCCGCACGTCGAACCGGGTCACAGACCCAGCTGCCCGGGCAGGTCCAGCCGGCGGACCTTGCCGGTGGAGGTGCGCGGCAGCTCGTCGAGCCGGTGGGTCGACTTGGGCCGCTTGGCCGGGGCGAGCCGCTCCCGGGCCCAGGCGGCCAGCTCCGCGGGGGTCGGCGTCCCGACGTAGGCCGCGACCACCCGCTGACCCCAGTCGTCGTCGGGCACCCCGAACACCGCGGACTCCACCACGTCGGGGTGGGCGTCGAGCACCTCCTCGACCTCGGCGGGGTAGACGTTCACCCCGCCGGAGATGACCAGGTCCTCGCGGCGGCCGTCCAGCCAGACGGTGCCGTCGTCGTCCACCCGGCCCAGGTCGCCGACGGTCACCCGGTCGCCGTCCCACGCCGCCGCGGTCTTGTCGGGGGCCCGCCAGTACTCGAACCGGGCCCACCGCGGTACGGCGCACCACAGCTGGCCGCGGTCGTCGGTGGTCAGCGTGCGGCCGGGGCGGGCGCGGCCGACGCTGCCGGGGTGGGCCAGCCAGTCGTCGGTGGTGCAGACGGTGAACTGGACCTCGGTGGACCCGTAGAACTCGTGGACGGCGCCGTCCGGGAGAGCCGCGATGACCGCGCGCTTGACCGGCTCGGGGCACGGCGCGCCGGCGTGGGCGAGCACCCGGAAGCCGGACCAGTCGACGTCCTCGCGCAGCAGCCGTTGCAGGTGGGTGGGCACGCAGAAGGTCGTGGTGGGGCCCAGCTCGGTGATGACCCGGGCGGCCCGCGCTGCGTCGAAGGGGCCCGGGAGCAGCACCTCGCCGCCGGCCAGCAGGGTGTGGACCGCGAACCGCAGCGGTGCGGAGTGGTGCAGCGGCGAGAGCACCAGGTGCCGGTCGGCCGGGCCGAAGCCCCACAGGTCGATCTCCTCGCGGGCCAGCTCTTCCGCGTCCTCGTGGGTCAGGACGCCGGACCACACGCCCTTGCGCCGTCCGGTCGTGCCCGACGTGTAGTGCATGGGTCGGGCCAGCGGGAACGGCGCGAGGTCGGCATCGTGCTCCCCCAGCAGCTGACCGGGGTCGTCGCCGACGTCCAGTGCCGGGTCGGCGTCGGCCACCAGCTCGGCGCGTTCCCCGGTCGGCAGCGCCGGGTCGAGCACGACCGGGACGACGCCGGTGCGCAGCGCGCCGAGGACGACGGCCAGCAGCGCCGGGGACGCGCTCGCGGAGACCACGAGCCGCTCCCCCGCGCCGATGCCGCGGGCGGCCAACTCCCCGGCGACCCGTCGCTGGTCGACCTCGCTGTCGGCGGCCCGGACGACGGGCACCTCGGTGTGCGCGCTCATCAGCAGAGCGTGGCACGCCCCGGGCTCAGCGCCTCCCGTTGCGGCGGCTCCAGCTGCTCCAGGACACGTCCTGGTTGTACGGGTTCCCGAGGATCTCGGCGTCCCGCCGTCCCTCGCGCACCTGGTAGGAGATGTCCCCGGAGTGGGTCACGCCCGACCCCCGTCGCCGGACCGCCCGGTCCATGCGCCAGCTGATCGCCAGCAGGACGACGACGACCCCGACCACCGCTGCCCAGAAGACCATGGCCGAGTGTGGCACCCACCAGCCGGTCCGGGCTCACGCCAGCCGCCAGCTGTCGTCGGCGCCGCGCACCACCTGCCCGGTCGCCGACAGCTTCGCCAGCGTCGCGCGGGTCGACTGCTCCGCGGCCGGCCACACGGCCTGCGGCACCTCCGCGTACACGTGGGCCACCAGCTCGCGCACCGTGCGCGCCTCGGGCAGCAGCGCCTCGAGCAGCTGCCACTCCCGGTAGGCCCGGTGCGCCGTGTAGAAGTCCAGCACGGCCCCGACGTCCTCGGTCAGCTCCGGGCCGTGCCCGCAGTACAGCGACGAGGGTCCCAACCGGTGCACGCGCCGCAGCGAGTCCAGGTAGGCCAGGACGTCGCCCTCCGGGTGCGTCACCACCGACGTCCCGCGCCCGAGCACGTGGTCCCCCACCAGCACCGACCCCGACGCCGTGCGGAAGGCCAGGTGGTCCCGGGTGTGCCCGGGGGTGGCCACGACGTCCAGCGAGGTACCGGCCAGGGTGACGGTGTCGCCGTCGGCCAGCACCCGTCCCCCCGGACCGGCCACGTCGCCCGATCCCGCGGCCACCTGCACGCCGAACCGGGCCGCCCACGGCAGCGCCGCCTCGGCGTGGTCGCCGTGGTGGTGGGTCACCAGGACCGCGACCACCTCGGCGTCCCGCGCGGCCAGCACCTCGCGCACGGCGGCCAGGTGCGCGTCGTCGTCGGGACCGGGGTCGACGACGACGACCTGCCCGCTGCCCGGCGCCCCCACCAGGTAGGTGTTGGTGCCGTCCAGGGTCATCGGCGACGGGTTCGGGGCCAGCAGCCGGGTCACCAGCGGCTCGGGCTCGGCGATGCGGGGCAGCTCGCCGGGGGCCGGCAGCGACCAGCTGCGGCGGGGGTCGACCGGGGCGTCCACGCAGCGACGGTAGCCAGGTGGGGTCCACCCGGCCCGCCGTGCCCACCGGACACCCCGGGTGCAGCGGGTCCGTCGACGTCGCACAGCTGGTCCGTAGCCTGGCCGCATGCGTCTGACGACCCCCCTGAAGTCCGCCCTGTCCGCGGCCGCTGCGCTCGCCCTGCTCACCGCCTGCGGTGGTGGTTCGGACGACACCGCCCAGGCCTCCTCGTCCTCCTCGGCCTCGTCGTCCGCCAGCAGCTCGGCCGAGGAGACCTCGCAGGCCCCCGACGCCGAGGCCGCCGCCTTCTGCGCCGACGCCGAAGCCGCGTTCGCCGGGCTGAGCGACGTCAGCACCAGCACCGACCCCACCACCCTCCTCGACTCCTTCGCGCAGGCGTCCCAGCAGCTCAGCGCGGTCGAGCCGCCCGCCGAGATCGCGGACTCGTGGAACACGCTCACCGGCGCGCTGGCCGACGCCGTCACCAGCGTCCAGGGCGTGGACCTGACCACCCCCGAGGGCCAGCAGGCCTTCACCGAGGCCTTCTCCGTCCTCGAGACCACCGGCTCCTCGGCCCAGGCCGAGGTCGGCTCCTACCTCCACGCCAACTGCGACCTGCCCACCGGGTCCGCCGCCCCGACCAGCTGATCCGGAGACGACCACCGTGCGCATCACCACCCCCGTGAGGACCACCCTCTCCGCGGCTGCCGCCCTCGCCCTGCTCACCGCCTGCGGCGGCGGCTCGGACGACACCGCGGCCGCCTCGACCAGCGGGTCCTCCTCCGCGGCGGCCACCAGCTCCAGCGCCGCCCAGGACGACACCGACAGCGAGGCCCAGGCCTTCTGCTCCGAGGCGCAGGGCGCGTTCAGCGACCTGCAGTCCGCGACCACCAGCGCGGACCCCTCCGCCATCCCCGCGCTGTTCGCCGAGGCGTCCGCGAAGCTGGACACCATCCAGCCCCCGGCCGAGATCAGCGAGCCCTGGGGCGTGCTGACCGCGGCCCTGGACACCGCCGTGGCCAACGTGCAGGGCCTTGACCTGAACACCCCCGAGGGCCAGCAGGCCTTCGTCACCGAGTTCACCCAGCTCCAGAACACGGCCACCGACGCCCAGGCCGAGGTCGAGTCCTACGTGACCGCCAACTGCGACCTCCCCACCGAGAGCGCCGCGCCGACCAGCTAGTCGGCATCCGCCTGCGGCGTCAGCAGCCCCGGATGCTGACGCCGCGGGCGGACATCCACGGCACGGGGTCGACCGCGCCGCTGTACATCGCACCGCTGGGGTGCACCTCGAAGTGCAGGTGGGGCCCGGTCGACTGGCCCTCGTTGCCCACGTCGGCGATCTGCTCGCCGGCCTGCACCCGGTCACCGGCGGCCACGTAGTACCGGCTGACGTGGCCGTACACGGTCACCGCGCCGTCGGAGCCCAGGACGTAGACCGCCTGGCCGAAGCCGGTGGCCGCGCCGGCCCGCTGCACGGTGCCCGCGGTGGCGGCGTAGACCGGCGTGCCGATCGGGGCGGCGATGTCCACGCCGTTGTGCGAGGTGCCCCAGCGGGCACCGAAGCAGCTGCTGGTCCGACCGGCGGCCGGCAGCACGTAGCCCGCCTGGGCGGACGACGGCTGGCTGCGGGCGGTCGACGCGGCGGATGCCGCCGCGGCGGCGGCCGCCTGCTGCGCCTGGGCCGCGGCGGCCTCCTCGGCGGCCTTCTGGTGCAGCCACGCCTGGTAGGCGTCGCGAGCACCCTGCAGCGACAGCAGCTGCACCTGCGCGGCCTGCAGCTGGGCGTCGTAGTCGGCCTTCTCGGCGCTGACCGTGGCGAAGACCGACTGCTGGGCGGCCACCTGCGAGTCGGCCGTGCTCTTCGCGTCGGCCGCGGTCTGCTCGGCCGCGGACTGCTGGGCGAGGGCCTGCCGGGCGGCCGAGTCGGCGTTGGCCTGGGCGATCTGCGCCACCTGGAACTCGCCGAGGACGTCGACCTGGTTCTCGGCGACCCAGTCGAGCATCGCGGCGCGCTGGATCAGCTCGCCGGGCCCGGAGGCGTCCAGCAGCGCTGCCGTGCTGGTCAGCGTCGCGCCGTTCATGTAGCTGTCGCGCGAGAAGACGGAGATGCGGCCCTGCGCGGCGTCGACCTGCGCGGTGGCCGCGGCGAGCTCGGCGGCGGTCTGGTCGGCCGCGGCCTGCGCGACCGCCAGGGCCTCCTGGGCGGCCTCGTACGCGATGCCGGCCGACTCGGCCTGCACCTGGGCCTGCTCGAGCTGGGCCTGCGCGGCGGCGGCCAGCCCGGCGATCCGCCCGACCTCGGCGGCCGCGGCGTCCTGGGCCGCCTGGGCCGAGGAGATCTCGCCGTCGCTGGGGTTGCCCGGCGCGGGGGGTGCCGCGACGGCGGGACCGGCCCAGCCGACGACGACGGCAGCCGCCAGCACGGCGACGAGCGTGGTGCGCAGCGGGTGCTGCGACATGGTGGGGCTCCCTGGGGAAGAGGGACGGCGTTCGAGCCGGGAGGACTGTCCCACCCGCCCCACGAGTCACACGCGCAACACGCCGGGGCAGCCTGGACTGGTCCGTCACGACCCGTACGTGGCTGTCCCACTCCCATCGACACGGAACCGGACCAGCTTGAATCCCGGTCAGCCGATCAGGGGATCGCGCTCCAGCTCGTGCGCCAGCGCGTCCAGCTCGGCCCCGCCGGACATCAGGGTGACCAGCTCGTCCCGGCTGATCTGCGCCTTCTCGCGCTCGGCGATGCTCCGCCCGCGGCGCAGCACCAGGAACCGGTCACCCACCGGGTAGGCGTGGTGCGGGTTGTGGGTGATGAAGACGACCCCGAGCCCGCGCTCGCGTGCCGCGGCGATGTAGCGCAGCACGATCCCGGACTGGCGGACGCCGAGGGCGGCCGTGGGCTCGTCGAGGATCAGCACCCGGGCGCCGAAGTGCACCGCGCGCGCGATGGCCACGCACTGCCGCTCGCCGCCGGACAGCGTGCCGATCGGCTGGTCGACGTCCCGCAGGTCGATGCCCATGGCGGCCAGCTCGTCCTTCGTCGTCCGCTTCATGAGGTCGACGTCCAGCAGCCGGAAGGGCCCCTTCCGGGGCTCCGAGCCGAGGAAGAAGTTCCGCCACACGGGCATCAGGGGGACGACGGCGAGGTCCTGGAACACGGTCGCGATGCCCAGCGCGAGCGCGTCGCGCGGGCTGGACATGTGCTGCTCGACGCCGTCGACGGCGTAGGTGCCCTCGGAGTGCTCGTGCGCCCCGGCCAGGACCTTGATGAAGGTGGACTTGCCGGCGCCGTTGTCGCCCAGCACGCAGGTCACCTCACCGGCCCGCACGGTCGTGGTGATGCCGCGCAGCGCGACGACGGAGCCGTAGGTCTTGCCGAGGTCGGTGACCTCGATCAGCGGCGCGGTCCTCGACGTCGTCATCGCATGCGCTCCGCCCGGGTGCGGACCCAGTTGTTGACCAGCACCGCGGCCAGCAGCATCACGCCGAGGAAGGCGTAGAGCCAGTTGCTGTCCCAGCCGGCGTAGACCACGCCCTGCCGGGTCATGCCGTAGATCAGCGCGCCCAGCGCGGCACCCACGGCCGAGCCGTAGCCGCCGGTGAGCAGGCACCCGCCCACCACCGCGCAGATGATGTAGATGAACTCGTCGCCCACACCGGTCGAGCTCTGCACGGTCGAGGACTGGAAGAGGCTGATCATGCCGACCAGCCACCCCGCCGCCGCCGTGGTCATGAACAGCCCGATCTTCGTGCGGGCCACGGGCACACCGGTCGCGCGGGCGCTGGACTGCGCGCCGCCCACGGCGAACACCCAGTTGCCGGCCCGGGTGCGCAGCAGCACCAGGGTGGCGACCGCGGTGACCGCCAGGAACCAGAGCACCGACACCGAGATGCTGGCGCCCCCGATCGCGATCGTGCCGCCGAACACCGGCCGTACCGAGTCGAAGTTCGGCACCTTCGCGAACCCCTGGACGGCGACCTGCCCGTAGACCAGCTTGACCAGCGCGAGGTCCAGCCCTTGGAGCACGAAAAACGTGCCCAGCGTGACGATGAAGCTGGGCAGCCCGGTGCGTACGACGAGGACCCCGTTCAGGGCACCGACGGCCAGCGCGACCACCAGCGCCAGCAGCACCGCGACCCAGACGTTGAGCCCGAAGCCGGTGGTGGTCACCCCGACCAGCAGGCCGGTGGCCCCGGTCATGGCCCCGGCGGACAGGTCGAACTCGCCGCCGATCATCAGCATCGCCACGGCGACGGCCATGATCCCGAAGCGGGAGGCCGAGTTCAGCCAGGTGCCCACGCCCGAGGGGGTGAGGAACTGGTCGGCCACCACGGTGAAGAACAGCAGGATCGCCAGCGCGGCGACCGCCGCCCCGACCTCGGGACGCCGCAGGACCCGCGTGGTCCGGCCGGTCGGGACCAGCCGCTCGTCGGCGTCCCGGGGTGGGGCGGTGGTGGTCATCGGGTGCCGTTGGCGGCGTACTGCGCGACCTCGGCGACGTTGTCCTGGGTGATGAAGGCCGGACCGGAGTTGACCGGCAGGCCACCGCCGACGACGTTGCCGTTGGTCGCGTAGAGCTGGAGGAAGGAGACCGGCAGGTAGCCCTGCAGGTAGGGCTGCTGGTCCACGGCGAAGGTGATGTCCCCGGCGGAGATCGCGTCGGTGACGTCGGCCGAGACGTCGAAGGTGTCGATCTCGGCCGAGGTGCCGGCGTCGGCCTGGGCCGAGACGGCCGCGACCGCGACCTGGCCCTGCAGCGCGAGCACCACGCCGACGTCGGGGTCGGACTGCAGCTTGGACAGGATCGTGTCCTGCACCTGCGCGGTGTCGGTGCCGTCGACCTGCAGGTTCTCCACCGTGCCGCCGTAGGTCGACGCCACCGCCGAGCAGCGGTCCTCGAGGCCCACGTTGCCGGCCTCGTGGATGACGCAGAGCACCTTGCCGGTCTGCCCCTCGTCGTTCAGCCGGGAGCCGACCGCCTCGCCGGCGGTGGTCTCGTCCTGCCCGACGTGGGTGATCGCGCCGAACTCGGCGGACTCGCTCTGCCCGGAGTTGATGGTGATGACCGGGATGCCGGCGGCGACCGCGGCCTCGACGGAGTCGCGCAGCCCGTCGGGGTTGGCCATCGAGACCACGATGCCGTCGACGCCCTGGGAGACGGCGTTGTCGATCAGCTCGGCCTGCCGGGTCGGGTCGGGGTCGCTGTTGTAGTCGACGGTGACGCCGAGGTCCTCGCCCGCCTGGTCGGCGCCCGAGCGGACGACGTCCCAGAACGTGTCGCCGGGCGCGCCGTGGGTGATGACGGCGATGTCGAGGTCCGCCGAGGCCGAGTCGGTCGACGACGAGTCCTCCTGACCGGTGCCGCTGCAGCCGCTGAGGGCCAGAACACCGGCGACGGCGAGCACGCCGGCCGATCGGGTGATGCGCACGATGGTGCTTCTCCTTGCACGGGGAACAGGGCTTACCAGTGGATGAGTATGTATGCCCGATGCTCAGGGGGTCAGCAGGCTCATCTCGAAGCTGTACCGGCCGGCCACGTAGACGTGCCGCCCGAACTCCACCGGGGTGCCGTGCCGGTCGTAGGAGGTGCGCTCCATCGTGAGCAGGACGCCCCCCACCTCCTCGTCCAGCAGGTCGGCCTCGGGGGCGGTCGCGGTGCGCGCACCGATGACCTGCTTGGCCGAGTGCAGCACGATCCCCGAGGACCGGATGTGGGCGTAGAGCCCGGTGCGCTGCAGCTCGTCGATGCCCAGCTCGAGCAGGCCGACGCGGAGCCAGTTGGTCAGCCGGGCGATCGGCCGCCCCCCGGCCGACCGCAGCCGGACCACCGTCACCGCGTCGATCCCCTCGGGGATGGCCAGGGCCCGGGAGATCTCCGGGTCGACCGGCCCGACGTCCAGCGAGAGGACCCGGGTGACCGGGTCCTGGTCGGCGCGGCGCAGCTCGTCGAAGCTGCTGGTGGGCTCGGGCGCCGGCAGCACCAGCGGCTGGCCCACCCGGGTGCCCGCACCGCGGCGGCGGACGATCAGCCCCTTCTCGACCAGGTAGCGCATCGCCTGGCGCAGCGTGGGGCGGGACAGGCCGAGCGAGTCGGCCAGCGCGACCTCGTTGTCCAACCGGGTGCCCGGCGGCAGGCGGCCGGAGGCGATGCCCTGCTCCAGGTAGCGCGCGACCTGCCGGTAGAGCGGCACCGGGCTCGTGCGGTCCAGCTGCAACCCGGCCACGAGGTCGGGCGTGTCGTCCCCCTCCATCGCGTTCCTCCTCAGGACGACTCCCCTCAACCCTGGCACGTCGGCAGCTCGTAGTGTCGCGGACGTGGACGTCCTGGGTTCCGGTCACGAGCAAGTCGTCTTCTGCGCCGACCCGGAGTCCGGGCTGAGAGCGGTGATCGCGATCTACTCCACCGCCCTCGGCCCGGCCCTGGGCGGCACCCGCTTCTACCCCTACGCCTCGGAGGCCGACGCGGTCACCGACGCGCTCGCGCTGTCGAAGGCCATGGCCTACAAGAACAGCCTGGCCGGCCTCGACCTCGGCGGCGGCAAGGGCGTCATCATCGGCGACCCCAAGGTGCACAAGACCGAGGCGCTGCTGCGGGCCTACGGCCGGTTCGTGGAGTCCCTCGGCGGCCGGTACCTCACCGCCTGCGACGTCGGCACCTACAACGCCGACCTCGACGTCGTCGCCCGCGAGACCCGGTTCGCCCACGGCCGCTCCCTCGCCCACGGCGGCTGCGGCGACTCCTCGGTGCTCACCGCGTTCGGCGTCTTCCAGGGCATGCGGGCCGCGGCCCAGCACCGCTGGGGGTCGCCGTCGCTGGCCGGGCGCACGGTCGCCGTCGCCGGGGTCGGCAAGGTGGGCTCGTGGCTGGTCGACTCCCTGGTCGAGGACGGCGCCTCGGTGGTCGTCACCGACGTGGACGCCGCGGCCGTCGAGCGGGTGGTCGCGAAGCACCCGGGGGTGCGGTCGGTCGCCGGCACCGCCGAGCTGGTCCGCACGCCGCACGACGTCTACGCCCCCTGCGCCCTCGGCGGCGCCCTGGACGACGAGACCGTGGCCGTGCTGCCGGCGGAGGTCGTCTGCGGCGGTGCCAACAACCAGCTGGCCCACGAGGGCACCGCGCAGCTGCTGCTCGACCGCGGCATCCTCTACGCCCCGGACTACCTGGTGAACGCCGGCGGCGTCATCCAGGTCGAGGACGAGCGGCACGGGTTCTCCTTCGCCCGCGCCGAGGCGAAGGCCACCTCGATCCTCGACGTCGCCCTCCGGGTGTTCGCCGCGGCCGACGCCGCCGGGGTCTCCCCCGCGGTCGCCGCCGACCGGCTCGCCGAGGAGCGGATCCACGCCGTCGGCCGGTTGGCCACCATCCGGCTGCCCCGTCCGGGCTGAGATCCAGGTCACGCCACGCCGTCCTGACCAGCCCGTCCGGGGGACGCGCGGGGAGGTCGTGTGCCGAGGCCGGTTCCGTGACGTAAGCTCGCCCTCGGACACAATCACTCAGTCGGGGTCGCATCACGGGCCGTCCAAGCCCAGTGCTGGACGCCCGCCACTCCGCAACGAGGGGGTCGAGCCATGGGGCGCGGCCGAGCGAAGGCCAAGCAGACACGCGTGGCCCGTGAGCTCAAGTACAGCTCACCTTCCACCGACCTGACTGCTCTGCAGCGGGAACTCGGTGGTCAGCCGTCGACCTACACCGCTCCGGCGGTCAAGGACGACGACGAGGACGACGACATCGCCTCGAGGTGGATCGACGACGACGCGGACGACGACTGGGCAGCCAGTCGCTGATCCGCTGAGCCGTCGGGCACAGCTGCAGATCTGCACCACCGCACGACGGACACCGTCGTCCCCCGGGGCGACGGTGTCATCGTGCTGTCAGCGGTAGGAGCCGACCAGGCGGGCGGCGGGGGCTTCGTCGTCCGTGCGCTCGTCGATCGTGCCGGCCACCCAGGCGGGCACGCCGCGCTCGGTGAGCAGGGCGACCGTGCGGTCGGCGGCCTCGGGCGCGACGGCGGTGACCATGCCGACGCCGCAGTTGAACGCCCGCTCGGACTCCGCGCGCGGGACGCCATGCGACTCCATCAGCTGCACCGCGGCCGGCAGGGCCCAGGTGCTGCGGTCCAGCACCGCCTGCAGGCCCGCGGGGACGACGCGGCCGGAGTTCGCGGCCAGCCCGCCGCCGGTGATGTGCGCGAAGGCGTGCACCTGCTCGACGCCGAGCTCGGCCACCAGGGCCAGGCAGTCCAGGGCGTAGATGCGGGTGGGCTCGAGCAGCGTGGCGCCCAGCTCCCGGTCCAGCCCGGCGGGGGTGCTCAGCAGGTCCAGGCCAGCGCCGGCGACGACCTTCCGGACCAGCGAGTAGCCGTTGGAGTGGAAGCCCGAGGAGGCCATGGCGACGACGACGTCCCCGCTGCGCACCCGCTCGGGGCCCAGCACCGCGTCGGCCTCGACCACGCCCACGGCGGTGGCCGCCAGGTCGTACTCGTCGGCGCCCATGAGATCGCCGTGCTCGGCGGTCTCACCGCCCACCAGGGAGGCCCCGGCCAGCCGGCACCCGGTGGCGATGCCCGTGACGATCGCGGCGATCCGCTCCGGCACGACCTTGCCGCAGGCCACGTAGTCCTGCAGGAACAGCGGCTCGGCCCCGCAGGCGACCAGGTCGTCGACGCACATGGCGACCAGGTCGATGCCGACGGTGTCGTGCCGGTCCAGCTGCCGGGCCAGGGCGATCTTGGTGCCCACGCCGTCGGTGGAGGACGCCAGCAGCGGCTTCGAGTACTTGGTGGTGTCCAGCGCGAACAGCCCGGCGAAACCGCCGAGCCCGCCGACGACCTCCGGCCGGTTGGTCGCCTCGACCGCGCTCTTCATCAGCGTCACGGCCCGCTCGCCGGCGTCGATGTCGACGCCGGACTCCGCGTACGAGTAGACCGTCATGGACGGGTCAGGGCGTCGTCGGCGCCGCCGGCGGTGCTGGGGCTGCCGGCCTGCTGACCGGTCCAACCGCTGACCGCGCGGGCGGCCTCGCGGTCGACGTCGTCGATCACCGGCAGGGTGCGCCGGGTGATGCCCTCGAGCACGTGCTTGCCCAGCACCTCGGGCTCGCCCAGCGGGATCGGGTACTCACCGGTGAAGCAGGCCGAGCACAACCGGTTGGCCGGCTGCTCGGTGGCCGCGATCATGCCGGCCTCGCTCACGTAGCCCAGGGAGTCGGCGTTGATCGAGGCCCGCACGCCGTCGACGTCGAGGCCGTTGGCGACCAGCTCGGCGCGGGAGGCGAAGTCGATGCCGTAGAAGCAGGGCCACTTCACCGGCGGGGAGGCGATGCGCACGTGCACCTCGACGGCGCCGGCCTCGCGCAGCATGCGGATCAGGGCGCGCTGGGTGTTGCCGCGCACGATCGAGTCGTCGACCACGACCAGGCGCTTGCCGCGGATGACGTCGCGCAGCGGGTTGAGCTTGAGCCGGATGCCCAGCTGCCGGATGGTCTGGCTGGGCTGGATGAACGTGCGGCCGACGTAGGAGTTCTTGACCAGGCCCAGGCCGTAGGGGATGCCCGAGGCCTCCGCGTAGCCGACGGCGGCCGGCGTGCCCGACTCGGGCACCGGGATGACCAGGTCGGCCTCGATCGGGTGCTCGCGGGCCAACCGACGGCCGATCTCGACCCGGGCGGCGTGCACGCCGCGACCGGAGATCGTGGTGTCGGGGCGGGCCAGGTAGACGTACTCGAACACGCAGCCCTTGGGCTGGGCGGGGGCGAAGTGCTGGGAGCGCAGACCGTCCTCGTCGATGGCGATGAGCTCGCCGGGCTCGACCTCGCGCACGTAGGAGGCACCGACGATGTCCAGCGCCGCGGTCTCGCTGGCCACGACCCAGCCGCGCTCGAGCCGGCCCAGCACCAGCGGCCGCACGCCCTGGGCGTCGCGGGCGGCGTACAGCGTCGTCTCGTCCATGAAGGTGAAGCTGAACGCCCCGCGCAGGTGGGGCAGCACCTGCATGGCCGCGGCCTCGACCGAGAGGTCCTGCTTGGCCGCGATCAGCGCGGTGACGATGTCGGAGTCGGTGGTCGAGGAGAACGCGCCCGACACGCCCTCGTCGGCGGCCCGGCTGGCCAGCTCGGCGGTGTTCACCAGGTTGCCGTTGTGGCACAGCGCGATGCCGGTGCCCGACCCCGTGGTGCGGAACGTGGGCTGGGCGTTCTCCCAGGTGGAGGCACCGGTCGTGGAGTACCGGGTGTGGCCGACGGCGAGGAAGCCGCGCAGGCTGCTCAGCGTCGACTCGTCGAAGACCTGGCTCACCAGCCCGAGGTCCTTGTAGACCACCACCGAGGCACCGTCGGAGACCGCGATGCCCGCGGCCTCCTGACCCCGGTGCTGCAGGGCGTAGAGACCGAAGTAGGTCAGTTTCGCGACCTCCTCCCCCGGCGCCCAGACGCCGAAGACGCCGCAGGCGTCCTGGGGTCCGGCGTCCTGGGGGTCGAGGTCGTGCGTCAGCCGTCCATCACCGCGAGGCACGCGCACGAGGGTACCGGCGCCGACCGTCGACGCCAGCACCCCCGCACGACCACCCGCTCAGCGGATGTTGTCGATCTCGTCGGCGACGGTGGTGTCGTCGCCGTGACCGGTCCTGACGACCGTCTCGCCGGGCAGGGTCAGCAGCCGCTCCTGGATGGAGTTCAGGATGGTCGGCTTGTCGCTGTAGGAGCGCCCGGTGGCCCCGGGCCCGCCGCAGAACAGCGTGTCGCCGGTGAACACCGTGTCGAGCTCGGGGGCGTGCAGGCAGGTGCTGCCCGGCGAGTGGCCCGGGGTGTGCATCGCGGTGAGCTGGGTGCCGGCGACGTCGAAGGTGGTGCCCTCGACCAGGTCGTGGTCCGGGGCGGCGTCGGGGTGCACGACGTCCCAGAGCATGCGGTCGGCCGGCGGGAACCAGATCGGTGCACCGGTGGCCTCGCGCAGCGCCACGGCGGCGGTGATGTGGTCGTTGTGCCCGTGGGTCAGCACGATGGCGCCCAGCGTGCGCCCGCCGACGGCCTCGAGGATCGGTGCGGCGTCGTGCGGGGCGTCGATGACCACCACGGTCTCGTCGTCGCCGACCAGCCACACGTTGTTGTCGACGTCGAAGTCCTGGCCGTCGAGGCTGAACACGCCGCTGACCACGGTCTTGTCGATGCGGGCCGGCATCAGAACACCACGACCGAGCGCAGCACGTCGCCGTGGTGCATCTTCTCGAACGCCGCCTCGACGTCGCCGATGCCGATGGTCTCGGACACGAACGCGTCGAGGTCGAACCGGCCCTGCAGGTACAGGTCGATGAGCATCGGGAAGTCGCGGCTGGGCAGGCAGTCGCCGTACCAGGAGGACTTCAGCGCACCGCCCCGGCCGAAGACGTCGATCAGCGGCAGCGTGATCTCCATCGTCGGGTTGGGCACACCCACCAGCACGACGGTGCCGGCGAGGTCGCGGGCGTCGAAGGCCTGCTGGTAGACCGCCGGGTGCCCGACGGCGTCGATGGCGACGTCGACGCCGAACCCGCCGGTGAGCTCCTTGATCGCGGCGACCGCGTCGGTCTCCTTCGAGTTGACCGTGTGGGTGGCGCCCAGGCCCTTCGCCCACTCGAGCTTGCGGTCGTCGAGGTCGACGGCGATCACCTTCGAGGCGCCGGCCAGCTTGGCCCCGGCGATGGCGGCGTCGCCGACCCCGCCGCAGCCGAAGACGGCCACGGTGTCGCCGCGACCCACACCGCCGGTGTTGATCGCGGCACCCACGCCGGCCATGACGCCGCAGCCCAGCAGACCGGCCGCCTCCGGCTTCGCCGCGGGGTCGACCTTGGTGCACTGCCCGGAGTGGACCAGCGTCTTCTCGGCGAAGGCGCCGATGCCCAGCGCCGGCGACAGCTCGGTGCCGTCCTTCAGCGTCATCTTCTGGGCGGCGTTGTGGGTGCTGAAGCAGTACCAGGGCTTGCCCTTGGCGCAGGCCCGGCAGGTGCCGCAGACCGCGCGCCAGTTGAGGATCACGAAGTCACCCACGGCGACGTTCGTGACGCCCTCGCCGACCGCGGCGACCCGACCGGCGGCCTCGTGGCCGAGCAGGAACGGGAACTCGTCGTTGATCCCGCCCTCCCGGTAGTGCAGGTCGGTGTGGCAGACCCCGCAGGCCTGCACGTCGACGACCGCCTCACCCGGCCCCGGGTCGGGGACGATGATCGTCTCGAGACTGACGGGGGCTCCCTTGCTGAGGGCGACGACGCCCTGCACCTCGTACGGCATGCACCGGAGCTTATGGGTGGGTCCGGCAGCCGCGTCCAGGTGTCGATCCGGTCTCGTTCGCCGGGCGAAAGGTTGCACACCGCACTACCGTCGCCCCGGCATGGCCCGCGTCACACAGCGGGCGCCCAGCTCACCGGGGTCCCACCCCGGACAGGAGGACCTCCGTGGCCGTTCCCGGCTTCCTGGCCCGCGACCGGATCGTCGCGAAGCCGGGCTTCAACCGATGGCTGATCCCGCCCGCAGCCCTCGCCGTCCACCTCTGCATCGGCCAGGTCTACGCGACCAGCGTCTACAAGGCGGCCCTCGTGGCCGACTTCGACTCCTCGCTGACCGCCATCGGCGCCATCTTCTCCATCGCCATCGTGATGCTCGGGCTGTCGGCAGCCCTGTTCGGCACCTGGGTCGACCGCAACGGCCCCCGGGCCGCGATGTTCACCGCCGCCTGCTTCTGGTCCGTCGGGTTCCTGGTCGGCGCGGCCGGCATCGCGACGAACCAGCTGTGGCTGCTCTACCTGGGCTACGGCGTCCTGGGCGGCATCGGCCTGGGCATCGGCTACATCTCCCCGGTCTCCACCCTCATCAAGTGGTTCCCCGACCGTCCCGGCCTGGCCACCGGCATGGCGATCATGGGCTTCGGCGGTGGTGCGCTGATCGCGACCCCGCTCTCGCGCTCGCTGATGTCGCTCTACGACGACGGCTACGACGGCACCGCAGCCACCACGGCCAGCGGCACCGCCGTCGCGCTGCTGTTCGTCACGCTGGGCCTGGTCTACCTGGTCTTCATGATGTTCGGCGCCGCGATCATCCGGGTGCCCGCCGACGGCTGGCAGCCCGAGGGCTTCGACCCCTCGACGGTGAAGAGCAAGGCACTGGTCACCACCGACAGCGTCTCGGCGGCCAACGCGATCAAGACGCCGCAGTTCTGGCTGCTGTGGATCGTGCTGTTCTGCAACGTAACCGCCGGCATCGGCATCCTCGAGCAGGCCAGCCCGATGGTGCAGGACTTCTTCCGCGACGGTGAGACCTCCGCGGTCACCGTCGCCGCCGCCGGTGGCTTCGTCGGCCTGCTGTCGCTGTTCAACATGGCCGGCCGGTTCGTCTGGTCCTCGACCTCGGACGTCATCGGCCGCAAGGGCATCTACATGGTCTACCTCGGCGTGGGCCTGGTGCTGTACATCGCGCTGGCCACTGTCGGCAGCTCGGCCGTCTGGCTGTTCGTGCTGCTCGCCGCGCTGATCATCAGCTTCTACGGCGGCGGGTTCGCCACCATCCCGGCCTACCTGCGCGACCTGTTCGGCACCTTCCAGGTCGGCGCCATCCACGGCCGGCTGCTCACCGCCTGGGCCGCGGCGGGTGTCGCCGGCCCGTTGATCGTCAACGGCGTCCTGGACACCCAGGGCACCCCCGGTGAGCTGGTGGCCGGTGACTACCGGATCGCGCTGTTCATCATGGTCGGCCTGCTCGCCGTCGGGTTCGTCGCGAACCTGCTGGTCAAGCCGGTCGCCGACAAGTGGCACGAGCCGAAGGCCCAGACGACCCCCACCCCGGAACGGAGCGCCGCCCGATGAGCTCACCCGAGCGTTCGACCACCCCGCTGGCCCTGATCGTCGTCGCCTGGGCCCTGGTCGTGATCCCGCTGCTGTACGGGTTGGTGCAGACCATCCGCACCGCCAGCGCGCTGTTCACCGGCTGACCCCACCGCCACCCGACCCGCCCCGTCCACCCCTGCGGTGGGCGGGGCGTCGTCGTCTCAGGCCGGTGGGCCCGCCCGGAAGGGACGCAGCGGCAGCACGGCGGCCAGGTCGGCGCGGTTGCCGCTGGCGGCGACCTTGCCCTCGCCCAGCGCGGCGTCCCACATCTGCAGGCCGCAGACCAGCCGCAGCCACGTGGCGGCGTCGGTCTCGACGACGTTCGGCGGGGTGCCCCGGGTGTGCCGGGGCCCCTCGATGCACTGGACGGCGACGTAGGGGGGCACCCGCACCTCCACCGACCGGCCGGGTACCTGCTGGGCCAGCCAGCGCGCGGTGGTCTTCACCGCGGCCCCCAGCACCGCGCGGGCCGGCTTCTCGGCCTCCCCCCGCAGCCAGGGCAGCACCGGGCCCAGCACCTCGCGGAGCTGCTCGGCCGGGATCGGCGCCGTGCCGGCCATCAGCTGGTCGGGACCGCCCCGGTGGGTACCGCGCCGACGACGTCCTCGGGGTGGCCGAAGAGGTCGGGCAGGGTGCGGGTCCAGGCGGTGCGCAGCTCGGCCAACGGCAGCTCGACCAGGCCCTCGACCACCAGGGCGTCGCCGCCGGTCGTGCCCAGCTCGGTCACCGGGACGCCCGCCGCCTCGGCCGCCGCGCGCACGGCCGCGGGGTCGCCGGTGGTGACCACCGCGCGGGCCACGGTCTCGGCGAACAGCGCCGCGGTGGGCTCGCCCTCGACCGCCACCGTGGCGCCCACGCCGTACCGGAGCGCCGACTCGGTGAGCGCCTGGGCCAGGCCGCCGTCGCTCAGGTCGTGCGCGGAGGTGACCAGGCCGTCGGCCGCCAGCGCGGCCAGCAGACCCGCAAGCGCACGCTCGGCGGCGAGGTCCAGCTGCGGCGGCAGCCCGCCCAGGTGGCCGTGCACGACCGAGGCCCAGGCGGAGCCGCCGAACTCCGGACGGGTGTCGCCGAGCAGCAGCAGGGTCTCCCCCGCCGTCGCCCAGCCACCGCGCACGCGGGTGCGGACGTCGGCGTGCACGCCCAGCACCCCGATGACCGGCGTCGGGTTGATCGGGACGTCGCCGGTCTGGTTGTAGAGGCTCACGTTGCCGCCGGTGACCGGCAGGCCCAGCGCACGGCAGCCGTCGGCCAGCCCGCGCACCGCCTCGGCGAACTGCCACATGACCTCGGGCTCCTCGGGGGAGCCGAAGTTCAGGCAGTTGGTGACCGCCAGCGGCACCGCGCCGGAGACGGCGACGTTGCGGTAGGCCTCGGCCAGGTTCAGCTGGGCGCCGGTGTAGGGGTCCAGCCGGGCGAACCGGGCGTTGCCGTCCAGGGCCAGGGCGATGCCGCGGTTGCTGGTCTCGTCGATGCGCACCAGGCCGGCGTCCTCGGGCTGGGCCAGCACGGTGTTGCCCTGCACGTAGCGGTCGTACTGCTCGGTCACCCACGACTTGTCGCAGCCGTCGGGGCTGCCGACGACGGCCAGCCAGTCGGCGCGCAGGTCGGTCGAGGTGCTCGGGGGGAGGTCGGCCTGCAGCGCGTCGAGACCCACCGGGCGGTGGTAGGGGCGCTCGTAGACCGGGCCGTCGTGGGCCACCGTGCGCGGCGGGACGTCGACGATGCGCTCGCCGTGCCAGTCGATGAGCAGCCGCTCGCCGTCGGTGACCTCACCGATGACGGTGGCCAGGACGTCCCACTTCGCGCAGACGGCGAGGAACGCCTCGACCTTGGCCGGCTCGACGATCGCGCACATGCGCTCCTGCGACTCGCTCATCAGGATCTCGGCGGCGGTGAGCGTGGAGTCGCGCAGCGGCACGGTCTCGAGGTCGATGCGCATGCCGCCCGAGCCCGCGGCGGCCAGCTCGCTCGTCGCGCAGGACAGCCCGGCACCGCCGAGGTCCTGGATGCCGGTGACCAGGTCGGCGGCGAAGATCTCCAGGCACGCCTCGATGAGCAGCTTCTCGGTGAACGGGTCGCCGACCTGCACGCTGGGCCGCTTGGCCGGGCCGTCGGCGTCGAAGGTCTCGCTGGCCAGCACCGACACCCCGCCGATGCCGTCGCCGCCGGTGCGGGCACCGAACAGCACCACCTTGTTGCCCACGCCCTCGGCCTTGGCCAGCCGGACGTCCTCGTGCTTCATGACCCCGACGCACAGCGCGTTGACCAGCGGGTTGCCCAGGTAGCAGTCGTCGAAGAGGATCTCGCCGCCGATGTTGGGCAGACCCAGGCAGTTGCCGTAGCCGCCGACGCCGGCCACCACGCCGGGCAGCACCCGGGCGGTGTCGGGGGCGTCGGCGCGGCCGAAGCGCAGGGAGTCCATGACGGCGACCGGGCGGGCGCCCATGGTGAGGATGTCGCGCACGATGCCGCCCACGCCGGTGGCCGCGCCCTGGTAGGGCTCGACGTAGCTGGGGTGGTTGTGCGACTCGACCTTGAAGGTGACCGCGTAGCCGTCGCCGACGTCGACCACGCCGGCGTTCTCGCCCATGCCGACCAGCAGCGCGTCGGACTTCGGCAGGTCGCCGAACGTGCGCAGGTGCACCTTGGAGGACTTGTACGAGCAGTGCTCGCTCCACATGACCGAGTACATGGCCAGCTCGGCGGTGGTGGGCCGGCGGCCGAGGATCTCGCGGATGCGGGCGTACTCCTCGGCGCGCAGGCCCAGCTCGCGCCAGGGCTGCTCCTCGTCGGGGGTCTGCCCGGCGCGGGTGACGGTGTCGACGGTCATGCGGAGAGGGCTCCCTGGAGGACCGAGGTGAAGAAGCCGAGGCCGTCGACCGAGGGGCCGGTGAGCTCCTCGACGGCGTGCTCGGGGTGCGGCATGAGCCCGACGACCCGGCCGTCGGCGCTGGTCACGCCGGCGATGTCGCGCGAGCTGCCGTTGGGGTTGCCGCCGGCGTAGCGGACGACCACGCGCCCGTCGCCCTCGAGCCGGTCGAGGTCGGCGTCGGACCCGACGTACCGGCCCTCGCCGTTCTTCACCGGGACGACGATCGTCTGGCCCTGCGCGTAGGACGACGTCCACGCGGTGTCGGCGCGCTCGACCAGCAGCGCCTGGTCGCGGTTGCGGAAGTGCAGGTGGCTGTTGCGGGTCAGCGCGCCGGGCAGCAGCCCGGCCTCGCACAGCACCTGGAAGCCGTTGCAGATGCCCAGCACCGGCATGCCGGCCCGGGCCCGGTCGACCACCGCGCGCATCAGCGGCTGGCGGGCGGCGATGGCACCGGCCCGCAGGTAGTCGCCGTAGGAGAACCCACCGGGCAGCACCACGGCGTCGACCGCGGGCAGCTCGGCGTCGGCGTGCCACAGCGGCACGACCTCACCACCGGCCAGCCGGACCGCGCGGGCGGCGTCGACGTCGTCCAGCGAACCCGGGAAGGTGACGACCCCGATGCGCACCGTCAGCTCCCCGACAGGTGGAGCTCGACGTCCTCGATGACGGGGTTGGCCAGCAAGGTCTCGGCGATCTCGCGGAGCTCGGCCTCGTCGGGGGTGCCCTCGACGTCGAGGACGAAGTGCTTGCCCTGCCGGACGCCGGTCACCCCCGCGTGGCCCAGCCGGCCCAGGGCGCCGAGCACGGCCTGCCCCTGCGGGTCGGAGATCTCGGGCTTCAGGACGACGTCGACGACCACGCGAGGCACGCGGTGAGGGTACCGGGGGCCGGAGCCACCCCGGCACACGCGGGCGGGGTTCGACTCCAGCACCTGCACCGGCCTGCCGATAGCCCATCCGAGACCGCACCGTCGGGGTGCGGCGCAAGACACAGGCAGGAGCAGCCGGATGCCGGACTCCCTCACGCTGCACGCGACCCGTCCGGCGTCGGGCACGGTCGTCGACGTCGTGACCGGGGTCGGCAGCACGTCCGCCCGCAGCCTGGTCGACTCGAGCCTCGAGCAGGAACTGGTCCTCGAGGTCGGCAGCGACACCGCCGGTCGCCGGGTCCGCCTGGCGCTCGGCGCCGCCGTCACCGTGTGGTGGAGCCCGGAGGAGATCCCGGTCCGCAGCCGCCCCTACGAGGTCGTCGACATCCGGGGCGGTGGCATCCCGACGTGGCGGCTGCGCCCCACCGGCCCCGCCGTCGACGGCGAGCGCCGCACCCACCCCCGCGCCCCCCTGCACGTCCCGGTCGGGCTGGCCATGCCGTCGGGGATGATGCTCGGCGAGACCGCCGACGTCAGCGAGGGCGGCATGCGGGTGATCTTCGTGGCCGAGCCCACCGCCGGGTTCGGCGACGTCGTGCACCCGCTGCCCGACGCGGGCGAGCGGGCCACCATGGCGATCGTGCTGGACGGCAACCGGGTCGAGCTGCGCTGCCGGGTGGTGCACCGCGCCCGGCTCTCCGACGGGCGTCGTTCGCTGCGCGTGGCCTTCGAGGAGCTGACCGACGAGGTGCGCAGCCGGCTGCGCGCCGCGACCGCGCTGGAGCTGGCCCGCCGCGCGAGCCGCTGACCGGGAGGGGCGATGAACGACGTCTTCGGCCAGGACCGGCCCGAGCGGGGCTCGGTGCTGCACGTCGTGCTGGACGGGGTCCCGCTCACCAGCACCGCCGGCGCCTCCAGCGAGCAGAGCCTGGTCGCCGAGGTCCCGATGACCCGGACCGGCCGCCGGTCCCGGGTGGCCCTGGGCGCCGAGCTGCAGGTCTCGTGGGGGTCGCGGGGCAAGGTCCGCACCCGCAGCTACCGGGTCGCCGACGTCGTGGTCAGCGACTCCGGCCGCCCCGACTGGCACCTGGTCCCGCTGGCCCCGGCCGCCGAGGGCACCCGCCGGGCGGTGCCGCGCTACACCGTGGCGCTGCCCGCGGTGCTCGTCGCCGCCGACGTCCGGTTGGTCGGCCAGACCGTGGACATCAGCGTCGCCGGTGTCCGCCTGTCGTTCCCGGCGGGCCCGCCGGCGACCCACCCGCTGCCCGCGCCGGGGGACACCGGCCAGCTGGCCGTGCTGCTGGACGAGGTCCGCACCGCCGTCCCGGCGGTCGTCGTCCGGTCCGGGCTGCTGCCCGACGGCACCCGCGACGTCCGCGTCTACCTGACCGGCGAGCTGGACGAGGACCGCCGCCGGCTGCGGGACTACATCCTGGCCGCCGCGCCCGAGGACGACGTCCCGGCGGGGCCGCTGCCGGGCACCGATCAGCCGAAGGACGAGCCGGTCAGCGCCTCGTAGGCGGCGACGTAGCGCTCGCGGGTCGCGTCGACGACGTCCGCGGGGAGCTCCGGGGGCGGGGACTGCCGGTCCCAGCCCGACGACGTCAGCCAGTCGCGCACGAACTGCTTGTCGTAGGAGGGCTGCACCGCGCCCGGCGACCAGGTGACCGCCGGCCAGAAGCGCGAGGAGTCCGGCGTGAGCACCTCGTCGGCCAGCACCAGGGTGTCCCCCGAGACGCCGAACTCGAACTTGGTGTCGGCCAGCACGATCCCGGCCTGCTGGGCGACCTCGTGGCCCCGCCGGTACAGCGCCAGGGTCAGCTCGCGCAGCTGCTCCGCCCGCGCGGACCCGACCAGCTCGACGGTGCGGGCGAACGAGATGGCCTCGTCGTGCTCGCCGACGTCGGCCTTGGTGGACGGCGTGAACACCGGCTCCGGCAGCCGCGAGCCCTCGACCAGGCCGGCCGGCAGCTCGACGTCCACGATCGCCCCGGTGCGCCGGTACTCGACCGTGCCCGAGCCCGACAGGTAGCCGCGGGCCACGCACTCGACCGGCGCCATCTCCAGCCGACGCACCAGCATCGCCCGGTCGGCCACCTCGGCGGGGAGGTGGGTCGGCGGGAGCAGGTGGTGCTCGGCGCCGTGCGCGGCCAGCACGTCGGCCAGCTGCTCGAACCACCAGACCGAGAGGCGGGTCAGCACCGCACCCTTGTCGGGGATGGGGGTGGGCAGCACGTGGTCGTAGGCGGAGATGCGGTCGGAGGCGACCAGGAGCAACCGGTCCTCGCCGGCGTCGTACACCTCGCGGACCTTGCCCCGGGCGACCAGCGGCAGGTCGATCGTCACGACAGCGCCGCGAGCCGCTCGAACAGCGGGTCCAGGTTGGCCACGTAGCGCTCGGGCCGGCAGATCTCGTCGAGCTTCGCCTCGTCCAGCGCCACGCCGTCGGCCTGCGCGCGGGCGCGCAGCGTCTCGCGGAACGGGGTGCCGGTCTGCCAGGTCTGCATCGCGGCGCCCTGCACCAGCGCGTAGGACTGCTCGCGCCCCATGCCGGCCTCGACCAGCTCGAGCAGCACCGCGGAGGTGTAGATCAGCCCGCCGGTGGAGTCGAGGTTGGCCCGCATGCGCTCGGCGTCGACGACCAGGTTCTCGACCAGGCCGGCGGTGAGGTCGAGCAGGTAGTCGGTGGTGATCGCGGCGTCGGGCAGGAAGACCCGCTCGGTGGAGGAGTGCGAGATGTCGCGCTCGTGCCACAGGGGGATGCCCTCCATCACCGGCACGATCGCCGCCCGCACGACGCGGGCCAGCCCGGCGATGCGCTCGGAGCGGATCGGGTTCTTCTTGTGCGGCATCGCGCTGGAGCCCTTCTGGCCCGACCCGAACGCCTCGGACAGCTCGCGCACCTCGGTGCGCTGACCGTGCCGGACCTCCAGCGCGATCGCCTCGCAGACCGTGGCGATGATCGCCAGCGCCGAGACCCACTCGCTGATGCCGTCGCGCAGCACGACCTGCGTGGAGGCGTCGGCGTCGCGGAGGTCCAGCGCCTCCGCGACGATGCGCTCCACCTGCGGGTCGATCAGCGAGTAGGTGCCGACCGCGCCGGAGATGGCGACGACGCCGACGGCGGTGCGCGCGGTGCGCAGCCGGTCGCGGCAGCGGGCCGCGGCGAAGGCCAGGTCGGCGACCCGGTGGCCCCAGACGTCGGGCTCGGCGTGCACCCCGTGGGTGCGCCCCACCTTGAGGGTGTGCCGGTGGGCCAGGCCGTGGTCGCGGAGCGCGGCCACCAGGCGGTCGGCCTTGGTCAGCAGCACGTCGGTGGCGTCGGTGAGCTGCACGGCCAGGGCGGTGTCCAGCAGGTCGGAGCTGGTCATGCCGTGGTGCACGTAGGCCGCGGCGCTGCGCGGCTCGGTGTTGTCCGCCCACGCGGACAGGAAGGCGATGACGTCGTGCTGGGTGGTCGCCTCGATCTCGGCGACCGCCTCGGGCGTGGGCGCCGCGGCGTTGCGCACGGGCTCGACGACGTCGGCGGGCACCCGGCCGGCGGCGGCGTGCGCCTCGAGCACCAGGGTCTCGACCCGGCACCACAGCTGGTACTTGTGCTGCTCGCTCCACACCCGGCCCATCTCGGGGAGCGTGTATCTGTCGATCATGCGGGTACCTGGTGTCGTCGGAGCACGGCGCCATCCTCCCGCACCGCTAGCGTCGTCGTCCGTACCACCCCGTCCGATCCCGCACGACCCTGCCGCTCCATCGACCGCCCCACCGGGCCCGGCACCTTCGAGGTCCTCCGTGTTGAACCGAGCCCGCCACCTCACCGACCGGGCCCGCGAGCGCATCCGGGTGGCCCGTGAGCACGACCCGCACGCACTGCCCGAGGGCACGGTCCTGCTCATGGAGGACGGCAGCCACGCCGTGGTGGAGCACGTCCCCGCTCCCCCGGCCCCCGCGCCCCGCACCCGCACCGCGCGGCCCGCCGACGAGGGCCCGGCCGTCCCCGCCGCGGAGCGACCCGCCGCCGACCCGCGGACCGGCAGCTCCGCCGTGCCGGACCCGGCCGACGAGCACCCCGCCGGCAGTCCGCACCCCGACGCGCCGGACGTCGGCACCCCCGGCGGCATCAGCGGCCCGCCCGCACCCGGCGCCGTCCCCCCGGTGCCCGGACGCGACCGCAGCCGCGGGTCGCTGCTGGCCTCCGACGAACCGCTCGAGGCCGCCCGCGAGGTGCCCAACGGACTGCGGATCACCGCCGCCTGGTCGTGGCGGGTGATCGCCGTGGGCGCCGCCCTGTACCTCCTGCTCATGGGCGCCGCCTACGTGGCCGTCGTCGTCGTGCCGGTCATCGTGGCGCTGCTGCTGGCCGCGCTCCTGCAGCCGGGGGCGGCCTTCCTCGTCCGGCACGGCTGGCCGCGGGGCGCCGCCGCCGCCCTCATGCTGCTGGTGGGGCTCGGCGTGGTCGCCGGCATCATCACGCTGGTCGTCGAGCAGTTCGCCGCCGGCTACGACGACCTCACCTCGCAGGTCGGCCAGGGCCTGGACCAGATCCAGACCTTCGTCGTCGACAACTTCCCGGTGTCGCAGAACCAGCTCAACGACATCATCTCCAACGCGATCACCAGCGCCCAGGACGCCCTGGTCAACAACCGGGACACCCTCACCGCCGGTGCGCTGACCACTGCGGCCACGCTCGGCGAGGTGCTCACCGGCTTCGCGCTGGCCCTGTTCACGCTGTTCTTCCTGCTCATGGACGGCCGCGACATCTGGCTGTGGTTCGTCGGCCTCACCCCGGTCAACTCGGCCGCCTACGTCGACGAGGCCGCCCGCCGGGCCTGGCGCACGCTGATCTCCTACGTCCGGGCCACCGTCGCGGTCGCCGCCTTCGACGCGGTGTTCATCGGCATCGGGCTCACGCTGCTGGGCACCCCGCTCGTGGTGCCGCTGGCCGCGCTGGTCTTCCTCGGTGCGTTCATCCCGATCATCGGGTCGTTCCTGGCCGGCTCGGTCGCGGTGCTGGTCACGCTGGTCGCCGTCGGCCCGGTGAAGGCGCTGATCGCGCTGGGCATCATCGTGCTGATCATGCAGCTGGAGAGCCACGTGCTGCAGCCGCTGCTGCTGGGGCGCGCGGTGTCGGTGCACCCGCTGGCCGTCGTCCTCGGCATCGCCGCCGGGCTGCTGATCGCGGGCATCTTCGGCGCGCTGATCGCCGTCCCGGTGATCGCCTGCGCGAACGTCGCCGGCACCTACCTCTCGCGCCGGCACCAGGGCCCGCGGCCGCCCGAGCCGGACACCCGCCGGCACCGCGCGGCGGTCAAGGCAGGCAGCTGACGCCCCGGTCCGCTCCCCGGTGATCAGGTGACCTGATCACCGGGGTCCCGACCACACCAACGGTGCCGAGGACGGCGCACCGTCGGTGAGGGTGCCGGGAGCTCAGACCGTGATCCGGCCCTCCACGGCGGCCAGGCCGATGTCGGTGCGCCAGTGCGCGTCGGCCAGGCGCACGCCGGCCACCCGCTCGTAGGCGATGCGGCGGGCGTCGGCGAGGTCGGTGCCCACGGCGGTCACCGCGAGCACCCGCCCGCCGGCGCTGTGCACGCCGCCGTCGGCGGCGACGCGGGTGCCCGCGTGCAGCACGCCCTCGCCGTGGGCGCCGGTGATCGGTGAGCCGGTCCGGGGGTTCTCCGGGTACCCCGGGGCCGCCACGACCACGGTCACCGCGGCGCCGTCGGACCACTCCAGCGGCGGGTGGTCGGCCAGCGTGCCGGTCGCCGCGGCGTGCAGCAGCCCGCCCAGGGGCGTGCGCAGCAGCGGCAGCACGACCTCGGTCTCGGGGTCGCCGAACCGCGCGTTGAACTCGACCACCCGCACACCGCGCGAGGTCAGCGCCAGCCCGGCGTAGAGCAGGCCGCTGAACGGCTCGCCCCGGCGGGCCATCTCGTCGACGGTCGGCTGCAGCACCGTGGCCAGGACCTCGTCCACCAGACCGGCGGGCGCCCAGGGCAGCGGGGCGTAGGCGCCCATGCCGCCGGTGTTCGGGCCGCCGTCCCCGTCGTCGCGGCGCTTGTGGTCCTGGGCCGGCACCAGCGGCAGCACCGTCGTCCCGTCGGTGACCGCGAACAGCGAGACCTCGGGGCCGTCGAGGTACTCCTCGACCAGCACCGAGTGGCCGTCGGCGAGCACGGCCAACCCGTGCGCCAGCGCGGCGTCGTGGTCGGGGGTGACGACGACGCCCTTGCCGGCGGCCAGCCCGTCGTCCTTGACCACGAACGGCAGGCCGGGGACGGCGACCTCGTCGAGCGCGGTGCGCAGCTCGGCCTCGGTGCCGATGGGCCAGGCCCGCGCCGTGGGGACGCCGGCCGCGGTCATCACGTGCTTGGCGAAGGCCTTGGACCCCTCGATCTGCGCGGCCTGGGCGCTCGGCCCGAAGCAGGCGACGCCGGCCTCGCGGACGGCGTCGGCGACGCCGGCCACCAACGGGACCTCGGGGCCGACGACCACCAGGTCGGCGTGCCAGGCGGTGGCCAGGGCGGCCACGGCGGCGGGGTCGGCGGCCTCGACCGGGTGCGGCTCGGCGATCGCGGCGGTGCCGGCGTTGCCGGGGGCGCAGGCCAGGGCCGTGACCGCGGGGTCGTCGTGGAGGGCGACGCACAGGGCGTGCTCCCGGGCTCCGGATCCGATCACCAGCACGCGCATGGTCGCTGACGCTACCGGCCCCCTCGCCCGGGTGAGGCTGGTCACAACAGGGTTGCGAACCCGCTGTTCAGACCGATGTACGTGACCATGACAGAAGATTGTCAGGTGGAGTTCGCCATGACGTCATCCGCGGCGGGTGTTGTGACCCCCATGCGCGAGACCGGTCTGCAGACCGTCCCCGGCACCGCCCACCGCAGCTCCCGGCGCCACCCGGTGGTGATCGGGCACCGCGGCGCGGCCGCGCACCGGCCCGAGCACACCCGCGCCGGCTACGAGCTGGCCGCGCACCTCGGCGCCGACCGGATCGAGCCCGACGTCGTCGTGAGCCGGGACGGCGCGCTCGTCGTCCGGCACGAGAACGAGCTGTCGCTGTCCACCGACATCGCCACCCGACCCGAGTTCGCCGACCGCCGGCGCACCCAGGAGGTCGCCGGCCAGGAGTGCACCGGCTGGTTCGCCGAGGACCTCACCCTCGCCGAGATCCGCACCCTGCAGGCGGTCGAGCGCTGGCCGCACCTGCGACCGGGCAACACGCTCCACACCGGCGCGGTGCTCACCCTCGGCGAGGTCGTCGAGCTGGCCCGCGCCCGCGGCATCGGCGTGCAGGCCGAGCTGAAGAACCCCACCTGGTCGGCCTCGGTCGGGTTCCCGCTCGTCGACCTGGTCTGCGCCGAGGTCGGCGTCGCCCCCGACGTCGTGCTGCAGAGCTTCGACGCCGCGGGCGTGCGCGCCCTGCGCGACCGGCTGGGCCCGGGCGCCCCGCTGGTGCAGCTGATCGGCGACGAGCCCGAGCACGACCACCACGTCACGCCCGCGGGGCTGCGGGAGATCAGCACCTACGCCGGGGGGATCGGGCCCTCCAAGCACCGCATCCTGCTGCGCGACGACGCCGGCACGATGGTGGGCGTCTCCGACCTGGTCGCCCAGGCGCACCGGGCCGGGCTCACCGTCGCGCCGTTCACCGTGCGCGCCGAGAACGCGTTCCTGCCCGCCCACCTGCGCCGTGGCGGCGACCCCGCCGGGCTGGGCGACGCCGGCACCGAGGCCCGCCTGCTGCTGGCCCTGGGCGTCGACGGCCTGATCACCGACAACCCGGAGATCGCCGTCCGCGAGCGCGCCGCCCTGGCCGCCCCCGCCCTGGCCCCCGTCCGCCCCCGCGAGTAGCCCCCGAGTCCGCCCGTCGTCGGCGCAACCGCGCTACGGGGTTCTCGCCCTCTGCGCGCACCTCCAGGGGGCGCGAACCCCGTGATCGGTGTGCGCCCGCGTCCTGTGGACAAGATCCACACGTCGCGGACCCGCGCGGCACGCTGTCGGGGTGGTCGCCGCTCTCCGCCCGCCCCCGCTCGTGGGCCAGGTCTTCCTCGGGTCCGAGGCCGTGGCCCGGGGGCTCCTGACACCGAGGCAGTTGCGGTCCTCGGCCTGGCAGCGCCCGCTGCGCGGCGTCTACGCCGACGCGACCCTCCCGCCCGGCCCCGGCCTGCAGCTCCGGGCGGCCGCGGTGCTCATGCCCCCGCACGCAGCCCTCACCGGGCGGTCCGCTGCCTGGCTGCTCGGTGCGACCAGCGCCCTCGACGAGGGGGACCCGGTCGAGATGGCCGTACCCTCGGCGGCTCGGTGGGGGCCGGTCGCCGGGCTGGTGGTCCGCTGCGTCGCGCTCCCCGCAGCGGACGTGGTCACCCACCGTGGGGTGCGGTGCACCTCGCCGCTGCGCACCGCCGTCGACCTCGCCCGGTCGGGACGGGCGGAGGAGACGGTGCCCGTTCTCGACCAGCTGCTCGCCCGCACCGGCCTCCTGGTGCCCGACGTGCTCGCGGCCGCCGTCCCGGGCTCGGGCGCCGACGCGCTCGAGGCCATCTGCTGGGCCGACGCACGGGCCGAGTCCCCACCGGAGTCGCTGGTCCGGGTGCAGCTGCGTCGGCGCGGTCTGGTGCCCGTGCCCCAGTTCGTGGTGCGCGATGCCCGGGGCGGGTTCGTGGCGCGGGTCGACCTGGCGTTCCCCGACCAGCGGGTCGCGGTCGAGTACGACGGCGCCTGGCACGCCGAGCGTGGTCAGTTCGCGAAGGACCGCCGTCGTCTCAACGTCCTGCTGGCGGCCGGCTGGCGCGTCGTCCACCTGACGGCGGCCGACCTCCACTCCCCCGACGCGGTGGCCGCCCGCGTCCGCGCCCTGCTGGCCGCCTGACCCCCGCCCGCAGCGCCACCCCCGGCCCGGCGCCCGCGCCATGCCGCCCGAGTCCGGGGTTCCCGCCCCCTCCCCGACCCCCGAGAGGGCCAGAACCCCGGAACCCGCGTGCGGATCCCCTACCCGGGCCCCGAACCAGCCGCGGGACCCAGCCGATGGGGACTCCCGGCGTCGCGGGGGTCGGAGACCTCCCGACGCCGGGAGCTCAGCGGCTCATCGCCGCCCGGCCACCCCTCCTGGCCGCGGTGCGGCCCGGAGGGTCGCCATCAATCCAGCAGGTCGTGGATGAGGACGTTCTCGTCGCGGCCGGGACCGACGCCGATCACGCTGACCCGGGCGCCCGAGAGCTCCTCGATCCGCCGCACGTAGGCCTGGGCGTTGGCGGGCAGCTCGTCGAAGGTGCGGCAGTGCGTGATGTCCTCGAACCAGCCCGGCATCTCCTCGTACACCGGGGTGGCGTGGTGGAAGTCGGTCTGGGTCATGGGCATCTCGTCGTGCCGCACGCCGTCGACGTCGTAGGCCACGCAGATCGGCACCGTCTCGAGGCCCGAGAGGACGTCGAGCTTGGTGAGGAAGTAGTCGGTGATGCCGTTGACCCGCGAGGCGTAGCGGGCGATGACGGCGTCGAACCAGCCGCAGCGCCGGTCGCGGCCGGTGGTCACGCCGACCTCGCCGCCCTGCTTGCGCAGGTACTCGCCGTTGGCGTCGAAGAGCTCGGTCGGGAAGGGGCCCGAGCCCACGCGGGTCGTGTAGGCCTTGAGGATGCCGACCACGCGCTCGATGCGGGTGGGCCCGATGCCCGAGCCGGCCGAGGCGCCGCCCGCGGTCGGGTTGGACGACGTCACGAACGGATAGGTGCCGTGGTCGACGTCCAGCAGCGTGCCCTGCGAGCCCTCGAGCAGCACCCACTCGTCGCGGTCCAGGGCGTTGCCCAGCAGCAGGCGGGTGTCCGCGATGCGGTGCTTGAGCAGCTCGGCGTACTCGGCGTACTCCTCGACGACCTCGTCGACGTCGATGGCCTTGCGGTTGTAGACCTTGACCAGGATCTGGTTCTTCTCGCGCAGCACCGCCTCGAGCTTCTGCCGGAGGATGCCGAGGTCCAGCAGGTCCTGCGCGCGGATGCCGACGCGGGCGACCTTGTCGCCGTAGCAGGGGCCGATGCCGCGCCCCGTCGTCCCGATCTTGGCCTTGCCGAGGAAGCGCTCGGTGACCCGGTCGAGGGCCCGGTGGTGCGGCATGATCAGGTGCGCGTCGCTGGAGATGACCAGCCGCGAGGTGTCCACCCCGCGCTCCTCCAGGCCGGCGAGCTCGCCGATGAGCACCTGCGGGTCGACCACGACGCCGTTGCCGATCACCGGCGTGCAGCCCGGCGTCAGGATCCCCGACGGGATGAGGTGCAGGGCGTACCGCTCGCCGTCCGGGGTGATCACGGTGTGCCCGGCGTTGTTGCCGCCCTGGTAGCGGACGACGTAGGGGACGCGGCCGCCGAGGATGTCGGTGGCCTTCCCCTTGCCCTCGTCGCCCCACTGGGCACCGATCAGCACGACAGCCGGCATCGGGTGGTTCTCCTTCGAGCATCGGGCCCCGGCGACGACCGGCTGGCAGGTGGCAGGGTACTGCCGTGGACGTCGTGCGGTTCGACCTGCGGGGGCTGGCCCCCGGCCAGGGCCCGTCGCGCCGGCACGTCGCGTCGGTGGTGGACGCCGCGGGGGGCGACGTCGTGGTGCTGGGCCCGGTGCCGGCCCTGGCCGCCGTCCTCGCCCGGTTGTGGAAGACCGACCGGCTGCCGACGGTGACCGTCGGCTGGGAGCCGGTGGACGGCGACGCCGCCTGCCGCGGGCTGGCCCGCGACCTCGGGCTGGGCAGCGGCACGGCACGGGAGCTGCCGCTGGTCCGCGACGACCACGGCGGGGTGCTGCTGCACCACGGCCGCATCGAGTCCCCCGGCGGGCAGGGGCTGCGCAAGCGGTTCGGCGCGCAGGCCCACCACGACGACGCGCGGGTGGCCGACGGCACCATCACCCGGATCGAGGCCCGCCCGAGGTGGGACGACGACGCCCTGGGCGTCACCGTCGTGGTGGCACCGATGCGCACCCGACGCAGCACCGGGCGCGCCCTGCAGGTGGCCTGCGACCCGGCGCGGGTGCTCCGCGACGGGGTGCCCGTGGACCGCGACGTGCAGCGCTGGACCTGGTACGCCGACGACCGGGTGCGCTGGCGCCTGCAGCCCTGAGGCCCCCCGGACGGGGTGGGGGCGTTCCGCCCGGGGGCCGGACCTGCCGACGGTGGTGGTGCACCCCACCCTCTGGAAGGTCGTCCTCCCGTGTCCCGCTGCGCCACCTGCCTGTGCACCGCCCCGACGACCGCCTGCTCCACCCGGCGGGCCCTCATCGCGTCGCGCGTGAACCACAGCCTGGCCACCGTGCGCGCGGTCGCCCGCCGGCAGGGCGTGGTGCTGCGTCCGCTGGCCCCGGGCCTGCTGGAGGCCGAGGGCGACGACCTGGCCGCCCTGGTGACCGAGGCGGCTGCCGAGCTGTCCTCCGTCGAGGCCGCCGAGGTGCGCTGCCTGCTCACCGGCGTCACCGGTGACGGGCCCGACCTGCTGGTCCAGGCGCTCACCGCCCCGAGCCTCGCCGCGGCCGCGGCCCGGCTCCGGCACGCCGACCTGGTCCCGCTGTTCGCCGACGAGGAGGCCCGCTTCCACGCGGAGTACCAGCCCATCGTCCGGCTGGACGACGCCGGCGTGGTCGGCCACGAGGCACTGCTGCGCGCCACGGGCGTCGACGGGTCGCGGATCATGCCCGACCAGCTCTTCCCGGCCGCCGACGAGGCCGGCTGGACCCACGTGCTGGACCGGGTGGGGCGCACCACCGCGATCCGGGACGCCGGTCCCTGGCTGGCCGACGACCTGCTGTTCATCAACTTCGTGCCGACCTCCATCTACCGCCCCGAGGTCTGCCTGCAGACCACCGAGCGCGCGGCCGAGCGGGCCGGTCTGCGGTTGGACCAGCTGGTCTTCGAGGTCACCGAGGGCCACGTCGTGGACGACGTCGACCACCTGGCCCGGGTCTTCGAGCACTACCGCAGCCGCGGGTGCCGCGTGGCCCTCGACGACCTGGGCTCGGGCTGGTCGTCGCTGGCGCTGCTGGTGCGCCTGCGCCCGGACATCGTGAAGCTCGAGCGGGCCATCGTGCAGGCGCTGCCCGAACCGGCCGCCGTCGCGGTGTTCACCGCGGTCGTGGACATCACCCACTCCTACGGCGGGCTGGTGCTCGCCGAGGGCGTCGAGACGCCGGAGCAGGCCCGGGTGGCCCGCGAGCTGGGCGCCGACCTCGGGCAGGGCTGGCTGTGGGGCCGGCCGGTCCGACCCGCCACCGCCCCTGCGCCGGCACGGGCCCTGCCCGGTGCTGCACCGGACCCGTCGTGGCCGGACTCCGCCGTCGCGCTGGACCCCACGGCGCAGCCGGTGCCCCCGACCGAGGACCGGGACCTCCTCGTGCGGGCGGTCGGGCTCACCGGCAGCTCGGTGGTCGTCGTCGACGCCCTGGCCCCGGACATGCCGATCGTCTACGTCAACGAGGCCTTCACCGAGGTGACCGGCTACCCGGTCGCGGAGGCGGTGGGCCGCAACTGCCGGTTCCTGCAGGGCCCCGACACCGACCGGGCCGCGCTGGACGAGCTCGCCGACGCCCTGCGCCGCGGTCAGCCGCACCGGACCACCCTGCTCAACGTCCGCCGGGACGGCACCACGTGGTGGAACGAGCTGCACCTGTCGCCGCTGCGCGACTCCGCCGGCACGGTGACCCACCACGTCGGCCTCCAGCACGACGTCACCGAGCGGGTGGCCGCGGAGTCGGCGCTGCGCGAGCGGGCCGGCACCGACCCGCTGACCGGCACCCTCAACCGCACCGCGCTGCTGACCGAGCTGGACCGCCAGGTCCGGGCCGGCCGCCCCGGGCCGGTGGTGCTCTTCGTCGACCTCGACGGGTTCAAGCGGGTCAACGACCGGTTCGGGCACACGGTCGGCGACCGGGCACTCGTCACGGTGGCCGACCGCCTGCGCTCGGTTGTCCGCACCGGCGACCTGCTCGCCCGGCTCGGCGGGGACGAGTTCGTCCTGGTGCTGGCCGACGTCGACCCGCCGGTGGACGACGACGGGCCGGCGTCGGTCCTGGCCGGGGCGCTGGCTGCCGCGCACCGCGTGGCCGCCGACGTCGAGCGGGTCCTGTCGGTGCCCGTCGAGCTGCCCGGGGGTCCGGTGTCCATCGGCGCCTCGGTCGGCGTCGCCGTCCACCCCGCCGACGGCGAGACCCCGACCGAGCTGCTGCGCGCGGCCGACCTGCAGATGTACCGGGCCAAGGCGCGTCGCGCGCGGGCCCGGACGGCCTCGGGCCACCCGGCCTAGTCGGGCAGCTGGTCCGAGGTGCCGCCGACCGGTGCCTGCAGGGGGGCGATCGGGGTCGCCGTGGCCGCCCCCGCCGCCCGCAGCGCGGCCCGCCCCGGGCCGAGCAGCACGAGCCCCAGGACCAGCCCGATGCCGCCGAGCACCAGGATCGGCACCCCGCCGCGCAGCGCGTCACCGCTGACCAGGGCCAGCACGGTGGGGACGACGAACCCGGCGTAGACCGGCAGGTAGAACGCCGACAGCAGGGCTCCGCGGCGGTCCGGGGGCGCCACCCGGTCGCACACCGCCACCCCCGAGGTCATGCCCAGCCCCTCCCCCAGCCCGATCAGCAGGCAGGCCGGCAGCACCCACGGCCAGCCCCCGGGCTGCACCGCCAGGTAGCCCAGCCCGCAGCCGCCGGCGGCCAGCACCGCGGCCAGCGGCCCCGCCCGCACCGGGCCGAGCCGGGTGGCCACCGGCGTGACCAGCGCGGCGCTGCCCTGCACCAGCAGCGCCGAGACCCCGACCAGGGCGAAGACGGCGCCGAACCCGGCGCCGGCCACCAGCAGCGGGAAGACCGTCAGCGACAGGACGGCGTAGGTGTAGACCGTCAGCCCGACCGGGAGCAGGTAGGCCCAGAAGGCCCGGCGGGCCACGGGCGGGACGCCGAGGGCCAACCGCCCGGGACGACGGTCGGTCATCGTCTCGGGCACCCCGCGCAGCCCCAGCAGCCCGACCAGGAGCAGCACCGCCGAGGGCAGCAGCGACACCAGCTGCGGCGCCGGGCCCCACTGGACCAGGACGCCGGCGACCAGCGGCCCGGCGGCGAACCCGGTGGCCATCGCGGCGCTGGCCACCGCCGCGGCCCGGCGCACCCGGGCTGCGGCCCCGGCGTCGGTGCCCGCGGACAGCTCGCGCAGCCAGACGGTGCCGACGGTGAACACCGCCCCGCTGGCCAGCCCCTGGGCGATGCGGCCGACCACCAGGAAGGCCACACCCCCGACGTCGGCGGCGATCAGCACGACCGTGCAGACCAGCGCGGCGAGCACCCCGCCGACGACGACGGTGCGCCGTCCGTCGCGGTCGGACAGCGGGCCGGCCAGCAGCAGCGAGGGCACCAGCCCGAGCGCGTAGGCCGCGAAGAACAGCGTGAGGGTCAGCGCCCCCAGGTCCAGCACGTCGGCGTACCGGAGCAGGAGGGGGGAGGGCGACTGGGTGCTGACCGCGGTGGCGAACAGCGCGACCAGCAGCCGGCGACGCTGCCGGTGCGGTTCCACCCCGGCACCGTAGGCCGCGGCGACCCCGTCGCGACCACCGTGGGGGAGACTGGTGCTCCCGCAGCTCCGGAGGAGGCACCCCCTGCCGCATCCCGCACCCGGCCCGGCCCGGTGAGCACCGCCCAGCGCCCCGTGTTCGGGGTGCCGGTGCGCCGGGCGCCGTCCCGGGGACGCCGCCTGCTGACCCGGCCCAGCACCCCGGCGTTCGTCGGCGTGCTGGTGGCCCTGGTCGTCTTCGGCGCGCAGGCCCCCCAGCTGGTGGGCACCGGGGGCCTCGCCTCGCTGCTGGACGCCGCCGCGCTGATCGGCATCGGCGCGGTGGCCGTGACGCTGCTGCTGGTGGCCGGCCAGTTCGACGTCTCGATCGGCGTGCTGTCGGTGGCCAGCAGCGTGACGGCCGGGCTGCTGGTCAGCGAGGCCGGCTGGGGCGTCTGGCCGGCGCTGGCCGCGTCGCTGGTGGGGGCGCTGGCCGTGGGCGTGGTGAACGGGTTGCTCGTCGTCCTGACCGGACTGCCCAGCTTCCTGGTCACCCTGGCCACGTTCCTGGTGCTGCAGGGCGGCACCCTGGTCGTCGCGCAGTCCGTGGCCGGCACCTCCCTGGTCGACCGGGTCGAGGGCGCCGCCGGCTGGCCGTCGGCGGAGGCGCTGTTCGGGTCCGGCGTGGCGCTGGGCGGGGGGAGGTTCCGGATCTCGATCCTGTGGTGGCTGGCCGCCGTCGTCCTCGCCGGGTGGCTGCTGCGCCGCACCCGGTTCGGCAACGCGATCTACGCCCTCGGTGGTTCCCGGCGGGCCGCTCGCGAGATGGGGGTGCCCACCGCCTCGACCACGGTGGCGCTCTACCTGCTCACCGCCACCGCCGCCTGGCTGCTGGGCACGCTGGCCCTGGTGCGGCAGGGCGGGGTGCCGGTGGCCCCCGAGTTCGGCGACGAGATCGAGTACCTCGTGGTCGCGGTCATCGGCGGGTGCCTGCTGGGCGGCGGCTACGGCTCGGCGGTCGGCGCCGCGGCCGGCGCCCTGCTCTACGGCACCGTCCGCACCGGCATCGACATCGCCGGGTGGGAGTCCTACTCGTTCCAGGTGGTCCTGGGCGTGCTGCTGGTGGTCGCGCTGCTGGCCAACGGCGTGGCCCGCCGCCGCCTCACCGCGGTGCCCCGGTCGTGACCGGTCCCGAGCGGGTGGGTCCCGAGCGGGTGGGCCCCGTCGAGGGCCAGGAGCCGCTGCCCTTCCCCGAGTCCACCGCCGGGTTGCCCCCCGTCGCCGGCGCCCCCGTCCTCGAGCTGCGCGGGGTGACCGTGCGGTACGGCAGCGTCCCGGCGCTGGACCGGGTGTCGCTGCGGCTGGTGCCGGGCACCGTCACGTGCCTGCTGGGCGAGAACGGCGCCGGCAAGTCGACCGTGGTGCAGGTGGTCTCCGGCGTCCGCCGGCACGACGAGGGCGAGCTGCTGGTCGACGGCCGCGCCGTGCGGTTCCGCCGTCCCCGGCAGGCCCGGGCCCGCGGCATCGCCACCATCTGGCAGGACCTGGCCGTGATCCCGCTGATGACCGTGTGGCGGAACTTCTGGCTCGGCGACGAGCCCACGCGCGGCATCTGGCCCTTCCGCCGCATCGACCTGGCCGTGGCCCGCGAGGGCGCGGCCCGCGCGCTGGCCCGGGTGGGGCTGCCCGACCTCAACGTCAACCAGCCCGCGGCCGCCCTGCAGCCGGGGCAGCGGCACAGCCTCGCCGTGGCCCGGGCCATGCACTTCGGCGCGAAGGTGCTGGTGGTCGACGAACCGGCCGCGCCGCTGACGGTCGCCCAGCACGCCCTGGTGCTGCGCACCGTGGTCTCGGCCCGGGACGCCGGGCTCGGGGTGCTGTTCGTGACCTCGACGCCGGGCTACGCCCACCTGGTCGGCGACCGGTTCGTGCTGCTGGCCGGCGGCCGGGTGGCCGCCGACCTCACCCGCGAGGACGTCGACGTCGACGGCCTGACCCGGCTGATCAGCGGTGGCGAGGCGCTCGCCACCCTGACCGCCGAGCTCCGCAGGTCCAGCTAGCCGTTCTTGGCGATGGCCAGCCAGGTGTCGACGACGGTGTCGGGGTTCAGCGACATCGACTCGATCCCCTGCTCGACCAGCCACTGCGCCAGGTCGGGGTGGTCGGAGGGGCCCTGCCCGCAGATGCCCACGTACTTCCCGCGGGCCAGGCACGCGCTGATGGCCATCTCCAGCACCTTGAGCACCGCCGGGTTGCGCTCGTCGAACGTCGCCGCCACCAGCGAGGAGTCCCGGTCCAGCCCCAGCACCAGCTGCGTCATGTCGTTCGAGCCGATCGAGAACCCGTCCACGTGGTCCAGGAACTCATCGGCCAGCAACGCGTTGGAGGGCAGCTCGCACATCATCACCACCGACAGGTCGTTGTCCCCCCGCACCAACCCGTGGGAGGCCAGCAGCTCCACCACGCCCTCGATCTCGGCCACCGTCCGCACGAACGGGATCATGATCTTGACGTTCGTCAGACCCATCTCGTCCCGCACGTGCTTCAACGCCGCGCACTCCATCGCGAAGCACTCCGCGAAGTCCGCCGACAAGTACCGGGACGCCCCCCGGTAGCCCAGCATCGGGTTCTCCTCGTGCGGCTCGTAGGCCTCCCCACCCAGCAGGTTGGCGTACTCGTTGGACTTGAAGTCACTCATCCGCACGATCACCGGCTCCGGGGCGAACGCCGCCGCGATCATCGAGACGCCCTCGGCCACCCGCTGCACGAAGTACTCCCGCGGGGACGGGTAGGCCGCGATCTGCTCGGCGACCTCCTCC
>NZ_FNIR01000013.1 GCF_900103975.1 Klenkia soli
GGAAGCTAAGCCTCTCAGCGCCGATGGTACTGCCCGGGGGACCGGGTGGGAGAGTAGGACGCCGCCGGACACCATTCCCGAAACGGGCCACAGCATCTGCTGTGGCCCGTTTCGTGCATCCCGGGTCATTATCCGCGTCAGCGGCGGCGATCGGGTGGGGCAGTGGTGGCGCCGACGTTGTCGGCGAGCCAGTCGTTCAGGGGCTTCAGGGCCCGCCAGGTCTTCCGCACGCGGTCGACGACCTCACGGCTGTCCAACCAGTCCTCCGGCGTCCAGTGCCGGCCGCCGTGGATGCTCTTGTGACGCAGCAGCTCGATCCTCGGGTGATCCGGGTCGTAGCCCCGCGGGGCGCGCTTGAGCTGCTCGCCGTCGACCGAGAGTCCGGCGCGGCGGATCTTCGCGACGAGCTGCTCCAGCTGTCCGCCGGGCAGGTCGCCGTCGACGGCGCGGCGGTAGCGCTCGACCTGGTCGGGCTGCATGCGCCAGCTGCCGCCCCGCGCGGCCAGACCGTCCGCGGAGACCTCGACGTACCAGGCGCCCGGGCCCGCGCCCTCGGGGTGCAGCACGGCACCCTGGTGGGTCTTGTAGGGGGTCTTGTCCTTGCTGAAGCGGACGTCCCGGTAGGGGCGGAACAGCTTGTGCGCGCCGAACTCGGCCGTCAGCTCCTCGACCAGGGCCAGCATCGGCGCCCGGACGTGCTCGTCGTAGGCCGCCTTGTGCTGGGTCCAGTAGGACTTGCTGTTGTCGGCCTCGAGGCCCTCGTAGAAGACCAGACCCTCGTCGGGGAACCCGGTGAAGCTCATGCCAGCCCTTCGTCGTCGACCAGCAGGGCGTGCCACCGCTGCTCGTGGATGGTGGTGGCACCGGCGTCCAGCGACCGGGTCCACCCGTCAGCTGCCCATCCGGCCGACTCGAGGAAACCCGCGGTGACGTGGTCGGCGTCGGGCACCCACGTCTGCAGCCGGCGCACCCCGGTGGGGACCAGGACGTCGACGGCGGCGGCCAGCAGCCGGCTGCCGTGCCCGCGCCGGCCCCACCGCGGTTCGACGAGCAGTGCGTGGACCTCGCTGGTCGGGCCGTCGGCCGAGGGGGTCTCGCCGGGCGGCAGCTCCGCCGGGCCGTGCACCAGGTAGCCGACGACCACCCCGTTCTCGGTGGCGACCAGCACCCCGTGGCTCGGGGTCGGCGGGTTCTGGACCGAGTCGGCCCACCGGGCGGTCACGGCGGCGTCGTCCCACTCGTCGAGGACGACGGCCGGCAGCAGGTCGCGGTAGGCGGTGCGCCAGGTGACCCGCTGCACCCGAGCGATCTCCGGTGCGTCCGGCGGCGTGGCCGGTCGGACGGAGTAGTCGGCGCGTCCGGTGAGCTGCACCCCCGCACCCTAGGCGGCGCGGCATGTCGTACCGGCGGGGCAGGATCGGGCCCGTGCACCAGCTGCCCCCCGTCGAACGGCTCCCCGCCCCGCTGGCCCGGCGCATCGCGCTGGCCGCCCAGGGGCTGGTCGACGAGCGCCCGACGACCCAGCCGGGCACCCGTCAGCTCGGCGCGCTGGTCGACCGGCTGGCCGTCGTCCAGATCGACTCGGTGAACGTGCTGTCCCGGTCGCACTACCTCCCCGCCTTCAGCCGGCTGGGCGGTTACCGGCGCGAGCTGTTGGACCGGCTGCACCACCCGCGGCACGACGTGTTCGAGTACTGGGCGCACGAGGCGTCCTACCTCCCGGTGCGGCTGCAGCCCTACGTCCGCTGGCGCATGGCGGCCGCCGAGCAGCACGCGTGGGGTTCGATGCTCCGGGTGCAGCGGGAACGTCCCGAGTACGTCGCCGAGCTGCTCGCGCGGGTCACCGAGGGTGGGCCGCTCCGGGCCGGCGAACTGGGGGAGCAGCGACCGAGCACCCCCGGGCAGATGTGGAACTGGCACCCCGGCAAGGCGGCGCTGGAGTACCTGTTCTACGTGGGGGCGCTGACCGCGCGGTCCCGCACGGCGGGCTTCGAGCGGGTCTACGACCTGACCGAGCGGGTGCTGCCGGCCGACGTCCTCGCCGTCCCCACGCCGCCGCGGGCCGACGCCGTCCGCGAACTCGTGCGCACCGCGTCCCGGGCGCTCGGCGTGGCCACCGAGACCGACCTGCGCGACTACTTCCGGCTGCCCGTGGCCGACGCCCGCACCGCGGTGGCCGAGCTCGCCGAGGCCGGTGAGCTGCTCCCCGTCGAGGTGCACGGGTGGGGGCGACCGGCCTGGTTGGACCCCGCTGCACGCCGGTCGCGGTGGGCGCGGGCCCGGGCGCTGCTGTCGCCCTTCGACTCGCTGGTCTGGGAGCGGCCCCGCATCGAGCGGCTGTTCGGCTTCCGCTACCGGCTGGAGATCTACACCCCGGCGGCCCAGCGGGTGCACGGCTACTACGTGCTGCCCTTCCTGCTCGGCGACCAGCTCGTGGCCCGGGTGGACCTCAAGGCCGACCGGGCCGTCGGCGTCCTGCGGGTGCAGGCCGCCCACGTCGAGGCGCACCACCCCGACCCGGTCCCGGTCGCCGCCGAGCTCGCCGCCGAGCTGCGGCTCATGGCCGACTGGCTCGAGCTGGAGCGGGTCGAGGTGCAGCCCCGCGGTGACCTCGCCGGTCAGCTGGCGCGGGCGGTGTGATCAGCCCGCGCGGCGCAGGCGGAGGTCGCCGGACACCGAGCGCATCCGCACCACGAGGGCCGCGGCGTCGCCGGTGTCGTCGTCCCCGCTGAGCTGCGAGTCCAGCCGCCCGCTGATGCTCTGCAGGTCCAACCACAGCCGCAGCCCGGGCGCGACGGCGACGGTGGCGTCGCCCGAGACCGTGCGCAGGGCGACCTCGCCGCTGGTCGCCCGACCGACCGTCACGTCGGCGGAGGCGGTGGAGGCGTCGACGTCCCCGCCGACGGTGCCCAGGCGGACCTCGCCGGAGGCGGTCGACACCGTGACCGAGCCCGCGACGTCGTCCAGGCGCACGTCGCCCGAGGCCGAGCGGACGACGACGTCTCCGCGCACGACCGCGGCGTGGACGTCGCCGCTGGCCGCACGCACCTGCAGGCCGGTGCAGGACTCCACCCGCACATCGGCGCTGGCGCCGGTGACCTCCACCGCGGCCAGCGGTCCACGCAGCGTGCAGTCCGCCGACGCCACCGTCGCGGTGACCGGGCAGCCGGCCGGCACCCGGACCGCGACGGCGAACCGTGGGCTGGACAGCAGCCGTGCCGTCGGGACGGCGACCACCAGGCGGGCGGGCGCCGGCAGGAGCTCGACCGCCACCTGGTCGAGCAGCCGCTCGGCGGAGCCGTTGAGCGGGTCGACGTCGACGGTGATGTCGGTCAGCCCGTCGACGGCGGTCACGGTGATCGTGCCGGCGGGGTTGCGGACCTCGACGGCGGGGACGGCGCCGTCGGCGCGGAAGGACTCTCGACGGATCGGCACGGGGGGCTCCTGGTGAGGGGGGCTCAGCTGCGGGCGAAGCCGGTGAACCGGCGGCCCGGGCCCGAGCGCTGGGTGGTGGAGGTGGGGGACTGCAGGCCGCCCGCGACGGCGCGCACCAGCCAGGTGTTCAGGGAGACGCCGGCCTCGGCGGCGGCGGCCTCGGCGCGGCCCTTGAGCGACTCCGGCAGCCGCAGGCTGATCCGGGCGACCGAGCCGTCGTCGTCCCCCGCGGGGGCCTCCGGTGCCGCTGCGGCGGCGGGGGCCTCCTGGGTGACGACGACCTCGGGGTCGCGGCCGCGGATCAGCACGTCGACGGAGGCGCCGTCCAGGGCCGCGGTGACCTCGGCGGCCATCGCGGCCAGGGCATCGGTGACCGCGAGGCGGACGGCGGGTTCCAGGGTGTCGGCGAGCAGCCGGGCGGTCGCCTGGGTCTGCTCGGTGCCGGCCGCGGCCGTGGTGCGCAGGTGGGCGCCGAGCGCGTCGACGTACTGGCTGAGGTCCATGGGGCGATCCTCGCGGACCCGTCAGCGGACCCGGAGGACGCCGAGCCCGCGGTTGCGGCGCCAGGGGGAGAGGAGCCGCGCGACGTCGCGGTCGTGGGAGCGGTCGGGACGGCGTCGGCCGAGCTGGCTGCGCAGCTCCTCGACGTAGGGGTCGTGGGTCATGGCGTCAGCATGGCACCGCCATGACGTCATTGCAATGCCATGACGACGTCGTGGGTCGCTGCAGCCACTGCACCGGGGCGATCGGCGTCCTCCGCCGTAGGGTCGGCTGCCGTGCCCGACATCGCGCCGCCGACGGTCCAGGTCGTCGCCCAGACCCAGTTCACCCCGCCGCCCGACGTGCCGTGGGAGACCGACGCCGACGGCGGTCAGGCGCTGGCCGAGTTCGCCGGGCGGGCCTGCTACCAGTCCTGGGGCAAGCCCAACCCGCAGACGGCCACCAACGCCGGCTACCTGCGGCACATCCTCGAGGTGGGGCACCTGTCGGTCCTCGAGCACGGCAGCGTGTCGATGTACCTCACCGGCGTCTCCCGGTCGCTGACCCACGAGCTGGTCCGCCACCGGCACTTCTCGTTCAGCCAGCTGTCCCAGCGCTACGTCCCCGAGGGCGACGCCGCGTTCGTCGAGCCCGCCGCGATCGCCGAGGACCCGCAGCTGCACCAGCTGTTCGCCGACGCCGTCGAGCGCTCGCGGCAGGCCTACGAGGAGCTGCTGGCCGGTCTGGAGACCCGCTTCGCCGACGTCCCCAACGCCACCCTGCGCCGCAAGCAGGCCCGGCAAGCCGCCCGGGCGGTGCTGCCCAACGCCACCGAGACCCGCATCGTGGTCACCGGCAACTACCGGACGTGGCGGCACTTCGTGGCCATGCGGGCCAGCGAGCACGCCGACGTCGAGATCCGCGACCTCGCCGTGCGCTGCCTGCGCGAGCTGCAGCGGGTGGCCGGCAACGTGTTCGACGACTTCCGGATCAGCACGCTGGCCGACGGGTCGGAGGTGGCGGCCAGCCCCCTGGTGGGGGAGGGATGAGTCAGGCGGTCGGGGTCGCCGTGCCGGCCGCTGCCCACAGCCGCTCGACCGCGGCCACCACGGCCGGCAGCGCCGCGGTCGCGTCGACCTCGGCGTCCACCTCGCGGACCGCCGCGTTCTCGGCGTGCAGCGCCTCGAGCTCCGGTCCGGTCAGGGGGCTGGCGGCCGCCCGGGCGCGGACGACCTCCAGCGGCGCCCGCAGTGCCACCACGAAGGGCGCCGCGGTCGACGTCCGGTAGACCTCGCCGACCTGGCCGCGCACCACGTCGCAGAGCACCACCTCGACCCCGGCCGCGGTGAAGGAGGCGGCCAGCAACCCGGCCTGCACGGCGGCCAACCGGTGGAGGTCCTCCCCGGCGCCGGGCCGCCACGGCTGCACCGCGCCCGACCGCACCAGCCCGCGCACGTCGGCGACGTCCACCGCGGCGCACAGCTCCCGGGCGGCGACCAGCGCGCCGGCGACCGAGGTCAGGCCGACCGACGGGGGGCCCGAGAGCAGCAGGGGACGGCGGAGGGGGAGCGGCGGCATGGTCGCCCATCCTGCCGGGAGGGACGGCGCCCTGCTCGACAGCGCCGCCCGACCGCGCTGGGTAGCGTGACGGGCATGCCAGACCCCGCGCGCCCCTTCGGCCGTGTGCTCACGGCCATGGTCACCCCGTTCACCGAGGACGGGTCGGTCGACCTCGCCGGGGCGCAGGAGCTCGCCGCCCACCTCGTCGACCGGGGGGCGCACGACGGCCTCGTCGTCAACGGCACGACGGGGGAGTCGCCGACGGTCTCCGACGCCGAGCAGACCACCCTGCTGGAGGCCGTGCTCGACGCCGTGGGCGACCGTGCGGTCGTCGTGGCGGGGGCCGGCACCAACGACACCGGGCACTCCATCGACAAGGCGCGGGCCGCCGAGCGGGTCGGGGCGCACGGCCTGCTGGTCGTGACGCCGTACTACAACCGGCCGACCCAGCGCGGCCTGCTGGCGCACTTCGGGGCCGTGGCCGACGCCACCGACCTGCCGGTGATGCTCTACGACATCCCGCCGCGGTCGCAGGTGCCGATCGCCGTCGACACGCTCGTCCGGCTGGCCGAGCACCCGCGGATCGTGGCGGTCAAGGACGCCAAGGGGAACCTCAACGACGTCTCCTGGACCCTCGCCCGCACCGACCTGGCCTACTACAGCGGCGACGACGTCCTGAACCTCGCGCTGCTGGCCGTGGGCGCCGTCGGCGTGGTGAGCGTGGTCGGCCACGTGGTGGGTCCGCGGCTGGCCGAGTTGGTGGCCGCGGTCGAGGCCGGCGACCTGGTGCGTGCCCGTGCGGTGAACGACTCGTTGCTGCCGGTGTACGCCGGGATCATGGGCGGGGGCCAGGGCGCGATGATGGTCAAGGCCGCGCTGCACGCGCTGGGGCTGCCGGCCGGCCCGACCCGGCCCCCGCTGGTCGACGCCACGCCCGAGGAGGTCACCCAGCTGCGGCGGGACCTCGTCGCCGGGGGGATCCCGCTGTGACCGCGCCGCGGGTCGCCCCGCCGCCGCTGGCCGAGGGAGGTCTGCGGGTGCTCGCGCTGGGCGGGCTGGGCGAGATCGGCCGCAACATGGCCGTGCTGGAGTTCGCCGGGCGGTTGCTGGTGATCGACTGCGGCGTGCTGTTCCCCGAGGCCGAGCAGCCCGGCGTGGACCTGATCCTGCCCGACTTCTCCGTCGTCGAGGACCGGCTGGACGACGTCGAGGCCGTCGTCCTCACGCACGGGCACGAGGACCACATCGGCGCCGTGCCCTACCTGCTGCGGCTGCGACCGGACATCCCCCTCGTGGGCTCGCGGTTCACCCTGGCGCTCGTGGCGGCCAAGCTGCGCGAGCACCGGATCGTGCCGCAGCTGGTCGAGGTCGCGGCCGGTGACCACCACCGGGCCGGGCCCTTCGACACCGAGTACGTCTGCGTCAACCACTCGATCCCCGACGCGCTCGCCGTCGCCGTGCACACCCCGGCCGGCACGCTGGTGCACACCGGGGACTTCAAGATGGACCAGCTGCCGCTGGACGGGAAGCTCACCGACCTGGGCGCCTTCGCCCGGCTCGGCGCGGCCGGCATCGACCTGCTGCTCAGCGACTCCACGAACGCCGAGGTGCCCGGGTTCGTCACCAGCGAGCGCTCGATCGGGCCGGTGCTGGACACCGTGTTCGCCGGTGCGCGGCAGCGGCTGGTGGTGTCGAGCTTCGCCAGCCACGTGCACCGCATCCAGCAGGTGCTCGACTGCGCTGCCCGGCACGGCCGCCGGGTGGCGCTGGTCGGGCGCTCGATGGTCCGCAACATGGGGGTCGCCCAGGAGCTGGGTCTGCTGCACGTGCCCGCGGGGCTGCTGGTGCCCGTCGACGAGGCCACCGCGCTGCCGCCGCACCAGGTCGTGCTGGTCAGCACCGGCTCGCAGGGTGAACCGCTCAGCGCCCTGGGGCGCATGGCGGCCGGCACCCACGCCCAGGTCACCATCCAGCCCGGCGACACCGTGGTGCTGGCCAGCTCGCTGGTGCCGGGCAACGAGACCGCCGTCTACAAGGTGATCAACGGGCTGGCCCGGCTGGGCGCGACCGTGGTGCACAAGGAGACCGCCCGCGTGCACGTCTCCGGGCACGCCCCGGCCGGGGAGCTGCGCCTGCTGCTGCAGGTCGCGAAGCCGGCGCACCTGCTGCCGGTGCACGGCGAGTGGCGGCACCTGCGTGCCCACGCGGCGATCGCCGCCGAGGTCGGCCTGCGGCCCGAGCAGGTGCTGCTCGCCGAGGACGGCGTCGTGGTCGACCTGGTCGACGGCGTCGCGTCGGTCGTGGGCGCGGTGCCGGTCGGCAACGTCTACGTGGACGGGCTGGCCGTCGGCGACGTGGGGGAGGAGTCGCTGCAGGCCCGCCGGATCCTCGGCGACGAGGGGTTCGTGGCGCTGACCGTCGTCGTCGAGCCGGGCACCGGGACCGTGGTGGCCCCGGTGCACCTGTCCTCGCGCGGCTTCTCCGACGACCCCGCCGTGTTCGCCCCGGTGCTCGAGCTGGTCGAGGAGGCGCTGCGGCGGACCCTGGCCGACGGCCCGGTCGACAGCCACCGGCTGGCCCAGGTGGTGCGCCGCACGGTGGGCACCTGGGTGTCCCAGACCCACCGCCGCCGCCCCATGATCATCCCGACGGTCCTGGAGGTCTGAGCACACTGTCGCGCTCCGCGCTCCAACCGCGGCCACGTAGTCGCTCGCTCTGCGACGAGCGCGTCCGTGCATCCGCGGCGGGAGGACTCCGTCCCCCGCGCCGCAGATGCACCGTGCCTACGGGCGGACCACCTCGATGGGCGTGATGCCTTCGGCATCGGGCAACCCGAACCCCAGCATCTGGGCGTAGAAGGACAGCTCGCCGTCCAGCGCGGCGCGGATGTTCTCGGCGCGCCGGAAGCCGTGCTGCTCGCCGGGGAACAGCAGGTAGGCGTGCGGCACGCCCTTCTCGCGCAGGGCGGCGACCATCATCTCGGCCTGCTCGGGCGGCACCACCCGGTCCTCCGAGCCCTGGAAGACCGCCAACGGGGTGGCCAGGGCGTCGACGTGGTGGATGGGGGAGCGCTCGGCGTAGACCGCCTCGCCCGCCGGCCACGGCGCGATGAGCTCGTCGAGGTAGCGGGACTCGAAGGAGTGCGTGTCGGCGGCGAGCGCGGCGAGGTCGGCGACGCCGTAGTGGCTGGCCCCGGCGGCGAACACCCCGGGCCGGAAGGTGAGCGCGGCCAGCGTCGTGTACCCACCGGCCGACCCGCCGCGGATCACCGCCCGCGCCGGGTCCACCCGCAGGTGCGCCGGTGCGTCGTCGGAGGACAGGTACCGGACGACGGCCACGACGTCGTCCAGGTCGGCGATGCCCCAGCGGCCCTGCAGCGCGTCGCGGTAGGCCCGGCCGTAGCCGGTCGAGCCGCGGTAGTCGACGTCGGCGACGGCGAACCCGCGGGAGGTCCAGTACTGCACGGCCAGGGTCAGGACCGGGGACGCCGCGGCGGTGGGCCCGCCGTGCACGACGACCACCAGCGGGGGCAGCTCGCCGTCCGGGGCGGTGACGTCGGGGTTGGTGGGCGGGTAGACCAGCGCGTGCGCCTCGGTGATGTCGTCGAGGTCGGTCGTCGGGAAGGCGACGTGCTCGGGCCGCGAGAACCAGGCCTCGTCGACGTCCTGCGGCGCCGGCCGCAGCACCTCGACCTCCCCGCCGGCGACGTCGACCCGGACCACCTCGGCCTTCGAGGTGGGTCCGCCGGCCACGCACACGACCGCGGTGCCGGCGGCGCGCAGCTGGGCGAAGGACCCGTACCGGGTGTCGAGCTCCCGGGGGCCGCCGGGCTCGAGGACGGCGAGCCGGTCGGCGCCGTCGCGGCCGTGGGCCACCACGAGCCGACCGTCGGGCAGCTCGGCGTACCGGCTCGCCCCGAAGACCCACTGCGGGCCGGCCATGTCCGACCCCGGGTCCAGCAGCAGCTCGGGGGAACCGCCGGGGCGCCAGCGGTACAGCGCCCAGACCCCGGTGCGGTCGGCGAAGAACAGCAGGGAGCCGTCCGCCGACCACGAGGGCTGGACGACGGACTCGCCGCCACCGCCGGCCACCACGGTCTCGGCGCCTTCGGCACCCCGCACCACCAGCTGGGCGGCGTCCCAGGGCATGTCCGGGTGCTGCCACTGCAACCAGCACAGCGACCCGTCGGGGCCCAGGCGCGGGTCGGAGACGAAGTCCGGTCCGCCCACCAGCACCTCGACCGCGCCGTCGGGGGCCACGGCGACCACCTCGTGCACCACCTCGGCGGCGTCGCCGGAGACCGTGTGGGTCTCCCGCACGCACAGCACCTGACCACCCGGGGTCACCGACAGGTCGGCGTAGCGCACACCCGCCGTGATCTCCGGGGCCGTGGTCAGCGGCTCCGGGTCGGCGCCGGGGACCACCCGGTACAGGCGCTGGTCGGCGAAGTCGGTGAAGAACACCGCGCCGCCGCCCACCGTCCACGCGCCGCCGCCGTACTCGTGCACCCGGGTGCGGGCGTTCCACGGCGCGGGGAGCAGGTCGGTGGTCGTGCCGTCGGGCGCCCGGCGCACCAGCACGGTCCGGCCGCCCTCGGACGCCCGGGACTCGGCCCACCAGACGACGTCGCCGTCGACGACGACCTCGCCCAGCCGGGCCGCCGCCGCGACGACGAGCTCGGAGGTGATCGGGGTGGGCCAGGAACCGAACGGCAGCGTCTCCATGCCCTGTGACGCTAGTGCGGTGGTGCAGACACGCACTCCCGCCTGCCACACGGGCACCACGCACGCGATTACCGTCGGCGACATGCCTGCGCGCTCGTCCACCTCGAACCGACGGCCGGCGGCCGGCGGGTCGTCGCGCAGCCGGCCGGCCACCACGTCGGCCCGCACCCCCGCCAAGAAGAAGGCGCCCGCCAAGCGGGCGCCGGCCAAGCGCGGCACCACCACCGCGGCCCGCCGTCCGGCGGCGAAGCGGCGCTCGGTCGGGGCCGGGCTGTGGTCGGCGGCCAGCGGCACCTGGTCGCTGCTGGCCCGCGGCGCGGGTGGGCTGGCCCGCTCGGTCGCCCGCCCCGACGAGACCGAGCCCCTGGCCCCCGAGCACCGCCGCGACGGCGTCGGCCTCGCCGTCCTCGGGCTGGCGATCGTCCTGGGGGTCACCGCCTACGTCGGCGACGTCGGGCCGGTCGGCTCGGGCATCGTCGGCGCCTTCCGCTGGGCCTTCGGTGCGCTGACCTACCTGCTGCCCGTCGTCCTGCTGCTGGCCGCGCTGCGCCTGCTGCGGCACGGGCCGCGCCCCGAGGCCCGCGGTCGGCTGATCATCGGCTGGATCTGCATCGTGCTCCCGGTGCTGGGGATCGCCCACCTGGTCACCGGCTCGCCCACCGGCACCGACCGGGACGCCGGCGGCGGGACCGTCGGCTGGGCGATCGGCAACCCGGTCGGCGCCGGCGTGGGCACCGCCGTCGGCGTGGCGCTGTTCCTGCTCGTGGTGTTCTTCGGCGTCCTGGTCGTCACCGCGACCCCCGTGCACCAGGTGCCCGAGCGGCTGCGCGGGTTCCTCGACCGCATCACCGGCCGCGGCGACGACGAGTACGACGACGAGGAGTACGACGACGCCGAGGACGACGAGTTCGTCCCCGACCTCGGCCACGACGCCGACCCGCCGCAGCCGCGCAGCACCCGCCGCAGCCGCGCCCAGGCGGCCATGGAGGCGCTCCAGTCCGCCGCCGACACCACCGGCACCGGGGTCATCGACCTCGGGGACGTCGAGGGCGCCGGCGACGCGGTGGCGGTGGAACCCACCGCGTCGAGCGCGCTGCGCCGCCCGGTCGAGGACCGCACCCGGCGCGTCGAGCCGGAACTGCCGCCGATCACCGAGCCCGAGCAGATGGTCATCCAGCCCGTCGAGGGCGACTACGTCCTGCCGTCGCTGAACTCGCTGCGCCCCGGTGACCCGCCCAAGGCCCGCTCGAAGTCCAACGACATCGCCATCGAGGCGATCACCGGCGTGCTCGAGCAGTTCAACGTCGACGCCGCCGTCACCGGGTTCACCCGCGGCCCGACGGTGACCCGCTACGAGGTCGAGCTGGGCCCGGCGGTCAAGGTCGAGAAGATCACCGCGCTGACCCGCAACCTGGCCTACGCCGTCGCCAACGACAACATCCGCATCCTGGCGCCGATCCCCGGCAAGTCCGCCGTCGGCATCGAGGTGCCCAACCTCGACCGCGAGAAGGTCAGCCTCGGCGACGTCCTCCGGTCGGGTGCGGCCAAGCAGGACCCCCACCCGATGCTCGTCGGCCTGGGCAAGGACATCGAGGGCGGCTTCGTCTGCGCCAACCTGGCGAAGATGCCGCACCTGCTGGTCGCCGGTGCCACCGGTGCGGGCAAGTCCTCGTGCGTGAACTCGCTGCTCACGTCGCTGCTGCTGCGGGCCACCCCGGACCAGCTGCGCATGATCCTCATCGACCCCAAGATGGTGGAGCTCACGCCCTACGACGGCATCCCGCACCTGATCACGCCGATCATCACCGACCCCAAGAAGGCCGCCACCGCGCTGGCCTGGCTGGTCGAGGAGATGGAGCAGCGCTACCAGGACATGCGCGCCACCGGGGTGCGGCACGTCGACGACTTCAACCGCAAGGTCGAGCGCGGCGAGGTCGTGGCCCCGCCCGGCAGCGAGCGCGTCTACCGCCACTACCCCTACATCCTGGCGATCGTCGACGAGCTGGCCGACCTGATGATGGTCGCCGCCCGCGACGTCGAGGAGTCGATCGTCCGCATCACGCAGAAGGCGCGTGCGGCCGGGATCCACCTGGTGCTGGCCACCCAGCGGCCCTCGGTCGACGTGGTCACCGGGCTGATCAAGGCCAACGTGCCCTCCCGGCTGGCCTTCTCGACCTCCAGCCTCACCGACAGCCGGGTCATCCTCGACCAGCCCGGCGCGGAGAAGCTGATCGGCATGGGCGACGCCCTCTTCCTGCCGATCGGCGCGGGCAAGCCGCTGCGCGTGCAGGGCGCCTACGTCTCGGACGCCGAAATCGAGGCGGTCGTCGAGTTCACCAAGCGGCAGGCCGAGCCCGAGTACCGGGAAGAGGTCTTCACCGCCGCGGCCGGTGAGAAGAAGGAGATCGACGAGGACATCGGCGGTGACCTGGACCTGCTCGTCCAGGCCGTCGAGCTGGTCGTGACCAGCCAGTTCGGGTCGACGTCGATGCTGCAGCGCAAGCTGCGGGTCGGGTTCGCCAAGGCCGGCCGGCTCATGGACCTCATGGAGAGCCGCGGGATCGTGGGTCCCTCCGAGGGCTCGAAGGCCCGCGACGTCCTGCTCAAGCCCGACGAGCTCGACGCCACCCTCTTCCTCCTCCGCGGCGGCGGCGAGGCCTGACAGCGGGCGCCTAAGCTGGCGTGGTGACCGCTGTACCCGCACTTCCCCTCACCGACCTCCCCTCCGGCGCCACCAAGGTGGCGATGGTGACGCTGGGCTGCGCCCGGAACGAGGTCGACTCCGAGGAGCTCGCGGGTCGGCTGGCCGCCGACGGCTACGAGCTGGTGGCCGACGCCGCCGACGCCGACGCCGTGCTGGTCAACACCTGCGGGTTCATCGAGACGGCGAAGAAGGACTCCGTCGACGCCATCCTCGAGGCCGGCGACGGCGGCGCGCAGGTCATCGCCGTGGGCTGCATGGCCGAGCGGTACGGCAGCGAACTGGCCACCGCGCTGCCCGAGGCCACCGTGCTGGGGTTCGACGACTACGGCGCGATCGGCGACCGCCTCGACGACGTCCTCGCCGGGCGTCCCCTGGTCCCGCACACCCCGCGCGACCGGCGCACCCTGCTGCCGATCAGCCCGGCCGACCGCACCCGTGCCGCCGTCGCGCCGAGCGCGCCGGCCATCCCCGGGCACGGCTGGCTCAAGCGCACCCGGCTCACCACCGGGCCGGTCGCCTCGCTCAAGCTCGCCTCGGGCTGCGACCGGCGGTGCGCGTTCTGCGCCATCCCCTCCTTCCGCGGGGCGTTCGTCTCCCGCCCGGTCGAGGAGGTGCTCGGCGAGGCGGTCTGGCTGGCCGGCCAGGGCGTGACCGAGCTGGTGCTGGTCAGCGAGAACTCCACCTCCTACGGCAAGGACCTCGGCGACCTCCGCACGCTGGAGAAGCTGCTGCCGCAGCTGGCCGGCATCGCGGGCCTGGCCCGCATCCGGGTCGCCTACCTGCAGCCGGCCGAGCTGCGGCCCGGGCTGCTCGAGGTGATCGCCTCGACCCCGGGCGTCGCGCCGTACTTCGACCTCTCCTTCCAGCACAGCTCGCCGACCCTGCTGCGCCGCATGCGCCGGTTCGGCGGCACCGAGGACTTCCTCGGCCTCGTCGAGCGGGCCCGCGCGCTGGCCCCGGAGGCCGGGTTCCGCACCAACGTGATCCTCGGTTTCCCCGGCGAGACCGAGGCCGACGTCGCCGAGCTCGAGCGCTTCCTCACCGCCGCCCGGCTCGATGCGGTCGGCGTGTTCGGCTACTCCGACGAGGACGGCACCGAGGCCGCCCGCCTCGACGGCCACCTGCCCCAGCACGAGGTCGACGCCCGCGTCGCCCGCGTCACCGACCTGGTCGAGGAGCTCACCGCCCAGCGGGCCGAGGAACGCGTCGGGTCCACCGTCCAGGTGCTGCTGACCGAGCTGCAGGCCGACGGCACCTGGGCCGGGCACGCCGAGCACCAGGACCCCGACGCCGACGGCACGACCGCGGTGGCCGACGTCCCCGCCGGCGCCGTCCCCGGCCAGGTGGTGGCCGCCCGGGTGACCGGCACCGAGGGCATCGACCTGGTCGCGTCCTGCCTGGTCGGTGCCGGGGTCGTATGAGCAGCACCCTGCCCGACCCGGCTGCCACCCCGCCCCAGTCGGTGCGGTTGGTGAACCTCCCCAACGCGCTCACCGTGCTCCGGCTGGCGGTGGTGCCGCTGTTCGCGTGGCTGCTGCTGGCCGACGGCGGCATGGACGACGGCCGGCGCTGGTGGGCCACGCTGTTCTTCGCCGGGGCGATCATCACCGACCGGTACGACGGCATGATCGCCCGGCGCACCAACCAGGTCACCGAGTTCGGCAAGATGGCCGACCCGATCGCCGACAAGGCGCTCACCGGGTCCGCGCTGATCGGGCTCTCCGCCCTGGGGCTCCTGGCTTGGTGGGTGACCCTCGCGATCCTGGTCCGCGAGCTGGGGGTCACGCTGCTGCGGTTCTGGGTGATCCGGCACGGGGTCATCGCCGCCAGCCGCGGGGGCAAGGCCAAGACCGTCGTCCAGGCCCTGGCGATCGGGCTCTACCTCATGCCCCTCACCGGGGTGCTGGCGTCGGTCCGCTGGTGGTTCATGGGCGTGGCGCTGCTGCTGACCCTCGTCACCGGCATGGACTACGTGGTGCGGGCACTGCGGTTGCGGCGCACCAGCGCGCGGGCCATGCGCAACGCAGCCGCGCGGCGGGCCGCGGCCGACCACGGCACGGACGGCACCGGTCACCGCACCGACACCGCGGCATGAGGGGGAGCGGCACGGGGGGAACGAGCCGGGGTCCGGCAGCGTTCTGCCCAGAGCGGACGCGGCCCGTCCGGCCGGTCGGGAGCGGCCACCGGGCGTACCGTGACGGCACGACCACCGATCGGGACAGGAGACGGCGATGACGCTGCTGCGCACCCAGCTCGGCACCACCCTGCGCGGCCACCGGCTGCAGCAGCGACGGACGCTGCGCGACGTCTCCGGCGCTGCCCGGGTCAGCCTGGGCTACCTCTCCGAGGTCGAGCGGGGCCAGAAGGAGGCCTCCTCGGAGCTGCTGGCCTCGATCTGCGACGCCCTCGACGTCGAGCTGGCCGACCTCCTGGCCCAGGTGAGCGACGAGCTCCGGTCCGGCTCCACGGCCGCCCCGGTCACCCCGCTGGTCCCCACGCCCGTCGAGCAGCCCTCCATCGAGCCCGCCCTCGCCCTCGTCGGCGCGCCCACCCGTCGGCGCGACCCCGTCTCGCTGGCCGCCTAGCCCACCAGGGCGGCGGCCAGCCCGGGGTCGAACTGGCCGGCGACCGTGCCCGGGCCGGTGCCGCAGTCGCCGTCGGACTCACCCGGCGGCTTGATCCACAGCAGGGCGTCCACGTCGGGCCCCAGGCCCGGGTCGGTGGTCGGTGCCTGCCCGAGGCGCTGGTCGGCCGGGTTGCACCAGTCGGTGGTGCCGACGCCGTTGCGGCTGGTGTCCACCACGAGGCCCAGCTGCTGGCCGGTGCGGCCGGCCAGGTCCGCCGCGGCGGCCCGGCCGAACTCCACCGCGGTCGCGGTCGGGGTGTAGCTCGAGACGCCCAGGGCCAGGCCGCGGACGTGCTCCACGCCCACTGCGAGCAACCGGTCCACCAGCGCGGCCGGGTCGATCGACCAGTTGGCGGCCGAGCCGTCGAGGTACACCTCGGCCTGCGGCGCGAGGGCGGCGAGGGTCGCGATGGCCCCGGCGAGCAGCTCCTCGCGGTCGCGGAGGCCGGCGTCGTCCAGGCAACCGGTGTGCACCAGGGCATCGGGTTCGAGGACGACGACGGCCTTGCGCGGGCCGATGCTGCGGGCGAAGGCGTCGATCCAGGCCCGGTAGGTCGCCGCATCGGCGGCGCCGCCGGCGGAGAACTGGCCGCAGTCCCGGTCGGGGATGGCGTAGGCCACCAGCACCGGGGTGGCCCCGGCGGCCGCCGCGGCGTCCACCACGTCGGCCACGTCGTCCCGGACCTCGTCCACCGGGCCGGTGAACCACCGGGCGACGGGCTGCTCCGTGAGCGGGGCCAGGGTGGCTGCGCGCGGGTCGTCGGGGTGCTGCTGCACCCAGCGGGCCGCCTGGGCGTCGGGGTTGCCGAACAGCGGCCGCTGCGGGGTGAGTGCGGGGTCGTCGGCGTCGGCGGGTGCCGTCGTCCCCGGCTGGGCGGCGGTCGGCAGCCCCACCCATCCGGCGGCGGCGAGACCGACGAGCAGCACGACGCAGAGGACGGCGCGGCGCACCCGACCTCCCCGCGGTGGTCGGCGGGCGGTCCGCCGAGCCTGCCCACGGTAGAGGCCCGGACGGGGTGGTGGGTGGTTGCGGCGGGCGGGACGACCCGGACGGGTGGGACGACACGAGCACCGCTCTGCGGCCGACGTCCTTGACCCTCGGTGACGGGGATGGGACACAGTGTGTGTGAACCCGCTCCCGCTGCCCGACCGGTACTCGCCGCGCACGATCGAGGACACCGGCACCGTGCTCACCGCTGCGCCCCCGGCCGACGAGACCGGGCGGCACGCCACGGTGGTCCTCGGCGAGCTCCCGCTGCTCCGGCCCCCCGCCGGGACGTCGGCGGTGCACGCCCGGGCCGGGGCCACGCTGGCCCGCACCCGCCGCGGCCTGCTGGCCGGTGCGGCCGTCGCGTTCGCCGAGCACGGGCTCAAGCGGGCCACCATGCAGCACGTCGCCGCGGCGGCCGGGGTCGCCAAGGCCACGCTGTACAACCACTTCCGCACCAAGGACGACGTCGCCGCCGCCCTGGTCGAGGCCGAGCTCGCCCGGTTGGCCGGGCTGGCCGCCGGGCTGCCGCGCGAGCGCGCCCTGCTGGCCCTGGCCGAGGAGGTCGGCGGCCACCCGGTGCTCCGCCGGCTGGCGCAGACCGAGCCCGAGGTGCTGTCCCGCCTGCTGCAGGGCGCCGACGACGGCCGCTGCGCCGCCCGGGTGGCCTCCGCCCTGTTCGTCGACGACGACACCGCGGCCGTGGTGCTGTCCTGGCTGGTCGGCCTCGTGCTGCGCCCGGGCACCGCCGAGCAGCGGGGCCGCCAGGCCGCGACCATGGCCCGGGTGGCCACCGCGGGCTGAGCGGCGCGGTAGCTTCCCGCGCGTGCGCTACCTGTTCCGGCCCCCGGCCGTCGAGGCCGCCGCCCTGCTGCCCCTGCCGTGGGAGCAGCCGCTGGCCGAGTGGGACGAGTCGTTGCTCCTGCACGTGCCCCAGCGGGGCATCTCCCGGCACGTGGTCCGGTTCGTCGCGGCCGAGGGCAGCGTGTTCGCGCTGAAGGAGATCGCCGAGCCGCTCGCGCGGAAGGAGTACGCGCTCCTCGGGGAGTTCGTCGAGGAGGGGCTGCCCTCGGTCTCGGCGCTGGGCATCTGCGTCGACCGGCCCGACGGCCAGGAGGCGATCCTGGTGACCCGCTACCTCGAGTACTCGATGTCCTACCGGCACCTGTTCTCCAGCCCGCGCACCCAGTACTCGACCTCGCAGCTGCTGGACACCATGGTGGTGCTGCTGGTCCGGCTGCACCTGGCGGGCATCTTCTGGGGCGACTGCTCGCTGTCCAACACGCTGTTCCGGCCCGACGCCGACGGCCTGACCGCCTACCTGGTCGACGCCGAGACCGTCGAGCGGCGGCCGGCGCTGAGCGCGGGCATGCGGCGCTACGACGTCGACCTGGCCCGGGAGCGGGTCGGCGCCGAGCTCATGGACCTGCAGTTCGGCGAGCTGCTGTCGGTGGACATCGACCCGATCGCGGTCGCCGAGTCGCTGCCCGGGCGGTACGAGGCGCTGTGGGACGCCGTGACCCGCACCGAGGTCTTCCGGCGCGACGAGCAGCGGTACCGGGTGGCCGAGCGGCTGCAGTGGATCAACGACCTGGGGTTCGACGCCGGCGAGGTCGAGCTGGTGCACACCCCCGAGGGCGTGCGGCTGCACGTGCAGACCCGGGTGTCCGAGCCGGGCCAGCACCGCCGGGAGCTCTTCCGGCTGACTGGGCTGGAGGCGCAGGAGAACCAGGCCCGGCGGATGCTCAACGACCTGCGCAGCTACCGCGCGTGGCTCGAGCAGGAGAGCGGTCGCCCGGTGCCCGAGACCGTCGCCGGGCATCGCTGGATGGCGGAGATCTACGTGCCGGTCACCGAGGCGGTGCCCCGGCACCTGGCCGGGCGGCTGGCGCCGGCGCAGATGTTCCACGAGGTGCTCGAGCACCGCTGGTTCCTCTCCGAGCAGGCCGGCCGGGACGTCGGGACGACGGCCGCGCTGGTCTCCTACCTGGACTCCGAGCTGCCCCGCACACCGGTCGAGATGACCACCCCCGCGGTGCTCGCCGCGGGGGAGGAGACGCGCTCCTGAGCGGCTCGAGATAACGGCCCGGCAACGGTCCCCATCTCGGTTTGACACCCCCCGTGGGCTGGACCACAGTCGGCTCACAGCTGGTGATCATCAATCGCCGGACCGTGTGCGGCCGCCGTGCCGCCCGACCCACCGGAGGCGGCTGACACGTGCCGAGGACGACGAACCACAGGGTCAGGTCGAGGGCCGGCCGCACGGCGCGGCTGCTGGGTGCGGGGGCGGCGGCCGTGGTCGCGGCCTCCGGTCTGGCCGCCTGCGGCAGCGGGGACGACGGGGTGCCGGTGCTGAACTGGTACATCAACCCCGACTCCGGCGGGCAGGCCGAGATCGCGTCGCGGTGCACCGACGACGCCGGCGGGCGGTACACCATCGAGGTCAGCCAGCTGCCCCGCGACTCCCCGTCCCAGCGCGAGCAGCTGGTCCGCCGGCTGGCGGCCAACGACTCCTCCATCGACATCATGAGCCTGGACCCGCCCTACATCCCGGAGTTCGCCCAGGCCGGCTTCTTCGCCCCGGTGCCCGAGGACGTCGCGCAGCGGGTGACCACCGACGTCGTCCAGTCGGCGGTCGACGGCTCGACCTGGGACGGCGAGCTGGTCACGGTGCCGTTCTGGGCCAACACCCAGCTGCTCTGGTACCGCACCTCGGTGGCCGAGGCGGCCGGGCTGGACATGACGCAGCCGGTGACCTGGGACCAGCTGGTCGAGGCGGCGCAGGGCCAGGACGTGCGGCTGGGCGTCCAGGGCATCCGGTCGGAGTCGCTGACGGTGTGGCTGAACGCGCTGATCGAGAGCGCCGGGGGCTCGATCATCGCCGAGAACTCGACCGACCCCGAGGACATCGAGCTCGGGCTGACGTCCGAGGCCGGCGTCCGGGCGGCCGAGGTGCTGCGCGACGTGTCGGCCAGCGGCACCGGCGGCCCGGCGCTGTCCACGGCCAACGAGGACACCACCGCCACCGACTTCGAGGGCGACCAGGGCGGGTTCCAGGTCAACTACCCGTTCGTCTACCCGCGCGCGCAGGCCGCGGTCGAGGGCGGCACGCTCGACCAGGCGGTGCTCGACGACTACGGCTGGGCGCTGTACCCCAGGGTCGACGCCGACACCGAGACGGCGCCCCCCTACGGCGGGATCAACCTGGGCGTGGGTGCCTTCAGCGAGCACCCGGACTTCGCCTACGAGGCCACCGAGTGCATCACCTCGACGGAGAACCAGGCCTACTACTTCGTCAGCAACGGCAACCCGGCGTCGGACACCACGGTGTACGAGGACCCCGACGTGCTGAGCGAGTTCCCGATGGCCCCGACCATCCTCGAGTCCCTGCAGCTGGCCAAGCCGCGGCCGCAGACCCCGTACTACAGCGAGGTCTCCGGCGGCATCCAGCGCGAGTACCACCCGACGGCATCCGTCGACCCGGAGCAGACGCCGCAGGACGCGACCGAGCTCATCGAGGCAGTCCTGCGGAAGGAGCAGCTCCTGTGAGCACGACGACGTCGCCGCCGACGCCGCGGACGAAGGCCGAACCTGCGCCCGAGCGGCACACCAGCGACCGGGCGAAGGCCGAGCGCAAGCTCGGCTGGCTGCTCGCCGGCCCGGCGCTGGCGGTGATGCTGCTGGTCACCGCCTACCCGATCGCCCAGGCGTTCTACGACTCGCTGTTCGACTACCGCCTCACCGACCCGGAGAACCGCTCGTTCACCGGGCTGAACAACTACCTGGTGGTCCTCACCGACCAGCTGTGGTGGCGCTCGATCGGCGTCACCGCGCTCATCACGGTGGTCACCGTGGCCGTCGAGCTGGTGCTGGGCTTCGGGCTCGCCCTGGTGATGAACAAGGCCCTGAAGGCGATCCGCCCGGTGCTGCGCGCGGCGATCCTCATCCCGTACGCGGTCATCACGGTGGTGTCGGCCTTCGCCTGGCAGTTCGCCTTCGACATCAACACCGGGTTCATCAACAGCTGGTTCGTCTGGCTGCCCGGGGTCGACTCCACGACCGACTGGTTCGGCGACTTCGGCACCTCGATCTTCGTGGTCTGCCTGGCCGAGATCTGGAAGACCACCCCGTTCATCTCGCTGCTGCTGCTGGCCGGTCTGGCCCAGGTGCCCGAGGTGCTGCAGGAGGCCGCCCAGGTCGACGGCGCCACCTGGTGGCAGCGGATGCGCAAGGTGACCATCCCGAACATGAAGGCCGCGATCATGGTCGCGCTGCTGTTCCGCACGCTGGACGCCTTCCGCGTCTTCGACTCGATCTTCGTGATGACGGCGGGGGCCAACGGCACCGAGACGGTGTCCTTCCTGGCCTACCGGCAGACCATCTCGCGGCTGGAGATCGGGCTGGGGTCGGCGGTCTCGGTGCTGCTGTTCCTGACCGTGGTGGGCATCGCGTTCACCTTCATCAAGGGGTTCAAGGTCGACCTGTCCCAGGCGAGGGGTGACAGCTGATGTCCACCAAGGAGAAGACCGGCTGGATCGTCGGCGGCGTCCTGATCGTCCTGTACTGCCTGGCGCCCATCGCCTGGATCGTGTCGCTGTCGTTCAAGGCTCCGGCCGACCTGTCCAACGCGTCGTTCCTGCCGACGACGCCCTCGACCGAGAACTACGCGACGATCCTCACGGGCAACGCCAGCGAGCTGTTCCTCCCGGCCCTGGTGAACTCGTTCGGCATCTGCCTGATCGCCACGTTCATCAGCTGCGTGCTGTCGATGTTCGCGGCCTACGCGATCGCCCGGCTTGACTTCCCGGGCAAGAAGTTCATCCTCGGCACGGCGCTGGCCGTGGCGATCTTCCCGGTCATCTCGATCGTCACGCCGTTGTTCAACCTGTGGCGGCAGATCGGGCTCTACGACACCTGGCCGGGGTTGATCATCCCGTACCTGTCGCTGACCCTGCCGCTGTCGATCTGGACGATGTCGGCGTTCTTCCGCGAGATCCCCTGGGAGATGGAGCAGGCCGCGCAGGTCGACGGCGCCACCACCTGGCAGGCCTTCCGCAAGGTGATCGTCCCGCTGGCCGCGCCGGGGGTGTTCACCACCGCGATCATCGCCTTCTTCATCGCCTGGAACGACTTCGTCTACGGCATCTCGCTGACCTCGACGTCGGCGTCGCGCCCGGTGCCCGCCGCACTGGGCCTGTTCTCCGGCGCCTCCCAGTTCGAGGACCCGACCGGCGCCATCGCCGCGGCCGCCGTCATCGTCACCATCCCCGTCGTCGTCCTGGTGCTGGTCTTCCAGCGCCGCATCGTCGCCGGGCTCACCAACGGCGCCGTCAAGGGCTGACCGCCCGCCCTCACCCACGACTGGAGACCCCCGATGGCATCGATCGAGATGAAGAACATCGTCAAGAAGTACGGCGACGGGTTCCCCGCCGTGAACGACATCAGCCTGGACATCGCCGACGGCGAGTTCATGATCCTGGTGGGCCCCTCGGGCTGCGGGAAGTCGACCCTGCTGCGGATGATCGTCGGCCTGGAGGACATCACCTCCGGCGACATGGTCATCGGCGGTGACCGGGTGAACGACAAGGCCCCGCGCGACCGCAACCTGTCGATGGTCTTCCAGAACTACGCGCTCTACCCGCACATGAGCGTGTACGAGAACATCGCCTTCCCGCTCCGGCTGGCCAAGACCCCCGACGACAAGGTGGACCGCCTGGTCAAGGAGGCCGCCGACGTCCTCGAGCTGCACGAGCACCTCGAGCGCAAGCCCGCCAACCTCTCCGGTGGCCAGCGGCAGCGCGTCGCGATGGGCCGGGCGATCGTCCGGCAGGCCGAGGCGTTCCTGTTCGACGAGCCGCTGTCCAACCTCGACGCCAAGCTGCGCGGGCAGATGCGCACCGAGATCGCCCGGCTGCAGCGCCGGCTGGGCATCACCACCGTCTACGTCACCCACGACCAGACCGAGGCCATGACCCTGGGCGACCGGGTCTGCGTGCTGCGCAAGGGCTCGATCCAGCAGGTCGCGTCCCCGCGCGAGCTCTACGAGCAGCCGGTCAACCTGTTCGTCGCCGGGTTCATCGGCTCGCCGCCGATGAACTTCCTGCCCGCCACGGTCAAGGGCTCGACGCTCGAGACGCCCTTCGGGAACATCGACCTGGACGAGGAGCGCGCCGCCGCGGTCGCCGGCCACGAGCTGCTGCTGGTCGGCATCCGGCCGGAGTACTTCGAGGACGCCTCGCTGGTCGACGACGCCAAGAAGCACGTCGGGACGACGTTCACCGCGAAGGTCGACGTCACCGAGTGGCTGGGCGACCAGCAGTACGCCTACATCCCCTACGAGGCCCCCGACGCGATCCGCACCCAGCTGCGCGACCTCTCGCGCGAGCTGGACAGCGAGGAGCTGCGCACCCAGGCGATCGTCTCCATCGACGCGAGCAGCCGCATCCGCGAGGGCCGCGACGCCGAGTTCTGGCTGGACCTGCGCAAGGTGCACGTCTTCGACCCCGAGACGGGCGAGAACCTGACCCGCGACGCCGAGGCCGGCGCCGAGCTGACCCGCATGGCCACCGAGGACCGCGAGGAGCAGGTCGCCGAGGCCGCCGGCGGCCTGACCGGGGAGCGCTCGAGCGGCGCCGCGTGAGCGACCCGTCGCCGTGGTGGCGGCACGCGGTGGTGCACGAGGTCTACGTGCGCAGCTTCGCCGCGGCCGGCGCCGGGCGCGCCCACGGGATCGGTGACGTCGAGGGCATCCGCTCGCGGCTGCCCTACCTGGCGCAGCTCGGCGTGGACGCCCTGTGGATCACCCCCTGGTACCCGTCGCCGATGGCCGACGGCGGCTACGACGTGGCCGACCACTGCGCCGTCGACCCCCGGCTGGGCACCCTGGCCGACGTCGAGGCGCTGCTGGCCGACGCGCACGCGCACGGGCTGCGGGTGCTCGTCGACCTGGTGCCCAACCACACCTCGGTCCAGCACCCGTGGTTCACCGAGCGGCCCGACCTGTACGTGCTCCGGCCGGGGCGGGGCGAGGCCTCGCCCAACGACTGGATCTCGGCGTTCGGCGGGCCGGCCTGGACCCGGCTGCCGGACTCCGACCTCTGGTACCTGCACACCTTCGCCCCCGAGCAGCCCGACCTGGACTGGTCGGTCGACGAGGTGCGCGACCGGTTCGACGAGATCCTGCGGTTCTGGCTGGACCTCGGGGTCGACGGGCTGCGGGTGGACGCCGTCCCGGCCATCGGCAAGGACCTCGCCCTCCCGGACGCCGGTCACGCCCCCGGCGCACTGTTCGAGTCCGGCCGCTGGGTCGACAGCCCGCAGTGGGACGGCGACTGGGTGCACGAGGTCGTCGCCCGGTGGCGGTCGGTGGTCGACGCCTACCCCGGTGACCGGGTGCTGGTCAGCGAGTCGGTGGTCGCCGGACCCGAGCGGGCGGCCCGGTACGTGCGGCCCGGGGAGATGCACACGACCTTCAACTTCGACCACCTGCGCTGCCCCTGGGACCCCGCGGCGCTCCGTTCGGTCGTCGACGCCACCCTCGCCGCACTCGCCCCGACCGGGGCGCCGGCGACCTGGGTGCTGTCCAACCACGACGAGACCCGGCACGTCACGCGCTTCGGCCGGGCGCACACCGGCGCCGGGGTGATGGGCTTCGACGCCGGTGCCCCGGCCGACCTCGAGCTGGGTCTGCGCCGGGCCCGGGCGGCCGCGCTGCTCATGCTGGCGCTGCCCGGCAGCGCGTACCTGTACCAGGGCGAGGAGCTGGGGCTCCCCGAGGTCACCGACCTGCCCGACGAGGTGCTCCAGGACCCCACCTTCGTGCGGTCCGGCGGCGCCGTCCGCGGTCGGGACGGCTGCCGGGTACCGCTGCCCTGGTCGGGGTCGGCGCCCCCCTTCGGCTTCGGGGCCGACCACCCCTGGTTGCCGCAGCCGGCGTCGTGGGCCGAGCTCACCGCTGCCGCGCAGGAGGGCGACCCCGCCTCGACCCTGCAGCTGTACCGGGCCGCGCTGGCGCTGCGCCGGGCGAGGCTGACCGACGAGCAGTTCGGCTGGGACGACGGGACGCCGGCCGACGTCCTCTCCTTCGGGCGCGGGGCGGGCTTCCGGTGCGTGGTCAACCTGGGCCCCGATCCCGCCCCGCTGGCCGGGGAGGTCCTGCTGGCCAGCGGGCCGCTGGTCGACGGCCGGCTGCCCACCGACACCGCCGCCTGGCTGGCGTCCTGACCCTGCCCGCGGCCGTCAGGCCCGGGCGGCGTCGAGCTCGGCGCGGGTGGGCGGGTCGGCGCCGACCTTCGTGCAGCACAGGGCGGCGACCAGGGAGGCATCGGTGCAGATGCGGGTCAGCACGTCGTCGGCCACCGCGTCCAGGGCGGGCCGGCGGGTGATGCCGGCCTCCAGCAGCCCGGTGAGGAACCCGGCGGCCAGCGAGTCACCGGCACCCACCGTGTCGGCGACGGTCACCGTCGGCGGCTGCAGGCGCAGCAGCGGCTTGCCCGGGCGGGCGACCCGCAGCGGGGCACCGCCGTCGGTGAGGAGCAGGACGCCGGGGCCGCGGTCGGCCCAGCGCTGGGCGGCGTCGTCGAGGTCGGTGGTGTCGGGCTCCAGCCAGGCGAGGTCCTCGGCGCTGACCTTGACCACGTCGGCGACGGCCAGCAGGCGCTGCAGCCGGTCCCGCACCTCGGCGGCGGTGTTGCCGAACCCCTCGGCCAGGGCCACCCGGATGTTCGGGTCGACGCTGACCAGGGCCGACCCCTCGGTGTGCAGCCGCTCGGCCAGGGCGGCGATGGCCTCGCACCCCGGTGCGGTCCACGACGAGATGGACCCGATGTGCAGGGCGTCGCTCCCGGTGGGCCAGGCGGCGGTGACCTCGTCGTCGGTCCACTGCCAGTCCGCCGCCCCCAGCACGTGGAAGCCGTAGTCCGCCGAGCCGTCGGCGGCCAGGCCGACCACCGCGAGGCTGACCGGGTCGTGGGAGGCGACCGAGCGGGACAGGTCGACCCCGGACAGCTCGGCGTGCCGGCGCAGGTTGCCGGCCAGCGGGCCGGTGCCGAACCGGGCGAGCAGGTGCACCGGGTGCCCCAGGCGACCGGCGGCGACGGCCACGTTCAACGCGTTGCCGCCCGGTCGGGCGACGAACCGGGGAGCGGTGCCCTCGGCGCCGGCGTCGGCGGTGGGGTCGGGGATCAGGTCGACGACGAGCTCGCCGAGCACGGTCAGCATGGGTGGCACAGTAGTGGCGCAGGTCTCCCGGAGGACCGTGGTGGCCCCGCGCGACCTGGTACTGGGACGATGGGGGTCGACGACGTCGCCCGTGGAGCCCGCGGCCCCTCCGGGGGTGTCGGCACCCGACCAGGAGGAACCATGCCCAACCCGTTCGTGAAGCTCTGGAAGTACCTGACGGCGTCGGCCAACGCGCAGATCGACGAGCGCGCCGACCCGAAGATCCAGATCCAGCAGGCGATCGAGGGCGAGCAGCAGCGGCACCAGTCGCTGGCCAACCAGGCCGCGGCGGTGCTGGGCAACCAGCGCCAGCTCGAGATGCGGCTCAACCGGCAGCTGGGCGAGGTCGAGCAGCTGCAGTCCTCGGCGCAGCAGGCCCTGGCCCTGGCCGACCAGACCCGGGCGTCGGACCCCGTCAAGGCGGCCGAGTACGAGCAGGCCGCGCAGGCCTTCGCCACGCAGCTGGTGAGCGCCGAGCAGTCGATGGAGGACCTCAAGCGCAGCCACGACGAGGCGCTGCAGGCCGCCGAGCAGGCCAAGGGGGCCGTCGAGCAGAGCCGCATGCGGTTGCAGACCATCCTGGCCGAGCGCACGAAGCTGCTCTCGCAGCTGGAGCAGGCCAAGATGCAGGAGCAGGTCTCCGCCTCGCTCAAGCAGGTCAACGAGCTGTCGGCGCCGGGCAACACGCCCAGCCTGGGCGAGGTGCGCGACAAGATCGAGCGCCGCTACGCGAACGCCCTGGGCCAGGCCGAGCTGGCGCAGAACTCGGTCGAGGGCCGGATGATGGAGGTCCAGAAGGCGACCCTGGACGTCGCGGGTGCCTCCCGGCTGGCCCAGATCCGCGCCGGCATGGGCGGGGGAGCCGCGGCCGGCCAGCAGGCCGTCACCGGTTCCCAGGCCGCCGGTGCGATCGAGCAGGGTGCGCCCCAGGCGGCGCCGCAGGTGCAGCAGCCGGTCGAGCAGCACGACCAGCGCCCCCAGTCCTGACCGCAGGACGACGAACGCCCTCCCGGCTGTCGCCGGGAGGGCGTTCGTCGTCAGTAGCGGGCCCGCCGGGGTTCGGTGCCGGGTTGGCCGGTGCGGGCCCGCGGGTCCACCGGCCTCGGGTCGGCCTGGCAGCGGGGGCACCACCAGGTCACCCGCTCCTGCAGGTCGGGTCCCTGGTCGCCGAGCAGGATCGTCGTGCGGCACCGCCGGCACGGGCGGCCCTTGCGGCCGGCCACCCAGTGGTCCTGCCCCCGGCGGGTGTCGCCGGTCGTGCTCTGCTCGGGCCGGTCGCGGTTGGCCAGCATGAGGGTGCGGCCGCGCTCGACGAGGCCGGGCAGGTCCGGGACGTCGGCCACCCGTGCCCACGGGTTGACCCCCGACAGGAACAGGCTCTCGACCTTGTACAGGTTGCCGATGCCGGCCAGGTTGCGCTGGTCGAGGATCGCGACGCCGATCTGCTCGTCGGGCTGCGCGAGCAGGCGCCGCAGCACCTCGTCGAGGTCCCAGTCCGGCCCGAGGACGTCGGGCCCGAGGTGGCCGACCAGGGTGTCCTCCTGGCTGGTGGGCACCATGGCCATGTCGTGCAGCCGGTATCCGACGCACTCCCACTCGGGCGTGGCCAGGACCGCGCGGATGCTGAACGCCGGTCCGCCCCGCCACCGGGCACCGGGCCGGTAGAGGTGCCAGCTGCCGTCCATGCGGTAGTGGGTGCGCAGCGTTCGTCCGTCGGCGAACCGGAGGAGCATGTGCTTCCCGCGCGGGACGACCTCGGTGACCGTGGCCCCGGTCAGGTCGACGGCGGCGAGCTGGGGCACCCGGAGCTCGCCCCGGGTCAGGGTGGCCCCGTGCAGCGCGGTGTCCATGCGCTTCGCCGCCAGCCAGACGGTGTCTCCCTCAGGCACGGCCCCATCCTCCCTGGTGGGGAGGGGTGTCGCCGGGCGGTGTGAGGCCGCCGACATCCGGAAGACATCTGGTTGTCTCAGTGCTGAGATACTTCTGTGAGCACCTGGGCACCCCTGCACGCCGGCTCCCCGCAGCCGGTGACGGTCACGGCCGCCCGGGTGGTGCGGCCCGAACGCCGGGAGGCCTTCGAGCAGTGGGCCCGCGAGGTGCAGGCGCTGGCCGCCACCTTCCCCGGCCACCTGGGCTCGTCCACGCTGCGCCCGGGGGCCGGCAGCGACGAGTTCCACCTGGTCTACCGGTTCGCCGACGCCGACTCGATGGCGGCGTGGGAACGCTCGCCGGAGCGCGCCCGGTTGGTGGCCCAGCTGGCCGACCTCGTCGAGGACGAGCGGTTCGCCCGGGTCGAGGGGCTCGAGGGCTTCTTCGGCCGCACCGCCTCGGCTGCCCCGGCGTGGCGCGTCGTCCTGCTCACCGTGCTCGGGGTCTTCCTGCTGACCTCGACCTTCCACCTCCTCGTGCAGCCGCTGGTGGCGGACTGGCCGTGGCCGCTCCGGCTGCTGGTCTCGGCCGTGGTCGTGGTCAACGGGCTGCGGTTCGTCGTCATGCCGGCGCTGACCCGGCTGTGCGGCCGGTGGCTGCGTCCGGGCTCACGTCGCTGAGGTCTCGCCCCGGACGTGGCCGCCGGGCAGGCTGACCCGGTGCCGCCCCGCCGCCGTCCGCCGTCCCCGGACACCCAGCCGGTGACGGTGACCGCGGCCCGGCAGGTGCGGCCGGACCAGGTCCCGGCCTTCGAGGCGTGGGCCGAGGAGATCATGGCCCTGGCGGCCACGTTCCCCGGCCATCTGGGGTCCACCCTGCTGCGCCCCGGCTCGGGCAGCTCGGAGTACCACCTGGTCTACCGGTTCCACGACCGCGAGGCGCTGGCCGCCTGGGAGCGGTCCCCGCAGCGGCACGAGGCCCTCGGCCGCGCCGGGTCGATGGTGGACAGCTCCCGGTACAGCCGGGTCAGCGGGCTGGAGAGCTTCTTCACCGCGCCCGACCGGGCCGACGGCCCCTCCCGCACCCGGTTGACGGCGCTGACCATCGCGGTGGTGTTCGCCCTGCAGCTGGTCGTCCAGGCGGTCGTGGCGCCGTGGGTCGGCCACTGGCCGCTGGTGCTGCGGGCGCTGTTCTACGCGGTGGTGCTGGTGCTGGCCCTTGGCTACGTCTTCATGCCCTTCCTGACCCGGCGGCTGGCCCGCTGGCTGAGGCCCCGGTTGCGGGGCTGACGAACCGTCGGACCCGTCGGGTAGACCTCCGGTCGTGCCGACCATCGCTCCCCGGGGCCCGTTCTCGCTCGCGGCCAGCAGCCGCTTCCTGGAGGGCTTCGCCCCGGCGGGGCGGGCCGCCGACGACGGCCCCCTCCGGCTGGTGTTCGCCCCCGACGGCCGTGGACCGGTGACCGGTGCCGCCGTCACCCAGTCCGCCGACGGCACGGTCCGGGCCGACGTCGTGGGGAGCGAGCCCGCGGGGTTCGGCGACCACCTGGCCCGGATCCTGTCCCTGGACGTCGACGGCGCCGGCTTCCCCGCGATCGCCGACCGGGACCCGGTCGTCGGGCGGCTGGCTGCGGCCTACCCCGGACTCCGGCCGGTCGGCTTCCACTTGCCGTACGAGGCGGCCTGCTGGGCCGTCGTCGGCCAGCGCCTGCGGATCACCCAGGCCGCCGGGGTGGTCGCCGGCATCCGCGCCCGGTGGGGGGAGACCGTGGAGGTCGCCGGCCGCCCGGTGGCGGCGTTCCCCGCGGCCCCGGTCCTGCTCGACGTGGCCGGGGAGCTGCCGCTGCCCGAGGTCAAGCAGGAACGGCTGCGCGGGCTCGCCGCGGCCGCGGTCGACGGGCGGCTCGACGGCGCCCGGTTGCGCGACCTGTCGGCGGAGGAGGCGATCGCCGAGGTCAGCCGGCTGGCCGGGATCGGGCCCTTCTCGGCGGAGCTGGTCGTGGTGCGCGGGGCCGGTCACCCGGACCGGTTCCCGACCAGCGAGGGTCGGCTGCACGACTCGATGCGCCAGCTCTACGGACTGCCCGACGCAGGGGTGGCCGAGCTGACGACCGTGGCGGAGGCCTGGGCCCCCTACCGCACCTGGGTCTCGGTGCTGCTCCGCGTCGACCGGGAGGCCGCCACCGGCGAGATCGCCCGCGGGCGCCGCCGCTGAGCCGGTGCCCACCGGTGTCGACAGCGCGACACGTCGACCTGTCGACACCGCCTCAGCCGCGCAGCCGCAGTCCTCGCGGTGTGGCGCTGAACCCGGCGGCCTGCAGCGCCGCCGACAGCGGGGTGGCCTCGTGCACCGACGCGCCGTCGGCCTTCTGGACGACGATGCGGCCCAGCGCGCCGGCGGCCACCGCGTTCGACAACGCCGTCGCCGCCTCCTTCAGGGCGACCTCCTCCTCGGTCCAGGACAGCAGCGTCTTCCCCCCGCGCTCGACGTACAGCACCAGCTCGCCGTCGACGAGCACGACCAGTGCACCGGCCTTGCGGCCGGCGCGGTGCCCGGTGCTGCCGCGCTTCTTCGCGACGCCCGGGGCGGTGCCCTCGCCGAGGTCGACCGCCTCGTCGGCCCCGTCACCGGTCGGCGCCTCACCCGGCGCGCCGATGGTCCGCTCGGGCCAGGGGAGAGCCGCGCCGTAGACGTTGGCCGGGTCGGTGGCGGCCAGCACGACCGCCGGGGTGGGGGTGCGGTCGGGGCTGGCGAAGCTGCGGAGCCGGTCGACCGAGCCCGGGGTGCCGAACTGGGCCGCGCCGAGGGTCTCCACGAAGTACCCGCGCCGGGCGCGGCCGTTCTCCTCGTAGGCCCGCAGGATCGGGTAGACGGCGGAGAACCCGCCGAGCACCTGCTCGGCCATGACGGCGCCGCGGGTCAGCACGCCGTGCCGCTCGAGCAGCGACTCGGTGCGGGCGTTGTTGCGCTTGGTCGCGTTGGTCTCGAGCTCGGGCAGCCGGGACCACCGGCCGGCGACCATCGGGGGGCCGGTGCGGCTGGGCATGGCCGGTCGGCCCACCCGGGTGCGGCCGTAGCGGGTGCGGTCGAGCCGGGCGCGGGGTGCCGCGGGGGCCTTCTTGTGCGCCCCGCCGCCGGCCAGCCGGGCCCGCAACGGGGCGAGGGTGTCGTTGGTGAGGGCTCCGGACCACACGAGGTCCCACACCACCTCGGCGAAGGCCTGGTCGTCGGTGGCCCCGACCCGGTCGGACAGCCCGCGGAAGAACAGCGCCTGCCCGCCGGACAGCTCCTCGAGCACCTGCCCGCCGACCCCGCCCTCGTCCTGGGCACCCAGCGGCGGTTCGGGCAGCAGCAGGGAGGCGAGGTCGGCCGGGACCAGGGTGATCCAGCCGTCGCCCCCGGACAACCCGCCGGCGCCGGCCCACAGCACCTCGCCGGCGCTGGTCAGCTCGTCGAGCATGCCGGGCTGGTAGCCCTGCACGCGCGAGGGCAGCACCAGGGTCTCGAGGGCGGAGGCGGGCACGAGGGCCCCGGCCAGCTGCTCGACGACCGCGAGCACGCCGTCGACCCCGCGCATGCGGCTGCCGACGGACTGCCACGACGGCGTGTAGCGGGCCAGCGTGGTCGTCGGGACCGGCTCGACCTCCTGGCGCAGCTTGGCCAGGCTGCGCCGCCGGATGGAGCGCAGCACCTCGGCGTCGCACCACTCCTGGTCGACCCCGCCGGGCCGGAACTCGCCGGTGACGATGCGACCGGTGCCCACCAGCCGCTGGATGGTGGTGGTCACCACCGCGACGCCCAGGCCGAGCCGGTCGGCCACCTCGCTCGGCACGAACGGGCCGTGCGTGCGGGCGTAGCGGCCGACGAGGTCGCCCAGCGGGTCGGCGACCGGCTCGGTGAACACCTCGGGCACGCCCACCGGGAGGGCGGTGCCCAGCGCGTCGCGGAACCGGCCGGCGTCCTCGATGGCGACGTACCGGTCCTGCCCCGCGATGCGCACCCGGAGCACCCGGCGACCGGCCACCAGCTCGTCCAGCCACTCCTGGGACACCCCCCGGGCGGCAGCCTCGGTGGCGCTGAGATCACCGACCACGCGCAGCAGGTCGGCGCCGGCGTCGACGTCCCGGGGGTGCCGGTCGGCCGGCTGCCGCTGCAGCTCGGCCTCGATCTCGGTGAGCGCGTCGCCGTCGAGCAGCTCGCGCAGCTCGGAGCGGCCCAGCAGCTCGGCCAGCAACCCGGTGTCCAGTGCCAGCGCCTGGGCGCGCCGCTCGGCCAGCGGGGCATCGCCCTCGTAGATGAACTGGCCGACGTAGCCGAACAGCAACGACTGGGCGAAGGGGGAGGCGCTCTGGGTCTGCACGTCGGCCACCCGCACCCGCCGCGAGCGGATGTCGCTCATCAGCTCGACCAGGCCCGGCACGTCGTAGACGTCCTGCAGCACCTCCCGCACCGCCTCGAGGGTGATCGGGAAGCTGGAGAACTCGCTGGCCACGCTGAGCAGCTGCGCGGCGCGCTGCCGCTGCTGCCACAGCGGGGTGCGCCGGCGGGGATCGCGGCGGGGGAGCAGCAGGGCACGGGCGGCGCACTCGCGGAACCGGCTGGCGAACAGCGCGGAGTTGCCGACCTCGGCGGTGACCTCCCGCTCGACGTCGTCGGGGTCGAGGATCGCGAGGTCGGCCTCGGGCGGCTCGCCGGTGGTGTCGGGCAACCGCAGCACGATGCCGTCGTCGGCGTGCATCGAGGCGACGTCCACCCCGTACCGCTCGCGCAGCCGGGCCGCGAGCACGAGCGCCCAGGGGGCGTTCACCTGCGCGCCGAACGGGGAGTGCACGACCAGCCGCCAGTCGCCGAGCTCGTCGCGGAAGCGCTCGACCAGCAGCGTGCGGTCGTCGGGCAGGTGCCCGGTCGCGGCCTTCTGCTCGACCAGGTAGGCCTGCAGGTTGGCCGCGCCCCACTCGTCGAGCCCGGCCGCCCGGGCCCGCTCGAGTCCGGCGGCCGGCGTGGCGCTCCCGACCTCGCGGAGGAAGGCGCCGAGCGCCCGGCCCAGCTCCAGCGGGCGGCCCAGGGTGTCGCCGTGCCAGAACGGCATCTTGCCGGGCTGCCCGGGTGCGGGGGTGACCAGCACGCGGTCGTGGGTGATCTCCTCGATCCGCCAGGAGGAGGAGCCGAGCAGGAAGACGTCGCCGACCCGCGACTCGTAGACCATCTCCTCGTCGAGCTCACCGACCCGGCGGCCTCCGGTCTCGCCGCCGCCGGAGACGATGAAGACGCCGAAGAGGCCGCGGTCGGGGATCGTGCCGCCGCTGGTGACCGCCAGCCGCTGCGCGCCCTGGCGCGCGGTGAGGGTGTCGGTCACCCGGTCCCAGGTCAGCCGGGGCCGCAGCTCGGCGAAGGCGTCGGAGGGGTAGCGGCCGGCCAGCATGTCGAGCACCGCGTGCAGCGCGGAGTCCGGCAACGAGGCGAACGCCGCAGACCGGCGCAGCACCCCGGCCACCTCGTCGACGGTCTTGGGCTCCTCGGCGACGATCGCCACGATCTGCTGGGCCAGCACGTCCAGCGGGTTGCGCAGGTAGCGGATGGACTCGATCTGGCCGGCCTTCATCCGCTCGGCCACCACCGCGGACTGCACCAGGTCACCCCGGAACTTGGGGAACAGCACGCCGCGGCTGACCGCGCCGACCTGGTGCCCGGCCCGGCCGACCCGCTGCAGCCCGGCGGCCACGTTGGGCGGTGACTCGACCTGGATGACGAGGTCGACCGCACCCATGTCGATGCCCAGCTCCAGCGAGGAGGTGGCCACCACGGCGGGCAGCTGCCCGGACTTCAGCGCCTCCTCGACGACGGCCCGCTGCTCCCGGGAGACCGACCCGTGGTGGGCCGAGGCCACCGGCTTGGCGTCCGGCGGCAGGCCACCCCCGCCGCCGGCCTGGGCCATGAGCTGGGCCGCGTCGGCACCTGCCGGGACGGTCTCGCCGGTGGCCCGCTCGTAGGCGAGCTCGTTGAGCCGGCTGGTCAGCCGTTCGGCCAGCCGGCGGGAGTTGGCGAACACGATGGTGGAGCGGTGCGCCTCGATGAGGTCCAGCACCCGTTCCTCGACCGCCGGCCAGATCGACGTCCTCGGCTGGGCGCCGGCCGCGGACCCCTCCATCTCCCCGGTGGGTTGGCCGAGCTGACTCATGTCCTCGACCGGCACGACCACCGACAGGTCCCACTGCTTGGTCGACGGCGGCGCCACGATCTGCACCGGCCGCCCCCCGGCGAGGAAGGTGGCGACCTCCTCGATCGGCCGCACCGTGGCCGACAGCCCGATCCGCTGCGCCGGCTTCTCGAGCAGCATGTCCATCCGGTCCAGCGAGACCGCCAGGTGGGCGCCGCGCTTGCTGCCGCAGACCGCGTGCACCTCGTCGAGGATCACCGTCTCGACCCCGCGCAGCGCCTCCCGCGCCTGGCTGGTGAGCAGCAGGAACAGCGACTCGGGGGTGGTGATGAGGATGTCGGTGGGCCGCCGGGCGAACGCCCGCCGCTCGTCGGCGGGGGTGTCACCGGACCGGATGCCCACACTGATCTCGGGGCGGGGGAGACCGAGCCGGGCAGCGGCCTGGCCGATGCCGGTCAGCGGCGCCCGCAGGTTGCGCTCGACGTCGACGGCCAGCGCCTTCAGCGGGGACACGTAGAGCACCCGGCAGCGGGCCTTCTCCTCCTCCGGCAGCGGGGTGGCGGCCAGCCGGTCGAGCGACCAGAGGAAGGCCGCCAGCGTCTTGCCCGAGCCGGTGGGGGCGACGACCAGGGCGTGCTCACCGCTGCTGATCGCCGTCCAGGCGCCCTCCTGGGCCGCCGTGGGCGCGTCGAAGGCGCCGGTGAACCACGCCTTGGTGGGCGCGGAGAACCGGTCGATCGCGGACGGGGCGGGAGGCACCCCACCAGTGTCCCCAGCGGGTACGACAATTGCGCGGGCTCTGGAAACAGTCAGCGTTGTCTGCCACAGTCGGAGGCATGCGCTCCCACCTGTACGAGGCCGACCACGACGACTTCCGCGCCAGCGTGCGCACGTTCGTGGAGAAGGAGATCGCCCCCTTCCACGACCAGTGGGAGCGCGACTCGATCGTGCCGCGCGAGGTCTGGACCGCCGGGGGCGCGCAGGGCTTCCTCGGCATCGACCAGGACGAGCGCTTCGGCGGCGGCGGCGTGCGCGACTTCCGCTACCAGGCCGTGCTGTCCGAGGAGATGACCCGGGTGGGCGCCAGCGGGGTCGGGTTCACCCTGCACAACGACGTCGTCAGCCCCTACCTGCGCGACCTCGCCACCGAAGAGCAGCAGGCGCGCTGGGTGCCCGGGTTCTGCAGCGGCGAGCTGATCACCGCGATCGCGATGACCGAGCCCGGCACCGGCAGCGACCTGCAGGGCATCACCACCACCGCCCGGCGGGACGGCGACGACTGGGTGCTCAACGGGTCGAAGACGTTCATCACCAACGGCATCAACGCCGACCTGGTCATCGTCGTCGCCCGCACGAACCCCGACGTCCCGGCGTCGAAGGGCACCAGCCTGCTGGTCGTCGAGCGGGGCATGCCCGGCTTCGAGCGGGGGCGGAACCTGGACAAGGTGGGTCTCAAGGCGCAGGACACCGCGGAGCTGTTCTTCACCGACGTCCGGGTGCCGGCCGCCAACCTGCTGGGCACGCCCGACCGCGGCTTCCTGCACCTGATGGAGAACCTGCCGCAGGAACGGCTGTCCATCGCCATCGGCGCGGTCGCGGCCATCGAGACCGTGCTCGCGCAGACGGTGGAGTACGTGACCAGCCGCACGGCGTTCGGCAAGCCGGTCGGCAGCTTCCAGAACAGCCGGTTCGTGCTCGCCGAGCTGCAGACCGAGGCCATCATCGCCCGCACCTTCGTCGACGAGTGCATCCGCCAGCTGGACGCCGGCACCCTCACCGCCGTCGATGCCGCGCAGGCCAAGTGGTGGTGCAGCGACCTGCAGAACCGCACCGCCGACAAGTGCCTGCAGCTGCACGGCGGCTACGGCTACATGAGCGAGTACCCGGTCTCCAAGGCCTGGCGCGACGCCCGCGTGCAGTCCATCTACGGCGGCACCAACGAGATCATGAAGGAGATCATCGGCCGCTCCATGGGGTTGTGACCTGCCCGGGCGGGGGATGAGCCGGGCATGGAGCTCAGCGACGCAGCAGCCATCGAGGAGTGGACGCAGGCCCAGGCGCGGGTCATCGCGCTGGTGGCGGACCTGCCCGCCGCGGACGTCGCCCGCCGGGTGCCCGCGTGCCCGGACTGGACCGTGCACGACCTGGTCGCCCACGTGGTCGGGGTCGACGCCGACGTCCTGTCCGGCGACGAGGCCGACGACCACAACAGCGGCTGGACGCAGGCCCAGGTCGACGCGCGGGCCGGGCGGGGGATCGGGGCGCTCATCGAGGAGTGGCACGGTCTCACCGAGCCGCTGCGGGCGTGGATGGCCGAGCACGGCACCCGGCCGATGGGCGACGTCGTCATGCACGAGCAGGACCTCCGCGGCGCGCTGGGCACCCCGGGGGCGCACGACACCCCGGCGATGGCGCAGCTCCGCGACCGCTTCGCCGCACGGGTCGCCGACGCGGTGGCCGAGGCCGGGCTGCCGCCGATCGCCCTGGTCGGCAGCACCTGGCGCACCGGGCCCGAGGACGCCGAGGTGGTCCTGACGGCGTCGGACTTCGACCTCGCCCGGGCCGTGCAGTCCCGGCGGTCGGCGGACCAGCTGCGCGCCTGGACCACCCGGGGCGACGTCGGCCGCTACCTGGCGTGCTTCGAGACCCTCGGTCCGCTGCCCGCACGACCGCTCAGCGACGGCGCCACATCATCACCAGGCTGACCAGCATCAGGCAGACGATCGCGATCTGGCCGACGGTGTCCCAGGTCGCGGAGCCGGTGCTCGGGATCATGGCTCGACGGTAGCCGCGGGTACCGTCGAGGTCGTGCGACTGCAGGAGTTCTGGGGCCAGATCAGGAGCCAGTTCGGCGACCTGCGCGGCGAGTCCATCGCCCGCGACCACGTGTTCTCCGCCTTCGGCGGGCGGACCGCGGTGGCCGCCATCGACAGCGGCGTGCCCGTGCGCACGGTCTGGTTGGCCATCTGCGAGGAGTTCGACGTCCCGGCGCAGGCTCGCTGACCTGCACCGGGACGTCGCCGCATCAGCGGCCCAGGACCAGGGCGACGTGCTCGGCCATGGTGCGGGTCGGGCGACCGGTCAGCCCGGAGATGCCCTTCCCGCCGGTGTCGAGCTCACCGGCGGCGATGCCGGCGTCGATGGCGGCGACGAAGCCCGCGGTGCCCTCGTCGAGGCCGACGCCCCGGAGCAGGGCGACGTGGTCGTCGGTCGGCAGGTCGTGGTGGACGACGTCGGTGCCGGTCTGCCGGCCGATCTCGGCGGCCAGGTCGGCCAGCGCCATGGGGGCGTCGCCGTCGAGCTCGATGGTCGCCGGGGTGACCTCGGCCGCGGTGAGGACGGCGACGGCGGCCGCCGCGAAGTCGGCCCGCGAGGCCGGCCAGACCACACCGCCGTGGGTGCTGCCGGCCAGCTGACCGGTGCTGGCGGCCTGGCCGATGGTGGCGTCGTAGTTCTCCCAGTACCAGTTGTTGCGCAGCACGACGACCGGCAGGCCGCTGTCCGCGAGCAGCTCCTCGGTGGCCTTGTGCTCGGGTGCGAGGACCAGCGTGCTGGTCAGCGCGCGGGGGGCGGAGGTGTAGACGAGCAGCTCGACGCCGGCGGCCTTCGCGGCCTCGACGACGTTGGTGTGCTGGGCGACCCGCTGGCCCACCTCGCTGCCCGAGACGAGCAGCAACCGGTCGGTGCCCTGCAGGGCGGCCTCGAGGGACGCCCGGTCGGTGTAGTCGGCCACGGTGACGACGACGCCGCGCTCGGCGAGGTCGGCGGCCTTCGCGGCGTCGCGGACGAGGGCGGTGACCTCGCCGGCCGGGACGCCGGCGTCGAGCAGGCCGGTGACGACGAGGCGGCCGAGCTGGCCGGTGGCTCCGGTGACGGTGATCATGACGCTTCCCTTCCGATGTGCACTAACTCCTGGTTAGTGCTTTCATCGAGAACGTACACTGGCCCGGACATCCGTCGAGAGGAGGGGCGCTGTGGGCGTCGACACACCTGGGCCCGCCCCGGCCGCGGACCCCGTCGAGGACTTCGCCGCCGACGTCTTCTCCCGCCGCTGCACCTCGCGCGAGGCGCTCGAGCACGTCACCGGCAAGTGGGCACTGCTGGCCGTGACCGCCCTGCTGGAGTCGCCGCACCGGTTCGGCGAGCTGCGCCGCCGGGTCGACGGCGTCAGCGAGAAGATGCTGTCCCAGAGCCTGCAGACCCTCGAGCGGGACGGCTGGGTGCACCGCGAGGTCCGCTCGACCATCCCGCCGCACGTGGAGTACCGGCTGACCGATGCCGGTCGCGAGCTGGCCCCCCGGTTGCTCGACCTGGTCCGGTTCGTGGAGGGGGCGATGCCCGCCGTGCACGCCGCGCGGGCCGCCCGGAGCTGATCCGGGACGACGCGACACGCCGGTCCTCGGGCGTGTCGCTGGCTTCGAACACGTGTTCGTCATACCGTTGCTGTCCACAGGCCGGGCGCGGATCCACAACTTCGCCCGACCCCCCGGTTTTGTCGGACCCCCGCCCTACCGTCGGACCCGACCCGCAGACAGCGACGCACGCGACGACACCGAAGGTGGACACCATGGCAACCCTGGACCGCGACAAGGCCCTCGACATGGCCCTGGCCCAGATCGACAAGCAGTTCGGCAAGGGCTCGGTCATGCGGCTGGGCGACTCGCCCGAGGTGGCCATGAAGGTCATCCCGACCGGCTCGATCGCCCTCGACATCGCCCTGGGCGTCGGTGGCCTGCCCCGCGGCCGGGTCGTCGAGGTCTACGGCCCCGAGGCCTCGGGCAAGACGACGGTCGCCCTGCACGCGGTGGCCAACGCCCAGGCCGCCGGCGGCATCGTGGCCTTCGTCGACGCCGAGCACGCGCTGGACCCCGACTACGCCCGCGCCATCGGCGTCGACACCGACGCCCTGCTGATCAGCCAGCCCGACACCGGCGAGCAGGCGCTGGAGATCGCGGACATGCTGATCCGCTCCGGTGCGCTGGACCTCATCGTCATCGACTCGGTGGCCGCCCTGGTGCCCCGCGCCGAGATCGAGGGCGAGATGGGCGACAGCCACGTCGGTCTGCAGGCCCGCCTCATGAGCCAGGCCCTCCGCAAGATCACCGGTGCGCTCAGCAACTCCGGCACGACCTGCATCTTCATCAACCAGCTGCGCGAGAAGGTCGGCGTGGTCTACGGCTCGCCCGAGGTCACCACCGGTGGTCGCGCGCTGAAGTTCTACTCGTCCGTGCGGCTCGACGTCCGCCGCATCGAGACCCTGAAGACCGGCACCGACGCCGTCGGCAGCCGCGTGCGGATCAAGGTCGTCAAGAACAAGGTCGCCGCTCCGTTCAAGCAGGCCGAGCTCGACCTCATCTGGGGCACCGGGTTCAGCCGTGAGGGTGGCCTGATCGACATCGGCGTGGAGCAGGGCTTCGTCCGCAAGTCCGGTGCTTGGTACACCTACGAGGGCGACCAGCTGGGGCAGGGCAAGGAGAACGCCCGCGGCTTCCTGCGCGACAACCCCGACCTGGCCGACGAGATCGAGAAGAAGATCAAGGAGAAGCTCGGCATCGGGCCGCGGCTGGACGCCCCGGTCGACGCCGTGCCCGCCGACTTCTGAGTCCGGTGATCCGCGCCGACGGTCACCCGCTCCATGAGTGAGGACGACGGCACCTCGACCGGCGGCGGCCCCGTCGCCGGTCGTGGCGCCGGTTCGACCGGCACGCCGTCGGTGGTCGACTTCGGCGTGCTGGACGACGCCCGCGAGTCGACCCGGGCCGCGGTCGAGGTGGTGGACCTCAGCTCGCTGGGCGAGGTGGTCGGCCCGTCGGCGGGCCCCGAGGTGGTCGACTTCGAGTCCGTGGCCGGCCCGGCCGACCGACGGTCGGCGGCGCAGTCGCGCACCCGCTCCGCGGGTCCTGCCGACGGTGCGCCACGCCGTCGCCGGTCGAGCCGTCCGGTCGATCCTGCCCCGGTCGACGCTGCACAGGTCGACCCTGCCCCGGTGAAGCCCCCCGCGGCGGACGAGCACGACGGGGTGGCGCGGTTGTGGCCGGCCGAGGACGCCGATCCGCTGGCCGCCGGCTCGCGCTCGGCCGAGAGTCCGGCGGGTACGCGCCGCTCCCGGCGGCCGGCGTCCTCCGACGACGACCGCCGGAGCCGATGGGTTGCCGCGGCGGATCGGGAGGGCCCTGGCCAGACCGAGGCCGCCACGACGGAGGTCGGTGACGACGGCTCCGGTGACGGCGGGGGAGACTCCGCCGGGCGCTCCGGACGGTCGGGCTCGGGGTCGTCCGGGAAGTCGCGCTCCGGCTCGTTCGGCAGATCGGGCTCGGGCTCGTTCGGGAAATCGCGCTCCGGATCGTTCGGGAAGTCGGGCTCCGGCTCCTTCGGCGCGTCCGGTTCCAGCTCGTTCGGCGATTCCGCGTCGCGGTTGGGCAGAGGGTCGCGGCGGAGCGGCTCCTCGGGGGGCAAGCGCCGGGAGTGGGGCATCCAGCTCGACGCCGAGGTCGAAGAGCCCGTGCCCGGCGTCGCCGCGGCCGAGGGCTCGGGTGCCACCGGCGCCGAGGACCAGGCTCCGGCCGGCGGTCGGCACGACCGCTCGACGCGCACCGCGAACAGGGGGCGGGCGGGGTCCTTCGGTCGTCCGCGCCGTGCGGAGGGCGAGCCTCCGCCGGAGTTCGACGACCCCGAGCAGACCGCCAAGCAGATCTGCCTGACCGCGCTCACCGGTGCCTCCCGCAGTCGCCAGCAGCTGGCCGAGCTGCTCGCTGCCCGCGAGATCCCCGACGAGGTCGCCGCCACCGTCCTCGACCGGTTCACCGAGGTCGGGCTGGTCGACGACGCCGCCTTCGCCGCGGCCTGGGTCAGCTCCCGCCAGTCGACGCGGGGGCTGAGCCGGCGGGCGCTGTCCCACGAGCTGCGGGCCAAGGGCATCGACCCCGAGGTCGCCTCGGTGGCGCTGGAGGCGGTCGACCCGCAGGACGAGTGGGACACCGCCCGGGCCCTGGTCGCCCGCAAGGTGCCCGGCATGCGCCGGCTCGACACCGCGACGGCCACCCGCCGGCTCACCGGCATGCTGGCACGCAAGGGCTACGGCATGGGCTTGGCGGCCTGGGTGGTCCGCGAGGCCTTGGAGGCCGACGGCACGGTCGAGGACGCCGCGGCCGAGGCCGACGACGCCGCACCCGACCTGGCCGGTGTCGAGCCGGCCGGCGACGGCCCCGCAGTGCGTCGTGGGCTGTGGTCGGGGCGCCCGCTCGGGGAGGACACGGACGGCGAGGTCGGCGAGGGCCTCACCGTCGACGGCGTCGCGCGCTCCCGTTCGGCGGCCCCACATCCCGGCGGCTTCGGCCGGCGCTAGGCCCCGCACAGCAGGACGGGCCCGTCGGCACGCCGGAGCGTGCCGCCGAGCCCGTCGTGGAGGCGGGGTGGGTCAGGTGGCCAGCCAGGCCGCGACGTCGACCGCGGTGCCGGCGGGGGAGTCCTCGTCGGGGACCAACCACAGCGGGGACTCCGGGCGGCCCTCGGTCAGCCACTGCTGGATGGCGGCGTCGAAGCCCGACGTCGTGACGGTCAGTGCCGCCGGCCCGCGCTCGGGGTCCACGGACCGCCGGGCCGGGCCCAGGAACGTCACGTCGGACTCGGCACCGTCGTCCCACTGCAGGACCACACGGCACCGGGAGCGGCGGTGCCGGGCCGGGGGAACGGCCTCCCGGACCACCGCCGACTGCGCGCCCGCCGCGGCCGCGAAGTGCGTCGCCGAGGACCGCAACCGGCTCACGAAGAGCTGTTCCGGATCGGTCCCGACCAGGTGCAGGACCGGCTGGTCCGGCTCGTCGGAGGGGGCGAGGGCGAGGGCGGCGGTGGTGTCCATGGTCCCACCAGTCTCACCCGCCACAACCCTGCGTGCGCGGAGCGCCACGCCGTGTCAGAACGACGGTTCGGCTCCCCGCTGGACCCCCGTGCCGATGGTCGACGTCGCGAGGCTCGGCGGAGCGGCCCCGGCGGCCTTGGCCGATGAGCGCGTCCGCTTCTCCACCAGCTTGGCCACCTGCGACAGCGCGATGTTGATGACGATGTAGATCACCGCGGCACCGACGTAGAGCTGGAACGTGTAGATGTCGCCGAAGCGGGAGTTGAAGAACTCCACCAGGCTGCGGGCCTGCCGCAGCAGCTCGAACACCCCGATGATGAAGCCCAGCGAGGTGTCCTTCAGCAGCACCACGAGCTGCGCGATGAGGACCGGCAGCATCCGGCGGATCGCCTGGGGGAGCAGCACCAGGGTCATGACCTGGGTCTTGCGCATGCCGAGGGCGTAGGCCGCCTCGCGCTGGCCCTTGTCCACCGAGAGGATCCCGGCCCGGAAGATCTCGGCGAGCACCGCCATGTTGTAGAGCGTCAGCCCGCCGACCAGGGCCGCGAAGGCCGACAGCGAGACGCCGAAGCCCGGCAGCACGAAGTACAGCGCGAAGATCACGACCAGCAGCGGGATCGCGCGGAAGAACTCGATCACCGTGGTGACCGGGATCCGCAGCCACCGGTGGTCGGACAACCGGCCGACGGCCAGCAGCAGCCCCAGGACGGTCGAGGTCACCATGGCCACCGCGGCGATCCGCAGGGTGAGCAGCAGAGCCGACCCGAAGGCCTGCGGCACCCCGGCGGCCGGGTCGAACAGGATCGCCCAGCGAGCAGGGTCCAGCTGCCCGTTGCCGTTCAGGCGCCAGAGGATGACTGCCAGCAGTGCCAGCACCAGGACACCGCCGACGACGGTGCCGATCAGCTGGCGCCGCTTGGCCTTCGGGCCGGGGACGTCGAAGAGGACGAGGGAGCTCATCGCAGGATCGCCACCCGGTGCTCGATGCGGTTCAGGGCGATCGCGGCCGGCACCGTGATGACCATGTAGGCCAGCACCACGCCCAGCAGGATGAACAGCAGGTCGTTGGGGTCGGCGTTGGTCAGCCGGGCCAGCAGCGAGCTGACCTCGCTGATCGAGAATCCCGCGGCGATCGAGGTGTTCTTGGCCATGGCGATCAGCACGCTGCCCAGCGGCGGCACCACGGTGCGGAACGCCTGGGGCAGCACCACGGTGGTCAGGGTCTGGCTGAAGGTGAGCCCCAGCGCGCGGGCGGCCTCGGCCTGACCCGGCGCCACGGAGTTGATGCCCGAGCGGATCGCCTCGGCCACGAAGGCCGCGGTGTAGGTGCCCACCGCGACCACCGCACCGGCGAAGAACGGCAGCACCGTGTCGATCTGCGGCAGGCCGAAGATGACGAAGAAGAAGACCACGGTCAGCGGGGTGTTGCGGAAGATCTCGACGTAGGTCGTGGCCAGACCGCGCAGCGGTGCGATCGGGCTGACCCGCATGCCGGCCAGCACGGTGCCCAGGACCAGGGCGAGCACCCCGGCGAAGAACGTCAGGCCCAGGGTGTTCAGGAACGCGTCCCGGAAGAGGTCGATGTTGTCCAGGAAGAACTGCACGGTGCCTCCTCTCGGGGTGGCTCAGCGGGGGTGGGCGCGCCGGTCCCCGGCCACCCGTGCGGGGTGACCGGGGACCGGTGCGGAGGATCAGTAGTCGTCGATCGTGGGCGGCTCGGGGGCGTCCTCACCGGTGATCGCACCGGCGGTGGAGTCCCAGGCCTGGGCCCACGAGCCGTCCTCGAAGGACGCCTCGAGGGTCTCGTTGATGAAGGTGCGGAACTGCGTGTCGCCGAGGGACAGGCCGATGCCGTAGGGCTCCTCGGTGAAGGGGTTGCCCACGAGCTCGAAGCCGTCGGGGTTGCTGGCCACCAGGCCGGTGAGGATGACGTTGTCGGTGGTGACCGCGTCGACCTGACCGTTGTTGAGGGCGTCGGCGCACTTGGAGTAGACGTCGAACAGCGTCAGCGTCGCCTCGGGGTAGTTGTCCCGGATGTTCTGCGCCGGGGTCGAGCCCTCGACCGAGCAGACGTTCTTGCCGGCGAGGTCGTCGGGACCCTCGATCCCCTCGGGGTTCCCCGCGGCGACCATGATGTCCTGGCCGGCCACGTAGTAGGGCCCGGCGAAGTCGACGATCTGCTTGCGGGCGTCGTTGATGGTGTAGGTGGCGACCACGATGTCGACGGTGCCGTTCTGGATGAACGGCTCACGGTTGGCCGAGACGGACTCGACGAACTCGATGTCCTCGGGGGCGATGCCCAGGTTCGCCGCGATGATCGTGGCGATCTGGACGTCGAAGCCCTCGGGGTCACCGCTGGGGTTCAGCAGCCCGAACCCGGGCTGGTCGAACTTGACGCCGACGGTCATGGTGCCGGCCTCGGCCAGCTCGGCCATGGTGGTGCCGGCCTCGAAGTCGACGTCGGTCTCGACGGCCACCGTGTTGTCGGCCTGCTCCTCGGCCTGCTGGCCGGCCTCGCTGGAGCAGCCGGCGAGCACGACGCCGAACGCCGCGACGGCTGCCGCGTACCTCGCAGGACGGGATGGGAGACGCATGGGTCCTCTTCTCGTGGGGGAGCGGTCGGTCAGTGGTTCAGGATCTTGGAGAGGAAGTCCTTGGCCCGGTCGCTCGTGGGCGAGGTGAAGAACGTCTCGGGGTCGCTGGACTCGACGATGCGGCCGCCGTCCATGAACACGACCCGGTTGGCCGCCCGGCGGGCGAAGCCCATCTCGTGGGTGACCACGACCATCGTCATGCCGTCCTTGGCCAGGCCGACCATGACCTCGAGGACCTCGTTGATCATCTCGGGGTCCAGCGCCGAGGTGGGCTCGTCGAAGAGCATCACCTTGGGATCCATGGCCAGCGCGCGGGCGATGGCCACGCGCTGCTGCTGGCCGCCGGAGAGCTGGGCGGGCACCTTGTCGGCCTGGTGCCCGACGCCGACCCGGTCCAGCAGCTCGCGGGCCCGCTTCTCCGCCTCGGCCTTGGACTTGCCGCGGACCTTCACCGGGCCCAGCACCACGTTCTCGAGGATGGTCTTGTGGGCGAAGAGGTTGAAGCTCTGGAACACCATGCCGACGTCGCTGCGCAGCGCGGCCAGCGCCTTGCCCTCGGCGGGCAGCGGGGTGCCGTCGATGGTGATCTCGCCGTGCTCGATCGACTCGAGACGGTTGATCGTGCGGCACAGCGTCGACTTGCCCGACCCCGACGGCCCGATCACGACGACGACCTCGCCGCGGTCGATGGTCAGGTCGACGTCCTGCAGGACGTGCAGATCGCCGAACCACTTGTTGACACCGGTGAGTCGGACGAGCGGATCTCCGGTCGCAGCGCTGGTCACGATGATCGACCCTAGGGGCGGTCCGGGACGCGTCGATCACGAACCTGTAACGAAGCTGAGCGCCAGCCATGAGTTCCCGGTGCGGGGCACGAATCGGTCACGATCCGGTCGTCGGGCGGGCGCCGTACCCTCGCTGACGTCATGACGAGCACTGAGAACCGCACGTACCGGGTGCGCACCTACGGCTGCCAGATGAACGTCCACGACTCGGAGCGGCTGGCCGGCCTGCTGGAGGACGCGGGCTACGCCGCGGCGCCCGAGGGCGAGGACGCCGACGTCGTCGTCCTCAACACCTGCGCCGTGCGCGAGAACGCCGACAACAAGCTCTACGGCAACCTCGGCCACCTCCGCCCGGTCAAGGACGCCCACCCCGGTATGCAGATCGCCGTCGGCGGCTGCCTGGCGCAGAAGGACCGCGCCACGATCGTCGACCGCGCCCCGTGGGTCGACGTCGTGTTCGGCACGCACAACGTCGGGTCGCTCCCGGCCCTGCTCGACCGCGCCCGGCACAACGCCGAGGCCCAGGTCGAGATCGTCGAGGCCCTCGAGGTCTTCCCGAGCTCCCTGCCGGCCAAGCGGGACAGCGCGTACTCCGGCTGGGTCTCGATCAGCGTGGGGTGCAACAACACCTGCACCTTCTGCATCGTCCCGGCGCTGCGCGGCAAGGAGAAGGACCGCCGCCCCGGCGACGTGCTCGCCGAGGTGCAGGCGCTGGTCGACCAGGGCGTGCTCGAGGTGACGCTGCTGGGCCAGAACGTCAACGCCTACGGGGTCGAGTTCCGCGAGCGCGGCGCCTTCGCCGACCTGCTCCGCTCGGCCGGCCGCATCGAGGGCCTGGAACGCATCCGGTTCACCAGCCCCCACCCGCGCGAGTTCACCGACGACGTGATCGAGGCGATGGCCGAGACGCCGGCGGTCTGCCACCAGCTGCACATGCCGCTGCAGAGCGGCTCCGACGACGTCCTGCGCCGCATGCGCCGCGGGTACCGGCAGGACCGCTACCTCGGCATCATCGACCGGGTGCGGGCCGCCATGCCCGACGCCGCGATCACCACCGACATCATCGTCGGCTTCCCGGGCGAGACCGATGCCGACTTCCAGCAGACCCTGGACGTCGTCGCCGCGGCCCGGTTCGCCAGCGCCTTCACCTTCCAGTACTCCAAGCGCCCCGGGACGTCGGCCGCCGACATGGACGGCCAGCTGCCCAAGGAGGTCGTGCAGGAGCGCTACCTGCGGCTCACCGCGCTGCAGGACGAGATCAGCTGGGCGGAGAACCGGGCCCTGGTCGGCCGCACCGTCGAGCTGCTGGTCGCCGCGGGCGAGGGCAGCAAGGACGCCGACCGCGGGCGGATGTCCGGCCGCTCCCGCGACGGTCGCCTGGTGCACTTCACCGGGGTCGAGGGTGTCCGTCCCGGGGACGTCGTCGAGACGGTGGTGACGGCGGGCAAGCCGCACTTCCTCATCGCCGACGGCGCTCTGCTGTCGCACCGCCGCACCCGGGCCGGCGACGCGGGCGAGGCCGGCATCCGGCCCAGCACGCGGGGGATCGGGTTGGGCATGCCGACCATCGGGGTGCCCGCGGCCCTACCACTGGCCCCCGCCTGCAGCTGATCGGTCGTCCACCGTCGGGGTGGTTGTCCACAGATCCGCTGCGGGCCTGGTCGACGAGGTCGGCACCGCAGAGGCTGCGGGCATGTCGAAGTCCCGCCGCACCCGCCGTCCCCCCGCCCGACCGCGTCGACGGGAACCCGAGTCCGTGCTGCGCGCCGGTCCGGCCGAGTTCGCGGCCGCGCTGCCCGAGCTGCTGGGCTTCCCGCCGGTCGAGTCCTTGGTGCTGCTGTTCCTCGGCGGGGACGGCCGGCCCGACCGGCGGATGAGCCTGACCCTCCGGCTGGACCTGCTGCCCGCCGAGCACGACCGGGAGGTCGCCCGCCAGGTGGTGAGCCGGGCGGCGGCCCTGCGCCCGTGGGGTGCGCTGGTCTTCGTGGTGTCGGAGGACCCGGACGACCAGGTGGCGCTCGTGCAGCCCGACCCGTGGCGCGACGTCCTCCCGCGCGCCGACGTGGTCGAGCGGCCCACCGTGCCCGACCTGCCGAGGCGGTCGCTGGTGCACGCGGTGATCGAGGAGCTGTCGGCGCTGGGTGCGCAGACGGTGGACGCCGTGCTGGTCCGCGACGGTCGGTGGTGGAGCTACCCGGACGTCGTGCCTGCCACCGGCGCCGGCGAGGGGACCTCGTTGGACCCCGCGACCTCGCGGCTCACGGGCATCGCGGCGCTGTCCGGGGAGGTGGTCGACCCCGACCGCGATGCGGTCGTGGCCCGCGCCTGGCCCGCCCGACCGACCTCGGCCGAACTGGCCCTGGCGTGCCGGCGGGCCGATGCCGAGCTCGACGTCGCGATCGCCCGCGGCGCCCAGCTCGACGACCTCGCCGACGACGGCTGGGCCCAAGTGCTGCGGGCGGTGGCGGCCTGCGCCCCGGGCAGCCGGACGGCGCTGGCCGACCAGGAGCTGGCCCGGGTGGCGGTCGCGCTGACCCTGGTACCGGTCCGCGACCGGGCGCTCGCGCTGACCGCCGGGGACGACGACGACCTGCTCGCGGCCGCCGAGGCGCTGTGGGCCGACCTCAACGCCCGGGTGCCGGACGAGCTGGCCGCCGTCCCCGCGCTCCTGCTGGGGCTCGCGGCCTGGTTGCGCGGAGCCGGGGTGCTCGCGGTCGCGGCGCTGGAGCGGTCGCTGTGGTGCGTGCCGACGTCGATGGCCGAGCTGGTGCTGCAGGCGGTGGTGGCGAACACCGAGCCCGCCGTCCTCCGGGCCGTGCTGGTCGACCCGGAGGAGGTCTGGGCTGCCTGAGTCAGCGGCGCGAACCGGCCTTCTCGGCCGCGGCCAGGAACTCCTGGCGGCTGGCCAGGTTGGCCTCGGCCTCGCTGATCCGCTTGGGGTCGCCGGCCGCCTGGGCCTTCGCCAGCTGGTCGGCGGCCTTCTCGGCGGCTGCGCGCAGCGACGTGAGCATCGGGTTCTCGGCGACCGCCCGGGGGCGGCCGGAGTCGGCCGCGCCGCGGACCTTCTCCTCGACGGCCTGCATGCGGTCCTCGAGGCTGCGCATGACCTCGCGCGGCACGTGGCCGATCGCGTCGTAGCGCTCCTGGATCTTGCGCAGGGCGCTCTGCGCGCCGCGCAGGTCGCGGGTCGGGTCGATCTTCTCGGCCTCGACGAGCAGGGCCTCCTTCTTCTCCTGGTTGCCCTTCTGCTCGGAGTTGCGGGCCTTGTCCGACTCCGTGCGGGCGGCGAAGAAGACGTCCTGGGCGGCCCGGAACTTCTTCCAGAGGTCGTCGTCGGTGTCCCGGCCCACGCGGGGCACGGCCTTCCACCGGTCCATCAGCCCGCGCATCGCGGCCGACGTCGGGCCCCACTCGGTCGAGGTGGCCAGCTTCTCGGCCTCGGCGATGAGCTCGCTCTTGGCCGCGCGGGACTCCGACCGCTGCACGTCGAGCGCGGCGAAGTGCGAGCCTCGCCGGCGACCGAAGGCGTCACGGGCCGCCGCGAAGCGGGTCCACAGAGCCTCGTCGGTCTTCCGGTCGATGCCCTTGATCGTCTTCCACTCCTCGACGATCGCCTTCAGCCGGTCGCCGGCGGCCTTCCACTGCGTGGAGTCGGCGGCGATGGTCTCGGCCTCGGCGGCGAGAGCCTCCTTGCGGGCGATCTGCTCGCCGCGGGCCTTGGCCTTCTCCGCCCGGGCGACCGCGGCTGCGGCCTCGGAGGCGTCGATGATCGTGCCCAGGCGGGAGGCCAGCGCCGGCAGGTCGCCCACGACGTCGGCGGTGGGCACCTGCTCGGCCAGCGCCTGGGCCTTGGCACGGATCTCGGCCGGGTTGCCGGTGTGCGCCCGCAGCCGGGCCTCGAGCAGGCCGACCTCGGTGGCCAGGTCGTCGTAGCGGCGGCCGTAGTGCGCCAGGCCCTCGGCCGGCTCGCCGGCCTGCCAGGAACCCACGGCCCGCTCGCCGCCGTCGGTGGTGCGCACGTAGACGGTGCCCTCGTCGTCGACCCGCCCCCACAGCGTGGGGTCGGAGGCGGGTGCGGCGGGCGGGGGAGTGGGCACGGGGGCGTGCGGCGCGGCCGGGGCCGCGACGTCGGCGGCCTCGGTCACCGCGGTGTCGGTGGGCACCTCGTCGGTGGAGGCCCCGTCGGTGGAGGCCCCGTCGGTGTCGGCGGCGCCGACCGCGTCGGTGGTCTCGACGGTCTCGGACACGTCGAGGGCGTCACCGGCCGCGGGCACGTCGGCGGCGGCCACCACCTCGGCGGTGCCGGGCACCTCCTCGACCTCGTCGGGCGCCGGCCCGGCGGGGGCGGCGTCCGCGGCGGGATCGGCCAGCTCCGCGTCCGCGGGCTCGGGGGCGGCCGGCGTACCGGCCTCGGGGGTGACGGCGTCCGACCCGGCGGCCTGCTCGGCGGCGCGGTCGGGGGCGACCACGGCCTCCTCGGGCTGCGGGGTCACGTCTGCGGTGTTCTCCGTGCTCGACACGCAGCAGAGTCTTCCACGGGGCGATCCGCGACACTCCCCCCGTGAGCTCGCATCCGTCCCCGACGCTCGTCGCGGTCGCCTTCTGCCCCCACCCGCCGCGGCTCGTCACGGGGCTCGAGGGCGCTGGGGCCACCCAGGACGACCGCCTGCGGATCGCGTGCGGCGAAGCGCTGCAGACCGTGCTGGGGCTGCGGCCCGACGTCGTCCTCGTGGTCGGCGACGGCCCCGCGGGCGTGCGCTACGGGGCCGGGGACGCCGGCGACCTGGAGCGGTGGGGAGGGTCCGGTCAGCAGCCGTTCGCCGGGCGGGTGCGACCGGGCGGGCGGAGCCTGCCGCTGGCGCACACGGTCGGGGCCTGGCTGCTGGACCGGGCCGGCCACGACGGCACGCGGCTCGGCGTGGCCCCGGGGGACCTGGCCGAGGCACTCGCGGACCTGCCGGGCCCGGTGGGCATCCTGGCCATGGGCGAGGGCTCCGCCCGGCGCACCCGCGAGGCGCCCGACGCGCCGGACACTGCCGCGACCGACGTCGACGTCCGGGTGGCGGCGGCCCTGGGCGACGGCGACCCGGCTGCGCTGGCCCGACTCGACCCGACCGGTGGCCAGGGTCCGCTCGCCGCCGGCACGACCACCTGGCTCGCGGTCGGGCGGGCGCTGTCGGGTCGGTCCGTCACCGCCCGGTTGCTGCTGGACGGGGGTCCGCGCGACGCCGGCCACCTGGTGGCCGACTGGTTGGTGGCCGAGGTGCCCGACGGTGTCCCCGGGTGGCTGCAGCGGTGAGCGCGCCCCCCGTGGTGGCCGTCGTGGGGCCCACGGCCACCGGCAAGACCGCCGTGGCCGTGGCCCTGGCGCACCGCCTGGGCGGCGAGGTGGTCAACGCCGACTCGATGCAGCTCTACCGCGGCATGGACATCGGGACGGCGAAGCCCACGGCGGCCGAGCGCGACGGCGTGCCGCACCACCTCATGGACCTGTGGCACGTGCGCGAACCGGCCAGCGTCGCCGACTACCGGGCCCGGGCCCGCGCGGAGGTGGACCGGCTGCGTGCCGCGGGCGTCGTCCCCCTGCTGGTCGGCGGCTCCGGGCTGTACGTCCGCGCCGTCCTCGACGAGCTGGAGTTCCCGGCGACCGACCCGCAGCTGCGTGCCCGGCTGCTCGGTGAGCTGGGCGAGCTCGGGCCGGGTGCGCTGCACGAGCGGCTCACCGAGGTCGACCCGGTCGCGGCCCGGGCCATCCTGCCCAGCGACGGTCGTCGGGTGGTCCGCGCGCTGGAGGTCGTGCAGCTCACCGGCCGTCCGTTCGCCGCGTCGCTGCCCGAGCCCCGGCCGCACTACCCGGCCGTCGTGCTGGGCCTGGACCGCGACCCCGCCGAGCTCGACGCCCGGATAGCCGTCCGGGTCGACCGGATGTGGGCCGACGGGTTCGTCGAGGAGGTGGCCGCGCTGGTCGGTGACGGCCTGCGCGAGGGGCCGACGGCCTCCCGCGCGCTGGGCTACGCGCAGGTGCTGCGCCAGCTCGACGGTGGTCTGGCGCCCGACGCCGCGCGCGAGGAGACGGTGCGCACCACCCGGCGCTTCGTCCGGCGGCAGCGGTCCTGGTTCCGCCGGGACGGTGCGGTGACCTGGCTGGACGCCGCCGATCCCGGCGTCGTGGAGCGCGCGCTCTCTACGATCGGGGCGTGATCGACGCGAGCGGACCCCGGGTCCTCAAGGGCCACGGCACCCAGAACGACTTCGTGGTGCTGCCCGACCCCGACGGCACCGTGTGGCCCGAGGACCGGCTGGACGCCGCCCTGGTGCGGCGGCTGTGCGACCGGCAGGGAGGCCTCGGTGCCGACGGCGTGCTCCGCGTCGTGCCCAGCGCGCACGTCCCCGACGCGGCCGGCGTCCTCGGTGACGCGCTGGCCGACTGCACCTGGTTCATGGACCACCGCAACGCCGACGGTTCCCACGCCGAGATGTGCGGCAACGGCATCCGGCTCTACCTGCACGTCCTGGTCGCCGAGGGCCTGCTGGACGAGGAGCAGGCGCGGGCCGGGGTGCTGGTGGGCACCCGCGGCGGTCCGCGGCGCGTCGGCGTGGGCACCGACGGCTACTGGGTCGACATGGGAGCAGCCCGGCCGCTGGGCCGGGGCGAGGCGGTGGTGGCCGGCCACACCTACCCGGGCACCGGGGTGTCGATGGGCAACCCGCACCTGGTCTGCCTCACCGACGTCGCCGTGGAGTCCTTCGACCTGACGCGCGCTCCCGGCGTCGACCCCGCGCTGTTCCCCGAGGGCGTCAACGTCGAGCTGGTGAACGTGCTGTCGGCAGCCGAGGGGCCCAGCGGCACGACCGCCCACGTGCGCCTGCGGGTGTCCGAGCGCGGTGTGGGCGAGACCCGCTCGTGCGGCACCGGCGCCTGCGCCGCCGCGTGGGCCGCGCTGGAGGCCGGGGGCCGCAGCGCCGGCACCGTGACCGTCGACGTCCCCGGCGGTCGACTGGCGGTCGAGGTCACGCCCACGACGACGGTCCTCTCCGGTCCCGCGGTGGTGGTCAGCACCGGGACCCTCACCCGCGAGTGGCTGGGCTGACCTCCGCGGTCGCGTCGAGCTCGACCGGCAGGTCGCGCATCCCGGTCAACGGGCTGGCCAGCACCGGCAGCGCAGCCAGCCCCTGCACGGCGACGGCCACCCACAGCGTGGGGACGACGCCCAGCGCCGTCCCCAGGACCCCGCCCAGCAGGCCGCCCAGCGGCAGGGTGCCGTAGACCAGGAACCGCACGGAGGCGTTCATCCGACCCAGCAGGCGGGGCGGGCACAGCCGCTGCCGGAAGCTGACCTGGGTCACGTTGTAGACGATCGTGGCGAAGCTGAGCGCGAACCAGGCGACCACCAGCGTCGGGGTGGCCGCGCCGAGGGAGGCCAGCGGGATCCCGGCGGCGGCCACGGCGAACGCGACGGCCGACAACGGGATGGTCCGGCCCTCGCCGACCCACCGGGCCACCCGCGCGGCCGAGACGGCGCCGACCAGGCCGCCCACGGCCCCCACGGAGAAGACCAGGCCGACCGTGGACTCGGCCAGCCCGAGCTCGCGGATGGCGTACAGCACCAGCAGCGCACCGGTCATCGCGCCGCCCAGGTTGGCCAGCGCCGTGCAGGCGACCATGCGGCGCAGGAGCCGGTGGCCCACCACGAAGGCCAGGCCTTCGGCGATCTCGGTGCGCAGCGGGCGGCGCGCGGCCCGCTCGGGGAGGGTGTCGGGGGTCCGGATCCGGGCCAGGAACAGCGCCGACACCAGGTACGTCAACGCGTTGACCACGATCAGCAGCGGTGCCGCCAGCACCCGGAGCAGGACACCGGTCAGCCCCGGGCCGACCACCTGGGCGACCGCGCGGCTGGCCTCGAGCTTGCCGTTGCCGTCGACGATCTGCGTGCGGTCCACCAGCACCGGCAGGTAGCTCTGGTAGCCCACGTCGAAGAACACCGTGGCGGTGCCCACCACGGTGGCGACGACGTAGAGCTGACCCAGGGTGAGGGCGTCGAGCAGGTAGGCCAGCGGCACGCTGGCCAGCGCCGCGCCGCGCACCACGTCGGCGGTCACCAGCACCAGCCGTCGCCGCCACCGGTCGACCCAGGCCCCGGCCGGCAGGGCGACGAGGAGGAAGGCGGCCGTCTCCAGGGCCGTCAGCACCCCCATCTGCAGGGGCGTGGCCCGCAGCAGGGTGACCGCCAGGATCGGCAGGGCGACGAGCGTGACCTGGGTGCCGACCTGGCTGACGGTCTCGGCGGCCCACAGCTGCCGGAAGTCGTGGTGCCGCCACAGGCTGCTCATGGACCCAGCCTGGCCGCAGTGATTGGGAGATGTCAATCAGTCGGTAGACTCCCCGGCGTGGTCCGCGAGGGGTGGGGGGAGCGGCGACCGGCCACCGACGCCGAGGCGCGGGCGGTGGCCTCCGAGGTCCGGCTGCGGATCCTGCGGCTGTGCCTGGACCGCCCGCTCACCAACCGGGAGATCGCCGTCCGGCTGGACCGCAACCCGGCCACGGTGCTGCACCACGTGCGCACCCTGGTCGGCACCGGTTTCCTGGTGGCCGAGCCCGAGCGCCGGGGCGCCCGCGGCGCCCGCGAGGTCCCCTACCGCGCCACCGGGCGGTCCTGGCAGCTGGACTGGTCCGGGGTCCCGGCGGCCGACCGCGACCCGATGCTGGCCGCGTTCCTCGCCGAGGTGGCCGTGGTGGGGGAGCAGCGGTTGCGCAGCACCCGGTTGGGTCTGCGGCTGTCCGTCGAGCGCCGGCGGGAGTTCGAGGCCGAGCTGCACGCGCTGCTCGACCGGTGGGCGCAGCAGCCCTCCGACGAGGACGGCGACCGCTGGTCGCTGTACCTCGGCCTCCACCCGGAGGAATGAGCCGGGGCCCCGAACCCGTTGGTGCCTGGGGAATCAAGGTGCTCCCCGGTGCGGGAGCGTGACACGCTGGGAGACGATGACCACAGCACAGAACCGGGCCGTACTCGAGGACGCCGCTGCACGCGCCGACAAGGCCGCCGTGTCGCCCGTCCCGACCGACACCCGCCCCGCTCCCCGGGGTCAGTGGGACGAGCCCGACGACACCACCGGCTCCTACGTCAAGGAGGAGCGCGGCGCGCTGCGCCGCGTCGCCGGGCTGTCCACCGAGCTCGCCGACGTCACCGAGGTCGAGTACCGGCAGCTGCGCCTCGAGCGCGTCGTGCTGGTCGGGGTCTGGACCGAGGGCACCGCCGCCGACGCCGACCGCTCGCTGGCCGAGCTGGCCGCGCTGGCCGAGACCGCCGGTTCCGAGGTGCTCGAGGCCGTGAGCCAGCGGCGGGACAAGCCCGATGCCGGCACCTACGTGGGCTCCGGCAAGGCCGCCGAGATCCGCGAGATCGTGGCGGCCACCGGCGCCGACACCGTCATCTGCGACGGTGAGCTGACGCCCGGCCAGCTCAACCAGCTGGAGAAGATCCTCAAGGTCAAGGTGGTCGACCGCACCGCGCTGATCCTGGACATCTTCGCCCAGCACGCCACCTCGCGTGAGGGCAAGGCGCAGGTCGAGCTGGCCCAGATGCAGTACATGCTGCCGCGCCTGCGCGGGTGGGGTGAGTCGCTGTCCCGGCAGGCCGGTGGTCGGGTCGCCGGCGGTGGCGGCATCGGTACCCGCGGTCCCGGTGAGACCAAGATCGAGACCGACCGACGGCGGATCCGGGCACGGGTGAGCAAGCTGCGCCGCGAGATCGCCGGCATGGCCACGGCCCGGGCCACGCAGCGCTCGAGCCGGGACCGCAACAAGGTGCCCTCGGTCGCCATCGCCGGGTACACCAACGCGGGCAAGTCCAGCCTGCTCAACCGGCTCACCGACGCCGGCGTGCTGGTCCAGGACGCGCTGTTCGCGACCCTCGACCCCACGGTCCGGCGCGCCGAGACCCCCGACGGCCGCGACTACACGCTCACCGACACGGTCGGCTTCGTGCGGCACCTGCCCCACCAGCTGGTCGACGCCTTCCGCTCCACGCTCGAGGAGGTCGCCGCGGCCGACCTGCTGGTGCACGTCGTCGACGGGTCCGACCCCGACCCCCTCGGGCAGATCGATGCGGTGCACGTCGTGCTCGCCGAGATCGACGCGTCCGCCGTGCCCGAGCTGGTCGTGGTGAACAAGGTCGACGCGATGCACCCCGACGACGTGCTGGCGCTGCGGCAGGCGCTGCCGGGCGCCCAGTGGGTGTCGGCGGCGACCGGTGAGGGTCTCGACGAGCTGCGCGCGGTCATCGCGGGGCGGCTGCCCCACCCGGACGTCGACGTCGACGTCCTGGTGCCCTTCGACCGCGGCGACCTGGTCTCCCGGGTGCACGCCGACGGCGAGGTGCTCAGCGAGGAGTTCTCCGGCGAGGGCACCCGGCTGCACGCCCGGGTCGACGGTGCCCTGGCGGCGGCGCTGGGCGAGTTCACGGCCCCCCGGGCCTGATCTGCCCCCGAGGTCACGGGGAGGTCACGGCGCGGGCGGTACCGTGCTCGCTGTGACCTCCCCGAGCGCCGCCGCGGCGCCCGCTCGCCGTGGGGCGGCGGTCATCGGGACCGGTCGACCCCCCTGGTGGGCGGTCCTGCTCGGCGTGGTCGTCACCGTGCTGGTCACGGTCGACCTGCTCGCCCGGGGTGCGCTCGAGCGGATGGACCTCGCGGTCTCGGAGATCGTGAGCGACTGGGGTCTGCGCGACTCGGTGGCGTACTGGCCGGTCTGGGTGCTCACCCAGGCCGGTGGCCGGGTGACGATCCTGGTCGTGCTGGCCGGGCTGGTCGGGTGGATCGCCTGGAAGCGGCGCAGCCCGCTCCCGGTCGTGCGGGTGCTCCTCGCCCTGGTGCTGCTCTCCGCCGTCGTCTACGCCTTCAAGTACGGCACCGGCCGGACGGCGCCGGCCTACCCGGGGTCCTTCTTCCACCGGGACGGTGCGTCCTACCCCTCGGGCCACGTCGCCAACGCCGTGCTGATGTGGGGTGTGGCGCGCTGGCAGGCGGTCGACTTCGGGTTGCCCGACCGGGCGCAGCGGGCCTTCTGGGTGCTGTCGGTGATCGGTCCGGTCGTGACGGGTGTGGCCATGGTGGCGCTGGACTTCCACTGGGTCACGGATGCACTGGTGGGAGCTGCCGTGGGGGTGGTCCTGCTGGGCGTGGTGCATGCACTCGACGCAGTCGTCCTGTCACGCTTCGTACGTGCTCGAGGACGGCGAACTGCTGCCTGAGGCCCGGACCCGACGGTCCTGGGCCCGCTCCCGCAGGTCCGCGGCCGTCCTGCTGTGCACCGCGGTCCTGACCGGCCCCTTCCTGCCCGGTTCCTTCCTCTCCAACGGCGTGCCGCAGCGCGGCGTCGAGACCGCTGCCGCCGAGGAGCCCGCGGCCCTGTACGGCGCCCCGCAGGACCTCTGCTCGGTCACCGACGCCCGGCTGCCGGAGATCTCCGGCATGGCGGTCGACGGCGGCACCACGACGGTGATGAACGACGGCGGCGACGCAGTGGTCGTCTACCAGCTGGACGGCGGCTGCGCGGTCACCGGCGAGCGGACCGCGGCCGTCGACCCGTACGACCCGGAGGACATGGCCCTGGCGGCCGACGGCACCGTCTGGCTCGCCGACACCGGGGACAACCGGTTGTCCCGTGCGACGGTCGCCCTCATCGCCCTGGCCCCCGACGGTGCTGCCACGGTCTACCGGCTGACCTACCCGGACGGCCCGCGGGACGTCGAGGCGCTGCTGCTGGCCCCCGACGGCACCCCGTACCTGGTCACCAAGGAGGTGCTGGGCACCAGTGAGGTCTACCGCCCGGTGGGCGCGCTGGACGCCGGTGCCGCGGTGCCGCTGGAGAAGGTGGCCGACCTCCCGCTCGCGCTGACCGGCACCGAGGGCGGACCGGTCGGGCGCGCGGGCCAGCTCATGATCACCGGTGGTGCGGTCAGCCCCGACGGCGCGGTGCTCGCCCTGCGCACCTACACCGACGCCTACGTGTGGGCGCTGTCCGGCTCCGACGTGGTGGGCGCGCTGGCCGCTGCGCCGGTGGTCGTGCCGCTGCCCGCCGCACCGCAGGGTGAGGCCATCGCCTTCGCCGCCGACGGGCGCAGCCTGGTGGTCACCGGCGAGGGGCTGCCGGCGGTGGTGACGGCGTTGCCGGCGGTCGGTGCACTCTCACCGGCCGCGTCCACGGAGCCGGCGACGGCCACCGAGGCCGCGGGCGAGACCGCCGCAGCGCCGCGCGCGCCGCTCTCCCCGTGGGCCGCGGGCGCGATCGCGGTCGTCGCCGCCGCGGTGCTGGTCGCCGGCGTCGGGCGTCTGCGCCGCCGCTGACCGTCGCGATCGTCGCCGCGCCGGCGAGCGGGTGCGGGGGAGGGACGCGCACCCGCCCGGACGGGGTCAGACCCGGCGCAGGACCGTGACCACGCGGCCCAGGACGGTGGCGTCGTCACCGGGGATGGGCTCGAAGGCCGGGTTGTGCGGCAGCAGCCACACGTGGCCGTCCCGGCGCTTGTAGGTCTTGACCGTGGCTTCGCCGTCGATCATCGCCGCCACGATCTCGCCGTTCTCGGCGGTGGCCTGCTGACGGACGACCACCCAGTCGCCGTCGCAGATCGCGGCGTCGATCATCGACTCGCCGGTCACCTTCAGCATGAACAGCGTGCCCTCGCCGACCAGTTCGCGGGGCAGCGGGAACACCTCCTCGACGGCCTGCTCGGCCAGCACCGGACCACCGGCGGCGATGCGCCCGACCAACGGCACGTAGGTCGGGGTGGGGACGCGGGGGTCGTCGACCCCGCTGCCGGCACCGGCCGCGGCCAACCCGGCGGCGGACGGGTCGGCGTCGGGGTGGTCGCCGGGCAGCCGCACGTCGAGGGCGCGCGGGCGGTTCGGGTCGCGCCGCAGCCAGCCCTTCTTCTGCAGCGTCGACAGCTGGTGGGCCACCGAGGAAGCCGAGGACAGCCCGACGGCCTCGCCGATCTCGCGGACGCTCGGCGGGTAGCCGCGACGCTCGACGGAGTCGCGGATGACCTCCAGGACCCGGCGCTGGCGCTGGGTCAGGCCGTCGCCGGCCTCACCGCGCTCGGGGAACTCGCGCACCGACGCACCGCGACCGCCGGACGCCGGCTCGGCGGAGCTGCTCGCCCTCGGCCGGCGAGGTCGCTTGCCGGTGCCGTCGGTCCCGCCGGGGGTGTCTCCCGCGCTCGCCACGTGTCCTCCTCGTCGGCCGCGTGCCGCAGCCGTGCTGTCCGGGCGGTCGTCGCGGAGGCGGGTGGCCGACGCGCTGACCGGGGTGATCGATACGGACCGTAACGCCTGCGGGCCGATTCTTCAAACACGTGTTCGAAGTTCCACCCGTGTCATCTCGATTTTGTCGGACCCGTGCGGTAGACATCCGCACAGACGTTCGATCGAACAGCCGTTCGACCGGGATGGGTCCGCGAGGGCCCGCACGAGCGACAGGAGTTGCCCCAGATGGCCAGCACCGCGAGCCCCCTCCGCACCGTCCCGCGCAGCGCCGCACCCGGCGCCGCGATGCCGACCGCCCTCCCGGCGCCGGTCGTCCGTGCCCAGGCGGGGCGTGGCGACCTCCGGCGGGGCAACCACCCGGCCGGTCGGGCGCTGTCCCGCTCGGCGGTCGCCACCCCGGGTGGGTCGATCGCCCCGGTGTTGCCCCTGCGTCCCGCCGGCGCGGTCGTGGTCCCGCTGCGTCCCGGCGCGCCGCGAGCCGTCCCCGCCCCTGCCGTCTCCGTTCCCGCCGTGCCCGCCGTCCCCGTCGCCCCCGCTGCTGCGGCGGACCCGGCTCCCGTCGGTCCGGCCCGGCTGCGGCTGACCCGCCGCGGTCGGGTGGTGCTGAGCGGGTTGGGTGTGGTGGCCGCGCTCGGGGTGGCGGCCGTCGTCGGCCCGGCGCTGGGTGGTGCAGGTGACCCCGCGCTCGAGCTGGCGGGGCGGTCCAGCGTGGTGGTGCACAGCGGCGACACCCTGTGGTCGATCGCCGAGTCGGTCGCCCCCGACGTCGATCCGCGAGGCGTGGTCGACGCCCTGCGCGAGGCGAACGGCCTCGAGGACACCCGCCTGGTGCCCGGTCAGGTCCTCGTCCTGCCCTGACGTCGTCGACTCGCGGGGGCGGCCGTGGCGGGGTCCCGAGGGGCGGGTGGGTGCGTACGGCGTGGTGGGGCGCGTATGGCGCGAGGCCTGCCAGGTGCGGCCGGTCCTGTCGTGCACTTCTGGGAAGGCGACACGCCAGCCAGGGGTTGCACACCAGTAGGGGTCCGGAGCTACTCTCACCACAACATCTAGTAGTTACAGAGATGTCGTTCCGTCCACAGGTTGTTCCCCAGGTTCTCCCGAGGTCGTCCACCGGATGTCCCCGACCGAGTCCACAGGGAGCCCCTCCGGACCCGTGAGGAGATGACCCCGGTGCGCTGCCCGTTCTGCCACAACCCCGACAGCCGGGTCGTCGACTCGCGCGAGACCGACGAGGGGGCGACCACCCGCCGTCGGCGCTCCTGCCCGGGCTGCGGCCGTCGGTTCACCACCGTCGAGGAGGCCGTGCTGGCCGTCGTCAAGCGCAGCGGGGTGACCGAGCCGTTCAACCGCGCCAAGGTCGTCGCCGGCGTGCGGCGGGCCTGCCAGGGCCGGCCGGTCGACGAGGACCAGCTCGCCGTGCTGGCCGCGCAGGTCGAGGACGCGGTCCGCTGCACCGGGTCGGCCGAGGTGCCCAGCAACGAGGTCGGCTTGGCCATCCTGCGCCCGCTGCGCGACCTCGACGAGGTCGCCTACCTGCGGTTCGCCAGTGTGTACCGCTCCTTCACCTCGGCGGCGGACTTCGAGAAGGAGATCGCCGAGATGCGCGCCAAGGCCGCCTCGGTGGCCGAGATCGCGTCGGCCGACCTCCCGCCGCCGGTCATCCCGCGGATCGTCGGCGACGCCGGCCCGCCGGGTCCCGGCACACCCCAGCCCGGCACGCCGCAGCCCGCTGCGCCCTAGCGGCCCACCCGCCACCCCGTCCCACCACCGGTCCGCGGCCTTCCCCACCGCACCGGCACCCGGCACCGCTGCCGGGGCAGATCCACGAGCACGGCCGGAGAACTGCCGGTACCTCCCGGTACGCAGGGACCCGGTGGCCTCACCCGTTCCACCCAGCACGAAGCAACCGGCACCCGCCCCACCGGCGCGGGTGCAGACACACGAATCCCAGGGGGAGTCTTGACCGAGACCACCGACCGCATCTCGTCCGGCCGCAAGCGCAACGGCAAGTCCGTCGAGCGCAAGGGCCTCACGGTCCAGCGGGTGTTCACCACCGCGGGCGTGCACCCCTACGACGAGGTGACCTGGGAGCGTCGCGACGTCGTCATGACCAACTGGCGCGACGGCTCGATCAACTTCGAGCAGCGCGGGGTCGAGTTCCCCTCCGAGTGGTCGATCAACGCCACCAACATCGTCACCACCAAGTACTTCCGCGGCGCGGTCGGCTCCCCGCAGCGCGAGACCAGCCTGCGTCAGCTGATCGACCGCGTGGTGCTCACCTACACCGAGGCCGGCCGCGAGCACGGCTACTTCACCACCGAGGGCGACGCCGAGCTGTTCGAGCACGAGCTGACCTGGATGCTGCTGCACCAGTACTTCAGCTTCAACTCGCCGGTCTGGTTCAACGTGGGCACCGCGTCGCCGCAGCAGGTCAGCGCCTGCTTCATCCTCGCCGTCGACGACACGATGGACTCGATCCTGAACTGGTACCGCGAGGAGGGCCTGATCTTCAAGGGCGGCTCCGGTGCCGGCCTGAACCTCTCCCGCATCCGGTCGTCGAAGGAGCTGCTGTCCTCCGGCGGCACCGCGTCGGGCCCGGTCTCGTTCATGCGCGGGGCCGACGCCTCCGCCGGCACCATCAAGTCCGGCGGGGCGACGCGCCGCGCCGCGAAGATGGTCGTGCTGGACATCGACCACCCCGACATCGAGGAGTTCGTCGAGACGAAGGCGCGCGAGGAGGACAAGATCCGTGCGCTGCGCGACGCCGGCTACGACATGGACCTCGGTGGTCGCGACATCACCAGCGTCCAGTACCAGAACGCCAACAACTCGGTCCGGGTGAACGAGGAGTTCATGCGGGCGGTCGAGGAGGGCACCGGCTTCGGGCTGCGTTCGCGCACCGACGGCTCGGTGATCGAGACCGTCGACGCCAAGGAGCTCTTCCGCAAGGTCACCACCGCCGCGTGGGAGTGCGCCGACCCGGGCATCCAGTACGACGACACGATCAACGACTGGCACACCAACCCCGAGACCGGGCGGATCAACGCGTCCAACCCGTGCTCGGAGTACATGAGCCTGGACAACAGCTCGTGCAACCTGGCCTCGCTGAACCTCATGAAGTTCCTCAAGGCCGACGGCACGTTCGACTCCCCCCGGTTCACCCGCGCCGTCGAGCTGATCATCACCGCGATGGACATCTCCATCTGCTTCGCCGACTTCCCGACCGACCCGATCGGCGACACCACCCGGGCCTACCGCCAGCTGGGCATCGGCTACGCCAACCTCGGCGCCCTGCTGATGGCCACCGGCCACGCCTACGACTCCCGCGGTGGTCAGTCGCTGGCCGCGGCGATCACCTCGCTGATGACCGGTACCGCCTACCGCCGCTCGGCCGAGCTGGCCGGTGTGGTCGGCGCCTACGACGGCTACGCCCGCAACGCCTCGGCGCACGCCCGCGTCATGCGCAAGCACTCGGCCGCCAACGACGCCATCCGGCCCGTCGGCGCCGACGACGCCGACGTGCTCAAGGCCGCGACCGCGCAGTGGCAGGAGTGCCTCACCATCGGTGGGCAGAACGGCTGGCGCAACGCCCAGGCGTCGGTCCTGGCCCCCACCGGCACCATCGGCTTCATGATGGACTGCGACACGACCGGCATCGAGCCGGACTTCTCGCTGGTCAAGTTCAAGAAGCTGGTCGGCGGCGGGTCCATGCAGATCGTCAACCAGACGGTCCCGCGGGCGCTGGCCAGCCTCGGCTACCAGGAGGAGCAGGTCGAGGCCATCGTCGAGTTCATCGCCGAGCACGGCCACGTCGTCGACGCCCCCACCCTGCGCCCCGAGCACTACGAGGTCTTCGACTGCGCCATGGGCGAGCGGGCCATCTCCCCGATGGGCCACGTCCGCATGATGGCCGCGGTCCAGCCGTTCATCTCCGGTGCGATCTCCAAGACGGTCAACATGCCCGAGACGGCGACCATCGAGGACGTCGAGAACATCTACTTCCAGGGCTGGAAGATGGGCATCAAGGCCCTCGCGATCTACCGCGACAACTGCAAGGTCGGCCAGCCGCTGTCCGGCGGCAAGGGCAAGAACGACGGCACCAAGGCCGAGGTGGCCCCCGTCGCCGAGGCCCCGGCCGCGGCCGCCCTGTCCCACCCGGTGCGCAAGCGGCTGCCGAAGAAGCGCACCAGCGTCACCACGTCCTTCTCCGTCGCCGGTGCCGAGGGCTACATGACCGCCGGCATGTACGAGGACGGCAGCCTGGGCGAGGTCTTCCTCAAGCTGGGCAAGCAGGGCTCCACCCTGGCCGGTGTCATGGACGCCTTCTCGATCGGGATCTCGCTGGCGCTGCAGCACGGTGTGCCGTTGGAGACCTACATCTCCAAGTTCACCAACATGCGCTTCGAGCCCGCCGGCATGACCGACGACCCGGACATCCGGATCGCCCAGTCGGTGATGGACTACATCTTCCGGCGCCTGGCGCTGGACCACCTGTCCATCGAGAAGCGCGCGAACCTGGGCATCTTCACCGCCGAGGAGCGCGCGGCGCAGGTTGCCGGGTCCTACGGCACGGCCTCCACCGCGACCGTCGAGGAGGAGGTCGACCTCGAGGCGCTGCGTGGCTCGGCGCCGACCGAGGCCCCCGAGAAGCAGCAGGAGAAGGTCACCCCGGCCGGCCCGAAGTCGATCAAGGAGGCCCACTCCTCGGCCGAGCTGCTCGAGCTGGTCACCGGCACGGCCACCGACGCGCCGCTGTGCATGACCTGCGGCACGAAGATGCGCCCGGCCGGCAGCTGCTACGTCTGCGAGGGCTGCGGCTCCACCAGCGGTTGCAGCTGACCACCAGCACCTAGGTCCCCAGCGGGGGCGGAGCCGACCGGCTCCGCCCCCGCTGGCGTGTCCGCGGTCCGCCGACCGGATACGGGTGCGCGCGGTTCAGCCCGCCCGGCGGGGGGTAGTGCTGGTGAGTTCGCCTGCTCGACACCGTCCCGGACCCGGCGGCCCTCCGCCGATGGTCTGCGAGGTCCCCCCGTGCGAGATCCATCACCGCATCCGCCCTGGGTCTGGACCGGGCGAGTCCGTCGTCGGCCGCTGACGAGGTCCCGCACCTCGTGCCGATTCCTGCCCGTGCACCGGACGACGTCGTCCGGGGTGCGGTCGGGCACGCGAACCCCTGGCTCCATCCTGCGCGACCGCCCCCCTGGAGCCCCTCATGACCGCTGACCGGCACACCGTCCTCCGCTCGATGCACGACATCGGCCTCGCCGCCTGGTTCGGGGGCAGCCTGATGGGTGCCTTCGGCGTCAACGGTGCCGCGGCCGCCGCGAAGGACCCGACCGAGCGCGTGCGGCTCAGCTCCATCGGCTGGGCGAAGTGGGCCCCCGTCCAGGCCGCCGCCATCGGCGTGCACCTCGTCGGCTCCCTCGGCATGGCCCGGGCCGACCGCGGCCGGGTCGCCAACCAGGACGGCGCAGTCAGCAACACGGTCATCAAGACCGTGCTCACCGCCGCCGCGATGGGCACGACGCTGGCCAGCGGGCTCGCCGGCGCGAAGACCGCCAAGGGTGCGAAGGACGCCTCGGGGGCCCCGGCCGCCGGTGCCACCGAGCCCGGTTCGGACACCCCGGCGGACGTCGCCGAGGGGCAGGCCGCACTCAAGCCGCTGCAGTGGATCAACCCGGTGCTGACCAGCGTCCTCATCGTGCTGGCCGCCCAGCAGGGCGAGCAGCAGCGCACGGCACCCGCCCTCCTGACCGGCATGTTCGGTCAGGGGATCACCGGCGCCCGCACCGCGCTCAAGCGCGCCGCCGGCTGAGCTGTCCGACCGTGACCGCTCTGCAGGACCCCCCGCCCGTGCCCGCGTCCCGGGCACGGGCGGGTGCCCGTCCGGCCACCCTCTACGCCCAGCTCGCCGAGCAGGTCCAGGCCGCCGGCCTCATGCGGCGTCGGCTCGGCTTCTACGGGGCGACGGCGGCTGCGGTGGTCGGCACCACGGCCGGTGCCTGGGTGGCGTTCGCGCTCCTGGGCGACAGCTGGTGGCAGCTGGCCGTCGCCGCCGTCCTGGCCGTGACCAGCGCCCAGTTCGGGTTCCTCGCCCACGACGCCGCGCACCGCCAGGTCTTCGCCTCCCACGGCGCCAACGCCTGGGCCGCCCGGTTGCTCGCCGGCGTGGGCGCGGGGCTGAGCGTCGGCTGGTGGACCGGCAAGCACAACCGCCACCACAGCGGGCCCAACCAGGTCGGCCGCGACCCCGACATCGCCCCCGGGGTCCTGGTCTTCGACCCCGCCGACGCCGGGTCCCGATCCGGCGTCGTCGGCCGCTGGTTCCTGGCCCGTCAGGGCTGGGCCTTCTTCCCGCTCCTCCTGCTCGAGGGCCTGCAGCTGCACGTCGCCGGGCTGCGCGAGCTGCTCACCCGGGCCGACCTGCCGCACCGCCGGCTCGAGCTCGGGATCATCGGCGCCCGGCTCGTCGGTTTCCTGGTCGCCGTCCTCGTCGTCCTCCCACCCGGCAAGGCCGCCGCGTTCGTCGCCGTCCAGCTGGGGTTGTTCGGGCTGCTCATGGGCGGGGCGTTCGCGCCCAACCACAAGGGCATGCCGATCGTGCCCGCCGGCACCCGGGTCGACTTCCTCTCCCGCCAGGTGCTGATGAGCCGCAACATCGACGGCGGTCGGGTGACCGACATCGCCATGGGTGGCCTGAACTACCAGATCGAGCACCACCTGTTCCCGAGCATGGCCCGGCCCGACCTGCGGCACGCCCAGCCCCTGGTCCGGCAGTTCTGCGCCGACCACGGCGTGCCCTACACCCAGACCAGCCTGGTCGGCTCGTACGGCATCGTCGTGCGGTACCTGAACCGGGTGGGGCTGGGGGAGCGGAACCCGTTCACCTGCCCGCTGGTGCAGCAGACGCGGGCCTGACGCAGGGGCCGCCACCTGGCGGGCGAGCACCGCCAGGTGGCGCTGGGCAGACGGCGGTGGGCAGGACACGATGGTGATCGCGGTCACCGGTGACCGCCCCGGCCCCAGGAGATCCCGTGACGACGACGTCGCTGCCCCGCCCGCCCTTCGACCCCCTGGTCGCCGCCGCGCTCGACGCGCTGGGCGAGCTGCTGCCCTCGTCGCTGACCCCGGACATGATCCCCGTGCTCCGGCAGCCCAACCCGGCCTTGCCGCCGGCCAGCGACGACGAGCTGTCCCAGGGCGGCGCACTGCAGGTCAGCACCCGCACGGTGCCCGGTCCCGACGGCGCGCCCGACGTCGAGGTGATCGTGCTCCGGCCCACCGCGGCGATGGCTCCGGTGCCGGCGGTGCTGCACACCCACGGCGGCGGAATGATCATCGGGGACGCCCGCACGGGGTTGCTCGAGATCGCCGGCTGGGCCGCCGAGCTCGGCCTCGCGGTCGTCTCGGTGGAGTACCGGCTCGCCCCCGAGACGCCGCACCCCGGCCCGGTGGAGGACTGCTACGCCGCGCTGGTCTGGACGGTGCGGCAGGCCGCGGAGCTGGGCATCGACCCCGAACGGGTGGTCGTCGCCGGGGCCAGCGCCGGGGGAGGGCTGGCCGCCGCGCTGGCCCTCATGGCGCGGGACCGGGGTGAGGTGGCCCTGGCCGGCCAGGTGCTGATCTACCCGATGCTCGACGACCGGAACGACACGGTGTCGGCCCAGCAGATGGCCGGCGTCGGGGTCTGGGACCGGACCTCGAACCAGACCGGCTGGACGGCCCTGCTCGGGGACGCGGCGGGCGGCCCCGACGTGCCCGCCTACGCCGCGCCGGCCCGGGCCACCGACCTCGCCGGCCTGCCGCCGGCGTTCATCGACGTCGCCTCGACCGAGACCTTCCGCGACGAGGACGTCGCCTACGCCTCGCGCATCTGGGCGGCCGGCGGTGTCGCCGAGCTGCACGTCTGGCCCGGCGGGTGCCACGGCTTCGACCTGCTGGTCCCCGACGCCGCCATCTCGCAGGCGGCGCGGGCGGCCCGGATCGCGTGGCTGCGTCGACTGCTGGCCGCCTGACCGGGGGCTGGTGGCGGCGCCGGCCGGCGGACAGGATGGCCCCGTGAACGATCTGGCGATGCGGCTGGCGGCGCTGGACCCCGAGGTGGGCGCCGCGCTGCGGGCGGTCGGGCACTTCGACGCGCTGCTGGCGGCGCGGGCCGGGCTGCAGGACGTCGTCCGCGGGGCTGCCGAGCTGGCCGGGTGCGCGGCCCGGTACGTCGACCACGAGCGGGGCCTCGTCGTCCGGGCGCAGCCCGACGGCGTGCTGGCGGCCGGGTCCGCGGCCACCGACCCCGGGTGGGTGCGGACCGGTGTCGAGGGCACCGGTGGTGAGCTGCTCCTGGAGCGCCCGGGCCCGGCCGGCACCCGGGACGCGGTCGTGCTGGAGCGGGCGGCCGCGGCCGTCGGCACGGTGCTCGACCGCACCCGGCGCGGTCGCCCCGGCGCGGACCCGGCCTCGGTGGAGGTGGTGCTGGACCCGGCGGCCACCCCCGCCGACCGGCAGGCCGCCGCCCACCGGTTGGGCTTGACCGGTCCGGCCCGCGCGGTGGCGCTGGCCGACGGGCGGTGGGCGGTCGTCTGCGGCGGCGAGCCGGCGCCGGCCGGTGTCCGGTGCGGCACCGGTCCGGCGGTCCCCGTCGAGGAGCTGCCCGGCTCGGCCGAGCTGGCTGCGCTGGCCCTGCGGCTCACGGCCGAGGGCACCGCCGAGGACCCCGGGCCCCGCGAGGTCCACGCCGACGACGTGGCGACGGTGCTGGCCCTGGTCCGAGCGGTCGACGACGCCCCGCCGCTGCCCGACGTCCGGGCGCTGCAGGGCGCGGCCGCCGCCGGTCCGTGGGTGCTGACGACCCTCGACGCCGTCGCCACGACCGGGAGCCAGCGCGACGCCGCCCGGGCCCTGCACCTGCACCACTCCACGCTGCAGGACCGGCTCCAGCACGCCGAGCAGATGCTCGGCTGGGGGGTGCGCGACCCGGCCGGACGGCTGCGGCTGCAGCTGGCCCTGCACCTGCACCGGGCGGCCCGCTCCGGCGTGGGCGGGCGGCAGGGGGCCGACCGGCGGTAGCGGCGGCGTGGAATTCTGTGCCGGTGGACGACGACCTGTACCTGCCGTTCGCCGAGCGCACCCCCGACGGCCAGTACGCCGACGTGCTGCGGGCGATCGTCACCGAGGGGGAGCGGACGGCGACCCGGCAGGGCGTCGAGGCGCTGACCCTCATGCAGCAGACCACCCGCTACCCGCTGCGCAACGGCTTCCCGGTGATCACCGAGCGGTCCATCAAGGGCTTCTGGCCCAAGGCGATCGGCGAGCTGTGCGCGTTCGTCAACGGCGCCACCACGCTCGAGGAGCTCGCCGCGTTCGGCTGCGACTGGTGGGACGCCTGGGCGACGCCTGCGAAGACCCGCAAGCGCGGTCTGCCCGACGGTGACCTGGGGCCCGGCTCCTACGGCGGGGCCTTCCACGACTTCCCGGCCCCGCCCGGCCGCGAGCCCATGGACCAGTTCACCCACCTGGTCGAGCAGGTGCGCGAGCTGCCCGAGCTGCGCACCCACTTCGTGTCGCCGTGGATCCCGCAGTACCAGGTGCGCGGCGAGGGCAAGACCCCCGGGACGACGATCGCGCCCTGCCACGGCTGGGTGCACGTGCGGGTCCTCAACGGCACCCTGCACCTGCACATGTTCCAGCGGTCGGCCGACGTCCCGGTGGGCGTTCCGGCGAACATGATCCAGTACGCCGCGCTGACGCTGATGCTCGCGCAGCTCACCGGCACCCGGGCCGGCACGTTCCACCACACGATGAGCGACGCGCACATCTACGTCGACCAGCTCGACGCCGTCCACGAGATGCTCGGCCGCGAGCCCCGCCGGCTGCCCACCCTGACCCTCACCGACGAGGGCCGGCAGGTCACCGACATCCATGACTTCCGGGCCACCCACTTCGCGCTGGCCGACTACGAGCCGCACCCGGCCATCCGCGGCATCCCGGTCGCCTCGTGAGGCTGTCGCTGGTCGTGGCGGTGGCCGACGACGGCGTCATCGGCGACGCGAACGGCCTGCCCTGGCACATCAGCGAGGACCTCCGCCGCTTCCGCGAGCTCACCACCGGCCACGTGGTGGTCGCCGGTCGGCTGACCCACGAGTCGGTGGTCGCGCGCCTGGGGCAGCCGCTGCCGCGCCGGCACACCGTGGTGGTCAGCCGCCGCTCGGCCCCCGCCGGACCGGAGGTCTGGACGCCGGGCGCGGCCACCGTCGCCGGCGACCTCGACGCCGCGCTCGCGCTGGCGGCGCGACTGGCTGCCGACGCCGAGCACCCCGAGGTGGTCGTGATGGGCGGTGCCCAGCTCTACGCCCAGGCCTTGCCGCAGGTCGGCACGGTGCACCTGACCCGGGTGCACCTGGAACCCGGCGGCGACACCCGCATGCCCGAGGGCTGGCTCGACGGCTTCACCGTCGCCGACAGCCGCGACCTCACCACGGCGTCGGGCGCCGACGTCACCTTCCAGACGCTGACCCGTGGCTGACCTGTACTGCCCGGCCAACGCCCGCACCGCCGAGCAGGTCGCCCGCATGGCCGACCTCGGGGCGCGCGGGGTCTGCCTGTTCTGCGCCGACGCGGGGTCCGAGGCCGGGGGCGGTCAGGTCGTCACCGAGACCGTGCACTGGCGAGCCCTGCACAACGACTTCCCCTACGCCGGCGCCGCGCAGCACCTGCTGCTGGTGCCCCGGGCGCACGTCACCGACGTCCTGGACCTCGACGACGAGGCCCGCGCCGACCTGTGGACGATCCTGCGCACCGTGCGCGGCGACACCCGCGGGCCCTACGGGCTGGGCATGCGCAACGGGCCGTGCGAGGGCACCGGCGGCACCATCGCGCACGCCCACCTGCACGTGCTGGTGCCCGACGGGGAGCGCCCGCTGCGCATGCGGTTCAGCTCGGTGCGCTGAGGTCCACCCAGACCAGCTCGACCCCGGCGCCGGCCAGGATCTGCTCGGCGTCGAGCACCGCGTACGAGCCGCGGAAGAAGCAGCGGGCGAACCGGGCCTCGGCCACCAGGTAGGCGCAGGCCGGGCAGGGGAACGCCGAGACGTAGAGGTCGGCGCCCGCGGTGTCGAAGGCACCGGCGGCGGCCTGGCCCACCAGCGAGGCCTCGGCGTGGATCGCCGTCGACAGGTCGGCGCGCAGCCCGCGGGAGAACTCGTTGCGCGGGTCGCCGGAGACGTAGGGCGCGTACTCGGTGGGCTGGTGCCGGTTGTGCGCGGTGGCCAGCACCTCGCCGCCCCGGGCCGCGAGCGCGCCGACCTGGCGCCACCAGTCCGAGGACCGGTCCCCGACGGCGACGGTCCGCTGCATGAGCGCGACGTGCACCGGGTCGGTGGTGGCCGCGGCGCTCGCCTGCGCCGGCCGCTCCTCGGTGGCCCAGGGCCGGTCCCAGCGCAGGAAGGTCCGCTCGAACCGCCACGGGACCCCCGCGTGCTGCTGCGCGAGGGCCCGGGTGACGGCCTCGTCGGGGACCACGACGACGTCCCCGGTGAGCGCGTCCGGCAGGTCGTCCGGCTGCACCACGCGCGCGGCCACGCCGTGCTCCAGGGTCACCAGCCGGGCCACGGTGCCGGCGGCCAGCGCCCGGATCTCCTTGCGCATCGCCGGGAACTGCTCGGCGAAGCCCTCGCCGAGCAGCAGCACCTCCGCGGCGTCGGCGTGCTCGGCGAACAGCCGCCGGTGGCCCGCGTGGTAGACCGGCGCGTACAGCAGGACCTGCTTCACGGGTTCTCGGTGGCCGCCGCGTCGGCCAGGTGGATCAGCCGCAGCCGGGCCGACGTGCTCACCGTCGACATCCGGTCCAGCACCACCACCCGGTCGCAGTACTCGGCCTCCAGCCGGGCGACCTCCTCGGCGGTGTAGGTGTCGGCGGTGGCCACCAGCACGGCCGGGCGCACCGCCTTGATCAGCGCCCACTGCTCGTGCTCGACGTGCTTGAGGGTCACGATGCCCACCCCGCGCTGGTGGGTGACCATGCGCAGCCGCTCCATCTCGGGGACGGCGGGCCGGCTGGGCCCCTTGCGCCGGCGGACCTTCTCGTCGCTGTCCACGCCGACGATGAGGAACCCGCCCAGGGACCGGGCGTGCTCGAGGTAGCGGCTGTGGCCCTCGTGGATCATGTCGAACGAGCCGCTGGTCAGCACCACGCGGAGGCCCAGGGTCTTCAGCGCCGAGCTCATGGCGGCCAGCCGGTCGAGGTCGTCGACGAAGCGTTCCTCGAAGTGCGACGCGTCCTGGAACAGGTCGCTGTAGAGCCGGCCCGGCTCGGGGTTCCCGGTCACGCGGCGAGGCTACCGGTCGGCGAGGATGGGTCCCATGAGCGAGCGCGCGCACGATCTGGTCCTGTTCGGTGCCAGCGGGTTCGTCGGGAAGCTGGTGGCCGAGTACCTGGCCGAGCACGCCCCCGAGGGTGCGCGGATCGCGCTGGCCGGCCGCACCCGGGCCAAGGTCGAGGTGGTCCGCGCCGGGCTGCCCGAGCGTGGCCGGAGCTGGCCGGTGCTGGTCGCCGACTCCGCCGACCCCGCCGCGCTGGCCGAGCTGGCCGGCAGCACGCGCGCCGTCGTCACCACCGTCGGGCCCTACGCCCGGTACGGGCTGCCCCTGGTCGAGGCCTGCGCCCGGGCCGGCACGCACTACGCCGACCTGACCGGCGAGGTGCTCTTCGTGCGGGACGCCGTCGACGCCACCGACGCGCTCGCCCGGGAGACCGGGGCGAGGATCGTGCACGCCTGCGGCTACGACTCGATCCCCTCCGACCTCGCGGTCGCCGAGCTGGCCCGACGGGCCGCCGCCGACGGCGCCGGCGGCCTCACCGACGTGCAGACGGTGGCCACGGCCAAGGGCGGGTTCTCCGGCGGCACGATCGACTCGATGCGCGCCCAGGTCGCCGCGATCAAGGAGCGACCCGAGCTGCGCCGGGTGGCCGGCCACCCCTACGCCCTCAGCCCCGACCGGGCAGCCGAGCCCGCCACCCGGCAGCCCCGCGACGCGTCGACGCCCTCCCGCACCGCGGACGGTCGCTGGGTCGCCCCGTTCGTCATGGCCTCGTTCAACACCCGGGTCGTGCGGCGCAGCAACGCGCTGCAGGACTTCGCCTACGGGCGCGGGTTCTCCTACGGCGAGGTGATGGCCACGGGCACGGGCATCGGCGGCGCGGTCGCCGCCGGCGCGGTCACCGGTGGGCTGCTCGCCGGCGTCTCGGCCATGGCGTTCGGACCCACCGCGGCGCTGCTGGACCGGGTGCTGCCGGCGCCCGGCGAGGGCCCGGACGCCGCGACCCGGGCGAAGGGCTTCTTCCGCATGGTCACCACGGGGACGACGGAGTCCGGCCGGCGCTACCGCTCGGTCGCCGCCGGGAAGGGCGACCCGGGGTACGCGGCGACCGCGGTGATGCTCGGCGAGGCGGGGTTGTCGCTGGCCCTGGACGACCTGCCCGACCGCGCCGGCTCGCTCACCCCGGCCACCGCCTTGGGCACCGTGCTGGTCGACCGCCTGCGCGCGGCCGGCCACACCTACGAGGTCACCGAGCTGTGAGCGTGCGCCGCGCCGAGGAGGCCGACCTGCCGCTGCTGGCCGACGTCGAACGGGCGGCGGACCAGCTCTTCGTCCCGCTGGGCATGACCGACTTCCCGCCGCCGGCCACCCCGGCGCAGCGGGCGCAGGCGTGGCGTGTGCTGGTCGAGGGCCGACCGCCGCGGGGTTTCGCCGTCCTGGAGCTGGTCGACGGCGCGGTGCACCTGGAGCAGTTGTCGGTCGACCCCGCCCACGGCCGGCAGGGCATCGGGGCCGGGCTGCTCGAGGCGACCGTCGAGCAGGCGCGGGAGCACGGTGCCGACCGGGTCACGCTGTGCACCTACGCCGACGTCGCCTGGAACGGGCCGTTCTACGCCCGGCACGGGTTCGTCGAGATCACCGACCCGACCCCCGGCCTGGCCCTGCTGCTGGCCCACGAGGTCGACCTCGGTCTGGACCGGTACGGTCGCCGCGCGGCGATGGAGCGCCGGCTCTGAGCCTTGCCCCTGAGGTGGGGTCAGGCGTCGCCGCGGCGGACGACCCGCCCGGGGAGGGCGTCGAGCACGACCTCGCCGTCGCGCACCACCGGGGTGCCGGCGACGAGGACGTGCTGGAAGCCGCTGCTGGGTGCCAGCGCGGTGTAGGTGGCCCGGTCGGTCACGGTGGCCGGGTCGAACACCACCAGGTCGGCGTCGGCGCCGACCTGCACCCGGCCCTTGCGGCGCATCGCCGGGACGGCCGCCTCCAGCAGCTGGGCCGGGAGCAGGGAGGACCGGCGGAGGGCCTCGGTGAGGCCGAGGACCCCTCGCTCGCGGACCAGCCAGCGCAGCGTCCGCGCGTAGGACCCCGCGGTGCGCGGGTGGGTGACCGCGTCGGCCGGGGGTGGCCAGACGTCGGGCACGGCGGCGCCGCCGGGACCGACCAGCGGCATCGCGTCGGTGGCCACCGCGGTGTCGGGCAGCAGGAACGAGCGCTCGAGCAGGGCGAGGTCACCGGCGTCCTCCTCGTCGAGCATGTGCACCACGACCAGGCCGCCGGGGTCGGTGGCCCGGAGGTGGGTCAGCTGCGCGGCGTCGGCGATCCGCTCGCCGGTGGCCAGCCAGGTGATCGACGACGGGGTCAGCCGCATGCGGTGCAGCGCCTCGGGGGCCAGGAACGCCGCGCCGACCACCGTGGAGCCCGCGCCGTACGGGTAGGCCTCGGTGCTCACCCGTACGCCCTCGCCCCGGGCGGTCTCCACCGCGGCGGCGACCTCGTCGAGCATCCGGTTCGAGGTGGAGTTCACGTGGCACATGTGCATGTGCGCGCCGGTGCCGGCGGCCGCGGCGATGACCTCCAGCGCGCCCTCGAGAGAGGTCCCGGGCTCCTCGGTGGAGATGAACCGCGTGTGGGTGAAGGTGGGCACCCCGCGGCGGGCGGCCAGCCCGGCCAGCCGGAAGTACTCGGCGCGGCCGCTGTCGGGCGCGTAGCCGACCAGGCAGCCGATGCCCAGCGCACCCTCGTCGAGGGCGTCGTCGAGCAGGCCGAGGATGCGGTCGACCTCGGCGTCGGTGGCCGGACCCCGCCACCGGGGCCCGTTCTGGAACTGCCCGAACAGGTCGAGGCTGAGGTCGCCGTCCCCGGGCAACGGGACGCCGTCCAGCACGTGCATGCGCGCGTCGGTCCAGGCCGCGGAGAACCCGACGTTCACCGGACGGCCCTCGGCCTCGGCGCGTGCGCAGGCCAGCCCCACCGGCAGCGCCCCGGCCTCCAGCTCCAGGGCCGTGGTCACGCCGTCCATCGCCTGCAGGCGGAGACCGGTGAGCGACTGGGCGTGGCTGTGCAGGTCGACGAACCCCGCCGTGACCACCTGGCCCGACACGTCCCACACCTGCCGGCCCGGGGGCACCTCCTCGCTCACCGCGGTGACGGTGCCCCCGGTGATGCCCACGGCCCGGACGCCGTCCAGGCCGGTCTCCGGGTCGACCACCCGGCCGCCGACCAGCACCAGGTCGTGCATCAGCCGACCTTGGGGTTGGCCCGCACCCCGTAGTGCACGTACTCGCTGCCGTCGGGCAGGGCGTAGAAGGTCACCGCCATCCAGCTCTCCTGGCCCGGGGGCTGGGCGCAGAACAGGCCGTCGGCGACCGCGTGCAGGGTCAGCTCCTCGGGGGAGTGGCCGGGGGCGTCGGCGAGCGGGCCGGTGGGCACCATGCGCAGCACCAGCCCGCCGTCGCGCTCGCTGACCTCGGTGCGCACCGAGCTGCGCTCGTAGGTGCCGGTCCACCGCGCGAGGTCGAGCTCGGGCGCGGGGTCGGCCGGCTGGATCTGGTCGGCCATCGTGACCCCGGCCAGCTCGGACACGACCTCGCCGACCAGCGCGCGGAACAGGTCGGCGGTGTGGCCGCCGTTGGTCAGCAGGACGACGACCAGCCCGGCGTCGGGCACGACCCGCAGGTAGGCGTTCTGCCCGAAGGTGGTGCCGTCGTGGCCGTAAAGCCGCTGGCCTTCCCAGCCGAAGCGGATCCAGCCCAGGCCCCAGGAGTCCGCGCCCAGGGTGTGGGTGTCGGGCAGCTGGGTCTGCTCGGCCTGCATGTCCGCGGCGGTGCTCCCCGACAGCAGCGGGGCGCCGCCGGTCAGGTGCGCCCGGGCGAAGGTGGTGACGTCGCGGGCCGAGGCGTTGATCAGCCCGGCCGGCCCGGCCGAGCGGGGCAGCAGGAAGGTGGTGACCGGCTCGAACGGCTGGTCGGGGCCCTCGCTCACGTGGCCGACCGCGACCCGGTGCAGGATCGCCTCCTCGGGCAGCGTCGAGGTGCGGGTCAGGCCCAGCGGCTCGACGACCCGCTCGCGCAGCACGGCGTCCCACGTCGTCCCGGTGAGCACCTCGACCACGCGGCCGGCCAGGCTGAACCCGGAGTTGCAGTAGGAGAAGGTCGCGCCCAGCGGGTGGTTCTGCTGGACCTCCGCCAAGGCGGCCACATACCTCTCGAGCACGTCGTCGCCGCGGCCGGTGTCGGTGAACACGTCGCCGTCGATGCCGCTGGTGTGGGTGAGCAGGTGCCGCATCGTCACCTGCTTCGTGACGTCCGGGTCGCCCAGCGCCAGGTCGGGCAGCACCTCGACCAGCGGGGCGTCGAGGTCCAGCTTCCCCTCCTCGACCAGCTGCATGACCAGGGTCGCCGTCCAGACCTTGGAGATCGAGCCGATCTGGAACACCGAGTCGGTGGTCACCTCGACGCCGGTGGCGGTGTTGAGCACGCCGGTGGCGGCCTCGACGAGCTCGTCGTCGGCGCCGTCACGGCCCAGCCGCAGGATCGCCAGGGTCGCCCCGGGCACCTGGTGGGCCGCGGCGAGGGAGTCCAGGCGCTGCTGCCAGTGCGCGCCGTCCAGCGGGGGAGTGGTCACGTGCTGCTCCGTCCAGTCGATGATCCGCCGGCTGAGGTCGGCCCGGTGGCTGGGCCGGCCGTCGACGACGAACAGGTGGGAGGCCCCCGGGTAGAGGACCAGCTCGGTGGGCACCCCGCGGCTGCGCAGGGCGGTGAACCACAGCTCGGCCTGCCCGGCCGGGCAGCGCTCGTCCGCGGCGCCGTGCACCACCAGCGTGGGGGTGGTGACCGCGCCGACCCGGGTCCACGGGTTGACCTCGGCCAGCGCGGCGCGGTCGGTCACCGGGTCGGGCCACTCCAGGCCGCCCAGCAGCGGGCCGACGTCGGAGGTGCCCCACATGCCCGTGAGGTCGGCGACCACGCCGCCGGCCACGGCCGCGGCGAACCGGTCGGTGCGCCCGGTCAGCCAGCAGGTCAGGAAACCGCCGTAGGAGTAGCCGGTCAGCGCCAGCCGGTCGGGGTCGGCGACGCCCTCGGCGACCAGGGCGTCCAGCGGCTCCAGCACGTCGCGCTCGTCGGCGAGCCCCCAGCGGCCGACGGCGGCGGTGTGGTGGTCGAGGCCGTAGCCGTCGCTGCCGCGGATGTCCAGCAGCAGCACCGACCAGCCCCGGCCGGCCAGCACCTGGTGGTAGGGGTGGATCGCGTCGGCGGCCGGGGTCCAGGCGTTGTGCGGGCCGCCGTGCACGTCGACCAGCAGCGGGCCGGGGCCGGTCACGGCGGGGTCGCGCAGCAGCCAGCCGTGCACGGTGCGCCCGTCGGAGACGGTGAAGGTGCGCGCCTGCGGCGCGACGAGGGCCACGCCCGGCAGGGCGGCGGCGGTGTGCCGGGTCAGCCGCACCGGCGCACCCCCGGACAGCGGGACGACGGCCACCTCGCCGAAGGTGGTGGGGTCGGCCAGCACGACCGCGGCGACGTCGGCCCCGGCGGCCACCGCGAGGCCGGAGACCACGACGTCGTCCCCGCCGACCAGCCCCTCCGGCGCCCCGGAGCCGTCGACCGGGGCGGCCACGACGTGGGTGCAGCCGTGGTCGCGGATGCAGAACACGACCCGGCGACCGTCCGGGGTGAGCTGCGCCGGCCCGCCCGGGTAGCCGGGGCCGCCGGGCATGACGTTGCGGTCGAGCACCGCGGCCAGGTCGGTGACGCGGCCGCCGTCCAGCGGCACCCGGAGCAGCTGGGTGTGCCCGACCTCGACCCGCTGCTGCCCGCTCACCAGCAGGACGTCGTCCGGGGCCCAGACGACCGGGCCGGCGACGCCCTCGGCCGGGCCCACCTGCTCGGGCTGCCCGCCCGTGACCGGCACGACGTGCACCGCGGAACGCCCGGTCAGGTCGGGGTCCGGGCCGGTGGGGGCGCCGAAGGCCAGCCGCCGGCCGTCGGGGGACCACGCGGGGGCGCCGACGTGCCGGTCGCCGGAGGTCACCTGCCGCACCTCGCCGCTGGCCCGGTCGAGCACGTGCACCTGGCTGCGCACCTCGCCGAGGTGGCCCGCGCCGTCGGCCTTCCAGCCGAGCCGGGTGGTCACCAGCGGGGCGTGCTCGTCGGGGGTGCCGGCCGGGTGCACCGGGGCGGTGAAGGCCAGCGCGCCGCCGTCCGGGCGCCACACCGGGGCACCGGCCCCCAGGGGGAGGTCGGTGACCCGCTCGGGCTCGCCGCCGGTCATCGGCAGCAGGTGCAGCTGGGCGGGCGCCCCGTCGGCGGCCCGCAGGAACGCCAGCACCGCGCCGTCGGGGGAGAAGGTGGGCGCGGTGTCCGCCGGGCCGTGCGTCAGCGGGGTCGGCGCGGCCCACCCGTCGCCGTCGGCGCGGACGACCCACAGGCAGCGCCGGTCGACGTCGGCCCCGGTGTCGGTGGTGCGCAGGACGTAGACGACGGTGCGGCCGTCGGGGGCGATGGCCGGCTCCGCGGGCAGGGCGAACGCGGCCAGGTCGGCGAGCTGCAGCGGGCGGGCCATGCCCGGATCGTGCCGCCGCGGTGCCGGTACTGGTTCGTCCGACACGACGAACGGGGTGCCGCCGGTTCGGCCGCGCGGACGAACGGCAGCTCGCCCGGCGCCCCTAGCGTCCACCGCCATGACGAGCGCGACGAGCACCACGGTGGAGCAGGTCGGGGCCTGGCTGGCCGACCGGCTGCCGGCCCTCCTGGCCGAGCACGACGTGCCGGCCGCAGCCGTCGCGGTGTCCGTGGGCGGCGAGGTGGTCGAGGCCGCCGCGGGGCTGCTCAGCCGCACCACCGGTGTCGAGGCCACGACCGACTCGGTGTTCCAGATCGGCTCGGTCACCAAGGTCTGGACGGCGACCCTGGTGATGCAGCTGGTCGACGAGGGCGCGGTCGACCTCGACGCCCCGGTGCGCCGGTACCTGCCCGACCTGCGGCTGGGCGACGAGTCCGCCGCCGCGGCGATCACCGTGCGGCAGCTGCTGGCGCACACCGCCGGCTTCGAGGGCGACGTGTTCACCGACACCGGCCGCGGCGACGACGCGCTGTCGACCTACCTCGGCGAGCTCGCCGGGGTCGCGCAGCTGTTCGCCCCCGGCGAGCTGTTCAGCTACAACAACGCCGGCTACTGCGTGCTCGGCCTGCTCGTCGAGGTGCTGCGCGGCAAGCCCTACGACCAGTGCCTCACCGACCACCTCATCACCCCGCTGGGCCTGACCACCGCCTCGCCGAGCCCCTACGAGGCGATCGTGCACCGGGTCGCCGTCGGCCACGTGACACCGGCCCCGGGCGCCGAGCAGGTGGCCGCACCGGTGTGGGCGATGGTCCGCTCGAACGCCCCGGCCGGGTCGATGCTGGCCATGTCGGCGCGCGACCTGGTCGGCTTCGGCCGGCTGCACCTGTCCGGCGGGGTTGCCCCCGACGGCACCCGGCTGCTGGCCGAGGCCACCGTCGCGGCCATGCGCGAGCCGCAGGTGCGGCTGCCCGAGCTGCGGGTGCTGGGCGACGCGTGGGGCCTGGGCTGGGAGCTGTTCGACGGCCCGGGCGGGGTGCACGGCCACGACGGCAACACCATCGGCCAGGCCTCGTTCCTGCGCCTGGTGCCCGAGCACGACCTGGCCGTCGCCCTGCTGACCAACGGCGGCAACCCCTACGCCCTGTACGCCGACGTCGTCGGGCACGTGCTGCGCGAGCTCGCCGGCCTCGAGCCCCGGGCCCTGCCCACCCCGCCGGCCGACCCCGCGCCGGTGGACCCCACCCGGTTCACCGGCACCTACGAGAGCCTCGTCTACGACCTCGTCGTCAGCGCCGACGAGCAGGAGCGCATCTGGCTGCAGATCGTGCCCAAGGACCCGCTGGTCGACCTGACCGACGGCCCCGAGCGCACCGAGCTGGTCGGCTTCGGCCCCGACGCGCTCATCCCGGTGCAGGGCCAGATGGGGCTGCACATCCCGCACGTCTTCCTCGGCGACGACGGCTCGGGCCGGGCCCGCTTCCTGCACCTGGGCCGCGCCGTGCGCCGTGCCGACGCCTGACCTGCCCCCGCACACCCCGCCCCGTCCAGCCCAGCCCCGCCCCGAGAGGACCCCCGCATGAGGCACGTCCGCACCGCCGCCGGACTCGGCGTCACCGCCCTCGCGCTCGCCGCTTGCGGCGGCGGCTCCGGGGGTGGTGGCGAGGCCGTCTCCGGCGGCACCTTCGTCTTCGCCGTCGCCGCCGACCCGGGCAACCTGGACCCCCAGGCGTCGGCGGCCAGCGGGCTGTTCCAGATCACCCATTTCGCCTACGACTCGCTGCTCGGCCTGGACGCCGACGGGGAGGTCGTCTCGCAGATGGCCACCGACTGGTCGGTGGACGGGTCGACGGTCACGCTCACGATGGACCCCGACGTCACCTGCTCCGACGGCACGCCGTTCACCGCCGAGGACGCCGCGGAGAACATCAACTACGTCGCCGACCCGGCCAACCAGAGCCCGTTCCTCGGGGTGTTCGTGCCCGACGGCGTGACCGCCACGGGCGCCGAGGACGGCACGGTCACCCTGACCCTCGCCGCGCCGGCGCCGTTCGTGCTCAACGGCCTCGCCGGGGTGCCGATGGTCTGCTCGGCCGGGCTGGCCGACCGCGACTCGCTCACCGACTCGACGCTGGGCACCGGTCCCTTCCAGCTCACCGAGGCCGTGCCGAACGACCACTACACGTACACGGTGCGCGACGACTACACCTGGGGCCCGGACGGTGCGAGCACCAGCACCGAGGGGACCCCCGACCAGGTGGTGTTCCAGATCGTGCCGAACGAGACCACCGCGGCCAACCAGCTGCTGTCCGGCGAGGTGAACGCCGCGCAGATCATCGGCCCGGACTTCGACCGGCTGGAGTCGGCGGGGCTGTTCTCCACCAGCGTCACCGCCGTCCTCGGCGAGCAGTGGTACAACCAGACCGCTGGCCGCCCGGCGTCCGACCCGGCCGTCCGGCTGGCCCTCACCCAGGCCGTGGACTTCGAGCAGGTCGCCAAGGTGCTCAGCGCCGACCGCGGTGGCCCCGGCACCAGCTTCGCCGCGTCGGCCCCCTCCGCGTGCGGCGGCGACTCGGTCTCCGACGCGATGCCGGACGTCGACGCCGACGCCGCCGCCGCGACCCTCGACGCGGCCGGCTGGGTCGCCGGCGCCGACGGCACCCGGGCCAAGGGCGGCACGCCGCTGGCGATCACGTTCCTCTACGACACCGAGCTGGGTGCCAGCGGCTCGGCCGCCGCGGAGCTGGTCACCACGGCCTGGCAGGACCTGGGCGTGACGGTGGACGTGACCCCGCAGGACGAGACGGCGTCGATCAGCACGCTGTTCGGCTCGGGGGACTGGGACGCCGCCTGGGTGCAGCTGAACGTCAGCAGCCCCGACCAGGTGGTGCCGTTCGTCTCCGGCACCGTGGTGCCCGACGGCAACAACTTCGCGCACATCGCCAACCCCGACTACGACGCCCTCGTCGCGCAGGCCAGCACCATGGAGGGCACCGACGGCTGCGACACCTGGCTGCAGGCCGAGGCGGCGCTCGTGTCCTCCGCCGACGTCTTCCCCTTCGCCAACCAGGAGTCGACGTTCTTCGGCTCGGGCGCGGAGTTCGCGCTCGGCGACGGCCTCATCCCCACCAGCATCCGCATGCAGGGCTGAGCCGGTGACCGCCGTCGCCCCGGCCTCCGCCGTCGGGACGCCGTCCCGACGGATGGCCGACAACCCGTGGCTGGCCTTCGCGGTGCGCCGCACCGGCCGGCTGCTGGTCTCGCTGTGGGTGCTGGTGACGGCGTCGTTCCTGATCCTGCACCTCATCCCGGGCGACCCGGTGCGGGCGGCGCTGGGGCCGACCGCACCGGCCGCCCTGGTCGCCGCCCGCCGGGCGTCGCTCGGGCTGGACCGGCCCCTGTGGGAGCAGTACGTGGACTACCTGCGCGGGGTGCTGACCGGCGACCTGGGCTCGTCGCTGGGCTCCTCGCTGCCGGTCTCGCGGATCATCGGGCAGCGCCTGCCGGCCACCCTGGAGCTGGCGCTGCTGGCCTTCGTGGTGGTGGTCGCGCTCGCCGTGCCCATCGGGGCCGGGATGGGCGTGCTCACCCGGGGTGGGCGGCGGCGCGGCGGCGAGCTGGCGTTCTCCTCCGCGAGCACGGTCGTCGGCGCGGTGCCGGACTTCGTGCTCGGCGTCGGGTTCGTCTACGTCTTCAGCGTGACGCTGGGCTGGCTCCCGGTGGCCGGGCGCACCGGGCCGTCGTCCTACGTGCTGCCGGTGCTCGCCCTGGCCGTCGGCCCGGCGGCGGCGCTGGCCCGCATCGTGCGGGTGGAGATGCTCACCGCCCTGCGCAGCGACCACGTGCGGACGGCGCGGGCCAAGCGGCTGCCGGCCTGGCAGGTCAACCTCGGCCACGCGCTCCCGCACGCGCTGACGGCCTCGATCACCCTCGGCGGGCTGCTGCTCTCGGCGCTGGTGGCCGGCACCGTGCTGGTGGAGAACGTCTTCTCCTGGCCGGGCCTGGGCTCGACCATCGTCTCCTCGATCCTGGAGAAGGACTACCCCGTCGTGCAGGGCGTCGTGCTCGTGTACGGCGCCGGAGTGCTGCTGGTGAACCTGGCCGTCGACGTCGTCCTGTCCCTGCTCGACCCGCGCTCCGTCATCCGGGAGAGCTGATGACCACCATGGCGCCCGGGGTGCTCGTCCCCGTCGCCGACCGACCGGCCGCCCGTGGCCGGTGGGGGTCGGTGCTGCGCACGCCGGTCGGCATCGGCGCCGGGGTGCTGCTGGCCGCGGTGCTGGTGCTCGCCGTCGTCGCGCCCGTCGTGTGGGGGGCGCAGGCCGAGGCCGTGGACACCGACGCGATCCTGCAGGGGTCCTCGGCCGCGCACCTGGTGGGCACCGACAACCTGGGCCGTGACCTCTTCGCCCGCACCATGGTGGCCACCGGCCTCTCGGTGCGGCTGGCGCTGACCGCCACCGTGCTCACCGTGGTGCTGGGCATGCTGCTGGGTGCGGCGCCGCTGCTGCTGGGCCGCCGCGCCGGCCGGCTGGTCACCGCGGGCATCGACATCGCCGTCGCGTTCCCCGGCCTGCTGCTGGCGCTGTTCTTCGCCATCGTGTTCGGGGTCGGCGCCACGGGCGCGGTGCTGGCCATCGGCGTCGCCGGGGCGCCGGTGTTCGCCCGGCTCACCTCGACGCTGGCCGCCGGGGTCGCGTCGCGGGACTACGTGCTGGCCGCGCGGGTCGCCGGGGTCGGCCGGTTCCGCGTGCTGCTGCGCCACGTGTTCCCCAACATCGCCGAGCCGCTGGTCGTCAACGCGACCATCGGCGCCGGCGGTGCGCTGCTGGCCTTCGCCGGGTTGTCGTTCCTCGGGCTGGGGGTGCAGGCGCCGGACTACGACTGGGGCCGGCTGCTGCAGGACGGCCTGTCGGGCATCTACCGGCACCCGGAGGCCGCCCTGGCCCCCGGCCTGGCCATCGTCGTCGCCGGGCTGGCGTTCAACCTGTTCGGCGAGGCCGTGGCCAAGGGCATCGGGCTCACCTCGGCCGCCGGGGTCGTGCGCGGCCGCCGCGCCGCCGGGGCCGACCGGCAGCCGGCCACCGAGCGCGGCCCGGTGGCCGGGCAACCCGTGCTCGACGTCGAGGACCTCTCGGTGGCGTTCCCGGGTGCCGGTGGCCCGGTCCGGCCGGTGCGCGGGGTGACCTTCTCGGTGGGGCGCGGCGAGGCCGTGGGCGTGGTGGGGGAGTCGGGGTCGGGCAAGTCGCTCACCGCGCTGGCCGTCGCCCGCCTGGTCGAGGCGCCGGGCGAGGTGACCGCGGCCCGGCTGGACTTCCGGGGCACCGACCTGCGCACCGGCGGCGAGCGGGCGCACCGCCGGCTGCTGGGCACCGGGTTCGCGATGGTCTTCCAGGACCCGATGACCTCGCTGAACCCCACCCGGCGGATCGGCCACCAGCTGGCCGAGGGCGCCCGCCGGCACCAGGGCCTATCCCGGGCGGCCGGGCTGGCCCGCGCGGTGGACCGGCTGCGCAGCGTGCGGGTGCCCGAACCCGAGCGCCGGGCCCGCCAGTACCCGCACGAGTTCTCCGGGGGCATGCGCCAGCGGGCGATGATCGGCATGGGCCTCATGGGGGAGCCCGCGCTGATCGTGGCCGACGAGCCGACCACCGCCCTCGACGTCACCGTGCAGCGCTCGGTGCTCGACCTGCTCGCCGCGATCCGCCGCTCCGACGACGTCGCCCTGCTGCTGATCAGCCACGACGTGGCGGTCGTGCGCGAGGTGTGCGACCGGGTGCTGGTGATGTACGCCGGGCGCATCGTGGAGGACCTGCCCGCCGACCGGCTCGCCGCGGGCCGGCACCCCTACACCCGGGCCCTCGTGGCCACCGTCCCGGACATGGCCGTCGACCTCGACGCACCCCTGCCGGTGATCCCCGGCCGGCCGGTCGACCCGTCGGCGCAGCCTCCCGGGTGCGCCTACGCCGCGCGCTGCCCGCTGGCGTCGGACCGCTGCCGGGCGGAGGACCCACCGCTGGCGGCCGACGCGTCGGGGAGCCGGGTGGCCTGCTGGCACGCCGACGAGGTCGCCGACGGGGCGCTCGCCGCCGCCGGTGCGGCACGGGAGGAGGTCGCGTGAGCGAGCTGGTGTTCGACGACGTGACGGTGCGGTACGGCAACGCCCGCACCGGGCACACCGCGGTGGACGGCGTGCGCCTGGTCGTGCCCGACGGTGCGGTGGTCGGCCTGGTCGGCGAGTCGGGGTCGGGCAAGTCGACCCTGGCCAAGGCTGCGGTCGGGCTGGCACCGGTGACCGGTGGGGCGGTGCTGCTGGACGGCGTGCCGGTGCCCACCCGCCCCGGTCGCCGTCCCGTGCAGATGGTGTTCCAGGACCCGTACTCCTCGCTGGACCCGCGGATGACGATCGGCGACAGCATCGCCGAGGCCGTGCCGCGCGGCACCCCGCGGGCGCAGCGCCGGGCCGACGTGCTCCGGTTGCTGGAGCTGGTCGACCTGGACCCGGCCCGGGCCCGCGCCCACCCCGCCCAGCTGTCGGGCGGGCAGCGGCAGCGCGTGGCCGTCGCGCGGGCCCTGGCCGCCCGGCCCGACGTGGTGATCGCCGACGAGATCACCTCGGCGCTCGACGTGTCGATCCAGGGCACGGTGCTCAACCTGGTGCGCCGGCTGCAGCGCGAGCTGGGCACCTCGATGCTGTTCATCTCGCACAACCTGGCCGTGGTGCGCTACGTCGCCAGCACCATCGCGGTGATGCGCGAGGGCCGCATCGTCGAGCAGGGCCCGGCCGAGCAGGTGCTCGGCGACCCGGCGCACGAGTACACCCGCGAGCTGCTGGCCGCCGTGCCCGGGGCGGTCCGGTGACCGAGCTCCCGGCCGACGTGCTGGCCGACATCCACGAGCTGGTCTCCTGCGAGTCGCCCTCGGACGACCTGGCGGCCGTGGCCCGCAGCGCCGACGTCGTCGCCCGGGTCGGCACCCGCCGGCTGGGGTGCGAGCCCGAGCGCATCGTGCTCGAGGGCCGCACCCACCTGCGCTGGCGCCTGGGGGAGGGTCCGCCACGGGTGCTGGTGCTGGGTCACCACGACACCGTCTGGCCCCTCGGGTCGCTGGCCACCCACCCGTCCACGGTCGTCGACGGCGTGCTGCGCGGCCCGGGCAGCGTGGACATGAAGGCCGGCCTGGTCGTCGCGTTCGCCGCGGTGGCCGCGCTCGAGGACCCGGCCGGGGTGACCGTGCTGGTGACCGGCGACGAGGAGCTGGGCTCGCCGTCCTCCCGGACGCTGATCGAGGACGAGGCCCGCGGCTGCGCGGCCGCGCTCGTGCTGGAGGCCGCCGCCGACGGCGGGGCCCTCAAGACCACCCGCAAGGGCGTCTCGCTGTACCGGGTCGCGGTCACCGGCCGCGCCGCGCACGCCGGGCTCGCGCCCGCCGACGGCGTCAACGCCGGCGTCGAGCTGGCCCACCAGGTGCTCGCGCTGACCGCCCTCGGCGACCCCGACCTCGGGACGACGGTCACCCCGACCGCGTCGGCGGCGGGCACCGTCACCAACACCGTGCCGGCGCAGGCATGGGTCGCCGTCGACGTGCGCGTGCCCGACGCCGCCGAGCAGGACCGGGTCGACGCGGCGGTGCGGGCGCTGCGCCCCGTGCTGCCCGGCGCCCGCGTGGAGGTGACCGGCGGACCGAACCGACCGCCGATGGAGGCCGCCGCCGCGCTGCTCGACCGGGCCCGTGCGGTCGCCCGCGGGCTCGGGCTGCCCGAGCTGCGCGGTGCCTCGGTCGGGGGCGCCTCCGACGGGAACTTCACCGCCGGCGTCGGGGTGCCCACGCTCGACGGGCTGGGCGCGGTGGGCGGGGGCGCGCACGCCGACGACGAGCACGTGCTGGTCGCCGAGCTCGCGCCGCGGCTGGCGCTGCTCACCGCGCTGCTGGCCGACCTGCTCGCCGACGTCGCGGACGAGCCGGCCGGGCCGGCCGACGGGGGCCGGCGGTGACCACGTGGACCGTCGCCGACGACGCCCAGCTGGCCGCCGACGCCGCCGGGCGCGCGGCGGGGGTCGCGGTCCGGACGATCACGGCGGTGCCGGACCTGGCCGCGGTCGCCGGCCTGCTGGGCGCCATCTGGCAACGGGCCGACAGCCCGCCGTTGAGCACCGAGCTGCTGCGGGCGCTGGCGACGGCGGGCAGCTACGTGGCCGGCGCGTACGACGGGGACGACCTGGTGGGGGCCTGCGTGGGCTTCTTCGCCGAACCGGCCGCCGGGTCGCTGCACAGCCACATCGCCGGGGTCTCCGGGGCCGTGCGCGGTCGCAGCGTCGGGTTCGCGCTCAAGGTGCACCAGCGCGCCTGGGCGCTGGCCCGCGGGGTCGGCGAGATCACCTGGACCTACGACCCGCTGGTCGCCCGCAACGCCTGGTTCAACACCGGCAAGCTCGGCGCCGCCGCGGTGGCCTACCTGCCCGACCACTACGGCGGCATGCAGGACGCGCTCAACGCCGGCGACGAGACCGACCGGTTGCTGGTCCGCTGGGACCTCGCGGCGCCGCAGGTCGTGGCGGCCTGCCGCGGCGGGGCCCCGGGTGCCGCCGTCCCGCCCGGCGCGGCGGTGGCGCTGGGCTGCTCGCCCGACGGCGCCCCGGTGCCCGGTCGCACCGACGCACCGGTGCTGCTGGTGGCCGTGCCCCGCGACGTCGAGGCGCTGCGCCGCACCGACCCGGCGCTGGCCGCGCGGTGGCGCAGCGCCGTCCGGTCGGTGCTGCACCCGGTGCTGGCCGACGGCGGGCGGATCACCGGCTTCGACCGCGCCGGGCGGTACGTGCTGCACCAGCGCGGCGCAGAGCACACGACAGGGGAGAGGCAACCGTGGAGCTGATCGACTCGACCGTCGAGGGGGTCGAACTGCGGCGGGTCGGGCTGCCCCTGGTGTCGCCGTTCCGCACCTCGTTCGGCACCCAGACCCACCGCGACGTCCTGCTGGTCCGGGTGGTGACCGCCGACGCCGAGGGCTGGGGCGAGTGCGTGGCCATGGCCGACCCGCTGTACTCCGAGGAGTACGTGGACGGCGCGGTCGACGTGCTGCGCCGCTTCCTGGTGCCCCGGCTGGCCGCGGCCGGGCGGATCGACGCCGCGGCGGTCGCCGAGGTGCTGGCCCCCGTGCACGGGCACCGGATGGCCAAGGCCGCCCTTGAGCTCGCGGTGCTCGACGCGCAGCTGCGGGCCGCCGGCACCCCGCTGTCCCGGCACCTCGGCGCCGTGCACGACCGGGTGCCGTGCGGGGTGTCGGTCGGGATCATGGACTCGGTGCCGGCGCTGCTGGACGCGGTGGGGGAGTACCTCGACCAGGGCTACGTGCGGATCAAGCTCAAGATCGAACCCGGCTGGGACGTCGAACCGGTGCGCGCGGTGCGCGAGCGCTTCGGCGACGACGTGCTGCTGCAGGTCGACGCCAACACCGCCTACACCCTCGCCGACGCCCGGCACCTGGCCCGGCTGGACCCCTTCGACCTGCTGCTGGTCGAGCAGCCGCTGCCCGAGGACGACGTGCTGGGGCACGCCGCGCTGGCCCGGCAGATCCGCACCCCGGTCTGCCTGGACGAGTCGATCACCTCCGCCCGGGCCGCGGCCGAGGCGATCACCCTGGGCGCCTGCTCGATCGTGAACGTCAAGCCCGGCCGGGTCGGTGGGTACCTGGAGGCCCGGCGGATCCACGACGTCTGCGCCGCGCACGGGGTGCCGGTCTGGTGCGGCGGGATGCTGGAGACCGGGATCGGCCGGGCGGCGAACGTGGCGCTGGCGGCGCTGCCCGGGTTCACGCTCCCCGGGGACACCTCGGCGTCGGACCGCTACTACCGCACCGACGTCACCGACCCGTTCGTGCTCGACGGCGGCCACCTCGGCGTGCCCACCGGGCCCGGCATCGGCGTCGTCCCGGTGCCCGAGGTGCTCGAGGACGTGACCACCTGGCGCGAGTGGCTGCCGGTGTGAACCGGACGGATCAGTAACGTCGACCCGGTGACGGGAGCTCCGGCAGGTCTGCGCCGGGTCCTCGACGACCTGGGCACGACGCTGCTGGACCTGCTGCACGGCGACCCCGACGCCGTCCCGCGGCTGGGCGGGGTGGCCATCCACGACCCCATCGACGAGCCCGAGCTGCCCCCGGCCGCGCTGGTGCTGGGCGTGGGCGTCGGCGGAGCGGCGGCGACCATCACCTTGCTGACCCAGCTCGGCCGCCGCGGTGCGGCCGGGCTGGTGCTGCGGGCGCCGGTGACGGTGACCCCGGCGGTGCTGGCCGCGGCCCGGGAGTCCGGCGTGGCGCTGCTGGGGCTGACCCGCGGGGCGACCTGGGCGCAGCTGGCGGCCATGCTCCGGGTGCTGCTGGCCGAGGGCGACGTCGGCGCGCAGACCGCCGAGTCGCTGGGCGGGCTGCCCTCGGGCGATCTGTTCGCGCTGGCCAACGCCGTGGCCGCGCTGGTCGACGCGCCGATCACCATCGAGGACCGCAGCAACCGCGTGCTCGCGTTCTCCGGCCGGCAGGACGAGGCCGACCCCGGACGCATCCAGACCGTGCTGGGGCTGCAGGTGCCCGAGGTCTACTCCCGGGTGCTCACCGAGCGCGGGGTGTTCCGCGAGCTGTACCGCTCCACCGGGCCGGTCCTGGTCGAGCCGGTGACCCCGCTGGACGGCGCCGGTGCGCTGCCCCGCGCGGCCATCGCGGTGCGGGCCGGTGACGAGGTGCTCGGCTCGATCTGGGCGGTGCTCCGCGACGGCCTGAGCCCCGACCGGGCCCGCGCCCTCGGTGAGGCCGCCACCCTGGTCGCCCTGCACATGCTGCGGGTGCGGGCCGGCGCCGACGTGCAGCGCCGGCTGCAGGCCGACCTGGTCTCCACGGCGCTGGAGGGGGGCGCGGGCGCGCGGGAGGCGCTGCACCGCCTGGGGCTGGCCGACCGCTCGGTGGTGGTGCTGGCCCTGGCGGCGCTGGACCCCGCCGCCGGGGTCGACGCCGCCAGCGACGCCGGGTCGGCCAACGACCGCCAGCGGCTGGCCGACGCGTTCGGGGTGCACCTGTCCGCCGTCCACCCCCGGTCGGCCACCGCGCTGGTCGGCCACGCCGTCTACGGGCTGGTGCCGGTCACCGGCGAGGACGCCGACGCCCGGGCCGTGCGGATCGCCACCGACTTCCTCGACCGCATCGGGCCGCGCATCCCCGCCGTCGTCGGGATCGGCCCGGCCGGCCGCGACGTCGCCGGCCTGGCCGCCGCCCGGGTGGCCGCCGACCGCGCGCTGCGGGTGCTGCGGGTGCGCGCCGGTGCGGCGGGAGGCGGTGCGGTGCGGGTGGCCCGGGCCGACGACGTCCACGTCGAGGGGCTGCTGCTCGAGCTGCACGACCTGGCCGAGGCCCGGGGTGACCGGCCGGCCGGGCCGGTGGCCCGGCTGGGGGAGTACGACGCCGCGCACGGGGCGCAGCTGGTGCCCACGCTGCGGGCCTGGCTGGACGCCTTCGGCGACGTCCCGGCGGCCGCCGCGGCGCTGTACGTGCACCCGAACACGTTCCGCTACCGCCTGCGCCGGGTCGCCGAGGTCGGCGGCATCGACCTGGGCGACCCCGACGTCCGCTTCGCCGCGATGGTGCAGCTGCGCCTGCTGGACCGCTGAGGGGCCGGGCCCCCGATCAGGCGCGCAGGACGTCGTCCGCGCTGCCCACGACCGCGAACGTCGTCGTCCCGTCGGTGCCCGAGACGACGGCGGCCCCCGAGGCGGACACCCAGCCCCAGCCGGCGGCGAGGTCGGGCACGACGGTGGACCCGTCGGCGGCGGTCAGGGTGACCTCCGCACCGGGCGGGGCGGCGACCACGACGAACCGGAACGCCGGCCCGTCGGGGTCGGTGACCACGCAGTCGGTGGCCACGACGAGCCGGGCGAGGTCGGTCCCGGCCGGGTGGCCGGCGCCCCCGCAGCTGGCGACGGCGGTGTACCCGCCCGACGTGGCGTGGTGGTAGGCGGCGGTCCCGGTGGTGGTGACGACGGCGCCGCCGGGCAGGACGGCGGCCACGGTGGCGGTCTCGACGACCTGGCCGGTCGGCATCCGGGCGCTGCCCGCGCCCAGGACCGTGATCGCCAGGTCCGCCGGCGCCCAGGAGGTGGCCGCGCTGACGGCGTCGACCGCCGCCGCGTAGGCGGTGGCCGCGACCTGCTCGGTGCCCGACCGGCTGGTGGGCACGCTCCCCGGGTCCGGGGCGACCGCATCGACGACCAGCGGCACCCGCCCGTCGGTGGGCGCGCCGGGGCCCACCGCGTACCGCACCCCGGCCGCCGACGAGCGGTCGACGGCCAGGACGGCGACGCCGTCCTCGGTGGGCACCTCGCGGTAGTCCCGCGCCCCGCTGCCCAGGGCAGGGTCGACGTCCACCCCGGGGGACACCTGGACCTCCGTGCCCTCGGCGGCGACGACGACCAGCTCCACCCGGCCCCGGTCGGGATCGGTCACCGCCACGGCGGCGGCCAGGTCGTCGGCCGCCCCCGTCGGGTCGCCCTCCGCGGTGGGGGTGACCGTCAGCTGCCCCGGTCCGCTCCCGGCGGCGCCGGTCAGCCACGCGAGCTGGGTGCCCCCGTCCGCGGCGCGGCCCATCAGCACCACGCGGGTGCCGTCGACGTCCCCGCCGTACACGAGGCGGTAGCCCGACCCGGGCAGTCCTGCGGCGTCCAGGCGCCGCTGCAGGTCGGGCAGCACCCCTGGGTCGTCGGCCAGCTCACCGCGCGGCGCGCCCGCGTAGGCCCCCGCCAGCACCGGTGCCGACGGTGCCGACGCCGGCACCGGTCCGGGGAGGTGGTCGGGCACGAGGACCGCACCGGCGACGGCCGCGGCGGCCACGACGACGGCGAGACCGGCGCGCCGCCGCCGACGGGTGACCGCGACCCCGACGGCGTCCGCCGCCGCGTCGTCGTCGAACGCGGACGCGTCGTGGGCGGCGGCCAGCGAGGCGAGCCGCTCGGGGAGGCGGGTGGGGTCGGGCACCTCGCCGACCAGCCGGCGCGCGGCGGTGTCGGGGTCGGCGCCCGGCACGAGGTCCCGGATGCGCGCGGGGGGCCAGTCCTCGGCGAAGCGCAGCACGACGGCCGCCCGCTCGTCGCGGGTGAGGCCGGCGAGGGCGTCGGCCAACCGGCCGGCCGCGGCTAGGTCGTCCTCGGTGAGCCACCAGACCGGCGCCCCCGCGCTGAGGGTCGCGCCGTCCCCGACCCGCCGGCGGCGGAAGGTGCGGACCACCGCGACGACCGCGCCGTCGTGGCCGGGCGGGACCGGGCGGGCACCGGCCAGCGCCGCGACGACCAGCCGCCAGGCGCTGCCGACGTCACCGGTGAGCAGCACGGCGGTGGGCAGCACCTGCCGCCAGCGCTCCCGCGCGAGCGCCGCCCTGGTGTCCACGAGCACCCAGGATGCCCCGGATGCCGGGCGTCTGCACCGGGTCGGCCCGCCGGAGGGGCCGGACCCCCGTCAGGGACGGTGGCGCGGGCGTCAGGGAGACGTCAAGGGCGTGGTCCGCCGGGCCCGGTGGACCCAGGATCACGGGGTGACCACGACGACGACCACCCTGCTCACCGGCCTGTGCCGACCGACCACCTGCGCGACGGTGCACGCCGTCGAGGCGCACCGGAGCAGCGACGAGCTGGACGGCGGACCCGAGCTGGCCCTCTGCGGTGCGGTGGTCTCCGTCGCGGACACCCCGTGGACGCCGACCGCACCGGGTGCCTGCCCGGCCTGCGCCTGCACCTGCTGAACCGGGGGGAGGCAGGATCAGCGGCATGGCCTACGAGGCGGCGCAGACCCGCTACGACGACATGACCTACCGCCGCACCGGGCGCAGCGGCACCGACCTGCCCGCGGTCAGCCTGGGCCTGTGGCACAACTTCGGCGACGACGTGCCCTTCGACCGCCAGCGCGACATCCTGCGCCGGGCCTTCGACCTGGGCATCACCCACATCGACCTGGCCAACAACTACGGCCCGCCCTACGGGTCGGCCGAGACCAACTTCGGCCGCCACCTGCGCGACGACTTCGCGCCCTACCGCGACGAGCTGGTGATCAGCACGAAGGCCGGCTACGACATGTGGCCCGGCCCCTACGGCCAGGGCGGCGGCGGGCGCAAGTACGTGCTGAGCAGCCTCGACCAGTCGCTGCGGCGGATGGGTCTGGAGTACGTCGACGTCTTCTACAGCCACCGGCCCGACCCCACCACGCCGCTCGAGGAGACGATGGGGGCCCTGCACACCGCGGTCACCAGCGGCCGGGCGCTGTACGCCGGCATCAGCTCCTACGGCCCCGAGGACACCCGGCGGGCGGCGGCGATCCTGGCCGACCTGGGTACGCCGCTGTTCATCCACCAGCCCAGCTACTCGATGCTCAACCGCTGGATCGAGACCGAGGGTCTGCTCGACGTCCTGGCCGAGGTGGGTGCCGGGTGCATCGCGTTCTCGCCGCTGGCCCAGGGCATGCTCACCAGCAAGTACCTGGACGGCGTCCCCGAGGGCTCGCGGGCCAGCCAGGGCAAGTCGCTGTCGACCGACCTGCTCACCGACGACGCGATCGAGCACGTGCGCGCGCTGAACACCCTGGCCGAGGGCCGCGGGCAGTCCCTGGCCCAGCTGGCCCTGGCGTGGGCGCTGCGCGACGAGCGGGTCACCAGCGTGCTGGTCGGCGCCAGCAGCGTCCGCCAGCTCGACGACAACGTGGGGGCCCTGGCGAACCTGGCGTTCACCGCCGACGAGCTGACCGCGATCGAGCGGCACGCCGTCGACTCGGGCATCGACCTCTGGCGGGCGCCCCGCACCGCGGGGTGACCCACGAGACGGGTTCGACCTCGTCGGTGCGGGGCAGGTCCTGACCACGCCTGCACCCGCACCGACGAGGAGAACCCATGAGCCGCCCCAGGATCGTCGTCGTCGGGGGAGGGTTCGCCGGGTTCCACGCCCTCCGCAAGCTCGAGAAGACCATGCCCCCCGAGGCGGCCGAGCTCGTGCTGGTCAACCCCAGCGACTACCTGCTCTACAGCCCGCTGCTGCCCGACGTCAGCGCCGGCGTCGTCGAGCCGCGGCACATCGCGATCAGCCTCCGCCAGCAGCTGCGCCGCACCCGAGTCGTGCTGGGCAGCGCCACCGCGGTCGACCACGGCGCGAAGACGGTCACCGTGCGGACGACGGACGACGGCGGCGCCACCGAGGAGGTCGTCACACTGGCCTACGACCGCCTGGTGCTCGTGCCCGGGTCGATCACCCGCCAGTTCGACATCCCCGGTGTCGCCGAGCGCGCGCACGGGGTGAAGACCCTGGTCGAGGCCCAGTTCCTCCGCGACCACCTGCTCCGCCAGCTGGACCGGGCCGACGCCCTGCCGGCCGGTCCCGAGCACGACGCCGAACGCCGCGCCCGCATGACCGTCGTCGCGGTCGGCGCGGGCTACACCGGCACCGAGATCGTCGCCCAGCTGCAGTTCTGGCTGGAGACCATCGCGCAGCGGTGGTCGACCGTGCGTCCTGCGGACATCTCGTGGGTGCTCGTCGACCTGGCGGAGAGCGTGCTGCCCGAGCTCGGCCCCGAGCTGGGCGAGAAGGCGCTGGGTGCGCTGCGCCGCCGCGGCATCGACGTGCGGCTGGGCGTCACGGTGAAGGAGGCGCGGGACGGCGAGACCGAGCTGACCGACGGCTCGACCATCCCCAGCCGCACCCTGGTCTGGGGGGCCGGGGTCGCCGCCAGCCCGCTGGTCCAGACCCTGGACCTGCCGCTGCAGAAGGGGCGGCTCGTCGTCCGGCCCGACCTCACCGTGCCCGGCGCCGACGGGGTGTTCGCCGGCGGCGACGCGGCCGCCGTCCCCGACCTGACCCAGGAGGGCACCCCGATGACCCCGCCGACCGCGCAGCACGCGCAGCGGCAGGGCACCGCGCTGGGCCGCAACGTGGCCGCCAGCCTGGGCGTCGGCGCGGCGAAGCCGTACCGGCACCGCGACCTCGGCCTGGTCGCCGACCTCGGCGGCTGGGACGCCATCGCCAAGCCGTTGGGCATCAGGCTGCACGGTCCGGTGGCCAAGCTGGTGGCCCGCGGCTACCACCTGTACGCGCTGCCGTCGGTGGCCAACCGGGTGCGGGTCGGCACGGACTGGCTGCTGGCCGCGCTGCTGCCGGCCCAGTCGGTCGAGGTCACCCGCATCCGGCCCGACCAGGCCCTGGTCAGCACCGCCCAGCAGTCGCAGGCGCACCTGCGCGGCTGATCCCCCCGCCGGCGGGTCGTCCGTGCGATCCTGCGGCGGACGGAGGGGGAGCGGTGCGGGCAGCACGTGCGGTGGCGGCGGTCGCGCTGGTCGGTCTGAGCGTGTCGGGGTGCCGGCTCGGCGCCGCGCTGGGCGCGGAACCGGCAGTCGCGACGGACGCGACCTCGGCGTCCGTCGCGACGACCAGCCCGTCGGCGGCGCCGGCCCCCGCCGTCGTCCCGCTGGCCGTCGTCCCCGGCGCCGGTGCCGACGACCTCCTCTCCGTGACCCGCGGCGAGGTGCAGGTGGGGTTCGCGCCGCCGCTCACCGACTGGCCGGAGCCGTGCCAGGTCGACGACGCAGCGCTGGAGTACGTGCCGATCACCATCAGGTTCAGCGGCGACGAGCTGGCCGGCCGGCTCACCGTGACCATCACCGCGGCGACGCCGGCCGACGTCGGCCCGATCGGGGTGTTCTTCGACGACGCGACCGACCCCTACTGCCAGGGGGACCCCGCGTTCCCGTCGTCGGACACGTTCTGGTCGCACGGCAACGGCGGCCGCACCACCGCCTACGTCGTGCTCCAGGACGCCGTCGGCCCCGCCACGCCGCAGGGTCGGCCCGACGTCGTCTCCAGCCTCGAGATCCGGGTCGACGACCTGCGCCGGCACGCATCCGGCGACGCCCCGCTGCGGTTGACGGCGCCCACGGTCGGCGCGCTCTGCCCCGACGACGACGACGCGATCTGCGTGCCCCTGCCCTGACCGCGAGACTGGGCCGGTGACCGACCTCCGCTTCTGGTTCGACCCGGTCTGCCCCTTCGCCTGGCTCACCAGCCGCTGGGTCGAGGAGGTGGCCCGGCAGCGCGAGTACTCCGTCGAGTGGCGGTTCATCTCGCTGCGGCTGCTCAACGCCCACGTCGACTACGCGGCCCACTTCCCGCCCGAGTACGAGGCCGGGCACACCGCCGGCCTGCGGCTGCTGCGGGTGGCCGCCCGCGTGCGCGACGAGCACGGGGACGACGGCGTCGGCCGGTTCTACGCCGCGGTCGGCACCGGCATCCACGACGCCGAGCCGGTCGGTGCCACCCCCGGCCACGACCGCCGCGGCACCCGGGAGTTCCTCGCCCCGGTGCTGGCCGACCTCGGCTTCGCCCCCGACCTCGCCGACGCCCTGGACGACGACGCCCTCGACGCCCGCATCCGGACCGAGACCGACGAGGCGCTGGCGCTGGCCGGCAAGGACGTCGGCACCCCGATCCTGCAGTTCCTCCCGCCGGACGGCCTGGCGTTCTTCGGCCCGGTCATCAGCCGGCTGCCGGCCCCCGAGGACGCCGTCGCGCTGTGGGACCACGTCGTCGGCCTCGCCTCCTTCCCGGGGTTCACCGAGCTGAAGCGGTCGCTGCGCGAGCGCCCCCAGCTGCGCAGCTACGGCGTCGAGCCCGGCGAGGTGGGGGAGACCGAGGACTGGCACGGCGGCAGCCGGCGGCAGAAGCGGTGACCGACCTGCTGCTGGCCGACGTCCGGCCGTGGGGCGGCCCGCCGGTCGACCTGCTGGTCACGGGGGACCGCATCACCGACGTCGTCCCCGCCGGGTCGGGCTCGGACGGCGGGCGGGTCGAGGGCGGCGGGCTGCTGGCGCTGCCCGGCGGCCGGGTCGTCGTCCGCGACGGCGAGCTGCTGGTCTGACCTCCGCCGCGGGGTGGCCCGACGTCCTGCACGGTGGCCGGCCGTCGTCCACCGCGTCCACCGTCGGGGATGTCCGGCCACCCCGGTGCCGGCGAGGGTGCGCGTGACCAGCCGACCCGGGTCGGCCCGGGTCACGGGTCCAGCTGCAGGTCGACCAACCACCCGGACTCCGCGCGGTAGGAGGACTGGTCCCGGGGTGGGACGGTGTCGGCCCGGTCGGCGACGCCGTCGGGTGCGGTGTCGACGTCGCGGTGCTCCTCGCTGCCCGGCACGGACACGAACGTGCGCCCGCCGTGCGCGGCGTACCAGGTCGACGACTGGCCGGTCGCGGCCGTCGTCCCCTCCTGGTGCAGGCGGCTGATCACCCGGATGCGGGTGATCCGGCCGGTCACCGGGGGCAGGTCGTCCCACCCGTCGCCGCCGTGCCAGGTCGCCGACAGCCGGGCACGGAGGCGCACGGTGCCCACCGGCAGGTGCGCAGACAGGTCGCTCCACCCTGCCTGCAGGCCACGGGCCGCGAGCACCCGTGCGGACCAACCGGGCCCGGGGTCCGGGGCCGGTGTCGCCGTCCAGACGTCCTCGGGGGCGGTGTCGTCGAGGACGGCGAGCAACCGCCAGCTCACCCGGTCGCCGATGGCCAGCGGGCCGCCGCAGCAGCCGAGCTCCCAGTCGGCGACCTCGACCTCGATGCCGGTCATCGCAGGTACGAGGCGCCGTTGACGTCGAGGACGGCGCCGCTGCACCACAGCGCATCGGGACCGGTCAGGAACGCGACCGCGGCGGCGACCTCCGGCGGCTCGCCGACCCGGCCGAACGGGCTCTGCGCGCGGATCCCGTCACCCACCGGCCCGGCCAGCAGCGACGTCGCCATGTCGGTGGCCACGAACCCGGGGGCCACCGCGCTGACGCCGATGCCGTGCCCACCCAGCGCCAGGGCCAGGGACTGGGTCAGCGAGTGCACCGCGGCCTTCGACGCCCCGTAGGCCATCGCCTGCGGCTCGCCGCGGAAGGCGCCCCGGGAGCCGACGGTCACGATCCGGCCGCCCGCGGGACCCTCGGGCCGGTCGAGCAGGTGCCGCACGACCTGCCAGCTCACGTTGGCCGTCCCGACCACGTTGACCGACAGGACCCGGTGCCACGATGCCTGCCACTGCTCGTAGTCCGACTCCTCGATGACCAGCGGGTCGTGCGCCGCGGCGTTGTTGACCAGCACGTCGACCCCGCCCAGCCCGGCCACCGCGTCGGCGACCAGCGCGGCCACCGCCGCCGGGTCGGCCAGGTCGCCCGAGACCAGCAGGTGACCCTCGCCCGGCAGGCCGGCGAGCACCGCCCGGCCGGCGTCGAGGTCCCGGCCGGCGTGCACGGCGACCGCGTCACCGCGGGCGGCCAGGGCGTGGGCGATCGCGGCACCGATGCCGCGGGAGGAACCGGTGACCAGGGAACGGGTGCGCACCTCCGGCACGGTAGCCGTGGTGGAGGTGCGCACCCTCCGTCGTGTCAGCTGGCGTGCGCGGGGCGGTGCGGGTGGCCCTCGACGGCGACGACGATCGCCTCCTGGGTGCTGCGGGCCACGATCATCTCGACCGGCTCGGTCTCGCTGGCGTTCTGCTCCCAGTGCACGATGCCCGGCGGGATGAACACGAAGTCCCCGGCGTGCGCCTCGCGGACGTCGTCGAGCTCCTCGCCGACCCACCAGCGGGTCACCCCGCTGATGACGAAGATCGCCGTCTCGGACTCGCCGTGGTGGTGCACGCCGGTCTTGCCGCCGGGCTCCAGGACGGCGTAGCCCATCCAGAGCTCGGACGACCCGGTCTTGTCCGCGCAGATCGCGGCGAACCGTCGCAGCCCCGGCGTCTGGGCGGTGCGGGTGTCGCGCTCCTCCGGCCCGATGACCCGGACGTCCAGCGGCATCAAGCGATCCGCTTGAGCCGGGTGATGGTCAGCCCGTTCTCGTCCAGCAGCTCGTCGATGCGGCCGGCGAACTGCACCAGGTGCGGGGTGGCCAGGTGGGCGTCGAGGTGGGCCGGGGACTCCCAGTTCTCGTAGAAGAAGAACGTGCCCGGCTCCTCGACCGCCTCGTGCAGGTCGTAGTTGACGTACCCGTCCTCCTGGCTGGTGGGCTCGATGAGGGCCTCGAGGCCGGCGCGGAGCTCGTCGGCCTTGCCGGGGGCGGCCTTCATGTACGCGATCACGGTGAGCAGGTCACGGCGGTCGTCGGTGGGGGTGGGCATCGTCGCTCCAGTCCTGGGTGCGGGTCGGTCGGGTCCACCCCATCGCCCCAGCCGGTGGTGCACAACCCACCGGGTGTCTCAGTTCTGCGACACCCCGGCCAGCAGCTGCTCGCACAGCTCCATCGTCACGACGTTGTCCTGCGCGCTGCGGTCCGGGGCCACCGGCGTCGCGGCGAAGGCGGTCAGCTCGCCGACGAAGCCGCGCAGGTGGAGGTCCTGCTCGCCGCCGGACATCGTGCTGCTCGCCGGGACCAGGCGCTCGACCCGCTCCTGCGGGGCCTGCCACCCCCCGCTGCCGCCGAACCGGATCTCGGTGGTGCGGGAGTCCACCACCTCGACGACCGCCTGCTCGAAGGCGATCTCGACGACGTCGACCTCCGAGGAGTGGGCCGGCGACGAGGCCAGCCGCAGGGTGCCGTGCACCTGCGGCGCCACGGTCAGCAGTGCGCTCAGCGTCGATCCCGACGCGTGGGTCGAGGTGGTGGCCTGCACGGTGTGCGGCGCGCCGAGCAGGAAGGGCACCAGGTCGACGTGGTGCACGGCCGCCAGGGTCAGGAAGGACCGGACGTCGGGGGCGAACGCCCGGGTGTCGGCGGCGAACCGCACGTCGAAGCCCACCGGAGGCCCGAACCTGCCCGACCGGACCACGTCCCGCAGTGCCACGAGGGCCGGCGCGTGCCGCTTCATGAACCCCGCCCGGAGCACCACCCCGGCGTCGGCGGCGTGGTCGGCGAGCCGGCGGGCCTGCGCCGCGTCGGTGCCCAGCGGCTTCTCGCACAGCACGTTCCGGCCCGCTGCCAGGACCGCGGCCACGATGTCCGGCTGGTCGGCCGGCTGGGCGCAGACCACGACGTGCCGCACGTCGGGCTCGCCGGCCAGCAGGTCGGCCACCGAGCCGTACGGCGTCCCGGCGGAGCCGGCGGCGGCCAGGGCGGCCCGCGACCGGTCGACGTCGCGGGTGGCCAGGGCGGCGATCTCCAGGCCGGCTGCCCGGATGGCCGGGACCAGGTTGACCCGGGCGTGGTGCCCGGCCCCGACCAGGGCGATGCGCTCGGTCACCGGCCCTCGGCGATCTGCTTGATCGCCGCCAGCGTCGCCGGGATGCCGCTGCGCGCTGCCTCCTGGCGGGTGGCGATCTCGTGCGCTGCGCGCTCTCCGTGCTTCTGCGCCATGAACTGCAGGCCGGCGTCGGCGAACTCCCACGACTCGGTCAGCCGGGTGCCGCCCTCGACCGGCTCCAGGTCGTAGCGCCAGAACACCTTGCGGTCGTTGACGCTCCAGGCGAAGGCCCGTGGCCGGTCGGCCTGCTCGACGGTCGACCGGGTCTCCCAGGTGCGCTCCGGGGTCTCCTGGCGGCCGCCGAAGACGTCGCCCACCGCGCCCGAGCCGCCGTCGACCCACCAGCACTCCCGGCACTGCGGGCTCCACTCGCCGGTGCGGGTCACGTCCGTCACCAGGTCGTAGACGACCTCGGGGGCAGCGGCGACGACGATCGAGTCCGACAGGCGCAGGCTGGTCATGCCCCGAGTGTGGCGGCCCGGACCTCCGCCGGTGTGGCCACCCGCCGTCCGCCGGCCTCGACCCGGGCGACGGCGGCCCGCACCAGCTCCTCGTTCGAGGTCGGGCACCCCAGCGGGGCGTCCTCGAGGCCCACCCGCACGTGCCCGCCGCGCTCGACCGCGACGTCGGCCAGGTCGCCCAGCTCGACGCCCAGGCCGGCCACCATCCACGGCCCGCCCGGGTCGCAGTCCTCGAGCAACCGCAGGTGGGCGTCCAGGGCCCAGGTGGCGGGCGGGAAGCCGAAGGTGAACCCGTCGCTGAACATGAACCGGTGCACCGGCCGGGGCGCGGCAGGTACGCGCAGCGCGGCCCCGAGCCGGGTGAAGCCGGGCTCGTAGACGGCGAAGCTGGGTACCAGCCGGTGCTCGGCGCAGACGGCCAGTCCGGCCCGGACGTCGGCCGGGCTGTTGGCGTACAGGAATCCCTCGCCCCCCGCGGCCAGCTCGTCGGTCGTGGCCACCACCAGCGACCCGGGGTCGACGACGGCCCACTCGACCAGGCCGGCCCGGGCCAGCCGGTCGACGGTGTCGTACCGGGCCCGCCCGGCCGAGGCGTCCGCAGCGGGCACCGGCCCCATCGGGACCGTGGGGTAGCAGATCACGTCGCGGGCGGACCGGATCGCCTCGAACACCGGGGCGTACAGCTCGTAGGCCTCGCGCGGGCGGCCGGCGTCGTCGAAGGCGTGCAGGTGGACGACGGCGGCGCCCGCGTCGGCGCAGGCGACCGCCTGGGCCACCAGCTCGTCGGCGGTGACCGGGGCCAGCGGTTGACGGCCGGTGCCCCAGGTGCCGTTGAGCGCCACCTCCAACCAGACGGGGGTGGCGCTCACGGCATCAGGCGACGGTGCGGTCGGCGGGCTGGTCGATCCGGATCGGGTCGGCCGCGGTGCCGTGCAGACCGCCGGTCTGCGCGACCTCGAAGTCCGGCCCCAGCTTCTCCAGCGCCAGCCGGCCGTACACCTGCTGCTGGGTGGCCACCCGCTGGGCGCGGCCCTTGCCCAGGAAGGAGACGATCCAGCTGAACGTGGTGGTCAGCCGGCTCTTGAACCCGACGATGTAGACCAGGTGGACCAGCAGCCACATCATCCAGGCCAGGAAACCGGTGACCTTGAACTTGCCGAGGTCGGCGACGGCCTTGTACCGGCTGATGGTGGCCATCGAGCCCTTGTCGAAGTACTCGAACTTCTCCTTGTGCTTGCGCCCGGAGACCGTCGCGGCGATGCGGTCGGCGGCGAAGCGCCCACCCTGGATGGCGACCTGGGCGACGCCCGGCAGCCGGTCCAGGCTCATCATGTCGCCGACGACGAAGACCTCGGGGTGCCCGGGCAGCGTGAGGTCGGGCTGCACCTCGACCCGCCCGGCGCGGTCGATCTGCACGTCGCACTGCTGGGCCAGCAGGGCGCCCAACGGGCTGGCCTGCACACCCGCGGCCCAGATCTTCGTGGCCGCGGTCACCCGGCGGGTGGTGCCGTCCTTGGTGTCCTTGACGTCCAGGCCGTTGGCGTCGAGGCCGGTGACCATCGCGCCGAGCTGGATCTCCACGCCGATGTCGCGCAGCTGCTTGGCCGCGTTCTGCTGCAGCTTCTCGGCGAAGGGCGGCAGGACGACGGGGGCGGCGTCCATGAGGATGACCCGGGCGGTCTTCGGGTCGATGTTGCGGAAGTTGTCCTTCAGGGTGCGGCGGGCCAGCTCGGCGATCTGCCCGGCCATCTCCACCCCGGTCGGGCCGGCGCCGACGACGACGAAGGTCAGCAGTCGGTCGATCTCGGCGGGGTCGGTGGCGACCTCGGCCATCTCGAAGGCGCCCAGGATGCGGCCGCGCAGCTCGAGGGCGTCGTCCACGCTCTTCATGCCCGGCGCGAACTGCGAGAACTGGCTGTTGCCGAAGTAGGACTGCCCGGCGCCCGCGGCCACGATCAGGTGGTCGTAGGCGTGCACGGTCTCGCGGCCCAGCAGCCAGGAGGTGACGGTCTTGTCGGCCAGGTCGATGTCGACGACCTCGCCGAGCACCACCGAGGCGTTCTTCTGCTTCTTCAGGATGTCGCGGGTCGGCGGGGCGATCTCGCCCTCGCTGATGATCCCGGTGGCCACCTGGTACAGCAGCGGCTGGAAGAGGTGGTGGCCGGTCTTGGCGACCAGGGTGATGTCGACGTCGGCCTTGCGGAGGCGCTGGGCGGCGAACAGACCGCCGAATCCGGAGCCGATGATGACCACGCGGGGACGGCGGGCGGTGGTCGGGTTCGTGGGCACAGCAGCTCCGGATGTCGTCATGATGTCTCCCATGGTCCCACGACGGGTCGGGCCACCGTGGATCTCCCCGGCGCGCCAGCGCGCCGCTGGGCACAGCCTGCCCGCCGGGCCCGGCGACCGCCACCTCCGTGCCGGCTGAGGACCGCTGAACCGGCGGTCACGGACGGTCGGCCGCCAGCTGCCGCTTCGTGGCGTACATCCTCCGGTCGGACTCGTGCAGCAGCGCCCGGAAGTCGTCCCCGTCGTCGGGGAAGACGCTCGTGCCGGCGGCGGCGGTGATGCTGATCGCGCCGCCGCCGCCGCCGCCGACGTCGGCCGGCTCGGCGACGGCCGCGAGCAGGGCGCGGGTGATCTCCGCGGCCTCGGCGTCGGCGTGCCCCCGGCGCAACCCGGGCAGGGCGACCAGGAACTCGTCGCCGCCGAGCCGGGCGCACAGGTCGCTGTGCCGCAGCCGGGAGTCGATCCGCCGGGCGACGTGGACGAGCAGCTCGTCGCCGGCGGCGTGGCCGCGTGTGTCGTTCACCGCCTTGAAGCCGTCCAGGTCGAGGAAGAGCAGGGCGACGGCCGTGCCGTCGGCCCGGGCCGCCCAGAGCAGGGTCTCGAGGTCGTCCTGGAAACGGCGCCGGTTGGACAGGCCGGTGAGCGGGTCGGTCCAGGCCAGCCGCTCGATGCGGGAGAGGTACCGGGAGGACCGGTCCCGTTCGCGCTGCAGCTCGAGCTCGGCCTCGACCCGGGCCGTGACGTCGTGCTGCACGCCGATGTACTGGAGGACGGCGCCGTCGCGGTCGACCACGGGCGCCAGGTGCACCTCGTTCCACCACGGGGTGCGGTCGGGGCCGCGGTGGTTGAGCAGCGTCTCCCTGCACTCCCGGCCGGCGGCGACGGCAGCCCGGACCCGGGTCACCGCCGCGTGGTCGGTGCCCGGGCCCTGGAGGAACCGGCAGTTGCGCCCGAGCAGCTGGTCCGTGGGCAGGCCGGACAGCTGCTCGAAGGCGCGGTTGACGAACACCAGGGGCTGGTCCGCCACGGTCATGTCGACGATGCACACCCCGCTGGCGGTGGCCCCGAGGGCACGCTCGAGCAGCGATCCGGCGGCCTCCGGTCCGGGCGTGGTACCGGCGGGCGGCGGGGGGTCCTGGGCGCGGGACCGCCGCGGGGGCGTGCCGGACACCGCAGGCGGGGGGGAGACCCGGGGGGCCACCCGGGACACCAGCGCCCGGGCCGCGGCGACGACGGTGTCGCGTCGGTAGGTCAGCGCGAACTCGAAGCCGCGCTCCGCCTCGGGGACGTCGTCGCCGAGGTCCCGGGCCAGCAGCGCGACCGCGAAGTGCGGGCTCAGCACGACGACGTCCCACTCGTCGCGGAGCGGGTCGGCCAGCGCCAGGGAGGCGCCGCGCAGGCCGGCGACCGGTTCGGCCGGGACCTCGTCCCCCAGGGCGCAGACGAAACCCACCGAGGCCACCAGGTCGCGGTACCGCTGCGCTGTGGTCGGAGTGAAGTGGCGGGCGTGCTGGAACGCCGATGCCACGATGCATGAGTCACCCAGCCGCAGCGCCTCCCGCTCGATCTGCTTGGTGACCTCCAACAGCAGCCGCTTCGACCCCTGCCGCACGGTGGCCGAGGCCGGGAGCAGGTCGAAGGGCGACCCCAGCTCGTCGGACGAGCCCTCGACCGGTTCCTCCGGATCGGGCAGCGGGAGCCCTGGGGCGCTGACCTCCCACCGGTCGGGCGACCCGACCGGTGGGGCGGGCGCGGGCCGGCCGAACAGCCAGCCCTGACCCAGGGTGGCGCCCAGCGCCAGGGCGACCGCGAGGTGCTCCGTGGTCTCGACGCCCTCCGCCACGACGAGCGCGCCGCTGTCCTCGGCGTAGGCGTTGACGGCGTTCATCACCTCGGCGACCGCGGGGCCGGGCCGGTCCTGGACCAGCCGCAGGTCGAGCTTGACGACGTCGGGCCGCAGCAGGGGCATGAAGGCGATGGACATCGCGTCGGCGCCCACGTCGTCCAGGGCCACACCCCACCCGAGCTGCCGCACCCGGGCGACGGTCTGCAGCAGCTCGGCCGGGCGCTCGGCCAGCGCCCGCTCCGTGATCTCGAGGACCACCCGGAGCTGGCCCGGTGCCCGCTCGGCGATCCGCCGGAGCTCACCGAGCGGGGCCCGGTCCAGGACCTCCGGCTCCACGTTGACGAAGAGGGTGAGGGGAGCGACGAGGCCGGCCGCCACGGCACCGCGCACCGCCGAGGTGCGGCACGCCTCGTCGAGCTCGGTCAGCAGTCCGCTCTCGCGTGCCGCGGCGAAGAGGGCGGTGGGCGACTCCCACGGACCGGCCGGGCCGCGGGCCAGGGCCTCGCAGGCGACCACGCGTCCGGTGCGCAGGTCGACGATGGGTTGGAAGACGCTGGTGACCTGCCCGCCGCGGATGACCTCCGCGATGCCCCGTGGGTCGGTCGTCGTCGGGGGGACGTGGTGGGCGCGCAGCGGCGGGTCGGTGGTGGCCATGGTGTCCTGCTTCCGGACGGGACCACCGATCCGGTGGTCCGCGCGCGAGGACCCGCCCGCCGGCCGGTCTCGCGGCCGCGGGGAAGGGCACATCGCCTGGGCGCTACCGGGTCCGGGGCAGCTGGGGCGCATCCACCACACCACAGGCCCCCGGGGCGCACAAACCCGACCGTCAAGCGAAGGCCGGGCGCTCCTGCTGGAACCGCTTCACCGAACCGCCCTGGGCGCGGTTGCGGCGCACGAAGAACAGCAGCACGAGGCAGCTCGTCAGCGCCGCCCACACGCACCAGATCGAGGCGAACGCCTCGGCCAGCACCACCAGGACGGCGGTCAGCCCGACCGCGTTGGCCACGCCGAACGCCACGATGGACGGGTAACCGGCCAGCAATGCCGCCCCCACGGTGGCCAGCACGTACCCCACCGCGGCCACCCCGAGCAGCGGGGCGTGGGCGGTGTAGGCGATCGAGTGGTGCACCTCGGCGTACCCCACCGGACGCGCCGCGGTCGCCCAGAACAGGTACACCGAGGTGATCGCCCCGATGACCACGAAGGGCGTCATGTGGGCCCGCCGCCGGCCCGGCGGCTCGATCAGCAGGATCGCCGTGGGCACCAGGACCGGCAGCAACCCGAACGCGAACAGCACGTACAGGTACGCGGCCACGTCACCGGCACCCCGGCTGATGTGCCCTTCGAGGGACAGCCAGACGAAGCCTTCGGTGAACTGGTGCGCGGCGAACAGCAGCGGCAGCGATGCGAACGGCACGTCCCGTCGGGTGCGCACCTGGGTCAGGGTCGCGATCCCCACGGAGCCGATGACACCGGCGGCGACGAAGTCCGCGGTGGCGGAGAAGCACACGAGCGGCGGCTACTTCGTGCGGCTGACCCAGGCCTGGGTGAGCAGGCCGAGGCCGATGCCGAGCATCCACACGTCCTTGGAGACCGGCAGGCCGTCCTGGGTGGGGGCGACCGACTTGCCGGGCTTGGTCATGCCGGGGGTGCGCAGGTACAGCCCGAGCAGCCCGCCGGCGAAGCCGGTGAGCGCCGCACCGGCGACCGCGGTCGGCACGAACGGGGTCAGCAGCGCGGCGCCGATGGCGATCTCCGCGGTGGACAGGCCCTTGGCGAAGGTGGCCGGGGCGACCTTGGCCAGGAACGGGTAGGTGCCCGCGGCGAAGCCGTGCAGGCCGGCGGCGGTGCCCTCGTCGGCGTTCCGCTTGCCCAGCCCCGAGTTCAGGATGAAGGCACCGGTGGCCAGGCGGGGGGCGATCTCGGCGGCGGTGATGGGCAGGCGCATGGTTCCTCGCTCAGCAGGGGGTGGGGAGAGACCGATTCTCTCCCCACCCCCTGCCCCGCCGCCCGGGGGCCCAACCGGCCCCGGGCGACCGGCGGTGTCAGCGGCCGGCGCGGCGGGGCCGTGCAGCTGGCTGGCCGGCGCGGGCGGCCAGCTCGGCGCGGGTGCGGGCCGGGCCCGCCGAACGGGTGCCGCCGGTGCGGGCCGGGGCGCCCGAGCGGCCGCCACCGGCGTTGCCGGAACCGCCGCCGGCACCGCGACGACGACCGCCGCCACCACCGCCCTGGGGCTGCTCGACGACCGGGGCCGGCTCGACGTAGGGCGCGGCCGGACCGGTCAGCGCCACGATCTCCCGGGCACCGGGCTTGATCGCCGACACCTCGGGGGTGATCCCGGCCTGGCGGGCCAGCAGCCGCACCTCGCCGGCCTGGTCCGGGGTGGCGATGGTGACCACGGTGCCGCCCGCTCCGGCGCGTGCCGTACGGCCCGAGCGGTGCAGGTAGGCCTTGTGCTCGGCCGGCGGGTCGACGTGCACGACGATCGCGACGTCGTCCACGTGGATGCCGCGGGCGGCGATGTCGGTCGCGCACAGCACCCGGGTCGTGCCCGAGGTGAAGGCCTCGAGGTTGCGCTCGCGGGCGTTCTGGCTCAGGTTGCCGTGCAGGTCGACGGCGGGCACGCCGCCGGCGGTGAGCTGCTTGGCCAGCTTCTTGGCCTGGTGCTTGGTGCGGGTGAACAGCACGACCCGGTCCAGCCCCGAGGCCAGCTCCTTGACGACCTGGCTCTTGTCCAGCGCGTCGACCCGGAACACGTGGTGGGTCATCGTCGACACCGGCGCGACGGCGGGGTCGACCGAGTGGGTGCGCGGGTTGTCCAGGTAGCGCTTGACCAGCACGTCGACGCCGTTGTCCAGCGTGGCCGAGAACAGCAGCCGCTGGCCGACCTTCGGGGTGCGGTCCATGAGGCGCTTGACGCCGGGCAGGAAGCCCAGGTCGGCCATGTGGTCGGCCTCGTCGAGGATGGTGATCTCGACCGCGGACAGGTCGCAGTGGCCCTGGCCGATGAGGTCCTCGAGCCGGCCGGGGCAGGCGATGAGCACGTCGACGCCGCCGGCCAGCGCCTGGACCTGCGGGTTCTGGCCCACGCCGCCGAACACGACCGTGGTCTTCATGCCCACGGCGGTGGCCAGCGGGGTCACGACGGCGGCGACCTGGTTGGCCAGCTCGCGGGTCGGCACCAGGATCAGGCTGCGCGGCTTGCGCGGCTGCCGCTTCGAGGTCGAGCCGGCCAGCCGGGCGACCAGCGGCAGCGAGAAGGCCAGGGTCTTGCCCGAGCCGGTGCGGCCGCGGCCCAGGACGTCCTTGCCGGCCAGGGTGTCCGGCAGCGTCGCGACCTGGATCGGGAACGGCGCGGTGATGCCGCTGGCGGTCAGCGTCTCGACCAGCGGGGCCGGGACGCCGAGGGCGGCGAAGGTCGTGTCGGTCGGCAGGGCCGTCGGGGCGGTGGGGTGGGCGGACGACGCACCCGGGGCCTGCGCGGGCACGACCGTGCGCGGCTGGACGACGGGCTGCTGCGCGCGGGGGGCCGGGACCGGGGCCTCCTCGACGGCGGGCGCGGCAGCCTGCTCGGTGGTCTGCTCGACCGCCTGCTCGGCGCCGGCGCCGTTGCCGCGACCGCGGCCACCGCGGCGGCGGCGGCGGCCGGTGCCGGGCTCGCCGGCGGTCTCGGGGCGGTGCGGCTCGTGCCGGGTGACCAGCGGCTGCTGCGGGGCGCTCGAGCCGGCGGCGCGGAACGCGGGGGCCTGGCGGGCCGCACCGGCGCCGCCGGGGCTGGTGGCGCGGCGGCGCGGGCGGGCGGGGGAGTTCTCGGGGGTCACGATGGTGTCCTCACCAGGTCGGTGGCCACCGTCCGTCGCCAGGGCGGGGCCCTGGTCAGGGCCGCACCGTCCGGTCGGACGTCGGGTCGCCGGCGCGCCTCGGTGGCGCTGCCTCTGCGCCGACGTCGGGTCCACCTGCTCTCGGACGAGCAGGGGGCGGCGCCGGTGATCATCACTGTGCCACGTCGACCGGGCGTCGGGACCCGGCCGAGGGGGAGTCGGTGGTCACACCGGGTGGGTCCGGGCGCGTGGCGGTGCCCCGGGCGGGGTAGGACCGACCCTCGTGACCGCAGCGTGACCGCCACCGAGCAGCAGACCGGCTCCGCCGACGAGACCTACCAGCCCGACCCCCGCCGCTGGCGGGCGTTGTCGGTGACCCTGGTGGCCGGGTTCATGACGCTGCTGGACGTCAGCATCGTCTCGGTCGCGCTGCCCTCGATGCGCGAGGCCCTCGACGCCTCGGCCAGCGGCGTCCAGTGGGTGGTCTCGGGCTACGCCCTGACCTTCGGCCTGGTGCTGGTCCCGGCCGGCCGGTTGGGCGACGCGTTCGGCCGGCGCCGGATCTTCCTGGTCGCCCTGGCGGCCTTCGTGCTGACCAGCGCCGCGGCGGGCGCGGCGCCGAACGCGGAGTGGCTGGTCGCCGCCCGGCTGCTGCAGGGCGTGGCGGCCGGCTTCCTGGCCCCGCAGAACTCGGCGCTCATCCAGCAGCTGTTCCGCGGGCCCGAACGGGGCAAGGCCTTCGGGCTCTTCGGCGCCACGGTCGGGCTGTCCACCGCGATCGGCCCGGTGGTCGGCGGCCTGCTGATCGGCCTGTTCGGCGAGGACCTCGGCTGGCGGGCGATCTTCTTCGTCAACGTGCCGATCGGCGTCGTGGCGCTGGTGCTCGCCGCGCGGTTGCTGCCCAAGGGCCGGCCCACGGGCACCAGCACCGACATCGACGTCGTGGGCACGGTGCTGCTGGGCCTCGGTGCGGTGCTCGTCCTGCTGCCGCTGGTGCAGGCGGAGTCCGGCGGGCTGCGCTCGCTGTGGTTCCTCTTCCTGCTCGGCGCCGCCACGCTGGCCGCCTTCGCCTGGTGGGAGCGGCGGGTGGTGGCGCGGGGGCGGGAGCCGGTGTTCGACGTCCGGCTGCTCACCCAGACCCGGGGCTACGCCGCCGGGGTGTCCGTGGGCACGGTCTACTTCATCGGGTTCAGCGGGATCTGGCTGGTGTTCGCCCTGTTCTTCCAGACCGGGCTGGGCTGGACGGCGCTGCACTCGGGCCTGTCGGTGATGCCCTTCGCGATCGGCGCGGCCGGGTCCGCGGCGGTCGCCGGCCGGCTGGTCAGCCGGTACGGCCGGCTGCTCACCGTGATCGGGCTGTCCGTCGTCTCCGCGGGGCTGATCACGACCGCCCTGCTGGTGGCCTTCGTCCCGCCGGACGTGCTGACCTGGGCCGTGCTGCCCGCCCTATTCCTCGCCGGCCTCGGCGGTGGGTTCGTGATCAGCCCGAACATCACGCTGACCCTGCGCGACGTGCCCGTCCGGATGGCCGGGGCCGCCGGCGGCGGCTTGCAGACCACCCAGCGCTTCGGTGCGGCGCTGGGCTCCGCCGTCCTGCCCGGGCTGTTCTACGTCGTGCTCGGCTCCACCGGCGGCGACTACCCGAGGGCGGCCGGCATCGCCCTGGGGGTGGCGGTGCTCGGGGCGCTGGGCGCGCTGGTCATCGCCGTCCCCGACTGGCTGCGCGACCGCCGGTCCGACGACGGCACCCGGACGCCGGCCGAGCACGGCCACGCCGACCTGCACTGACCGGGCGGGTCAGCCCGGCAGCGGGGAGCCGCGGAAGGTCCGGCGGTAGGCCAGCGGGGCGACCCCGATCGCGGCGTGCAGGTGCTGGCGCAGCGAGGTCGCCGTGCCGAACCCCGCCTGCGCGGCGACCCGGTCGATGCTGGCGTCGGAGGTCTCCAGCAGGTGCCGGGCCAGCTCGACCCGCTGCTGGGTGAGCCAGCGGAGCGGACTGAGCCCCGTCTCCTCCCGGAAGCGGCGGGTGAAGGTGCGCACGCTCGTGCCGGCGTGGGCGGCCAGCTGGTCGAGGGTCCACGGCCGGTCCAGGTGCTCCTGCACCCAGGCCCGGGTGGCCGCCGTGCCGGCGCCGTCGGGGTCGGGCACCGGGCGGTCGACGAACTGGGACTGGCCGCCGTCCCGCCAGGGCGCGACCACCCGGCGGCGGGCGATCCGGGTCGCGGTCGCGCTGCCGTGGTCGCGCCGCACCAGGTGCAGCAGCAGGTCGATGCCGGCGGCGTTGCCCGCGCTGGTGAGCACGTCGCCGTCGTCGACGTGGAGGACGTCGGGGTCGACCCGGACCCGTGGGTGCAGCTGGGCGAGCTGGTCGGTGTGCAGCCAGTGCGTGGTGGCCGGGCGCCCGTCCAGCCGGCCGGCCGCGGCCAGCACGAACGCACCGGTGCAGATCGACACCAGCCGGGCCGGCCCCTGCAGGGCCGCGGCCACGCCGTCGGGCAGCTCGCCGGTGCGCATCACCGCGCCCCCGGCCACCCCCGGGACGACGACCGTGCCCGCCCCGGCCAGCAGGGACAGGTCGCCGTCGGGCAGCACCCGGTACCCGGCGCTGGTGGTCACCGGCCCGCCGTCGACGGTGGCCGTCACGACCTCGTAGAGCGGTGCGTCGTCGGCGTCCCGGGCCCCGCCGAGGAAGGCGTGCGGCAGGCCGAGCTCGAAGGCGACCACGTGCTCCAGCGCGAGGACGACGACCCGGTGCAGCGGTGGTCCGGACGACATGGCCGGATTCTTGCACATGCTGGCTGTCCGGCCACTGGTGCCCGGTTGCCCGCGCACGGGATGCTCTGCGCCGTGACCGACCTGCGCACCCGCCGCATCCACCCCGCCTGGTGGGTCGCGGCGGTGACCTTCCTGGCCCTGGTGGGGGCGGCGGCGTTCCGGGCCGTCCCCGGCGTGCTCATCGAGCCGCTGCAGGCCGAGTTCGGCTGGTCCACCTCGACCATCTCGGCCGCGGTCGGGCTGAACATGGCGCTCTACGGGTTGACCGCACCGTTCGCCGCAGCCCTGATGGAGCGGTTCGGCATCCGGCGCGTGGTGGTCAGCGCGCTGCTGGTCGTCGCCCTCGGGTCCGGGCTGACGGTGTTCATGACCGCGCCCTGGCAGCTGGTCCTGTGCTGGGGCCTGCTGGTCGGGCTGGGCACCGGCTCGATGGCGATGTCGCTGGTGGCCACGGTCACCGGCCGCTGGTTCGTAGCCCGCCGCGGGCTGGTGTCCGGCGTCCTCACCGCGGGCGGGGCGGCCGGTCAGCTGATCTTCCTGCCGGTGGTCGCCACCGTCTCCGCCGCGCACGGGTGGCGCCCGGCGGCGCTGGGCACGACGGCGGCCGCGCTGGTCGTCGTCCCCTTCGTGGCCTGGTTCCTGCGGGACCGGCCCAGCGACGTCGGCGCCGTGCCGCTGGGCGGGACGGCGGCCGACGAGCCGCCCCGGGCGACCGGCAACGCCGCCCGCACCGCGCTGGCCGGGCTGGCGCTGGCCGCCCGCACCCGGGTGTTCTGGCTGCTGGCCGCCGGGTTCGCGATCTGCGGGGCAACGACGAACGGGCTGGTCCAGCCGCACTTCATCCCGGCCGCCCACGACCACGGCATGCCGGTGACCACGGCGGCCTCGTTGCTGGCGCTGGTCGGGTTGTTCGACATCGCCGGTACGATCGCCTCGGGCTGGCTCACCGACCGGGTCGACCCGCGGTTCCTGCTGCTGGCCTACTACGCGCTGCGCGGGTTGTCGCTGTTCCTGCTGCCGCCGCTGTTCGGGTCGGACCTGCAGGCCTCGATGATCGCGTTCATCGTGTTCTACGGCCTGGACTGGGTGGCCACCGTGCCGCCGACCCTGGCGCTGTGCCGGCAGCACTTCGGCGCCCGGGCGCCGGTGGTGTTCGGCTGGGTGTTCGCCAGCCACCAGGTCGGCGCCGCGATCGCGGCGTACTCCGCGGGGGTGGTGCGCGACGTCACCGGGACCTACGACGCCGCCTGGTACGGCGCCGCGCTGCTCTGCCTGGTCGCCGCCGGGTTGTCGATCTCGATCCGCCGGGTCCGGCCGGTGCAGCCGGCGCCGGCCGCCGAGGAGGCAGCCGCGGAGGACGCCGTCCTCCGCGGCTGACGGTCAGCGGCGCCGGGCGTCACGCCTCGCGCCGCGCCGGCGGGAGTCCAGGAACTCCCCGCCCTTGCGCAGGCCCTTGGACAGCGAGGTCGGGCCGTTCTCGCGCTCGAGCGCGGTGCCGGCGCGCTGCAGCAGCTTGGCCACCAACGGGGCGGCCACGGTCAGCAGCAGCCAGGTGCGGATCCGTCGGGTGAGGAACAGCCACATGGGGGAGCACTCCAGGGGTCGAGGGGGACTCCGGGCGATGCTGCCGTCCCCGAGCCGATCCCGCCTGCCCGGACCTCACCAGGGGAGGGGACCGTCGTCGTTGGAGTAGGTGCCGGTCGGGCCGTCGTCCGGCAGCGTGGCCAGGCGGATCGGCGTGCGGGCCCCCTCCTCGGGGGTGCGGGTGCCGCGGTGCCCGTTGAGGTCGGTGGACACGAAGCCCGGGCAGCCCATGTTCACCAGGATCCCGGTGCCCTTCAGCTCCTTGGCGTACTGCACGGTCACCGCGTTGAGGTAGGTCTTGGACGGCGAGTAGGCCGCCGACAGGGGACCGGTCGTGCCGTCGTCCGCGCTCTGCAGCGTCAGCGACCCCACCCCGCTGGACACGTTCACGATCCGCGGGGACGGTGAGCGGCGCAGCAGCGGCAGCACCGCGTTGGTCAACCGGATCACGCCCCAGACGTTGACCTCCACCGCAGCGCGGACGGCGTTCATGTCCACCTCGCTGGGCGTCTGCACCCCGCCGCCGGTCACCCCGGCGTTGTTCACCAGCACGTCCAGCCCGCCCCGCTCCGCCAGCAGCGCCGCGGCGGCGGCCACGCTCGCGTCGTCGGTGACGTCCAGCGGGACGCCGAACGCGTCCACCCCGGCCTCCCGCAGCTGCGCCACCGCGGCCTCGCGGCGCTCGTCGTCCCGGGCGCCGACGCCCACGGCCCAGCCCAGCCGGCCCAGGCCGGCGGCGATCTCGTACCCGATGCCCTTGTTCGCGCCGGTGACCAGCGCTGTCGTCGTCATGCCTCCAGGGTCGTCCTGGTCGGGCACCCCACGCCAACACCGATCGGGTGCGCACCGATGCTCCCCGGGTATGGATCGGCGTACCGTCGCGCGGCGTGGAGACCCGGGAACTGCGGTACGTCGTCGCCGTCGCCGAGGAGCTGCACTTCGGGCGCGCGGCCCAGCGGCTGGGCATGGCGCAGCCGCCGCTGAGCCGGGCGATCCGCCAGGTCGAGCGCCGCCTCGGGACACCGTTGTTCGAGCGCACCAGCCGCGTCGTCCGGCTGACCGCGGCCGGTGAGGTGCTGCTGCGGGAGGGCCGGGCCGCGCTGGCCGCCGTGGAGGCCGCCGAGCGGCGCACCAGGCGGGCGGCCCCGGCTGCCGGGCAGGCCGGCGTCGTGCTGGTCACCAAGGCCGGCGCGTCGGCCGAGCTGCTGGCCAAGCTGCTGGACGCCCACGCCGCCGAGCCCGATGCCGTCCCGGTCGAGGTGCTGCTGTGCGGCATCGGCGAGCAGGAGCCGATGCTGCGCGACGGCCGGGCCGACGTCGCCCTGCTGCACCGGCCCTTCGACGTGACCGCGGGGCTGGACACCGAGGAGCTCGGCACCGAGGGCCAGGTCGCGGTGCTCCCGGCCGGGCACCCGCTCACCGGGCGCGCCGACGTCCTGCTGGCCGACCTCGACCACCTGCCCGGGTTGCCGGCCGCACGGTGGCCCGACGAGCCGGACGGGCCCGGGCCGCGGATCCGCGACCACGCCCAGCTGCTGCAGCTCGTCGCGCTGGGCCGCACGTTCGCCGTGCTGCCCGAGTCGGTCCGCACCCAGCTGCCGGAGGGGCTGACCGCGGTGCCCGTCCGGGATGCCCCGCAGGTCACCACGGTCATCGCCTGGCCGCCGCACAGCCGGTCGCCCGCCGTCGCGGGCCTGGTCCGCACCGCCCTGCGGCTCTAGCTGCCCTCGACGACGGACCACACGAGCCCGGCCAGCCGGTCGGGGGTCTCCAGCTGCGGCAGGTGCCCGGCGTCGCCGATGACCTCGAGCCGGGCACCGGGGATGGCCCGGGCGTAGGCCTCCCCGTGGCTCGGGCCGACCACCCGGTCGGCGGCGCCCCAGACGACGAGCACCGGCCGGTCGACGGCCGGGAGCCGGTCGAGCAGGGTGGGATCGGCCATCGTCGTCCCGCCGTAGGCCAGCAGCGCCGCGCGGTTGCCCGCCATCGCCTCCCGGGCCGCCGCGGGCAGGGTGTCGACGTCGAGCCGGAAGCGGTCGGGGTCGGCGTAGCTGAGATCGGTGACCTGGTCCATGGTCAGCGAGAAGAAGTCGACGACCGGGTCGGTGTCGCTGGCCAGGCCGACCGCGTCGACGAGGACCACACCGCCGACCCGGGGGTCGGCCAGCAGGGCCATCTCGGCGGCGGTCCAGCCGCCGATCGAGTTGCCCACGACGGTGATGCCGGTGAGGTCGAGCTCGCCGAGCAGGGCCACGTACAGCGCAGCCAGGTCGGCGATCGAGTCCAGGCCCACGGGGCGGGGCGTGCCGCTGAAGCCGGGGTGGGTGGGGGTCAGGACGCGGGCGGGCCGGGTGCCGGCCAGCAGCTCGGCGAACCCGGCCACGGACTGCGGGCCGGCACCGCCGTGCAGGAGGAGGACCGGGCGGCCCGAGCCCTGCTCGGCGAGCGTGACCGGTACGGGGCCGGCGGCGGTGGGGACGGTGACGGTGGTCGTGGTGGGCACGGGGCCTCCTCGGGTCGGTGGCTTCATCAACATGTTGACCGTACGCCTCATGGTCAACATGTTGATACAGTGACCGCATGACCCGGTCGGTGCAGGACGTCGCGCTGTCGATCAAGCGGGTGCAGAGCCGGCACCACCGCACGCTCGACGCCGCGCTGACCTCGCTAGGCCTCAGCCTGGTGCAGTGGGACGCCCTCCGGCACCTGGACCGCAACCCCGACGCCTCCCTGCACGACCTGGCCCAGCTGACCTTCCAGAGCGACCAGGCGTTCGGCACGCTCACGCAGCGGTTGACCGACCGCGGTCTGGTCGAGCGGGTGCCCGGTCCCGGCCGGGCGGTCCGGCTGGTCATGACCGACCGGGGACGCGATGCCCTCATCCGGGCGGCGGGCGTCGTCGACGGGGTGCTCGCCGAGTCCTTCGCCGGGCTCACGCCCCGCCAGGTCGACCAGCTCGGCGAGCTCGTCGAGCGCCTGCTCCGCTAGGACGGTCCGATCCCCGCGCCCCAACGGTCGGGGTGGCGGGGTTGCTGCACGTCGGCGGTCAGCGCGGCGGCGAAGGCGTCGTCGGTCCAGTCGGGCTGCTCCCAGGTCGCCGCCGGGGCCGGGTGGGTCCAGACCGACAGCTGCGACCCGTCGAAGGACAGCACCTGGCCGTGCAGGTGCGCCGCCCGCGCCGAGGCCAGGAACACCACCACCGGCGCCACGGTCTCCGGGGGCGGGAACACCAGCGCGTGGCCGACGTCCCCGGCCTCGAACACCGCCGTCATGTCCGTGCGGGCGACCGGCGCCAGCGCGTTCACCCGGATGCCGCGCCGGTGCAGCTCGAGGTCCATCGCCCGGGTCAACCCGACCACGCCGGCCTTGGCCGCGGCGTAGTTGGTCTGCCCGGCGGTGCCGAACAGCCCGGACCCCGATGTCACGTGCAGCACCGCGCCGCCGGTGCCCCGCATCGCCCGGACGGCGGCCCGGCTGCAGTCCCAGGTGCCGCGCAGGTTCACCGCCAGGACCTCGTCGAACTCCGCGTCGGACATCCGGGCCAGCGACCGGTCCCGGGTGACCCCGGCATTCGTGACCACCATCCCGACCGAGCCGAACGCCTGCACGCAGGTGTCGACCAGCCGGTCCCCGGTGCCGGGCTCGGCGACCGAGCCGGCGCAGCCGACCGCGCTGCCGCCCCCGGCGGCGATCTCCTCGACCACCGCGGCGGTGCGGTCCGCGTCGGTGCCGTTGACCACCACCCGCGCGCCGGCCGCGGCCAGCCCCTGCGCGAACGCCCGGCCCAGGCCGCGGGTGGAGCCGGTCACCACGACCGGGAGGCCGGCGAGGTCGGTGCTCACCGGTCCACCACGGGGGTGTCCAGCACGGCCTGCACGGTCGCCCGCAGCGCCGTCGGGGTGTCCGGGTGCTCGTGCCACCGGCCCAGCCGGACGACGTCCTGCACCACCGCCCGCGCGGCGTGCACCAGCACCAACGCCTGGTCGGCGGGCAGCTCGGGCCGTGCCCGGGACAGCGCGACCAGCCAGGCGGTGACGTCGGCGGCCAGCGCCTGGCGCACCCGCCGGGCGGCCTCGGGGGGCAGGTTCTTGGCCTCCAGCACGTAGACGGCGAACAGCAGCCGGTCGGCCAGGCCCAGCTCCACGTAGCCCGCGACCAGGTCGTCCAGGTCGTCCAGGTCGGCGGGGGAGGTGTGCCGCGCGGTGAGCCGGTCGCCCGCGGCGCTGAACGCAGCGACCAGCAGGTCGGCCTTGGTGGGGTACCAGTGGTAGATGCTCGGCCCGGCCATCCCGAGCTCGGCCGCGATGTCGTCCAGGCTCACGGCCTGGTACCCGCGGGCGGCGAAGAGCCCGACGGCGGTGTCCAGCAGCTGCTCGCTGCGCCCGCCGGGCGCCGGGCGAGCGGGTGCGTCCGACCGTCCACCGGTGGCCCAGCGGGCCCGGGACGCCGCCAGCGCCGCCGCGGCGAGCACGGCGCCGTGCCGGGCGGGGTCGGGTTCCCGGCGGTGCGTCGAGGGGCTGGCCAGGACGGCGAGGGCGCCGGTGGCGCAGAACCGCGCCTGGGTGCCGGTCAGCGCGGGACGGTCCCGGGCGATCGCTGCGGTGAACCTGCGGGCCAGCGCGCCGAACCGGCGGTCCAGCGCGGCGCGGCGGTCGGCGTCGACGTGCCGCAGCTCCCGCTGCAGCAGCACCCACAGGTCGTGCTCGGCGACGGCGGCGCCGGCCATGACGTCCAGGAATGCGTCCAGCGGCACCTCCGGCGCGCGGGCGAGGGCCTCCTCCACGACGTCCAGCGCGCCGCCGACCGCGGCGGCCAGCAGCTCCTGCTTGTCGGCGTAGTGCCGGTAGAGCGCCGGCGCGGTGATGCCCACCGCGCCGGCGACGTCGGCCATCGACACCTGGTGGAACCCGCGCAGCCGGAACAGCCGACCGGCCGCGTCGGCGAGCTGGGCCCGCCGCTGGGCGGTGGGCAGCCGGGTGCGGGGGGCGGACCCGGAGAGCGGGCGGGTCACCGGGTCCTCCTCCTCTGCACGGGTCAGCCCAGCTCGCGCAGCCGGTGCTTCTGGATCTTGCCGCTGGCGGTCGCCGGCAGCGCCGGGACCACGGTCCAGTGCGTCGGGAACTTGGCCCGGGCCATGCGGACCGACTCCAGGTGCTCGATCATCCGCTCGGGCCCGGCCCACTCCGCGCCGGGGGCGAGCACCAGCCAGGCGCCGACCGCCTCGCCGAGCCGCTCGTCCGGGACGGCGGTGACCGCGACCGCCGCCACGTCGGGGTGCGCGGCCAGCGCGGACTCGATGTCCAGGGTGGAGAACTTCTCCCCGCCCCGGTTGACGATGTCCTTCAGGCGCCCCGACATGCGCACCCAGCCCTCGGCGTCGACCACGCCCACGTCGCCGGGGTAGAACCAGCCCTCGTCGTCCAGCTGCTCGGCGGTGCGCTGCGGGTCGGTGTACCGGGTGAGCAGCTGGGGCCCGCGGATGCGCAGCTCGCCCTCCTCGCCGGCCGGCAGCGCGGTGCGGTCCGGGCCGACGGCCTCGATCGCCATGCCGGGCAGCACCTTGCCGTCCCACAGCGAACGGCGCTCGACCGGGGCGTCCTCGGGGGCGGCCGCGCAGACGCCGGCGGTCTCGGTCATGCCGTAGCAGCGCATCGCCCGCACGCCGACCGCCTCGGCGCGCTGCACGACCACCGGCGGGATGGCCGCCCCGGCGCAGGCGTAGAGGTCCAGCCGGTGCCCGACCCCCGCGCCGGCCTCGTAGCGCTGCACCAGGTCGGCGAGGAAGAGCGTGGCGCCCATCGCCAGGGTGGCGCCCTCGCGCTCGATCACCTCGACCGCCTCGTCGGGCTTCCAGGCCGGCATGATCACCGACCGCGCCCCGAGGAAGGCCGGGAAGACGACGCCGGCGACGAAGCCGCCCAGGTGCGACAGGGGGGTGGCGCACAGCACCACGCAGCTCTCGTCGACGTCCAGCGCGACCTGGAAGTTGCGCAGGTGGGCGAGCAGGGCCGCGCTGGACAGCAGGGCGCCCTTGGGTGCCGACGTCGTCCCCGAGGTGTAGAGCAGCAGGGTCGGCTCCTCGGCGTCCAGCGGCTCGGGCAGCTCGGTGCCCGGCACCTCGCCGGTGGCCGGCAGCGCCGACCAGCCCTCGCGGGTGCCGCCCACCAGGTACCGGACGGCGGGTTCGTGCCCCAGGTCGGCGAGGATCGCGTCGGTCTCCTCGGCCGGCCGGCGCGGCCCCAGCTCGGCGGCCACGGCGACCACGGCCGGCCGGGCGTCGTCGAGGATCTGGGCCATCTCGTGCTCGCGGTAGATCGGGATGACCGGCATGTCGACCGCCCCGATCCGGAAGGCCGCGACCTGCAGCGCGAGGGCCTCCAGGCAGTTGGGCAGCTGCACCATGACCCGGTCGCCGCGCTGCACGCCGCGGCGCACCAGGTCGGCGGCCACGGTGCGCACCCAGGCGTCGAACTCGCCGTAGGTCACCCGACGGTCGCCGAACACGAACAGCTCGCGGTCCGGGGTGCGGGCGGCCTGCCCGGAGAGCAGGTACCCGATGCGGGGGTCGTGGTCGGTGGTCGTCATGCCGTCGTCCTCTCGGCGGTCGAGGTGGTGGTGAGGCCGAGCAGGTAGGCCCCGCCCTTCTGGTCCCCGCGGGGCGGGAGAGCGCCGAGCTGGCGGAGCATGTCGACGATCTCGAAGGCGGCGGTGTACCGGGCGAGCAGCCCGTCGCGGAACCCGAGGAAGATGTCGCAGCCCTGCACCCGGAAGGTGCGGTCGGTGCGCAGTGCCGCCGGGGCGTTCCCGGACTGCTCGAACAGCACCAGCGCGCGGCCGTCCTCGACCGCGGTGAACAGCTGGACCTCGCGGACCCGGTACTCGGGCATGGCCCGCCAGATCGCGTCGACGTAGGCCCGCACGGCCTCGCGCCCGCGCAGCGGCTCGGGCCAGAACACCCGCTCCTCCCAGGAGATGTCCGGGTGCAGCAGGGCGAGCACGGTGTCGGTGTCGCGGGAGTTCCAGGCGTCGATCCAGTCGTCGGCGAACCGGCGGAGGAAGGCCGGGTCGACGCTCACGAGCGCTTCCCGATCGCGGCGTAGGCCTCGGTGATCCGCTCGACGACGTCCGGGTGCCAGACGATCTCGCGGTAGGCCATCGTCTCGAACGACAGCGCCGAGATCGGGTCCATCGCCGGCGAGCGCAGGATCATCTCCTTGTTGAACAGCGCCGACTTGGTCGACGTCGCGGCGATGCTCGCGGCGATCCGGGTGGCCTCGGCGACCACCCCGCCGGTGGGCACCAGCCGGTCGACCAGCCCGATCCGCAGCGCCTCGGCGGCGTCGATGCGGTCGCCGGTGAGCGTGAGCAGCTTCGCCTGGCTGAGGCCGACGATCTTCCACAGCGGGGAGAAGTAGGGGGTCAACCCGAACTTGACCTGCGGGAACCCGAAGACGGCGTTCTCGGCGCCCACCCGGATGTCGCAGAACACCGCGATGTCGCAGCCGCCGCCCAGGGTGGGCCCGGCGCACGCGGCGATGGTCGGCTTCGGGTAGTCCAGCAGCGCGCCGTAGACCCGCAGGCAGGCCGCGGCATAGGCGGCGCGGGTCTCCTGGGTGAAGCCGGACTGCAGGTCCAGGTCCAGGCCGGCGCAGAACATCTCCTCACCGCCGGTGAGCACGACGGCGGCGACGTCGTCGTCGGTGCGCCAGGCGTCCAGGTGGTCGCCGAGGGCGCCGAAGAGCTCCAGGCTCAGCGCGTTGCGCCGCTCGGGCCGGTCGAAGGTGATCGTGCCGACGCCCCCGGTCGTCGAGGCGGAGATGGCTGGTGCGGTCACGGCGAGCGGCTCCCTGGGTCGGCGGTCGGGCGGACGCTAGCGCACGAAGTGAACGACGACTAGACCTTGACGGGACCTCGTCGACCAGCTGTGATGCCGACAAGTGAACGCCGAACAGGCGTGCGGACGACGAGAGGCGCAGTCGTGGCTGAGCACCAGTACCTGCGGACCGCCGTCGAGGACGGCGTCGGGATCCTCCAGCTGGACCACCCGGGCAAGCGCAACGCCCTGGGGTGGGAACTGCACGAGGAGGTCATCGCGGCGCTGGAGGCCTGGGCGTACGACGACGAGGTCGCCTGCGTGCTGCTAATCGGCGACGAGGACATCTTCTGCGCCGGCTGGGCCCTCGACGTCCTGCAGGGCACCTCGGACGCCGACCGCACCCGGTTCACCGACCTCGCGCTGCGGCTGATGGTGGCGCTCTACGACTACCGCAAGCCCACGATCGCCGCCGTCGCCGGCGTGGCCCCGGGCTACGGCATGGACCTGGCCACGATGTGCGACATCACGATCGCGTCGGAGAACGCCGCGTTCGGGTCGACCCAGGTCAAGTACGCGATGAACGGCTTCTACCACGCCCTGCAGCGCCGGGTGGGCGCCCAGCGGGCCCGCCGGATGTTCTTCACCGGCGACCCGATCGACGCCCAGGAGGCGCTGCGGGTCGGCCTGGTCGACGAGGTGGTGCCGGTCGGGCAGCTGCGGGAGAGCGCCCTGCGGCTGGCCCGGCAGATCGGGGAGCACGGGGCCGAGCTGACCACCGTGCTCAAGGAGGTCGCGCTGCGGGCCGGGCACATGGACCACGTCGCCGCCACCGCCTACGAGCTGCGGGTCACCCACGACCTGGTGCAGCGCGGCCTGTTCACCCGCCGGATCGCCGAGGGCCTGGACCGGCTGCGGGCCGGCACCAGCAAGGCCACGGAGCGGTTGGCCCGCCGCTGACCTGGCCCTCCGCCCAGCTGATCCAGGGCGGGTCAGGCCTGGGCGAGGGCGCTGCGGGCGCCGAGGTCGGCCCTGACCAGGTCGGCGGCGCGCTCGGCGATCATGATCGTCGGGGCGTTGGTGTTGCCGCGCACCAGCGTCGGCATGACCGAGGCGTCGACCACCCGCAGCCCCGCGATGCCGTGCACCCGCAGCTGCGGGTCGACCACGGCGTCGTCGTCGGTGCCCATCCGGCACGAGCCCACCGGGTGGTACAGCGACTCCAGGGTGTCGCGCACCGACTGCCGCAGCTCCGCCCGGGTGGACCGGGTGCCGCCCGGCGACCACTCCTCGGCCAGGACCTTCGCCAGCGGCCCGACGGCGGCGATGTCGCGGGCCTTCTCGACCCCGGTGACCAGGGCCTCGAGGTCGCGGTCGTCGGTCAGGTAACCGGCGTCGATGGCCGGGGCCCAGGTCGGGTCCGCCGAGCGCAGCCGCACCGACCCGCGGGACTGCACGTGCACCAGGACGGCGCACGCGGTGAAGGCGTCCACGTCGGGGTCGACCCGGGCCTGCTGCCAGTACTTGACCGGCAGGAAGTGGTACTGCAGGTCGGGCTCGGCCAGGGCGTCGTCGGAACGGGTGTAGAGCCCGGCCTCGGCCAGGTTGGAGGTGAGCGGCCCGCGCCGGGCGCCGAACCACTGCGCGTACCCGGCGGGGGACTCGCCGCGGAACAGCGACTTGCCGCTGCGCACGTGCCAGATGGTCGGCACCAGCGGGTGGTCCTGCAGGCCCGCGCCGACACCGGGCAGGTCGTGGACGACGTCGACGCCGACCTCGCGCAGGTGGTCGGCCGGCCCGATGCCCGAGAGCATGAGAAGCTGCGGGGTGTTGATCGCCCCGCCGGAGAGGATCACCTGGTCGGCCTGCACCTGCTGCAGCCGTCCGTCGGCCACGTACTCCACGCCGGTGGCCCGGTCGCCCTCGAGCAGCACCCGGGTGACCTGGGCGCCGGTCTGCACGGTCAGGTTGGGCCGGCCCTGCGCGGGGTGCAGGTAGGCGTCGGCGGCCGACCAGCGTCGTCCCCGCTTCTGGGTCAGCTGGTAGAGGCCGGCACCCTCCTGGCGGGCGCCGTTGAAGTCGGGGTTGCGCGGGTAGCCCGCGGCCACCGCGGACTCGACGACGGCGCGGCTCCACGGGTGCGGCGAGCGCGGGTCCTCGACCCGGAGCGGCCCGCCCGCGCCGTGGAACTCCGACGCGCCACGGCCGTTGTCCTCCATCCGCTTGAAGAGCGGGAGGACCTCGGAGTAGGACCAGCCCGGGTCGCCGGTCAGCTGCGCCCACTCGTCGTAGTCGGCGGCGGCGCCCCGGATGTAGATCATCGCGTTGTTCGAGCTGCAGCCGCCGAGCATCTTGCCGCGCGGCCAGAACACCCGGCGGTCAGCGGCCGCCGGCTGCGGCTCGGTGGCGTAGTTCCAGTCGCGACGGGTGCGGAAGGTCTTGTACAGCGCCGCGGGGATCTGCACCTCGAGGGTCTTGTCCGACCCGCCGGCCTCCAGCACGAGCACCCGCAGCGACGGGTCCTCGGTCAGCCGGCCGGCCAGCGCGCAGCCCGCCGACCCGGCACCGACCACGACGACGTCGTAGGACGCGGCGCTCACCGGTGGCGCCCGTGCACGAGGCCCATGACGCGGGCGAGCGCGTCGGCGGCCGACGCCGGCCGGCCGAAGCTCATCAGCGCGACCGGGAGCGGGAAGCGCTGCCGGGTGATCGCCTTGGCACGGGTGAACTCGCGCAGGCCGTCCTCGCCGTGGATGCGGCCGAAGCCGCTGTCGCCCACCCCGCCGAAGGGCAGCGACGGCACGCTGGCGAAGGTGATCACGGAGTTGACCGAGGTCATCCCGCTGCGCATGCGGCGGGCGAGGTCCATGCCGCGCTTCGCCGAGCCGCTGAACACCGAGCCGCCCAGGCCCAGCGACGTCCCGTTGGCCAGCTCCAGGGCCTCCTCGGCGTCGGACACCTTGGTGATGGTGATCGTCGGTCCGAAGGTCTCCTCCTGCACGGCCGACGAGGTCTCGGGCACGTCCAGCAGCACGGTGGGGGCGACGAACCCGCCCTCGACGGTGCCGCCGGTGACCGCGCGGCCACCGGTCGCCGCGGCGTCGTCCAGGTGCCGCTGCACGACCTCGGTCTGGCTGGCCATGGTCATCGGGCCGTAGGAGGCGGTGTCGTCGGAGCCCGGCCGGATGCCGGCGACCTGCGCGGTGACCGCGGCGACGAACGCGTCGTAGACCGGGGCGGTGGCGTACACCCGCTCGATGCCGATGCAGGTCTGCCCGGCGTTGCTCATCGCACCCCAGACGGCGGCGTCGGCGGCCGCGGCGACGTCCGCGTCGTCGTCGACGATCATGGCGTCCTTGCCGCCGCACTCCATGAGCACCGGGGTGAGGGTCTCGGCGCAGGTGGCCATGACCTTCCGGCCGGTCGCGGCCGAACCGGTGAAGGCGACCTTGCCGACGCCGGCGCGGCACAGCGCGGCGCCGGTCTCGCCCAGGCCGGTCACGACCTGCAGGGCGTCGGGGGCGTCGGGGACGGCGGCCGCCCACGCCTCGGCCAGCCACGCGCCGATCGCCGGGGTGAACTCGCTGGGCTTGAAGACGACGGCGTTGCCCGCGGCGAGGGCGTAGGCGATCGAGCCCATCGGGGTGAAGACCGGGTAGTTCCAGGGCCCGATGACGCCGACCACGCCGAGGGGCTGGTACTCCAGCACGGCCTGGTGGTTGGCGGCCAGCAGCCCCGGGTTGACCGAGCGCGGGCCGAGGGTCTTCTTCGCGTGCGCACCGGCCCAGGCCAGGTGGTCGACGGCCAGGGTGATCTCGAGGATGGCGTCGGCGTGCGGCTTGCCGTTCTCGCGGTGCACCAGGTCGGCCAGCTCGTGCATGCGGCGGGCCAGGTAGCCGCGGTAGGCGGCCAGCCGGGTGCGGCGCCCGGCGAACCCGAGGTCACCCCACGTCCGCGCGGCCGCCCGTGCCCGGGACACGGCCGCGGCGACGTCGTCGGCCGTGTGCACCGGGAACTCGGCCACCAGGGCGCCGGTGGCCGGGTTCGTGGAGGGGAAGGTGCCGGCTGCGTCCGGGGCGGCGGTGCCCCGGTCCTCGACGAGTGACATGGGCCGGATGCTACCCGCGGGTAGCAGATATGTGTGACGCGAGGTCGCAGGAACAGGACCGGTCGGTCAACCCCCGAGGGTGACGGGGACGGCGGGGATCGTCGCCGGCGCCCCGGAGAACGCGGCGGGGAGGTCGGACACCGTCCACGCGACGTCCAGCGACACGGTGAGCGTGCCACCGGCGAACTCGGCGGGGAGGTCCCAGGCCGCGGACATCGACGGCGCGGAGAACGACGTCAGCTCGGCCACGGCCGACCACGACACCGGCTCGGGCAGGGCGGGGATCGCGGCGCCGTCGGCTCCGGTGAGCTCGAAGACGCTGTCGGCGGTGGCGGTGAACTCCAGCACCCCGACGTAGGGGCTGGTCGCGTCGACGTCTGCCGCCGCGGTCGCCCAGATGCGGCCCGGCGCGGCCCAACCGCGGGCGGGCAGCCAGGGGGACAGGACGAAGGCCCGCTCGTCGAAGAAGAGCCGCACCGACACGTCGATCGGGAGGTAGGCGCCGCCGAGGTCGGTCACCGCCCCGGCAGCCGACCCCTCGCCCGAGAGGGGGGCGGACCGGTCGGAGTAGTAGGGCAACCCGGCAGTGGTGTCGGCGTCCTCGGCCAGCTCACCGGTGCGCAGGTCGATGCTCGCCGTCCGACCCTCGTCGGTGACGGCCAGGGCGAGCGTCTCGTCCTCGGGCACCACCAGCACGAAGGTGGCATCCGGGGCCGTCCAGTAACCGACACCCGTCGGCGGGCCGGTGGAGAAGAAGGAGCCGAACGGTTCGACCTCCCACCGCTCCTCGCCGCTGGTGAGGGCGAAGACCGGCGGTGCGTCCGGGTCGGGGTCGAACGGGGCCGTGAGGTCGCGGGTGCTCACCGCGGCGACCACCACCTCGAAACCCTCCGGCGCCGCCCGCGGCGCGTCGGGCCCGGAGCCCAGCTGCAGGAGGGTGGCCGCGCTGGTGTCCAGTTCGTCGGCCACCAGGACATCGGTGACCTGGACGTTCGTGTGCGGGGTGATGAGCCGGCCGGCCGTCGGGGCACCCGTGGGCGCCGAACCCAGCGCCGGGGTCAGGGCGAGCTGGGCGACCAGCCCGGTCTCGAGCTCGGGTGCCTGCTCGGCCGGCGTCGTCGACGTCCCGGACTGGCAGGCGGTCAGCGTCATGGCGGCAGCGGCGGCGACGGCGAGCAGGGAACGGTGGGTCGGGCGCACAGCGGGAGCCTAGGAGATCTGCCCCGCCGCGGTCTCAGGCGCTCCTGCGGTCCGTCCGGCGGGCCTTGCGGGCCTTGGCGGCCTCCCAGCGCTCGCGGTCCTTGGCCCGCTTGCCGGCGTTGGCCTCGTACTTGGTCTTCCGACGACGGGCCCGGTCGAGCTCGCGCTCCTCGAAGGTGCTGCCCTCGCCCCAGCTGCCGGCCAGGTGGGCCACGGCGACCAGCGCGCCGCCGAACACCAGCACGGCGCTGCCCAGGATGGGGTCGAGGAGGAAGGCCCCGACCGTCGCCAGCACCCAGACGACGGCTCCGACCAGCACGCGCTTGCTCATGCCCCGGAGTATCCGCCGCGCTGCTGAGCGCGGGTCCGGTGCGTCGGTGAGGATCGAGCCATGACCAGTCCACCGTTCCGCGCCGACCACGTCGGCAGCCTCCTGCGCCCGGCCCACCTGCTGGAGGCCCGCGCCCGGTTCGCCTCCGGCGAGCTCGACGCCGACGGCCTGCGGGCGGTCGAGGACGAGGCCGTCGACGAGGTGGTGCGCCTGCAGGCCGACGTCGGCCTGTCCACCGCCACGGACGGCGAGTTCCGCCGGGCGTCGTGGCACATGGACTTCATCTACGCGATCCAGGGGATCGAGAAGATCGAGGAGAACATCACCGTCCACTTCCGCAACGCCGACGGCACGCTGGACTACACGCCCGCCGGGCTGCGGGTGACCGGTCCGCTGTCGATCGACGAGCCGGTGTTCGCCGACGACTTCGCCCACCTGCAGGGGGCGGTGCAGCCCGAGCAGACCGCGAAGCTGACGATCCCGTCGCCGTCGATGGTCCACTACCGCGGGGGTGCCGCGGCCGTCGACCCGGCCGTCTACCCCGACGAGGACTCCTTCTGGGACGCCCTGAGCGCGGCCTACCGCCAGCAGGTGCAGGGCATCGCCGCGCAGGGCTGCCGCTACCTCCAGCTCGACGACACGTCGCTGGCCTACCTCAACGACCCGGCCCAGCGCGCGCAGCTGGCGCAGCAGGGGCGCGACGCCGAGCACCAGCACGAGCGGTACATCCGGCAGATCAACGCGGCCCTGGCCGGTCGGCCCGAGGGCCTCGCCGTCACCACCCACATGTGCCGCGGCAACTTCCGCTCCTCCTGGGCCGCCGAGGGCGGGTACGACTTCGTCGCCGAGGCCCTGTTCGGCGGCCTGGAGGTGGACGGCTTCTTCCTGGAGTTCGACGACGCCCGCTCGGGCGGGTTCGAGCCGCTGCGCTTCGTGCCCCCGGGCAAGCGGGTGGTGCTCGGGCTGGTCACCACCAAGCGACCCGAGCTCGAGAGCAAGGACGACCTGAAGCGGCGCATCGACGAGGCCGCGCAGTTCGTGCCGCTGGAGCAGCTGGCGCTCTCGCCGCAGTGCGGGTTCTCCTCGACCGTCGAGGGCAACGCGCTCACCCGGGACGAGCAGGTGGCCAAGCTGGCGCTCGTGGTCGAGACCGCGGCCGAGGTCTGGGGCTGATCGACCGGAACCCCTGGACGCGGAACCCGATCGTCCCTAAAGTTGCCGCCGGGCGGCCCTCCGCGGGTCGCCGGTCCGTCCGCCCTGCGCGAGAACGAGTGCCCATGACTGCCGAGGCAGCCCCCGCCATCCCCGTCCTGCGCATCGACGTCGGTGCCGACGTCGGCGGGTCCGGGAGCGGCCGCGTCGTCGTCCGGGTCTCCGGCGAGCTGGACACCGCGGCCGCCGCCGGCCTGCGCGGCGCGATCGCCGAGGTCCTGGCGCGACCCGGGGTCCAGGAGTGCGTGGTCGACCTCTCCGCGGTCACCTTCCTGGACTGCGCCGGCCTCCAGCCGCTGGTCGCCGGGCACGTCGCCGCCGTCGGATCGGGGCGCACCCTGCGGCTGCGCACCGGACCGGACCCCGCGGTGGACCGGGTGCTGCAGCTGACCGGGCTCGGGGACGTGCTGGTGCGCACCGGCTGACCGGCCCGAGCAGGATGCCGGCATGACCGCCGACCTCCCGCCGCACCTGGCCGCGCTCGCCGACCGGCTGGGCCCGCTGCTCACCCCGCCCGCGCGCGAGGTCGGCCTCGAGCAGGCGCGGGCCCGGTTCGGCGAGGTGCTGGCGCGCGGGCTGGCCGGCGCGCCGTCGGTCGCCGTGGACCGGGTGCAGGTCGGGCCCGGGCTCGTCGCGGACCGCTTCGCACCGGAGCACCCGGGCGGGGCGACGGTGGTCTTCCTGCACGGCGGCGGGTGGACGGTCGGCACCGCGGGGGAGTACGCCGGGCTGGCCGCCCGGCTCGCGGTGGGGCTGTCCGCCGTCGTCCTCGCGGTCGAGCACCGCCGCGCACCCGAGCACCCGTTCCCGGCCGCGGTCGAGGACGCCGTCGCCGCCGTGCGGTGGGCGCTGGCCCACGCGGCCGACCCCGACCGGGTGGTCGTCGCCGGCGACAGCGGTGGCGGCAACCTGGCTGCGGTCGCCTGCCGCGAGCTCCGCGGGGCGGGGGAGCAGCAACCGGCCCTGCAGCTGCTGCTGTACCCCTCGGTGGGCGCCGGGGTGCAGTGGCCGTCGGTGGCCGACTGGGGCCGCTCGCCGTTCCTGGACCTGGCCGACATGGGCTGGTACACCAGGAACTACCTGCCCCAGGGCGTGCCGCTGACCGACCCGCGGGTCAGCCCGTTGGAGGACGACGACCTGGCCGGCCTCGCCCCGGCGCTGGTCGCCACCGCCGAGGTCGACGCGCTCCGCGACTCGGGCCGCGCCCACGCGGCGGCGCTGGCGGGGGCCGGCGTCCCGGTGACCGCGGTGGACCTGCCCGGGGTGCCGCACGGGTTCGCCCACCTGGTGGCGCTGGACCCCACGTGCGCCGCCGCGCTGGAGCAGGTGCTGGCCACCGCGCGGGAGCTCCCGGTGTTCAGCTGATCTGAACGTCGGGACGTCCGGCGTAACGGGCGGATAACGAAACACCTCACCGGATGCCGAATCGCCCAGCGCACCTTCCGGAACCTCACAGCCGGCACCTAGTGTCCCGGATCACGCCTCGGCTGTGAGCTGCCTCACCGTCGTTGCGACGCGCAACCTCCGACGGCGAAGGGCGGCACGTGCTCACGGTCAGCAATCTCGAGGTCGTCTACGACGACGTCGTGCTGGTGCTCCGGGGGGTGAGCCTCGAGGTCCCGGACGGGAAGATCGTGGGCCTCCTGGGTGCCAACGGCGCCGGCAAGACGACCCTGCTCCGAGCACTGTCCGGCCTGCTGGGCATCCACCACGGGGCGATCACCCGGGGTCAGATCACCCTGGACGGCGAGCGGATCGACCACCTGGACCCCCAGCAGGTCGTGGCCCGCGGGATCAGCCAGGTGCTCGAGGGACGGCGGGTGTTCGGCGAGTTCTCGGTCGAGGAGAACCTGCGGGTCGGGGCGCACACCCGTCCCAAGGACCGCGCGACCAACCTGGAGCGGGTCTACACGCTGTTCCCGCGGTTGCTCGAGCGCCGCACCCAGGCCGCCGGCTACCTCTCCGGCGGCGAGCAGCAGATGCTGGCCATGGGCCGGGCCATGATGAGCGCCCCCCGCTACCTGCTGCTCGACGAGCCCAGCCTCGGGCTGGCCCCGCAGCTGGTCGGCAGCATCCGCGACCTGATCAGCCAGATCAACGAGCAGGGGACGACGGTCCTGCTGGTCGAGCAGAACGCCTCGATGGCGCTGTCGATCTCCGACCACGGCTACGTGCTGGAGACCGGCCGGGTCGTGATGGACAAGCCCGCCGCCGAGCTGCTCGACGACTCCGACATCCAGGAGTTCTACCTGGGCCTGGGCGCCGAGGGTGAGCGCAGCTTCCGCGACGTCAAGCACTACAAGCGACGCAAGAGGTGGCTGTCATGACGTCCCCCGTGCTGGAGGTCGAGGGGGTCACGCTGCGGTTCAAGGGCGTGACCGCCATCAACGGCGCCACCTTCACGGTGGGGGAGCGCGAGCTGTTCGCGATCATCGGCCCCAACGGCGCCGGCAAGACCTCGGTGTTCAACGTGCTGTCGGGGGTCTACCGGCCGCAGGAGGGCTCGGTCCGCTTCCTCGGCGAGGACATCCTGGGTCAGCGACCGAACAAGATCGCCGCCAAGGGCATGGCCCGCACGTTCCAGAACATCGAGCTGTTCGAGAACCTCACGGTGATCGACAACCTGATGCTCGGCCGGGCGCACCGGGTCCGCTACGGCATGTTCGCCGCGATGGCCTGGCTGGGGCCCGCGCGGCGCAGCGAGCTCGCCGACCGGGCCGCGGTCGAGGAGATCGTCGAGTTCCTGGAGCTGGAGACCTACCGCCGGTTCCCCGTCGGGCTGCTGCCCTACGGCGTGCAGAAGCGGGTCGAGCTGGGCCGGGCGCTGGCGATGGAGCCCAAGCTGCTGCTGCTGGACGAGCCGGTGGCCGGGATGAACCTCGAGGAGACCGAGGACATGGCCCGCTTCATCGTCGACATCCGCGACGAGCTGGGTCTGTCGATCCTCATGGTCGAGCACGACATGGGCCTGGTCATGGACCTGGCCGACCGGATCATGGCCGTCGACTTCGGCGTCCCGATCACCACCGGCACCCCCGCGCAGGTGCAGCGCGACCCGGACGTGATCAAGGCCTACCTGGGCCAGGACCACGACACCGGCGGGCGGCGCAAGAAGACCGAGGGGACGCCGTCGTGACCACGGTGCAGGAGCGGGAGACGCAGGGCACGGGCACCACCACGGTGGTGACCCGGGTGCGCGACCGGGCGGGGGACACCCCGTCGGGGGTGGCCATGCGGGCCAAGACCAAGGGGCTCTGGCAGGAGACCAGCTGGGCGCAGTACTGGGACGACGTCCTGGACGTCGCCCACGCCCTGCTGGACCTCGGCGTGGTCCGCGGCGACCGGGTGGCCATCCAGTCCGAGAACCGGCGCGAGTGGCTGGTGGCCGACCTCGCGACGGTCGCCGTGGGCGGGGTCACCGTCGGGCTGTACCCGACCAACCCGCCGGCCGAGGTCGTGCACGTGCTGCGCGACTCGGGCGCGCGGGTGCTCGTCGCCGAGGACCAGGAGCAGCTGGACAAGGCGCTGGAGGTCTCGGCCGAGCTGCCCGACCTGCAGCACCTGGTCTACGTCGAGCCCCGCGGCATCCGCGGCCGGTACACGGACCAGCGGCTGGAGTTCTGGGCGGACCTGCTGGCCCGCGGTCGCGCCCACCGGGCCGCGCACCCGGGTGCCGTCGAGCAGGCCATGGCGCAGACGCAGCCCGGTGACGTCATGACGCTGATCTACACCTCGGGCACCACGGGCGCGCCCAAGGGCGCGATGCTGACGGTGGCCAACGTCGAGTCGACCATCGCCGCGCTCACCGGGCCGGCCGGGCTGCTCGACCCGCCCGCGGGGCCCGGTGACCTGACGCTGTCGTACCTGCCGCTGTGCCACGTGGCCGAGCGGATCTTCACCACCTGGAACAACGCCGCCACCGGCATCCAGGTGAACTTCGCCGAGTCCATCGACACCGTCCCCGAGAACCTGCGCGAGATCCAGCCGACCTTCTTCTTCGCGGTGCCCCGCATCTGGGAGAAGCTGCTGGCCAACGTCCAGGTCAAGCAGGCGGCTGCCAGCCCGCTCAAGCGCAACGTGGGCAACCTGGGGCTGCGGCTGGCCACGAAGGTCGGCGCCGCGATGGAGGCCAACGGCGGCAAGCACACCGCCGGCAGCCGGGTGCTGCACGCGATCGCCTGGGTGCTCGTCGTCCGGTCCCTGCGCGAGCGGCTGGGCCTGCGCCGGGTGCGCTGGGCCGGCAGCGGCGCCGCACCGGTGTCGGTGGAGGTGCTGCGCTGGTTCATGGGTCTGGGCGTGCCGGTGCACGAGGTGTACGGCATGACCGAGAACACCGCCTCGGCCACCGCGAACCGGCCCGGCCGCATCCGGCTGGGCACGGTCGGCGAGGCCCACGACTCGGTCGAGCTGCGGATCGACCCGACCACCGGGGAGATCCTCACCCGGGGTGGGGCCACCTTCGCCGGGTACTGGAACAGGCCCGACGCCACCGCCGAGGCGGTCGACGCCGAGGGCTGGCTGCACACCGGCGACGTCGGGGTGCTCGAGGACGGCCGGCTGCGGATCACCGACCGGATGAAGGACATCATGATCACCGCCGGCGGCAAGAACGTCGCGCCGTCGGAGATCGAGAACGCCGTCAAGGTCTCGCCGATGGTCAAGGAGTGCGTGGTCATCGGCGACCGGCGGCCCTACCTCGCGGCGCTGATCGGCATCGAGCCCGACACCGTCGGCGACTGGGCGCAGCGCGAGCGGATCGCCTTCACCACCTACCGCGACCTCACCGAGCGCGCCGAGGTCCAGGCCCTGGTGCAGGAGATCGTCGACGGGGTCAACGCCGGGCTCAACCCGGTCGAGCAGATCAAGACCTTCCGGCTGCTGCCCAAGCTGCTCGACCACGAGGACGGCGAGCTCACCGCCACCCAGAAGGTCCGCCGGTCCGCGCTCGCCGAGCGCTACGGACCCCTCGTGGAATCCATGTACTCCAGTGCTTCAGCCACCGGCAAGGGGGCCCGTTCGTGAGGGACGTCCTGCTGACGGTCATCCGGGGGCTGGGCTTCGGCTCGGTCTACGCGCTGCTCGCCGTCGGCTTCGTGATCATCTACAAGTCGTCCCGGGTGATCAGCTTCGCCCAGCCGGCGCTGATGCTGGCCGGCGCCGTGGCGGTGAGCTACCTGGCCGGCCCGGTCGGGTTCTTCCTCGCCGTCCCGATCGCCGCGATCGGCATCGCGATGCTGGGCTGGGGCCTGGAGCGCACCACCATCCGGCCGATGATCGGCCGGCCGGTGTTCGTCGTCGCGATCATCACGCTGGGCCTGGACATCGCGATCCGGGTGGTGGTCAACGTGTTCATCGGGCCCAACGTGCGCAACGTGGGCGACCCGTGGGGGTTGTCGACGGTGAGCATCGCCGGGCTGCCGGTGCAGGAGCGCTACATCGCCATGGCGGTGGTGCTGGTCGTGGTCGGCGCCGGGCTGTTCGCCTTCTTCCGGTACAGCCGGTACGGGCTGGCCATGCGGGCCTCGTCGCTGGACCAGGAGACCGCGCTGGTGCAGGGCATCCCGGTCGGCTCGATGACCGCGCTGGCCTGGGCCATGGCCGGTGGGCTGGCAGCCGTGGCCGGGGCGTTCGTGGGCACCGGTGGCGGGGTCGACCAGTCGACCTGGGTGATCGCGCTCAAGGCCCTGCCGGCGATCATCATCGGCGGCCTGGACTCCATCGGCGGCGCGGTCGTCGGCGGCCTGCTGGTCGGCCTGGTCGAGAGCTTCTTCGCCACCTACCAGGGCGAGTACCTGCCCTGGCTGGGCCAGAACTTCTCGCTGGTCTCGCCGTACGTGCTGCTGCTGGTCGTCCTGCTCGTGCGGCCCTACGGGCTGTTCGGCACCCGAGAGGTGGAACGCGTGTGACCGCCGTCCGAGAGTCCGCCGACCCGTCGTCCGTGCCGGAGGCGAAGGGCCGACGCCCGTGGGGCCGCCCGCAGCTGTACACGGCCTACGGCCAGGACATGGCGCTGCTCAACACGGGGGCCAAGAAGGTCTCCGTCGGGGTGCTGCTGGTCGTCGCCCTGCTGCTGCCCTTCCTCCTCGAGGACGACCTGCTGCGGCTGCTGGCCACCGGCTCGGTGCTGGCGATCGGGGCCATCGGGCTCAACCTGGTCACCGGGTACGCCGGGCAGGTCAGCCTGGGGCACGCGTTCTTCCTGGGCGTCGGGGCCTACACCGCGGCCGTGGTCTCCGGTGACCCCGAGGACGACCAGGTCTGGGGCCTGGGCATCACCTTCCTGCCCGTGTGGCTGCTCGCCGGGGGACTGGTGGCCGCGCTCGTCGGGCTGGTCATCGCCCCGCTGGCCAGCCGGCTGCGCGGGCTGTACCTGGCGATCGTCACCCTCGGCCTGGTCTTCCTGGGCACCCACGTGTTCAACGAGTGGGACGCCGTCACCGGCGGCATCGGGGTGGGCCGGCCGGCGGCGGACCCGGTGCTGTTCGGGGTCGACCTGTCCCGGCGCACCGAGGCCTTCAGCGCCGACCAGCAGCTGTACCTGCTGATGACGGTGCTGCTGGTGGCCTTCGCGCTGCTGGGCCGCAACATCGCCCGCTCGGCGATCGGCCGGAGCTTCGCCGCCGTCCGCGACCGGGACATCGCCGCCGAGGTGACCGGGGTCGACGTCCGCAAGGTCAAGCGCCGGGCGTTCGTGATCAGCGGCTTCTACGCCGGCTGCGCCGGGGCGCTGCTGTACTCGATCACCGGGTACCTGGACCCCTCGAGCTTCGGCCTGCTGGTGTCGGTGCAGTTCGTGGCGATGGTGCTGATCGGCGGGGTCTCCACGATCTCCGGCTCGATCCTGGGCGCCTTCTTCATCGCGCTGCTGCCCCGGCTGACCCGCGAGCTGCCCGAGTACCTGCCGTTCCTGTCCTCCTCGGCGACGCAGACGCCCAACGTCTTCCAGGTGGAGACGCTGCTCTACGGGCTGCTGATCGTCGCCTTCCTGCTGCTGGAACCGCGGGGCCTGTTCGGCCTGTGGGTCCGGATCCGCAACTACTGGAAGGCCTGGCCCTTCTCGTACTGAGCCGCGCATCGGCTCCGCACTCTCCCGCCCGGCGACGACGCCGGGTGGGCCGCCCGACCGGCACCGACGCCGGCACGAAGGGAGCACCACGGATGAGCAGCACACGGACGCGACGGCGGGTCGCGGCGGCCGGCATGGCCGGGCTCGCGGTCTTCGCCGCGGGGTGCCGCGGCGGCGGCGAGGACCCGGCCGACGGCGGCAGCGGGGACGGCGACATCACCACCGACGTCGGCGTCACCAGCGAGGCCTGCCCGGACGCGGTCAACCCCGACAACGGGTGCATCTACCTGGGCACCCTGTCCGACCTCACGGTGGGCCCCTTCGCCCCCGCGGGCCCGGTCATCGTGGCCGGCCAGGAGGCCTTCTGGCAGCGGGTGAACGAGGCCGGCGGCATCGGCGGCTACGACATCGACGTCACCGAGTACGTGCGGGACAACCAGTACAACCCGCAGGTCACCAACCAGGTCTACCAGGAGATCAAGCCCGACATCCTGGCCCTGGCCCAGACCCTGGGCTCGCCCCCCACCGCCGCGATCGTCGAGGACCTCGAGGCGGAGAACATCGTCGCGGCCCCGGCCGGGTGGACCTCGCTCTACCTGTTCCAGGACGCGATCATCGAGTCCGGCCCGACCTACTGCGCGGAGGCCATGAACGGCGTCGACTACGCCGTCGAGACCGACGGCGCCCAGTCGGTGATGGCGGTGCACTACGCCGGTGACTACGGCGGCGACGCCGCGGCCGGGGCGAGCATCGCCGCCGAGGCCAACGGCATCGACTTCGCCAACGTCGAGACCACCGCCGGCACCGACAACCAGGCCTCGGCCATCGCCGCGATCGTCGAGCAGCAGCCCGACGTCGTCGTCGTCTCGACCGGCCCGGCCGACATGGCCACCATCGTCGGCCAGTCGGTGGCCGCCGGCTTCACCGGCACGTTCCTGGGCTCGTCGCCGACCTGGAACGTCGCCCTGCTGCAGAGCCCGGCCGCGCCGGCGCTGCAGGCGGCCTACCAGCTGCTCGGGCCGTGGGCGCCGTTCGACTCCGACACCCCGGGCCACCAGGCCATGCGGGACGCGGCCGAGGCCGCGGGCGCGACGCCCAACGAGTTCTTCCTCGCCGGGTGGGCCTGGTCCTACCCGCTGAAGGCGGCGCTCGAGGCGGCGGCGGAGAACGGCGACCTGACCCGCGAGGGTCTGTACTCCGCGGCGTCCGGCCTCAGCTCGGTCGACTACGAGGGCATCCTGCCCGACGGGTCGGGCGACTACGCGGACGGCGCGGACTCCGCCGCCGTCCGGGTCACCCAGCTCTCCAGCCCCGACCCGAGTGCCTCCACCGGCATCTCGGTCACCGAGGCCGACCTGGCGGGCCCGACCGCCGAGGGCTACGAGTTCACCGAGCCCTGCTACGAGGCGGTCGACCTCTGATCGGCTGACCCACGCGGCCGCGGCCGGTCACCCCTCGCGGGGTGGCCGGCCGCGGTCGTGCTCAGACCACGCGCAGCGCGATGCCCTCGTCGGTGAACAGCTCGGTGAACATCGCGACGACGACGGCGTGCTCGGCCTGCGTCCGGGCATCGCCAGGCTCCGTGCTGCGCAGGTGGGCCCGGAACCACTCGAGGTCGCCGGTCCCGCCGAGGGTGAGGTACTCCACCCAGAGCAGTCGATCGCTGACCGGGGCGGCGGCCGCGGCCTCGGCCAGCGACACCGGGAGCCCGGTGCGGCCCCCGATGGGGATGACCTCGGCGCGGGGCCGGGTGTCGGCCGAGGTCGACGTGGGGGTGCTGCGGGCGGAGCCGAACGCGGTCACAGGTGCTCCAGGCGGTGCGCAGAGGGGGACGCCACGAACCTAGGGGCAACCGGTCGGGCGCAACCGGATGCGCCACCGACACGAATCCGTCTCGTTCTTGGCAACAACTACCCGAACGGTCCACTCGGCCGGGACGGCCGGTGGTCAGAACAGGGCGAGGGGAGCCGCACCGACCGGTGCGAGCCCGGCGAGGGTGACCCGCAGCCCGGTGATCGGCGGGAGCTGGTCGGCGGCCAGCAGATCGGTGGCCGCGGCCCGCAGGCCCGGAGCGCCGGTGTCGACGGGCAGCCCGGTGCGCCGCAGGGTGACCGGCGGGGACCCGTGCGGGGTGGCGGTGATCCGCAGCTCGGTGCCGGCCAGCCCCGCCCGCTCGGCGCGGCGGTGCAGGCGGTCGACGCAGGCCGTGGCCAGCTCCACCGGTGACCGGTCGGGTCGGCCCCACCCGGCGGTGGAGCCCTCGGCGGTCAGCTGCGTGCGGGCGCTGACCGGCCGCACCCGTGCGTCGTCGGTACCCCGTCGGATGTCGGCCAGCCGGCGGGCCATCCCGGTCCCGCACACCGCCCGCAACCGGTCGGCCGGCACCTCGTCGAGGTCGTCCAGCCGGTGGACGCCGAGCACGGCCAGCCGGGCACGGGTGGTCGGCCCGATGCCCCAGACCTCCTCGACCGGCAGCGTCGAGCGGAGCTCGCGCTCGCGGTCGGCGCCGAGCACGTGCAGCCCGTCGGGCTTGGCGGCCCGCGAGGCCAGCTTGGCCATGAGCCTGGTGCGGCCCACCCCGACGCTCACCGGGATGCCCAGCTCGGCGACGGCCCGCCGGCGCAGCTCGTGCCCGGCCGCCGCAGCGGTGCCCCAGGAGTCGGTGCCGACGTCGAGGAACGCCTCCTCGACCGACCCCGGTTCGACCGCTCGCGCGCACCGGCCGAACAGGTCGAACAGGGCGTCGGCGACCTCCTCGACCTCGGCGTGCGGCACCTCGACCAGCACCAGCTCGGGGCACCGGCCCAGCGCCTCCCGCACCGGCATGCCGCCGCGGACCCCGTGGGCCCGGGCCGGGTAGGTGGCGCTGGCGACGAACACGTGGGCGACGGCGGCCACCGGCCGCCCGGCGAGCTCGGGCCGGGAGCGCAGGGCGACCGAGGCGAAGAACGAGTCCGCGTCGGCGTGCAGCAGCGGCATCGTCGGATCGTACAGGTGTTCGACATCCCGCTGCGTCAGGTGGCGGGGTCGCGGTCGGGGTACCTCGCGCGGGCCAGGGCGTAGACGCCGAACGCGGCGAACCCGACGGACACCGCGGTCAGCAGCCACCGGCCGAGCGGGGCCGCGCCGATCGCGTTCAGCGCGCCGTCCAGCCCCGTCGCGGTCGACACGTCGGAGGTCACCGCCGCGAACACGACGAGTCCGCCGGCGACGGCGAAGGCCACCGCCTTGGCCAGGTAGCCGACCCGGCCGAGGCCGGCGATGGTGGGCTCGTACCGGTCGGGGGCGGCGTCCAGGTCGACGTCCTTCATGAAGCCCGCCGTCCACCCCCGCCAGGCCAGGTAGCCGCCGATGCCGACCACCGTCAGCCCGCCGGCCACCAGCAGCACCGCGCCGCCGGGGATCTCCAGCAGGTCGTCGGTGAGGTCCTGGGTGCTGTCGGTCGCGTCGTAGCGGGAGCCGACGGCGAACACCAGCGCGATGCCGGCCAGCGCCCCGTAGACCACGGCCTTGGCGAGGCACTTGGCGCAGACGAACGCCGCGTGCAGGCGCCGTCCGGGGTGCAGCAGCCCGGTCCACCAGCGCAGCACCTCACCGGCCTGCCACAGCGCGAGCGAGAGCAGGCCCAGCCCGATGACCCACAGCAGCACCAGGCCGCCGGGGGACTCCGAGACCGTGCGCAGCGCGCCGGCCTGGTCGGCGTCGGCGGCGTCGGGGGAGACCCGCCAGGCGATGGTGAACGCCAGCCAGCCGATCAGCAGGTGCACGGCCCCGTAGGCGACCAGGCCGACCTGGGCCAGCCGCTCGAGCCACGGGTGGTCGGTGACCTCGCGGGCCCGGTCGGCGGCGGCGTGCGCCCGCTGCAGCCAGCGGTCCGGCACCCGGTCGACCAGCCGGTCGAGGGTGCGGGTGACCGCGGGGGGCAGCGTGGGCACCGGGGTCAGGTGCGCTGCGGGTAGCGGGCGCGGAAGAAGCAGAACACGCCGAACGCGGCGATGCCGACCGCGACCAACGACAGCAGCCACCGGCCGAAGGGTGCCTGCAGGACGGTGTGCATCGCGCCGTCCAGCCCCGTGGCCTTCGAGGGGTCGAAGGTGATCGCCGCGTAGCCCAGCAGCGCGCCGACGACGACGAACGCGGCGCCCTTGGCCACGAAGCCGATCTGGCCCAGCCGGGTGACCACCCGCAGCTGCGCGGGGGAGGCCTGCGAGGTGTCGATCTCCTCGAGGAACTTCTTCCGCACGCCCTTGACCACCTGGTAGCCGCCCAGTGTGATGACCACCAGCGCCGCGATGCCGACCAGGAACCGGCCGCCGGGCAGGGCGAACACCCCGGAGGTGGTCTGCTGCTGCTGCCCGGAGCTCGACGAGCTGCCCCCGGTGGCGAACCGGAGCGCGGAGACCGCCAGGGCGGCGTAGACGACCGCCTTCGCGACGCTCTTCACCATGCCGACGACGGCCTTCTTCCTCGCGTCGCCCGAGCCCGAGAGCCCACCGACGTACCGCAGCACCTCGGCGGCCTGCCAGAGGGCCAGCGCCACCAGGCCGAGCCCCAGCACCCACAGCAGCGGGGTGCCGAACGGCTCGCCGGCCAGGGTCTGCAGCGCGCCGGACTGGTCGGCCGACCCGCCGCCCCCGCCCCAGGCCAGCTGCAGGGCCAGCCAGGCGATGAGCAGGTGGACGACCCCGTAGGCGACGAGCCCGACGCGGGCCAGGTGCTCGAGGGCGTCGGAGCGGCCGACCCGGTCGGCGGTCTGCTGGGCGCTCATGGGTGGACCTCCGTGCGGCAGCTGCTGGTCGGCCCCGTCCCCGGAGGGTGGCACAGGGTGGGGCGGCCCGCCCGGCGGATGGGGGACACTGGTGGGCGTGACGAGCGCTCCCACCACCGCCTCCACCGCCACCGCCACGCCCGAGCAGGCTCGGCGCGCCTGGCCGTGGTCGGCCCTGCAGGGTGTGGTGCTCGTGGTGCTCGCCGTCCTCGCGGTGGTGGTCGCCGACACCGGCGTCCGGCTGCTGCTGGCCGGGCTCGGCGTGCTCGGCGTGCTCCGCGGGGTGGCCGCGCTCCGGGCCGCCCGGGCGGGTCAGGTCGAGCGGTCGGCCGCTGCCGTGGGCGCCGGGGCCGCCTGGTTCGGCGCCGTGGCGATCGGGCTGGCCTTCTTCCCGCCGGCGGTGGCCGCCTGGACCTGCGTCGTGGCGCTGGCCGCCGTGCTCGCCGCCCTGGTCGTCCGCGCGCAGCCGGGTCGTCGTGCCCGGGCGGGCCTCGGTGCCGGTCTCGCCGTCGTGGCGCTGGCCGTGGGCGCCGTCGTGGCCGGGCCGACCTGGCTGGCTGCGGCGTCGGTGCTGGCCGTGTCGGTGGCCGTGCTCGCCGCGGGGGTCATGTCGGTGACCGGGGCGCTGGCCCTGCGCCGGGTGGCCGCCGAGCCCGCCGCCCCCGTCGCGGCCGGCTGCGGGGGGTGCGCCTGCGGTGCCGGCGGCTGCGGGGGTCTGCAGCGCGGGTAGGTCGACCCGGGTGACCGATGGGGCCAGCGTGTGCCGGGAGTCAACGCCGAGTTCACCGATTCGTCATGATGTGTGGCTAGCGTCACGGGTGCTGGATCACACCCCTCACCCCGGAGGCCCCCGTGCCCACCTTGGAACGCGGCGCCTGGAGCTGCGCCAACTGCCCCACCACCAACGAGTCCCACCGCAAGCGCTGCACCGACTGCGGCACCACCCGGCACTGATGCCCCGCGAGGTGGACCCGCAGAGCGGCGGGCCCACCTCTCACCGGCGCAGCAGCGCCACCCCCGCCAGCAGCAGCTGAGCGACCACCAGCACCAGCCCGGCGACCGCCGGGGCACCCACGTGCACGTGCATCGCCCCCTCGCCCAGCACCATCGGCGCGTGCACGGCCAGCATCCCCAGGTCCACCAGCGCGGTCAGCCCCCACACCGACGCGGTCGGCGCTCGCCACAGGTGCACCGCGCAGGGCAGGCAGGCCAGCGCCATCGCGGCCATGGCCAGTGCCGAGAGCTCACCGGTCGCGGCCAGCAGCAGGTGCACCGCCGCCGAGCCCACCGCGAGGACGGCGGCCGCCCGGCCGAGCGCGAGCGCGCGGACCGGGACGGCGGCCGCCGCAGTCACCCCTCGCCCCGGCAGTGCGACGACGTCGACGCCGGCACCCCCAGCGCGGGGTTCGCGTCGAAGAAGCCGACCGGCTTGAGCACGAACCCGGCGTAGTCGGTCGGCATGACCGGCCAGTCCTCGGGGCGTGGGAAGTGGGTCAGCCCGAAGGTGTGCCAGAGGACGACGTCGGTGTCCTCCAGCGGGGCGTCGCCCTGCACGAAGGCGGGCAGACCGGCGGCGCCGGGGTGCTGGTTGACGAAGTCGCCGGCGGGATAGCGCTCGGCCGGGTCGTACTCGGTGACCCACAGCGACTTCGTCGCGAACGTCGCCCGCTGGTGGATCGAGGAGCTGTCGTCGGCGAGCAGGACCGGGGCGTTCTCCGGGTGCAGCGCGTAGCCGACCGGCTGGCCCAGCCGGTTGGACTTGCCCGGGTTGACCACGTGCCAGGTGCGGCCCCTGGTGGCGTCGGTCAGCCGGCCGCCCTCGGACTCCCGGGTGATCGGGGTGAGCGAGCGGGTGAAGGCGTTGCCGTAGGGGTTGGTCTCGCTGACCGGCACCCGCACGGCGTCCACCTCGTGCACGGTGTTGCCCGACCCGTCACCGGCGTCCACGGCCATGTCCAGCCGCGCGGAGAACAGGTGCTGGTGGAACGGCGCGCCCAGGCCGGGGGCGATCTCGGTGGCGTAGGGGTGCTCGTCGCCGCGGTAGGCCGAGGTGAACACGATGCCGGTGGCCTTGCTCTCCAGCTGCACCGTGCCGTCGGTGTAGAGGTACCAGTAGAAGCCGTAGTCGTAGTTGCCGATCGTGGTGAAGAAGCTGATCACCAGCCGGCGCGAGCGCCGCGTCTCGGCCATGCCGGTGAACATGTCGGTGTGCTTCCACCCCACCCCGTAGTCCTCCTCGTGCAGGCAGATCGCGTTGCGCACGACCCGGGGGTGGCCGGTCTCGTCGGCGATGGTGGCGTCGAAGTACTGGATGTCGCCCAGGCAGTCGCAGCCCAGCTCGAGGGAGTTGGTGTACCGGGCGAAGAGGTACTCGCCGGTGTCGAAGTAGTTCTGCCAGAACCGCACCGGTGACGGGTCGGCGTAGGGCACGACCATCTCGGCGATCGACGCCCGGTGGACCACCGACCGGCCGTCGACCGAGAGCTGGTTGATGGTCAGGCCCTCGCGGACGTCGAAGCCCACCCTGAACTCCCAGCCGGCCCACCGGACGACGTCGTCCTCGACGGTGAACGAGCGGCCCTCGGGCTGGGTGATCTCGATCGGCTTCAGGTCGCGGGGGGTGCCCGCCAGCGACACCCGCTCGGCGGGCACCGGCAGGTCGAGGTGGTCGTGCACGGCCGTGGTCACCCCGCGGGTGATGTCGACGTAGGCCACGACGCCGTCCACCGGGTGCGCCCACGGCAGGTCCTCGGGGTCGGCCTGGTGGAAGCCGAGCACCCGGACGACGCGGTGGCCGTGCTCGTCGGGGAAGTAGGAGCCGGCCGACAGCGGCACGGCCCGGACGTCGGCGACGTCCAGCCCGCGCTTGCCCATCGCCGCGATCCAGGCCTCGTCGACGGCGAGGATCGGCTCGATGGCCTCGAACTCGGCGTCGGTGATCGGCACCTGGCCGTCGGCGACGCCGTCGATCTCGGTGTCCCGCACGACGGTGCCCGCGGTGACCGACACCAGGACGTCGCGGCCGGCGCCGGTGGCCCGGTCCAGCAGCAGCAGCCGCAGCCGGCGCTCGACCGGGCTGCCGGGGGTGAACTCCTGCACGTCGCGCTTGTGCGGCTCCTCCAGGCCGACGTAGACGAACACGGTGCTGGGCTGCACGAGCCCGGCCCCGGTGACGAGCTCGCGGGCGGCGTCGATCTCCTCGGCGCTCATGCGGGACAGCGGGTGGGTCGCGGTGGTGCGGTTCTCGGTGGTGGTCACGGTCGGTCTCCTCAGATCTGCGGGGCGGCGTCGGAGCGGGTGGCGCGGACGAGGTCACGGGCGGCGGACGGGCGGGCGGCGGCCAGGACGAACCCGGCGGCGAGGGCGACCAGCAGCAGGACGCCGGCGCCGATGCCCAGCGCGGTCGAGCCGCCCATGAGCAGCGGCAGGTTCTCCACGAGCAGCACGAGGATCGCGGTCAGCCCGAGCACGCCCAGGACGGGGGCGACGAGCGTCTGCCAGGGCCGCCGGTCGACCCCGGTGCGCCGGAAGAACACGACGACGGCGATGCAGGCCAGCAGCATCAGCCCGACGATCCCGACGCTGGCGATGCCGGCCAGCCAGGTGAACACCTCGAGCACCGGGTCCAGTCCGGCGATCGCGCTCGCGGCCATGAGGACGGCACCGACCACCGTGGTCACCAGCGAGGCGACGTGCGGCGAGGAGTGCTCCGGGTGGCTGCGGCCGAAGGACGCCGGGACGACGCCGGTGTTGCCCAGGGAGAAGAAGTACCGGCTCAGCACGTTGTGGAAGCTCAGCACGGCGGCGAAGAGGCTGGTGATGAACAGGACCTGCATGACGTCGCCGGCCGCCGTCCCCAGGTAGTCCTGCGCGGTGACGACGAGCATGTTGCCGGGGTCGGCGGCGGCCTCGGCGACCACGGCGCTGTCGCCCCAGGCGCTGACCACGGCCCAGGCGCTGACGGTGTAGAAGACGCCGATGATCGCCAGCGCGGCGTAGGTGGCGCGGGGGATGGTGCGGTCGGGGTCGCGGGCCTCGTCCCGGAAGATCGCGGTGGCCTCGAAGCCGATGAACCCGGCGATGGCGAACATCAGGCCCAGGCCGGGCGCGCCCGACAGCACCTCGGTCGGGTTGAGGAACGCCGACGACAGGCCCTCGTCGGTGCCGCCCTTGCCCACCACGACGGCGTCGAGCACCAGCACGATCCCGACCTCGGCGACCAGCAGGACGCCCAGCACCTTGCTCGACAGCTCGATGTGCCGGAAGCCCAGCACGCCGGCGACGGCGAGGACGACGAAGGTCCACAGCCACCAGGGCAGCGACGGCCCGCCGTAGGACTCGACCAGGCTGCCGAGGGCGAAGCCGATGTAGCCGTAGACGGCGCCCTGCACGGTCACGTAGCTGACCAGGGCCACCAGCGCGCTGCCCAGGCCCCAACCGCGACCCAGCCCCACGCCGATGTAGGAGTAGAACGCCCCGGCGTTCGGCACGTGCTTGGTCATCGCGGTGAACCCGACGGCGAAGAACGCCAGCACGACCGCCGAGACCAGGTAGGTGGCCGGGTAGCCCGGGCCGTTGCCGGCGGCGATGCCGATGGGCACCGTGCCGGCCACGACGGTCAGCGGGGCCGCCGCGGCGACCACCATGAACACGATGGCGCCGACGCCGAGCCGGCCGGTCAACCGGTGGCCCTCGGGCGCCGGTGCGGGTGGTGGTGCGGGGTCCGAGACGGTGGCCACGGGGGCTCCTGGGGGTGGGCGGCGGGTGGTGGTCGCCGACTGTGGACCCTGGCGGAGTGACCGCGGTTACACAACCGTCATGCTCGCGCAACATCCCCGTGACACCGAACGGGACACCGCGGTGCCCGATTCTCATTCGGGGGCACGCTGCCCGACACCCACCGCGGGCCGGTGCTGGCTACGCTCCCCGACCACCCGCGCGCCACCCCGGAGCAGGAGGACCGTGACGATCCACGAGCTGCCGACCCGGTCGCCGGTCGCCGGCCTGCGCCGCCGCGGGTTGAGCATGGTCGAGGTGCTGGCCCAGTCGGTGAGCGCGCTGGCGCCGTCGGCGGCCGTGGTGGTCGTGCCCTCGATCGTCATGGCCCGGTCCGGGGCGGCGACGCTGCCCGTGCTGGTGGCGGGCACCGCGCTGGTGGTGCTGGTCGGCTGGTGCCTGACCCACTTCGCCCGCCGCATGGCCGCCGTCGGCGGGGTCTACAGCTACACCGCGAAGGGCCTGGGCCCCGGCGGTGCGCTGCTGGCCGGGTGGGCGCTGGTGGTGGGCTACGCGGGCATCGCGGTGTCGGCGCTGGTCGGTGCGGTGGCCTACCTCGCCTCGTTCCTGCGGCTGGACGCCGCCGGCTGGGGGCTCGGGCTGCTCGCCGTGGCGGTGGGGGCGCTGGCTGCCCTGACCACCGTGCGGGGCATCCAGCTGTCGGCCCGGGTGGCCCTGACGCTCGAGGTGGCCTCGGTCGCGGTGGTGGTCGCCGTCCTGGTGGTGCTGCTGCTCGCGCACGACGGCGGCACCGGCACCGGCGCGGTGGTGGTGGACGGGCCGGTGACCCCGGGGGGTGTGGCGACCGGGGTCGTGCTGGCCGTGGCGGCGTTCATGGGGTTCGAGAGCGCCGCGACGCTGGGGGTCGAGGCCCGCCGCCCGCTGGTCGCCGTCCCGCGGGCCGTCCTCTGGACGCCGGTGGCCGCGGGGGTGCTGTTCGTCGTGGCCGGGTTCGCCCAGGTGGTGCTGCTGCGCGCGGCTCCGGTGGAGATCCTGACCAGCGACGTCCCGGTCGCCCGGCTGGCCGACGCCGAGGGCCTCGGGGCGTTGTCCCGCCTGCTGGACGCCGGGATCGCCGCGTCGTTCTTCGCCTGCGTCACCGGGTCGGTGAACGCCCTGGCCCGGGTGCTGTTCTCGATGTCCCGCGAGGGCGTGCTGCCCGCTCCGCTGGGCCGTACCCACCGGCGCTTCGCCACGCCGGCGGTGGCGCTGGCCGTCGTGCTGCCGGTGGTCGTCGCCGTCCCGGCCGTGGCGCTGGCCGCGGGGGTGCGGGTCCGCGAGGTGCTGACGGCGTCGCTGACCTTCTCGGCGCTGGGCTACGTCCTGGCCTACGCCCTGGCCGCCGCGGCGATGCCGCTGTTCCTGCGCCGGATCGGGGAGCTGACCCGGCCGGCGCTGGTCGGCGGTGCCGCCGCGGCGACGCTGTCGGCGGCCGTGCTGGTGGTCGCCCTGGCCGGGACCTCGTGGTCGGGCAGCGGTGCGGTGGTCGTGGTGTTCGCGCTGGCCTGGCTGCCCGGACCGGTGCTGTGGCTGGTCCTCCGCCGCCGCGCCCCGGCGACGCTGGCCCGCGTCGGGGTGTACGACCAGGCGACCGCCGGCGACCTGCTGCCCGGCCAGGGCGTGCGGCGGTGAGCGGTGTCGACCGCGGGGTCACCGGCCGGCAGCCCCAGGCCGTGCGGTCGGCGCTGGCCGTCCTCGAGGAGGTCGCGCGGGCCGGAGCCGGGGTGAACGCCAAGGAGGTCGCCGAGGCGCTCGGCCTGCCGCCGGCCACCACCTACCGGCTGCTGAACCTGCTGGTGGGGGAGGAGTACCTGGTCCGGCTGCCCGACCTGCACGGGTTCGCCCTCGGCGCCAAGGTCGCCGGGCTCGCGGGTGGGTTCACCCCGGCCCGGGTGCCCACCGCGGCCCGGCAGGTGCTGGGCGAGCTGCGCGGCCGGGTCCGGGCCGGGGTGCACCTGGTGCTGGTGGTGGGCGCCTCCCTGCGCTGCGCCGACGTCGACCCCGACCTCCCGCTGGCGTCGACCGCGCTGGTCGAGGGCCACCTGCACGCCTCGGCGCTCGGCCACCTGGTGCTCGCCGAGGCCGACGACTGGCGGGCCGTCGTCCACCACCCGGACCGGCTGCCCGCGCTGACCCCCGCCACCCCGACCCGGGCCGCCGAGGTCGACGCCTGCCTGGCACGGGTCCGGGCGGTCGGCTGGGCCGGCCAGGTGGGGCAGCTGCACGAGGGCGTCGGCTGCCTGGCCGTGCCCGTGCGCGGGGCGTCGGGTCTGCTGGTCGCCGCGGTCGCGGTCAGCTCGGCCCGGGGCGTGGTGCCCACGGAGTACCTGGACGCCGCCCGGGACTGCGCAGGCGCGCTGGCTCCGTTGCTCGACTGAGCCGGACCCGGCACAGTGGCCGCCGTGCGCGCCCTCGCCGTGACCCTCGGTGTCCTGCTGTCCCTGGCCGCGGCGGTCTTCGCGGCCGCGGCGATCGCGCTGTTCGTCGACGGGGACGGCGGGGCCGGCGGGTTCGCGACCTTCGTGACCCTGGTGTCGCTGCTGTGCGCGGTGCTGCTGTTCCGCGCCTCCCCCCGGCGGGGCGCTCCCCGGCGCCGCCCGGAGCGCCGAGCCGACAGCGGCTTCTACTACGGCGACAGCACACCGTCCTACGGCTACGCCGCGGGCACCCCGGTCACCGACGACCGCCGCTGGGGCGGGGACGGCGGGGCCGACACCGGTACCGCGCACCACGGGCACGGGCACTCCGACGGCGGGGGGTGGAGCGGGTCGGACGGCGGGTCGAGCGGGGGGTCCGACGGCGGGGGCGGCGGGGGCGACTGACCGGTCGGTCACGACCCCGGGCCCGGGGACCCCGGGCTCAGCCCAGGGTCCAGAGCCGGGCCTCGCCGTCGCAGGTGCCGGCCACCAGGAACGTCCCGTCCCCGGCCGAGGCGACGGAGAGCGCGTCGCCCTCCCCGTCGCACAGCGCCACGGTGCGGGGGTCGTCGTCGCCGGTGACCGTCACGGTGGGGGAGTCCTGGTCCAGGAACGCGGTCACGACCGTGCCGTCCGCCGCCGCGACCCCGGCGACCCGGGTGCCCAGCTCGTCGCCGCCCACCGGCTGGTCGCCCAGCCGGACTCCGCCGTCCGGGTCGGCCACCAGCGGCTGCACCGCACCGGCGTCGTCGGTGGTGAGCCCCAGCAGCCGACCCTCGACCTCGGTCGGGTCGGCCGTCGGCTCGAGCTGGTCGTCCAGCGTCACCAGCCGCCCCGACGTGCGCCCGTCCGACGTCAGCAGGTCGAGCCCGGCCACTAGGTCGCCGTCGGCGGTGACCACCAGACCGACCAGGTCCAGCGAGGTCACGTCGTCCGCCCCCGGGTCGACATCGGCCGCGGCCTGCACCTCGCCGCTGGCCGGGTCGACCGAGAGCACCCGGGCCGCCGCGTCGTCGGGGTCCTCGGCGAGCAGGTGCACGACGTCGGCACCCGCCGCGGCGAGGACCGCGAGCCCGCGCGGGGCGCTCTGCTGCGGATCGAGCGCGAGCGGACCGGCGGTGGTCCCGGCGACCGGCACCAGGCCGAGCACCGGGTCGGTCGAGACGGGGTCCGCGCTGAGCACGACCGCCAGCGGCTCGCCGTCGACCAGCGCGACGTCGGTGGGCACCCCACCGGTCAGCCCGGTCACCGAGGTGGGGGTGGTCACGGTCGACGACGGGGAGCCGATGAGCAGGACCGCGTACCCGTCGGCGTCCGCCACCACCCGGGCAGCGGTCACCTGCCCGGCCGAGGTGGCCAGGTCCACCTCGTCCACCACCGCCAGGTCCTCGGCGGAGGCGCCACCGGTGGTGCTCGTGGCGGCGGTGGTGGGACCGGACCCGGTCGACGACGGGGCGGCGGCGTCCTCGGTGAAGGAGGTGCAGCCGGCCAGCGCGAGGACGGCGACCGGGGCGACCAGCCGGGAGGTACGCACGATCAGTACGAGGTGGCGCCGCCGGCGCCCTCGGACGCCGGGACCTCCTCGCCGGCGGCCACCGGGCCGGGCGGGGTGCCGTCGCCGAAGGGCGAGCCGCCGAGCTCCTCGCGGTGGTGCGGGGTGAGCCAGCCCGAGGTGTCCGGGCCCACGGGCACGACCTGCGTCGGGTTGATGTCCTTGTGCACGATGTAGTAGTGCCGCTTGATCTGCGGGAAGTCGGTGGTGTCGCCGAACCCGGGGGTCTGGAACAGGTCGCGGGCGTAGGCCCACAGCACCGGCATCTCGGTCAGCTTCTGCCGGTTGCACTTGAAGTGGCCGTGGTAGACCGCGTCGAACCGCGCCAGGGTGGTGAACAGCCGGACGTCGGCCTCGGTGATCGTGTCGCCCATCAGGTAGCGGCGGGTCCCCAGCCGTTCGCCGACCCAGTCCAGTGCGGTGAACAGCCGGTCGTAGGCGCTGGCGTAGGACTCCTGGTCGCCGGCGAAGCCGCAGCGGTAGACCCCGTTGTTGATCTCGGTGTAGACGCGCTTCATCACGTCGTCCATCTCGTCGCGCAGCGCCTCCGGGTAGAGGTCGGGTGCACCGTCGCGGTGGAACGCCGTCCACTCGGTGGAGAAGTCCAGCGTCATCTGGGCGAAGTCGTTGGTGACGACGGCCTTGGTCGGCAGGTCGACCATCGCCGGCACCGTGATGCCCCGCGGGTACTCGGGGTCGCGGGCGAAGAACGCCTCCTGCAGCCGCTCGTAGCCCAGCACCGGGTCGCGGCCGCCGGGGTCCAGGTCGAAGGTCCAGCTCCGCTCGTCGTGGGTCGGGCCGGTGATGCCCATCGAGAACGCTGACTCCAGGCCCAGCAGCCGGCGCACGATCGTGGCCCGGTTCGCCCACGGGCAGGCCCGGGCCACCACGAGCCGGTACCGGTCGGCCTCGACCGGCCAGCCCTGCGAGCCGTCGGCGAGGATCCGGTCCTCGATGTAGTTCGAGTCGCGTTCGAAGGACTTGCCGGGCTCCACGTAGCCCTTGTCGTTGCTCACGGTCACCAGCCTCGCTCAGTCGGCGTCGGGCCGCTGGGCGAGGTGCTCCTCGCTGACCTCCCACAGCCGCTGCGCGTTGCCCGGGTCCAGAGCCCAGGCGCGGACGCCGTCGCGGGTCTGCTCGTCGTCGCCCACGGTGCGGGCCTCGGCGCAGTCCTCCAGGTAGTGCCCGCCGGTGGCGAACTCCGGGGCGACCGCGGCGACCAGGGTGGTGGCCGCGCCCTGCTGGGTGTCCTTGAAGGTGACCGTGCCCTCGCGCTGCGCCTTCTCCCACCCGTCGATGACGTCCTGGGACACGTGCCGCTGCAGGTTGGTCATGATCCCGCCGGGCATCAGCGCGTTGGCCACGATGCCGTCGTCGGCCCAGCGCCGGGTGGCCTCGACGGCGAGCAGCACGTTGGCCGTCTTCGACTGGCCGTACGCCGACCACGGGTCGTACTCGCGGTCGGCGAAGTGGATGTCGTCGAAGACGACGGGGGAGCGCAGGTGGCCGGTGGAGGAGACCGACACGATGCGCGCGCCGTCGGTCGCCGCGGCCAGGGCGCCGTGCAGCCCGGTGGTCAGCGCGAAGTGCCCGAGGTGGTTGGTGGCGAACTGGGTCTCCCAGCCGCGGTCGGTCAGGGTGAGGGTCGGCAGGGCCATGACGCCGGCGTTGTTGACCAGCAGGTCCAGCGGGCCGTCCCAGTCGGCGACGAAGGCCGCGACGGAGTCCAGGTCGAGCAGGTCCAGCCGGGCGACCCGCAGCGTGGTGTTGCCGGTGCTGCCGACGACGTCCTGGGCGGCCGCCGCCCCCTGCGCGGGGTCGCGGACGGCGATGGTCACCTCGGCGCCGGCCGACGCCAGGGCGCGCACGGTCTCGACCCCGATGCCGGAGCCACCGCCGGTGACGACGGCCCGCTTCCCGGTGAGGTCGTGGCCGGCGACGACGTCGAGCGCGGTGCTGGTGGCGTCGAACTGCGTGGTGATCAAGGGCATGGCGCCACTGTGCCCCTCAGCGGCCGAGGGCAACCGCGTGGGTCAGCCGCAGCGAGCCCGACAGCCAGACCAGGACGTCGTGCAGCCGCAGCGGGGTCGCCCCGGTCGTCGCGGACAGCGCGGCGAAGGCGGCCGCGTTGGCGCGCAGCTCGCGGTGCACGACGGCGTGCAGGTCGCTGTCGCCCTCCTCGAGGTGGGGCAGCAGCTGCAGCCGGGTCACCCGGTCCACGTGCGGGACGAGCTCCGGGTGCCGGTGGTGCAGGGCCGCGCTGACGTACGGGTAGAGCGGTTCGCGCTGGACCTCCCGCAACGCGGCACCGACCGTGCCGGGTTCGCCGAGCACGGACAGCTCGTCGTCGGGCAGGTGCCCGAACGGCCGGCCCGCGGCCCGGTCGACCGCGGCGTCCACCGTCGGCCGGAGCCGGGCGAGCGCGTCGGCGACGGCGGCGTGGCCGGCTGGGTCCAGCCGGCCGTGCAGCCCCTCGGCGGCCAGCAGGTCGTCGTCGTCGGTGCCGGTCGGCAGCTCGTCGGACCGGGCCCAGCCGAAGGCGGGGACGTCGACCCACCGGCCGGTGCGGGTCCCGGGCGGGCGGAACCACAGCGGTCGCCGGCCGTGCTGGTACCCGCGGACGGCGGCCACCGCCACGTCGGCCGGGATGGGTCCGGGTCCGGCGCTGGGCAGGTGGAGCGGCTCGGTCACCGGCCGATGATCCCGCCCGGGGTGCACGTCATCGCCCGGCCTCGACCTCACCGCGCTCGGCGGCCAGCAGGTCCTTGCTGCGGACCAGGCGCAGCAGGGTGACCACCAGCAGACCGCCGGCCATGTTGGCCAGCACGGTGTACCAGAGCCAGGCCAGCCAGGCGCCGTACCCGAACGGCGCTCCGGAGTGCAGGGCCGCGAACACCAGCAGCGAGTCCAGCACCGAGTGGAACAGCTGCAGCCCGGCGAGCAGGAACGCCCCGGCCACGGCGGCGACGATCTTGGCGCCGTCGGACTCCGTGCCGTGCTGCATGCGGGTCATCAGGGTGAGCGCGGCACCGGCGAGCACACCCAGGCAGACCGACTGCAGGTCCAGCGGGGCGGTCACGAAGTGCGTCCCCGCCTCGACCGCGGTCGCCCGCAGGTCGGGGAAGGCGCGCACCACCAGCCACATGATGAGCCAGCCGCCCACGAGGTTGGCGGCGAACGTCCCGGCCCAGAACTTCACGAGCTGGACCGGGCTCGCCCGCTTGGCGACAACGGCGGTGACCGGCACCAGGAAGCCCTCGGTGAACAGCTCGCTGCGGGCCAGCAGGAGGGCGATGAAGCCGATGCTGAAGGCCAGCCCGGCCAGCAGGTGGCTGCCGGTCTCGGCGAGCACCGCCAGGTAGGCCAGCACGCCGGTGCCGACCTCGAGACCGCCGGCCAGGCCGGTGGTCAGCACCTCCCGCCAGCTGCGGTGCAGCCGCTGGGCACCCTCGCTGACGATCAGGTCGAAGGCGTCGCCGACCTGGTCCTCGACGGGTGCGTCCCCGTCGCCGAGCTCGCTGCGGGTGTCGCTCATGGGTGCTCCTCGGGGTCAGCCGAGTGTGCGCGCCGGTTCCGGTTCCTGCCGGACTCGCAGGATCAGGGGGTGGCGTCCTGCACGTCGAAGTGCACCATCGTCGCGCCGCCCGAGGCGAAGGTGGCGACGTCGGCGCCCGCGGCCCGGCCGGCCTCCGAGGACATGCCGGAACCCATCGCCTCGGCGGACTCGAAGTCCAGCTCGGCGACCAGGTAGGCCGGGCACGGCGACCCGTCCATGGTCTCGGCGTGCCCGGTGGAGAACCGGACCAGCCCGGGGATGGCCTGCGCCAGGCCGGTGTGCACGTCGCGGTAGTGCGCGTCGAAGGCGGCCGGGTCGGTGGGCTGGCCGTAGGTGACGAGCAGGCGGTGGGTCATGGGGTGCCTCCGGGGTCGCCCCGGGCCGCGGTGCCCGGGAGCCCCATCAGACCACGGTTCAGGAGCGGCGGCGGAGCAGCGCGGTGGCCCCCGCCAGCAGCCCGGCGCCGGCGACCGCGGCCACCGTGCCGTGGTACCGGCTGGCCCAGATCTGGGCGTCCCAGGTCCACTGCTGGTCGGAGAACCGGCCCTCGGCACCGAAGTCCCGACCACCCGCACCGTCGGCCGGCTCGTAGAGGTTCACCGGGTCGTCGGCCGAGGCGTCGACCTCGGTGAGCTGGCCGTCGACACCCGTGCGGGACAGGTACCAGTCCATGAACTGCGGCCACACCTCGGCGCCCAGCACGGTGTAGACCGTCGGGCTGCCGATCCACCAGGCCCGCCGGCGCGGGTGCTCGGCGGCGTGCACCATCGCCCTGCCCATCAGCTCGGGGGCGTAGATCGGGGCGACCGGCTGCGGGCGCTTGGGCATCTTGTTCAGCACCCAGCTGAACTGCGGCGTGTTCACCCCGGGGAGGTCGACCCGGGTGATGTGCACGTCGCTGCCCTCGGCCTTGAGCTCGGTGAGCACCGACTCGGTGAACCCCTTCACCGCGTGCTTGGCGCCGCAGTAGGCGCTCTGCAGCGGGATGCCGCGACGGCCCAGCGCCGACCCGGTCTGCACGATGACGCCGCGGTCGCGGGGGCGCATGCGCCTCAGCGCAGCCATGGTGCCGTGCACGAAGCCCAGGTAGCTGACCTGCGTGACCCGGGCGTACTCGGCCGGGGTCAGCTCGTGGAACGGGGCGAACGCGGCGGTGAAGGCGACGTTGACCCAGATGTCGATCTCGCCCAGCTCGGCCTCGACCCGGGTCGCCGCGGCCTCGACCGCGTCGGCGTCGGCGACGTCGACCGGGACGACCAGCGCGGTGCCCCCGGCCGCCCGGACCTCGTCGGCCGCGGCGGCCAGGCCGACCTCGCCGCGGGCGAGGAGGGCGACCCGGTCACCGCGGCGGGCGAACTCGACCGCGGTGGCCCGGCCGATGCCCCCGCTGGCTCCGGTGACGACGACGGTTCGTGGCATGCGGGGTCTCCTGCGGTCGGGCGGGCGTGGAGCTGGTGCCTACCCGGCCGCAGGGGGGCCTCATGCCCCTGCGGTCAGAAGGGATCCGGGTCGTTGGCCCCGGCGCGCTGGCCGGTGCCGTCGAGGGCCTCGCTGGCGTAGGGGCCGTGCTTCTTGCCGGCGTGGGCTTCGGCTTCGAGGCGGTCACGCAGGTGGGGGTAGTGCAGCTCGAAGGCGGGGCGTTCGGAGCGGATGCGGGGGATCTCGATGAAGTTGTGCCGCGGCGGGGGGGACGAGGTGGCCCACTCCAGGGAGTTGCCGTGGCCCCAGGGGTCATCGCGCAGGGCGAGCTGCCCGTACTTCCAGGACTTCACCACGTTGTACAGGAACGGGATGGTGGAGGCCCCGAGGATGAAGGACCCGATGGTGGAGATCGTGTTCAGCGTGGTGAACCCGTCCGTGGGCAGGTAGTCGGCGTAGCGGCGGGGCATGCCCTCGTTGCCCAGCCAGTGCTGGACCAGGAACGTGGTGTGGAACCCGATG
>NZ_FNIR01000016.1 GCF_900103975.1 Klenkia soli
TGCGGGCGGCGGGCCACGATGGCCAGGTCGGCCAGCAGCAGCACCGTGAGCCCGACGAACGTGCTGATCTCGAACCAGACGGGGAGTTCCACGTCGGGACACCCTACGGCGGTCCCTGTGCGCCGGCCGTGCGCTCCGCAGGTGTCGGTCCCCACACGCCGAGGGGCCCACCGGACGTCGTCCGGTGGGCCCCTCGGGTCAGCGGGAGGTCAGTCCCCGCGGGTGCCGTCGGTGACGGCGGCGGTGCGACCGGACGGCGGCGCCTCGCCGCGAGCACCGGCCGGGCTGCCGTCGCGGTCGCCGGGGCCCTGGGCGTGCAGGCCGTCGCGGCCGGCACCCTTGTCCCCCGCGCCGGTCGGGCTGGTGAGCCCGGCGGCCTCGTCCTTCTTGTTCTTGCGCAGGCTCAGCACTGTGGTGACGACCAGCGTGACCAGGATGACCAGCAGGGACAGCCAGGTCGGGATCTCCGGGATCACCGTGATGTGCTCGCCGCCGTTGATGAAGGGCAGCTCGTTGGTGTGCAGCGCGTGGATGACCAGCTTGATCCCGATGAAGCCCAGGATCACGGCCAAGCCGTAGGCCAGGTACACCAGGCGGTCCAGCAGCCCGTCGATGAGGAAGAACAGCTGGCGCAGGCCCAGCAGCGAGAACGCGTTGGCCGCGAACACCAGGTAGGTCTCCTGGGTCAGGCCGAAGATGGCCGGGATCGAGTCGACGGCGAAGATGATGTCCGCGGTGCCGATGGCGATCAGCGCGATCATCAGCGGGGTGATGAAGCGCTTGCCGTCGATCTTCGTGGTGAGCCGGTCGGAGTGGTACTCCTCGGTGGTCGGCACGACCTTCTTGACCAACCGGAGGACGCCGTTCTCCTTGAACTCCTCCTCCTCGTCGTGGCCGCCGCTGCGGGCCTGCACGACGGCGGTGTAGATGAGGATCGCGCCGAAGAGGTAGAAGACCCAGCTGAAGTTCTCGATGGCCGCGGCACCGACGAAGATGAAGATCGTGCGCAGCACCAGCGCGAACGCGATGCCGAACAGCAGCACCTTCTGCTGCAGCTCGCGCGGCACGCCGAAGCTGGCCATGATCAGCACGAACACGAACAGGTTGTCGACGCTGAGCGCCTTCTCGGTCACGTAGCCGGCGAAGTACTCACCGCCGAAGGTGCCGCCGGCGAAGACCAGCACGCCGAGGCCGAACAGGATCGCGATGCCGACGTAGATCGCCGACCAGGTGGCCGACTCCTTCAACGAGGGGGCGTGCGGCGTGCGGACGTGTCCGACGAAGTCGAACACGATCATGGCCAGGACCGCGGCGACGGTCAGGCCCCATACCCAGAGCGGGACGTCCAAGGGATTCCTCCGGTGTTCTGCAGACGGGCACCGGAGGTCTCTCCCGCCGACCCCCGAGGGATCGGCCGGCAGCGCCGGGGACCGATGGCGGTCCCGTGTTGACGACATCTGCCGCGGGGGATACTCCCCTCCACGCGAGTCCGTTGTGCGCGATGTGCTGCGATTGCAAACGGCAACCACACCGCGCGGCGGACTCGGAACGGTGAACGAGCACAGGTGGTGCTGGGTTCCCGCTCAGCCGGTGAGCGGGGTCACCGGCAGCCGCACCCGGAAGTGCGCACCCCGCACCGACGGCTCGCAGGACACCTCCCCGCCGTGCGCCCGCGCCAGGGCCCGCGCGATCGGCAGCCCCAACCCGGCCCCGCCGTCCCGACCCCGCGCGGCGTCCAGGCGCACCAGCCGGTCGAACACCCGCTCGCGCTGGTCGGCGGGCACGCCGGGGCCGTCGTCGGTCACGTCCACCTGCGCCCAGCCGCCGTCGCCGGTGACCCGGACCTGCACCGACCCGGCCGGACCCGCCGCGCGGACCGCGTTGCGCAGCAGGTTGTCCAGCACCTGGGCGACGCGGTCGGGGTCGACGTCGGCGCCCACCGGGTCACCGGTCACCCGCACCGGTCCCCCGACCCGCCCGGCGCTCCGCCGGGCCAGGTCGACCAGGTCGGTCGGGCGGCGCTGCAGCGCCGGGGCGTCACCGCTGTCGAACCGGGCGACGTCCAGCAGGTCCCCCACGAGACGGGCCGACCGCTGCAGCTCCCGCACCGCACCGGCCAGCAGCTCCTCCCGCCGGTCCCGCGGCGGGTCGCTGCGCAGCACCGTCTCCACCGAGGCCTGGACGGCGGCCAGCGGGGTGCGCAGCTCGTGCGCGGCGTCCCCCAGCAGGTCGCGCATGCCCGCCTCGGCCCGCCGTGCCGTCCGTTCGGCGCCCTCCAGCTCGTCGAGCATGTCGTCGAAGGCGGCGGCCGTGCTGCCCAGCTCGGTCTGCGGCCGGTCGGGGCGCAGCCGTCGCCCGCGGTCCCCCGAGGTGATCGAGCGGGCCAGGGTGGTCATCCGGCCCAGCGGTCGCAACCCCAGCCCGACGGTGGCGCTGACCAGCAACGCGGCCAGCGCGAGCGTGACGGCCGACCCCAGCAGCAGCACCCACCGCAGCTGGGTCACCGCGTCGGTGATCGGGCTCTGGTCGGCCACCAGGGTGAGCCGCGACCCGTCGGAGAGCTCGGTCTGCAGCAGGTACGCGTCGCCGGTGTCCACCACGGCGCCGGGGTCCGGTGCTGGAGCGGCCGGCCCGGGGCGGGACGCCGGACCCCCGGCCGGTCCCGCGGGCGGGTCGGCGATCTGGCCGACCTCCTCGCCGTCCGCGGTCTCGAGCCGGGCCTGCACGGTGTCCCCGGTGACCGCGCTGACCACCTCCTCGTCGGAGCGGCCCTGGTCCACCAGCGTCTGGGCGATCTCGGCCCGGTCGACCAGCCGTTCCCGCAGGTCGCTGCGCAGGTTGGCGCCCAGCACGAGGTCGACGGTCACCCCGAGGACGACCAGCAGGACCGCGAGCAGGCCCAGCACCCACAGGCTCAGCCGGCGGCGCAGCGATGCGGTGCGCAGGCCGGGTGCGGTCACGTGCGCACCGTGTAGCCCAGGCCGCGGACGGTGTGCACGAGCCGGTCGCCGTGCGCCTCGAGCTTGCGGCGCAGCGCGCTGACGTGCACCTCCACCAGGTTCGGGTCGTAGTCCCCGTAGCCCCAGACCTGCGTGAGGATCTGCGTCTTGGACACGGTGCGGCCGCGGTTGCCGACCAGGTAGCCCAGCAGGCGCAGCTCGGTGGCGGTGAGGTCCAGCCGGGCACCCGCACGCGTGGCGGTGCCCGCCGGCTCGTCGACGACCAGGTCGCCGACCTCCACCGCGCCCGGCCAGCGGCCGCGTCGGTTCAGCACGGCACGCACCCGGGCGACGAGCTCGGCCATGGCGAAGGGCTTCACCAGGTAGTCGTCGGCACCGGCCGCGAAGCCGGCCAGCCGGTCGGGCACGGCGTCGCGGGCGGTGAGGACGACGATGCCGGCGTCGCCCGCGCGTCGGACGTCGCCGGCCAGCTCCAGACCGTCGCGGCCGGGCAGCATCACGTCCAGCACCACCAGGTCCGGGCGGAAGCCGGTCAGGTCGGCGGACAGCGTGCTGCCGTCCGCGCGGCCCTCGACCACGCAGCCCTCGTCGGCCAGCGCGGTGACCACGCCCTCGCGGATCGCCGTCTCGTCCTCGACCACCAGCACCCGGGGCCTCGTCTCGCTCTGCACGGGAGCGATGGTGCCTGCCCCCACCTGAAGCCGCGCTGAAGAAGCGGCCCGCGGGCGCCGACTTCAGGGTGGGTTCAGGGTCGGCACCCACGGTGGGGACATGCCGTTCCACCCCGGGACGGCCATCCCCCAGGAGGACCTGTGACCCGCACCGCCCGCACCCGCCGCTGGACCGCCGCCGTCGTCGGTGGCACCGCCACGGGCGCCGTCCTGCTCGGCGGCGGCATCGCCCTGGCCGACGGCACCGACTCCCCCAGCACCACCCCCGAGGCCGGCACCTCCGCCGACGCCCCCGCTGCCCCGGCGGCCGGTGACCGGGTCGTCGGCACCGTGACCGCGGTGTCGGACTCCGCGCTCACCGTCACCGACGACACAGGGACCGAGCACGAGCTGACCCTGTCCGACGACACCCGCTTCGGCGGCGGCCCCACCAGCGGCCCCGACGGCGGCCCGGCCGCCGGTGGCCCCGGTGCCGGTGGTCCCGGCGGCCCGTCCGCCCCGGCCGACGGCTCCGCCCCCGCCGCCCCGTCCGACGGCTCCGCTCCTGCCGCCCCGTCCGACGGCTCCACCCCGGCCGCCCCGGCCGACGGTTCCGCCCCGGCGGCGCCGGCCGACGGCAGCGCGCCGGCCGCCCCGGCCGAGGGCGGCAGCTCCGACAGCACCGGTGCCCCCGCAGCGCCGGCAGCCCCGGCAGCCGGGTCCGTCGACGACATCGCGGTCGGCGACCGGGTCGAGGTCCGGGTCGCCGACGGCGCAGCGGTCGAGGTGCACGAGGTGGTCGCCACCGTCGACGGCACCGTCGTCTCGGTCGACGGCACAGACCTCACGGTCGTCACCACCCCCGGCCTCCGGGTGGAGGTCGACGCCGCCGCGCTCTCCTCGCTGCCCTCGGTGGGCGACGACGTGCACCTGCACGGCACCGCCACCGACGACGGGCGCTCCGTGGTCGCCGACGAGTCCACCGACGGGCCGCGATGACCACCGTTCTCTGGGTCGACCTGGCCCTCGTCCTGCTGCTGGCCGGCGGCGCCGTCGCCGGCTGGCGGCGGGGAGGCCTGCGGCTGGCCGGCTCCGTCGTCGGGCTGGTGGTCGGTCTCGCCGTCGGGGCCGCGCTGGTCCCGCTGCTGACCGGCTCCCTGGTGGGCGCCACCCGCGTGGTGGTCACCGTGCTGGGGGTCCTGGTGGTGGCCGCCCTGGGCTCGGGCCTCGGGCGTGCGGCCGGCGGACTGCTGGCCGGGCTGGTGGCCCGGCTGCACCTCGGCGTGCTCGACCGGGCCGCCGGCGCCGTCGGGGGGCTGCTGCTGGCCTTCGTGCTGGTCGGGCTCGTGCTGTCGGTGCTCGACCTGGACCCCGGTGTCGGCGGGCAGTGGCTGGCCACCGCCCGCACGTCCCAGCTGGGCGGCCTGGCCTCCGACGCCGCCGACCACGCCCTGCGCGTGGTCCACGTGCCCTCCGCAGGTCTGCACCTGCCGACCGGAGGGGGACCGCGATGAGCTGGCGGGACGGCGACACGACGGAGTTCCCCGCCGTCGGCCCGGACCTGCCCGGCGGCCGCCGGCCGACGCACGTCGTCGGCCCGTGGGCCCTGGGCACCCGGGACGAACCCACCACCGAGCAGCCGACCGTCGACGCCGTCGCCGGGCCGGCCGCCACGGGTGACCGTCCGGATCACCGGCGCCGGCGACTGGTCCTGGCGGCTGTAGGCCTCGTGGCCGTGGCGGCCGTGGCCGTCGGCGGGGTGGCGGTGGGTGCGGCGCTGAGCCCGGCCGACTCGTCGAGCACCGCACCGGCGGGATCGGTCACCAGCACCGTGCCCACCGACGACGGCTCGTCCGGCGACGGTTCCACGACGGGGTCCGGGACGGGGTCCACGACCGACACCCCCGCCGGTGACCCCGGTACCGCCCCGGACGGCGCGCCGGACGACCGCGGCACCGACGGCGGAGACACCTCCACGGGCGGCCCAGCCGCTGATGACCCGGCCGCAGGTGGCCCGGCCGCGGGTCCGGCGGCACCCGGTGGCGGTGGCCCCGCAGCAGGCGGTGGACCCGCCGGTGGTGGTCCCCGGGGCTGATCACGAGCACGGTCCACCGTGCCGGGGGATGGTCCGCGGTCTGCAGCGGACCATCCCCCCGCGGCCCTGCCCCACCTCCGCCCGGCGCTGCCTCCCCGTGCTCCCCGCGCCCCCGGCCGGACGGTCGGGTCAGGCGTGGGCCTGGTCGAACTGGCGCAGCTCCCTCTTCAGCTCGTTGAGCTCGTCACGCAGCCGGGCGGCCACCTCGAACTGCAGCTCGCGGGCCGCAGCCAGCATCTGGTCGTTCATCTCGGTGATCATGTCGGCCAGGGCCGCGCGCGGCAGGCCCTCCACGTCGATGGCCCCCGCCTTCTTGCCCTTGGCCTTCGACGACAACCCGGGCACCGGCGCCTTGCCGCGCGACTGCTGCCGGCCCGACCCGCCGAACTCCTCGGTGGCCCGCTCGGCGTCCTCGCTGGCCTTGTAGATGCCGTCGAGGATGTCGACGATCTTCTTGCGCAGCGGCTGCGGGTCGACGCCCTTCTCCTTGTTGTAGGCGATCTGCTTCTCGCGCCGCCGGCCGGTCTCGTCGATGGCCTGGGCCATCGACGGGGTGATCTTGTCGGCGTACATGTGCACCTGGCCTGACACGTTGCGCGCTGCCCGGCCGATGGTCTGGATCAGCGAGGTGCCCGACCGCAGGAACCCCTCCTTGTCGGCGTCGAGGATCGCCACCAGCGACACCTCGGGGAGGTCGAGGCCCTCGCGCAGCAGGTTGATGCCGACCAGGACGTCGTACTCGCCCTGCCGCAGTTCGCGCAGCAGCTCGACCCGGCGCAGGGTGTCGACCTCGGAGTGCAGGTACCGCACCTTGATGCCCAGCTCGAGCAGGTAGTCGGTGAGGTCCTCGCTCATCTTCTTGGTCAGCGTGGTGACCAGGATCCGCTCGTCCTTCTCGGTGCGGGTGCGGATCTCGTGCACCAGGTCGTCGATCTGGCCCTTGGTCGGCTTGACGACGATCTCGGGGTCGACCAGCCCGGTGGGCCGGATGACCTGCTCCACGAACTCGCCCTGCGTGCGGCCCAGCTCGTACTTGCCGGGTGTCGCCGACAGGTACACGGCCTGGCCGATGCGGTCGGTGAACTCCTCCCACTTGAGCGGGCGGTTGTCCATCGCCGAGGGCAGCCGGAAGCCGTGGTCGACCAGGGTGCGCTTGCGGCTCATGTCGCCCTCGTACATGCCGCCGATCTGCGGCACCGTCACGTGCGACTCGTCGATCACCAGCAGGAAGTCGTCGGGGAAGTAGTCGATCAGGCAGGCACCGGCGGAGCCGGCGCCGCGGCCGTCGATGTGCCGCGAGTAGTTCTCGATGCCCGAGCAGAACCCGACCTGGCGCATCATCTCGATGTCGTAGGTGGTGCGCATGCGCAGCCGCTGGGCCTCGAGCAGCTTGCCCTGCTTGTCGAGCTCGGCCAGCCGGGCCTCGAGCTCGGCCTCGATGCCGCCGATGGCCCGCTCCATGCGCTCGGGCCCGGCCACGTAGTGGGTGGCCGGGAAGACGTAGAGCTCCTCGACCTCGCGGACCACCTCACCCGTGAGCGGGTGCAGGTAGTAGAGCCGCTCGACCTCGTCGCCGAACATCTCGATGCGGACGGCGAGTTCCTCGTAGACCGGGAACACCTCGATGGTGTCGCCCCGGACCCGGAACGTGCCGCGGGTGAAGGCCAGGTCGTTGCGGGTGTACTGCTCGGTGACCAGCGTGCGCAGCAGCTCGTCGCGGTCGCGCTCCTGGCCCAGGGAGATCTTCAGGGCCCGGTCGACGTACTCCTGCGGGGTGCCCAGGCCGTAGATGCAGGACACCGTGGAGACCACGACGACGTCGCGACGGGTGAGCAGGCTCTGCGTGGTGGAGTGCCGCAGGCGCTCGACCTCCTCGTTGATCGAGGAGTCCTTCTCGATGTAGGTGTCGGTCTGCGGGACGTACGCCTCGGGTTGGTAGTAGTCGTAGTAGGAGACGAAGTACTCGACCGCGTTGTTGGGCAGCAGTTCCTTGAACTCGTTGGCCAGCTGGGCCGCGAGGGTCTTGTTGGGCGCCATGACCAGGGTCGGGCGCTGCACCTGCTCGATGAGCCAGGCCGTGGTCGCCGACTTGCCGGTGCCGGTGGCACCGAGCAGCACGGTGTCCTTCTGGCCGCCGTTGACCGCCGCCGCCAGCTCGCGGATGGCGGTCGGCTGGTCACCCGAGGGCTGGAACTCGCTGATGACCTCGAACGTGCCGCGGGTGGGCCGGAGGTCCGTCGTGGTGCTCACGGACCGAATGTAGGACCGGGTACCGACAGAACCGCCGGGTCGACCGGATCGTCCCGCGGCACCCGTGGGACCACAGTGGCGTAACTACACGGATGTGACTCTTCTCGCCCGAGGGCTTGCGCGCCGCGAACGGCCTGCTTAGCGTGGGTGCTGCAGGACCACGGGGACGTCGTCACCCGCGCCGCACGGCCCGCTCCGGCGGGTACCGCGGACGGCCGCGACGCTCCGGTACCACCCGGGATCCCCGGGCACGGCCGGCTCCCGTCCTGGCGTCACCGCGGCGGCCACCGGCCGTCGTCCACGAAGCCCCTCCGGCCACCGGCCCGAGGGGCTTCGTCGTCCCCGGGTCCCCGCGACCGGGCCCCCACGGGGCCGGCGGGGCCACACCCGGCGGACCCGGGCCGGTCACGGCAGACTCGTCCCGGGTCGTCGTGACCCGATCGTCACCGGCACCAGGTGTGGTGCCCGTGGCCCCTGGGCACCGGCGCTCTCGCAGCACCGCCCCACCGGCCCCGGATCCACCGCGGCCGCCCAGCGCAGGAGGAACTCAGACCACATGACCACCCAGGTCTGGCCAGGTACCGCCTATCCCCTCGGGGCGACGTACGACGGCACCGGCACGAACTTCGCGATCTTCAGCGAGGTGGCCGAGAAGGTCGAGCTGTGCCTGTTCGACGACGACGGCAACGAGGAGCGCATCCGCCTCCCCGAGATGGACGCCTTCGTCTGGCACGCCTTCCTGCCCGGCGTGCAGCCGGGGCAGCGCTACGGCTACCGCGTGCACGGGCCCTACGACCCCGACCAGGGCCAGCGGTGCAACCCGAACAAGCTGCTGATGGACCCCTACGCCAAGGCCGTCGACGGCGGCATCGACTGGGACCCGTCGCTGTTCGGCTACGACTTCGAGACCCAGGAGCGCAACGACGACGACTCCGCGGCGCACATGCCGAAGTCGGTCGTGATCAACCCCTACTTCGACTGGGGCAGCGACCGGCTCCCCCGCACCCCCTACCACAAGTCGGTCATCTACGAGGCCCACGTCAAGGGCCTGACGATGACCCACCCGCGCATCCCCGAGGAGCTGCGCGGCACCTACGCCGGCATCGCGCACCCGGCGATCATCGAGCACCTGACCGACCTGGGCATCACCGCGATCGAGCTCATGCCGGTCCACGAGTTCGTGCAGGACGACACGCTCCAGCAGAAGGGGTTGCGCAACTACTGGGGCTACAACTCGATCGGGTTCTTCGCCCCGCACCACGAGTACGCCAGCAACCAGGGCCCCGGCATGGCCGTGCAGGAGTTCAAGGGCATGGTCCGCACGCTGCACGACGCCGGCATCGAGGTGATCCTCGACGTGGTCTACAACCACACCGCCGAGGGCAACCACAACGGCCCGACCCTGTCGTTCAAGGGCATCGACAACCAGGCCTACTACCGGCTCGTCGAGGACGACCAGCAGTTCTACATGGACTACACGGGCACCGGGAACTCCCTCAACGTCCGCCAGCCGCAGTCGCTGCAGCTGATCATGGACTCCCTGCGCTACTGGGTCACCGAGATGCACGTCGACGGCTTCCGCTTCGACCTCGCCTCCACGCTGGCCCGCGAGCTGCACGACGTCGACAAGCTCTCGGCGTTCTTCGACCTGGTCCACCAGGACCCGATCGTCAGCCAGGTCAAGCTCATCGCCGAGCCCTGGGACGTCGGCGACGGCGGCTACCAGGTCGGCAACTTCCCGTCGCTGTGGACCGAGTGGAACGGCAAGTACCGAGACACGGTGCGCGACTTCTGGCGCGGCGAGGACGCCACGGTCGGGGAGTTCGCCAGCCGGATCACCGGGTCGGCCGACCTCTACCAGCACTCCGGCCGCCGGCCGGTGGCCAGCATCAACTTCGTCACCGCCCACGACGGCTTCACCATCAACGACCTCGTCTCCTACAACGAGAAGCACAACGAGGCCAACGGCGAGGGCAACAACGACGGCGAGAGCCACAACCGCAGCTGGAACTGCGGGGTCGAGGGCGAGACCGACGACCCCGAGGTCCTCGCGCTGCGCGCCCAGCAGCGCCGCAACTTCATCGCGACCCTGATGCTCAGCCAGGGCGTGCCCATGCTGCTGCACGGCGACGAGCTGGGCCGCAGCCAGGGCGGCAACAACAACGGCTACTGCCAGGACTCCGAGCTGACCTGGATCGACTGGTCCGACGTCGACGAGGGCCTCGTCGAGTTCACCAAGCTGGTCACCCACCTGCGGAACAACCACCCGACGTTCCGCCGCCGCCGGTTCTTCAACGGCCGACCGGTCGGCCGCGGCGAGGGCGACCCGGTGCCCGACATCGCCTGGCTGACCCCGTCCGGCGACCTGATGACCGAGGAGGACTGGGACGCCCACTACGCCAAGAGCGTGGCGGTCTACCTCAACGGCAACGGCATCCGGTCCACCGACGAGCGCGGCGACGCCGTGACCGACGACTGCTTCATCCTCGCGTTCAACGCCTGGCACGAGGACATCGAGTTCACGCTGCCCTCGTCGGAGTACGCACCGGTCTGGTCGGTCGTCGTCGACACCGCCGAGTTCGGCCCGGTCGAGCCCAACGAGAGCCAGGCCGGTGACGTCCTGACCGTCAAGGGTCGGGCCATGGTCGTGCTGCGCAGCGTCTCGTGAGCGGCGGGATCCCCAGCGGCACGTACCGGCTGCAGTTCCACGCCGACTTCACCCTGGACGACGGCGCGGCGCTGGCCGGCTACCTCGCCGACCTGGGCGTCAGCCACGCCTACGCCTCGCCGCTGCTGCGGTCGGCCGAGGGCTCCAGCCACGGGTACGACACCACCGACCACGAGCACGTCGACGAGGCGCGCGGCGGCCGCCCGGGGCTGGACCGGTTCGTGGCCGCGCTGCACGAGCGGGGCCTGGGCCTGGTGCTGGACCTCGTGCCCAACCACATGGGCGTCGACGACGCGCACGCGGCGGGCTGGTGGTGGTCGCTGCTCGAGCAGGGGACCGACAGCCCCCACGCGCACGCCTTCGACGTCGACTGGGCCGCCGGTGGTGGCCGGGTGCGCGTGCCGGTCCTCGGCTCGGCCGACGACCTCGCACAGCTGACGGTCGAGGACGGCGAGCTCCGCTACTACGAGCACCGCTTCCCGATCGCCCCGGGCACCGGCCCCACCGATGACGACCCGGCAACGCCGCAGGAGGTGCACGACCGGCAGCACTACGAGCTCGTTGACTGGCGGCGGGCCGACGGCGACCTCAACTACCGCCGGTTCTTCGCCATCAACACCCTGGCCGGGTTGCGGGTCGAGGACGAGCGGGTCTTCGAGGCCACCCACGCGCTGGTCCGCGAGCTGCTGGCGGACGGGGCGGTCGACGGGCTGCGGATCGACCACCCCGACGGCCTCGCCGACCCGGGCCAGTACCTGGACCGGCTCGCCGAGCTCAGCGACCACCGCTGGACGGTCGTGGAGAAGATCCTCGAGCCCGGCGAGCACCTCCCGTCCGGGTGGGCGACGGCCGGCACCACCGGCTACGACGCCCTGGCCGAGGTGGACGGCGTCCTGGTCGACCCGGCCGGCGAGCCGGCGTTCACCGCGCTGGACACCGAGATCGCCGGGCGGGCCGTCGACTACGCCGAGCTGGTGCACGGCACCAAGCGCGAGGTCACCGACGGCATCCTGGGCTCCGAGGTGCAGCGGCTGGCCCGGCTCGTCGGTGACCTCCCGGGTGTCGAGCCCGCGCAGGTGACCGAGGCGCTGGCCGAGCTGCTGGCCTGCTTCGACGTCTACCGCACCTACCTGCCCGAGGGCCGCGCGCACCTGGACAGCACGGTGGCGGCCGTCCGCGAGCGCCGTCCGGACCTCACCGCGGCCGTCGACGGCCTGCACCCGCTGCTGGCCACCCCGCACACCGAGCTGGCCACCCGGTTCGAGCAGACGTCGGGCCCGGTGATGGCTAAGGGCGTGGAGGACAGCGCCTACTACCGGTGGTCCCGGTTCGTGGCGCTGAACGAGGTGGGCGGTGACCCGACCCGGTTCGGGCTGCCCGTCGCCGACTTCCACGCCGCCCAGGCCGAGCGCGCCGACGGGAGGGCGGCGTCGATGACCACGCTGTCCACCCACGACACCAAGCGCAGCGAGGACGTCCGCGCGCGGCTGGCGGTCCTCGCCGAGCTGCCCGGTGAGTGGGCCGGCCTGGTCCGCGGGTGGCTGACCCGGCACCCGCTGGCCGACCGCCCGCTGGCCCACCAGATCTGGCAGAACCTGGTCGGCGCGTGGCCGCTGTCGGCCGAGCGGGCGCACGCCTACGCGGAGAAGGCGGCCCGCGAGGCCGGCACCTCGACGACCTACACGGCCGTGGACGAGGAGTTCGAGGCCTCGCTGCACGCGATGGTCGACGCCGCGTTCGAGGACCCGACCACCCGGGCCGAGGTCGACGCGTTCGTGGAGCGGATCTCCCCGTACGGCTGGTCGAACTCGCTCTCCCAGAAGCTGCTGCAGCTGACGATCGCCGGCGTCCCGGACGTCTACCAGGGCACCGAGCTGTGGGACTTCTCGCTGGTCGACCCGGACAACCGCCGTCCGGTCGACTACGCGCAGCGCCGCACCCTGCTGGCCGAGCTCGACGGCGGCACCGTGCCCGCCGTCGACGCCACCGGCGCGGCCAAGCTGCTGGTGGTCTCGCGGGCGCTGCGGCACCGCCGGGACTCCCCCGCGGCGTTCGCCGGGTACTCGCCCGTCGAGGTCACCGGGCCCGCCGCCGACCACGCCGTGGCCTTCGACCGCGGTGGGGTGGTCACCGTGGCCACCCGGCTGCCGGTCCGGTTGGCGGCCGAGGGCGGCTGGCGGGACACCGCGCTGCAGCTCCCGCACGGCGGCTGGCGTGACCTGCTCACCGGCACCCGGGTCGTCTCCGACCTCCACGGGGCGCCGCTGGCCGACCTGCTCACCGCCCTCCCCGTCGCGCTCCTCGTCCGCGACTGACGGCCACCCCCGAGAACCGAGGAACCAGCATGAGCACCGACAACGCCGACTTCGCCGTGTGGGCGCCGCTCCCCGAGCGCGTGCGCCTGCAGGTCGACGGCGCCGTCCACGACATGACCCGGGACGACGACGGCTGGTGGCGGGCGACGGTGCCCGCCGCGCCGGAGGCCGACTACGGCTTCCTGCTCGACGACACCACCCCGGCCCGACCCGACCCCCGGGGGCGTCGCCAGCCCGACGGCGTCCACGGCCTCACCCGCCGGTTCGACCCGAGCGGGTACCGCTGGGGCGACCGGGCCTGGACCGGCCGCCCGCTGGCCGGCGGGGTCGTCTACGAGCTGCACGTGGGCACCTTCACCGAGGCGGGCACCTTCGACGCCGCGGTGACCCGGCTGGACCACCTGGTCGAGCTGGGCGTCGGCTTCGTCGAGCTGCTGCCGGTCAACGGGTTCAACGGCACGCACAACTGGGGCTACGACGGCGTCGCCTGGTACGCCGTCCACGAGGGCTACGGGGGGCCCGCGGGCTACCAGCGGTTCGTCGACGCCTGCCACCAGCGGGGCCTCGCGGTCATCCAGGACGTCGTCTACAACCACCTGGGCCCCTCCGGGAACTACCTGCCCGAGTTCTTCCCGGTGTTCAGCGAGGGCGGGGCGAACACCTGGGGCGACTCGGTGAACCTGTCCGGTCCGCACTCCGACGAGGTCCGGCGCTACGTCATCGACAACGCGCTGATGTGGCTGCGCGACATGCACGTCGACGGCCTCCGGCTGGACGCCGTGCACGCGCTGGTCGACGAGCGGGCCACGCACGTGCTCGAGGAGCTGGCCGCCGAGGTCGACGCGCTCAGCGTCACCGAGGGCCGGCCGCTCACGCTGATCGCCGAGTCCGACCTCAACGACCCGCGCATGGTCACCCCGCGGGCCGCGGGCGGGCTGGGGCTCACGGCGCAGTGGAGCGACGACTTCCACCACTCGCTGCACGCCGTGCTCACCGGCGAGGGCCAGGGCTACTACCGGGACTTCGCCGAGGGCGGCCTCGGCGGGCTGGCCAAGGTGCTGACCGGGGCGTTCTTCCACGACGGCGCCTGGTCGTCGTTCCGCAAGCGGCACCACGGCCGCCCGGTCGACACCGACCGGCTGCCCGGCTGGAAGTTCCTGGCCTACCTGCAGGACCACGACCAGATCGGCAACCGGGCCACCGGTGACCGCATCTCGGCCACCCTCTCCCCCGGGCTGCTCGCCGTCGGTGCCACCATCACGCTGACCAGCCCGTTCACCCCGATGCTGTTCATGGGCGAGGAGTGGGGCGCCGGCACCCCGTGGCAGTTCTTCACCAGCCACCCCGAGCCCGAGCTGGGGAAGGCGACCGCCGAGGGCCGGATCGGCGAGTTCGCCGAGCACGGCTGGGACGCCGACGAGGTGCCCGACCCGCAGGACCCGGGCACGTTCACCCGCTCGAAGCTGGACTGGTCCGAGCTCGAGCAGCGTCCGCACGCCGACCTGCTGGCGCTGCACACCGCGCTGCTCGCGCTGCGCCGGGCCCGGCCGGAGCTGGTCGACGCCGACCTCACCCGGGTGCAGGTCGACTGGGACGACGCCGACCGCTGGCTGGTGGTCCACCGCGGGTCGCTGCGGGTGGTGGTCAACCTGGCCGCCGAGCCGCGGGAGGTCGACCTGGACCGCCCGGCCACCGAGGTGCTGCTCGCGACCGGCGAGCTGCCCACCCTGGACGGCGGGACGGTCACCCTGCCGGCCGAGTCCGCCGCCGTGCTGGCCACCGGCTGACGAGGGCGCCCGGGCCGTCCCCGCCGACGGCCCGGGCTGCTTGACTGCACGGGTGGACCTGCCCGTGAACCCGCCGGTCAAGCCGATGCTCGCCAAGGCCGCCAAGGAGGTGCCCGAGGGCGACTTCTTCTACGAGCCCAAGTGGGACGGCTTCCGGTGCATCGTCTTCCGCGACGGCGACGAGGTCGAGCTGGGCAGCCGCAACGAACGGCCGCTGACCCGCTACTTCCCCGAGGTGGTCGAGGCGGTGAAGGCCCAGCTGCCGCAGCGGTGCGTGCTCGACGGCGAGATCGTCGTCCCCCGCGGGGACCGGCTGCACTTCGAGTCGCTGCTGCAGCGCATCCACCCCGCCAAGTCGCGGGTGGACAGGCTGGCGGCCGAGACCCCGGCGTCCTTCCTGGCCTTCGACGTGCTGGCCCTCGGTGACGAGTCGCTGCTCGAGCTGCCCTTCCGCGAGCGGCAGGCCCGGCTGCGCGAGGCGCTGGCCGACGTGCAGGCACCCGTGTACGTGACCACGCTGACCACCGACGCCGTGGTCGCCCGCCGCTGGTTCGAGGAGTTCGAGGGTGCCGGCCTGGACGGCGTGGTGGCCAAGCCCGCCGACGCCCCCTACTCCCCCGACCAGCGCACGATGACCAAGGTCAAGCACGTGCGCACGGCGGACGTCGTGGTGGCCGGGTTCCGCTGGCACAAGACCTCGACGCCCGAGAACCCGCTGGTGGGCTCGCTGCTGCTGGGCCTGCACCGGGACGGCGCGCTGCAGCACATCGGGGTGGCCGCCTCCTTCACGACCAAGCGCCGCGGCGAGCTGGTCGACGAGCTGACGCCCTACCTGGCCGACGCGATCTCCGGCCACCCGTGGCAGGAGTGGGCGAACGCCCAGGTCGAGGCATCCGGCGAGCAGCGCATGCCGGGCGCGAAGAGCCGCTGGAACGTCGGCAAGGACCTCTCCTGGGTGCCGCTGCGGCCCGAGCTGGTCGTCGAGATCCGCTACGACCAGCTCGAGGGCGAGCGGCTCCGGCACACCGGCCAGTTCCAGCGCTGGCGCCCGGACAAGGACGCCGCCGACTGCACCTACGACCAGCTCGACATCCCGGTCAGCTACGACCTGGGCGAGGTGCTCGGGGGCTGAGAGGCTGACCACGCGGGGCGCCTGGGACGGGCGTGACGGGCGGGGCCCTCCTAGGGTGGTTCCCCGTGACCGCTCCTCCCCGTCGTCCCGCCGTCCTGGTGGCGCTGCTGGCCGTCGTCCTCGTCGTGCTGTCCGCCTGCTCCTCCGGGGACTCCACCGAGGAGGCGGCGACCAGCTCCTCCGCGGCGTCGGCCACGCCGACCGAGACGCCGGTCCAGCCGGTCGAGTGGTCCGACTGCACCGCCGACATCGCGCCGATCATCGCCGGCCGGGCCGGTGCCGACCGCCCGCTGACGTTCGGCTGCGGGCAGATCGAGGTGCCGCTGAGCTACGACGACCCGACCGGGCCCACCTTGTCGCTGTTCGCCGTCCGCGCGGTCTCGGGCACCCAGGCCGACCGGATCGGCTCGCTGGTGGTCAACCCCGGCGGGCCCGGGCTGTCCGCGACCGACGCCGCCGTGCAGTCCGCCCTCACGCTGCCCGACGGCGTGCTGGGCCGCTTCGACGTGGTGGGCGTCGACCCCCGCGGCGTGGGCCTGTCCCAGCCGGTCGAGTGCATCTCCGACGACACCAAGGACCAGCTGACGGCCTCCGAGCCGCGGCCCAGCACCGCCGACGAGCTGGACAGCGCGTTCGCGCTGGCCGACGACGTCGCGCAGGGCTGCGCCGACACCTACGGCGCCGGGCTGGGCGCCTTCTCCACCGTCGACTCCGCCCGCGACCTCGACCGGGTCCGCCAGGCCCTGGGCGACACCCAGCTGACCTACCTGGGCTACAGCTACGGCACCACCCTCGGCTCGACCTACGCCGAGCTCTACCCGGAGAACGTGCGGGCCCTGGTGCTCGACGGCGCGGTCGACCCCGACGCCGACCGGCAGTCCGCCGCCGAGGCCCAGGCGCAGGGCTTCGAGGCGGCGTTCGACGCCTTCGCCGCCAACTGCACGAGCCTGGTGGGCGGCTGCCCGGTCGGTGCCGACCCGCGCACCTTCGTGGGTGACCTGCTCACCCAGGCCGAGGCCACGCCGATCCCCAGCAGCCGCGAGGGCGAGACCCGCCAGGCCACCCCGGGGCTGGTGCTGGCCGCCGTCCGCTCGGCGCTCTACAACCCCGCCGCCTGGCCGCAGCTCGCGCAGTCCCTGGCCGCCGCGCAGGCCGGCGACTCCGCCGGGGTGCTCACCCTGGCCGACACCTTCACCGGGCGCGGCGAGGACGGCACCTACACCAACACCATCGACGCCAACATCACGATCAGCTGCTCCGACACCGACGAGTCCTACTCGCAGTCCGACGTCCGCACGCTGGTGGCCGACTGGGGTGCGCGGTACCCGCTGTTCGGGGCGGACTCCGCGCTGTCGCTGTACACCTGCACCCCGTGGGACGCACCCCGCACCCCGCTGCCCGACCGCGACGCCGAGGGGGCCGCGCCCATCCTGGTGATCGGCACGCAGGGCGATCCGGTCACCCCGCTGCCCGGCGCCGTCGACATGGCCGAGGACCTCGCCTCCGGCGTGCTGCTGACCTGGCAGGGCAGCGGGCACACCGCCTACCCCAAGACCGACTGCGTCACGGCCGCCGTCGACTCCTACCTGATCGACCTCGCGGCGCCGACGGCCGACCTGACCTGCCCGGCCTAGTCCCCGCGCCCTAGTCTCCGGGCATGGCCAGCAGCAAGGACGCCGTCGTGCTCGAGGTCGGCGGCCGGGAGGTGCGGGTGTCGAGCCCGGGCCGGGTCGTCTACGACGCCACGGACTCCACCCCGCAGGTCACCAAGCTCCAGGTCTGCGAGTACGTGGCCGGCGTCGCCGGCCCCATGCTGGCGGCGTTGGGCGACCGCCCCACGGCGATGGAGCGCTGGCCCGACGGGTGGCACGAGGGCATGCGGCTGGCCACCGGCCCCCGCGACCCCGATGCCGACGGCTTCTACCAGAAGCGGCTGCCCAAGGGCGCCCCCGAGTGGATCAGCACGGCCCGCATCACCTTCCCCGGCGGCCGGACGGCGGACGAGCTGTGCCCCACCGAGGCCGGCCACCTGGTGTGGGCCGCGCAGATGGGCACGCTGACCTTCCACCCGTGGCCGGTCCGGCGGCCCGACGTCGACCACCCCGACGAGCTGCGCATCGACCTCGACCCGCAGCCGGGCACCACCTTCGCCGACGTCCGCCGGGTGGCCGACACCACCCGCGAGCTGCTCGCCGAGCTGGGCATCCGCGGCTACGCCAAGACCAGCGGCAACCGGGGCGTGCACGTCTACGTGCGCATCCGGCCCGAGCACACCTTCGAGGACGTCCGGCACGCCGCGATCGGGCTGGGCCGCGAGCTCGAGCGCCGGGACGACGGCGTCACCACCGCCTGGTGGAAGGAGGAACGCGGCGAGCGGGTGTTCGTCGACTTCAACCAGAACAACCGCGACCGCACCATCGCCGGCGCCTGGAGCCTGCGCGCCCGACCCGGCGCGCCGGTGAGCACCCCGGTGACCTGGGCACAGCTGGCCGAGGTCCACGACCCGGCGGCCCTCAACCTGCACACCGTCCCCGAGCGGCTGGCCGACGGCGACCCGTGGGCCGGCATGGACGACGTGGCCCACGACCTGGCACCCCTGCTGGAGCTGTGGGAGACCCTGCCCGGCGGCGAGCTCAACTTCCCCCCGGACTACCCCAAGATGCCTGGTGAGCCGCCGCGGGTGCAGCCCAGCAAGAAGGTGGCCGCGCACTGGGACGACGACGGCAACCGCGTCGACGGCTGAGGGTCCGGGTCAGGCCGGCACGCCGAGGGTGATCGCGGCCAGCCAGCCCGTGGCGGCTGGGGCCGTGCGCAGCAGCGCCGTGGCGTCGTAGAAGGCGTCGCCGTCGTTGCGGGTGTCGCGCCCGGCGTGCTGGCGGTACGGGTCGCTGCCGGCGTACACCGCGTCGGAGACCGCGTCGTCGAAGAACAGCTGCGTGGTGAGCACCGTGGTCTCGGCCAGGTGCACCTTCAGGTGCAGGTGCGCCGTGCGGGTCGGGTACCAGCCGGGGTAGACGGTGCCGAAGCGCACGACGCCGTCCGGTCCGGTGACCTGGGTGCCGCGCAGGGCCGTGCCCGGGTCGGTGACCGCCGACTGGGCGTCCCCGTACTCGTCCCGGCCGCCCGGGTCGCCGCCCTGCCCGGGCAGCGCGCCGGCGAAGCCGGAGTACACCCCGAGCGCGTCGCACTGCCACAGGTCGACGACGGCCTGGTCGACCGGCGCGCAGTCCGGCAGCCGCACCACCCGGAACGCCAGGTCCAGCGGCACCCCGGGGCGGTCCTCGCGGACGTCGCTGCGCACGGCGTGCGCGTCGAACCAGGTCGAGCCGGCGATCGTCTCCGCGGTGAGCACGCACGTGCCGGCGGCGTCGAGCAGGTCGCTGGCCACCGGAGCCGGGGGCGTGGTCGGCGCGGGGGCCGTGCTGGTGGTGGCATCGGTGGCCGGGGTCGTCGCCACCGGCGGAGCTGCCGCTGGCGCGCTGCCGCCGCGGCAGGCCGCGAGCACCCCGGCGAGGCTCAGCAGGCCGCCGGCACCCAGCACCCGTCGCCGGTCGATCTCTCGGGTCACGAGGACGCACCGTACGACGCGCACCTGTGCGGGACGGCCCCGTCCAGGTTGCTCGTGTAGGAACGTGCGGCCGTCGCACCGGGCGACGGCGCGACGGAGGTCGATGTGCGGACCGGACGAAGCAGGCTGATCGCCCTCGGTGCAGCGCTCCTGCTGGTGGGGGGCTGCTCCTCGGGGGCCATGGAGGACCCGGCCGCGTCGGCGACGACGTCGCCCAGCGCGGCCCCGACCACGACCGCGGCACCCACCACGACCTCGCCGCCGACCCCGGCCGTGGCGAACCAGCTGCCCGGCATGCCCACCGTGGCCGACGCCCGCAACGTCTACGGGTCGGCCGGCGCCGGCATGCTCAGCGCCGCGGCCGCCGCCGCCGTGCCCATGGTCTACGTGCCGCACAACAGCGGCGAGGTCTGGGAGATCGACCCCAGCACCTTCCAGGTGGTGCGCAAGTTCCCGGCCGGGCAAGAGGTCCAGCACGTCGTCCCCTCCTGGGACATGACGACGCTGTACGCGACCGACGACGTGGGCAACACGATCACCCCGATCGACCCGCTCACCGGGGAGCCGGGCGACCGCATCCCGGTGGTCGACCCGTACAACATGTACTCGACCCCCGACGGCAGCTCGGCGATCTCGGTGGCCGAGGCCCGCCGGACCCTGGTGTTCTACGACCCGCACACCTGGGTCGAGCAGAGCCGACTGGAGATCCCCGACTGCGCGGGCATCGACCACGCCGACTTCACCCCCGACGGGCGCACCGCGGTCTTCAGCTGCGAGTTCGCCGGCCGAGTGGCCGTCGTCGACGTCCCCTCGCGCACCCTGCTGCGGATGATCGACATGCCGACCCGGAACACCCACATGGGCCCGCAGGACGTCAAGCTGGCCCCCGACGGCAGCCGCTTCTACATCGCGGACTCCGACCAGGGCGGCCTCTGGGTGCTCGACGGCGCGGCCACCCAGGTCATCGGCCAGATCCCGACCGCGGCGGGTGCCCACGGCCTCTACCTCAGCCGGGACGCCACCCAGCTCTACGTCACCAACCGGCACGCGGGCAGCGTGTCCGTGCTCGACGCCGACACCGGCGCCCCGATCACCACCTGGCCCATCGCGGGGTCGTCCAGCCCCGACATGGGCGGGGTGACCGCCGACGGCACCCAGCTGTGGCTGTCGGGCCGCTACGACGACGAGGTCTACGTGATGTCCACCGTCGACGGGCACATGATCGCCCGCATCCCGGTCGGCCACGGGCCGCACGGCCTCTGCGTCTGGCCGCAGCCCGGGCGCTACTCGCTGGGTCACACGGGCATCACCCGCTGACCCGACGGCGCACCCCGACCACGCCTCGGACACCCCGGCGGGGGGCGGGTGGTGACGGGACTGGACACGTGTGGTTAGGGTTCAGTCGTCGGGAAGGCTCTGTAAGTGGCAGGACCCCGACGTACGACCTCAGCTAGGAGCGAGCAATGCCCGAAGGAACAGTGAAGTGGTTCAACGCCGAGAAGGGGTTCGGCTTTGCCACCCCCGATGGCGGCGGCCCGGACGTCTTCGTCCACTACTCGGCGATTCAGACCAGCGGGTACCGCTCGCTCGATGAGGGCCAGCGCATCTCGTTCGACGTCGAGCAGGGCCAGAAGGGCCCGCAGGCTGCGAACGTCAACCCGGTCTGATCTCCTGACCGGCGGCTGACTCAAGCCACCTGAACCACCGGCAGCGCCCCTCGACCTCCGGGTCGGGGGGCGCTGCTGCGTTCAGTGGGCGCGGGGCACGTAGCCGCCGATCAGCGCGGACATCAGCAGCGCCCCGGCATCCGGCCCGACGGCCGTCGCGGCGTCGGCCAGCGCCCGCCAGCGGTCCCGCTCCACATCGGTGGCCGCACCGGTGGCCCGGGCGGCCAGCTGCTCCCCCAGCCGCTCCCACTCCGACTGCGGGGTCGGCCACAGCCCGGTCAGCCGGCGGGCCTCGCCGGAGATGCCGGTGATGCGGACGACGTCGCCGGCGACGTTGGTCAGCGCGGCGACGTAGCCGGTGTCGACCAGCCCGCGGACGGCGGCGACGACCTGCGGCCGGGGCAGCCCGCTGGCCGGCACCACCTGGCCGAGGTAGGGCGCTCCCCCGTGCTCGGGGCTGTCGACCAGCCGGGCGACGGCCCGGAGGACGGGCAGGTCGCGGGTGAACCAGGAGTCGGGCAGCAAGTCGGGCACCGGACCACGTTACGGGGTGCCCGTCGGGCGCGGCGGACCCTGAGCGCAGCTCATGACCCCGGCGAAGAAAGTCACCCGTTGTTCATGGACCTGGTCACAGCGCGCTGACAGGATCGGCACATCCCCCGCCCACCCGATGGCCGCCCGCGCGTGCGCCTGCGAGGAGAACCGTGACCACGACCAGAACGGCGCCGGTCCTCGGCGTCGCCGTGTGCGCCCTGGTGGCCGGCGGGTTGGCCACCGCCGCCCCGGCCGCCGCCGCACCCGCCGACGCCCGCATCACCGAGATCCACTACGACGACGCCGGCGCGGACACCGGCGAGGCGGTCGAGGTGACCGCGCCGACCGCCGCCGACCTCACCGGCCTGCAGGTCGTGCTCTACAACGGCAACGGCGGCGCGCCCTACGCCACCCTCGACGTCCCGGCCGCCGACGACGGCATCGCCGTCGTGCCGGCGGTCGGCATCCAGAACGGGTCGCCCGACGGTCTGGCCCTGGTCACCGCCGACGGAACCGTCCTCGAGTTCCTGTCCTACGAGGGCGTGCTCACCGCCGTCGGTGGGCCGGCCGACCGGCTGACCAGCCGGGACATCGGCGTGCAGGAGGACGGGTCCCCGGAGGGCCAGTCGCTGCAGCTGGTCGACGGGGTCTGGGTCGGCCCGACGGCGTCCACGTTCGGCGGCACCGGCGGCACCCCGCCGCCGACGCCCACCGGACCCGCCTGCGACGCCACCGCGACCCCGATCGGCGCCGTGCAGGGCGCCGGCGCCACCACGCCCGTCGCCGGGCAGCAGGTGAGCGTCCACGGCACCGTCGTCGCCGACCTGCAGGACGGCGGCGCCCAGGGCTTCCACGTGCAGGACGCCGGGGACGGCGACCCCGCCACCTCCGACGCCGTCTTCGTCTACGCACCCGGGGGCGCCCCGGTCGACCTGGGCGACGTCGTCACGGTGACCGGCACGGCCGCCGAGTTCCCGGCCGACGACCCGCTCGCGGTCACCCAGCTGACCCAGGTCGCCTACACCGACTGCGGCACCGCAGCGCTGCCGGAGCCGGCCGCGCTGCCGCTGCCCAGCGACGACGCCACCCGCGAGGCGCTGGAGGGCATGCTCGTCGCCCCCGCCACCGACCTGACCGTCTCCGAGCTGTTCGACCTGACCAGCTTCGGCGAGGTGCTGCTGTCCTCGGGCGGACGCCTGCTCTCCCCCACCCAGGCCGCCGAGCCCGGTGCCGCCGCCGCGGCGGTCGCCGCGGACAACGCGACCCGGTCGATCACGCTGGACGACGGCTCCTCCGCCCGCCTGGGCCGCGGCACCGTGCCGCCGTACCTGGCGCCCGGCGACCCGGTCCGCATCGGCGACACCGCCCAGCTGGGCCCGGTGGTGCTCAGCGCGGGCTTCGGCACCTGGCGGCTGCAGCCGGCCGCCGGCGCGCCGGACAGCACCTTCGCCCCGACCAACCCCCGCACCGACGCACCGGCCCCGGTCGGCGGCGACCTGCGGATCGCCGACTACAACGTGCTCAACTACTTCGTCACGTTCGGCGGGGAGTCCCGGGGCGCCACCAGCGCTGCGGAGCTGGCCGAGCAGCAGGCCAAGATCGTCGCCGGGCTGCGGGCCCTGGACGCCGACGTGATCACGCTGCACGAGATCGAGAACTCCGCCGTGACCACCCCGGAGACCCCGTACGCCGCGGTCGAGACCCTGGTGGCGGCGTTGGAGGCCGCCGACGGGCACGACTGGGACTACGCCCGGGCCCACGAGGACGGCGACGTGATCACCAACGCGATCATCCACCGCACCGACGTCGTCACCCCGGTCGGCGACCCGGTGGCCTACACCAGCCCGACCTTCGACAACGCCCGCAGCCCGATCGCGCAGACGTTCTCCACGGTGGCCGGGGCCGACGTGGTCACCGTCGTCGCCAACCACCTGAAGTCCAAGGGCAGCGCCTGCGCGACCGGCAACGACACCGCCGTCGGCGGGGCGGGCAACTGCAACGCCGACCGGACGGCGCAGGCCACCGAGCTGGTCGCCTTCGCCCAGCAGCTGGCCGAGTCCACCGGCGACCCGGACGTGCTGCTGACCGGCGACTTCAACTCCTACCGGTTCGAGGACCCGCTGGACGTCGTCCGGGGCGCCGGGTACACGGAGCTGGGCGAGACCTTCGCGCCCGACCAGTACAGCTACGTGTTCGACGGCGGTTCCGGGTCGCTGGACCACGCCTTCGCCACCGCGTCGCTGCTCCCCCAGGTGACCGGCCTCACCGTGTGGGAGACCAACGCGGTCGAGTCCTTCGCCTACCAGTACGACTCCGGCGTCGACCCCCTCTACGCGCCGGACCCCTACCGGGCCAGCGACCACAACCCCACGGTGATCGGCCTGTCGCTGGAGACCGCCGCCACCGCGACGGTGTCCGAGCCCCGGCCCTTCCGCGGCGACCGCGTCACCGTCACCGGTGCCGGGTTCGCCCCGGGCGAGCGGGTGACCGCCACCATCGGCGGCCGGTCGGCCGGCTCCGGGACGGCGGGGCCCGACGGCCGGGTGACCCTGACCCCGCGGGTACCGGTGCTGCTGGGCGCCGGTGACCAGCCGGTCGTGCTGACCGGGACCTCCGGCGAGGACGCGAGCACCGCCATCACCCTGCGCACCCCCTGGCAGGAGCTGCTGGACCGCTTCCTGCGGCTGTTCGGCTGACCCCTCACCGCCCCGCCCGCACCCGGGCGGGGGTGGCGGGCCGGTCGTACCGTGGGGTGCATGACGCAGCATGTCGACAAGCAGCCCTCGGTCGTGAAGACCGACGCGGAGTGGCGGGCCCAGCTCTCGCCCGAGGAGTACGCCGTGCTCCGCCAGGCCGGCACCGAGCGGCCCTGGGTCGGCGAGTACACCGACACGAAGACCGTCGGGGTCTACCACTGCCGCGCCTGCGGCGCCGAGCTCTTCCGCTCCGAGACCAAGTTCGACTCGCACTGCGGCTGGCCGTCGTTCTACGAGCCGACCAGCGCGGACAACGTGGTGCTGAAGTCCGACCGGTCGCTGGGCATGGTCCGCACCGAGGTGCTGTGCGGCAGCTGCCACAGCCACCTGGGCCACGTCTTCGAGGACGCCCCGCAGACCCCGACCGGCGACCGCTACTGCATCAACTCGGTGTCGATCACCTTGGCGCCGGCCGCCGGCTGAGCAGTTCTGCTCAGGCCTGCCGCCACCCGGGTGCGCCAGGGTGGCGGCATGGGCCGTCTCCGCACCGCCGTCCTGCTCGCGCTGGTCGCCACCGGGGTGGTCGGCTGCAGCACACCGCGCGCCGAGGTCGAGGCCGCCGAGCGCCTCTGGGGCTCGATCCCGGACGACGTCCGCGACGCCCTGGGCCTCGGTGACCCGGAAGGCCATGCCTGGGGCAGCATCGGCGAGCACTGGCAGATCGAGGCCGAGCTGGGCATCCGCGCGACGCCCGACCCGCGGGTGCTCGGGAGCGGCATCGCGAGCGCCTGCCACGCCGTCGTCGACGCGCTGGCCGGCACCGACGTCCAGGCCTTCGGGGTCATGCCGTTCGTGCCAGGCGTCGTCCGGGCCACGCACGAGACGTGCGACCGGGGCCTGGCGCTGGGCAGCTGGTCGACCGAGCTGGGCTCGGCGGACTCCCCCGGCCGGTGGACCGAGCAGGGCGACCTCGTGCTCGGCCGCGAGCGGGACGGCCGGGCCGAGATGCTCGGGCCTGGCCTACGGCTGACCGCCGGCACCGTCACCGCCAGCAGCACGACCACACCGTGGACGTCGGCCGTCGTCCCGTTCGACGCCGCGGCGTGGGACGCCGCCCTGACCGCGGCCAGCACGCCCCTCCCGCTGTCGCCGGCACCGCCGGACCAGCAGATCGTGCTGCGCGTGCCCGCGGGCACCGCCGTGACCGGGACCGCCGAGTGCGGGGTCGGCCGAGGGGCGACGACGGTGACCGTCGCCTCCCCCATCTTCGCCGCGGCGACGATCTCCTCGATCTCGGTGCACGCCGCCTCCCCCGACGACGACCCCGCGCCGGGGGGCGCCCTCTGCGGTGCCGGGCCGGTGAGCGCGCCGATCCGGCCGACGCTGAGCTACACCACCGCGGCCGGCGAGGCCGTCGACGTCGCGGTGGTGGCGGTGGGCCGGGAGACCGTGCGGGGCTCGCGCCTCACGGCCTCGGTCGCCGCCGGGTGAGGGTCAGGCCAGACCGGCGACCAGCTCGGACGCCGAGCGGCGGGCGCCGGTGTAGAAGGGGATCTCCTCGCGCACGTGCCGGCGGGCCCGGGAGGCCCGCAGGTCGCGCATGAGGTCGACGATGCGGTGCAGCTCGTCGGCCTCGAAGGCCAGCATCCACTCGTAGTCGCCCAGCCCGAACGAGGCCACCGTGTTGGCCCGGACGTCGGGGTAGGGCCGGGCCTGCATGCCGTGCTCCTTGAGCATGTCCCGCCGCTCCTCGTCGGGCAGCAGGTACCACTCGTAGGACCGCACGAACGGGTAGACGCAGACCCACGCCCGCGGCTCCTCGTCGGCCAGGAACGCCGGGATGTGCGAGCGGTTGAACTCGGCCGGGCGGTGCAGCGCCATCTGCGACCACACCGGCTCCAGGCGCTGCCCCAGCGCGGTGCGGCGCAGCCGGGTGTAGGCCTCCTGCAGCGCCTCGGCGGTCTCGGCGTGCCACCAGACCATGAGGTCGGCGTCGGCCCGCAGGCCGGCGACGTCGTAGAGCCCGCGGACGACGACGTCCTTGCCGGCCAGCTCGTCGACCAGCGAGCCCAGCTCGTCGGCGGCCGGCTGCCGCGGGTCGTCGCCGAAGGGGCGGGCCAGCCGGAACACCGACCACATCGTGTAGCGGATGGTGGCGTTGAGCTCGTTGGCCCGCTTGCCGATGCTCTTCTGCTCGGGCTGGTCGGTCATGGGAGCCATTCTCCCCTGTGCCACGCCGCCGGTCAGGTGAGGGTGGCCACGGCCCGGCGGGCGTCGCGGATGCAGGCGGGGACGCCGACCCCGTCGTAGGCGGCCCCGGCGACGGCCAGCCCGGGCACCTCGGCCACGGCGGCCCGGACCTGCGCCACGCGGTCGACGTGGCCGACCAGGTACTGCGGCAGTCCCCCGCCCCAGCGGACCAGGTGGGTCTCGACCGGCTCCGGCCGCGGCAGGTCCAGCAGCTCCACGACCTCGGCGACCACCGCGGCGGTGAGGTCGTCGTCGGAGCGCTGCAGCTGCTCCTCCTCCAGGTACCGGCCGACCGAGGAGCGCACCCGCAGCAGGCCGTCGCCGTCCAGGTGCGGCCACTTCTGCGACGAGATGGTGACGCCCTTGACCAGCCGGCCGGCCACCGGCGGCACCAGCAGGCCCGAGCCGTCGGCCAGCTCCTGGCCGGGGAAGGCCATCGCCACGACCGCCATCGAGGCGTACGGGATCCCGGTCAGCGGCTCGACGGCGTCCGGGGCGACGTCGGCCAGCAGCCGGGCCGCCTTGCCGGCCGGCACCGTGACCACGACGGCGTCCGCGGCGAGGACCTCGCGGTCGGCGCCGACGGTGAGCTCGAGACCGCCGGGCACCCGCCGCAGCGTGTGCGCCGGGGTGCGCAGCCGCACCGTGCCCGGCGGCAGCGCTTCGACCAGGGCCAGCGGGAGGGAGGCCACGCCGCCGGGCAGGGTGGCGAACACCGGGCCCTCGGGCGAGCCGGCCGCGGCCTCGCGGCTGCGGGCACCGGCGTCCCGCGCGGCCGCCGCGGCGGCGAGCACGGAGTCGTGCCGCGGTAGCCGGGCGGCCAGGGCCGGCATGGTCGCCCGCACCGACAGCCGGTCGGCCTGCCCGGCGTACACGCCGCCGAGCAGGGGTTCCACCAGCCGGTCGACCACCTCGTCGCCCAGCCGCTCGCGCAGCAGACCGCCCACGGTGCGGTCGGCGTCGAAGTGCAGTGGCTGCAACGAGCGCTCCGCACGCACCCGGGCGACGCCGTCCGCGGAGAGCAGGTCGTCCAGGCCCTCGGCCGAGGTCGGCACGCCCAGCAGGGTGCCGGCCGGGAGCCGGTGCCGGCCCGAGGGGAGCACCACCGAGGCCGACGTCGTGCGCGGGGCGACCGTCTCCAGGCCGAGCTCGGCCATCAGCGCCACGGCCTCGGGCACCCGGGCCAGCACCGCCTCGGCGCCGGTGTCGTACCAGGTGCCGGCCAGCTCGACACGGCCCAGCTTCCCGCCCACCCGGTCACCGGCCTCGAGCACCACCACCTCGTCGCCGGGGTGCTCGCGGTGCCAGGCGTACGCCGCCGTCAGGCCGGTGATGCCGGCCCCGACCACGACGCACCGGCTCATGCCTCGGCGCTCAGCTGGTGCACGAGCTCCACGACGTGGGTGATCGCGCCCGGGTCGGTGTCGGGCAGCACGCCGTGGCCCAGGTTGAAGACGTGCCCGCGGGCGGCCCGGCCCTGCCGGAAGACCCGGCGGACCTCGCCCTCCAGCGTGGCGCGGTCGGCCAGCAGCACGGCGGGGTCCAGGTTGCCCTGCAGCGAGTAGCCGGGGCCCACCCGGCGGGCGGCCTCGTCCAGCGGCACCCGCCAGTCGACACCTACGACGTCGGCCCCGGCATCGCCGATCAGCGGGAGCAGCTCACCGGTGCCCACGCCGAAGTGGATCCGCGGCACGTCGCGCTCCCCCGCGGCCCGGTTGCCCAACCCGTCGAACACCGCCCGTGAGTGCGGCAGGACCCGGGTGGCGTAGTCCGTCGCGGACAGCACGCCGGCCCAGGAGTCGAACAGCTGGACGGCGGAGACGCCGGCGTCGACCTGGGCCCGCAGGTAGACCGCCGCCGACAGCGACAGCTTGGCCAGCAGCCGCTGCCAGGCCTCGGGCTCGGCGTACATGAAGGCCTTGGTGCGGGCGTGCTCCTTGGAGGGGCCGCCCTCGATCAGGTAGGTGGCCAGGGTGAACGGGGCACCGGCGAAGCCGATCAGCGGCGTGGCCCCCAGCTCGCCGACCAGCCGCGTCACCGAGGTGGTCAGGAAGTCCAGCTGACCCGGGTCGAGGTCGGGCAGGGCGTCGACGTCGGCCACGGTGCGCACCGGTTCGGCCACGACCGGGCCCACCCCGGGCTTGATCTCGATGTCCACCCCGGCGACGACGAGCGGCAGCACGATGTCGGAGAAGAGGATCGCGGCGTCGACCCCGTGCCGGCGGACCGGCTGGAGGGTGATCTCGGTGACCAGGTCGGGGTCCTGGCAGGCCTGCAGCATGGCCGTGCCGGCCCGCAGCGCGCGGTACTCGGGCAGCGACCGGCCGGCCTGCCGCATGAACCACACCGGGGTGCGACCCACCGGGTGCCCCAGGGCGGCCCGGACGAGGTCCGAGTCGGCCGGGGAGGTGCTGCTGGCGGTGTCCGGTGCTGCTGCTGTGCCCACGACCAGCCATCCTCCCAGACCTCCGCGGCGCCGCCCCGCGGGCTCCGGACCACCCTCCGCGGCGGACACGCCGAGGGCCATCACTCTCCGTGCACGACCGATTGGCGCGTCGGAAGGGCGGGGTGTCGGTACAGCGACCTACCCTTCGGGCGTGGATCCCCAGCGCAGGCCAGGTCGTGGCCCGGGTGGCGACGGCGAACGTCCGCCGCCGCCGGCCGAGTTCCAGGCCGCGCTCGACGCGTTGGCCACCGTCCGCGCACGCAGCGAGATCGCCCTCGAGCACATCCCGGCCCCCCAGCGCCTGGCCCCGTGGTCGCACGCCATCGGGGCGCGGGTGGCCGAGCCCGGCGAGATCGCCGGCGAGGACGACGTCGAGATCGCCAGCGGCCGGTTCATCGTCCTGCACGACCCCGCCGGGCACGAGGCCTGGGACGGCACCACGCGGTGCGTCGGCTACGTCTCGGCGGTCACCGACGAGTCGATGGTCGACGACACGATGTTCTCCGAGGTCGCCTGGAGCTGGCTGGTCGAGGCGCTGTCCGACCACGGCGCGGCCCACCACTCGCTGGGCGGCACGGTCACCCGCACCGCCTCCACCCGGTTCGGCGACATCGCCGGCCCCGAGCACTCCGTCGACGTCGAGATCCGGGCCTCCTGGACCGCCGGCGACACCGACCTCGACCGGCACCTCGGCGCGTGGCTCGAGGTGCTGGGCAACGCCGCCGGTCTCCCCCCGCCGGGTGTGCACCTGCTCGGTTCGGCCGGCAACGGCCGGGCATCGGGCGGCAGCACCTCCTAGAGTGAGCCGGTTGCTCCATCCGGAGCAACGACCGATGGGCCGACTGCGGCGACACGCTGACGGCCGGAGCGCTGGAGCGACCACCACGTGACCCTGGGACACCCGCGTGCCGACGGCGCGCTGCTGCCCCCGGACGCCACCGCCCTCGTCGTCGACCCCGCCCCCCTGCTCCGCGAGGCCCTCGCCGCGCGGTTGCGCTCCCTGGGTGCGCGGGACGTCGAGGAGGCCGCCGGCCTCGAGGAGGCCCGGGTCCGGGCGCACGTCTCGGGCCCGCGCGCGCTCTGCGTCCTCGACGTCGACCTGCCCGACGGCGGCCCGCCCACGGCCGGTGACGTCGGTCGCGGGTTGGACCTGCTGCCCGAGCTGCACGCCGACGGCTGGCCGGTGGTGGTCGTGCTGACCGCGGTGACCGACCCCGCCGTCGTCCGGGCCGCGTTCGTGGCGGGCGTGCGCGGGTACCTGCTGAAGTCGTCCCCGCTGGCCGTGCTGACCGAGGGGTTGCGGGTGGCCCTGGGCGGGGAGGTCTACGCCGACCCGGGCATCGCCAACAGCCTCGCGGTCGGCCTGACCCGCGGGTCACCCGACGACGGCCCCGGCCACCTGTCGGCCCGCGAGCTCGACATCCTGCGGCTGGTCGCCGCGGGGCACACGAACAAGGAGATCGGTGACTTGGTGGATCTGTCCGCCCTCACGGTGAAGAGCCACCTGGCCCGCATCGCGCGCAAGCTGGGCACCGGCGACCGGGCGCACATGGTCGCGCTCGCCCTGCGCAGCGGGGTGATCGCATGACCGAGGCCGCGCCCGACGACAAGGCCCCCGACCAGGCCCCCGCCCAGGCCCCCGACCAGGCCCCCGAGGAGTCGACCGCGGTGCCGCTGCTGGCCCCGCGCGACGGACTGCCCCCGGTGATCGAGACGTCGACCGCGCTGGTCGAGTACGCCGGCAAGCTGGCGGGCGGTTCCGGCCCGGTGGCCGTCGACGCCGAGCGGGCCTCGGGCTACCGCTACGGCCAGAAGGCCTACCTGGTGCAGCTGCGCCGGGCCGGGAGCGGCACCGGGCTCGTCGACCCCGTGCCGCTGCCGGACATGGGGCCGATCCAGGCCGCGATCGGCGATGCCGAGTGGGTGCTGCACGCCGCCAACCAGGACCTCCCGTGCCTGGCCGAGATCGGCCTGGTGCCGACCCGGCTGTTCGACACCGAGCTGGCCGCCCGGCTCGCCGGGCTCCCCCGGGTGGGGCTGGGTGCCGTCGTCGAGTCGCTGCTGGGCTTCACGCTGCAGAAGGGGCACTCGGCCGCCGACTGGTCGACCCGGCCGCTGCCCACCGACTGGCTGGTCTACGCGGCCCTGGACGTCGAGGTGCTGGTCGACCTGCGCGACGCGCTGGCCGCGATCCTCGAGGAGCAGGGCAAGACCGAGTGGGCCCGGCAGGAGTTCGCCGCCGTCCTCGCCGCCGGTCCCCCGGCCCCCCGGGTCGACCCCTGGCGGCGGACGTCGGGCATGCACGGCCTGCGCAGCCGGCGGCAGCTCGCCGTGCTGCGGGCGCTGTGGGAGGCCCGCGACCTGCTCGCCCGGCGCCGCGACATCGCCCCCGGCCGGGTGCTGCCCGACTCCGCCATGGTCGCCGCGGTCGCCGCGGATCCGACGTCGGTCGAGCAGCTGGCCGACCTGCCGGTGTTCCGCGGTCGGGCCAACCGCAAGATCGCCAGCACCTGGTTCGCGGCGCTGCAGAAGGGCCGCGCCGTCCCCGAGGGTCAGCTGCCCGCGCCCAGCCTGCCCGGTGACGGTCCGCCGCCGGTGAACCGCTGGGCCGACCGCGACCCCGAGGCCGCCCAGCGCCTGCAGGCCGCCCGCGCCGGGTTGGCCGCGCTCGGCGAGCAGTGGTCGGTGCCGGTGGAGAACCTGCTGACCCCCGATCTCGTCCGCCGGCTGATGTGGTCCCCGCCCGCCGAGGTGTCGGCGGAGTCGGTCGCCGGCGTCCTGCGCGACGGCGGCGCCCGCGAGTGGCAGATCGGCCTGACGACGGACCTGCTGACGGCGGCCGCCACGACCTCCTGAGGCCACCGCCGCCCACCCCGCATCCCGACCCCGCCCCGCCCCGCCCCCGGCATGGGAGCCCATGCACCCACCTCCGGGGCCCAGGGGTGGGTGCATGGGCTCCCATGCCGGGGAGGGAGGGGGTGCGCGCGGCGGGTTACCGGCGGGTAACTTGTCGGCGACGCGGTTCGGCGTCCCGACCGCGACCCGTCCCACCGGAGGTCTCGTGTCCCGCTCCCTGCGAGAGGTCGTCTTCGTCGACGGCGTGCGCACCCCGTTCGGCAAGGCCGGCCCGAAGGGCATGTACGCCGAGACCCGGGCGGACGACCTGGTCGTCCGCTGCATCCGTGAGCTCATGCGCCGCAACCCGGAGCTGCCGCCCGAGCGGGTCGACGAGGTGGCGATCGCCGCCACCACCCAGATCGGCGACCAGGGCCTGACCATCGGCCGCACCGCCGCGCTGCTGGCCGGGTTGCCGAAGTCCGTCCCGGGCTTCGCGATCGACCGCATGTGCGCCGGTGCGATGACCGCGGTCACGACCACGGCCTCGGGCATCGCCTTCGGCGCCTACGACGTCGCCATCGCCGGCGGCGTCGAGCACATGGGCCACCACCCGATGGGCGAGGGCGTCGACCCCAACCCCCGGTTCGTGTCCGAGAAGATCGTCGACTCCTCGGCGCTGGTCATGGGCTCGACCGCGGAGAACCTGCACGACCGGTTCCCGCACCTGACCAAGGAGCGCGCCGACGCCTTCGCCGTCGGCAGCCAGGACAAGTACGCCGCCGCGCTGGCCGCGGGCAAGATCGGCCCCGAGCTGGTCAGCGTGGCCACCCGCTCGGCCGAGCAGGGCTGGGGGCTGGCCACCGCCGACGAGCCCCCGCGCCCGGGCACCACGGTCGAGGGCCTCGCCGGCCTCAAGACCCCGTTCCGCCCGCACGGCCACGTCACCGCCGGCAACGCCGCCGGGCTCAACGACGGCGCCACGAGCTGCCTGCTCGCGGCCGAGGACGTCGCCACCGAGCTCGGGCTGCAGATCGGCATGCGCCTGGTGGGCTTCGGCTTCGCCGGGGTCGAGCCCGAGGTGATGGGCGTCGGCCCGGTGCCCTCCACCGAGAAGGCCTTCGCGAGCACCGGGCTGACCATCGACGACATCGGGCTGTTCGAGCTCAACGAGGCCTTCGCCGTCCAGGTGCTGGCCTTCCTGGACCACTTCGGCATCGCCGACGACGACCCGCGGGTGAACCCGTGGGGCGGCGCGATCGCGGTGGGCCACCCGCTGGCGTCCTCCGGCGTCCGGCTGATGACCCAGCTGTCGCGGCAGTTCGCCGAGCGCCCCGACGTCCGGTACGGGCTCACCGCCATGTGCGTGGGCATCGGCATGGGCGGGACCGTCATCTGGGAGAACCCGAACTGGGAGGGCGACAAGTGAGCGAGCAGTTCCCCGACGAGGTCGTCACGCAGGCGCTCACCCGGCTGGTCACCCTGCCCGGCGTCGAGAAGCCGCTGGCGCTGATCACCCTGGACAACGGGCACGACCACACCCGGCCCTCCACCTTCGGCCCGGGCGGGCTGGCCTCGCTGGACGCCGCCCTCGACCAGGTGCTGGCCGCCGACGTCGCGGGCATCGCGGTCACCGGCAAGCCGTTCGTGTTCGCCGTCGGCGCCGACCTCTCCGGCGTCCCCCGGATCTCCACCCGCGACGAGGCGCTGGAGATCGCCCGGCAGGGCCACCTGGTGTTCGCCCGGCTGCGCGACGCCGACGTGCCGACGTTCGCCTTCGTCAACGGCGCGGCGCTGGGCGGTGGTCTGGAGCTGGCGCTGCACGCGCAGCACCGCACGATCTCGGCCGGGGCGTTCGTCGCCTTCCCCGAGGTCTTCCTCGGTCTGGTGCCCGGCTGGGGCGGCACCCAGCTGCTGCCGAACCTGATCGGCATCGACGCCGCGGTGTCGGTGATCGTGGAGAACGCGCTCTCCCAGAACCGGATGACGTCCGGCCCGCGGGCGGCGAAGCTCGGCATCGCCGACGTCGTGCTCGAGCCGGCCGACTTCCTGGAGCGCTCGCTGGAGTGGGCCGCCGGGGTGCTCACCGGCGCCGTCGCCGTGGACCGCCGGGAGGTCGACCGGGGGGCGTGGGACGACGCGATCGCCCGCGCCCGGCAGGTCGTCGCCGCCCGCACCCGCAATGCCTCGCCGGCCGCCGTCCGCGCCGTGGACCTGCTCGAGCTGGCCCGCGACGCGTCCTTCGCCGCCGGGACGGCGGCCGAGGACGAGGCCCTGGCCGACCTGATCATGACCCCGGAGCTGCGGGCCTCGCTCTACGCCTTCGACCTGACCCAGAAGCGGGCCAAGCGGCCGGCCGGGGCGCCTGACCGAGCGCTGGCGCGGAAGGTCACCAAGGTCGGCGTCGTCGGGGCCGGGCTGATGGCCTCGCAGCTGGCCCTGCTGTTCCTCCGCCGGCTCGAGGTGCCCGTCGTGCTCACCGACGTCGACAAGGCCCGGGTGGACAAGGGCGTGGGCTGGGTGCACGGCGAGCTGGACAAGCTGGCCGGCAAGGGGCGCCTGTCCCCCGACGCGTTGAACCGGTTGAAGGGCCTGGTCTCCGGGTCGCTGGAGAAGAGCGCGTTCGCCGACGCCGACCTGGTGATCGAGGCGGTGTTCGAGGAGCTGTCGGTCAAGCAGCAGGTGTTCGCCGAGGTGGAGGCGGTCGTGTCCGACACGTGCGTGCTGGCCACCAACACCTCGGCGCTGTCGATCACCGAGATGGCTGCTGAGCTCCAGCACCCCGAGCGGGTGGTCGGCATGCACTTCTTCAACCCGGTCGCGGTGCTGCCGCTGCTGGAGGTCGTGCGGGCCGACAAGACCGACGACGCCACCTTGGCCACCGCGTTCGCCGTCGGCAAGCAGCTGAAGAAGTCCTGCGTGCTCGTCGCCGACGCCCCGGCGTTCGTGGTCAACCGGCTGCTCACCCGGTTCCTCGGCGAGGTCACCGCCGCCGTCGACGCCGGCACACCGGTCGACGTCGCCGAGCGGGCGCTGGACCCCCTCGGCCTGCCGATGACGCCGTTCGAGCTCCTGTCGCTCGTCGGGCCGCCGGTGGCGCTGCACGTCGCCGAGCGCATGCACGAGGCGTTCCCCGACCGGTTCGGGGTGGGCACCGGGCTGCGCCGGATGGTGGAGCTCCGCAAGACCAGCGTGTTCAGCGAGCCCGGGGTGGTCGACCCCGAGCTGGCCGACGCGTTCACCTCGACCGGCACCGGACCCTCGGCCGACGAGCTGCGGGCGAACGCCGAGCGGGCGATGGCCGAGGAGATCACCCTCATGCTGGACGAGGGCGTGGTGCAGGCCGTCGAGGACATCGACCTCGCGATGCTCCTGGGCGCCGGCTGGCCCTTCTGGCTCGGCGGCATCACCCCGTACCTGCGCCGGGTCGGCACCCTGTAGCCGCCGGGACCGCAGAACCGCACCGCCGGCACGCCTGCCACCCGCGTGCCGGCGGTGCGGTTCTGCACCCTCGACACGTGGGTGATGCTCTGCAGGTGGACGTCGAGGTGAACGCGCTGGCGCTGAACGTGACCATCCCCGAGCACCTGCGGTGGACCGACGTCCGGCGGGACGAGGAGTTCACCCTGCAGACCCTCACCGTCCGGCTGCTGCCCGACGGCACCCCGGCCGCGAAGGCCTACGGCCGGCCCACCGCGGGTGGGCGGGGTGCCTACGTGTCGTTCCCGGTGCCCGACCGCCCGGAGCTCACCGAGCTGGTCGAGGCAGCCGCCGCCCGCGCCGCGCAGCTGTGGGGCGCCGCCGTCCGGCCGTGACCACGGACCCCGGGGCACCGCGTCCCGGCGTGCCGTGCGCGCAGGTCCGTGATCACCGGGGAGGGGGCGGGGCTAGCGGAAGCCGTCGGTGAGGGAGTCGATGGTGCGGTCGACCTCGGCGACCTTGATGTGGCTGATGCCCGCGGTCGCGCCGGCGGCGAGCATCGCCTCGTGCACCCCGCGCAGGGTCGCCCACACCTGGTCGGCCTCGCCCTCGAGCGTGGTGCCCAGCGCGCCGACCTCGTAGGTCAGCCCGGAGGCCTGGATGACCGCGATGGCCGCCTTGACGTGCGCGTAGGGCTCGTCGGGGGTGCCGGCGGGCGACGGGGCCACCTGGATCTCAGCGATCAGCACGGTTCTCCTCGGTGCGGTCGGCGCGGTCGGTGATGCGGGCGGCCCACTCGACCACCCGACGGGCGACGTCCTGCTCGGTGAGGCCGTGGTCGGTCAGCACCTCGGCGCGGCTGCCGTGCTCGAGGAACACCTGCGGCAGCCCGATGCAGCGGACCGGCACGTCGACCTCGGCGTCGCGCAGCGCGGCGGCCAGCGTCTCGCCCACCCCGCCCGAGCGGCCGCCGTCCTCCAGGGTCACGACCAGCCGGTGCTCGGCGCACATCGCCACCAGCTCGGGCGACGCCGGCAGCACCCACCGCGGGTCGACGACGGTGACCTCGATGCCCTGCTGCGCCGCGCGCTCGGCGGCGGCCAGCCCCGCGGGGACCAGCGAGCCGCAGGCCACCAGCAGCACCTCCGCCGACCCCCGCCGCAGCACGTCGACCGGACCGACCCGCTCGAGAGCCGGCAGCGAGGGCAGCACCGCGCCCTTGGGGAAGCGCAGCACGGTGGGCCCGTCGGTGACGGCGAGCGCCTCGCGCAGCGCCTCCTTCAGCGTCGCCTCGTCGCGGGGCATCGCCATGCGCAGACCCGGCACGACCGCGCAGATCGAGGTGTCCCACATGCCGTTGTGCGACGCACCGTCGGTGCCGGTCACCCCGGCCCGGTCCAGCACGACGGTGACCGGCTGGCGGTGCAGCGCGACGTCCATCAGCAGCTGGTCGAAGGCCCGGTTGAGGAACGTGGAGTAGATCGCGACGACCGGGTGCAGCCCGGCCATCGCCAGGCCCGCGGCGGAGGTCAACGCGTGCTGCTCGGCGATGCCGACGTCGAAGGTGCGGTCGGGGTAGCGCTCGGCGAAGGCGGCCAGCCCGGTGGGGTGCAGCATCGCCGCGGTGATCGCCACGACGTCGGACCGCTCGGCGCCCACGGCCACCAGCTCGTCGGAGAACGCCGTCGTCCAGTCGCGCCCCGCCGAGGCCGGGCTGACGCCGGAGTCGGGGTCGAAGGCCCCCGTGGCGTGCCAGGCGTCGATCGTGTCGCTCTGCGCCGGCGCGTACCCGAAGCCCTTCGTGGTGACCGCGTGCACGATCACCGGGCCGCCGAACGCCCGCGCCCGGCGCAGCGCGGACTCCATGCCGGCGACGTCGTGGCCGTCGACCGGCCCGACGTACTTCATGCCGAGGTCCTCGAACATGCCCTGCGGGGACAGGACGTCCTTGAGGCCCTTCTTGATCGCGTGCAGCGCGTCGTAGAGCGCGGTGCCGACCACCGGCGCGCGCGAGACCGACTGCCGGACGGCGAGCAGCGCCTGCTCGTAGCCCGGCCGCAGCCGCAGGGTGGCCAGCGCGTCGGCCACGCCGCCGATGGTCGGTGAGTAGGAGCGGCCGTTGTCGTTGACCACGATGACCACGGGGCGGTCCTGCGCCGCGGCGATGTTGTTCAGCGCCTCCCAGGCCATGCCGCCGGTGAGCGCGCCGTCGCCGATCACCGCGACCACCGGCCGGACGTCGCCGCGGACGGCGAAGGCCTTGGCCAGCCCGTCGGCGTAGGACAGCGAGGTGGACGCGTGGCTGTTCTCGACCCAGTCGTGCTCGCTCTCGGCCCGCGACGGGTAGCCGGAGAGGCCACCGCGCTGGCGCAGGCCGGGGAAGCCCGCCAGCCGGCCGGTGAGCAGCTTGTGCACGTAGGACTGGTGACCGGTGTCGAAGACCACCGGCTCGCGGGGGGAGTCGAAGACCCGGTGGATCGCGATGGTCAGCTCGACGGCGCCGAGGTTCGGGCCGAGGTGGCCCCCGGTCTTGGCCACGTTGCTCACCAGCGCGTCGCGGATCTCCGCGGCCAGCACCGGCAGCTGGTCGGGCGTCAGCGCCCGCAGATCGGCAGGCCCGGTGAGCGATCGGAGCAGTGACACGGCCCCGACTGTAACCGCGCCACCGCCGCGGGCCCGGGCCAGCGGCGGGGTCACAGCCTGGGCGCCCAGCGCTCGCCCCGCAGCGCCCCGCCCACCAACCCGACGGCGCGGGCGGCCGCGGCCAGCCGGGTGCCCTCGCGCTCGTAGGCCGCCATCGCCGCCTCCATGGCCTCGGGCGGCAGCTCGTCGGCCAGCTCCACGCGCACCGTGCGCCACCCCGCCCGGGCGGCCTCCAGCCCGGCGGCGACGTGGTCGGCGGCGAACCTGGCCAGCAGCACCGGGTACCGCCGCAGCACCTCGTGCGTGCGGTACTCCGGCGGCACCAGGTCGTAGAGCCAGGCGACGGCGGTGCGCTCCCAGTCGGGTGCCCCGGGCGGGCGGACCTCCTCGGGCCACCCCGCCGGCGCGGTGCCGTCGCGGCCGGGTCCTGCCGTGCCGTCGCGGCCGGGTCCTGCCGTGCCGTCGCGGCCGGGTCCTGCCGTGCCGTCGCGGCCGGGCGACGCGGGGGTGGGCACCTCAGCGAGTCTGCCCCGCGGGTACGACATCGGCGGGGTCGAGCAGGGCCTCGCGCAGCGCCCGCCCGACGGCGACGGAGGCCTCCTCGGTGGGGTGGACGCCGTCCAGGGTGGCGCCGTCCCGGTAGTCGCCGTCGTCGTCGCGGATCCCGCCCATCGGGTCGACGTACTGCCAGCCCTCCTCGTCGGCGAGCCGGGCGAGGGCGTCGTCCATGGCCAGGGTCTCGGCCCCGAGGCCGTCCTCCGGGGCGACGGCGGACAGCACCACCCGCGGGATGCCGACCGCGTCGGCGATCTGCACCAGCTGGTCCAGCACCTGCTGGGTCGGCACGTCCCAGTCGATGTCGTTGTTGCCGGCCATCAGCACCAGGACGTCGGCGTCGGCCGGCGGCTCGGCCGCGACGCCGGCCAGCATGTCCTCGGTGGTGGCTCCGGCGTGCGCCCAGCCACCCAGGACGTGCACGCCCTGGCCGGTCGCCCACCACGTCCAGGAGTCGCGGGCGAGCACCCCGGCGTCGAAGTCGGGGCAGCTCATCTCGGTGATCGAGTCACCCACGACCACCACGCGCAACGGGTCGGCGGTGGGCGCCGCCGGGGCGACCGCGGCCGCCGACCGCGCCACCGGGACGGCGCACCCCGCGAGGACGAGCACCGCCCCGACCAGCCCACCGGCGGCCGCCGCCCGCCCCCTCACCGGGCGCCCGAGCCGACCAGCTCGGACGGGGACGACGCCGGGCCGCCCGCGGCGACCGGCCGCCGCGGGCGGCGACCCACCAGCACCGCCCGGCCCAGGCGCAGCGCCTGGGCCGGCGACAGGTGCGGCAGGTAGGCCTGCGAGACCGCCCGGGCGATCCGCGGCAGGTCGGCGGTGTCCAGGTGGACCAGCCACAGCGGCCGGTGCCGCGGCTGGAACTTGGCCTTGAACGACAGCAGGGACCGGAAGCCGTACACCGGCTCCATCAACCGACCCGTGGCCTCGAGGAGGCGGGCCAGGGCGTCGTCCTCGCCGCCGCCGGCCGGGAAGGCCAGCGGAGCACCGGACAGGCTCACGAACTCGGCCCTCTCCTCCTGGAAGGTCAGCGCCGCGGTGCCGACCAGGAACTCCATGGTGCCCGGTGGGCACCCGGGGCTGCGCCGCATGAGGTCCAGTGTCCACCCGACCCGGACGCCGTCCCGGCTGGCCGGCAGCCAGCTGGTGATCCCGTGGACCCGGCCGTCGGGTCCGACCGAGAGCAGGCAGCGGACGTCGGGGTCCTCGAGCTCGTCGAGCCCGCCCAGGGTGAACCCCATCTCGGGCAGGCCCTTGCCGGCCAACCACTCCTCCGAGGAGCGGGCCACCTGCTCGCGCAGGGCCAGCGGCGCCTCCGCCCAGCGCAGCCACACCGCCTGCACGCCGTCCCGCGCGGCGCGGTTGACCGCCGTCCGCACGTCCTGCCACTTCTTGCCGGTGAAGGCCAGCTGCCCCAGCGGCAGCCAGGTCTCGCTGGCCACCTGGACCCGCCGGGCACCGGGCAGGGCCTCGACCACCCCGTCGGTCACCGAGTACCAGCACGGCGTCCAGCCGCGGGCCAGGCACCAGGTGGTGAACTCCGGGACCGCCCGCGCGCGGGCGTCGGGGGCACCGACCGGGTCACCGGTGGTCAGCGCGACCCCGCCGACCACGCGGAAGGCGACGACGGCCTGCCCGTCCTCGGTGAACCACCAGCGGTTGCCGACCCAGGTGGTCATGAACGACAGCGCCCCGTCGCCGTGCCGGTCGACCAGGGCGCGGGCCCGGGCGGCGTCCCCGCTGGGCACGGCCGGCCGGACGACGATCCAGGCCGACCCCACCAGGACCACCCAGCAGGCCACGCCGGTCCAGTTGGCGAGCACCCGCGCGGCACCGTGCAGCGGCGCGAGCTCCGGCAGGACCTCGCCCAGCCAGCCCGGGGGCAGCATGCGGGCGGGCAGGTCCAGCAGCAGCCGGCCCACGGTGGGCGGCCGGGACCACTCGCCCCGCAGCAGCAGCCCTGCCCCGACGTAGGCCAGCACCACGACCCCGAGGCCGCCGCCGGCCAGCCCGGCCCAGCGCCGAGCCGTGCCCGGTGCCGCGGGCACCGGGAACCGGTTCCGGGTCAGCAGCAGCAGGACCAGCACCGTCACCGGGGCGGCCACCGGCGCCCACACGGCCACGACCGGCAGCCCGCCCCGCGGGGTGCCGAGGGTGGTCAGGGCCGCCTGGGGGTCCTGCAGCACGGCGGCGACGACCACCGCGCCGACCACCGCGAGCACCCCGGAGTACACGACGGCACCGACCCAGGCAGCTCGCCGACCACGGCGGAGACCCTCGGCGAGCACCAGCTGCACCAGCACCGGCAGCGCCGAGAGCAGGGTGGGCCCCAGGCCCGCCAGGTGGGAACGGCCCAGCAGCACCCGGCAGTCGTCGAGCTGCGTCCCCTTGCCGCAGAGGGTGCTCAGGGTGCCGGCGTCGGGTGCCCCCGAGACGAACAGGTGCGACAGGACCGACCACGGACCGGTGGACGTCCGCGCCAACGCCGCCACCAGCGGCCCGATCGCCGCCGCGGCGACCACCAGGGCGACCAGGGCCCGGGACTCGCGCCGGCTGACCGGCCCCCGCTCGACGTGCCGGCCGCGCAGGCGCACGGCCAGCTCGCCGGCCAGCAGGCCGACCACCCACCCCGCCAGCCGGTGCACGTCGCCCCCGGTGCCGCCGTAGAGCACCAGCATGACCAGCCCGACGCCGAGCACCACCCGGACCCGGCGGCGCACCAGCGGCGTCGCGACGGCCGAGGCCGCCGCGACCGTCGCGAGGACCCCGGGCAGCGGGCCGACCACCAGCGCGCCCGCCAGCCGCAGGCCCCAGCGGTCCCCGGTGGTGGCCAGCAGCGCCGACGCCCCGGCACCGAGCAGACCGGCAGCCACCTGGCCCAGGACCAGCGCAGGTGCGGTCCGGCGACTGCCCCACCGGTGCTCCACCGGACCGAGCAGGGCCGCGATCAGCAGCAGCGTGACCAGGGTCCCGGCGGGGGTGGCCACCGACAGGGCCGAGGCCGGCAGCGTCCACCAGCGCCCCGCCGCCAGCGCGTGCGCACCGGTGCCCAGCGTGCGGTCGGTGCCCCAGGAGGCGCCGACGGCGACGACGACCACGAGGACGGCGGTCACCGGCACCCGGCGCAGCAGGGCCACGAACCGCCCGGTGACCTGGGCGGGGTTCACGAGGGGAGCCCCAGCTGCTGGGCCAGCCACGGGAGCGCGCCCTCGAGGCCGGGGCCCCAGACCTCCCAGGAGTGGCCGCCCGGCAGCGCGGTGCTGACCACCGTCGCCCCGGCCTTCTTCAGCGCCGCGGCGACCTCCTCCGCCTGCGGCCGGTACTGGTCGTCGCCCCGGCCCACCACCAGGTAGGCGTGCAGGTCCGGGTACTGGCGGGCGGCCAGGAGGTGCAGCGGGTCGACGGCGTCGAAGGCGGCCTCGTTCCCGCCGAAGGTGGCCTGCAGCGTGTCGGCGGTGCTGCCCAGGGTGGGCGCGCGCTGGCCCGATGCGTCGAAGATCGTCGGGAAGAGGTCGGGGTGGTTGGTGGCCAGCTGGAGGGCGCAGGTGCCCCCGTAGGAGAAGCCGCCGACCGCCCAGTGCGCGTGGTCGGTGTCCACCTGGAGGTTCGCGCCGATCCAGGCCGGCACGTCCACCGACAGGTACGTGTCGGCCTTGCCCAGCGCGGAGTCCATGCACAGCGGGTTGCTGCCCTCCCCGCCCAGGTCGTCGGGCATGACCACCACCGGGGCGAGGCCGTGGTGCTCCGCCGCCCAGTCGTCGAGGCGGTGCGCCAGCTGGCCGCCGTCGATCCAGTCCCGCGGGCTGCCCGGCTGACCGCCCAGCAGCACCAGGACGGGCAGCGCGGGCCGGTTCGAGCTCAGGTAGGCCGGCGGCAGGTAGACCCAGGCCGGTCGCGCGGGGAAGCCCGACGCGGTCGCCGGGATGGTCACCTGCGTCAGCGCGCCGGTGTCGGGCATCCCGGCCGGCGGCGTCCAGTCGGCCAGCGAGGTGGAGGACACGGCGTCGGTGGTGAGGACGTCGGCGGCGTCGACCTGGTCGTAGGGCGGCAGCTGCAGCGCGGCGGCCACCGTCGGGTACGGCTGGTAGACGGCGTTGACGTTGTTGGCCGCGCCGAGCACCACCCCGACCAGGGCCAGCGCGATCAGCGCCCGCCGCCACCACCGGGCCCGGGCCCAGCCGGCCACCGCGAGGGTGATCCCGAGCAGCCCCAGCCCGATCCACAGCGGCACCACCCACGGCAGCCCGTCGGGGAAGGGCTTGGCCACGACCAGCACGACCTGGGCGATGCCCAGCAGCACCGCGGCGACCAGCACCGCGACCGGGACGCGCCGGGTGAACCAGCGCCGGTCCCGGTGGGCGACCAGCAGCGCGGCGAGGCCCACGAACAGGACCACGACCAACGTGACGTACAGGGCCCCGGAGACCAGGTGCAGTCCGATGAACCAGCGCCACAGGTGGCTGAGCACGATGTCCTCCTCGATCGACAGGAGCACCGTCCAGGTGTCCGCTGGAGGGAACCGGGAGATCAGCTGTGAGCCGCCTGCACACCGTGCGGACAGCCGACCGACGGGAGGTCCACAGCCGGCCGGGAGCCGGCTGCCAGCCACCGGCCTCACAGTGCACAGCCGTGACGTTGCTGCACGCCCACGACCCGGCGACCGCCCCGGCCCCCGCCGCGGCCGGTCCCCGCCGCCGCCCACGACCGGACCAGCTGGCCCTGGCCGCGCTGCTGGCCGGCACGACCGCGCTGTACACGGTCGGCCTCCCCCGGTCCGGCTGGGGCAACGCCTTCTACGCCGGCGCCGCCCAGGCCGGGGCGCAGAGCTGGTCGGCCTGGTTCTTCGGCGCCTCGGACGCCCCGGGCGCCGTGACGGTGGACAAGCCCCCGGCCGCGCTGTGGGTCATGGGTCTGTCGGTGCGGCTGTTCGGCCTGTCGAGCTGGTCCGTGCTGGTGCCCCAGGCGCTGATGGGCGTGCTCGCCGTCGCCGTCCTCGCCGCGGCGGTGCGGCGGGTGCTGGGCCCGTGGGCCGGGGTGCTGGCCGGGCTGCTGCTGGCGGTCACACCCGTGGCCACGCTGATGTTCCGGTACGACAACCCCGACGCGCTGCTGACCCTGCTGTGCGTGCTGGCCGCGTGGGCCGTGGGCCGCGCGCTCGAGGACGGCCGGACCCGGTGGCTGCTGCTGGCCGGCACCGTCGTCGGGCTGGCCTTCCTGACCAAGTCGCTGCAGGCCTTCCTGGTGCTGCCGGGCCTGGCGGGGGCCTACCTGGTGGCCGGGCCGCCGCGGCTGCGGCGCCGGGTCGGCCAGCTGCTGGCCGCCGGGGTGGCGCTGGTCGTGACCGCCGGGTGGTGGGTGCTGGCCGTCTCCCTGGTCCCCCGCGGCGACCGGCCGTGGGTCGGCGGCACCACCGACGACAACCCGCTGAGCCTGGCCCTGGGCTACAACGGGCTGGGGCGGCTCAGCGGCGACGAGGCCGCCGGCGGGGGCGGCATGCACCAGAGCTCCTCGAGCATCTGGCGGCTGGTCGGGTCCGGCGGGGACGAGTCGGGCTGGCTGCTGCCGGTGGCGGCGCTGGCCCTGGTGGCCGGGCTGGTCGTCACCGCGCGCGCCGCACGGACCGACCGGGTGCGCGGCGCCCTGCTGGTGTGGGGCGGCTGGCTGGTCGTCGCCGCCGGCGTGCTGAGCGTCATGAAGGGCATCGAGCACAGCTACTACGCGGTGCAGCTGGCCCCGGCCATCGCCGCCGTGGTCGCGATCGGCGGCACCGTGCTCTGGCGGGCCGGGCCGGTCGGCCGTCGCGTGCTGGGCGCCGGTCTCGTCGTCGCGACCGCGTGGAGCGCCGCCGTGGCGGTCGTGCACTGGCACCGGCCCGCCGCGGCCGCCGTCCTCTCCGGTGTCCTGCTGGCCCTGGTCGCCGCGGCGCTGGTGGCCCTCCGCCGGGGTGGGCGGCGCCGGTTCCTGACCGCTGCGGTGCTGGCCGTCGTCCTCGGTCCGGCGCTGTGGTCGGTCAGCACGGCCGCCGGGGTCCACGAGAGCAGCAACGTCTACGCCGACCCGCCGCCGCTGACCGCCCGGGGGTGGCTGGAGGGCCGGCCCGACGGTCCCGGTGTCACGCAGACCGCGCTGCACGACATCCGGGACGGCGCCGCCGGCTACACCTGGGCGGCCGCCACCACCGGGCACCACGGAGCGGGCATCCAGCTGGCCACCGGCGTGCCGGTCATGGACATCGGCGGCTTCTCCGGCCAGGACCCCACCCTCACCCTGGCGCAGTTCCGGGCCGACGTCGCCGCGCACCGGATCCACTTCTACGTCGACGGCCTCGGCGGTGGCCCCGACGCCTCCCGCATCCGCGACTGGGTGCGGGCCCACGGCACGCCGGTCCCCGCCGGCGACACGAAGCTCTGGGACCTGTCGGACCTGGCGCGGAGCTAGCGGGCCGGCTCCAGCAGCGCGACGCACTCCACGTGGGCGGTCATGGGGAAGGCGTCGTAGGCGCGCAGACCGGTGAGCCGCCAGCCGGCCTCGGCGAAGACCGCGACGTCGCGGGCCAGCGACGCGGGGTCGCAGGCCACGTAGACCACGGCCCGGGCCCCGGTGTCGGCCAGCACGGCGCTCACCTCGCGCCCGGCCCCCGACCGCGGGGGGTCCAGGACGACGACGTCGGGCGGGCCGTCCAGCTCGGCCAGCAGCTCGGTGAGCCCCTCGGCGTCGACGTCGCCCTGCCAGACCTCGGCCTGCGGGAGGTCGGACAGGTTGTCCGAGGCCGCGGCGCACGCACCGGCGTCGGACTCCACGCAGACCACCTGACCCGCCGCCCCGACCCCGGCGGCCAACGAGCCGCCGAACAGGCCGGCTCCCGCGTAGAGGTCCAGCACCCGCTCCCCCGACCGCACCCCGGCGAACCCGGCGACCGCGCCCACGAGGGCGTCGGCCGCGGCGGGGTGGACCTGCCAGAACCCGGTGCCCTCGACCTGCCAGTCGCGGTGCCAGGCCTTGCGCTCGGCCCGCGACCCGGTGGCCCCGGCACCGGACGGCCGGACGACCCGGGTGGACTGCGGGTGGCCCCGGCGGTCCAGCGTCGTGGTGGTCACGCCGCCGACGGAGTCCACGGCCACGTCCACCGCCCCGGCGCCGTCCCAGCGGCGGCCCAGCACGGCGTCGGCCGCGGGCTCGACGGTGATCGGGCAGTCGTCGAGCACGAACACCTCGCGGGAGCGGTGCGGCCGCAGGCCGGGCCGACCGGACCGGTCGACCGCGAAGCGGGCGCGGGACCGCCAGCGCAGCGGTCCACCGGGCAGCTCCTCGACGTCGAGGGAGACGTCCATGCCGGCCAGCCGGGCGAACTGCTCGGTGACGACGTCGCCCTTGAGCCGGCGCTGCGCGGCCGGGTCGACGTGCTGCCAGTCGCACCCCCCGCACCGGCCCGGGCCCGAGGACGAGCACGGCCGCTCGACCCGGTCCGGCGAGGGGTCCAGCACCTCGACGGCGTCGGCGCGGCAGTAGCCGGCGTGCCGGTCCTCGGTGACGGCGACGACGACCCGCTCACCGGGCAGCGCGTGCCGCACGAAGACCACCCGGCCCTCGTGCCGGGCCACGCAGTGCCCGCCGTGCGCCACCGGTCCGACCGTCACCTCGAACCGCTCGCCCAGCCAGGTCATGGGGGGTCCGTCGTGATGCCGCGGCGCAGGTCACCCGGGGCCACCCCCGGCCGCATGGCGTCCTCGCGGTCCCGGGAACCCTCGAGCTGCCAGGGCACGGTGGTGATCATGACCCCGGGTTGGAACTGCAGCCGGGCGCGCAGCCGCAGCGCGCTCTGGTTGTGCAGCACGTTCTCGAACCAGTGGCCCACCACGTACTGCGGCACGAAGACCACCACCAGCTCGCGCGGGCTGTCGCGGCGGATGTCCTTGACGAAGTCCAGCACCGGCCGGGTGATCTCCCGGTAGGGCGACTCGAGCACCGTCAGGGGCACCGGGATGTCGTAGCGGTCCCAGTCGGCCTGCAGCGCCCGGGTGTCGGCGTCGTCCACGTTGACGGTGAGCGCGGTGAGCTGGTCGGGCCGGGTGGCCCGGGCGAAGGCCAGGGCCCGCAGCGTGGGCTTGTGCACCTTGCTCACCAGGACGACGGCGTGCACCTTCGAGGGCAGAGTGCGGGAGTCACCGCTGGGCACCAGCTGCTCGGCCACCTGCGTGTAGTGCCGGTTGATCTGGCGCATCAGCAGGTAGATGAACGGCATCGCGACGATGACGATCCAGGCGCCGCGGGTGAACTTGGTCAGCACGATGATGATCAGCACGATCGTGGTGATCGAGCCGCCGAGGGCGTTGATGACCTGCGAGCGGCGCATGCGGGCCCGCTCGACGCCCTCGACCAGCTTCATCTCGCGCTTCCAGTGCCGCACCATGCCCCACTGGCCGATGGTGAAGCTGGTGAACACCCCGACGATGTAGAGCTGGATCAGCCGGGTCGAGTCGGCCTGGAAGGCGACCAGCATGACCACGGCGAAGCCCGACAGCAGCAGGATCCCGTTGCTGTAGACCAGCTTGTCGCCGCGGGTGTGCAGCTGCTTGGGCATGAAGCGGTCCTGCGCCAGCACCGAGCCCAGCAGCGGGAACCCGTTGAACGCGGTGTTCGCCGCCAGGATCAGCACCAGGGCGGTCGCCGCCTGGATGTAGTAGAAGCCGATCCCGTCGCTGCCGAACACCGCGCCGGAGACCTGGGCGATGACGGTCAGCTGGGGCTGGGTCTCGCAGTTGGCGAAGCCCTCGAGGTCGCAGGGGAACTCGGCGTACTTGACCCCGGAGAACAGCGCCAGCGCGGTCACCCCGGCGAACATGGCCGCCGCGATGCCGCCCATGAGGGCCAGCGTGGTGGCGGCGTTCTTCGACTTCGGCGGGCGGAACGCCGGCACCCCGTTGGCGATCGCCTCGACGCCGGTCAACGCGGTGCAGCCCGAGGCGAAGGCGCGCAGCACGAAGAAGATCAGCGCGAGGCCGGCCAGGTTGGAGTACTCGGGCTCGGGCGTGATCGTGTAGCTCGCGCTCTCGGCGACGAGCGAGGCGTCGGTGAAGAAGTACTTTATTAACCCGGTCACGACCATGACCAGGATGCCGGCCACGAACAGGTAGGTGGGGACGGCGAAGCTCTTGCCCGACTCACGCACCCCGCGCAGGTTCGCCGCGGCCAGGAACGCCACCAGCCCGACGGCGATGACCACGCGGTGCTGGGCCAGCCCCGGGAACGCCGAGATGATGTTGTCGGTGCCGGAGGCGACCGAGACCGCCACCGTCATCACGTAGTCGGTGAGCAGCGCGCTGGCCACCACCAGCGAGGCGAACCGCCCGTGGTTCTTGGCCGCCACCTCGTAGTCACCCCCGCCGGAGGGGTAGGCGTGCACCACCTGGCGGTAGGACAGCACCACCACGACCAGCAGCAGGACGACGGCCACGGCCAGCCACGGCGCCAGGAAGAGGAAGGCCGACCCGGCGAGGGTCAGCACGATGAGGATCTCCTGGGTGGCGTAGGCCACCGAGGAGAGCGGGTCGCTGGCGAAGATCGGGAGCGCCAGGCGCTTGGGGAGCAACGACTCGCCGGCCTTGTCGCTGCGGACCGGTCGGCCGAGGACGAGACGTTTGGGGAGTTGTCCGAGGTCGGACAGCGAAGGCACGCGGCGATCGTACGGACGCTGCATGTGCACGCGGCCCCGGCCACGTCATGTCGCCGGTGTAGCTTCGCGCGCTGTACGGCCCGGCGGTCCGCGTCGGCCGGCAGGACCCGCGGGGAGTGCACGTGCACGTGGTCGTCATGGGCTGCGGCCGGGTCGGTTCGGCCATCGCGCGGCGCCTGGAGGAGATCGGGCACAGCGTCGCGGTCATCGACCAGAACGCCGAGGCCTTCCGCCGGCTGGGCCCCGAGTTCAACGGCCGCCAGGTCACCGGTCTCGGCTTCGACCGGCAGACGCTGCTGGACGCCGGCATCGACTCCGCCGGCGCCTTCGCCGCGGTGAGCAGCGGCGACAACTCCAACATCATCAGCGCCCGGGTCGCGCGCGAGACGTTCGGCGTCGAGCACGTCGTGGCCCGCATCTACGACTCCAAGCGGGCCGAGGTCTACGAGCGCATGGGCATCCCCAGCGTGGCGACCGTCCCGTGGACGGTCAGCCGGCTGATGCGCGAGCTGCTCAGCGTCAAGGTGACCGAGATCTGGCGCGAGCCCACCGGCAAGGTGCTGCTCATGCGGGTCACCGTCACCGACGGCTGGGTCGGCCGTCCGCTGGCCGACCTGGAGAAGGCCAGCGGCGCCCGTGCCGCCTGGCTGGTGCGCTTCGGCGAGGCCCAGCTCCCCCGGCCCAGCACCGTGCTGCAGACCGGCGACCACCTGGTGGTCGCCGCCACCGACGAGATCGCCGTCGCCGTGCACGACGTCGTCGAGAACGCACCCGAGGGAGGGCAGCACTGATGCGCGTCGCCATCGTGGGCGCCGGCGCCGTGGGGCGCTCGATAGCCGGGGAGCTGCTGGGCAACGGCCACGCCGTCATGCTCATCGAGAAGAACGCCGCCAAGGTGCGGGCCAAGGCCGTCCCCGGCGCCGAGTGGGTGCAGGCCGACGCCTGCGAGGTCAGCGCCCTCGAGGAGGCCCACCTGGCCACCTGCGACGTCGTCATCGCCGCCACCGGTGACGACAAGGCCAACCTGGTCGTCTCGCTGCTGGCGAAGACGGAGTTCGCGGTCAACCGCGTGGTGGCCCGGGTGAAGGACCCCCGCAACGAGTGGCTCTACACAGAGGCGTGGGGCGTGGACGTCGCCGTCTCCACCCCGCGCGTGCTGGCCGCGCTCGTCGAGGAGGCCGTGACCGTCGGCGACGTCGTCCGGCTGATGAGCTTCCGCAAGGGTGCGGCCAACCTGACCGAGATCACCCTCGCCGACGACACCCCGTGGGTCGGCCGCCCACTGCGCGACGTCCCGCTGCCCCGCGAGACGGTGCTGACGGCCATCCTGCGCGGCGAGCGGGTCATCACCCCGACCCCGGACGAACCCCTCGAGGCCGGCGACGAGCTGCTCTTCATCATGCACGGCGACGTCGAGGAGGACCTGCAGGAGGTCCTGTCCGGCAAGCCCGTCTAGGCCCCGTCCAGAGGCTCGCCGCGAGCTCGCGAGCGGTGAGGAGGACGGGGTCCTTCCTCTGCAGGAGGTCCTGTCGGGCAAGCGGCTGGACTGAGCCGGGTCAGGCGGTGGTGCGGTGGCGGTGCAGGCGGGCGACGGCCCAGAGGGTGACCACCAGCGCCACGCCGGTGACCGGTAGCCCGAGCACCAGGGACGACGTCCCCAGCAGGGCCACCTCGTCGCGCCAGTAGAGGAACCCCTGCACCGCTGCGCGCACCACGAAGGTCGCTGCCCAGAGCAGGGTCAGCCAGGTGTAGACCCGCATCATGCGGCGGTCGGTGCGCCAGTGCCGCTCGGGGGCCGCGTCGGGCTCCCGCAGGGTCGCCTCGTCGTCCTGGGCCCGGACCTCGGCCACCCGGGCCTTCGCCCGGCCCCGGAGCGACCCCTTGAGGCTGTGGTCGGCCATCGAGCCGAGGTGGCTGGGGGCCAGGAACTCGGCGGCGACGCCGACCAGCGGCCACCGCACCAGCACCGAGCCCAGCAGCAGCACGCCCAGGCCGGCGTTGCGGATCAGCCCGACCACGAAGAAGTCGCGGGCCTCGCCCGACGCACGGGCGATGGCCACCGCGATGGCCACCCCGATCAGCCCGCTGAAGGCCTGCTGCAGGCTCTCCTTGCGGAGCAGCCGCAACCCGAAGACCAGCAGGGCCGCACCGAGCGCGGCCCAGATGCCGACGGTCAGCCCGCCGAAGCCGTTGGCCACCACGAAGGCCACCGTGGGCAGCGAGACGTCGACCATGCCGCGCCAGCCCCCGAGGGAGTCCAGCACCAGGTCACGGTCGAACGCGGGGGCCTTGCGGCCGGCGGGTCGGCTCACCCGGCGCCCAGCTCGTACCAGGGGTTGTAGATGACCTTGCGGCCCTCGAAGGAGGCGAACCGCCCGCGGGCGCTCAGGGTACGGCCGGGCTCGATGCCCGGGATCCGCCGGCGCCCGAGCCAGACCAGGGTGACCGACCCGGAGCCGTCGAACAGCTCGGCCTCCAGGGTCGGCACGGTCTCGCGCGGGGTGTAGACCACCGACCGCAGCCGGCCGGTGACCGCCACGACCTTGCCCTTCTGGCAGCTGCCGACCGGCTCGCAGCCGGAGCTGGCCACGTCGGACTGCAGCTCCTGCGCGTCGATCGTCGCGTCGTCGGCGGTCAGCTTGGCCAGCGTCTTGGACAGCCAGCTCTTCGGACGGGTCTCGGTCACGCGTCCAGGGTAGGACCGCTGCGGCCCTTCGCCGCGGCCTGCTGGGCGGCGACCTGCTCGGCCGCCCGCGCGGGGAGCGTCATGGGCAGCTGCTCGCGCACCGGCATCGGGTCGGTCCCCCGGACGACGACGATGTTCCGGAAGGCCGCCTCCAGCGCGGCACCGGCCTCGGGGGTCTCGGCGGCCGGGCCGCTGATCATGCCCCGCAGGAACCACCGCGGACCGTCCACGCCGATGAAGCGGGCCGGTCGGTGGACCGCCTCGGCCGGCGCAGTCTGCCCCGGCTGGGGCGGCGGGCTGGCCTTGACGAACCCGGCCAGCTCCGGGCCGAAGGGACCCTCCCGCTCGGTGAGCGAGCCGCCCTGGCCGCCGGCGCTGGTGGCGAGGTCGGCCCGCACGCCGTCCCAGATGCCACCGGCCCGGGGGGCCGCGAAGGCCGAGACCTGGAGCAGGGAGTCCCCCTCGCGCAGGCTGGCCCCGATGACCTTCTGCTGCGCGTTGACGTCGACCCGCAGCTCCATGCCGGGGACGCCGGGCAGCTTCAGCGACCCCAGGTCCACGCGGGGGACGCCGTCCTCGGGGGCGTCGGCGGAGTCCCAGGGCCCGGTGGTCTCGTCGCGCTCGCGCTCGCGCACCTGCGGCTCGGGCGGGACGCCGCGCTCGCGCACGCTGCGCTCGATCCGGTTGCGCCGTCGTCCGAACGGCATGTCAGGCCTGCCCCTCTGTCGTGGTGGTGGTGCGCCCGGTGGAACCGTGCCCCCCGGTGCCCCGCCGGGTGGCCGGCAGGTCGGCCACCGGGGTGAACACGGCCCGCACGACCGGCTGGACGACCAGCTGGGCCACCCGGTCGCCGCGGCGGAGCCGGATGGTGGTGACCGGGTCGGTGTTCACCAGGTTGACCTTGATCTCGCCGCGGTACCCGGCGTCGATGGTGCCCGGCGCGTTCACCATGCCCAGGCCCAGCCGGTGGGCGAGGCCGGAGCGGGGGTGCACGAACCCGGCGTACCCCTCGGGGATGGCCACGGCGACCCCGGTGCCGACCAGCGCCCGCTGGTGCGGTGCCAGCTCGACGTCCTCGGTGATCGTGAGGTCGGCCCCCGCGTCGCCCGGGAGTGCGTAGGCGGGGACGACGGCGCCCTCGGCGAGGGTGACGGCGATCTCCAACGGGGACGACACGGGGCGAGGCTAGTGCCGGCCGGGCGCGCGCGGGACCGGCCCCCGCAGATCGGCGAGGACCGCCTCGGCGAGCTGCCCGGTGGCCTTGCGGTTGCTGCGCGCGGCCAGCCCCGCGCCGATCATCAGCGGGGCGGCCGAGGAGACGTTGCGGGCCAGCCGCCGGGTCACCCGGCGGCGCAGCGCGTTCACCCCGGCGCTGCCCAGGGTGGCGAGCAGACCGCCGCCGCCGGGACCGGACTCGACGGCGCGCTGGCGCGTCCAGCTGGTCAGGTAGGCACCGGCGCGCGCCCGCGCGTCGCCCTCGGCGGGCCGGCCGTGCAGCTCGTGCAGCTCGCCGATCAGCACCACCTCGACCGCGGCCACCAGGACCGTCTCGGCCCCGAGCTCCAGCGGCAGCGCGATCATCGACGGCGGCGCGAACCACTGCGCAGCGGTCAGCCCGCCGGTGGCGGCCCCGATGCCGGCGGTGATGCGGGCGTACCGCGTGACCAGCGCGTCGGCCACGGCCGCCTCGTCCATGCCCGGGTACGCGGCCCGCAGGCGGGCGGCGTCGCGGATGGGCAACCGCGGGGCGGCGGCGTGCAGCAGGTCGGTGAGGACGGTCCCCGGGTGCCACCCCGGACCGGTGTCCCCGGCCCGGTCGCTCCCCCGGCCCTCGTCGTCCCGGCCCTCGTCGTCCCGGCCGCTCCCGCGCGCCGCCGTGCCGACGGCCGCGACCACGTCGCGCAGCACCGCCGCCGCCCGGCCGCCCTTGCCGGTCGGCTCCTGGCCGTCGGGGCGGTCCCCCAGCAGCCCGGCCACCGCGTCGGCCACCGACCGCGCGGCCCGCGCGAGCGGTCCGGCGGTCGGCTCGTCGTCGACGACGGGGCGGGGCGGGGGGACGTCCCGCGGCGGCAGGGTCACCTCAGGCGCAGTCGCGGCAGATCAGCCGATCGCCCTTGGTGCTGGCCAGCCGGCTGCGGTGGTGGACCAGGAAGCAGCTGGAGCAGGTGAACTCGTCCTCCTGCTTCGGCAGCACCCGGACGGTGAGCTCCTCGTTGGACAGGTCGGCGCCGGGGAGCTCGAGCGCCTCGTTGAAGTCGGTCTCGTCGACGTCGACCGACGAGGACTGCGCCTCGGCCCGTCGTGCCTTGAGCTCCTCCAGCGAGTCCTCGCCGAGCTCGTCGGCCTCGTTGCGTCGTGGGGCGTCGTAGTCGGTGGCCATGGTGTGCCCCTCTTCCTTCGTCGTCCGGGCCTGCGGGCCCGGGGTGCTGTGTGCCGGCGTCCCGGTGGCCGCGGTCTCGGGCCGCCCTGGACGTGCCCCGCGGCGGTTGCCGTCGGGACTCCGGCGTGGCCCCCAACGTGGCGGACCCCGCGTTTGTGCCCGACCCGGCGACCGTCACACACCGCGGCCGGACCGAACCGGTGCGTGGTGTCCCACAGCCCTGGAGCAGCGGCGTCCGGGCCAGGGGCGGCAGAGGTTACCCTGCGCCGATGACCGCCACCGTGGGTGCTGATCCAGGGGTCGTCGGCCCCTACCTGGCCACCGTCCTCGAGGACGAGCGGTGGCGCGAGGTCGACGTCGACCTGATCGCCGCAGGCATGTCCAACCTGACCTACGTGGTGACGCCGCGCGGTGGCAGCGCGGACGACGCCGTGATCCTCCGCCGCCCACCGACCGGGGCCGTGCTGGCCACCGCGCACGACATGGCCCGCGAGCACCGGGTCATCAGCGGCCTGGCCGGCACACCCGTGCCGGTGCCGCGCACGCTGCACCTGTGCACCGACACCGAGGTGCTGGGCGCCCCGTTCTACGTGATGGAGCGGGTCGTCGGCGTGCACGTGGTCGACGAGCTGCCGGCCGGCTACGCCGACACCGAGCCCGAGCGCCGGGCGCTGGGCGACGGCCTGGTCGACGTCCTCGCCGACCTGCACACCGTCGACCCCGCCGCGGTGGGCCTGGGCGACTTCGGCCGCCCCGAGGGCTTCCTGGCCCGCCAGGTGCGGCGCTGGACCACCCAGTGGGAGGCCACCCGCGACACCGACCGGCCCGACCTCGACGAGCTCGCCGCCCAGCTGGCGGCCAGCGTGCCGACCACCCGGCGCAGCGGCATCGTGCACGGCGACTACCGCATGGACAACTGCCTGCTGGACCCGCAGACCCCCGGTCGGGTGCGCGCGGTGCTCGACTGGGAGATGTCCACCCTCGGTGACCCGCTCACCGACCTCGGCATGCTCTTCGTCTACTGGCCGCAGGCCGGCGAGGACCGCGGCGTCGCCCTGTCGGCGGTGACCGCGCTGCCCGGTTTCCCGACCAGGGCGCAGGTGGCCGAGCGCTACGCCGAGCGCACCGGCACCGACCTCGGCGACCTCTCCTGGTACGTCGGCTTCGCCTACTTCAAGTTCGCGTCCATCCTGGCCGGCATCGTGGCCCGCTCGGCCGCCGGCGCCATGGCCGGGAAGGACGCCACCGGGTACGCCGACAAGATCGGCCCGTGCGTCGAGCTCGGACGCGCCGCACTCCGGGACGGTGCGGTCTGACCGGCCCCGACGCCACTACCATCTGGCCGAACCCCGTCCTCCCCCGAGCGGAGCGCAGTTGAGCGAGACCAGCGACCGGCGCCCCCCGCGCGCCCGCCGCGACCGCAGGCCGATGATCCCCGTGATCTTCCTGCTCGTGCTCGCCCTCGCCGCGCTCGGCGTGTGGTGGAACGTGTTCCGGGACGCCGAGGCCATCGCCCAGGACAACGCCGCCGCGTGCAGCACCGCGGCCGAGGCACCCACCGCCCTGGACCCCGCCACCGTCGAGCTGCACGTGCTCAACGCCACCGACACCGCCGGGCTGGCCCAGACCGTGGCCACCACCCTGCAGTCCCGCGGCTTCGTCGTCAGCGAGATCGCCAACGACCCCAGCCCCCGCAAGGCCGAGGTCACCGGCGTGGGCGAGCTGCGCTTCGGGCCCCGCGGCGCGTCGACCGCCGACTACGTCGCGCTGTACCTCCCCGGCGCGACCGACTACACCGACACCCGCGCCGACTCCACCGTCGACGTCGTCATCGGCCCCGAGTTCGCCGAGCTGGCCACCCAGGAGCAGGTCGACGCCGCCCTCACCACGGTCGCGAGCGCCACCGCCGCCTGCTAGGTCGTCGGTCGGCCCGGCTGCAGGGGCCCGGGGCGCGCGCAGCGTGTCCCGGGGGGCAGTCGGGTCCTTCTGCCTCCGGGCCCCCTCCTCGCGATCCCCAGGGGTCAGTCGTGTGCTCGGGCGACGAGTGCTCGGAAGCCATCCGCGATGGTCGGTGGGGTGGCCAGGACCAGGGGGTCGGCCTTGCCCCAGCCGGTGGTGACCTCGACGTGCAGGCCGGCCTCGGTGGCGACCAGGTCGGCGGCCAGGTGGTCCCAGGGCTTGAGGTCCAGCTGGTAGAACGCGTCGACCCGGCCCGCGGCGGCCAGGCAGATCTCCACCGCGGCCGAGCCCCAGCGCCGCACGTCCCGCACCTCGGGGAGGACCCGGGCCAGCACCTCGCCCTGCCGGGTCCGGATACCCCGGTCGTAGGCGAAGCCGGTGGCCACCAGGGTGTGCTCCAGGTCCGGGGGCGACGAGCAGCGCAGCGCCGTGCGGACGCCGTCCCGCTCGGACCAGGCACCCCGGCCGCGCACGGCGGCGAACGTCTCCCCCGTCGGGACGTCGGCGACCACGCCGACCTCGACCACGCCGTCGACCTCGGCGGCGATGCAGACGGCGTACGAGCCGAGGCCGTAGAGGAAGTTCACCGTCCCGTCGATCGGGTCCACCACCCAGCGCACCCCGCTGGTGCCGCTGCGCGAGGCCCCCTCCTCCCCCAGCACGCCGTCGTCGGGGCGGGCCCCGAGCAGCCGGTCGACCACCAGGCGCTCGCTGGCCTTGTCGACGGCGGTCACCACGTCCACCGCGGTGGTCTTGCTCTCGACGTCGTCCCCCGCCCGGGCCCGGCCGGCGGCGACCAGCGCGGCGGCCTCCCCGGCGGTGGCCAGCGCGAGGGCCAGCAGCTGGTCGACGAGGGTCTGGGGGGCGGCCTGCTCGGGGGATGCACTCACAGGGGTGATCCTGCCGGTGCCGCTCGCGGGCCCGACCGCATACCCTGCCCGCGTGCAGGGCTTCGGAGTGGACGTCGGCGGCAGCGGCATCAAGGGATGCCTGGTGGACCTGGATCGGGGTGAGCTCATCGGCGAACGGGTCCGCATCCCCACCCCGCAGCCGGCCCTCCCCGACTCCGTCTGCGACGTGATCGGCGAGGTCGTCGGCCAGTTCGACTGGCAGGGGCGGGTCGGGGTCACCTACCCGGGCGTCATGAAGAGCGGCGTGGCCTACACCGCCGCCAACATGGACGCCTCGTGGATCGGCACCGACATGGCCAAGGCCGTCGAGACCCGGGTGCCCGGCACGGTGCAGACCCTCAACGACGCCGACGCCGCCGGGCTGGCCGAGATGGCCTTCGGCGCCGGCAAGGGCCAGCGCGGCCTGGTGCTGATGCTGACCTTCGGCACCGGCATCGGCAGCGCGCTGTTCATCGACGGGCAGCTCGTGCCCAACACCGAGCTCGGCCACATCGAGGTCGACGGCAAGGACGGCGAGAAGGCCGCCTCCGCCGCCGCACGCGAGCGCGAGGAGCTCTCCTACCCCGACTGGGCCAAGCGGGTCGACCGCTACCTGGACACCCTCGAGCGGGGCATCTGGCCCGACCTCATCGTGGTCGGCGGCGGGGTCAGCAAGAAGGCGCACAAGTGGGTGCCGCTGCTGTCCACCCGCACCCCGGTGGTGCCGGCGCAGCTGCTCAACGACGCCGGCATCGTCGGCGCCGCGCTGGCCGCGGAGCAGCGCATCGGGCAGTAGCCGACCCGGCAACCGCTATCGGGGCGGAGCCGTGCCGGATCCCCGTGGGCACGGGAGTGACCGTCGCTACAATGACGGAGCCCCACCGGCACCGGCTCAGGCCGGCACCGGGGTTCGCACCGCAGCACGGGAAGGAACACGAGTGCCCGCCGCCAAGTCCAGCCCCGAGGCCCGAGAGTCCGGCACCGCCCCCGTGCCGCGGAGGGCGGCGGCGAAGCGCACCCCCCGCGCCAAGCCCACCATCGAGCCCTCCCCCGGCCAGGAGGGCACCGGCGCCACGGTGCTCACCGCCGTCGCCAGCGAGGACAGCACCGTCGCCGTGGTGGCCGGCAAGACCGGCCTCGTGCTCGACGAGTCCGCCGTCGTCGGCACCGACGGACCGGCCGAGGCCGAGGAGAAGGACGACGAGGCCACCGCCGGCCCCGGCGGCACCGAGTTCGAGTGGGACGACGAGGAGGAGTCCGAGGCGCTCCGCAAGGCCCGCAAGGACGCCGAGCTCACCGCCTCCGCCGACTCCGTCCGCGCCTACCTCAAGCAGATCGGCAAGGTGGCCCTGCTCAACGCCGAGGAGGAGGTCGACCTCGCCAAGCGCATCGAGGCCGGCCTCTACGGCTCCGAGCGGCTGCGCGCGGTCGAGGAGCAGGGCACCAAGCTCACCCCGCAGATGCGCCGCGACCTGAACTGGATCGTGCGCGACGGCGAGCGGGCCAAGAACCACCTGCTCGAGGCCAACCTCCGCTTGGTCGTGTCGCTGGCCAAGCGCTACACCGGCCGCGGCATGGCGTTCCTGGACCTGATCCAGGAGGGCAACCTGGGCCTGATCCGTGCGGTCGAGAAGTTCGACTACACCAAGGGCTACAAGTTCTCGACCTACGCCACGTGGTGGATCCGCCAGGCCATCACCCGCGCCATGGCCGACCAGGCGCGCACCATCCGCATCCCGGTGCACATGGTCGAGGTCATCAACAAGCTGGGCCGCATCCAGCGCGAGCTGCTCCAGGACCTGGGCCGCGAGCCCACGCCCGAGGAGCTCGCCAAGGAGATGGACATCACCCCCGAGAAGGTGCTGGAGATCCAGCAGTACGCCCGGGAGCCCATCAGCCTCGACCAGAACATCGGCGACGAGGGCGACAGCCAGCTCGGCGACTTCATCGAGGACTCCGAGGCCGTCGTCGCCGTCGACGCCGTCAGCTTCACCCTCATGCAGGACCAGCTGAGCACCGTGCTGCAGACGTTGAGCGAGCGCGAGGCCGGCGTCGTCCGGCTGCGCTTCGGCCTCACCGACGGCCAGCCGCGCACCCTGGACGAGATCGGCCAGGTCTACGGCGTGACCCGCGAGCGGATCCGCCAGATCGAGTCCAAGACCATGAGCAAGCTCCGCCACCCGTCGCGGTCCCAGGTCCTCCGCGACTACCTCGACTGAAGGCCGGGTCCCGTCACGTTCTCATCACATGTGGTCGCCTGACCGGTACGGGGAGGATTGACGGCGGCATCGCGGGGGCATCGGTTGTAGCGTGGAGCCGTCCAGAGAGCAGCGGAACCACGTACCACCGAACGATCCAGTGCGATCCCTGCTCACCCGCTCCACCACCAGGTCCACGAACCACTCGGCGCGTCGAGGGGCAACTGGGCCGGATCGGGAACACCGGGGGTCATCCTGGCGCTGTGCAGGAGGCCGATCCGCGAACGCGGGTCCGTGCGGTAGAGAGCGAGTGATGACCAGATGACCCAGACCCTGACGACGAGCCCCCCCACCGATGACCTGGTCGTTCCCTTCCACTGCGACCGTTGCGGTGCGCTGGCCAAGGTCCGGGTCGTGCTCGCGAGCGGCAGCGACCTCGTGTTCTGCGGGCACCACGCCCGCGAGTACGACGCCAAGCTCCGCGACATCGCCGTCGACATCATCGACACCGACAGCGAGCAGCCCGCCCACGCCTGACCGAGACGTTATCGTCGCGAGCAGCGACGGTCCGATCACCTGATGCCGCCGCCGGCGCCGTCCCCCGACCGGGGGCCGGGGTCCGGCGGCGGTGTCGTGCTCGGGGCCCGTCACCCGCCGGACGGACAGCGAGCGTGAACCACCGATGAGCGACGAGACCCCCCGCCCCGACGCGGAGGACACCCGCCCTCAGCCTCAGGTCGAGGGTGAGAGTGCGCCCGCCGACCGCACCGAGCGCCTCCAGCCCGACGGCACCGTGGGGTCCGGCCGACCGGTCGCTCCCGAGGGCGTGGCGCGACCACGGCCGCCGGCCCCCGGGTGGGGCGACCAGGCACCGCACCCGGCCACGTCGCGCCCCACCACGCCGCGCCCCGCGGCACCCCAGCCGGTCGCGGTCGTCCCCCCGGGCCAGCCCCTGCCGATGACGCCCCGCCGCCGCGCGGCCGACGAGGGGACCCCGGAGCCGGTGCCCGCCGACGAGGCGCCCACCGGCAAGCTGCCCGCCGCCCGGGACACCGAGCCCGAGACCACCGAGCCCGAGACCGCCGAGCCCGAGACCGGCGAGCCCGAGACCGCCGGGCCTGCGGCGCCCGAGCCCACGAACGCCCAGCTCGATGCCCCTGCACCCGAGGCCGTCGGCGCGGCCCCGGACGAGACGAGCACCGAGGCCCCGGCCGCGGACGAGGGAGACGTCCACCCCGACGACCCCACCGACCTCGAGCAGACCGCGGTCGTGCCGGTGGCCGTCGTGCCCGCCGACGTCTTCGACGACCCGGCCCCCCGGACGTCGGAGGACCAGCAGGCCGCTCCCGGGGCCGACGAGGCCGACGACCACGGTGGTGCCCCCACCGCGGTCGCCGACCTGCCGCCGGTCCACGACGACGCCGGGTCCACCACCGGCCAGGCACCGCCGGCCGGTGCCGGTGGTCGCACCGGTCCCCTGGTCGGCCCCACCGATCGGCCTACCCGCAGTCGGTGGCGCCGTCCGGCCGTCCTGGTCCCGGCGGGGCTGCTCCTGCTCTGCGGCCTCGCCTACGGTGCCGACCTGCTCGTGGCCGGCGACGACGTCCCCCGCAACACCGTGGTGGCCGGGGTCGAGATCGGCGGGCTGTCCCCCGCGGACGCCGCCGACCTGCTGTCCTCGGAGCTCGCCCCCCGGGTCACCGCCGACCACGTGCTGGTCGCCGACGACGTCCAGGGCACCCTCTCCCCCGCCACCGCGGGCATCACCCTCGACGTCGAGGGCACCGTGCAGGCCGCCTCCGGTCAGCCGCTGAACCCGTGGACCCGGCTGGTGTCGTTGTTCGACGAGCGCGAGGTGCAGCCGGTCATCACCGGTGACGAGACCGCGCTCACCGCCCAGCTCGACGCCTTCGCCGAGACCGTGGACCGGGCACCGGTCGACGCCGGGATCACGCTGGACGGCACCACGGCCACCGTCGTCCCGCCGGTCACCGGCCGCCAGCTCGACCGCACGGCCGCCGCCGACGCGGTGACCACGGCCCTCGCCTCCGGGGGCGACCCGTCGACGCCGATCGACCTCCCCGTGGACACCGTCGACGTGCAGGTCGACGAGGCCGCCGCGCAGCAGACGCTGGACGACGTGGTCACCCCGGCCCTGGCGGCCCCCGTCACCGTCGCCGGGGACGACGGCACCTCGGCCGAGCTGTCGCCCGAGGGCATCGCGAGCGCGCTGGTGTTCACCGCGGGCGACGGCGGCAGCCTCGACGTCACCCTCGACCCGGGCGCGCTGCAGACCGCCCTGGGCGACCAGCTCGGCGAGTTCGGCACCCCCGCGCAGGACGCCCGATTCCAGATCAGCGGCGACTCCATCGCCGTCGTCCCCTCGGTGGACGGCACGGGTGTCGACCCCACCGCCCTGGCCCAGTCGCTGCTGCCCGTGCTGCGGGAGGCCGCGCCGCGCGAGGTCACCGCCAGCCTCGGCGCGGTGCCGGCGGACTTCACCACCGACGAGGCGAACGCGCTGGGCATCGTCGAGCCGATCAGCTCGTTCACCACCAACTTCACCAACGGCGCCAGCGGCACCAACATCCGCGTGGTGGCCGAGTTCGTCGACGGCGCCGTGGTGCAGCCCGGCGAGACGTTCAGCCTGAACGGCTACACCGGCCCGCGCGGCGAGGCACAGGGCTACGTGCCCGCCGGCGTCATCAACAACGGCGAGTTCACCCAGGCCGTGGGTGGTGGCATCAGCCAGTTCGCCACGACGATGTTCAACGCCGTCTTCTTCGCCGGGCTCGAGGACGTCTACCACAAGCCGCACAGCTACTACATCAGCCGCTACCCCGCCGGCCGCGAGGCCACCGTCTACTACGACTCGATCGACCTGCAGTGGAAGAACGACAGCCCGACCGGCGTCTACGTGCAGACCCAGTGGGTGGCCGGTGGCTCCATCACGGTGACCTTCTGGGGCACCAAGCGCTACGAGATCGAGTCCAGCAGCAGCGACCGGTACAACGTGCGCACCCCGGTCGTGCAGGAGAAGCCCGACGACGGCAGCTGCAACCCCCAGGCCGGCGCGAACGGGTTCGACATCACGGTGACCCGGATCTTCGAGGACCCGACCACCGGCGAGCAGCTGCGCACGGAGGACTTCCAGACCCGGTACGCCGCCGAGCCGGTCATCCGCTGCGTGCCGGTGGGCGACCCCGCCGCGCCGTCCACCGCACCGGGTTCGCCCGCCCAGCCCACCGGTCGCCGCCCCTCTCGGGTCGGCCGGCCCTGGCGCGCAGCCTGACCCCATCGGGTGGGCGTGTCGACACGCCGGACCCGCCGCTCCGGCACACTGGCTCCGTGGCCACCGTCCTGCCCTCGGGCTCACCGGCATCCGCCGGTGACCTGGCGGCGAGCCGCGGTGCGTCCGGCGACGACGACCCGACCCGCGACGACGAGCCGGTCGGCCCCGAGGGCACCGCGGTCCCGGTGGCCGACGACGACCCCGCCCGGGACGTCGACCCACCCGCCGCCCGCCCCGGCTGGCGCCCCGGCGAGGTCGTGGCCCGGTTGCCCGCGGTGCTGCGGGTGCCGCTGCAGGTGCTGGGCCGCACCGTCGCCAAGGCGTGGCACGACCGCATCCTGGGGCTGTCCGCCGAGGCGTCGTTCTGGCAGGTGCTCTCGGTCCCGCCGCTGCTGATCGGGCTGCTCGGGTCGCTGGGCTACCTGGGGTCGTTCATCGGGCAGGACTCCGTCACCGAGATCGAGGCCCGGCTGGTGCAGCTGGCCTCGGAGGGGCTCACCGACACCGTCGTCCAGACGTTGGTGCAACCGACGCTGACCGACATCCTGGGCTCGGGCCGGTTGGACGTCGTGAGCGTCGGCTTCGTGCTGTCGCTCTGGGCCGGGTCATCGGCCACGGCGACCTTCATGAACACCACGGTCATCGCCTACGACCAGCGCGACGTCCGGGGGCCGATCCGCACCCGGCTGATGGCCCTGGGCCTGTTCGTCGTGGCGCTGGTCGTCGCGGTGCTCTCGCTGCCGCTGCTGGTGCTGGGGCGCACCTCCCTGGTGGCCCTGCTGCCCACCGACTTCCAGGGCACCGCCACCGTGCTGGTGAACGCGGTCTACTGGCCGCTGGTGCTGGTCGTGCTCGTGCTGGCGCTCACGAGCTTCTACCACGTCACCCTGCCGAGGCGGCTGCCCTGGCTGCGGCACCTGCTGGGCGCGGCCTTCGCCGCCGGGTTCTTCATCTCCGCTGCGCTGGTGCTGCGCACCTACGTGGCCGACGTGCTGACCACGGCGCTGCCCTACGGGGCGCTGGCGGCGCCGATCGCCGCGCTGCTGTTCTGCTTCTTCCTGGGCATGGCCATCCTGCTCGGCGCCGAGCTGAACGCGACCGTGGAGGCGCGCTGGCCAGCGGGCCAGCGGCGGCACGACCGCCGTCGCCGCCGCCGCCGCGCCGCCAAGATCGAGCTCGAGGCCCGCAAGCTGGGCCTCCGTTAGCTCACTTCTTGAGCTGGGCGTAGACCTCTTTGCAGGGCTCGCAGACCGGGCTGCCAGGCTTCGGGCTCTTGGTGACCGGGAAGACCTCGCCGCACAGGGCCTCGACCATCGTGCCCATGACGGCGCTCTCGGCGATCTGGTTCTTCTTCACGTAGTGGAAGACCTCGGGCGGCTGCGAGGTGGTGTCTTCGCGGACGTCCGGGCGTTCCAGGGTCTCGGTGCTCACGGCTCCGAGTCTATGACCCGTCCGTGGCTGGCCCGGCTCTCCAGGATGCGGTCCGGCGCGGGCACCCGGTAGCGGTTGACGGCCAGCTTCTTCTTCGGCGGCCGGTCGTTGGCCATCACCACGGCGATCCACGGCAGCACCGTGCCCAGGACGGCGAAGACCGCCATCAGCCAGACGGTCTGGTAGAACGCCGCGGCCAGCAGCAGGCTGACCATGCGGATCAGCATCGTGATGACGTACCGCTTCTTCCGCGCCGCGTGCTGATCACCCAGGCTGGGCTGCGCCTCGGTGATGAGCACCGGCTCGTTGCGGGGGGATGGCTCCCGGCTCGACGTCACGACCGCCATGGTGCCACCGCGCGGGGTCGGGGCGGCGGGCCCGGCAGGAAATCTCGTTTCAGCTGCTGGAGCTGGCTTTCGCAGCGGCCTTGGCCTGCTGCTTGAACGCCCGCACCTCGGCCAGGCTGGTCGGGTCCACGACGTCGGCCACCGAGCGGCGGGCGCCGTCCGTGCCGTAGTCGCCGGCTGCTTCGCGCCAGCCCGACGGCGTCACCCCGTACTGCTTGCCCAGCAGCGCGACGAGGATCTTCGCCTTCTGCGCCCCGAACCCGGGCAGCTCGCCGATCCGCTTCAGCAACGTGGCGCCGTCCGGGACGTCGGCCCACAGCTGCTCGGCCCGACCGTCGTAGCGCTCCACCAGCAGCCGGCACACGGCCTGGGTGCGCTCGGCCATGGAGCCGGGGTAGCGGTGCACGGCGGGCGGGCCGGCGAAGGCGGCCTTGAGCGCCTCGGGGTCGGTCTCGGCGATCGCCGGCGCGGACAGGGTCTGGACCCCGAGCCGTTCGGCGAGCAGCGCCGGGCCGGCGAACGCGCGCTCCATCGGGAACTGCTGGTCCAGCAGCATGCCGAGGAGGAGGGCGAGCGGGTCGCGGCTCAGCAGCTCATCCGCGGCCAGGTCCTGGGCGATGCGAAGGGTCGGCACGGCGGCAGTGTTCCCTACCCGGAACCAGCGGGGGGCGACCGCCCGTGCCGCCCGGGTGCCGGCACCGCAGAACAGCCGTCACCTGCTGGTGCGGCAGCGCTGGCCGACGAGCGGGCCATCAGGTGTCCTGCAGCTGACTGCTCGCGCGCCGCGGGACCTAGGCTCGGGGAGGTGGACCTGGGAGTCGATCGTGCCCGCGCCATCCTGCTGGACGCCCTCGGGCGGGACCCCGGACCCGTGCAGGCCGTCGACAGCCTCTCGCAGTCGGTCTTCCTCGGTGCTGACGTCGTGCTGAAGGTGAGCACCAGCGCCGAGCAGGGCGGACGGCTCGACCGGGAGACCGGTCTGCTGCCGCACCTGCCGCAGGGGTTGACCGCCCCGCTCCTCGCTGCGGGGACCGCCGACCTGGGCGGGACCACGATCCGCTACGCGTGCCAGACCCGGGTTCCGGGGAGCGCTCCCGGCATCGATCTGCCGACGGCCGACGAGACCAGCGTCCGGCGATGGGCGGTGCAGGCGATCGGGATGCTCGACCTGCTGCACGGCTGGCAGCCCGACGACGACGCCGGGCGGATCCTCGGCGACGGGGTCGACGACGGCAGCTTCGCCGGGCGCGCCCCGCTCGAGCAGGACATCGACGCACTCTCGGCGACAGGCATCCTGTCGGACCGGACGGTCGACGGGCTCGCCGCGGTGGCGGCGCGGGCGCCGCGACGACGACGGTCCGACGTGCCGGTGCACGCCGACTGCCACTGGGGCAACTGGCTGGTGCACGGACGGGACGTCACGGCGCTGCTGGACTTCGAGTGGGCCCGGTGGGGTGACCCGGTCGACGACTGGTTCTTCCTGATCCGGTTCAGCGGGGCCTTCCGGTCGGCGGTCCTCGCCGAGGTGGTCGGGGCGAGCGGTCTCCCGGAGGAGGACTTCCGGGCGGGGTGCGAGCACCGCGAGGCCGCCCACCTGGTGTCCGACCTGCTGCAGGCCTCGGCGTACGGGGACGAGGGAGCACCGGGCGGCGGTCGATCCCTCCTCGAGCTCGACGAGGTCGTGCGGGGCTCCTGGTGGGCCTGACACCGACGGCACGTGTGCTCCTGGGTGGGTGAGCGCAGGGTGGCCGCACCTCGCCGGGAGCGCGGCCCATCACCGGAGGTGGGACGTCGGCGGTCCCGACGGTGGTCGCTGCAACGGATCGCGGACCCGGGACGTGGGATCACCGACGAGGACCACCAGGTCGACGCGCAGGAGAGGACGGCGAGCCATCGGTGGCGTGGACCCAGGCGGAGGACAGCACACCGGCGGTGACCGGACCGGCCGACTTCGACGCGTTCGTCCGTGCCCACCACGTGGGCCTGGTGAGGTACGCCGTGCTGCTGTGCGGCTCCCGCGCGCAGGCCGAGGACATCGTGCACGACGTGCTCACCCGGGTGTACCCCCGCTGGGCGGACATCACCGACCGCCCCGGCAGCGTGCTGGCCTACGTCCGCCGGGCGGTCACCAACGAGCACGTCTCCTGGCGCCGCCGCTGGTCCACCCGCACCACCGTGCTGGTCGACGACCTCACCCACCTCGACGGACCCACCCCGGCAGCTCCTGCGGTGGACGACCAGCTGTGGCACCGCCTGCCAGGGTTGCCGGCCCGGCAACGCGCCGCCCTCGTCCTGCGCTACTACGAGGACCTCGACGACGACGAGATCGCTGAGTGCCTGGCCTGCCGGCCGGGCACCGTGCGCTCGTTGGTCAGCCGCGGCCTGGCCACGCTGCGGGCAGCCGACGACATCCATCTGCTGAGGGGATCCGGGGATGACTGACCCGCTCGAGGACGCACTGAGGCAGCTGCTCCACCGCCGGGCCCAGGAGGTCGACACCGGCCCGCCCGTGCGCCCGCTGGACCTGCCGGGGCGGCGGTCCGCTCCGTCGCCACGCACGGAGCGGACGTGGCTGGCTGCGGTCGGCAGCGTCGCCGCGGTCGTGGCCATCACCGTCGGTGCGGTCATCGGGCTGCGCGCTCTCCCCGGCGCCCCCTCACCTGCAGGACCCGCCTCGCCGCAGTCCTCGACGACCGACCGGCCCATCCCGACACCCCCGGCGACGGCGACCCTCGTCCCCGTACCGGCCGAGCCGACCGTCGACGGCACGGACGTCTCCACCACCACCAGCGGGACGGTCACCGTCCCGACACCGGGGCAGCCCGGACCTGGCACGGGAGCCGTGCCCGAGCCGGCTCCGACGGCCACCGGCTGAGCGACGGCAACGGATCCCGGGGGTGCCGCGTGGTGTGGGCACGGTCCACCGCCCCGGTGGTGCCGATGATCCCGAGGAGCCCTCATGTCCAGCCCCCTCCTGCGCGTCACCGCCCCCCGGACCGCGATCACCACGGCCCTCGCCCTCGGCGTGCTGGCGGTCGGGGGCGCGACCAGCGCCGCGCTGGCCGACGACACCACCCAGCCGACCGTGAGCCCCGCCGTCACCACCGCCGTCACCACTGCCGCCCCCACCGCGGAGACCACGCCCGGCCCGGTCCCCGCCGAGGTCACCGCCGTGCCCGTCCCGGCCACCGGGGCCACGACCAGCCCCGTCCACGTCGATGCCGGCGGCGGGTCGACTGGGGACGACACCCTCTGGTTGGCCCTGGGCGGAACGGGGGCGGTCCTCGCCGTCGCCGGTGCCGGTCTGGGTCTCGTCCGCCGCCGGGCGTGATCCGACCGACCCGGGGGACCGCCGCTGCTGCCTGCCTGTGCGCAGCGGCGGCGGCCCTGGTCGCGGCCGCCGCCGGCCTCGGTCTGACCCCGGCCGTGCCGCCCGACATCTCGCCACCGGCCGCGGAGACGGTCAGCACCGGCACCTCGCCCCAGGTGGGCGTCGGGCCCGGCTCCGGTGGCGCACCGCCGAGCGCGACGGCGCCCGTCTGGCTGCCGGAGGACGGGACCCTCGTCGCCGAGGAGCACGGGCTGCAGGCCCCGGTGGACCAGGTGCAGCTGACCGGGCAGGACCTGCACGTCCCCGAGGACCCGCGCCGAGTCGGTTGGTGGACCGGGAGCGCCGTGCCCGGCAGCACCCACGGCACCGTCGTCGTCGACGGCCACGTGAACTTCGACGGCGTCACCGGCGCCCTCGCGGTCCTGCCGGACATGAGCCCCGGCGACCACGTCGAGCTGCGGTCGGGGACCGCGGTCATCGGCTACACCGTGCAGAGCGTGCGGACCTACCGCAAGGACGACGGCCTGCCGGCCGATCTGTTCACCACCGACGGCCCGCCCCGGTTGGCGCTGATCACCTGCGGCGGTCGCTACGACCCGGAGCGGCACGGCTACGAGGACAACGTCGTCGCCATCGCCGTCCCCGCGTGACCCGCCACCGGGGACCAGGATGATCGACGTGGCCGTGCACAGGTCCGTGTCGGTCGACGGTCCCGGGTAGTCGCCAGCCGATCCAGCACCTCCGCCACCGCGGCGGCAGGATCGGTGCCGTGCGAGCAGTGGTGACCCGGGTCCGCAGCGCGTCGGTGACCGTGGAGGGCGAGGTGGTCGGCGCGATCGACCGCGGACTGCTCGCCCTGGTCGGGGTCGCCCGCACCGACACCGCGGACACCGCCCGCGAGCTGGCCCGCAAGATCCACGAGCTGCGCATCTTCCCCGGGGACGACGCCGAGCTGTCGGCGGCCGACCTCGGCCTGCCGGTGCTGGTGGTCAGCCAGTTCACGTTGCAGGGCGACACCCGCAGGGGCCGGCGTCCCTCCTGGACGGCGGCCGCGCCCGGGCCGGACGCCGAACCCCTGGTCGAGGCCGTGGTGGCCGAGCTCCGCGCCCGCGGCGCCGAGGTGGCCACCGGGGTGTTCGGTGCGTCGATGCAGGTCGCCTCGGTCAACGACGGCCCGTTCACCCTGCTCCTCGACGTCTGAACCACACGCCTGTGAGTAACCGGGCGCTCACCGGGTAGCCCGGACCTGGCAGCAACCTGTGTGACGGAACGGTCAGGAACACCAGAGGTGGTCCCAGCCGTTGGACAGGACGTACCACACGGGACCACGGGTCCCGCGGAGGCCACCGGCGATCCCGGACCCTCCGGCACCGAAGACGCCCGGGTGACGGCCAGCACGACCGGCGGCCATCCGACCCCAGAGGCAAGGACGAAGACACACCGTGACGCTGACGCAGTCCTCCCCCACCGACACCCTGAGCGTGCGCGCCCCGCGCCGCGCGCCCGACACCAGCGGCCTCGTGTCCACGGACCTGGTCCGCGTCTACCTCAACACCATCGGCAAGACCGCACTGCTCACCGCCGAGCAGGAGGTGGAGCTCGCCAAGCGCATCGAGGCCGGGCTCTACGCCGGTCGCCTGCTGGCCGAGAAGAAGCTGACCCCCGCCGTGAAGCGCGACTACACGCTGCTCGCCGCGGACGGCAAGGCCGCCAAGCAGCACCTCCTCGAGGCCAACCTGCGCCTGGTGGTGTCCGTGGCCAAGCGCTACACCGGCCACGGCATGACGTTCCTGGACCTCATCCAGGAGGGCAACGTCGGCCTGATCCGCGCGGTCGAGAAGTTCGACTACGCCAAGGGCTTCAAGTTCTCCACCTACGCGACCTGGTGGATCCGGCAGGCCATCACCCGGGCCATGGCCGACAGCGGCCGCACCATCCGGCTGCCCGTCCACCTGGCCGAGCAGGTCAACAAGGTGGTCCGCACGCGCCGCCGCATGCACCAGGAGCTCGAGCGCGAGCCCACCGCCGAGGAGCTCGGCCTGGAGCTCGACCTCACCGAGGAGCGGGTCACCGAGCTGCTCGAGTACAGCCGCGACCTGGTCTCCCTCGACCAGACCGTCGGCGCCGACGAGGACTCCCGCCTCGGTGACTTCATCGAGGACTCCGACGCCGCCGTGGCCGAGGACGCCGTCGCCTTCCAGATGATGAAGGGCGACGTCCGCACGGTGCTCGGCACGCTGGAGGACCGCGAGCGCGACGTCGTCATCATGCGGTTCGGCCTGGACGGCGAGCAGCCCCGCACGCTCGAGCAGATCGGCAAGCGCTTCGGCCTCTCCCGCGAGCGGGTGCGGCAGATCGAGCGCGAGACGATGAGCAAGCTGCGCGCCCCCGACCGCGCCGACGCGCTGCGGGACTATCTCGGATAGTCGCGCTCCGCGCTCCGACCGCGGCCAGGTGACGTCCCCCGGCGGCGTTGAGCCGTTCGTCCTGATCCCTCAGGGAGGGCCCTCGTACCTCGGGACCTCCGTCGGGATCAGGGTGTTCGGGTCGAGCCGGGCAGGATCTGCGGCATGAGCGATGCGCATGTGCCTGCCTGGCTGCGGCGCACCCCGGGTGAGCACCGGTGGCCGGCGACGGTGGCCGTGGTCGGGACCATCGGGTTGCAGCTCGTGCTGCCCGACCGGTTCGCGCCGCAGGTGGGGCTGCTGCTGCCGGCCGCGCAGCTGGTGCTGCTGGTAGGGCTGGTGATCGCGAACCCGCTGCGGATCGACCGGGAGTCCACCGTCATCCGGTGGCTGGCACTGGGCCTGCTGGGGTTGGTCGTGCTGTCGACCGGGTGGTCGGCGGTGCTGCTGGTGCGCGAGCTGGTCTCGGGCCAGGAGGTCGCCGCGACCACCCTGCTCGCGGCCGGCGCCGGCATCTGGCTGACCACCGTGCTCACCTTCGCGCTGGTGTTCTGGGAGCTGGACCGGGGTGGTCCGGCTGCCCGGGCCGCCGGCGGCCAGGAGCACCCCGACTTCGTCTTCGCCCAGATGCAGACCCCCGGCCTGGCGCCGGCGGACTGGGAGCCGCGGTTCGGCGACTACCTGTACCTGGCGTTCACCAACGCCACCGCGTTCAGCCCCACCGACGTCCTGCCGCTCACCCGCGGCGCCAAGGCGGTCATGGCCGCGGAGTCCACGATCACCCTGGTCGTCGTCCTGCTGGTGCTGGCGCGGGCGGTCAACGTCCTCGGGTGAGGGTCAGGTGCTGAACATGCGGCGGGGGCCGGGGTCGACCCTGGCCGTGGGTGCCCCCACCCGCACCGCGGCGCCGGCCACCACCAGCGAGCGGCCGCCGTGCCACGGGTCGGCCGGGCCCACGATCACCGGCTCCAACGACAGCGCCAGCACCTCGGGCAGGTCGTCGGCCAGCCGGGCGATACGCAGCAGGAGGTCCTCCAGCGCCGCGACGTCGACCGGCTCGCTGCCCCGGTAGCCGTCCAGCAGCGGCCAGGCGCGGGGCTCGCGGACCATCTCGTGGGCATCGGTGTCGGTCAGCGGCAGCGTGCGGAACGCCCGGTCACCGAGCAGGTCGGTGGCCACACCGCCGACCCCGAAGCTGACCAGCGCGCCGAAGGACGGGTCGTCGACCACCTGGACCACGGTGCTCACGCCCGGGGCCGCCATCTCCTGCACGATCACCGGGTCGTCGGACGGGATCGCCTCGAACCCGGCCCGCACGTCATCGGCGTCGCGCAGGTCCAGCCGCGTGCCGCCGAGGTCCGAGCGGTGCCGCAGCCACGGGGCGGTGGACTTGAGCACCACCGGGTAGCCGACCTCCTCGGCCGCGGCGACCGCGGCCTCGGCGTCGGCGGCCCGGCGGGTGCGCAGCAGCGGCACCCCGTAGGCGCCCAGCAGCGCGATGACCTCGTCGTCGGTGAGCTCGCGCCCCCCGCCCTCGGCCAGGGCGCCCACCACGACCTCGCGGGCAGCGGCCTCGTCCACGCCCTCGAGCTCGGGCACCGTGCCGACCGGACGGCGGCGCCACGCCGCGTACTCCGACACCCGGGCCAGCGCGATCACCGCCCGCTCGGGGGTGGAGAACGACGGCACCGACCCGCGGGCAGGCATGCCGTCCTCGCCGCGGACCACGAGCTCGTCGGGGATGCCGTCGGCGGACAGGAAGTTGGCGACCACCGGCTTCTCCGCGGCGGCCGAGATCTCGCGCAGCACCCGGGCGAACGGGGCGGTGTCGTGCACCAGCGCCGGCAGGTAGACCGCGATCACGGCGTCGACGCCGTCGTCGTCCAGCGCGGCGGTCAGCGCCTCGCGCAGCTGCTCGGGCGGGGCGGCGGTGCCGATGTCGACCGGGCGCTCGTGGGCCAGCTGCAACCCCTGCTCGAGGACGGCGTCGGCGACCAGCACGCCCACCGCCGTCGAGTTGCCCACGATGGCCACTCGGGCGCCGGCCGGCAGCGGCTGGTGCGCCAGCAGGGTGCCGACGTCGAACAGCTCGGCCAGGGTCTGCACGCGGATGACCCCGGCGGAGGCGAACAGCGCGGCTACCGACTCCTCGGTCACCGCGACGCTGGTGCCGGCCAACCCGGCGGTCATGCCCACGTGCCGGCCGCTCTTCACCGCGACCACCGGCTTGGTGCGGCCCACCCGGCGGGCCAGGCGGGCGAACTTGCGCGGGTTGCCGAAGCTCTCCAGGTGCAGCAGCACGACCTCGGTGGCCGGGTCGGTGGCCCAGTACTGCAGCATGTCGTTGCCGCTGACGTCGGCCCGGTTGCCCGCCGACACGAAGCTGGACAGGCCGATGCCGCGGTTGCTGGCCCGCTCGAGCAGCATCACGCCCAGCGCGCCGGACTGCGCGAAGAAGCCCATGCGGCCGCGGCCGGGCACTCGCGGGGCGAGGCTGGCGTTCAGGCCGACCGCGGGATCGGTGTTGACCAGGCCCAGGCAGTTGGGCCCGACCACCCGCATGCCCGAGGCGCGGGCCGAGGCCACGAACGCCCGCTCGGCCGCCCGCCCCTCGGGGCCCGTCTCGCCGAAGCCGCCGGAGATGACCACCAGGCCCTTCACCCGCTTGCGGCGGCAGGCCTCGACCACGCCGGGCACCTCGGTGGCCGGCACGGTGAGGACGGCGAGGTCGACGTCGTCCGGGATGTCCTCGATCGTGGCGTGCGCCGGCACCCCGGCGACGTGCCGCACGGCGGGGTTCACCGGGTAGATCGGCCCGGCGAACCCGGCGTCCAGCAGGTGCCGCAGCACCGCGTGGCCGATCTTGCCGCTGTCGCTGCTGGCCCCGACGACGGCCACGGACTGCGGGTTGAGCAGCCGGCCGATCGACCGGGACTCGCTGCGCTGCTCGCGCTCGTAGGTGACGGCCAGGGCCTGCTCGGTGGGCGCGATCGGGAAGGTGAGGTGGACGACGCCGTCCTCGTAGGAGCGCCGGGCCTCGTAGCCGGCGTCCAGGAACACCCGGACCATGCCTGAGTTCTGGCTGAGCACCTCGGCGACGAACCGGGTGATGCCCCGCTCGCGGGCGGCGGCGGCCAGGTGCTCGAGCAGCACCGAGCCCAGGCCGCGGCGCTGGTGGGCGTCCTCGACGAGGAAGGCGACCTCGGCGTCGTCGGTGCCGGGGTAGCGGTCGTAGCGCCCGACTCCGACCAGCTCCTCGCCCAGGAGGACGACGAAGGCGACCCGGTGGTCGTGGTCGACGTGGGTGAACCGGTGCAGGTCCTTGTCGGACAGCCGCTTCATCGGCCCGAAGAACCGGTAGTACCGGGTCTGGTCGGAGCTGCGCTCCATGAGCCCGACGATGCCGTCGGCGTCCTCGGGCGTGATCGGCCGCAGGTGCACGGTGCCGCCGTCGGCCGCCACGACGTCGGCCTCCCACCCGGGCGGGGGCACCGAGTGGTCGGGCATCGTCGGATCGGGCTTGGGCGCTTCAGTCACGGGGGTCGTCCGGGTCGAGGCCGAACAGCGGGTAGGCGGCGTTGCGGGTGCGGGTGATCGCCCGGTCGACCCGGTTCTCGGTGAAGGGGTCCCAGTGCTGGAAGCCGGTCCAGCCGCCCTCGGTCATCGAACCCGGCGGCTCGATACGCAGGCCCTTCGCCAGCACGTCCTGCGCCCAGGAGTCGGGGATCGCGGTGCCCGGCGGCACCGGGGTGCCGGCCGCCTCGGCGATCAGGTGGGTCCAGGCCCGCGGCACGCAGCGGACCAGCCCGTACCCGCCGCCGCCCAGCGTCAGCCAGCGGCCCTCGCTGACCTCGTGGGCCAGTTCGTGCATGGCCTTGTAGGCCGCGCGCTGGCCGTCGACGGTGAGCCCGAGGTCGGCCATCGGGTCCTCGTGGTGGGTGTCGCAGCCGCACTGGGTGACCAGGATCTGCGGCGAGAACGCCCGCACCACCCCGGGGACGACGGCGTGGAACGCGCGCAGCCAGCCGGAGTCGTCGGTGCCGTTGGGCAGGGCCAGGTTCACCGCCGAGCCCGGTGCCTTCACGGGGTCGCCGGTCTCCTCGGCGTAGCCGGTGCCCGGGAACAGCGTCAGCGGCGTCTGGTGGATGCTCACCGTCAGCACCCGGGGGTCGCTCCAGAACGCGGCCTGCACGCCGTCGCCGTGGTGCACGTCCAGGTCGACGTAGGCGATGCGCTCGTAGCCCTGGCCGAGCAGCCAGGCGATGGCGATCGCGGCGTCGTTGAACACGCAGAACCCGCTGGCGGCATCGCGCAGGGCGTGGTGCATGCCGCCGGCGATGTTCACCGCGTGCTGGGCCCTGCCCTCGTGGATCAGCCTGGCGGCGGTGACCGAACCACCGGCGATCAGGGCCGAGGACTCGTAGATGCCGTCGAACACCGGGTTGTCGGCGGTGCCCAGGCCGTGGCCGACGCCGGCGGGGTCCGACGGCGCCCGGCGGACGGCGGCCAGGTACTCGGGGTCGTGGACGAGGGTGAGCAGGTCCTCCCCCGCCGTCTCGGGCCGGACGACCTCGATCCGCGGGCCCGACAGCACCCCGAGGGTGTCGGCCAGCCGCATCGTGAGGTCCAGCCGCACGGGGTGCATCGGGTGGTCCCCGCCCCAGGTGTAGCCGAGGTAGGCGTCGTCCCAGACGACGCTGACGGCGTCGCTCATCGTGTCGTCCCCGGAGCCGGCCTCATCGCCTGTTCACCGGGTCGACGCTACCGCCCGGCCGGGGTCGTCGCGCCCCGTCGGGGTGGCGGACCACCCGTAGGCTGGGCGCAGACCCCTGCACGGAGGAGCCTGCTGCTGTGAACGACCTCATCGACACCACCGAGATGTACCTGCGCACGATCTTCGAGCTCGAGGAGGAGGGCATCACCCCTCTCCGCGCCCGCATCGCCGAGCGCCTGCACCAGAGCGGCCCCACGGTCTCCCAGACCGTGGCCCGCATGGAGCGCGACGGCCTGCTGAGCGTCGAGGGCGACCGCCACCTGGCGCTGTCCGACGAGGGCCGCGCGCTGGCCACCGCCGTCATGCGCAAGCACCGCCTGGCCGAGTGCCTGCTCGTGGACGTCATCGGCCTGGACTACGCCGACGTGCACGAGGAGGCCTGCCGCTGGGAGCACGTGATGAGCGAGGCGGTCGAGCGCAAGCTGCTCACGCTGCTGGGCAACCCGCAGGTCTCGCCGTTCGGCAACCCCATCCCTGGTCTGGCAGCTCTGGGCGCGGCGACCACCGACCAGCAGGACACCCTGACCCTGCTGTCGACGTCGGCCACGGCCGAGGGTGCGCCGGTGGTCATCCGCCGCATCAGCGAGCAGCTGCAGGAGGACACCCAGCTGCTGCGCTCGCTGGCCGACCAGGGCGTGCGGCCGGGCATGACCGTGCGCGCCGCGCTGGTCAACGGCTCGGTGAGCATCGACGGGTCGGTGCTGGCGCCGGGTGTCGCCCAGCACGTGTTCGTCTCGCCCGCCGAGGAGCCCGTGCCGGTCGCCGCCGGCTGATCGTTCGCCGGGCTCACGACCTGGTCACTAGGGTGGGTGGTGTGACCGACACCCCCTTCGCCCGTCCGGCCGACGTCATGGCCCTCCCCCGCCTCGGTGGGCTGGCCCTCTCCCCGGACGGGCGGCGGTTGGTCACGTCGGTGGCCGCGCTCGCGCCCGACCGGAAGACCTGGCGCACCGCCCTGTGGGAGGTCGACCCGACCGGTCGGCGCGACGCCCGTCAGCTGACCCGTAGCGCACCGGGTGAGTCCGCGCCCGTCTTCACGCCGGACGGCACGCTGCTGTTCACCTCGGCCCGCCCGGACCCCGACGCCGGCAAGGACGCCGGGGAGCCCAAGCCCGCGCTGTGGGCACTGGCGGCCGAGGGCGGCGAGGCCCGGCTGGTGCTGGGCCGCAAGAACGGCATCGGCGGCATCACCGTGGCGGCCGATAGCGGGGACGTCGTCGTCCTCGCCTCGACCACGCCGGGCGCCGAGGACGACGAGGCCGACGCCGCCCGCCGCGACGCGCGGAAGGACGCCGGGGTCACCGCGATCCTGCACGAGAGCTACCCGGTGCGGTACTGGGACCACGACCTGGGCCCGACCGTGCCGCACGCCTTCTGGGTGGGTCAGCTGCCGGTCGAGGGCACCGCACCCGACTGGCGCGACCTCACCCCCGACGCGGGCCCGCCGAACGGGGCGGGGTCCGACGTCGCACTCTCCCCCGACGGCCGGTGGCTGGCCCGCGCCGAGGAGGTCGCCGATCCCCGGGCCTCGCGGCGCGGCCGGCTGGTGGTCACCGACACCGCCAGCGGTGAGACCCGGGTGCTGGTCGACGACCCGGCCGCCGACGTCGGGTCGCCGGCCTGGTCGCCGGACTCGGCGCGATTGGTGTGCACCCGCGAGTCCGAGACCACCCAGGCGGAGCCGCCGGACTACACGCTGCTGCTGGTCGACGTCGGCTCGGGGGCGGTCACCGACCTCACCGAAGGCTTCGACCGCTGGCCGTCGGCGCCGCAGTTCGACGCCGAGGGCGGCGCGGTGTACTTCCTGGCCGACGACGACGGCCGGCACGCCGTGTTCCGGGTGGTCGAGGGCGGGGCCCCGGTCCGGCTGACCCGGGACGGCGCCTACTCCGACCTGCAGGTGGCCCGCGACGGCTCGGCGCTCTACGCCCTGCGGTCGGCCTTCGACCACCCGGCAGCGCCGGTGCGGCTGGACCCGCAGGCCACCGACCAGCAGCCCGAGCCGCTGCCGAACCCGGGCACGATCGCCGCGCTGCCCGGCACCCTGCGCGAGCTGCGGGCCACCGCCGCCGACGGCGTCGAGGTGCAGTCCTGGCTGGTGCTGCCCGAGGGCGCCTCCGCCGACTCCCCCGCGCCGTTGCTGCTGTGGATCCACGGCGGACCGCTGATGAGCTGGAACTCCTGGTCGTGGCGGTGGCTGCCGTGGGTCATGGCGGCCCAGGGGTACGCGGTGCTGCTGCCCAACCCGGCGCTGTCGCAGGGCTTCGGGCAGGAGTTCGTCCGGCGCGGCTGGGGCAGCTGGGGCGGGGCGCCCTACACCGACCTGATGGCCGCCACCGACGCCGCGGTCGAGCTGCCCGAGGTCGACGGCTCGCGCACCGCGGCGATGGGTGGCTCGTTCGGCGGCTACATGGCCAACTGGGTGGCCACGCAGACCGACCGGTTCGACGCGATCGTCACCCACGCCAGCCTGTGGCACCTGGACGGCTTCATCGGCGCCACCGACGCGGCGTTCTACTGGGAGAAGGAGTTCGGCGACCCGCTGACCGAGCCGGCCCGCTACGAGCAGAACTCGCCGCACCGCTACGCCGACGCGATCACCACCCCGGTGCTGGTCATCCACGGCGACAAGGACTACCGGGTGCCGATCGGCGAGGGCCTGCGGCTCTGGTACGACCTGCAGAAGCGCGGGGTGCCCTCGAAGTTCCTCTACTTCCCCGACGAGAACCACTGGGTGCTGACGCCGGGCAACGCCACGGTCTGGTACGAGACGGTGCTGGCGTTCCTGGCCGAGCACGTGCACGGCCGGGACTGGTCACGCCCCGAGCTGCTCTGACCGCGGCCGTGCCCAGCCGGCCAGCTCGCGCACGGCCGACGGCGGGAGCCCGGCGGTGAGCCCCTGCCGCAGGAGCTGGGCCAGGCGGTAGCCGGGCTGGCTGGCCAGGGCGCGGTCCAGGGCGACGCCGGCGGTCGTGCCGTCGCCGCGGGCCCACGCGGTGGCCGCCAGCAGCGTGGCGGGGGCGGCGTCCAGCGGGGCGGGCAGCCGGCGGACCAGCTCGGTCCACAGCGCCTCGGCGGCTGCCGCGGTCGGTCCCGCGCCCAGGGCCAGCGCCTGGTCCCGGACCTCGGTCTCGGTCAGCGCCCAGCCCAGCCGGGCGACCGCCTCGTCCGTCAGGTGGCGGCCGGCCGCCACGGCGCCCTGCACCAGGCGCCACGACTCGGCGGCGACCGCCTCCCACCCGAGGCGGTGCAGGGCCTCGGCCTGGCCCGCCCCCACCACCGAGCAGGCCCGGCCCATCGCCAACGCGGCCACGCCGGTGGCGGGGGCCAGCCGGGCGACCAGCTCGGCGCGGTCGGCCGCGACCACCCGGCCGTCGACGACCGAGGCCACGGCCAGCGCCGACGTGCCACCGGGGAGCGGGCGCCCGGCGCCCGGGTCGCAGCAGGGGTCGGCGCAGTCGTAGTCCCAGCACCGGCCACCGCGCACCAGCAGGGCCGCCAGCAGCGGCACACCGGCGTCGGCCAGCACCCCGCCCACCGCCCGCACCACACCCCGGCCGGGCAGGTCGGCCCCGGCGGTGCGCAGCAGGCGCAGGCCGACCGGGTCCAGGGCGTGCAGGGGGACGTCGGACAACGCGTCGAGGTCCACCTCGGCCGGCACGTCGGACGCCTCGGTGACCACCAGGGCGACGACGGCGGCCGGCGGCTCGGGACCCAGGCGGGCGACCACGTCCGTCGCCAGGGCCGAGGCGTCGTCGGGGCCGGGCAGGTCGACCCGCAGGGTCACGCCCACCCGGGTGGCCCGGCTCCCGGTCAGCGCGACCAGGACCAGGGACTCCTCGGGCACGAAGCCCAGCAGCTGCGGCAGCGCCGCGGCGAGCTCGGGGCCGGTGTCGAGCCGGACGGCGGTGCAGGGTTGCTCGTTCTCCATGCCGTCGACCCTGGTGGCGCGGGGCGGTCCCCGGGGCCGCCGCGCGCAGGTTGTGGACGGACCCCCGGCGTGTGGACGGCGGGCGGCAGCGGCGTCCCGGTCCTGCTAGTCCAGCTGGTCGGCCTGGTAGTCGTAGGCCTGCTGCACCAGGTCGGTGAAGGCGGCGGTGTCCGTGCTGCCGCCGATGCTGGTGCTGAGCACCGTGAGCAGGCGGTCGCCGTCCACGGCCACCGCGATGAGCGCGGGGATGGTGAGCTGGGAGCCGTCGGGGCCGGTCACCGACGTCGTGTACGACAGCCCGGCCGAGCCGTCGCCGAGGGCCGGCACGTCCAGCGCGCTGAACGTGATGGTCGCCGTCCCGATCTCGGGTGAGGTGAGGGTCGCCTGCGGGCAGGTCGCGACGGACGCGGCCAGGTCGGCGACCGGGTCACCCGGGGCCCCGACGGTGAGCAGCTGGACGACGACGCTCGTCCCGCTCGTCGCGGTCTGGGCGGCGAAGTCCTCGAGGTCCTCGACCGAGGGCTGGCTCTGCTGGATCGCCTGGGCGCAGGCCTCGGGGGTGATGGTGACCCCGGCGAGGTCGGCGCCGACGGCGGCACCGGCGCGGACGTCGGCCTCGGTCACCGGCGACACCTGGGCACCCGCGCCGAAGGCGTCCTCCGGCAGCAGTCCGGCGGCCAGCCCGTCGGGGTCCTGGTCACCACCCTGGTCGCCGCCCGACCCGGACGACGAGGGGGCACCTGCGGTGGTCGGGGACGGCGACGCCGTCCCCTCCACCGTCGAGGTGCAGCCGGCCAGCAGGACCGTGGCTGCGGCGAGGACGACCGGGATGCGACGCGGGAGGCTCACGCCGCCCATCCGACCACGGATGCCCGCGGACCGCCTCAGCCCAGCGTGTCGGCGGCGTGCTCCTGGGCGGCGGCGAGCAGGGTGTCGAACGCGGCCTGGTCGGGCGCGGTGGTGCCGATGCTGCCGGTCGCCAGACCCAGCAGCCGGTCGCCGTCCGAGACCAGGCCCAGGAGCGCGGACCCGCCGGACACCGGACCGCCGGGCAGCGTGACCGTCAGGGGGACGACGGCGGCGTCGTCCCCCAGGTCGGGCCGGGTCACCGCGCCGAAGGTGACCACGGCCTGGCCCATCGCGGTGTCCACGGTGGCGGTCGGGCAGGCGGCGACGGCGTCGACGAGGGTGCCGACGGCGGTCTGCGCGGGCCCGCCGGTGGCCAGCAGCTCGGCGGTGCCGCCGAAGCCGGCGCGGGCGTACTGGCCGGCGACGTCGTCGACGTCGGCCGGGTCACCCAGCGCCGTGCGGGCGACCTGCAGGGCGTCGACGCAGGCCTGCGGGGTGACCGTGATCCGGCCCGGGTCGTGGGACGGCGCGGCGCCGAGGGCAGCGGCGAGGTCGTCGGCGGTGACCGCCGTGACGGTGGCGCCGGGCGCGAACTGGTCGGCGGGCAGCAACCCCTCGGCGAGCGCGGGCGCCTCCTGCGTGGCGGCGGCCGGGGCGACCGGCGTGTCGCCGGCGCCGCAGCCGGCGAGGAGCAGGGTGGTGGACGCGGCGGCGGCGAGCAGGAGCGGGGTGCGGCGCATCACCCCACGGTAGGCGCTCGCACGGGCCCGCGGGGGCCGCTGGTTAAGGTCCCCGGCATGGGACGGTCGCTGCGCATCGCACTGCTGTCCTACCGCTCCAAGCCGCACAGCGGCGGGCAGGGCGTCTACGTGCGGGCGCTGTCCCGCGAGCTGCGCGAGCTGGGCCACCGCGTCGAGGTGGTCAGCGGGCAGCCCTACCCGGTGCTGGACGACGGCGTCCCCCTCACCGAACTGCCCAGCCTGGACCTGTACCGCGAACCCGACCCGTTCCGCACCCCGGCCCTGCGGGAGTTCCGCGACTGGATCGACGTCGCCGAGTACGCCGCGATGTGCACCGCCGCCTTCCCCGAACCGCTCACCTTCTCCCTGCGGGCCGCCCGGTGGCTACGGGGCTCGGGGTTCGACATCGTCCACGACAACCAGTCGCTGGGCTGGGGCCTGCTGCGCACCGGCCTGCCCACCGTCGCCACCATCCACCACCCGGTGGCCGTCGACCGCGACATCGAGCTGGCCGCGGCCGGGTTCCGCCGCTCGCTGACCCTGCGCCGCTGGTACGCCTTCACCGGCATGCAGGCCCGCGTCGCCCGTCGGCTGCCGGCGATCACCACCGTCTCGGCGAGCTCGCAGCGGGACATCCAGCGGTTGATGGGGGTGCCGACCGACCGCGTCGAGGTGATCCCGGTGGGCATCGACCCGTCCGACTTCTCCCCGCCCAGCGGCCCGCGCGACGTCGACCACGTCGTCGTCACCACCTCCGCCGACGTCCCGCTGAAGGGGCTGGTCCCGCTGCTGGAGGCGATCGCCAAGCTGCGCACCGAGCGCGAGGTGCGGTTGACCGTCGTCGGCTCGGCGAAAGCCGGTGGCCTGGCGGCCACCGCCGTCGAGCGGCTCTCGCTGGCCGACGCCGTGACGTTCACCGGCCCGCTCCCCCAGGCCGACCTGGTCGGGTTGCTGCAGCGGGCGACGGCCGCCGTCGTCCCCTCCTTGTACGAGGGGTTCTCGCTGCCGGCGATCGAGGCCATGGCGTGCGCGACACCGCTGGTGACCACGGACGCCGGCGCGCTCCCCGAGGTGGTCGGCTCGCACGCCGCGGTGCAAGTGCCTGCGGGGGACGTCGACCGGCTGGCCGGGGCCCTCGCGCTCGTCCTGGACCACCGGGGTCTGCAGGAGCAGCTCGGCCGGGCCGGGCGCACCCGGGTGCTGGAGAACTTCACCTGGCGGTCGACCGCCGTCCGGACCGCCGACTGGTACGAGCAGGTGCTGGACGCGTGCTGACGATCGACTACGACCAACTCGACGTCCGGGCCGGGCACACCGTGCTGGACCTGGGCTGCGGCGAGGGCCGGCACGCCTTCGAGGCCTACCGCCGGGGCGCCTCCGTCGTCGCCGTCGACTGGGGCACCGACGAGGTGCGCACGACGCAGACCTGGCTCGGCGCGATCGAGGCCGCCGGCGAGGCGCCGGTGGGGGCCTCGGCGACGGCGGTGCGGGGCGACCTGCTGCACCTCCCGGTGCCGTCCGGGTCGGTGGACCGGGTGATCGCCTCGGAGGTGCTCGAGCACATCCCCGACGACGCGACCGCGTTCGCCGAGATCGCCCGGGTGCTCAAGCCCGGCGGGCGGGTCGCCGTCACCGTGCCCCGGTTCGGCCCCGAGGCCGTGTGCTGGGCGCTGTCGGACGACTACCACGCGAACGAGGGCGGCCACATCCGCATCTACCGGCAGACCGAGGTGCGGGCCCGGCTCGCCGCGGCCGGCCTCGTCCCGGGTGCCAGCCACCACGCGCACTCCCTGCACGCGCCCTACTGGTGGCTCAAGTGCGCCGTCGGCGTCGACCGCAACCCTGCGCCCGTGCGGGCCTACCACCGGTTGCTGGTCTGGGACCTGACCACGCGGCCGTGGGTGACCCGGGCGGCCGAGCGGGTGCTGGACCCGCTGATCGGCAAGAGCCTGGTGGTCTACGCGACCAAGCCCTGGTCGTGACGCTGCTGCCCGAGGTGCCCGGGGTCCTGTCCGGCGACGACGTCGCCGCGACCGTGGCCGCGATCGCCGCCGAGCAGTCGTCCGACGGGATGCTGCCGTGGTGGCGCGGCGGGGCCCTGGACGCCTGGGACTCCGTCGAGGCGGCCATGGCGCTGACCGCCGGTGGCCGGCCCGGTGCGGGCGCGGCGGCCCTGGACTGGTTGTGCGCCCGGCAGCTGCCCTCGGGCGGGTTCCCGTCGGAGTGGCGCGAGGGCGCGGTGACCGCGCCGGGGGTCGAGAGCAACCACGCCGGCTACCTCGCGGTCGGCGCCCTGCACCACGCACTGGTCACGGGGTCCCCCGGTGATCGCTGGTGGGGTCCGGTCTCGCGGGCGCTGGACCTGGTCTGCCGGATGCAGCTGCCTTCGGGGTCCATCGGCTGGGCGCTGCGCCCGGACGGCACGCCGGACGACGTCGCCCTGGTCACCGGCTCGTCGTCGCTGCTGCAGGCCCTGCGCTGCGGGTCGTCGCTGGCTGCCCTGGTCGGCGAGGACCGGCCTTCGTGGACGGCGGCGGCCGACGCGCTGCAGGCAGCGCTCTGCTCCCGGCCGGACGCGTTCGCCGACCGGGCCCGGTTCTCGATGGACTGGTACTACCCGGTGCTGGGCGGCGCGCTGACCGGGGCCGCCGCGGTGGACCGGCTGGCCGCCTCGTGGGACACCTTCGTCGTCCCCGGTCTCGGTGCGCGGTGCGTGGCCGACCGGCCGTGGGTGACCGGCGCGGAGACCTGCGAGCTCGCGATGGCGTTGGCCGTCGCCGGGCAGGTGGACGCCGCCACCGAGCAGCTGGCCGCGATGCAGCACCTGCGGGACGAGGACGGCGGCTACTGGACCGGCTACGTGTTCGCCGACGACGCGATCTGGCCGGTCGAGCGCACCACCTGGACGGCGGCCGCGGTCGTGCTGGCCGCCGACGCGCTCAGCGGCGCCACCCCCGGTGCGCAGTTGTTCACCGACCCGGCCGGGCTGCTGACCGAGCGGTGAGACGGGCCCTCGACTGGTTGCTGCGGGACCGGTCGTCGACGGACCGGCGATGGGTGGTGGCGCAGTGGCCGAACACCTCGGCGTGGGTGTTCCTGCTGCTCACCGGCCTGGGCCGCGTGGTGGGTGACGCGGCGTGGGTCTACGTCGGCACCCGGGTGGCGTTGGTGTGGTGGGCGGTCGACGAGCTGGTGCGCGGCGTGAACCCGTTCCGCCGCCTCCTGGGTGCGACCACCCTGGTGGTCGCCGCGATCGGGGTCGTGCAGCGGTTCTAGCTGCGACCTCGATCGACCTCACCGGCTGGCCGTGGTGCGGGGCGGCTCAGGCGTGGTCGATGCAGGTGCGGGCCGCCGGGCGGGCCTGCAGCCTCGCCTCGCCGATCGGCAGGCCGCAGACCTCGCAGCGGCCGTAGCTGCCGTCGGCCACCCGGGACACCGCGGCGTCGAGCTCGGCGAGCCGGGTGCGGGCCTGCTCGAGCACCGAGGCGAGCTGGGCGCGCTCGAACCCGATGGTCTGGCCCTCGGGGTCGTGCTCGTCGTCGGCGTTGGATCCCCGGGAGGCCTCGACGACTGCCTCGTAGTCGGCGGTGAGCGCCGCGATCTGGGCGCGGGTCTCGGTGCGGACCCGGCAGAGGATCTCCTCGGGGGCGGTCATCCTCCCATGGTGCCAAGCTGCTCCGACATTTCCTCCCGCCGTTGTGGACAGTCCGCTGACCTGTGCATTCAGGTAGTCGACGGTCGCGATGTGCGCTAGTATTCGTACAGGTGTTCGAACTAGGCGCGGAGGTGGTGCACGGTGGACCCGGTGGTGGTGGGCACCCGGTTCGGGCTGTCGTTGGGCATCGCGCAGGCGGAGGTGTTCGCCTCGGCTGCGGCGAAGGCTGCGGTGCTGGAGGCCGAGCGGGCCGCGCAGGTCGCCGCCGGTGTGCCAGTTGATCTGGTGCACCGGCCGATGCGGTTGTCCGAGCTGCTGGTCACCTCTGCCACGACCCGGGCCGGGGTGCAGGCGGTGCTGGCCGACGTGGCCGAGGCCCAGGCCGA
>NZ_FNIR01000020.1:0-21471 GCF_900103975.1 Klenkia soli
GACGTCCCAGTGCCCGGCGGCCTCGTCGAAGGAGGCGGACTCGACGGTGGTGGAGCTCCAGTAGTTGAGCTCCATGACCTTGGTGTACATCTCCAGCCAGTCGCCGATCTTGTCCTTGGGCGCGAACACCGGCCAGTTCTCCGGGAACGGCAGGTAGGGCAGGTGGTCGTACCAGACCGGGTCGTGCAGGCACAGGGACTTGTAGCGGCTGCGCCACTGGTCCCCGGGCCGGGCGTGCCGGTCCACGACGATGGTGGGGACGTCGAGCTGCCGCAGCCGGGCGCCCAGCGCGATGCCGCCCTGCCCGCCGCCGATGACCAGCACGTGCGGCTGACGGGTGTACCCGAGTTCGGTGGCCTCGGCCTCGCGGCGCTCCAGCCACGTCTGCCGGTCCCTGTTCGCGCCGTGCTCGGCGCCCCGCGGGCGTCGCTCCCGGGAGGGTTCCTCGTGGCCTGCGAGCTCCTGCAGCGTGGTCAGCAGCGTCCAGGCCTGGCCGTCCCGCAGCCGCAGGTGCCCACGGCCGCGTCCGACCGAGGTCGAGAACTCGACCCACGCCTCGTCGAGCCCCCCTCTGCTGGTCGGCGAGGTCCCCTCCTCGACGCAGAACCCGGTGGGGTCGACCCGGTCCAGCACCTCGACCAGCCGCGCCCGGACCGCCTCCGGGCCCTCGGCGGTGGCGATGTTCCACGTGAAGGCGACCAGGTCCCGCCAGAAGCACTCCGGCCCGAAGAGCGCCACCGCTGCGTCGACGTCCCGCGCGGTCAGCGCGGCCTGGAACTCCTCGAGCCAGGCATGCGGGGCGTCGGTCATCGGGCACCTCCGGGATCTTTTGCATATCAAGCGTTCGAGATACGTTAGGACGATGGAGCCCGTCGCACCAGGTCCCGCGATGACCGACCCCGGGATCGACACCGGGATCGACACAGCGGCCGTGCAGGCCGCCCGGGAGGCGGTCGCCGCCGGCGGCCGGCGGCTGGTCGACGAGGGCCTGGTCACCGGGACGGCGGGCAACGTGAGCGTGCGGGTCGGCGACCTGGTCGCCATCTCGCCGTCGTCGGTGCCCTACGCCGAGGTCGGGCCGGAGGACGTGTGCCTCGTGCACCCCGACGGCAGCCCGGCCGAGGGGTCCACCAGCCGGCGACCCTCGACCGAGACCGGGCTGCACCTGTCGGTCTACGCGGCCACGGACGCCGGCGCGGTCGTGCACCACCACGGCCTGCGCAGCGTCGCGGTCTCCACCGTCGTCGACGTGCTCCCGCCGCTGCACTACTACGCGGTCCGGCTCGGTGGCGCCCCCCGGGTGGCGCCCTACCACCGCTACGGCACCCCGGAGCTGGCCCGCGCGGTCACCGAGGCCCTCGCCGACCGCAGCGCGGCCCTGATGCAGAACCACGGTGCCGTCACCCACGGCGCCACCCTCGACGACGCGTTCGAGCGGGCCCACCTGCTCGAGTGGCTGTGCGAGCTGTACGTCACCGCCACCGCCCTGGGCCGCCCCCGGGTGCTCACCGACGACGAGCTCGCCGAGGTCGTCGCGTCCCGCTACGGAGGTCCCACCGCGTGATCCCGCACGTCGTCTGCATCGGCCCGCACATCGTCGACGTCCACGTCCGGCCGGTCGCCGAGATCCCGCCCGGTCAGGGTGGCGTCCTCGTCGAGGACGCCCGGGTCACCGCCGCCGGCACCGCGGCGGGCACCGCCGTCGACCTGGCCAAGCTCGGCGCCCGGGTGACCTCCGTCGGGGCGATCGGGGACGACGCCCTCGGCCGGCTGCTGCGCATGCTGCTGGAGGACGCCGGCGTCGAGACCGACCGGTTGGTCACCCGCGTCGGCGGTCGGACGTCGACGACGATCCTGCCGATCCGGGCCAACGGCGAGCGCCCGACGCTGCACCTGCCCGGCGTCACCGCCACGCTGGCCGCCGCCGACGTCGACCGGGACCTGGTCGCCGGCGCCGACGTCCTGCACCTGGGCGGGCCCGACGTGCTGGGGCCGTTCGCCACGGAGGTCGCCCCGGGCCTGCTGCGGCACGCCCGCGGATCGGGCACCACGACCACCGTGGACCTGCTGCGCTCCGGTGCCGGGCCCGACGTCCTGGAGCAGCTCGGCCCGCTGTGGCCGTGGGTCGACCTGTTCGTGCCCAACGACGACCAGCTGCGGTCGATGACCGGCCACGACGACCTCGAGCAGGCCGCCCGCGTGCTGCTGGACCTGGGCGTGGGCACCGTCGTCGTCACCCGGGGGGCCGACGGCTCCCTGGTCGTCGGGCCCGACGGCGCGGAGGCCGTGCCCGCCTTCGCCGTGGAGGTCGTCGACACCACCGGGTGCGGCGACGCGTTCACCGCCGGGCTGGTCGTCGGCCTGCAGCAGGGCTGGGCACTGCCGGTCGCGGCCCGGCTGGCGACCGCCACGGCCGCGCTGGTCGCCACCGGCCTGGGCTCCGACGCCGGGGTCGTGGACCTGCCGACGACGCTGGCCTGGTGGGCCGAGCGGGCCGACCAGGTGGGCGGGCCCCCGCCGGCCTGACCAGGGACCCAGCAGCGCCGCGACCACGAGCAGGACCGGGATCGAGCCGGCGGTGGTGAGGGTGACGGTCTGCTGGGCCAGCCGCTCGCCCGTGCCGTAGGCGACCGCGTAGGTGTAGACGTTCTGGGCGGTCGGCAGCGCGGCCAGCACCACGATCACGAACAGCTCGGTGCCGCCGATGCCCACCGCCGCGGCCAGCGCCCAGGCGATCCCGGGCATGACCAGCAGCTTCAGCGCCGTCGCCAGCAGCACCGCCCGCCGCTCGGGCCCGCGGCCGGGCACCGGGGCGCCGTGCAGCGAGACGCCGTAGGCCAGCAGCACGGCCGGGACGGCGAACGAGGCCAGCAGCTCCAGCGGGTCCAGCACCAGGTCGGGCACCGTCCACCCCACCCCGCTGACCACCAGGCCCAGCACAGACGCGATCAGCACCGGGTTGCGGAACGGCGTGGTCAGCCGCACCCAGCGCGGGGTCCCCTCGTCCGGGCCGGTGAGGTCCAGCAGGACGACCGCGGCCGGGACGAGCAGCACGAGCTGGAACAGCAGCAGCGGTGCGACCAGGGTGGCGTCGCCGAGCACGTGCACCGCGATCGGGATGCCGAGGTTGGCGGAGTTCACCATCCCGGCGCCGAGCGCGCCGATCGTCGTGCGCCGGACCCCCCAGCGACGGACGGCGCCCACCACCCCCATCGCCCCGGCGCAGGCCAGCGCCGCGGCGGAGGTGACCCAGAGGGTGCCGGAGAAGATCTGCCCCAGGTCGGCGCCGACCAACGTGGTGAACAGCAGCGCCGGGGTGGCCACCCGGAACGACGTCTGCGCCAGCACCAGCTGCGCACCCGGCGGGAGCACCCCGCGCCGCGCGGCCAGGTACCCGACGGCGATGACCACCCCGATGACCAGGAACCCGGTCAGCACCCCCGTCACGCGCTGGAGTCTGCCCGGCTCCGGGGTTCCCGCCCTCCCCGCACGGTCCCGGAGGGCGGGAACCCCGGACCACGGCGCCGGGACGACGATGCGGCCCTCGGAGGACCGCCCGGCCCGAGCCGTCCACCGGGAGCACGGGGGCGGCCCGGTCGGGGCCCGCCGGCCAGCCAGGAGCGAGCTGCTCCCCGAAGAGGTCGTCACACCCGGTGGCCGCGGCGATCGCCAGGAACAACCGACACCACCCGGGTCACGATCCGATCACGGCGCAGCCCCCACGCGCCCGTCACCTGACGCCTGCGCACCAGACCCCGGCCGGAACGGGTCCTGGGCGTCACACGACGCCTGCGGGGGAGGGGAGCAGCGGCGCAGCCGGGAGACTGGGGCCGTGGCGCGGATCAGCAGGGGGCAGGCGGTGCGGGTCGCCGTCCTCGGGGCGATCCTGCTCGCCGGCGCGGTCCTCGCGCTCACCACCGACCTGCCCTCGGTCGACCAGGTGCGCGGCTGGCTCGACGGCGCCGGGGTGCTCGGCTGGGCGGCGCTGGCCGGGGGCACCGCGCTGGCGGTCCTGGCGCCCGTGCCGCGGTCGGCGCTGGCCCTGCTCACGGGGGTGCTGCTGGGGTTCTGGGCCGGACTGCTGGTCGCGGTCGTCGGGGCCCTGCTGGGTGCGCTGCTCGGGTTCGGGCTGGGGCGGGCCCTGGGTCGCGACGCCCTGCTCCGGCTGGCCGGCCCCCGGTTGCGCAAGGCCGACCAGCTGGCGATGGACCGCGGGTTCCTCGCCGTCCTCGCTGCGCGGCTCACCCCGGTGCTGCCGTACTTCCTGGTCAACTACGCCGGCGGGCTGTCCGGCGTCCGGTTGCCGGTGTACCTGGCCGCGACGCTCGTCGGCCTCCTCCCCGGCGCCGTGTTCAACGTGGCGGTGGGTTCGGTGGCCGGCGACCTGGGCGCCTGGGGGCTGGTCGTCACCTCGGGCCCGGTGCTGGCGATCGGGGTGGTGGTGCTGGCCGTGCGCCGGCGGCGTCGTCGACAGCACTCTGCGACCGTCTCGCCGCAGGACTAGACAGGCGTAGAGAGCCCGATCGTCGTCGTCACCCGCACGACGGACGGCGTCGGCGGCACCGAGCCGAACCCGAACCGCACCGGCGGGTCCACGCGGGCCAGCCCGCCCAGGTCGGCGCCGTCCCACGTCGCGGACGCCGAGCGGATCAGGTGCAGGTCCTGCACGCCGTACCACTCGGTGCGCCCGCCGCCGGCCGTGCCGCGGGTGCGCAGGCCGGCCACCCGGGCGAAGGGGTCCAGCAGCGAGACCCAGGCCGGGGTGCGGGCCAGGGGTGACGGAACGGTCCGCAGCGCCCATCCCAGCGGCGGACGCCGGCCGACCCGGACCCGCAACGCCAGCGGTCCGGCCCGGAGCACCCAGTGGCCGGGAGCCCGCCCGACCTCGACCGGCACCACCCGCACCTCGTCGAAGGAGTACGTCCCCGCGACGAAGGAGGCCAGCTCGGGGGTGGCGGCCAGCAGCACCCGGTTCCCGTCGGCCCGCTCGACCATCACGTCGGACACCGGCCCCAGCGGCGAGCGGGGCCAGTAACCGACCACCAGCCGGGTACCCGACGTCGTCCCGAGCCCCAGGATCCAGCCGTCGAACCGCACACGCTCACCCATGCGACACGCGCTACCCCGTTCTACGCGCTTCTACGTCCCGGGCTAGAGAGCGGAATACGGTGCCCGACATGGATCCCGTGCGGAACCCCTACGCCCCCGGCGCCGGCCAGCGGCCGCCCGAGCTCGCCGGCCGGGACACCGAGCTGAGCGCGTTCGACGTCGTCCTGGAGCGGATCGCGCACGGGCGACCCGAGCGCTCGCTGGTGCTCACCGGGCTGCGCGGGGTGGGCAAGACCGTGCTGCTCAACCACCTGCGCTCGGCGGCCATCGCCCGCGGCTGGGGCACCGGGAAGATCGAGGCCCGCCCCGACCAGTCGCTGCGCCGGCCGGTCGCCAGCGCGCTGCACATGGCGTTGCGCGAGCTGGGGCCGCGGCACGGCAACGCCGAGGCGGTGGCCGACGTCCTCGGGGTGGTGAAGGCGTTCGCGCAGTACCAACCGGCCGACGCCAAGCTCCGCGACCGCTGGCAGCCCGGCATCGACGCCCCGGCGGCCACCGGCCGGGCCGACACCGGGGACATGGAGATCGACCTGGTCGAGCTGCTCAGCGACGCCGCCGGGGTGGCCGCCGACACCGGCAGCGGCATCGCGCTGTTCATCGACGAGATGCAGGACGTGCAGCCCGACGACGTCAGCGCCATCTGCGCCGCCTGCCACGAGCTGTCGCAGCAGGGTGCACCGCTGATCGTGGTGGGTGCCGGCCTCCCGCATCTGCCGGCGGTGCTGAGCGCGTCCAAGTCCTACTCCGAGCGGCTGTTCCGCTACCTGCGCATCGACCGACTCGACCGGGCCGCCGCCGACCGGGCCCTGGTCGGCCCCGCCGAGCGCGAGGACGTCGCCTTCACCCCCGGTGCGCTGGACGCCCTCTACGCCGCCGCCGACGGCTACCCCTACTTCGTGCAGGCCTACGGCAAGGTCACCTGGGACCTCGCGGCCACCACCCCCATCACCGAGGACGACGTCGCCGTGGCCGCCCCGGCCGCCGAGGCCGAGCTGGCGGTGGGCTTCTTCGGCTCGCGCTACGACCGGGCCACCCCGGCCGAGCGGGAGTACATGCACGCCATGGCCGACCTCGGCGGTCCGACCGGCGCGGCCGTGAGCACCAGCGACGTCGCGGTCAGCCTGGGGCGCAAGCCCGCCTCGCTCTCGCCGGCCCGGGACTCCCTGATCAAGAAGGGCCTGGTCTACAGCGCCGAGCGCGGCCAGATCGCCTTCACCGTGCCGCACTTCGGCCGCTACCTGCTCCGCCAGCCGGACTGAGCGGGTTCCACGTGGAACGACCACGGCCCACCCCGCGGAGGAGTGGGCCGTGGTCGTCGCGGCGGATCGATCAGGTGAGGGACTTCCGGGCCAGGTCGCGCTCGGCGTAGGCGGCATCGCGCTGGCCGGGGCCGGCGTTCGTGCCGCTGGCGGCCGGGGCGTCGACCGGGTCGCCCTCGGTGGTCGAGGGGCCGTGGCCGTCCTCGAGCATCGTGGTCTCGTCGAAGGGGCGGTCACCGGCCAGCACGGCCTTCATCTGCTCGCGGTCGAGCTCCTTGGTCCAGGTGGCCACCAGCATGCAGGCGATGGCGTTGCCCGAGAAGTTGGTGACCGCGCGGGCCTCGCTCATGAACCGGTCGATGCCGACGATCAGTCCGACGCCGTCCAGCAGCTCCGGGCGGTGCGAGGAGAGGCCGCCGGCCAGGGTGGCGAGGCCGGCGCCGGAGACCCCGGCCGCACCCTTCGAGGCGATGATCATGAAGACCAGCAGGCTCAGCTGCTCGCCGAAGCTCAACGGGTCGCCCAGGGCCTCCGAGATGAACAGCGAGGCCATCGTCAGGTAGATCGCGGTGCCGTCGAGGTTGAACGAGTACCCGGTCGGGACGACGATGCCGGCGACGGGCTTGCTGACGCCGATGTGCTCCATCTTGGCGATCAGCCGGGGCAGCGCGGTCTCGGACGACGACGACGAGACGATCAGCAGGTACTCCCGCGCCAGGTACTTGAGGAACGTGAAGACGTTGATCCCGACGACCGCCCGCAGGATCGTGCCGAGGAAGACGAACACGAACACCGCGCAGGTGAGGTAGAAGCCGAGCATCAGGATGCCGAGGCTCTTCAACGCGTCGACCCCGGTGGCGCCGACGACCGCGGCGATCGCGCCGAAGGCACCGATCGGGGCGACCCACATGATCATCGCCAGGATGCGGAAGACCAGCTTCTGGATGTGCCCGATGCCGGTGAGGATCGGGGTGCCGGCCTTGCCCATGGCCTGCAGGGCGAAGCCGACCAGCAGCGCGATGAGCAGCGCCTGCAGCACCGACCCGCTGGTCAGCGAGGACAGCAGCGTGGTCGGGATCAGCGACAGGATGAAGCCGGTGGTGCCCTCGGGCGCGGTCTCGGCACTGGTCTGGACGAGCTCGGCTCCGGCGCCGCGCACCTCGTCGGTCAGCTGCAGGCCCTCACCCGGGTGCAGCACGTTGCCCACCAGCAGGCCGATCGCCAGGGCGACCGTCGACATCGCGATGAAGTAGCCCAGCGCCAGACCACCGATCCGGCCGACCTGGGCGGCCTGCCGGATGGCGCCGATGCCCAGCACGATGGTGCAGAAGATGACCGGCGCGATGATCATCTTGATCAGGCCGACGAACGCGGTGCCCAGCCACTTGAGCTCGACGCCGAACTCCGGGAAGACCAGGCCCACCACGATCCCGGCGACCACGGCGACGATCACCGCGATGTAGAGCCAGTGGGTCTTGTCGCGCTTCTGTCGTGGTGCGGCGTCGGTGCCGGTGGCCATGGCGTGCTCCTGGGGGTCGGGCTGCGGTCACCGGGTCCCGGCGACGGTCCGACCCTCCCGTGCGGCGTGACTCCGGTCACCCTTGCGTTCATTGCGTGCACACTCCTGTCGTGCGCATCCCCGCCCTCACGGCCCGCGGCCGCCGTGGGCGCGGCAGCCTGGCCCGCCAGCTGCTCGGCCTGCAGGCCCTGGTGCTGCTGGTCGTGGTGGTCGCGCTGGGGTGGCTCGCGGTGGCCCGCGCCCAGGCCGCCGTCGAGGACCGCGCGGCGAACCAGTCGCGCAGCATCGCCGAGACGATCGCCGACTCGCCGCTGGTCCGCTCGGCCGTCGTCGGCACCGACCCGACCGCGGTGCTGCAGCCCTACGTCGAGCAGGTCCGGGCCGACACGGCGACGTCCTTCATCACCGTCATGGCGCCCGACCGCACCCGGTTCACCCACCCCGACCCCGACCAGATCGGCCAGCCGTTCGTCGGCAACATCGCCGAGGCCCTGGCGGGGGAGGCCTTCACCGAGACCTACACCGGCACGCTCGGCCCCTCCGTCCGCACGGTGGCGCCGATCTTCGCGACCGGCAGCAGCACCGACGTCGTCGCGCTGGTCAGCGTGGGCATCACCGTGGCCGCGATCGGGGACGACGTCGCCGCCGCCCTCCCCGGGGTGCTCGGGGTCGCGGCCGCGGTGCTGGCCGCCGGCGCGCTGGGCAGCTGGCTGATCAGCCGTCGGCTGCGCCGGCAGACCCACGGCCTGGGCGCGGCGCCCCTGGCCCGCATGCTCGAGTACTACGACGCGGTGCTGCACGCCGTCCGCGAGGGGCTGCTGCTGCTGGACGGCGACCGGCGGGTGCAGCTGGTCAACGACGAGGCCCGCCGGCTGCTGGAGCTCGACGGCGACGTCACCGGCCGGCACGTGACCGAGCTGGGGCTCTCGCCGGAGCTGGCCACGACCCTGTCCCAGCAGCGGCTGGCCGTCGACGAGGTGCACGTCAGCGGCAGCCGGGTGCTGGTGGTCAGCCAGGCCCCGGCCACCCCGAAGGGCGGATCGGTCGGCGCCGTGGTCACGCTGCGGGACCACACCGACCTGCAGGCGCTCACCGGCGAGCTCGACAGCGTGCGGGCCTTCGCCGAGTCGCTGCGCTCGCAGGCCCACGAGGCGGCCAACCGGCTGCACACCACCGTGTCGCTGGTCGAGCTGGGCCGCACCGAGGAGGCCGTCGAGTTCGCCACCTCGGAGCTGGCCGTCGCCCAGCGGCTCACCGACCGGGTGGTCGAGGCCGTCGAGGAGCCCGTGCTGGCCGCCCTCCTGCTGGGCAAGGCGGCCACCGCGCACGAGCGCGGGGTGGCCCTGGAGATCGACCCGGCCACGGCCGTGGGCACCACCGGCATCCCGGGCGGCGACCTGGTCACGATCGTGGGCAACCTGCTGGACAACGCCATCGACGCCGCCCTCGCCGGGGACGCCCCGCGGGAGGTGCAGCTGTCGCTGTGGCAGGCCGAGGGCCGGCTCGAGCTGCGGGTCGAGGACACCGGGCCGGGCGTGGCCGACCCCGAGCAGGTGTTCGCCCGCGGCTGGACCACCAAGAGCACCGGCCAGGGGTTGGGCCTGGCCCTCGTCGCGCAGGCCGTGAAGCGCAACGGCGGCACGGTGTCGGTGCGGCCGGGGCCGGGCGCGGAGTTCTCGGTGTCGCTCCCGGTGCGCGCGGCGGTGGCCCCGTGACCGATCTGCGGGTGCTGGTGGTCGAGGACGAGCCGGTGGCCGCCGAGGCCCACCGGGCGCACGTGGACCGGGCCCCCGGGTTCACCACGGTGGCCGTCGCCGGCACCGGCCGCGCGGCCTGGGAGGCGCTGGGCCGGCACGAGGTCGACCTGGTCCTGCTGGACATGAACCTGCCCGACACCCACGGCACCGAGCTGCTGCGCCGGCTGCGGGCCGCCGGCCACGACGTCGACGTGCTGGCCGTGACCTCGGCCCGCGAGCTGGCCACCGTGCGCGCGGCGGCTGCGCACGGCGTGGTCGGCTACCTGCTCAAGCCGTTCACCGGGGCGGCGCTGCGCGACCGGCTCACCGACTACGCCGTGCACCGGGCGACCCTGCGCGGCGAGGGCGACATCGGCGGGCAGGACGCCGTGGACCGGGCGCTGGAGCTCACCCGTCCCAGCCGCCCGGCCCCGCTGCCCAAGGGCATGGGCCGCGAGACCCTCGACGCCGTCGTCGCCGCCGTCCGCGCCGGGGACGGCCTGTCCGCGGCCGAGACCGCCGTGCAGATCGGCGCCTCGCGGATCACCGCCCGCCGGTACCTCGAGCACCTGGCCGACACCGGCCTGGTCACCCGGCAGCCGAGGTACGGCGGCACCGGGCGGCCGGAGCTGGAGTACCGCTGGCAGGCCTGACTCAGCTCGGCGCGGGCTCCGCCTCCGCCAGCGCGCTGGGCCACCAGGTCCGCTTCCCCAGCAGGAGGACGACGGCGGGGACCAGCAGGCTGCGGACGACGAAGGTGTCCAGCAGGACGCCGAACGCCACCAGGAACGCGATCTGCAGCAGGAAGAGGATCGGCAGCACGCCCAGCGCCGCGAACGTGGCCGCCAGCACGATGCCGGCGCTGGTGATGACCCCGCCGGTGACCGACAGGCCGGTCAGCACGCCGGCCCGGGTGCCCTGGTGCAGCGTCTCCTCGCGGACCCGGGTCATCAGGAAGATCGAGTAGTCGATCCCCAGCGCGACCAGGAACACGAAGGCGTACAGCGGCACCGTCGGGTCGCCGCCGGGCAGGTCCAGCACGTGGTCGAAGACCAGCGCGGCGGCCCCCAGGGTGGCGGCGAACGACAGCACGTTGCACAGCAGCAGGAGCAGCGGGGCCACCAGCGAGCGCAGCAGCAGCGCCAGGACCACGAAGACCACCAGCAGGATCACCGGGATGATCCGGTCGCGGTCCGCGGTCGAGTACTCCTTCACGTCCAGCGCCTGGGCCGTCGTGCCGCCGACGAGCACGTCGGGCGAGACGACGTCGAGGTCGGTGCGCAGGGCGGCGACGGCGTCCTCGGCGGCGGGGGAGTCGGCCGCGTCGTCCAGGGTGACCTGCAGCTGGACCAGCCCGTCGACCACCCGCGGCTGCCCGGCGTCGTCCACGGTCGGGGTGACCGACGAGACGCCGTCGGCGTCCTGCACCGCCGTGGTGACCGCGTCCAGGTCGGCCTCCGGCGCCACGACCAGGGTGGGGGAGCCCGACCCGGCCGGGAAGTGCCGGGCCAGCGCCTCGCCGCCGACCACCGACTCCACCCGGTCGAGGAAGGTGTCGCTCTGCGAGACGCCGTCGCTGGGCAGGGTCGGCGCGAACGCGGCCAGCACCAGCAGGAACAGCGCGCTCAGCACCCCGACCGCCACCGGACGTCGGCCGACCAGTGCCGCCACCTTCGCCCACACGCCGGTCGACTCCGGGCCGGCCGAGCCCACGTGCGGCACCCCGGGCCAGAACATCCACCGGCCGTGCTCGCCCGACGACGTCCGGCCGGGCAGCACCAGCAGCGCGGGCAGGAAGGTCAGCGCCGCGACCACCGCCGAGACGATGCCGACGGCGGTGACCGGGCCCAGCCCGCGGGTGGGGCCGATGTCGGCCAGCAGCAGGCAGAGCAGCCCCAGCACGACGGTGGCCGCGCTGGCCAGCACCGGCTCGAGGGTCTGCCGCCAGGCCCGCCGCATGGCGTCGAACCGGTCGTCGTGCCGGCGCAGCTCCTCGCGGTAGCGGGCCACCAGCAGCAGCGAGTAGTCGGTGGCCGCACCCACGACCAGGATCGAGAGGATGCCCTGGCCCTGGCCGTCGAGGGTCACCACCCCGGCGTCGGCGAGCAGGTAGACCACCAGGCTCGCGGTGGTGAGCGCCAGCCCGGCGGTGAGCAGCACGAAGAACGGCAGCACGGGGGAGCGGTAGACCACCAGCAGGATCAGCAGGACGGCGATCCCGGCGACCAGCAGCAGCGTGCCGTCGATGCCGCCGAACGCGCTGACCAGGTCGGCGGTGGTGGCGGCGGGCCCGGCCACGTAGACCGTGGCGCCGCCGAGGTCGGGCACCGCGTCGCGGATCTGCTGCACGGCCACGGTGATCGGGTTCTCGCCGTCGGGCAGCTGGGCCGTGAGGTCACCGGCGTCGAAGGACACCAGGGCGAGCGCCGCCCGGCCGTCGTCGCTGGGGACCACCGGGACCGGCCCGGGCACGAGGAAGTCGTCGACCGTGCGGCCGTCGGCGACCTCGACGCCGGGCACCGACTGCGCGAAGGCGGCGAAGTCGGCCAGCTGGGCCTGGGTGAGCGCGGTGTCGGACTCGACGAGCAGGAACGCGGGGAAGGCGTCGGAGTCGCTGAACCCGGCCGACAGCTCGGCGACCCGCTGGGACTCCGCCGACCCCGGCAGGAACTCGCTCTGGTCGTTGGACTGGACCTCCGACAGCTTGCCGCTGTAGGGCCCGGCGACCGAGGACAGGGCCAGCCACCCCACCACGAGCAGGGCGGGCAGGAGCCACCGCAGGCGGCGACGGGTGGGCGCTTCGGACACGGGGCGGGCTCCTCGGGCACAATGGTCAGCAGGCTGAGGGAAAGTAGCAGGACGTTCAGCCTGCTGACCATTCGACGGGGGAGGTACCGCGTGTCGCAGCCGTCCGACCCGTCCGGCTGGGCCACGGGGCGGCTGCTGTCGACCGCGGCGCGGCTGGCCGAGCACGCCTGGGACGCCCACCTCGCGCACTGGGGGCTGAACCACGCGGGCTTCGCCGTCCTGCACCTGCTGTCGGGCGCCCCGCGGTCCCAGCGCGAGCTCGCCCAGGCGATGCAGGTCGAGGACCAGACCATGAGCCGCGTGCTCGAGCGGCTGGAGCGGCACGGGCAGGTCAGCCGGGCCCGCTCGACCCACGACCGCCGCCGGGTCGAGGTCTCGCTCACCGACGCCGGCCGCACGGCGATGGTCGAGGCCGAGGCCGACGACGCGGCCGAGCGGATGCTCGGCGACGTCGTCCCCGACCGGGCCGAGCTCCGCGCGGCCCTGGTCGCGCTCATCGAGGACCTCTCCGCGCGACGCTGGTCACAGCCGGGCTGACCGGGCTGGGATGCTGCACCCGTGTCACCCGTCGACGAGGTCCTGGCCGGCATCCCCGCACACCGCCGCGAGCTGTTCGCCGCCCGGGTCGAGCGCTGGCTCCCGGACCTGCTCGCCGGCCTGACCCCGCTCTACGCCGACCCCACCGCGGTCGCCGACCGGCTGCTGCTGGCCGCCGCCCGGGCCTACGCCGCGCGGGACGACGAGCTGCACGACCTGGACCTGCGCCGGTCGCTGGCCCCCGACTGGTTCCAGCGCCCCGACGTGATCGGCTACGCCGCCTACGCCGAGCGGTTCGCCGGCAGCGACCTGGCCGCGGTCACCGAGCGGACGGCGTACCTGCAGCACCTCGGCGTGAAGTACCTGCACCTGATGCCGCTGCTCACCCCCGGACCCCCGCCCAACGACGGCGGGTACGCCGTCGCCGACTACGGCTCGATCCGCCCCGACCTGGGCACCATGGCCGACCTCGCCGCCCTCACCCGCGACCTGCGCGGCCGCGGCATGAGCCTGTGCCTGGACCTGGTGCTCAACCACGTCGCCCGCGAGCACACCTGGGCCCGCGAAGCCCGGGCCGGCGACCCGGTCAAGCGCGCCTACTTCCGCGTCTACCCCGACCGCACCGAGCCCGACGCCTGGGAGGCCACCCTCCCCGAGGTCTTCCCCGACCTGGCCCCGGGCAACTTCACCTGGGACGACGACCTGGCCGGCTGGGTCTGGACGACGTTCAACAGCTACCAGTGGGACGTCGACTGGGCCAACCCCGACGTGTTCTGCGAGTACGCCGACGTCGTGCTGGACCTGGCCAACCACGGCGTGGAGATCCTCCGGCTGGACGCGATCGCCTTCACCTGGAAGCGCCCGGGCACGAACTGCCAGAACCAGCCCGAGGTGCACGCCCTCACCCAGGCGCTGCGCACCGTGGCCCGGATCGCCTGCCCCGCCCTGCTGTTCAAGGCCGAGGCGATCGTCGGCCCGAAGGACCTCGTGGCCTACCTGGGCACCGGCGAGCACTGGGGCAAGGTCAGCGACCTGGCCTACCACAACGGGCTCATGGTGCAGGTCTGGTCGATGCTGGCCAGCCGGGACGCCGTCCTGGCCAGCCACGCCCTGCAGCAGCTGGCCGTCCCGCCGTCCACCACGGCCTGGATCACCTACGTGCGCTGCCACGACGACATCGGCTGGGCCATCGACGACGGCGAGGCGGCCGCCGTCGGCATCTCCGGGTTCGAGCACCGGAGGTTCCTCTCGGACTGGTACTCCGGCGACTTCTGGCAGTCCTGGGCACGGGGCCTGGTGTTCGGCGAGAACGAGGCCACCGGCGACCGGCGGATCTCCGGCACCGCGGCGTCGCTGGCCGGCCTCGGCGCCTGGGACCCCCAGGCCGTGGCCCGGGTGCTGCTGGCGCACGCGGTCGTGTTCGGGTTCGGCGGCATCCCGGTGCTGTGGTCCGGCGACGAGCTGGGCGCGCTCAACGACCCGCACTGGGCCGACGAGCCCGGGCACGCCGGCGACAACCGCTGGGCCCACCGCCCACGACTGACCTGGGGCGCAACCACAGCGCCCGGCCCGCCCCTCCCCGTCCCCGACTCCCCGGCGATCGTCGAGGGCATCGCCGCGCTCACCCGGGCCCGGACGACGCTGCCCCAGCTGCACGCCTCCGTGGCCGCCCGGGTGCTCGACCCGCGCGACCCCGCCGTCCTGCTGGTGGCCCGGGAGCACCCGCTGGGCACGGTGCTGGGTGCCTACAACGTCGCCCCGGAGCCCCGGCACGTCCCGCTGGACGTGCTGCGCCAGCTCGGCCTGGACCCCGCCGCGGTGGTCGACCACCTCACCGGCGCGCCGCCGCGCGTCGCCGAGGACGCCGTCCAGCTCGCCCCCTACCAGGCCTGCTGGCTCCGCTGACGCTGGTCAGGACACCGGCGACAGGACGACCCCGGTGGCCATGTCCTTGAGGTAGAGGTCGCGCAGCCGGTTGCCGTCGGCCGGCACCAGGGCCTGGGACGTCGCCAGCACCACCAGGTCACCGCTGACCGCGACCACCCGGCCGTACTCGCCGGCCGCGACCGCACCGGCAGGACCGGTGACCGACCGACCGGCGACGTCGGCGGTGACCAGCACGAGGGCGCCGGTGCCCAGGTCCCGCCGGTGGACGTCGGTGTGCCCGTTGGTGTCGCCGGGGACGACGGCGGCGGTGGTCGAGTAGAAGCCGTACCGGCCGGTCGGGTCGAGGGCGACCTGGTGCTCCCACGCCGCGGTCTGCCCGTCGCCGAGCGGGGTCAGGGCCCCGGTGACGGTGTCCTTGCGGTAGGCCAGCCCGACCGACCAGCTGCTGCCCGGCGCGGCCGGCCTGGCCGACGTCACGAACGCCACGTAGCGCCCGTCGTCGGAGAGGTCGACGTCCCCGGTGTCCCGGTACACCGCCACCTCGGTGGACCCGACGATGCTGACCACCGTGGCCTCGCCGGCCCCGGTGCCCGAGAGCGTCTTCCGGTACAGCACGAGCGGGCCGTTCGGTCCGGTGGCCGGGAACAGGGCGTACCGGCCGTCGGGGGTCAGGGCCAGGGCCGGCCCGGTCACCGTGCGCGGCAGGTCGGCACCGGTCGCGGTGGTGGAGACCCGGGTGACCGCGCCGGTGGACATCCGCTTGGCGTAGACGTCGACCACGCCGTTGGTGTCCGTGGGCCCCAGGTCGGTGCGGGCCGAGTAGAAGAGCACCAGGTCGCCGTCGCCGCTGACCACCACCGACGGGCTGGTCGCTGCGACGGCGCTGCCGGTCTGCAGCACCGTCCCGGCCACCGAGGCGCTGACCCGGCCGTTCACCGGCACGCTGACCAGGGCCCAGGTACCGGTGGTCGTGTCCAGCCGGTAGACGTCGGGCAGGCCGTTGGTGTCGGCCGCGACCAGCTTGGCCGTGGTGGCCAGCACGACGTACCGGCCGTCGTCGCTGACCGCGGGGGCGGCTGCGTTGGTCGGGTCCGCGGTGGTGGCGGAGGCCGGCAGCGGCGCGATCCGGGTCGCCGTGCCCGCCGTGCGGTCCAGCCGGTACAGCTCGTAGGCGGTGTTGGTGTCCGAGGCCTCCAGCTGCGCCCGGGTGCCCACCACGACGAACCGGCCGTCGCCGCTCACCGCCAGGCCGCCGGTCTCGCCGGACCCGAGGGCCGGCACCGTCACCCCCACCGGGACGACGACCACGGCCGCCGACGCCACGGAGGCGTTGCCGCTGGGGTCCACGGCGACGACGGTGAACGCGTAGGACGTGCCGTCGACCAGCCCGGTCACGGTCACCGGCGACGTCCCGGTGGTGAGGACCGGGACCCCGTCGCGCAGCACCCGGAACACCAGGACGTCGGGATCGGCCGGCGCCGTCCAGCCGATCGTCGCCGTCCCGGTGGCGCCCCGACCGGTGACCGCGGTCGGTGCTGCCGGGGCGGTGCGGTCGTAGGGCACCGCGGTGACGACGACGGAGGCGGCGGACACGTTGCCGTGCCCGTCCACGGCCACCACGGTGAGCGCGACGGCCGTGCCGGGCGCCAGGCCGGTGAGGGTCGCGGCGGTACCGCTGACCGTGGCGACCGGCGCCCCACCCACCAGCACCTGGTACCGGGCGACATCGGGGTCGGCCGGTGCGGTCCAGCTCACCAGCACCTGCCGTTCGCCGCCGGTGGCCACCGGCGCGGTGGGCGCACCGGGCGCGGTCAGGTCGGTCGGGGTCGCGGACACCACGGTCGAGGCGGGTGACCGGTTGCCGTGGGTGTCCACGGCGACCAGCGCGTAGCCGTAGGCGGTGTCGTTCGTGACCGAGGTGTCGGTGAAAGCCGGTCCGGTGACGGTGGCGATCTCGGTGCCGTCGCGCAGCACCCGGTAGGTCGCCAGGTCCGGCTCCGTGCCCGCCGTCCAGGTCAGGGTGACCCGGCCGTCACCGCGGACGGCCACCAGCCCGGCCGGGGTGGCCGGTGCGGTCAGGTCGGTCGGGGTGCCCGGCACCGACGGCGCCGAGGTGGCCGACGCGTTGCCGTGGGTGTCCACCGCCGCGATCGCGTACCGGTAGGTCGTGTCGTCGGTCAGCCCGGTGTCGGCGTACGACGTCCCCGAGACCGTCGTCAGGAGCACGCCGTCCCGGTACAACCGGTACCCCGCGAGGTCCGGCTCGGTGTTCGCCGTCCACGACAGGTCGACCCGGCCGTCGCCGCGCACCGCGACCAGCCCGGTCGGCACGGCGGGCGCCGTCAGGTCCGTCGGCGTCGCGGGCACCGACCCCGTGGGGGCCGACCGGTTGCCGTGCGTGTCGACGGCGACCAGCTGGTAGCCGTAGGCGGTGTCGTTCGTGACCGCCGTGTCGGTGTACCCGGTGCCGGTCACGGTGGCGATCTCGGTCCCGTCGCGCAGCACCCGGTAGGTGGCCAGGTCCGGGTCGGTGCTCGCCGTCCAGGTGAGGGTCACCGACCCGTCCCCGTGCACGGCGACCAGGCCGGTGGGGGTGGCCGGCGGGGTGAGGTCGGTCGGGGTCGCGGGCACCACCGGGCTGGTGGTCGGCGAGGCGTTCCCGTGGGTGTCCACCGCCGCGATCGCGTACCGGTAGGTCGTGTCGTTGGTCAGCCCGGTGTCGGCGTACGACGTGCCGGTCACCGTCGTCAGCAGCAGGCCGTCCCGGTACAGCCGGTACCCCGCGAGGTCCGGCTCGGTGTTCGCCGTCCACGAGAGGTCCACCCGGCCGTCTCCCCGCACCGCGACCAGGCCCGCGGGCGTCGCCGGTGCCGTCAGGTCCGTCGGTGTCGCCGACACCGACGCCGTCGGGGCCGACCGGTTGCCGTGGGTGTCCACCGCGACCAGCCGGTAGGCGTAGGCCTGGTCGTCGGTGAGCCCCGTGTCGGTGTACGACGTCCCGGTGACCGTGGCGACCTCCCTGCCGTCGCGCAGCACCCGGTACCCGGCGAGGTCCGGCTCCGTGTTCGCCGTCCACGACAGCGTCACCCGCTGCTCCCCGCGCGCAGCGGCGAGTCCGCTCGGCACCGCCGGGGGCGTCAGGTCGGTGGGGGTCGCGCCGACCGTCGTGGTGGCCGCCGACCGGTTGCCGTGGGTGTCCACCGCGACCAGCTGGTAGCCGTACGCCCGGTCGTTCGTCAGCCCGGTGTCGGTCCAGCTCCGGCCGGCGACCGTCGCGACCTCGGTGCCGTCGCGCAGCACCCGGTAGGTCGCGAGGTCGGGCTCGGTGTTCGCCGTCCAGGTCAGCGTCACCTGGCCGTCGCCGCGCACCGCGGTCAGGCCGGTCGGGGTGGCCGGTGCGGTGAGGTCCGTGGGCGTGGCCGGGACCACCGGGGTCGAGGTGGCCGAGGCGTTGCCGTGGGTGTCCACCGCGGCGATCGCGTACCGGTAGGTCGTGTCGTTGGTCAGCCCGGTGTCGACGAAGGTCCTGCCCGTGACCGTGGTCAGCACCGACCCGTCCCCGTACAACCGGTAGGTCGCCAGGTCCGGTTCGGGGTTCGCCGTCCAGGACAGCGTCACCCGACCGTCGCCGCGCACCGCGATCAGGCCGGTGGGGACGGCGGGGGGCGTCAGGTCGGTCGGCGTGGCCGAGACCGCCGGCGAGGAGGCGGCCGACCGGTTGCCGTGGGTGTCCACCGCGGCGAGCCGGTAGCCGTAGGCCACGTCGTTGGTCCGCCCCGTGTCGGTCCACGTGGTGGCCCCGGTGACCGTGGCCACCTCGACGCCGTCGCGCAGCACGCGGTAGGACGCGAGGTCGGGCTCGGGGTTCGCCGTCCAGGACAGCGTCACCCGGCCGTCGCCGCGCACGGCGGTCAGCCCGGTGGGCACCGAGGGCGGGGTCAGGTCGGTGGGGGTGGCGGCCACTGCGGGCGAGGAGGGCGCCGACCACTGCCGGGAGACGTCGACGGCCTCCACGGTGTACCGGTAGGTGGTGTCGTTGGTCAGCCCGGTGTCGGTCCAGCTGCGCCCGGTGAGCGTGCCGCTGACCGGGGTGCCGTCCCGCAGCACCCGGTAGCCGGCCAGGTCGGACTCGGTGTTGGCGGCCCAGGCCACCTGCACCTGCCCATCGCCGCGCACGGCGGTCACGCCGGTGGGCGCGGCGGGGGCGACGCCGTCCCGGGGGTAGCTGGTCGCGGTGGCGGCGACCGTGCCGTAGTAGGTGACGAGGTCGAGGAAACCGCCCTGCGACCGGGTCACCACCCGGACCGTGTAGTCGGTGCCGTTGACCAGGCCGGTGATCGGGGCAGTCGTCGTCGTCCCGTTGACCGTCTGGTTGAGCGTGCTGCCGACGTAGACCCGGTAGCCGGTGACGGTCGGCTCGGTCGACGCCGTCCAGCTGACCTGACTGAACTGGCCGTTGCCCGGGGTGATGACCACGTTCGTGGGTGGCAGTCCGTCGGTGGCGCTCGCCAGCTGCAGGTCCGGGTTCGCCGGTACCGTCGGCGAGCCCACCGTGGTCAGGGCGAGGAGCCCGGCCAACCCGGCCACCAGCACGACCCGCAGCGCACCGACGATGCGTCGATGTCCGCCACCGGCTCGGTTGAGGCACACCTGTCCCATGTGGAACAGAATCGGTTGCAAACAACCCGACTTGAGCCGATACGGAACCAATTCATCCGATTACCAACCCCGGTCGGGGTCAGGCGACGGGGGACAGGGCGGTGCCGGCTGCGAGGTCCTTCACGTAGAGGTCGCGGACCCGGTTCGTGTCCGCGGGCAGCAGCCCCTGGGACGTCGTCAGCACCACCAGGTCGCCGCTGACCGCGATGACCCGCCCGTACTCCGCCGCGGCGACCGCCCCGGCGGGGCCGGTCACCGGACGGCCGTCGGCGTCGGCGGTGACCAGGACGACGGTCCCCGCCTGGAGGTCGCGCCGGAAGACGTCGGTGTGCCCGTTGGTGTCCCCGGTGACCGCCGCCGTCGTGGAGAAGAAGCCCCATCGCCCGGTGGGGTCCAGGGCGATCTGGTGCTCCCAGGCGGTGGTCTGGCCGTCGCCGAGGGCGGCCAGGGCGCCGGTGGCGGTGTCCTTGCGGTAGGCGAGCCCGACGCTGCCGCTGGACCCGGGCGCGGTGGGCCTCGCGGAGGTGACGAAGGCGACGTAGCGGCCGTCGTCGGAGAGGTCGACGTCCCCGGTGTCCCGGAAGACGCCCACCTCGGTGCTGCCGATCGTGCTGACCACCGTGGCCTGCCCGGCGCCAGCACCGGTGAGGGTCTTGCGGTAGAGCACCACCGGGCCGCCGGAGCCGGTGGCCGGGAAGAGGGCGAACCGGCCGTCCGGGGTGAGCGCCAGGGCCGGACCGGTGGCCGACCGGGGCAGGTCGCCGCCGGTGGCCGAGGTGGAGACCCGGGTGACGGCGCCGGTGGACATGCGCTTGGCGTAGACGTCGACGACGCCGTTGGCGTCGGCGGGGCCCAGGTCGGACCGGGACGAGTAGAAGAGCACCAGGTCGCCGTCGCCGCTGACCACCACCGCCGGGCTCGTCGCGGAGACCGCCGACCCGGCCTGCAGCTCCGTGCCGGCCACCGTGCCGCTGACCTTCCCGGACGCGGGCACGGAGACCAGCGCCCAGGTGCCGGTGGTGGTGTCGAGCCGGTAGACGTCGGCGAGCCGGTTGGTGTCGGCCGCCACCAGGGCGACGGTGGTGGCCAGGGCCACGTACCGCCCGTCGTCGCTGATCGCGGGGGCTGCGGAGTTGGTCGCGTCGGCGCTCGTGGCCGCGGCCGGCAGCGGCGCGATCCGGGTGGCGGTGCCGGCGGCGCGGTCGATCCGGTAGAGCTCGTAGGCGGTGTTGGTGTCCGAGGACTCCAGCTTGGCGCGGGTGCCGACGACGACGTACCGGCCGTCCGCGCTCGCCGCCAGCCCGCCGGTGTCGCCGGAGCCCTGGGCCGGCACCGTGCCGGCCACGGGGACGACGACCGCCGCCGCCGAGGCCGCCGACGCGTTGCCGCTGGGGTCGACGGCCACCACGATGAACGAGTACGTGGTGCCGTTGGTCAACCCGGTGACGGTGGTGGGCGAGGCGGACACCGTGGTGACCAGCGCGCCGTCCCGGTAGACCCGGTAGGCGAGCGCGTCGGGGTCGGCGGGGGCGGTCCAGCTGATCGTCGCCGACCCGTTGCCCGCCCGGCCGGTGACCGCGGTCGGCGCCGCGGGCGCGGTGCGGTCGTAGGGGGTGGCGGTGACCGCCGCGGAGGCCGCGGAGGTGTTGCCGTGCCCGTCGACGGCGACCACGGTGACGGTCACCGCGGTCCCCGGGGCGAGACCGGTCACCGTCGTCGTGGTGCCCGTCGCGGTGGCGACCGGCGTCCCGGCCTGCAGCACGCGGTAGCCGACCACGTCGGCGTCGGCCGGGGCCGTCCAGGCGACCACCACCTGCCGCTCGCCGGCGGTGGCCGAGGGCGCGGTGGGCGCCCCGGGCGGGGTCAGGTCGGTCGGGGTGGCCGACGCGGTCGCCGCGGGGGAGCGGTTGCCGTGGGTGTCCACCGCGACCAGCCGGTAGGCGTAGGCCTGGTCGTT
>NZ_FNIR01000020.1:22596-65733 GCF_900103975.1 Klenkia soli
TCGGTCGGGGTGGCGGTGACCGCGGTCGACGCCGCGGACCGGTTGCCGTGCGTGTCGACGGCGACCAGCCGGTAGGCGTAGGCCTGGTCGTTCGTGAGCCCGGAGTCGGTGTACGCCGTCCCGGTGACCGTGGCGACCTCCGTGCCGTCGCGCAGCACCCGGTAGGACGCGAGGTCGGACTCGGTGTTCGCCGTCCAGCTCAGCGCGACCTGGCCGTCGCCGCGGACGGCCGCGAGCCCGGTCGGGACCGCGGGCGGGGTCAGGTCGGTCGGGGTCGCGGTGACGGCGGTCGAGCCGAGCGACCGGTTCCCGTGGGTGTCCACCGCCACGACGCGGTACGCGTAGTCGGAGTCGTTGGTCAGCCCGGTGTCGGTGAACGACGTCCCGGTGACCGTGGCGACCTCCACGCCGTTGCGCAGCACCCGGTACGAGGCCAGGTCCGGCTCCGAGTCGGCCGTCCACGAGACCGTCACCCGGCCGTCACCGCGCACCGCGGTGACCCCGCTGGGCACCGCGGGTGGGGTGAGGTCGGTCGGGGTCGCGGACACCGCGGCGGTGGCCGCGGACCGGTTCCCGTGCGTGTCCACGGCCACCAGCCGGTAGGCGTAGGCCTGGTCGTTGGTCAGCCCGGTGTCGACGTAGGAGGTCCCGCTGGTCACCGTCGCGATCTCGGTGCCGTCGCGCAGCACCCGGTACGAGGCCAGGTCCGCCTCGCCGTTCGGCTGCCAGGACAGCGTCACCTGGTGCTCACCGCGCGCGGCGGCCAGGCCGGTCGGCACCGCGGGCGGGGTCAGGTCGGTGGGGGTGGCGGAGACCGCCGGCGCGGAGCTCGCCGACCAGTTCCCCGACGTGTCGTGGGTCTGCACCCGGTAGTCGTAGGTCTGGTCGTTGGTCAGGCCGGTGTCGGTGTGCGACGTCCCGGCGAGCAGGCCGGTGACCACGGCACCGTCCCGCAGCACCCGGTAGCCGTCGACGTCGTACTCGGTCCCGGCGGTCCAGCTCAGCGCCACCTGGCGCTCCCCGCGGGTGGCGGTCACGCCGGTGGGCGCCGCGGGTGGGGTGGCGTCGCGCGGGGTGCCGACCACGGGGGAGGAGGCCGTCGAGCCCGTGTTGGTGGTGCCCGCCAACGTCGTCCGCGTGCGCACGGTGACGGTGTAGGCCCGGCCGTTGACCAGGCCGGAGACCGTGGCCGACGTCCCGGTGCCGGAGGTGGTCGTGACGACGGAGCCGTCGACGAGCACCTGGTAGCCGCTGACCAGAGCCTCGCCGGGCGCCGTCCAGGAGACACCCAGGCCACGGTCGGCCGCGGAGGTCGTCACGTCGGTCGGCGGGGCCGGGTCGCTGAAGCTGGCCGTGCGCAACGCACCCGACGACGGCGCCGGGTCCGCGCCCGGTGACGACGTCAGGACGACGCCGAGCGCCCCGACCACGAAGGCCGCACGCACCGCCCACCCGGTCGCTCGTCGTGCGCCGGTCAGCTGTCGATCCACGTGGAACATCTCCCGCCCCGGGTCCGGGCGGACCCACCACGGTCTTCGGCAGATCGGGCGAATGGTTGTGCCCGATCTGGTTCCGCTGACCCGATGGTGCGAGTGCGTCATTTTTTGTTGAGAGTTCATGCATATGGGCGTACGGTCACCCCATGACCTCGATCTTCGACCCGCGGGTGCCGGCCGGCGCCTTCGACGACTTCCTCGTCGATGCGCTGCCCGCGGCCCGCGAGCAGCGCAGCTGGACCGCCGCCGACGGCGCCCTGCCGAGCACGTACCTCAGCCACGGCGCGCCCCCGCTGTTCGACGACGGCCCGTGGATGCGCGACCTGCACACCTGGGCGCTGTCGATGCCCAAGCCCAAGGACGTGCTGATCGTCAGCGCGCACTGGGAGTCCGCCCCGCTGTCGATCTCCTCGTCGGCTGCGCACACCCCGCTGGTCTACGACTTCGGCGGCTTCGCCCGGCGCTACTACGAGATGACGTACGCGACGCCGGACGCCTCCGACCTCGCCCGCCGGGTGGCCGGGGCCATGCCCGACTCCGAGCCGGTCCACGAGCACACCCGCCGCGGGCTCGACCACGGCGCCTGGGTGCCGCTGAAGGTCATGTACCCCCTCGGCGACGTCCCGGTCCTGCAGCTGTCGCTCCCCACCCACGACCCGCACCGCCTGCTCGACCTGGGCCGGCGGATCCGCGAGCTGCGCCAGGAGGGCACCCTGGTCATCGGCTCGGGCTTCATGACCCACGGCCTGCCGTTCCTGACCCGGGAGTCGATCGCCTCGGGCCAGGTGCCGTCCTGGTCCCGGGACTTCGACGCCTGGGCCGCCGAGCTGCTGGCCGCCGGCGACGTCGAGGGCCTGGCCCGCTACGCCGCCGAGGCCCCCGGGCTGCCCTACGCCCACCCGACCGTCGAGCACCTCAGCCCGCTGTTCGTCACCCTCGGTGCCGCCGACCAGCCCGAGCAGCCGGTCACCACCACCGTCGACGGCTGGATGATGGGCCTCTCCCGCCGCTCCTTCCAGGTTCAGTAGCGGAAGGCGCTGACGGCCGCACGCAGGTCCCGGGCCATGGCAGCCATCTCGCCCACGGCGACCTGGCTACGACCCAGGGCCTGCGTGGTCGACCCGGCCGCCCCGGACACCTCGGTGATGTTCGAGGTGATGTCGGAGGTCCCCGCGGCGGCCGCGGAGACCGATCGGACCATCTCCTGCGTGGTGGCGGTCTGCTCCTCCACCGCACTGGCGATGGTCAGCTGGTAGTCGTTGATCCGCTCGATCACCGCGCCGATCCGGCCGATCGCGTCGACGGCGCCCCCGGTGTCGGTCTGGATGGCCGTCACCCGCCGGGTGATCTCCTCGGTCGCCCGCGCGGTCTCCTGGGCCAGCTGCTTGACCTCGTCGGCCACCACGGCGAACCCCCGGCCCGCCTCCCCGGCCCGGGCCGCCTCGATCGTCGCGTTGAGCGCCAGGAGGTTGGTCTGCCCCGCGATGGCGGAGATCAGCTTCACCACGTCGCCGATCTCCCGGGACGACGCACCCAGCCGGCCGATCGTGGCGTTGGTGGTCGCTGCCTCGCCGACCGCGCCGGCCGCCACCCGGGCGGCCTCGTTCGCGTTCTGCGCGATCTCGCGGATCGAGGCGCCCATCTGCTCGGCACCGGCGGACACGGTCTCGACCGACCGCGAGACCTCCTGCGCTGCGGTGGTGGCGGCTGCCGACCGGACCGCGGTCCGCTCGGCACCCGTCGAGATCTCCGCGGAGGACTCCGCGAGGCCCGCGCTGGCCGACGCCACCGCATCGGCCGACCGGGCGACCGACCCGATGAGGTCGCGCAGCGAGGCCTGGGCCACCTGCAGCGCCCGACCCATCTGACCGATCTCGTCGGTGCCCCGCACCCCGAGGTCCACCGTCAGGTCACCGTCCGCCAGGGCTTCCAGCCCCACCCGCAACCGGCCCACCGGACGGACGATCGAGAGGTAGGTGTCCCGGCCGACCTTGCCGACCGCGAGCAGGCCGAGCAGCGCGACCAGGGGCCCCGCCCAGGTGGTGACCAGCACGGTGCGGTCCTGCGCGGCACGGGCCTCGGTCAGCTGCGTGTCCAGTGACCGGGCCGCCGCCGCGAGGGCCTCGTCGGCGGTGTCCTCGGCGGTCTGCACCTCCCTCCATCGCCCCTGCGCCGCATCCTGGTCGGTGACGGCGTCGGCCACGAAGGCCCGCACCGTGTCGGTGAAGCCGGGCAGCGAACGGACCACCTCACCGATCACCGGATCGGCGTCCCCGCCCGACGTCGTGCGCTCGAGGCGGACCACCAGCTCGCCGACCTCTGCCGCCAGGGAGTCGACCCGACCCTGCTGGCTCTGCGGATCCACGCGGACGAGCGACTCGTAGGCCTCGACCTGCAGATCCCGGATCCGCAGGCCCAGGGTGAGGACATCGGCCCGGACCGCGGAGAGCTCCGCCGACCGGGCCGACGACGCCGCCGTGGTGGAGTTCCCCACGACGAGAGCGGCCAGCAGACCACCGACGGCGAGCAGGAACACCCCGCCGAGCACGAGCCCCTTGAAGCGCAGGGACCGGTACGCCAGCCCGCGGCGCCGGCGGACCTGTCGCGCTGCCCCGACCGCCCTCGACCCGGTCATCGGGTCACCAGGTGAAGGTGCCGACGGTCGTGCGGAGCTCGCCGGCCATGCGGGCCAGCTCGTCGACGGCGACCCGGGTCTGCCCCAGCGCCTGCGTCGTCGAGCCCGCCGCGCCGGACACCCCGGTGATCGTCGCGGCGATCTCCGTCGTCCCGCCCGCGGCCTCGGCCACCGACCGGGACATCTCGTTCGTCGTCGCCGTCTGCTCCTCGACCGCGCAGGCGATGGTCAGCTGGTAGTCGTTGATCTGGCCGATGACGCTGCCGATCCGCCCGATCGCCTGGGTCGCGCCCTGCGTGTCGGCCTGGATCGCCTCCACGCGGCGGGCGATGTCCTCCGTGGCCCGGGCGGTCTCCTGCGCGAGCTCCTTGACCTCGTTGGCCACCACGGCGAAGCCCTTGCCCGCCTCACCGGCCCGGGCGGCCTCGATCGTGGCGTTCAGCGCCAGCAGGTTGGTCTGCTCGGCGATGCTCGTGATCACCTTGATCACGTCACCGATCTCCTTGGAGGAGACCCCCAGCTTGGTGATGGTGGCGTTGGTGGCCTCGGCCTCGCTGACGGCCTCCGCGGCGACCCGGGCGGCCTCGTTGGCGTTCTGCGCGATCTCCCGGATCGAGGCGCTCATCTGCTCCGCACCCGCAGCCACCGTGGCCACGCTGCGCGACACCTCGTCCGCCGCACCGGACACCGCACCGGACTGCACGCTGGTCTGCTCCGCCGACGCCGCGATCTGCGCCGCCGAGGCCGACAGCTCCTCGCTCGAGGCGGCCACCGCGTCCGCGGACCCCACCACCGACGACATCAGCGACCGCAGCTGCGCCTGCGCCGCGGCCAGTGCCTCGGCCATGCGGCCCAGCTCGTCCCGCGAGTGCACGGTCGGGGCGACCGTGAGGTCCCCGCGCTCGAGCGCCTCCAGCGACCCCTGCACCGAGCGGACCGACCGGCGGATGCCCCGGACGACGGCCCAGGCGATGCCGGAGCCGAGCAGCACCATCGCGACCAGCCCGCCGACCATCGTCCACAGGGCCTGCTCCGCCTTGGTGTCCACCTCGGCGATCTGGCTGGCGGCCTCGGCGCTGGACCGGTCGGCCTCGGCCGAGAAGTCGTCCATGACCGCGTCCACGGCCGACTGCAGCGAGCCGGTGAGCACCGTCGCGACACCCGCCTGGTTCCCGGCGTCGGCCGCGGGGACCAGCTGCTGGGTGGCGATCGTGTAGTAGGTCGTCAGGTCCGACCGGAACTGGGCCCAGGCGGAGGCGTCCTTGGCCAGCGGGCCGTAGTCCTCGATCTTCTGGGTGATGTCGGTGCGCCGGTCGGCCAGCTCGGAGACCATCGTCTGGCGGTCGGCGTCGTCGAGCAGGGCGTAGCCGGCGTACCGGGCGCGGTCCCCCTGGTAGGCGCGCTGCAGCTCACCGAGGGCGGCGAGCTGGACGACGTGTCCGTCGTAGATGTCGTTGATCTCGGCCCGCAGGTACGACAGGCGGGAGACGGCCAGCCCGGTGAGGGCCGCGGCCAGCACGCAGACGACGGCGACCACGGCGCCGATCTTGACGGAGACGGATCTGTCGGTGAACCAACGCACGGTGGACTCCAGGGCGACGAGCCGGCTGGGGTGCCGGTCACACCCGTCACTACGGCCCCACCCGTCCCGGCTTGAGCCGCGTACGCCCTTCGTCACCGAACTGCGCCCTGACCTGCGGGTCGTCGTCCCGGAACGGTCGAGATGTCGATCCGGGACCGCGCCCCGCAGACGCACCTGCCCCCGGACCCGCATCGGGTCCGGGGGCAGGCACGTGCCGGCGCGGGTCGGTCACCAGGTGAAGGTGCCGACCGTCGTGCGCAGGTCGCCGGCCATGCGGGCCAGCTCGTCGACGGCCACCCGGGTCTGCCCCAGCGCCTGCGTGGTCGCCCCCGCTGCACCGGACACCCCGGTGATCGTCGCGGCGATCTCGGTCGTCCCACCCGCGGCCTCGGCCACGCTGCGCGACATCTCGTTCGTCGTCGCCGTCTGCTCCTCCACCGCGGAGGCGATCGTCAGCTGGTAGTCGTTGATCTGCCCGATCACCTCACCGATCCGCCCGATCGCCTGGGTCGCGCCCTGCGTGTCGGCCTGGATCGCCTCCACGCGGCGGGCGATGTCCTCGGTCGCCCGGGCGGTCTCCTGCGCCAGCTCCTTCACCTCGTTGGCCACCACGGCGAAGCCCTTGCCCGCCTCGCCGGCCCGAGCGGCCTCGATCGTGGCGTTCAGCGCCAGCAGGTTGGTCTGCTCGGCGATCGAGGTGATCACCTTGACGACGTCGCCGATCTCCTTGGACGACAGCCCCAGCTTCTGGATCGTCTGGTTCGTCGCCTCGGCCTCGGTCACCGCGCCGGCGGCGACCCGCGCGGCCTCGTTGGCGTTCTGCGCGATCTCCCGGATGGACGCCGACATCTGCTCCGCACCCGCAGCCACCGTGGCCACGCTGCGCGACACCTCCTCGGCGGCACCGGACACCGCACCGGACTGCACGCTGGTCTGCTCCGCCGACGCCGAGATCTGCGCCGCCGACGCCGACAGCTCCTCGCTCGAGGCAGCCACCGCGTCCGCCGAACCCGCGACGGACCCGACCAGTCGGCGCAGCGAGTCCTGGGCGTCCACGAGGGAGGCCGCCATGGTCCCGATCTCGTCCTTGCTGTCCACCTCGGGGGAGACGGTCAGGTCGCCGCCGGCCAGGGCCTGCAGCGCACGCTTGACCCGCTCCACCGGCCGGGTGATCGACCGCATGATCGCGACCAGCGCCGCGGCGATGACCAGCACGCCCACGACGCAGACCAGCAGGACGGTGGTCCGCATGCCGTCGACGGCCGCGTTGAAGTCCGCCACGGCCGTCTGCCGGTCGGCGGTCAGGGTGTCGACCGCGTCGCCGACGGCTCCGTCGGTGAGGTCGTTGGCGTTCTGCACGTCCTCCCAGCTCGTGCGCGCCCCGGCCTGGTCGTCGACCGCGCCCTGGACGACGGCGGTGACCGCCGTGAAGTAGGCCGCGTAGCCCGTCTCCAGGTTCGCCACCGCCGTGGCGCTGTCGGCCGGCAGCGTGATGGTGTCCAGCTCGTCGAGCATCCCCTGGGGGGTGTCGATGTCGTCGGCCAGCTCGGCGAGCTGGTCGGCCGGGTTCTCGCGGACCATGGCCTTGTAGCCGTCGACCTTCAGCTCGCTGGCCCGTGTGTCCAGCTGGAGCACGAGGACCAGCGCCCGGGTCAGGTCGGTCAGCTTCGCGTCCTGCCGGTGCACCGCGGCCGCGCTCGTCGTGGTGGTGACGCCGAGGGCGACGAAGGCGAGCAGGACGATGAACCCCACCATCCCGAAGCGGGCGGGCAGGGAACGGTCGGCGAACCAGCGCGCGCGACGACCGGGGGACGGTGCGGACATCAGATCTCCTGGCAGGACGGGGACCCGGCCGTGCGGCCGGTCACACCCGTACTGACGGCCGGGGACCGCTGGATTTCAAGCCGCACCGGTCCGCCGTCACCGAACCGCGCCCCGACCGGCGGGTCACCCACCCCGGACGGTCGACACGTCGACCGCCGGTCAGGCCTCCCGGGGGGAGCTCTTGACGCCCAGGACCGGGCAGTCGACGTCGAGCAGGATGCGCTGCGCCGCCGAGCCCATCAGCAGCTTGCCCACCGCCGAGCGCTTCTTCAGCCCGATGACCAGCAGTTCCGCGCCGGTCTCGGTGCAGACGGCGCTCAGCTCCTCGGCGACGTCCCGGCCACGGACGGGCTGGCGCACCTCCGTGCGCAACCCCGAGGCCGACAGCTCGTCGTGCAGTGCGCGGAGCTGGTCACCGCGGAGGAACTCCTCGTCGACCAGGGCGTCGCCGCGGGAGGAGTTGACCACCACCAGGAGCGCATCCCGCCGGTGCGCCTCGAGGACGGCGTGCTCGAGGGCGGCCCGTCCCCGGGGGTTGGGCACGTAGCCCACGACCACGACGCTCATGAACTGGCACCCCAGTCACCGGTGCCGGCTGCCCTCTGCACCTCTCGATCCTCCTCCTGCTCCCGCTGGACCTCGGCGGGGGTGGGCCGACGGCCGCGCACGGCGCGCAGGACGACCGGCCCGACCAGGGCGAGCAGGGCCAGCCCCAGCACGACGCGGCTGAACCAGCTGTCCACCAGCACCGACAGGTCGCCGTCGCTGATCGCCAGCGCCCGGCGCAGGTTGGTCTCGGCGATCGGGCCCAGGATCAGCCCGATGACCGCCGGGGCGACCGGCCAGCCGAACCGCCGCATCGCGAACCCGAGCAGGCCCAGCGCGAGCAGGATGACCAGGTCCAGGGGATCGGCGTTGACCGCGAACGAGCCCAGCGACGCGAAGGTGAGGATGCCGGCGTACAGGTAGGGCCGCGGGATGCGCAGCAGCTTCACCCACAGCCCGACCAGGGGCAGGTTGAGCACCAGCAGCATGGCGTTGCCGATGAACAGCGACGCGATGAGCGCCCAGACCAGCGGGCCCTCGGTGGTCAGCAGCGTCGGGCCGGGCTGGATGCCGTAGCCCTGGAACGCGGCCAGGATGATCGCCGCGGTGGCCGAGGTCGGGATGCCCAGGGTCAGCAGCGGCACCAGCACCCCGGCGGCGGAGGCGTTGTTGGCCGCCTCGGGCCCGGCGACGCCCTCGATGGCGCCGTGGCCGAACTCCTCGGGGTGCTTGGTCAGCTTCTTCTCGGTGGCGTAGGAGAGGAAGGTCGGGATCTCGGCGCCGCCGGCGGGCATGACGCCGAAGGGGAACCCGAACGCGGTGCCGCGCAGCCACGGCTTCCAGGAGCGCCGCAGGTCCTCCCGGGTCATCCAGCTGCCCTTGTGGTCGATGACCTGCACCGACCCCTTGCGCAGCCGGCTGGCCACGTACAACGCCTCGCCGACGGCGAACAGCGCCACCGCGACCACGACGACGTCGATGCCGTCCGAGAGCTGCGGGATGCCCAGGGTGAAGCGCTCCTGGCCCGAGAGGACGTCGGTGCCCACCAGGCCCAGGTACAGGCCGAGGCACAACGCCGCGAGGCCGCGCAGCGGCGAGGACCCCAGCACGCTGGCCACCGCCACGAACGCCAGGACGGCGAGGGCGAAGTAGTCGGCCGTCGTCACGTTGATCGCGACCTCCACCAGGGTCGGCGCGACCAGGGCGAGCAGCAGGGTGGCGATGGTGCCGGCGACGAACGAGCCGATGGCGGCCGTGGCCAGTGCCGCGGACCCGCGGCCGGCCTTGGCCATCTTGTTGCCCTCGAGCGCGGTCATGATCGACGCGGACTCACCGGGGGTGTTGAGCAGGATCGACGTGGTCGAGCCGCCGTACATGCCGCCGTAGTAGATGCCGGCGAACATGATCAGCGCGCTGGTCGGCTCCAGCACGTAGGTGGCCGGCAGCAGCAGCGCCACCGTCATGGCCGGGCCGATGCCCGGCAGCACGCCGACGGCGGTGCCCAGCAGGACGCCGAGCAGGGCGAAGAGCAGGTTGACCGGCGTGATCGCGTCGGCGAACCCGCCGAGCAGGTCGGAGATGGCCATCTAGAACCAGCTCGTCAGGAACTCGAGGACGATCCCGCCCGGCAGCGCCACGTCCAGCGCCTTGACGAAGATGATCCAGACGACGCAGCCCACGGTCAGCCCGACCAGGAACGGCCGGACGGCGGCCTGCGGCGTGAGCCGGCCCTGCAACGTGGTGGCCACCGCGGCGAACATCAGCGCGACGGCCAGCGGCCAGCCGACCACGTTGATCAGCAGCGCGTGCGCGACGAACGCGACGGAGATGACCGCCACGGCCCGCCAGTCGGTCGGGGCGTCGGGGTCGACGTCCTCGCCGTCGTCGGCCGGGCCGCGGTCCCCGCGCAGCACCCGCAGGGCCAGCAGCGCGCCGGTGGCCACGCTCAGCCCGCCGACGGCGTAGGGGAAGAACCGCGGGCCCACCGTGTTGCTCGACCCCGGGATCGCGATCGCGCCGGCGTCGACCAGCAGGTAGACGCCCAGCGCGGCCAGCAGCACCGCACCCACCAGCTCGCCGCTGAACCCCCGTGGCCGCTGGGCGGCTGGGGTCTCGGACGCGACCGACTCCTCCGCCTCGTTCATCCCTGGATCAACCCGATCTCCGTGAGGACCTGGCGCACGCGGGTCTCCTCCTCGGCGAGGAACTCGCCGTACTCGTCGCCGGTCTGGAAGGTGTCCAGCCAGCCGTTGGCGTCCAGCGCCTCCGCCCACTCGTCGGTGTCGTGCGCGTCTGTGACCAGCGCGATCAGGTCGTCGCGGGCGCCGTCGGACATGCCCGGCCGGGCCATCAGCCCGCGCCAGTTGGTCACCTCGACGTCGAAGCCGCTCTCGATGATCGTGGGGACGTCGGGCACCTGGTTCGACCGCTCGGCGGTCGAGACCGCGATGCCCTTGAGGTCACCGCTCTGCACCTGCGGGCCGTAGTCGGCGGTGCCGGAGATGCCGGCGGCCACCTGGCTGCCCAGCAGCGCGGCCAGCGACTCGCCGCCACCGGAGTAGGCGATGTAGTTGACCTCGATCGGGTCGATGCCGGCGGCCTGGGCCAGCAGCCCGGCCAGGATCTGGTCCGTGCCGCCGGCCGAACCGCCCGCGATCGGGGTGCCCCGCGGGTCGGCGGCCCAGCCGGCCACGAAGTCCTCGAGGGTGTCGTAGGGCGAGTCCGCCGGGACCACGATCAGCTCGGTCTCGGCGATCAGCTGGGCGATCGGGGTGACGTCGTCCAGCCGGGTGGTCGAGTCGTTGGTGTCGATGGCGCCCACCATGACCAGGCCCATCATCATCAGCAGGGCGTCGTCGTCCTCGCGGGCGAGCTGGCCGATGCCGATCGTGCCGCCGGCGCCCTCGACGTTGAACACCTGCACGTTGCGGGCGATGCCGGTCTGCTGGATGACCCGCTGCAGCGTGCGGGCGGTGGTGTCCCACCCGCCGCCCGGGCTGGCCGGGACCATCATGCGCAGCCGGGAGAGGTCACCGGGCTGGACGACGGTGCCCGCGCAGGCGGCCACGGTGGACAGGGCCGGGAGGGCGAGCGCACCCGCCAGGAACCCCCGGCGGGTCAGCGGCACGAGGGCCACCCGGGATGGTTGCCGTTCACACCCTGGACCGTAGGTGAGCGCGGGCTGTGCGTCACATGTTCGTCGTGCACCAGATGGTCGATCAGCCGCCGAGCGCGGCCGCCAGCTCCTCGAGCAGGTCGCGGACGCCGTCGAGGTCGGCCACCCGCACGCGGGCAGCGGTGTCGCCGTCGCCCACCTTGACGGTCAGGGCGCCCGGTCGGTCGGCCAGCGCGGTGAAGGCGTCCTCGTCGGTGACGTCGTCGCCCAGGTAGACCACGCCGTCGGCGCCCAGCTGCTCGGCCAGCCGGAGCACCGCCGTCCCCTTGTCGGCGTCGGTGACCGCGATCTCCAGGACGTCCTTGCCGGGCTTGGCCGTGTGGTGCGGGCCGGCGGCCGCCGCGGCGCGCTCCAGCAGCGCGGCCGCCGCGGGCCGGTCGGCGACGGTGCGCACGTGCACGGCGACCGCGGCCGGCTTGACCTCCAGCCGGGCGCCGGGGACGGCGTCGACCAGCGGCTGCACGGCGTCCACGAGCAGGTCGCGCTCGGCGGCCACCGCGGGGTCCAGCCCGTCGTCGTACTCGGCGCCGTGGCTGCCGACGAACCGGAACGGCTCGCCCAGCCCGGACGTCGTCCGCAGGTCGTCGACCCCCCGGCCGCTGACCAGGGCGACCGTGACGCCCTCGGCACCGGCCAGCCGCCGCAGCAGGTCCGGGGCCCAGTCCTCCAGGACCGCCTCACCGGGGACGTCGCGCAGCCGGGCGAGGACGCCGTCGTAGTCGCTGGCCACCAGCACCGGCCGACGGTTCGCGAGGTCGGTCAGGTCGGCGCTCACGCGGCCTCCTCCTGCAGGGCGGCGAAGAAGGAGCCGGCCCAGTGGTCCAGGTCGTGCTTGGCCAGGTACCGGCGCATCGCCTTCATCGACCGCGCCGACTCGGCGGGGTCGGCCCGCAGCGCTCGCATGAGCTGCTTCTTGACGCCGTCCTTGTCGTGCGGGTTGACCAGGTAGGCCTGCTTGAGCTCGGCGGCGGCACCGGCGAACTCGCTGAGCACCAGCGTGCCGCCGTTGTCGCCGCGGGCGGCCACGTACTCCTTGGCCACCAGGTTCATGCCGTCGCGGTAGGGCGTCACGAGCATGACGTCGGCAGCCCGGTAGAGGGCGGCGAGCTCCTCGCGCGGCATCGACTGGTTGAAGTAGTGCACGGCCGGGCCGCTGGTCGAGCCGAAGACGCCGTTGATGTGCCCGACCTGCTGCTCGATCGTCTCGCGCATGGTCACGTAGTGCTCGACCCGCTCGCGGGACGGCGTCGCCACCTGCATGAACACCGTGGACGGCGCCTCGACCTGCTCGTCCTCGAGCAGCTCCAGGAAGACCTCGAGCCGCACGCCGATGCCCTTGGTGTAGTCCAGCCGGTCGACGCCGAGGATCACCTTGTCGGGGTTGCCGAGCTCCTCGCGGATCTCCTTCGCCCGGGCCAGCACCTCGGGGCTGCGGGCCAGCTCGTCGAACACCGAGACGTCGATCGAGATCGGGAAGGCCTTGGCGGTGACGGTGCGGCCGTCGTAGCTGATCGTCGAGCCCTTGGTGGGCAGGTCATGCAGCCGCTTGGCCAGCTGCACGAAGTTGGTCGCCGCAGCGGGCATCTGGAACCCGATCAGGTCGGCGCCCAGCAGGCCCTCGACGATCGCGTTGCGCCACGGCAGCTGGGTGAACAGCTCGTAGGGCGGGAACGGGATGTGCAGGAAGAACCCGATGGTCAGGTCGGGGCGCAGCTGGCGGAGCATCGCCGGGACCAGCTGCAGCTGGTAGTCGTGCACCCAGACGATGGCGCCGTCGGCGGCGACCTCGGCGGCCTTCTCGGCGAACCGCCGGTTGACCTGCACGTAGCTGTTCCACCAGGCCCGGTGGTACTCGGGCTTCTCGACCACGTCGTGGTACAGCGGCCACAGCGACGCGTTGGAGAAGCCCTCGTAGTACTGGTCGACGTCGTCCTCGCTCAGCTCGACCGGGACCAGGTGCATGCCGCCGGAGTCGAAGGGCTCGGGCGCCTCGCCGGCCTTGCCCGACCACCCCACCCAGGCCCCGCCGCGGCCGGCCACGAAGGGCTCCAGCGCGGTGACCAGGCCGCCCGGGCTGCGGGTCCAGCTGACCGACCCGTCGGCGGCGACCACCTGGTCCACGGGCAACCGGTTGGCGACGACGACGACGGGGCTCTCGGACTTCTGCTGATCTGCCATACCGACCTCGAACCTACTGGGCACCGGTGCCGGGCGCAGATCAGCGGACGATCGAGTACCCGATCGTCGCCGCGGCGACACCGAGCAGCAACGACCCGGCCAGGTACGCCAGTGCCCGGCCCACCCGTCGTTCCTCCACCAGCCGGACGACGTCGTACCCGAAGGTGGAGAAGGTGGTCAGCGTGCCGCAGAACCCGGTGCCCACCAGCGCGACGACGGCCGGGGAGAGGCCACGGGACCCGAGGACGACGCCCAGCACCAGGCTGCCGACGACGTTCACCGCCAGGATCCCCACCACGCTGCCCGCCCCGCGCCACCGCACCGCCAGCCGGTCCGCGGCCAGCCGGGCCGGCGCCCCGACCAGCGCGCCCAGCACCACCCACAGCGCCGTCACGACCGGTCCTCCCCGGCCTCGAGCGCGTCGGCCGCCGAGGCCCGGGAGCCGGCCAGCGCCCGCCCGGCCACCAGACCGAGGACGACGGCGGCGAGCCCGCCCACGACGCTGACCAGCACGTACCCCACCGCGACCGGCCACCGCCCGGCGTCGGCGAGCTGCACGGCGTCGACCGCGAACGTCGAGAAGGTGGTGTACCCGCCCAGCACCCCGGTGGCCAGGAACGGCCGCAGCCACGGGTGGTCGGGGTACCGCGCCAGCAGGACGGCGAGCAGCACACCGATCACCAGGCAGCCGGTCACGTTGACGGTGACCGTGGCCCAGGGCCAGGCACCGGGGACGTGCGGCAGCCCTCGCGAGACCCCCCACCGGGCCAGCGCCCCGAGGGCCCCGCCGAGGGCCACGACGAGGTAGGTCCGCACGGTGCGGCAGCATGCCACCGAGGGCCGCACCACCCGGACCGAACGCGGCAAAGGAACCTCTGCACCCCCGTCTCAGCCAGGAAGGGGGTGCGAAGGATCCTTTGCCGCACAGGGGCCGGCCCGGGTCGGGGGTGGCTCATCCGACGAGCGGGAGGACGGCGACGTGGCCGGACCGTTGCAGGGCGTACGGGTCGTGGAGTTCGCCGGGCTGGGCCCCGGGCCGTTCTGCGGGATGCTGCTGGCCGACCTGGGCGCCGACGTCGTCCGGGTCGACCGGCGCTCCCGCGGCACCGGGCTGGTCGGTGCGCTGGGGGCCACCTCGCTGCTGGACCGCGGCAAGCGCTCGATCGCCCTCGACCTCAAGGACGACGCCGACCTGGCCGTCGTCCGGGCGCTGGTGGCCCGGTCCGACGTGCTGCTCGAGGGCTTCCGGCCCGGGGTCATGGAGCGGCTGGGCCTGGGCCCCGAGCAGGCGCACGAGCTCAACCCGGCGCTGGTCTACGGCCGGATGACCGGGTGGGGGCAGACCGGTCCGCTGGCGCACAGCGCCGGCCACGACATCGGCTACATCGCGCTCACCGGCGCGCTCGGGGCGACCGGTCGGCCCGACGAGCGGCCGGCGCCGGCGCTCAACCTGCTCGGCGACTTCGGCGGCGGCGGGGTCTTCCTCGCCCTGGGCGCGGTCGCCGCGTTGCTGCACGCCCGGGCGACCGGCGAGGGCCAGGTCGTGGACGCCGCCATCGTCGACGGGACGGCGGTGCTCACCACGATGATCCACGGGATGCTCGACACCGGAGCGTGGACCGACGCGCGCGGGGCGAACCTGCTGGACACCGGTGCGCCGTTCTACGACGTGTACCGCTGCGCCGACGGCACCTTCCTGGCGGTGGGCGCGCTCGAGGAGCAGTTCTACGCCGCGCTGCTCACCGGCCTGGGCCTGGCCGGGGACCCGACCGTGCCCGATCGCGCGGACGTGGCGGCCTGGCCCGCGCTGCGGGCGCGGTTCGCCGAGGTCATCGGGTCACGCACCCGGGCCGAGTGGTGGCAGGTCTTCGCCGGCACCGACGCCTGCGTCGCGCCGGCCTGGTCGCTGCTGGAGGCCACCACCGACGAGCACAACCGCGAGCGCGGGGTGTTCGTCGAGGTGGACGGGGTGGTGCAGCCCGGTGTCGCACCGCGCTTCTCGGTCACCCCGGGCTCGGTGGGCGGGGTGCCGGCGGTCGGCCAGCACGACGCCCAGGTGCGGGCCGAGCTGGGCATGTAGCAGAACCCGGCCGGGCGGGGGAGTGGCCACCGCCCGGCCGGAGCCTCAGGAAGGAGCGAGCGCCGAGAGCGCCTTGCCGGCGTGCTTGGCGAAGGAGAACTCGCTCTTGATGACGTCGCGCACGACGCCGTCGGTGCCGATCACGATCGTGTGGCGCTTGGTCGGCGCCGCCTTCCAGCCGCGGTTGGTGCCGTAGGCCGTGCACACCGAGCCGTCGGCGTCCGAGAGCAGCGGGTAGTCGAACCCGTTGCCGTCGGCGAAGGCCTTCTGCTTGGCCACGGAGTCCTGGCTGATGCCGACCCGCTGGGCCCCGACCGCGGCGAACTGCGCCGCCTCGTCGCGCACCGTGCACATCTCGGTCGTGCACCCGCCGGAGCTGGCCAGCGGGTAGAAGAAGAGCACCACCGGGCCGCTCTGCAGCATCGTGGACAGCTTGCGGGGCGTGCCGTCCTGGTCCGGCAGCTCGAAATCGGGGGCGACGTCACCGGTCTTCATGGCTCTCCTTCGTTCCGGGGGGCCCGGGCGGTTCACCGTTCCACGTGGAACGGTGAACCGCCCGTCGGTGTCAGTCGGCGAGCAGGGCCTGCACCGCGGCGACGACGTCGACCAGGCCGGTGCCCTTGTCGAACGACGTCGTGCGGTCGCCGACCGTCTGGTAGGCCGCACCGTCGGTGTACCGGTACGCGGTGCCCACCAGGGCGGCCTCGACCTCGGCCGGGGTGGCGGTCGGGTCGGCCTGGAACAGCTGGGCCACGATGCCGGCGATGTGCGGTGCGGCCATCGACGTCCCGCTGATCGTGTTGAACGTGCCGACGTCCAGCGGTCCGGGGCCGTTCTGCGGCTGCAGGCCGGTCGCGCAGATCGGCAGGTACAGCCGGCAGGACGACGTGATGTCCTCACCGGGCGCGGACAGATCCGGCCAGGTCGAGGCATCGGTGGACAGGCCCCGCGAGGAGTACTCGCTGACCGCGCCGTCCCGCGTTCCGGTGGCCTCGTCGTAGTACGACGCCACCGAGATGATCCCGCCGGTCGGGTCCTGGCCGGGCGGGTTGGTCAGCGACGCCGAGCCGTCGCCGCCGTCGTTGCCCGCGGCCCAGACCGTGACGACGCCCTCGTCGGCCAGCGCGCGCTGCAGCTTGACCGTCGCCGAGTTCGGGTCGAACGCGCCGCCGCCGGTCGGGCCGTAGGAGTTGTTGGTGACCTTGATCGGCGGGCACACGTCGGCGCTCACGCCCTCGCCGCACGGGTGGTCGTGGTTCTCCAGCACCCAGTTCAGCGCGGAGTCCGCGCCGACGATGAGGAGGACGGCGCCGGTCGAGATCGAGACCAGCGAGGCGCCCGGGGCGGCGCCCTGCAGCTGGGTGCCGTCGGTCAGCGTGGTGGGCCGGCCGGCGACGATGCCGTTGACGTGCGTGCCGTGCCCGCCGCCCGAGAGGGTGTCGGTGTCGACGATGGTCGGCACCGGGACCACGCAGTCGGTGGTGGTGGTCGACTCGTCGAGGCAGACGCTCTTCAGGCTGGCCACGACGGCGTCGGTGCCGTCGGCGTCCTGCAGGTAGGGGTGGGTCGGGTCGACACCGGAGTCGATGACGGCGACCGAGACGCCGCTGCCGTCCAGCGCCGGGCCGTTCGCGCCGGTCAGCGTGTCGACCGCCTCGGCGCCCCGGGTGGCCAGGTTCGACGTGGAGTCGGCGAAGGAGATCGGGGCGTTGCCCTCGAGGTAGGTGACCCCGGGCTCGCCGCGGGCCGCGGTGACCTGGTCGGCCGTGCCGCGGGCGACCACCACGCCGATCTGCTCGAACTCGGTGGTGGTGCTCATCCCGGTCGCCGCCACGGCGGAGCGGGCGGCGGCGATGTCGGTGCCGTGCACCAGCACCGTGGTCGGGACCGCGGCGGACAGGGTGCCGAGCTGGTCGGCCAGGAACGCCTGGACGGGGGCGAGCGCGCTGGGTGCGGGTGCTGCGGTGGCCGGGGTGCTGGTGGCGACGACGCCGGCCACGAGGGCGGCACCCCCGACCAGTCCGACGGCTCGGCGGAACCTGTTCACGTGGGTCTCCTCGACGGCGGGGCGCGACGACGGTGTCGCGCCGGCTGTGGATGCGCTGTGCCGGGTTGAACGAGCCGGCCCCCGGTCGGTTACCCGTGGACACAGGTACCGGCGTGTCGCCCGCGACCGGCCAGCCCGGGCACGCTGGGAGGATGACCGCGTGAGCACCCCCCTCGTGGCCCTGGCCAGCGCCGTGGCGCTGGTGGTCGCGGTGCTGGGCGGGCTGTCCACCGCGCTGCGCCGGCGCACCGGGCTGGCCCACCTGGTCGCGGCCGGCGTCCTCGAGGCGGTGCTGCTGGTCCAGTTCGGCCTGGTCGTCGTCGCCCTGGTCGGCGGGGAGCGCCCGCCCGAGACCGCGACCTTCCTCGCCTACCTGGTCAGCGTCGTCCTCGTGCCGGTCGCCGGGGTGCTCTGGTCGCGCACCGAGCCCACCCGGTGGGCCGGCACCGTGCTGGCGGTGGCGGCCCTCGTGGTGGCGGTCATGGTCTGGCGCCTGCTGCAGCTGTGGGAGGCCACCGGTGGCTGACCGGCTGGGTGCCCCCGCGGCGGGCGGCGACGACGCCGGCAGCACCGCGCGCGGGCCCGGCCGGGTGCTGGTCGCCCTCTACGGCGTCTTCGCGCTGGCCGCCGGCGCCCGGGCCGCCGTCCAGATCGCCGTCCAGTTCGACGAGGCCCCGGTCGCCTACCTGCTGTCGGCGTTCTCCGCCGTCGTCTACCTGGTCGCGACCATCGGGCTGGCCCGCGGCGGCCGGTCGGGGCGCCGCACCGCGGTGGTCGCCTGCGCGGTCGAGCTGGTCGGCGTCCTCGTCGTCGGCACCCTGTCGCTGGCCGACCGCGCCGCGTTCCCCGACTCGACCGTCTGGTCGGTGTACGGGCAGGGCTACGGCTTCATCCCCCTCGCGCTGCCCGTGCTGGGTCTGCTCTGGCTGCGCCACCTGGGCGACCTCGAGCGGGAGGGCGACCCCGACACCGACGGGACGACGGGCGGCTGACCACCCCGGACGGGTGGTCCACGGATCGGGCCACCCGGGTCCGTCGTGCCCCACCGGTAGGCTGAGGACGTGTCGCAGGTCCCTGACGCCGCCGGGTCCGGCGCTGCCGACGTGCCGGCCGAGGCCGCCGCCCTGGTCTCCGGGGTGCCGGCCGACCGCGGCACCGACCACCGCACCGACCACCAGGCCGAGCACCAGGCCGACGCCGTCGGTGCCGCCTCCGCCGTCGTGTCGGGCACCGACCCGGCGGGCGCGCGGTCCGCGCTGCCCGGCGTGCTGGCCGACGTCCCGGTGGCCATCCTGGTCATCGACCGCACCGCGGGCACGGTGGTCTTCGCCAACACCGCCGCCGTCGACCTCGCCGGCAGCGTCCGGCTCCCGGTGCCCATCGACGAGTGGGGCGCCTCCGCCGGGCTCACCGACCTCTCCGGTGCCCCGCTGGCCAGCTCCACCAACCCGCTGTCCCAGGTCGCCGACGGCGCCCCGGTCTCGGGTGAGGCGGTCCGGCTGGCGCCCAGCGGCGCCGACGACGTGGGGCAGCCCCTCTGGGTCACCGGTTTCCCGCTGTCGCAGGACCCCGCGATCGACCAGCTGGCGCTGATCGTCTTCCTGCAGATCGACGCCGACCGCGGCGACCCCGAGAGCCGGCTGCAGGCGCTGCGCGACCGGGCCGTGCTGGCCACCGACATCTGCTTCACCATCACCGACCCCCGCCGCGAGGACCACCCGCTGGTCTGGGTCAACCCCTCGTTCACCCGGGTCACCGGCTACAGCGCCGAGGACTCCGTGGGGCGCAACTGCCGCTTCCTGCAGGGCCCGGCCACCGACCGGGCCACCGTGGCGCTCATCCGCTCGGCGCTCGCGGACCGCCGGCCGATCACCGAGACGCTGCTGAACTACCGCAAGGACGGCACCGCGTTCTGGAACCAGCTGTCGATCAGCCCGGTGTTCGACGGCGCCGGCGAGCTGGTCAGCTTCGTCGGCGTGCAGAGCGACGTCACCGAGCGGGTGCGGGCCGAGGGCGAGCGGGCGGCCGCCTTCGCCGCCGAGCAGGTCGCCCGCCGCGAGGCCGAGCTGGCCCAGGCGGTCGCCGAGCAGGCCCAGGCCGACGCCGAGCGCGCCCGCGAGGAGGCCGAGCTGGCCCAGAGCCGGCTGGCGCTCATGGCCGAGGCCACCAGCTCGCTCACGGCCACGCTGGACATGACCGAGCTGCTGGACCGCCTGGCCGCGCTGTGCGTCCCCCGGCTGGCCGACTGGATCTTCGTGACCGTGGTCGACGCGCACGGCGAGGTCGTGCGCACCGCTGCCCGGCACCGCGGCGGGCACGCCGAGGAGCTCGGCACGGTGAGCTCGCAGCACGCGATGCACCTGACCCCGGCGTCCCCGAGCCGGCGGGCCATGGAGACCCGGCAGCCGGTGCTGCTGCAGGGCCTGACCGACGCCCAGCTCGACGAGGTGTTCGCCCACCCCGCGGCCCGCGGCGCCTACGACCGGCTCGGCGGCCGGGAGGTCCTCGCGGTGCCGTTGATCGCCCGCCGCCGGGTGCTGGGCTCGATGGCCCTGGTCGCCATCGGCGCGGACAACGGGTTCGACGAGGACGACGTCGACCTGGTGCAGGACCTCGCGCGCCGCGCCGGCCTGGCGCTGGACAACGTGCGGCTCTACCAGGCCGAGCACCAGGTGGCCGAGACGCTGCAGCGCTCGCTGCTGCCGCAGCTGCCCGACATCCCCGGCGTCACCGCGGCCGCCCACTACGTGAGCGCCTCGACCGCCGCCGACGTCGGCGGCGACTTCTACGACCTGCTGCAGCTGCCCGACGGCGCGATCGGCGTGGCCATCGGCGACGTCGTGGGCCACGACGTGGCGGCGGCCGCCGCGATGGGCCACCTGCGCGGGCTGCTGCGGGCCTGCATGTGGGACCCGACCGACCCCGACCCCGGCGCCGTGCTCGGCCGGGTGGACCGCCTGGTCCAGGGCCTGCACGTCGCGTCGATGGCCACCATGGCCTACGTGCGGGCCGTGCCCCCCGAGGGCGAGGGGCGCCCCTGGCAGCTGGTCGTGGCCAACGCCGGCCACCCGCCGCTGCTGCTGCGCCTCCCCGACGGCCAGGTGCAGGTGCTCACCGAGCCCACCGGGCTGCTGGTGGGGGTCGACGGCGACACCCGCCGCACGAGCGTGCACCTGGAGGTACCGGCCGGCACCACGCTGGTCGGCTACACCGACGGCCTGATCGAGCACCCCGGCGCCGACCTCGACGAGGGCATCGCCGCGCTGGTCCAGCGGCTGCGCGACGCCCCGGTCGACGCACCCCCCGCCGACCTGTGCACCCACGCGGTCGACACCGACCTGGACCGCCGGGACGACGTCGCCCTCATCACCGTCCGCTTCGGCTGACCGAGCCGGCGTCAGGCGCCAGCGGGCGGGACGACCGCCGACTGCAGGCCGTAGGCGCCGCGGTGGAAGACCAGCGGGGTCTTCTCCGCCGTCGCGCCCAGGTCGAGCACCCGGCCGACGACGATCGTGTGGTCGCCGCCGTCGTGCTCGGCGTACAGCTCGCAGTCGATCCAGGCCACCACGCCCTCGAGCACCGGCGACCCGTGCGCGGACGGCGACCAGGAGACCCCGGCGTACTTGTCGGTGCCCGAGCGGGCGAACTGCGAGGAGAGCCCGTCCTGGTCGTCGGCCAGCACGTTCACGCAGAACCGGCCGATCTCGCGCAGCCGCGGCCAGGTGGTCGAGGTGCGGGCGGGGGCGAAGGCGACCAGCGGCGGCTCGAGCGACAACGAGCTGAACGACTGGCAGGTGAACCCGATCGGTCCGTCCTGCCCCTGGGCGGTCACCACCGTGATGCCCGAGGCGAAGTGGCCCAGCACGTCCCGCATGACGCGGGGGTCGACGATCTCCTGCGGCTGCTCGCTCATGCCGGCTGGAACGCCCCGCGCGGCGCGTTCTTCCCACCTGCCCGGTACAACGACGAGGGCAGCGGCCGCCCGACGGACCGCTCCGTCACCGCAGCGGCGGCCAGGACGGCGTCCAGGTCGATGCCGGTGGCCACCCCGGAGTCGGTGAGCCAGTAGACGAGCTCCTCGGTGGCGATGTTGCCGCTGGCGCCGGGGGCGAACGGGCAGCCGCCCAGGCCGCCGACCGAGGAGTCGAGCTGGGTGACCCCGGCCTGGACCGCGGCCAGCGCGTTGGCCTGGCCGGTGCCGCGGGTGTCGTGGAAGTGCGCGCCCAGCGGGACACCGGGGGAGACCCGGCGCACCTCGTCGAGCAACCGGACCACCCGCAGCGGGGTCGTCGTCCCGATGGTGTCGCCCAGGCAGAGGGCGTCGGCGCCGGCGGTGACCGCGGCCCGGGTGACGTCGACCGTGCGGTCGACCGCGGTGCGGCCGTCGAAGGGGCAGTCCCACGCCGTCGCCACGATCACCTCCAGCGATCCGCCGGCGCCGTGGGCGAGCGCCGCGATGTCGGCCACCGCGGCGACCGCCTCGGACGTCGACCGGCCGGCGTTGGCCCGGGAGTGCGAGTCGGCCGCGCTGACCACGTACTCGAGGTCGGCGATGCCGGCGTCGACCGCGCGCTGCGCCCCGCGCAGGTTCGCGACCAGCGCCGAGAACCGCACCCCGGTGAACCGGTGCAGCTCCGCGGCCACCTGGTCGGCGTCGGCCAGGGCCGGCACCGCCTTCGGCGAGACGAACGAGGTGACCTCGATGCGCTGCACCCCGGTGGCGACCAGGGCCTCGAGCATCGCCAGCTTGCCCGCCAGCGGCACCGGCTCCTCGAGCTGCAGGCCGTCGCGCATGCCCACTTCGCGGACGTCGACGGCGGGGGGCAGGACCAGGTCGAAGTCGTTCACGCCCCGATCATGCCCCCGCCGTCTCGGTCGCGGGGAGCGGCGGTGATGTTGAACATCCAGGGGGTGCCGAACCGGTCGACCATGGCGCCGTACTCGTCGCCCCACATCTGCACGGCCAGCGGCATCTGCACCTCGGCGCCCTCGGCGAGCGCCGCCCACCAGCCGCGCAGCTTCTCGGTGTCGGTGCCGCTGATGCACACCGTCGTCCCCGCGGCCTTCTCGAAGCCCATGCCCGGGCCGGTGTCCGAGCCCATGAGCAGGATGCCGTCGGGGGTGTCGAGCTGGCTGTGCATGATCCGGTCGGCGTCGGGGCCGTCCATGCCGAACTCGGCGAAGGTGTTGACCGTCAGCTCGCCGCCGAGCACGCGCTGGTAGGTCTCCATGGCCTCGCGGGCGGTGCCGTCGAAGCTCAGGTAGGGGCACAGGTTCGCAGTCATGCCGTGAGGACGTCGACCGGGCGCAGAACTCATCGGCCGCCGAGGAACGAGCCCAGCGCGCCGCCGAGACCGCCCTCGCCGGACTGCTGACCCGACCCCTGCCCGCTGATCGCGCTGACCGGCGGCTCCTCGGAGGCCTGGACGACGACGAACCCCTGACCCGAGAACGAGAGGGTGAACCGCTCGCCGGTGGTGCGCCCGATGAGGGTGCCCAGGCCGAAGGAGTCGTTGGACTGCAGCCCGGTCTGCAGGGACGACGACCACGCGACGGCCGCCTGCGGGTCGGCGAACGTGGGCTGGTTGACCGCCAGCACGACCGGCTGGCCCTTCGTGGTGATCGCGATCCGGCCCACCCCGGTGAAGACGCAGTTGAACAGCCCGGCGTTGCTGCCCATGCCGGCGCCGGAGACGCGGCGGATGTCGTAGGACAGCGTGGGGTCGAAGGCCAGCACGTTGGCGCCGTTGATGGTCAGCCCGTCGGAGCCGTCGAGGTCGATGATGTGGACGTCCTGCGCGGCGTCGGCCAGGAACAGGTCGCCCTGCCCGCGCACCTTCATCAGCGGTACGCCCTCGCCGGTGAGCTTCTGCTTGAGGAACCCGCCGATGCCGCCGGAGCCCATGGCGTCGAAGGTCAGGTTGCCCTGGTAGGCCACCATCGAGCCGGCCCGGGCGAACACCTCGCCGTTCAGCCCGACCCGGCACATCTTGCCGCCCTGCTTCTGGATCCCGGCCGCCTGGCTCTCGGCGAACTCGGGGGCGAACAACTCGCTGCGCATCCTCGGTCTCCTCCGTGGTGGTCCCCGTGGCACGGCCATCCTGCCGGGGCCCCGGCCCGGTGGCTACGGTCGGGCGATGACCTCCCCGGAGACCCCCGAGCTGGACCGGCTGCTGACCACCGCCGCGGCCGCCGCCGACCCGGCCGGCGGGTTCGGCTGGCTGGACGAGCACGGGCAGCGGACGCCGGGGAAGGTCCCCGAGACCTGGGTCGTCGCCCGGATGACCCACGTCTTCGGCCTGGCCGCCGCGTGGGGCCGACCGGGCGCCGCCGAGCTGGCCGAGCACGGCCGGCAGGCCCTGGTCGGCATGCTGCGGGACGACGAGCACGGCGGGTGGTGGTCCGACGCCCACCGGACCGGGCCCAAGCAGGCCTACGTGCACGCCTTCGTCGTCCTCGCCGGCGCCACCCTCACCCGGGTCGGCCTGCCCGGGGGTCCCGAGCTGCTGGCCGATGCGCTGCAGGTCTGGGACGAGCACTTCTGGGACGACGACGCCGGGGCCGCCGTCGAGGAGTGGGACGCCGCGTGGACCACGTGCTCGGACTACCGCGGCGCCAACGCCAACATGCACGGCGTCGAGGCCCAGCTGGCCGCCGCCGACGCCCTGGCCTCGCGGGGGGACGACGCCCGCGCCGCGCAGCTGCGGGACCGCAGCCGGCGCATCACCGAGCGGCTGGTCGGCGAGGCCCGCGACCGCGACTGGCGGCTCCCCGAGCACTACGACCCCGCCTGGACGGCGCTGCCGGAGTTCAACCGGGATGCTCCGGCCGACCCGTTCCGGCCCTACGGGGTGACCGTCGGGCACCAGTTCGAGTGGGCGCGGTTGATCGCCCACCTGGGCACCGTCGTCGACCTCGAGCCGTGGCTGCTCGACGCCTCGACGCAGCTGTACCGGGTGGCCGTGCAGCGCGGCGGGGCACCCGACGGCCAGCCCGGGTTCGTCTACACCCTGGACTGGGCCGACCGCCCCGTCGTCACCGCCCGCATGCACTGGGTCATGGCCGAGGCGCTGGCCGCGGCCGCCGTGCTGGGTGCGGTCACCGGCGAGGCCGGGTACCGCGCCGACCACGAGCACTGGTCGAACCTGGTCGAGCTGCTGGTGCTGGACACCCGCACGGGCAACTGGCACCACGAGCTCACGCCCGAGGGCCAGGTCGGGCACACCACCTGGACCGGCCAGCCCGACGCCTACCACGTCGCGCAGGCCCTGCTGCTGCCCCGGCTGCCGGTCACCAGCTCCGTCGCCGAGTCCGTCGTGCGGGCAGCGGGCGTCAACCCAGCGCGGTGAGCACGGCCGCAGCGGTGCGGGCGACGACCGCGTCCTCGTAGGCGGCCGTCGGGTCGAGCTCCTCGGTGAGCACGGTGACCAGGACCGGGTCGCGCCCGGGTGGGGTGACCACCGCGATGTCGTTGCGGATGCCGCCGGCGCCCCCGGACTTGTCGGCGACGACCCAGCCCGCGGGCGCACCGGCCCGCACCAGCGTGTCGCCGGTGGCGTTGCCGCTCATCCAGGACAGCAGCGTGGACCGGTCCGCGTCGGTCAGTGCGCCCGGTGCCAGCAGGGCGCGCAGCCCGTCGGTGAAGGCCGCGGGGGTGGTGGTGTCGGCGGTGCTCGTGGCCGGGTCGACGTCGTTCAGCGCCGGCTCCTCGTGCACCACGTCGGTGGTGGTGTCGCCGAGGTCGGCGAGGGCGGCGTCCAGCCCGGCCGGTCCACCGAGGAGGTCGAGGACCAGGTTCAGCGCCAGGTTGTCGCTCTGCCGCACCGCCGCCTCGGCCAGCTCCGCCGCGGTCAGCCCGGTCGCGACGGCCGCGCCCGTCACCGGGGCGTAGCCGGCCGCGTCGACGTCGGTCTGGCTCCAGGTGACGAGCCGCGCACGGTCGGCGGAGGGCACCTCGCGCAGGAAGACGCCCGCGGCGAAGGCCTTCAGGGTCGAGGCGTAGCCGAACCGCTCGTCGGCGCGGTGCTCGACCCGGGTGCCGGTGCCGGTGTCCACGGCGGACACCCCGATGCGCACGTCGTACTCCTGCTCGAGGGCGGCGAGCTCGGCCGACACGTCCACCGTGGCCGCCGTCGTGGAGGACGGGGCCGTCGCCGAGGACGACGACGACGTGCCCTCGGCCGGGGTCGAGGAGGTGCACCCGGCCAGGACCAGCGCACCCAGGACGGCGACCGCGACCCGCAGCCGCAGCCGCACCGGCGTCACCGGCCCCACCGGTCGACCACCTCGCCGAACACCTGCACGGCGTGGGTGAGCTCGGCGACCTCCACGTACTCGTCGCGGGCGTGCATCACCGCGGGGGTGCCCGGGCCCCACACCACGATCGGGGCGCCGTCGGCCAGCGGCCCGAGCACCGAGCCGTCGGTGAAGTAGGTGGCCGGCTCGGGCCGGACCACGGCGGGCAGGCCGCGCACCCACGGGTCGTCGCCCGGCGTCAGCAGCGGCGGCAGGTCCACCCGGACCTCGACCTCGGCGACCTCCGGCTGCGCGCGCCACCAGGCCTGCAGAGCGGCGCCGTCGCGCACGGTGCGCATGTCGACGACGACCTCGGCGGTGTCGGGGACGACGTTGGGCACGGTGCCGCCGCTGATCACCCCCGGGTTCCAGGTCTCGGCGCCCAGGAACTCCTCGTGCGCCAACGGCAGCTCCACCCCGGCCCGGGCCAGCACGGCGACCAGGTCCAGCACCGCGTTGTGCCCGAGGTGCGGGGTGCTGCCGTGCGCCGCCCGCCCCGCGGCCCGGACGGCGAGCCACAGCGCACCCCGGTGCCCGAGCACCACCTCGTTGCCGGTGGCCTCCGGGACCACGACCGCCCCCGTGCGCGTGCCCGCCAGCGCCCGCGCCGCGACCTGGGCGCCGGTCGAGCCGATCTCCTCGTCGCTGGTCAGCAGCAACCCGACCGGGGTGTCCGGGTCGGCGGCGGCGAGCGCGGCGACGGCGGCCACGAGCCCGGCCTTCATGTCCGAGCCGCCGCGGCCCCAGACCCGGCCGTCCTCGTGGTCGGCGCCGAACGGGTCGCGCTGCCAGGCCCGGGCGTCGGCGGCCGGGACGGTGTCGACGTGGCACGCGAATACCAGCCGGGGCCGCTCCGGGTCGGTGGGCGTGGTGAGGAGGCACCAGGGCTGGTCGGCGTCCTCGCCGGCCCGGCGCTGCAGGTGCGGCGCCTGCCCGGTGAGCACCTCGGTGACCACGCCCATCACGTCCCGCTGGGGGCGGGGGTCGCCCGAGACGGTGGGACGGCGGACCAGCTCGCGCACGAGCTCGACGGGATCGAGGGCCATCACCCCACCCTGCCGGTTCCACGTGGAACCGGCAGGGTCACCAGCCGGACGGGGCCTGCGGCGGGGGCGTGACCTGCGGGGAGGTGGTGCCCCGGACGTGCTCGACCCAGCCGCCGACCGCCGGGAGCCCGGCCAGCACCGCCGCCACGACCGGCACGGGGAGCAGGAGGACGACCAGGAACGCCTGGCCGAACGCCGACCCGTACGACGTGGCCGCGCTGACCACCGCCTGGGTCAGCACCGCGACGCCGAGGGCCGCACCGCCGCCGACCACGAACCAGCGGTCTGCGCCGGCCAGCAGCCGGGTGCCGCCGACGATCAGGGCCACCCCGGCCGGGAGCCCGACGACCACGCCCAGCCAGGTCCCGGTGCCGCCGTCGGACCCGGCGAGCAGCACGATGCCGACCAGCCCCCACAGCAGGGCCATCCCGCCGGCGATGAAGCCCAGCACGGCGGCCGCCCCGGCCTGCTGCGGCCGACCGGGCCCGCGCGGCCAGGGCGCCGGCGGCGGGGTCGGCGGGGTCCACCAGCCCGGCTGGGCCCCCCACGGCTGCTGCGCCGCGGGGTAGGGCGCGGGGCCCCACGGACCGGGCAGCGGGGCCGCCGCCGGGTAGGGCCGGGGCGGTGCGGGTTGCGAGGGCGGCGGACCGCCGTACCCCTCGGACCCGCTCGCCGCCCAGCCCTGCCCGCCGTCCCCTGGTCCGCTCACCCGCCCAGTCTCGCCGATGACCCGGCCGATCCCCGACAGGCGGTCACGGCCGGGAGCCCTGCGCCTCGTGCGCCCCAGGCCGGTCGCCGGGGTGCACCACGGCGGTCAGCGTGCCCGGCTGCCCCTCCGGGGCCTCGTGCGCACCCCGCGGCGGAGGCACGGCGCCGGCGTCCAGCTTCGCGCCCTCGACGTCCAGGTCGGGCAGCACCTTCTCCGCCCAGCGCGGCAGCCACCAGGCCGACCGGCCCAGCAGCACCAGCACGGCCGGCACCAGCGTCATCCGGACCAGGAACGCGTCGGCCAGCACCCCGACCGCCAGCCCCAGCGCGATGGACTTCACCACCGGCTCGTCGATGGTGAGGAAGCTGGCGAACACCGAGAACATGATCAGCGCAGCGGCCGTGACCACCCGGGCCGCGTGCCGCATCCCCTCCACCACCGCCTCGCGCGGCGAGGCACCGTGGACGTACGCCTCGCGCATCCGGGAGACCAGGAAGACCTCGTAGTCCATCGCCAGCCCGAACAGCACCGCGATGAGGATGATCGGCATCAGGCTGACCACCGGACCGGTGCTCGAGACGCCGACGAGGTCGATCAGCCAGCCCCACTGGAACACCGCGACGACGGCCCCGAAGGCCGCGACGACCGAGAGCACGAACCCCAGCGCGGCCTTCACCGGCACCAGGACCGACCGGAACACCAGCAGCAGGAGGACCACCGACAGGCCCACCACGACCAGGCCGAACGGCAGCAGCGCCGCACCCAACGTGCTGGACACGTCGATGGCCACCGCGGTCAGGCCGGTGACCGCGAGGGTGCCGCCGGTCTGCTGCTCCAGCTGGGGTGCGAGGTCGCGGATGTCGCCGACCAGGGTGCGGGTGGCCTCGTCCTGCGGCCCGCTCCCGGGGATGACCTGGATGATCCAGGTGGTGTCGCCGACCTGCTGCGGCGCGGCGTACAGGACGTCGTCCAGACCGCCGGTCGTGCTGCCGGGCAGCAGGCCCGGGGTGCCGCCGATGGCCGCGGCGACGGTGTTCGCGGCGTCCTGGCCCGTCGCCGGGTCGACGCCGTCCAGGAGCACCACCAGCGGCCCGTTCAGGCCCGGGCCGAAGAACTCGTCGACGGCGTCGTAGGTCTCGCGCTGGGCGCTGCCCTCGGCGGCCGTGCCGTTGTCGGGGAGCGCCAGCTCGAGCTTCGCGGCCGGCAGCGCCACCACCAGCAGACCGGCGAGCACGACCAGCACGGTGAGCCAGGGCTTGGCCGTCACCAGCGCGGCCCACCGCACCCCGAGCGACCGGCCCCCACCGGCACTGGCCGCCTCCAGCCGGGCGGCCCGGCTGCCCGGCCTCGGTGTCAGCCGCTCCCCGGCGAGGCCCATCAGCGCCGGCACCAGGGTCAGCGCGACGGCGACCGCGACCACCACGGTGCCGGCGGCACCCAGACCCATCACGGTCAGGAACGGGACCCCCACCACCGACAGCCCGGCGAGGGCGACCACGACGGTCAGCCCCGCGAACACCACGGCCGACCCCGCCGTCCCGACCGCCCGGCCGGCGGACTCCTCGGGGTCGCCGCCGGCGGCGAGCTGGGTCCGGTGGCGGGTCAGGATGAACAACGTGTAGTCGATGCCGACGGCCAGGCCGATCATCAGCGCCAGGGTGGGGGCCGACGACGACAGCGTGGTGAAGCTGCCGACCGCGAGGAACCCGGCGAGCCCGACGGCCACCCCGACCAGGGCGGTGAGCAGGTTCATCCCCGCGGCCAGCAGCGAGCCCAGCGCGACGGCGAGCACGAGCACGGCGACCGCGACCCCGATGAACTCCAGCGGGCCGACCGTCACCGAGGTGAGCTGGAAGGCGTTGCCGCCGACGTCCACGGTCAACCCGGCGTCGGCGGCCGGCGCCGCGGCGTCCTGCATCTGCTGGAGCGCGTCGTCGGCCAGGCGGGTGTTGTCCACGTCGTACTGCACGTTGGCCAGCGCGGCACGGCCGTCGGGGCTGACCGCCCGGGTCTGGAACGGGTCGAGGACGGCGCCGACGTCGGCCACCTGCCCCATGGCGGTGATCGACTGCGTGATCGCCGCGGCGAAGGCCGGGTCGGTGACGCTCTGCCCGTCGGGGGCGACGAACACCACCTGCGCGCTGGCCCCGGCGGCCGCCGGGGAGACCTCGGCCAGCCGGTCCAGCGCCTGCTGGGACTCCGAGCCGGGGATGGTGAACCGGTCGTCGAAGGACAACCCCCGCAGCAGGACCGCCGCCACGACGCCGGCCAGCACGAGGACCCAGATCCCGACGACGGTCCAGCGGTTCCGGAACGATGCTCGGCCCAGGCGCTGCAGCAGGGTGGACACGCAGGACTCCTACGAGGTCGGGGCGGGGACGGTGACCCCGCGGAGCAGGGCGAGCAGGGCGGACCGCTCGAGGGCGGCGGGGGCGCCGGGGTTGCTGGCCGCGCCGAGCGCGAGGCCGTGGTGCAGGGCGAGGAAGGCGTGCGCGACCTCGGCGGGAGGCACGGCGAGGTCGACCCCGGCGGTGCGGGTGGCCCGGACGACGACCGCGGCGACCTGCTCGGCCACGCCGGCCCCGTGCTCGGCCAGCAGCGCAGCCGCGGCGGGGTCGCGGGCGGCAAGCAACTGGTACTCGGTGAGCACCAGGGTCCAGGTGCGGCTGGCGGCGAGCAGGCCGGTGACCCGGTCGACCGCGGCGGCGAGCGGGTCGGGTGCCCCGGCCACGTCGGCCAGCAGGCGCTCGGCGTCGGCCAGGTGCCGGGCCATCTCCCGGGTCATCAGGGCCGCGAACAGCTCGTGCTTGGTGCTGAAGCTGGAGTAGAAGGCGCCGCGGGTGAACCCGCCGCGCCGGCAGACGTCCTCGACGCTGGCCGCCGCGAACCCGGTGTCGGCGAAGGTCTCCAGCGCCGCGTCCAGCAGCCGCTCAACGGTCACCTCGCGGCGGCGCTTCGCGGGCGTGACGGTCACGATGCAGAACTGTATTGGATACAGCCCTGCATCGCGGCGTCAGATGGTGGGGAGCACCTTCGTCATCTGCTCCTCGGTGTCGCTGCCGAGCTTCTCCAGCGCCGGCTTGAGCAGCGGACCGGCGACCGCGGCGACCCCGTGGAAGTCGAAGTCCACGTGGTAGGTGATCTCGGTGGTCCGGGCGTCCACGGCGCGCAGCGAGATGTCGTCGGTGGAGGTGACGGTCTTGTTCTCACCGATCAGCGTGAGGTGGTCGGGCTCCCAGCGCTCGAGCCGGTACTCCAGCTCGGTCTCCCGGCCCATGAACTCGCTGACGTTCTTCCAGCGGGACCCCACCTGGACCGGCTGGCCGTCGATCGGCGTGCAGGTCTTCGTGCCCGGGTCCCAGGCTTCGGCGTTGGCGAAGTCGGCCAGGTAGGGCCCGACCTTCTCGATCGGTGCGGAGACGGTGAACGTGCGCTCGACGGTCGGCATGGGGCAGGGGTGCCCCATGCCGACCGACCTCACACCAGCGCTCGGCCCACCGCCACCGCTCGGGTGTCCGGGGCGGCCACCCGGACGGCGTCGGCGGCGCGGTCGTCGGCCTCGGTCTGCGAGCGGCGCTCGGCCTCGACGCGGGCGGCGTAGGAGGCAACCTCGTTGGTCACCCGCTCGTCGTCCCACCCGAGGACGCCGGCCACGGCCTCGGCCACGGCCTGCGCGCTCTCGGTGCCCCGGTGGGGGGTCTCGATCGAGATGCGGGTGCGACGGGCCAGCAGGTCGTCCAGGTGCAGCGCGCCCTCGTGCGCGGCACCCCACACCATCTCGACCATGAGGTACTCCTCGGCGCCGGGCACCGGCTTCAGCAGCGACCGGTCGTCGGCGGCCAGGGCCAGGACGTCGGGGGTCAGCGAGCCGTACCGGTTGAGCAGGTGCTCGGCGCGGTACTTGCCGATGCCCCAGGTGTCGGCCAGCCGGTCGAGGGAGTTGACCATGGCGTGGTAGCCCTCGGCCCCGACCAGCGGGATGTCCTCGGTGACGCTGGCCGGCACGGCGCGGGTGACGTCCTCGGCCACGGCGTCGACGGCGTCGGCGGCCATGGGCCGGTAGGTCGTGTACTTGCCGCCGGCGACGGAGATGACGCCGGGCGAGGGCCGGGCGACGGCGTGCTCGCGGGAGAGCTGGCTGGTGTCCTCGGACTCACCGGACAGCAGCGGGCGCAGGCCGGCGTAGACGCCGGAGATGTCCTCGTGCACCAGCGGGGTGGTCAGCACCTTGTTGACGTGCTCGAGGATGTAGTCGATGTCGGCCTTCGACGCCGCCGGGTGCGCCTTGTCCAGGTCCCAGTCGGTGTCGGTGGTGCCGACGATCCAGTGCGAGCCCCACGGGATGACGAACAGCACCGACTTCTCGGTCTTGAGGATCAGGCCGGTCTCGCCGTTGATCCGGTCGCGCGGGACGACGATGTGCACGCCCTTGGAGGCCCGCACGTGGAACCGGCCGCGGCCGCCCACGAGGGTCTGCAGGTCGTCGGTCCACACGCCGGTCGCGTTGACCACGACCTCGCTCTTGACGTCGATCTCCTGCCCGGTCTCGACGTCGCGCACGCGGGCGCCGACGACGCGACCGCCCACCCGGGTGAAGGAGACGACCTCGGCGGAGTTCAGCACGGTGGCGCCGTACTTGGCCGCGGTGAGGGCGACGGTGAGGGTGTGCCGGGCGTCGTCGGCCTGGGCGTCGAAGTAGCGGACGGCGCCGACCAGCGCGTCGGGCTTGAGCGCCGGGAACAGCTTGCGGGCGCCGGTGCGCGAGAGGTGCTTCTGCGACGGCATGGGCTCGGACAGCGCGCCGAAGCGGGCCAGGCCGTCGTAGAGCGCGAGGCCGGCGGTGACGTAGGGCCGCTCCCACACGCGGTGGGTCAGCGGGTAGAGGAACGGCAGCGGCTTCACCAGGTGCGGGCTGATCCGGTTGACCGCGAGGTCGCGCTCGTGCAGCGCCTCGCGGACCAGGCCGAAGTCGAACTGCTCCAGGTAGCGCAGACCGCCGTGGAACAGCTTCGACGAGCGGGACGACGTGCCGGAGGCGAAGTCGCGGGCCTCGACCAGCGCGGTCTTCAGGCCACGGGTGGCGGCGTCCAGCGCGACGCCGGCGCCGGTGACACCGCCGCCGACGACCAGGACCTCGAACTGCTCGGCGGCCAGCGCGGCCCAGGCCTGCGCCCGCGCCTCGGGACCCATCGGGGGGACGGCGGACATGGCGCACTCCTCGGTTCGGTGCGGCCCGGGAGCTTCGGTGCGTCCCGGACGCTCGTCGTCCACGGTAGGTGCGCGCCCGGACCCCTGCGATCCGATCCGTACGACGATGTCGGACGGTGGTGTCAGCCATCACCCCAGGCGATCGACAGCCGCACGGCCTTCTCCCAGGTCGGGTACTCGGCCGAGAGCTGGGCGGCCCGCGCCGGCACCGGGCTCCACTGGGCCGAGCGGTGCCAGTTGCGGCGCAGCGCCTCGACGTCGGCCCAGAGGCCCACCGCGAGCCCGGCGGCGTAGGCGGCACCGAGCGAGACGGTCTCGCCGACCATCGGCCGGACGACGGGGGTGTCCAGCGCGTCGGCCACGAACTGCATGAGCAGGTTGTTGGTGGTCATCCCGCCGTCCACCCGCAGGGCCGGCAGCTGCAACCCGGAGTCCGCGGCCATCGCGACCACGACGTCCCGGGTCTGCCACCCGGTCGCCTCCAGCACGGCCCGGGCGAGGTGGCCCTTGGTCACGTATCCGGTCAGCCCCGCGATCATGCCGCGGGCCTCACCCCGCCAGTGCGGTGCGAGCAGCCCGGAGAACGCGGGGACGACGTAGCACCCGCCGTTGTCCTCCACCGTGCGCGCCAGCGTCTCGACCTCCGGGGCCGTGGCGATGAGGCCCAGGGCGTCGCGCAGCCACTGCACCAGGGCCCCGGCGACGGCGACCGACCCCTCCAGCGCGTAGTGCACCGGCTCGCCGGTCAGCTGGTAGGCGACGGTCGAGATCGACCCGGACCGGGTGTGCACCAGCTCGGTGCCGGTGTTCTGCAGCAGGAAACTGCCGGTGCCGTAGGTGCACTTGGCCTCGCCGGGGGCGAAGCAGGTCTGGCCGAACAGCGCGGCCTGCTGGTCGCCCAGGGCGCCGGTGATGGGGATGGGCTGCCCCAGCGCGGACGCCGTCCCCAGGACGCCGACCGACGGGCGGATCTCGGGGAGCATCGTCTCCGGGATGCCGAAGAAGGCCAGCAGCTCGGGGTCCCAGCGGCAGGTGCGCACGTCCATCAGCGAGGTGCGGCTGGCGTTGGTCACGTCGGTGACGTGCACGCCGCCGTCGGTGCCCCCGGTGAGGTTCCAGATCAGCCAGGTCTCCATCGTGCCGAACAGCAGCTCGCCGCGGTCGGCGCGCTCGCGGGCCCGGGGCACGGAGTCCAGCACCCAGCGCAGCCGGGGGCCGGCGAAGTAGCCGGCGATGTCCATGCCGCTGCGCTCGCGGACCACGCCGGCGTCGGGCCGTGCGGCCAGCCGGGTCACCAGGTCCGCCGTCCGGGTGTCCTGCCAGACGATCGCCCGGGTGATCGGTCGGCCCGTGGCGCGCTCCCACACGACGGTCGTCTCGCGCTGGTTGGCGATGCCCACGGCGACCACCTCGCCGGCGCTGGACGCCGCGTCGCGCAGCGCCTGGGCCGCCGTCCGCTGGGTGTTGGCCCAGATCTCCATCGGGTCGTGCTCGACCCAGCCCGGCCGCGGGAACCACTGCCGGTGCTCGCGCTGGCGCACCGACACCATGCGGCCGCTGCGGTCGAAGACGATCGAGCGGGTCGACGTCGTCCCCTGGTCGACGGCGAGCACGTAGCGGTCAGCCATGCCAGCCCAGCTCCCGCGACACCGACTGCGCGGACTCCACCACCATCGCGACCAGCCGGCCGCGGGGTCGGCGCGCGCCGTCCAGCACGGCCTCCGGCGGGCCGGTGATGCCCAGGGCGGCGACCACCAGACCGGTCGAGCCGCGCACCGGGGCGGCCAACCCGACGGTGCCGGGCAGGTGGCCGTCCTCGACCGCCCAGCCCTGGGTGCGGACGGCGGTCACCTCGGCCCGGCCGCCGTCGACCACCCCGCGCACCGACCGGTGCGGGGCGAAGGCGACCAGCACGCGGCCCAGCGCCGTCCGGTCGGCCGGCAGCACGGTGCCCACGTCGAGCACCTGCACCGAGTCGTCGGGCCGGAACACGTGGTGGACGACGACCACCCGGTCGCCGTCCAGGGTGGCCAACCGGACCGCCTGACCGCTGCGGGAGGCCAGCGCGTCGGCCCAGTTCGAGGCACGCGACCGCAGCTCGTTGACGTCCAGGTGGCCCGCGCCCAACCGCAGCAGGCCCTGGCCGAGGGCGTAGCGGCCCTGGTGGTCCTGCTCGACGAAGCGGACGCCGAGCAGGGTGCGCAGCAGGCTGTGCGCGGTGGTCTTGGGCAGGCCCACGGCGGCGGCGATGTCGGTGACGCCCAGCGTGCCGCCGCTGCCGGCGACCACCTGCAGGATCGCCGCCGCGCGCTCGAGGGACTGCACGCTGCCCGGCACACCGCGGACGGTAGGCCATCCGGCACCGATTGGTCCCGTCCGACGATGTCGTACACACCCGCTTCCGCCCGGTGACGGGCGACACCTAGCGTCCAGGCGCCAGGGTGATCGGGGACACAGGCGGGACCCTTGGCACCGAACCGGCCCGCACCGCCGCGGGTTCACGAACAGGAGCAACCCCTTGGACCAGACCACCAGTCTGCTGACGGTCTTCGGCAGCGAGGTCACCGGCACGGCGATCCTCATCCTGCTGGGCGTCGGCGTCGTCGCGAACGTGCTGCTCGCCAAGTCCGGCGCACTCGGCGGCGGCTACATCGTGATCATCTTCGGCTGGGGCCTCGCGGTCTTCGCCGGTGTCTACGCCGCGGCGAAGTCCGGCGCCCACCTCAACCCGGCCGTCACCATCGGCCTGCTCGTGGGCCCGGGGGACACCTACGCCACCGGGGTACCCATCACGGTGGCCTCGACGTTCACCTACTTCGCCGGTGAGCTGGTCGGCGCCTTCATCGGCGCCGTGCTGGCCTGGCTGGCCTTCCGCAAGCACTACGAGGCCGAGACCGACCCCGGCACCATCCTGGGCACCTTCTCCACCGGCCCGGCCATCAAGAGCTACGTCGACAACGTCATCACCGAGGCCATCGGCACGTTCGTGCTGGTCTACATCGTGATCCGGTTCGGCGACACCCCCACCATGATCGGCCCGCTGGCCGTCGCCCTGCTCGTCGTCGGCATCGGCGCCTCGCTCGGTGGCCCCACCGGGTACGCCATCAACCCGGCCCGCGACCTCGGCCCCCGCATCGCGCACGCCCTGCTGCCCATCAAGAACAAGGGCGCCAGCAACTGGGGCTACGCCTGGGTGCCGATCGTCGGCCCGATCATCGGCGCAGTGCTGGCCGGCCTGTTCGCGCACGTCGCCGTCTGACCCCCCACCACCCACTCAGAGCTGAGGAGACACCCCATGGCAGGGAAGTACGTCGCCGCGATCGACCAGGGCACCACCAGCACGCGCTGCATCCTCTTCGACCACGACGGCAAGATCGTCGCGACCGGGCAGAAGGAGCACGAGCAGATCTTCCCGCGGGCCGGGTGGGTCGAGCACGACGCCACCGAGATCTGGGCCAACACCCGCGAGGTCGTCGGCCAGGCGCTGGCCCGGGGCAACGCCTCGACGTCGGACGTCGTCGCCGTCGGCATCACCAACCAGCGCGAGACCACCGTGGTCTGGGACAAGACCACCGGCCAGCCGGTCTACAACGCGATCGTCTGGCAGGACACCCGCACCGGGAAGATCTGCGACGAGCTCGCGGCCCTGGGCGGGGGCGCCGAGCGGTACAAGGACCGGGTCGGGCTGCCGCTGGCGACCTACTTCGCCGGCCCCAAGGTCCGCTGGATCCTGGACAACGTCGACGGCGCCCGCGAGAAGGCGGAGTCCGGTGACCTGCTCATGGGCACCATCGACTCCTGGCTGATCTGGAACATGACCGGCGGCACGGACGGCGGCAAGCACCTCACCGACGTCTCCAACGCCAGCCGCACCATGCTCATGGACTACCGCACGCTGGAGTGGCTGCCCGACATCGCCGAGGAGATGCAGATCCCGCTCTCCATGCTCCCGGAGATCCGGTCGAACTCCGAGGTCTACGGCGAGGGCCGGGCGGCCGGGTTCCTGGCCGGGGTGCCCATCTCGGGTTCGCTGGGCGACCAGCAGGCGGCCACGTTCGGCCAGGTCTGCTTCGAGAAGGGCATGGCCAAGAACACCTACGGCACGGGCAACTTCATGCTGCTCAACACCGGCGAGGAGGCCGTCCCCTCGGAGAACGGCCTGCTCACGACGCTGTGCTACAAGCTCGGCGACGCCAAGCCGGTGTACGCCCTCGAGGGCTCGATCGCCGTCACCGGCTCGCTCGTGCAGTGGCTGCGCGACAACCTGGGCATGATCAAGGACGCCCCCGAGATCGAGACCCTGGCCGCCGGTGTCGAGGACAACGGCGGGGCCTACATCGTCCCGGCGTTCTCCGGCCTGTTCGCCCCGCACTGGCGCTCCGACGCCCGCGGCGCCCTGGTCGGGCTCACCCGGTTCGTCAACAAGGGCCACATCGCCCGCGCCGTCCTGGAGGCCACCGCCTTCCAGACCCGCGAGGTGCTCGACGCCATGAACGCCGACTCCGGGGTGGACCTCACCGAGCTGCGCGTGGACGGCGGCATGGTCGGCAACGAGCTGCTCATGCAGTTCCAGGCCGACGTGCTCGACGTCCCCGTCATCCGGCCCGAGATCGTCGAGACCACCGCCCTGGGTGCGGCCTACGCGGCCGGTCTCGCGGTGGGCTTCTGGTCCGACCTCGACGAGCTCACCGCCAAGTGGGCCGAGGACAAGCGCTGGGAGCCGCAGATGGACTCCGACGAGCGCGAGCGCAACTACCGCAACTGGCAGAAGGCCGTCACCAAGACCCTCGACTGGGTCGACGACGACGTGTCCTGAGCCCCATCCCCCCAGCGTTGATCAGGGGGGTGCACGAAGCTCCGGCCCCCTCCACCAGATCTGGTGGAGGGGGCCGGACTTCGGTGCAGGGAGTCAGGAGCCGAGGGCGGCGGAGACCACGGCGCGGGCCTCCTGCTGGACCTGGGCCAGGTGGTCGGGGCCCCGGAAGGACTCGGCGTAGATCTTGTAGACGTCCTCGGTGCCGGAGGGGCGAGCGGCGAACCAGGCGTTCTCGGTGGTCACCTTGAGCCCGCCGATCTTCGCCCCGTTGCCCGGCGCCTCGGTGAGCTTGGCGGTGATCGGCTCGCCGGCCAGCTCGGTCGCGGACACGTCGGACGGCGACAGCTTGCCCAGCTTGGCCTTCTCCTCGCGGCTGGCCGCCGCGTCGACCCGGGCGTAGGCCGACTCGCCGAACTTCCCGGTCAGCTCGCGGTGCAGCTCGCTCGGCGAGGACCCGGTGACCGCCTGGATCTCCGAGGCGAGCAGGGCCAGCAGGATGCCGTCCTTGTCCGTCGTCCAGACCCCGCCGTCCCGGCGCAGGAACGAGGCGCCGGCGGACTCCTCGCCGCCGAACCCGACCGACCCGTCGATGAGGCCGGGCACGAACCACTTGAAGCCGACCGGCACCTCGCGCAGCTCGCGGCCGAGGTCGGCGACCACCCGGTCGATGAGGGACGACGAGACAAGCGTCTTGCCCACCGCGGTGGACGGCGCCCACCCCGGCCGGTGGGCGAACAGGTAGGAGATGGCCACCGCGAGGTAGTGGTTGGGGTTAATCAGCCCGCCGTCGGGGGTGACGATGCCGTGCCGGTCGGCGTCGGCGTCGTTGCCGGTGGCGATCTGGAAGCGGTCCTTCTGCTCGATCAGCGAGGCCATCGCGCTCGGCGACGAGCAGTCCATGCGGATCTTGCCGTCCCAGTCCAGGGTCATGAACCGCCACGTGGGGTCGACCAGCGGGTTCACCACGGTGAGGTCGAGCCCGTGCGCCTCGGCGATCCGGCCCCAGTAGTCGACGCTGGCCCCGCCGAGCGGGTCGGCCCCGATCCGCACCCCGGCCGCCCGGATCGCGTCGATGTCCAGCACCTCGGGCAGGTCGGCGACGTAGTCACCGGTGAAGTCGTGGCCCTGCGCGGCCGCGCGGGCCTTCGCGAACGGCACCCGCCGGACGCCGTCCAACCCGGCGCGGAGCAGCTCGTTGGCGCGGTTCGCGATCCAGCCGGTGGCGTCGGAGTCGGCGGGGCCGCCGTGCGGGGGGTTGTACTTGAAGCCGCCGTCGCGCGGCGGGTTGTGGCTGGGCGTGACGACGATGCCGTCGGCCAGCCCTGAGCTCTTGCCCCGGTTGGCCCGCAGGATCGCGTGGCTGACCGCGGGGGTCGGGGTGTAGCGGTCGGCGTCGTCGACCAGCACGGTGACGTCGTTGGCCGCCAGCACCTCGAGCGCGCTGACCCAGGCCGGCTCGCTCAGCCCGTGGGTGTCGCGGCCGACGAACAGCGGTCCGTCGAAGCCCTGGCCGCGCCGGTACTCCACGATCGCCTGGGTGGTGGCCAGGATGTGCGCCTCGTTGAACGCGCCGTCCAGGCTGGACCCGCGGTGCCCGCTGGTGCCGAAGACGACCTGCTGGTCGGGGTCCTCCGGGTCGGGCTGCGTGGCGTAGTAGGCCGTGACCAGGTGCGGGACGTCGACCAGGTCCGACGGCTGGGCCGGGGTGCCGGCGCGCTCGTTGCTCATGGGGTGATCCTCGCGCGCGCTACCCCCTGGTGGCGACAGGAGCCGCCCCGCTGTCCACAGATCCGGGTGTCCTCCACAGATCGCGCCGACGCGCCCGGGGTGTCGGTGGGCGTGGCTACCGTCGTCGTCGTGACCGCAGCACTGGCCCTCCCGCTCGACGAGGACTTCCTCGCGTCCTGCTTCGGCGACGCTGTGGTCTTCCGCGGGCGGGCCTGCGTCCGCGAGCGGCGGGTCCGCTCGGTCACCGTGCAGGGCACCGACCAGGTGTCGGGCACCGTCGTCGGCACCGCGGGCGAGCTGTACTCGGTCACCGCCTTCGCCGACGTGCAGGAGTGGGTGGGCCGGTGCAGCTGCCCGGTCACCACCGACTGCAAGCACGCCGCCGCCGTGCTGCTCACCCTCGGTCCCGACGGCCAGGGCACCGCGCTGGACCAGGTGGGCGCGGTGGTCGAGGCCTGGCCGCCGGCCGCGCCCCGGGTGGCCCCGAAGCCGGCCCGGCCGGCCTGGGAGACCGCGCTGGCCGACCTGACGCCGAGCTCGGCCACCACCGACCTCGTGCCGGTCGGCCTGCAGTTCGAGCTCAACGCGCCGACTGGCCGGGCGGGGCAACGGGTGCCGGTGCAGGTCCGGCTGCGGCCCGTGGTGCCCGGCCGCGCCGGTCGCTGGGTGCGCACCGGCGTCTCCTGGCGCGACCTCCCCTTCGAGCACGGTCCGGTGCGGCGGGTGCCCGAGCACCGCGACGTCCTGGTCGAGCTGTACCGCGCCGCGCAGACCGCCGGGTCCTCCGGCTACGGGTACTACGGCACCACCGACGCCGTGTTCCTCGACGACGTCGGGCCCCAGCTGTGGCGGCTGCTGGGCGAGGCCCAGCGCGCCGGGGTCACGTTCGTCACCGCCAAGACGCCGGCCGACCGGGTCGTGCTCGAGCAGAAGGCCGCGCTGCGCATGCAGGCGACCGCGAACCAGCGGGGCGACCTGCTGCTCGAGGCGGTGGTCGACCGCGCGGCGGGGCTGACGCCCGTGGCCGGGCTGACCCTCGTCGGCACCCCGGTGCACGGCGCCTTCGTCGTCGACGGCGACGCGCTGCGGCTGGTGCCCTTCGCCGCCCGGGTCCCTGCCGAGCTCTCCCGCATGATCGCCCGCTTCCCCCGCCTCGAGGTGCCCGCGGCCGACGTCGAGCGGGTGCGCACCGAGCTGGTCCCGGCGCTGCAGCGCATGGTCGAGCTGGTCTCGCCCGACGGCTCGGTCGAGCTGCCCTCGGTCGAGCCGCCCGTGCTGGCGCTGACCGTCAGCCACGCCGAGGGCGCCCGCCTCACGCTCGACTGGTCGATCGTCTACCCCTCCGGCCCGCCCGAGGGCGACGGCGTCCCCGGGGGGCGGCGGGTGCCCCTGCACGGTGCCGCCGCCGACCCCGGCCGCGACGACCGCACCGAACGGGTCCTGCTCACCGGGTTGGTGCTGCCCGACGGCCGGTTCCCGCAGCTGCGCCAGGCCACGGTCCAGCGCGGGCTCGCACCCACCGTCGAGCTGCGCGAGCTCGACGCCGCCGTCTTCTGCGAGGGCGTGCTGCCCTCCCTGCGCGCCCAGGGCGTGCGGGTCACCGAGCTCGGCGACGCCCCCGACTACCGGGCGGCCACCTCGGCGCCCGTGGTGAGCGTCTCGGTCACCGACCCCGCGGTCGACGACGCCGACTGGTTCGACCTGGGCATCACCGTCACCGTCGACGGCCAGGACGTCCCCTTCGCCCACCTGTTCCGCGCCCTGGCCACCAAGCAGACCCACCTGTTCCTGCCCGGGGGCACCTACTTCCCGCTCGACGGGCCCGAGTTCGCCGTCCTCGCCCAGCTGATCGCCGAGGCGGGCGCGCTCGAGGACCGCCGCAAGCCGCCCACCCGCATCAACCGGTGGCAGGCCGGGCTGTGGGGCGACCTCCGGCAGCTGGGCGTGGTCGCCGAGCAGAGCGCCCGCTGGGAGCGCAGCACCGCGGCGCTGCTCGAGCTCGACGAGCTGCCGGTGCCCGAGGTGCCGCCCGGCATCACCGCGCAGCTGCGGCCCTACCAGCTCGAGGGCTTCCGCTGGCTGAGCTTCCTCTGGGACCACGACCTCGGCGGCGTGCTCGCCGACGACATGGGGCTGGGCAAGACCCTGCAGGCGCTGGCGATGCTGCAGCGGGCCAAGGACGCCGGCCAGCTCACCGAGCCCGTGCTCGTCGTGGCCCCCACCAGCGTGATCGGCAACTGGCTGGCCGAGGCGGCCCGGTTCGCCCCCGGCCTGGTCTGCACCGCCGTCGAGGAGACGTCGGCCAAGGCCGGGGTGCCGCTGGCCACCCGCATCGCCGGGGCCGACCTGGTGGTCACCTCCTACACGCTGCTGCGCCTGGACGAGGACGAGTACGCCGGGGTCCGCTGGCGCGGCATGCTGCTCGACGAGGCCCAGTTCGTGAAGAACCGGCAGGCCAAGGCCTACCGCGCCGCCCGCACCGTCGACGCCCCGTTCAAGCTGGCCATCACCGGCACGCCGATGGAGAACAGCCTGATGGACCTGTGGTCCCTGCTGTCGATCTGCGCGCCGGGCCTGTTCCCCGACCCCGAGGGCTTCAACGAGCAGTGGCGGCGGCCGATCGAGCGCGGCACCGACCCCGGCCGGCTGGGCACCCTGCGCCGTCGGTTGCGGCCGCTCATGCTGCGGCGCACCAAGGAGCTGGTCGCCGCCGACCTCCCGGCGAAGCAGGAGCAGGTGCTCGAGGTCCGGCTGACCGGCCGGCACGAGACCCTCTACCGCACCGCGCTGCAGCGCGAGCGACGCAAGGTGCTGCGGCTGGTCGAGGACATGGACGCCCACCGCTTCGAGATCCTGCGCTCGCTGACCCTGCTCCGGCAGCTGGCCCTCGACCCCGCCCTGGCCGACCCCGAGCACGACACCGTCCGCTCGGACAAGACCGAGGCCTTCCTCGAGCACCTGCGCGAGGTCACCGCCGAGGGCCACCGCGTGCTGGTGTTCAGCCAGTTCACCGGCTACCTCGCCCGCATCCGCGCCCAGCTCGACGCCGAGGGCATCGGCTACGCCTACCTCGACGGCTCCACCCGGCAGCGGCCCGCGGTGATCGCCAGCTTCACCGAGGGCGACGTCCCGGTGTTCCTGATCAGCCTCAAGGCCGGCGGCTTCGGGCTCAACCTCACCGCCGCCGACTACGTCTACGTGCTCGACCCGTGGTGGAACCCCGCCGCCGAGGCCCAGGCCGTCGACCGGGCGCACCGCATCGGGCAGACCCGGCACGTGATGGTCTACCGGCTGGTCGCCAAGGACACCATCGAGGAGAAGGTGATGGCCCTCAAGGCCCGCAAGCAGGCCATCTTCGACCAGGTCGTCGACGAGGACGGCGTGCTGTCGGCCCCGCTCACCGCCGAGGACATCCGCGGCCTGTTCAGCTAGCTGTGATGTCCAGGGACGTTGTCCCGAGCTGAGGTGATCGGGGACTGTCGTTGAGATGGGGAGGGCCCCCGGGTGTGAAGTGGAGCTGTCTAGGAACCGCTTCACAGACCGGAGGCCCTCGTGTCCCACGCTAACGCTGCCTTGACCCCACGTGCCCGGTTGCGGCTGGCTCGGTTGATCGTGGTCGAGCAGTGGCCGGTGGCGGCGGCCGCGGAGATGTTCATGGTCGATCCGTCCACGGCCCGAAAATGGGCTCACCGCTACCGCGCCGAGGGCCCGGCCGGCATGGCCGACCGCAGCTCACGACCCCACCGCCAGCCGACCCGGACGTCGCTGGTGA